>CAMLMV010000051.1 GCA_946481275.1 uncultured Massilia sp.
TACTGCATGAGACTGCGCAGATTTGGCTAAGTTCCCGTCGAACTGATTAAACCCTTGTAGACCAAGGTATCGACCCGCGCCAGGAAAAAGCAGCAAAGCAGGTTGCGGCGGAGTTCGCACGCATTGAGGCAAAGTGTCAGGACGTTATCCTGGAAGACGCTTGGGAACGTTTTTATTCAGTCGGTGATGGCTTTTTTCATTCTTTACAGCATCACGATTGGATGGTGCTGAGTACAGAATCAAGAAAACATTGTTGAGTTTCGCATTTTTGTTCGCCGGGGTTTGGTTAGGCTCCTCCAACTACCCTACGATCGCGTCCACGATGCTCACAAGCCCGTTCCAGACGCAGTGGGCCAGGATCGAGGTTCCCAAGCCGAAGCGTAGACGCAGGAAACTGAGCACCAACCCGAGCACAAGCTGGGAGCTCACCGCGAAGACGACCAGCCCGGCACGCCAGCCGATCGCCGGGTCAGATACGTAGTTAATGATGTGGACGAGGGCGAACGCGAGCGCATAGCCGCGCACGATCAGCGGGTAGCGCGCGACGAATGCACGGCCACGGCGCCAGCGCAGGATGGCTTCGGCCTCCGCCCCCATGCGGCGTCGGATGGCCACATCAATCAATAACGCCACGCTCGTCACTGCGGCAATTGCCAGCGGACTCTGCCATCCCTGCACGAACAGGGCGATCAGCGCAGGCATCCCACACATCGTCCAGCGCGCGCTGCGTAGCCCCGCCCGAAACAGCAGCTCTTCCACGAGGGGGCCAACCGTCACGCTGAGGACCAGGAACGTTCCTCCCTCGACATCGATGCAGGACCTTAGCCCGATCAAGCTTCGTAACAACAGCAAAGTTGGTATCGACACCAGCAGCGCGAACAGCGCAGTGAACGCAATCAGCGTGGCAATTGTCCGAAACACCCGGCCCGGCTTTTCACGGCGGGGACGGCCACGCTTGGGCAATCTGACGAAGACAAAGAATTCCGCGAGGTCGGCAGGCAGACGCGTCTTTCCGCTCCTTGCGCCGTGCGCGACGCTGCTGTCCAGATTGGTCGTGGGGATCAAGAAATTCCTTGGTTATCTCGTCATGTCCGCTTGTGGCCGAGCCCGGCCGCTGAGCTCAGTGTAAGGCTCTTGTTGCTCCGAAGACAAGGAATTCCCGGGGCCGAACCAAGCGTCAACGGAACATAAGTTCGCTATCGGGCATCGGCAGGCTTTCAAAGAGCCGAACGCTCGTGATTGGTAAGCGTGAACTAGCGCTGTTTCGACATAATGGACGCGAAACCCTGCACAGTGCCTACATGACTTTTAAAAAGCAAAAAGCCCAGTTCGAAAACTGGGCTAAGTGCTTGATATTCTTGGGGTGGCTGATGGGACTCGAACCCACGACAACAGGAATCACAATCCTGGACTCTACCAACTGAGCTACAGCCACCACTGTCTTGCTTGCTGTCTCGTTGTTGCCGAGACAGAACGAGATTATATAGGGTCATTCGCATTCTGGCAAATCGAGTTTTGCCCAGCAGTGCAGCCGACCCTCAGGCGCCCCCAAAGGAGGCCTCGTGCACCGGCGGATCGATGCCGATCAGACTGTTGAACGCGGCCGACAGCGCGGTGGCGCTGGCGCTGGTCCAAGCCTCCAGCGTGCCCGGTGCATCGGCAGAAGCAGAACGCAGCAACCGCCCCGCATCCAGCAACCGCACCAGCTGGCGCGTCACGGCGTCGCCCGTATCCACGAGCGTGACGCCCCGTGCGCCGGTCGCTGCGATCACGTCCTCGATCGCGGCGCGTACGAGCGGGTAGTGCGTGCAGCCCAGGACGAGGGTGTCGGCGCCCTGCTCGAGCAGCGGCGTCACGTAGCGCTGCAGCAGCTCGCGCGTGCCTTCCGTGTCGCCCAGCTCGATCCGGTCGACGAGGCCGCGGCATGGCTGCAGCAGGAATTGCGCGTTCGTCGCTTCCGTGATCTGGTCGCGCAGTTGCAGGAACTTGGTGCCGGCCAGCGTGCGTTCCGTGGCCAGTACGCCGACCTTGCCGCTGCGCGTCGCCGCCGCTGCCGGCTTCAGGCCCGGTTCCACGCCGACGATGGGCAGGTCGGGGAAGGTCTCGCGCATCAGGCGAACCGCGGAAATGGTCGCCGTGTTGCACGCCACGACGATTGCCTTGACGCCCCGTTCGACGAGGAAGCGGGCCACCGCCAGCGATCGTTCGGCGACGACGTGTTCGGGCTTGTCGCCGTACGGGGCGAAGCCCGTGTCGGCCACGTAGATCAGATGTTCGTGCGGGAGTTGTGCGCGGATGTGGCGCAGGATCGACAGGCCGCCGAGGCCGGAGTCGAAGACGCCGATGGGCGCATCGTTGGTGGACGTGGATGTGGACATGGATGGATTGTAAGACGGGCGGCCGGGCCGCCCGTCCCATGCATTACGCCGGGATCAGCTTCAGCGACTCGATCTTCGCAGCCCATTCCTTCGGACCGGTCTGGTGCACCGAGGTACCCGTCGCATCGACGGCCACCGTCACCGGCATGTCCTTGACTTCGAACTCGTAGATCGCTTCCATGCCCAGGTCTTCGAAGCCGACGACCTTCGCCGACTTGATCGCCTTCGACACGAGGTATGCCGAACCGCCGACGGCCATCAGGTAGGCCGACTTGTGGTTCTTGATCGCCTCGATGGCAGCCGGGCCGCGTTCGGCCTTGCCGATCATCGCGATCAGGCCCGTCTTCTCGAGCATCATGTCGGTGAACTTGTCCATGCGGGTCGCCGTCGTCGGGCCGGCCGGGCCCACGACTTCGTCACGCACCGGATCGACCGGGCCGACGTAGTAGATCACGCGGTTCGTGAAGTCGACCGGCAGCTGTTCGCCTTTCGCCAGCATGTCCTGGATGCGCTTGTGCGCGGCGTCGCGGCCCGTCAGCATCTTGCCGTTCAGGAGCAGGGTCTGGCCCGGCTGCCACGATGCGACTTCTTCCTTCGTCAGCGTGTCGAGGTTGACGCTCTTCGACTTCTGCGTGTCCGGGGTCCAGTTCACATCCGGCCAGGTCGACAGCGCCGGCGGTTCGATGTACGACGGGCCCGAGCCGTCCAGCACGAAGTGCGCGTGGCGGGTGGCGGCGCAGTTCGGGATCATCGCGACCGGCTTCGATGCGGCGTGGGTCGGGTACATGTTGATCTTCACGTCCAGCACGGTCGTCAGGCCGCCCAGGCCCTGAGCGCCGATGCCCAGTGCGTTGATCTTGTCGCACAGTTCGATACGCAGCTCTTCCAGCTTGTTCTGCGGGCCGCGTGCTTTCAGTTCGTACATGTCGATGTCTTCCATCAGCGACTCCTTGGCCATCAGCATGGCCTTTTCGGCGGAGCCGCCGATACCGATGCCCAGCATGCCAGGCGGGCACCAGCCGGCGCCCATCAGCGGGACGGTCTTGAGGACCCAGTCGACCAGCGAGTCGGACGGATTCAGCATGACGAACTTGGTCTTGTTCTCCGAGCCGCCGCCCTTTGCGGCGACCATCACGTCGACCGTATCGCCCGGCACCAGTTCCATGTGCACGACGGCCGGGGTGTTGTCCCTGGTGTTCTTGCGCTCGAAGTGCGGGTCGGCGACGATCGAGGCGCGCAGCTTGTTGTCGGCGAAGTTGTACGCGCGGCGCACGCCTTCGTTGACGGCGTCGGTGATCGAGCCGCTGCCGAAGCCTTCGAAGCGCACGTTCATGCCGATCTTCAGGAACACGTTGACGATGCCGGTGTCCTGGCAGATCGGGCGCTTGCCTTCCGCGCACATGCGCGAGTTGGTCAGGATCTGCGCGATGGCGTCCTTGGCGGCCGGGCTCTGCTCGGCCTCGTAGGCGCGCGCCAGGTGCTGGATGTAGTCGGCGGGGTGGTAGTAGCTGATGTACTGGAGGGCGCTAGCGACCGATTCGATCAGGTCGTCCTGTTTAATGACAGTCATGTGGGTCTCGCTGTGGGGTCTTGGATTACGGTGGAATCAGTGGTGCTTGTTGTCACTCTGGGTATTCATCATGATCCGGTCGGTGTAGGCGATCGCCATTGCCGACAGCAGGAACACGGCGTGGATGCAGGTCTGCGCGATGATCGTCTTCGCGTCGTAGGACTGGGCGTTGATGAACGTCTTGAGCAGGTGGATCGACGAGATGCCGATGATCGCCATCGCCAGCTTGGTCTTCAGCACGGACGCGTTCACGTGCGACAGCCATTCCGGCTGGTCCGGATGGTCTTCCAGGTACATGCGCGACACGAACGTCTCGTAGCCGCCCACGATCACCATGATCAGGAGGTTCGAGATCATGACGACGTCGATGAGGCCCAGCACGACGAGCATGATCGTCGTTTCGTTCAATTTGTTCGGCAGCGGCGCGCCCGGCACGGCGACGGCCTGGAAGATGTGCTGCAGCGCGGCTTCGTTGCCCATCGCGGCCAGGACGAGGTCCTTCAGTTCGACCCAGAAATGGAACACGTAAACGCATTGCGCGAGGATCAGGCCGAGGTAAAGGGGCAGTTGCAGCCAGCGGCTGGCGAACATGAAACTGGCGAGTGCGCTGCGTTTGCGCGGGCTGGAGGAGGGTTGCGAATCGTGCATCTAAGCGGGCTTTCCAATGCGGCGGCGGTCAGGACAGCTCAACATTCTACACCCGCCGGGCGTTGCCGGCATGGCGTCGTGGTATGCGGAAGGTTGATAGAATGGCCAGCGGGGATGCCGCCAGTGCGCCGACCGGGCTCTGTAAGGGCTCAGTAAGCGAGGGCGCCTAAGGTATTGGGCAAACACTACACTATCAAAACATAGGAGACTAGTATGGCCGAGAACGAGACCCAGCAGCAGGGATTGCAGGAAAACCGCGTATTCCAGCCGCCCGCACAATTCACCGCCAATGCCGCGATTTCCGGCATGGATGCGTACAACAAGCTGTGCGCCGAAGCCGCCAGCGACTACGAAGGTTTCTGGGCCCGCCTGGCGCGCGAGAACGTCGCCTGGCACAAACCCTTCACGCAAACCCTCGACGAATCGAATGCGCCATTCTACAAATGGTTCGCGGATGGCCAGCTGAACGCGTCGTACAACTGCCTCGACCGCCAGATCGAGAACGGCAACGGCGACAAGACGGCGATCATCTTCGAAGCGGACGACGGCGCCGTCACCCGCGCCACGTACCGCGAACTGCACGAACGCGTGTGCAAATTCGCCAACGGCCTGAAAGCCCGCGGCATCAAGAAGGGTGACCGCGTCATCATCTACATGTCGATGTCGATCGAAGGCGTGGCCGCGATGCAGGCGTGCGCGCGCATCGGTGCGACGCACTCCGTCGTGTTCGGCGGCTTCTCCGCGAAATCGCTGCAGGAGCGCATCATCGACGCGGGCGCCGTCGCCGTCATCACGGCCGACGAGCAGCTGCGCGGCGGTAAATCGCTGCCGCTGAAAGCCATCGTCGACGAGGCGCTGGCGATGGGCGGCTGCGAGACGATCCGCGACGTCATCGTCTACAAGCGCACCGGCGGCAACATCAACTTCCAGGAAGGCCGCGACCTGTGGCTGCACGACCTCGTCGACGGCCAGAGCGGCGAGTGCGAGCCGGAGTGGGTGGATGCGGAACATCCGCTGTTCATCCTCTACACCTCGGGCTCGACGGGCACGCCGAAGGGCGTCCAGCACTCGACCGGCGGCTACCTGCTGTGGGCCGCGCTGACGATGAAGTGGACCTTCGACATCAAGCCGGACGACGTCTACTGGTGCACGGCCGACATCGGCTGGGTGACGGGCCACACGTACATCTGCTACGGCCCGACGGCCGTCGGCGCCACCCAGGTCGTGTTCGAAGGCGTGCCGACGTTCCCGAACGCCGGCCGCTTCTGGGAGACGATCGCCAAGCACAAGGTCAGCATCTTCTACACGGCGCCGACGGCGATCCGTTCGCTGATCAAGGCGTCCAACACGGACGAGAAGGTGCATCCGCAGAACTACGACCTGTCCAGCCTGCGCCTGCTGGGCACCGTCGGCGAACCGATCAATCCGGAAGCGTGGATGTGGTACTACACGCAGATCGGCGGCCAGCGCTGCCCGATCGTGGACACCTTCTGGCAGACGGAAACGGGCGGCCACATGATCACCCCGCTGCCGGGCGCGACGCCGATGGTGCCGGGTTCCTGCACGTTGCCGCTGCCGGGCATCATGGCCGCCATCGTCGACGAAGCCGGCCACGACGTGCCGAACGGGCAGGGCGGCATCCTGGTCGTGAAGCGTCCGTGGCCGTCGATGATCCGCACCATCTGGAACAACCCGGACCGTTTCCGCAGCGCCTACTACCCGGATGAACTGGGCGGCAAGTACTACCTGGCCGGCGACGGCGCGATCCGCAACAAGGACACGGGCTATTTCACCATCACGGGCCGCATCGACGACGTGCTGAACGTCTCGGGCCACCGCATGGGCACGATGGAGATCGAGTCCGCCCTGGTCGCGCACCCGATCGTGGCGGAAGCGGCGGTCGTCGGCAAGCCGGACGAGACGACGGGCGAGGCGATCTGCGCGTTCGTCGTGCTGAAACAGGCGCGTCCGACCGGCGAGGAAGCGAAGAAGCTGGCCGCCGAGCTGCGCAACTGGGTCGGCAAGGAGATCGGTCCGATCGCCAAGCCGAAAGAGATCCGCTTCGGCGACAACCTGCCGAAGACCCGTTCCGGCAAGATCATGCGCCGCCTGCTGCGCGTGCTGGCCAAGGGCGAGACCATCACCCAGGACATCTCGACCTTGGAAAACCCGGCCATCCTGGAACAGCTGAAGGAATCTGCCTGACCATTCGGGCGCGTGATCGGTTACACTGATCACAGCAGAGTTGACGCCGCGCCGGGAGACCGGAGCGGCGTTTTTTTATTGAGGCAGCGCCATCGTTTCCTGCGGACGCGCCGGAATCGCCTGGAGCGGCAGCAGATCCATGACGTCGCAGAACAGCGCCCGGTTCTGCCAGTCGTCCCGGTCGCCGATCACATAGAAGCGCCGCTTGGCCCGCGTCGCTGCCACGTTCAGGAGATTCGGCTCCGAAACGGCCCAGTTGCGGGCGCCCGCACCGGCCGTGTTGCCGCCCAGGACCATGATGACGACCATCGCCTCCTTGCCCTGCATGGTGTGGATCGTGCCGAACACCATGCCGTTGCCGACGATTCGTTTGAGGTTGTTGCGGACGTCCGTGAACGGCGTGATGACGGAGATGTCCTTGGCGTCGACGCCGTCCGCGCGCAAATGCGCCAACAGCGCCTGCAAGGCCTGGCCTTCCTCGGGAACCCAGTTCCCCTGCGATGTGCCCTTGACGTGGATCCACCCGGTCGGCAAGCTGGCGCGGGTTTCTTTTTCCGGCTTGGGCGCCAGCGTGCCGTACACCATGGCCCCGTCGTAGGCGATGCGGTTGGCAAGCGCATACATCGGCCTGTCGCAACGGCGATGCACGACCAACGGCAGGCCGACCCACGTCTTGCTGCCGGACGGTCCGGCCAGGCGGCCCCACGGGGTGGCTTCGTCGGCCAGGGTTTGCGCGGATTGCCGGTTCGGGAGCCAGTGCGCATCGACCTGGTAACGCGTGCGCATGTGTTCCAGCGCCGCGTCGGACACGGTGACGATGGGCTTGAGCTGCAGGGGATCTCCCACCAGCACGGCGCGCCGGGCGCGCCACAGTGCGCCCACCGCGGCCTGCGGCGGCGCCTGCCCGGCCTCGTCCACCATCAGCCACCCGATTTCGCCGGCCCGCAACGAGCCGAACGAGCGGGAAAACGACGCGAAGGTGCTGCTCAACACCGGAACGACCATGAACAACGACGCCCAGGCCGAACGAATGGCGTCGCGCGACAGGCCCTGGAAGCGTGCGCCCGTCACGAGTGCGTTGGCGAGGAAGAGGTTGGTGCGCATCCGCGCCGCCTCCAGCTCGAAGAACGTCCGCTGGAGCTTGAGGGCCTGGACGAAGACGCGCGCGCGCGCCTGGCGCCAGCCTTCGATCTGCCAGGGCTCGGCCAGCTCGATGGCATCGCCACGGCCGATCGCATCGCTTTGCAGCCAGGCGACGAGGTGATCCGCCCGGTGCCCGGCGGCCAGGCCGGTCGCGTCCCGCGTCAGTGCCTTATCCTGCTCCTGCAAGCGAAGAAGGTCGCGGCGCGCTTCGGCGCTCTCCTGTTCCAGACTCGCCCGCGACGTGTCGAGTTGCCTGGCGAGGCGCGCGATCCGGGCGACTTCGGCCGAGGCCAGGTCACGTTCGGCCTCCAGCAACGCCTGCAACGCATTCCATTCGCGTTGCGCCTTCCACAGGCTGAACAACTTCGCCCAGAAACCCGGTTTGCGGGTGAGGTGCTGCTTGAGCGTATCCAGGCTGGTCTTGAGCGCGAGGCCGGCCGGGCGGCCTTCGTCGGCATCCAGGTGCGCGAGCCGCGCCACCGTGTCGGCCAGTTTGCGTTCGAGGATGGCTGCCGCGCCGGTTTTGTCGGCGATCGTCTTCCGGGTCTGGCAGATCGTCCGGATCAACGCGTGGATGCGGCTTGCATCGGCGCCGGCCTTGCGCGCCTCCTCCTTGACCGCCGCGTAGTCCGACACCGCCTGCCGCCACATCGCCTGGCGTTGCTCGGTGGAGCGGCCCGCGTTGACCTCAACCTGCGCGCTCAGCCAGGCCAGGAAGCCCTGCGGGCCCGGAGCTTGCCCCGGTTGCGCGTCGTCGCCCGGGATGGCCTCGTCGTCGTCGTCGTCCGTTTCCGTGTCCGGCCTGGCGGTGCTGGAGTAGGGACGCTGGCCGAAGAAATAGCGATCGACGAACGTCGTGCGTCGGGCCTTGCTGCCCAAAGCGCCGGAAATCATTCCCCACGCCGGTTTGCCGCTGAGCAGTTCGCCCAGTTCGGCGAAATACTCGGCGTCGGGCAACCAGCTCGCGTCGATCTTGTCACGCTGCGGCAATTCGAGTGTGACGTTTTCCACCGCGCCGTTGTTGGACGACGCGACGACGATCTCGAACCCGAAGAGTACCGGGTCAAGTTTAAAACTCGCCTGTTGCTTGCCGCCGTCGTTGGCGACTTCGCGTCCGTCGCTCACGAAGCCGTCGGAGGCGCGCCGCAGTTGGGCAAGCGCATCGGCGCGGCCGGTGACGATCGCGGCGACCAGGTCGCGCAGCAGCGTCGTCTTACCCGTGCCCGGCGGGCCGTTGATGCCGAGCAGTCCCTGGTCGCCGGCGAGCGTCGACAGGATCGTGTTCACGGCCAGCTGCTGGGAGTGCACCAGTCCCAGATGCCGCTCGGTGGGCCAGCAACTGTCGGCGTAGGCATCCGGCATGAGCCGCTCGATCAGCGGCAGCGATGCCCGGTCGTCGTCGACGTGCAGGCGCCGCTGCGGATCGTGCCGGCGCAGGTATTGATCGAGCGGTGCGCTCGTTTCGCCGTGATGGATGGCGGCAGCGACGCCGGCCAGATCGCCGAGCAGGAAGCTGTTGAGCGGATCCTCTTCCGGCTCGCGCTTGTCCGGCCTGACGGGTTGGGAGCGGAAACGGCACACGGGCCGCTCCGCACGGCCGAACAAGTCCGCCAGGCCCAGGAACCCGACCACCCAATCCGTCAGTGTGCGCAGGGCGTCGCCGGTGACGCGGCCCGTGAGCAGTGCGCTCGCCTGGTCGGCGGCGGCCTTTTGATCGAGGTCGAATCCCGCCGTCCAGTCTTTGCCGGCCAACACCCGTCCCAGCATCCACGCTTCCGTGGACAGCACGAAGCTGTCGTCGACCATGTGGCCGGCCATGGTGAATTTTGCGGCAAACACTGCCGATTCCCGGAATTGCGGTTCGCGATAACCTTGATCGGCCCCGAAGGCTTCCCTGAGCTTGTCGGCCACCACGCGGCTGTCGTACAGGTGGGCAAACAGCGTGTGGCTCCAGTCGCACTTCTTGGGTAACGGCTGTCCGGCGACGATACTGTCGGGCGCCCAGGGAGGAACCAGGTGCCGGAGCGGCGTGTCGTGAATGAACGCGCCGTACAGGTTGCTGCGCTTCTTCAGCTTCGGTGCGGATTGGGGCTGAAGCAGTTCGACTGCGTGCCAATAACGTACGATGCTTTCTTGCTCCATCAGGATTTCCTCCACTGCATGGTCAAATCGGTTTCCTGTCGCTTAGTAGAGCCCGACTTTCAGGTCGATCGTTTGCGTTGGCACGGCGCCTCGATCGTTTCCGGCATGCCGGGTGCGGGCCCGTTCATTCTTCGCCCGTTTTCTTGAAGAGTTCGTCGAGCGGATTCGGCTTTACGGGGGCGTCCCCGCCGCCGAACAGCGCATCGAGTTCCGCCCGTTTGCTGTCCACCTGGGCGCGCCCGCGCTTGCCCGCAAACTCTTCCTCGATATTGTCGCGATAGAAACTCCAGGCCGCGCCCGACGTCGAAAAGCGCCGCCAGATTTCGCTGCCGACGCCCGAGTAATCGATCGCGCTGCCGTCGTCGAATTCCACGCGCAGGATGCGCTCGCGCGTGTCGTAACCGATCGCGCGCAGCTTGCCCGCGTTGATGCGTTTCATGTCCATGGTGTTGGTCCTTTGCAAACGATGCATGGATTATTGAGACATTCGCCTGATTCGGCAAGCCAAGCCGTTTTGCGCGGCCGTACATGCCTTGTTGCGTCCTCCGCTTGTACGTACTCTGGCTCAGCCGTACGACAAACATCAAAAAGGAGACCAACCGATGAAACGTTTCGCCCGCTGGCTCGCCGCACTCTTGTTCGCCCTGTCGTTCCTGCCGCTGTCCGCATCCGCCGCGGGCTATACGCAGACCCGCTACCCGATCGTGCTGGTGCACGGCCTGCTCGGCTGGGACAGCATCGGTCCCTTCGATTACTGGTTCGGCATCACGGACGCGCTGCGCCGCGACGGCGCCCAGGTCTACGTCGCCCAGGTGAGCGCCGCCAACAGCACGGAAGTGCGCGGCGAACAGCTGCTCACCTACGTCAAGCGGGTGCTGGCCGCGACCGGCGCCCAGAAAGTCAACCTGATCGGCCACAGCCACGGCGGCCCGACGATCCGCTACGTCGCCTCGGTGGCGCCGAACCTCGTCGCTTCCGTGACGAGCGTCGGCGGCGTCAATAAAGGTTCGGCGGTGGCGGACGTCATCCGCGGCGCCAATGCGCCGGGAACGTTTTCGGAAGCCGTGCTGGGGTCCATCGTCAACGGCCTGGCGGGCACCATCGCCTTCCTGTCCGGCGACAGCAGCGCGCAGGTGTCGACGGCGGCGCTGGATTCGCTGACCACCGCCGGCGCCGCGAAATTCAACGCCGCGCACCCGGAAGGCGTGCCGGCCACCGCGTGCGGCGAGGGCGCCTACCAGACCAGAGGCGTGTATTACTTCTCGTGGAGCGGCGCGCAGCCGTTCACGAACCTGCTCGACCCGATCGACGGCCCGCTCAGCCTCGTGTCGCTGGCGTTCCGCGGCGAGAAGAACGATGGCCTCGTCGGCAGCTGCTCCAGCCACCTGGGCCGCGTGATCCGCGACGACTATGCGCTGAACCACCTGGACGAAGTGAACCAGGTCGCGGGCCTCGTCAACCTGTTCGAGACCAATCCCGTCACGCTGTACCGCCAGCACGCCAACCGCCTGCGCGAGATGGGCCTGTGAACCGCAATCCGACCATCGTCTTTGCGCTCGGCGCGGCGGGCACGTTGTGGCTGGCCGTGCTGGCCTCTCGCCCGGCACCGGCTTTGCAGACGGTGACCGTCGTCCCTGCAGCGAAGGCGTTCGCGCCATCGCTGCAGGGCACGCGGCCGGACGGCGCCGTGCACGTGGCGCCGGACGACAGCATCGTCGCGGACGCCCGGCTGATCGAGCTGTTCGACTACTACCTGAGCACCGTCGGTGAGAAATCGCCCGATGCGGTGCGGGCGGAAATCGAGCGTGAACTGGACCGCACGCTGCGCCCGGCCGCCGCTGCGGCGGCGAAGCGCGTGCTGACGCGCTACATCGCGTACCGGCATGCGCTGGCGGGACTGGGCGCCGACCGCAGGCTGACCGGCGTGGACGCGGCGGCCCTGAAGCGCCGATTGACCGCATTGCGCGGCCTGCGCGCGCAGTATTTCAGCCCGCGCGAGATCGTCGCGATCTTCGGCCGCGAGGATGCCGCCAGTGCGGACGCCCTGGCACGCATGGAGATCCGCGACGACCGCACCTTGAGCGCGCAGCAGAAGCAGGCGCGCCTGGCCGCGCTGGATGCGGGCTTGCCGGCCGATGTCCGTGCGGCGCGCGAGGCGCCTTTGAAAATCGTGCGCGTGCAGGAGGAGGCGGAGCGGTTGCGGGCCGGCGGCGCGGGTGAGGAGGATGTTTTCCGCCTCCGTGCGGAGGCGTTCGGCGCGGATGCGGCGCAGCGGCTTGCGGATGTGGATCGGGAGGAAGCGGCGTGGAAGCGGCGGATCGACGCGTACCTCGCTGAACGCCGCGGCCTGCATGACGAGGCAGCCGTGGCGGCACTGCGCAATCGGATGTTCAGCGAGGATGAGCAGCGGAGGCTCGGGGCGTACGAGGCCCCGTAGCGCCCTTACAGCTTCTCGAGCTGTCCTTTGGCATACCCCGCACCCGACCCGTTCGGCGCCAGCTCGAGATAGGTCTTGTACGCCGCCTTCGCCTTCTCGCCATCCCCCGCGCGCGCATACGCGTCGCCCAGGTTCATGTACGCGATCGCGCGCGACGGATCCATCTTGATCGCGTTTTCGAACCAGCGCGCCGCTTCAGCGAACTTGTCCTGCTTGTAGAATACGAAGCCGAGATTGTTCGCCGCCAGCGCGAAGTTCGGCCGCAGCTTCAGCGCTTCCGTGAACTGCGCCTCCGCCTGCGCGTACTGTTTTTCCTTGTACAGCTGCAGGCCGTGATCGTTGGCGTGCTGCGCCTGCTGGCGGCTCGATACGGGCACCGCGACCGGCGCCTTGATCGTCTGCTCGCCGCCTTGCAGATCCTTCACGACGACGGGCGCGGTGGGTGCCGACGCCTTCGCGTCCAGCTTCGTGTTGAGGGCGATGGCGTCGTTCGACAGCTGCGCCGTGTTCGTGTTCAGGAATTCGCTTTCCTCGGGCAGTTCGAACACGAAGTCGCCGCCTTCGGAACCGGGCAGGCTGCCGAAAGCGGGCGTCTGCTGCGACACGCTGGACACCGCCGGCGCCACGTACGCCGCCAGCTCCGTCGCGGTGATCAGGCCGTCGCCGTTCAGGTCGGCCTTGCCGCCGAGGCCCTGCAGCAGCGTCCACGTGAACACGGAATGACCGTTCGGACCGCCGTCGGAGACCATCTGGTCCGTGCCGCCCGCCGTCAACATCTGGCGGCCGAGGCGCCTGGCGTTGTCGCGCAGGAAGGCCGCGTTGGCGCCGCCGCGCGTGAGTCCCAGGCCGCTGTAGCAGGCGTCCATCACGAACAGCACGTGCTTCGCGGGCAGGCTCTCGGCGATGTTCTGGATTTCCGTCATCGGGATGGCGTCGCTGGCGAGGTTGTCCGGATCGGCATCGTACGGCACGATGTAGCCGAGATCGCGGCCGGAACTCAGCTTGCGCGTGGCGCCGTGGCCCGCGAAGAACACGAACACGCGGTCGTTCGGCTGCAAGCCGTGGCCCACGACGTCGTGGAATGCGGCGAGGATGCCGCGGCGTGTCGCCTGCTCGTTCTTCAGCGTGATCACGTGGTCGGGCGCAAAGCCGAACTTTTGCACGAGCGCCTGCCCGACGCCTTCCGCATCGCGCACGGCGTACTGCAGGCGCGGCCATTTTGGATAGCCGTCGACACCGACGACGATGGCCCACGAAGACGCATATCCCGTCGCCGCCGCGCGCGCGACGGGCGCCGGCGCCGCATGCGCGCCGCCACTCACGCGGAACGTATTGCCGTCCCAGCCGGCGAACTGGTAGCCCTCGGCGACGAGCCGGTCGAGGATCGCCGGCAGCGCCTTCACGGTGCGCTCGTGGATGTCGTGGAACAGGATGATGCCGCGGCCTTCCTTGTCGACCGCGCGCAGCACGCGATCGGCGATGGACGAGGGCACCGGATCGGCCCAGTCCAGCGAGTCGATGTTCCACATGACGGACTTCAGGTGCGCATCGGCCAGCAGGTGCATGCCCTCCTTGTTGCGCGCGCCGTAGGGAAACCGGAACAGCGCGGAGCGTTGCGGATCGACGGCCTTCAGCAGCGTGTCCGTATCGAGGATCTCGGCCTTCAGGCTGTCGCCGCTTTCCTTCGACAACTGCGCGTGCGAGAAGCTGTGGTTGGCCAGCACATAACCAGCCGCCTTCAGTTTGCGGCTGACTTCCGCGCCCGCGTTGAGGCGCGCGGCGCCGTGCGCGTCGAGCGTGCCGATGTTGCGGCCGACGCTGAAGAACACGGCCGGCGCATCGTACTGCTTGAGGATCGCGGCGATCTCCTCGCTGTAGCGGCGGTGCGGACCGTCGTCGAACGTCAGCACGATCGTCTTCTTCGGCAGGCCCTTGCCGAAGATCTCGTCCTCTTCCTTTTGCGCGGTCGGGTTGTTGTTGTCCTGGCCCGGCGGTTCCGGCTTGGCGGGGTAGGGCAGCACGACGCCGTAATCCTTGAGGATGCGGTCGCGCTGGTAGAGCGTCTTCAGGTAGGCGACGTAGCTGTCCCACTTCTCGCGCTTGAGCGTGATGGAGCGCGTCTCGAAGCGTCCGAAGACGGCGCGGATCTCTTTCTCGTAAGTGCGCTCGATCTCGGCCAGCGCGTCGACGTCTTCCGAGATCCGCTTGTGCAGCTTGATGGCCGGGAGCGACGAATCCTTCGCGACGCTCGCCAGCAGCGACTGCATCAGTTCGCGGAAGGCGAGACGGTCGGCGTCGTAGAGGCCCTCGCCCGACTCGACGTAATCGAGCAGGCCGCCGACCGCTTCGAAGCGGCGCGGATCCTGCGACCCGACGAGGCTTGCCAGGGCATCGTCGATCCGGTTGATGCGTTCCTGGTTGTCATGGAACAGCTGCTGGCCGATGCGGTTGACCTCTTCCTGGCCCGTTGAGGAGAGCCCGGCTTCGTCCTGGGTCAGCACGATCATTTTGCGGTAGTCGGCCAGCACCTGCTGCATGTCGGCGGCGATGGCGGTGGCTTCCTTCGACTGGTTTTGTTGTGTTGCCTGGGCCGGTGGCGCGGGCTTGCGGTTGACGAGCCAGGTACCGCTGGCGGCACCTGCCGCGGCGACGGCGAAGATGACGAGATAGAGGGCTTTGCGTTTCACGGCGGTGTTGAAAAAGTTTTATCGCGGCAACAATATCACTCACCGCGTGACTTTTGCTAACGAAAAATCAAGGTTTGAAGTGGCAAGCAATCATGCTGCCCAGATATTTGTCCGTGTGCCGATTTATGGTCGTGCGTGCGGATCGGCAACTTCTACGTCGGGCTCAATTGCAAGCTTCGGTGCACGGGAATGTAACGAGTTATGCAAGAGTCTGACGATGAGTTTCCGAGCAGGTTCCTCGATCATTCGGTTTGCAAA
This sequence comes from uncultured Massilia sp., assembly GCA_946481275.1. The sequence continues at coordinate 15,469 of CAMLMV010000051.1, forward strand.
CACCGCAAATGGAATCAAGGTGGCCACAAGCGTAATGATTTTCAGAGGTAAGGGCAGGCTTCTCGACTGGAAGAGTGGACTGAACACACCGAGGATACTTGCGTGTCCTAAATAAATGGCGAATGACATCTTGCCCAACCAAAGTAGCGGCTTATGGCTCAAAAGACGGCTTGCGGCACCTTGAAACGGGAGGACGGTGATGAGTGCCGCAGCAGCACCTGGCATTGCAAACGCGACTGCCGGGATATCGGTTGAAAACCATACTACAGAGAACATCAGGATTAGCAGGACGACATCAGCATGCTTGAGCCATGCGATTTGCCTGTTCTGACGAAGGCGCGTATTCAAGAGATATGAAAGCGCCCCCAAGAAAAAGCCTCCGACACAGCGAAGGAAACCAGCATCGTACGTGACGTTAAGGCACTCGCCGTGCGCAAGGCATCCATGGCGCACTACGGAGAAATATAACGTGATCGAAAACGATATGAAGATCGCGCCAGCCGCGACAGCGACCAGTCGTTTGCGTGCCAGAATAACCGCTGCGGCGAACAGGACGTATGTCCAGAATTCCGTGCTAACGCTCCACGCGGGATAATTCGCATACAGGTAGTCGTACCAACCCATGCTGCTTGCGAAAGTCAGCCACGCAAGGAGCTTCAGGAGCGCTGAATCATCATTGGTTGGAGCCAGGGCATGAGCGGGGGCTACAGCGACCGCATTCACAGCGGGCGTCACCTCAACCAACAGTCCTTGCAGGTAAGGTGCAACAATCTTGGTTGCGACAAGAAACGTGAACGTCGTAAACAGGAAAAGCGGATAGAGCCTGGCAACTCGCTTTCCGAGAAAGTCCATGAATGCTCGGCGATCAACCAGTCGCTCCGAGTAGTTCAGCATCATGATGTAACCGCTGAGGACAAAAAACACGTCCACGAAAAGATAAGAGCCGGCAATGAGGTTCGATTTAACGAGGCCAAAATGGTACAAGACCACTAGGGCTGCGCAGATACCTCGCAGTCCTTCGAATGATTGGATTGTCGGAACGTCAACATTTCGACCACTCTTGGCGGGCAATGAAATCGGTAAGGATGCGGTCATGGTGTAGAGGGTGTACGTTCTACTTGGCAGAAGAGCCGTTCAAGCTGAACCGTGTACTCTACACTAGCTTTTTGACAACTGGTATCACAGGATTGCGCTTGACTTACTTATACAACGTGTTGCCGGCAACTTTCATGTCCAGATCATGAATGTGCGGGACAGTATTCCTGTTGAGCATTGTTAAATCGCAGCGGATGAACTGCGCGTCCGACCGGGCCCGCAATTCGACTCATCGGACGTTCGAGCACTGTTGTGGGAGATTCGCCGGCTGCGCGCGTTGCGCCTCCGCGCGCATGACCTGCTCGCGAATGACGTCGCCCTCATCAACGGCAGTCATGTTGGTGGAACGGCTGCGTGCAGACCTTGTACGGTTTTTCTTTGGGTTTCGCTGTCCGGGTCTGGATATCGGTAAGCGGGGCCGAGCTTCGGCATGTTGACGGTATCGGTTTTGACGGTATGAATGGAAACCGTCAAAGCTACCGTCAAAGATGCCGGATTTCAATGGACGCTAAACGCTTGACGAACAAAAAACCACGTTCTTTCAGGGGTTACGCGGGTTTGGTGGGCGACCTTGGATCGTCTGATACATGTTCTGGCGGAGAGAGGGGAAGTCTAATTGTTGAGTCAAGTACATGATTTATAATAACTTTTTAATTGAGAATACTCATCAGTGGCCCCAAATATCCCCCCAAAAACATCTGGCGGATCGGCACTACTTTAGGTCTAAACATGCATGACAACACTTTGAGAGGAGCGATTTTTCATTTTTCGATGGAAAATGCCGTGGATTGAGAGCGTTGTCGATTAGCCACATGACGGCTCAGACGGCCCTCCGTCACCTGCTGGGAAGAACGTCTGAAACACTATCTGAACCGCTTCGCACTCCGACTTACTCGCAGTTGGCGGTCGCTGTCCATGTGCTTTTGCTCGGGTCGCGGGTTTTGATTTCTCGAACCTGCAGGGTGCACCGGCTGATTTTTGGAGCCAGTTTCACACTCCATTCTGAATCGCCGCCCTGCATACGTTGGTTCCATTCGTGCCCGTCGTGAACTCGGCCCTTGAGGCGCGTCTTACCTCCGTAAAGACAAACCAGCCGCGTTTGCGACCCGGTGTCGAAGGCGTAGTGCGCGTTGTACCCTTCTTCCGCCGCTTCGTCGTCAGTGAGGAAGCCACTCGCAAACTGAATGTCCGTGTCTTGGGTCATGTCAGCATTGGTGAGGGGCAAAGCGGGTTTGTCCTTGCCGGGGTAGGCTTGTGGACATCGGTAGGTCTCGGCCCCAGCGGTAGCGCTTGACAGGATCAATACCGAAAAGAGCAGTCCTCTCATGGAACAAGGACCACGTAGAAGTCGTTCGCGTTGTCGCACGGCATATAGCCCCTTTGCTTCGCTACTTCGTACGAATATGCCCTAACTGGTCGTGTGCCCGGTGGGTGTGAGCCTTTCACTGTTCGAGAAGGATTAACCCACTGGTCAAACAAGATGATCTGGCTGGCCTTCCCTGTCACCACGCTATAGCCTTCGCCACGGACGAACAGCGCCGCATGATAACCGTGCGTGTTCGGATACCAAACCTCGTTCAGCTCAAACCAGAAATTCGCCACGACAGTTCCCGACTTGAGTGTCTTAGCAACGTCAATGACTCGCTCGCCGGGCTTCCATCGGCCCGTATGTCCGACACTCGTCAAGGCTTGCGGAAGCCGCGCGCATTGCCCGTCACCGAGGAATGTCATCTTGTTATGATCTTCCGCCCAGTCGCTGGCTCGTTGGTTGGCCCACTTCTTCATCAGGGCGTTGAAGTCACCGAGGTACATAACGGGGTGCATAGTCGGCTCCTGTTACGCGTAGGTCTTGTTACTGGCGCTATCCCAGCCCCCTGCCGTGCTACCTCCGGCACCACCCGAAATCTTTTGCTGCGTGTAAGTGCATTTGAACTTGGACGATGCCAAGTGAACCTTTTCCGTGATGATTCCACCACTGCCGCTGTTCGGCGTGACGCTAGAGATCATGACGTTTTCAAGCTCGATCTCAAAGTACTTGACACGAGCGCCATCGCCATCGGCCCGCAAAAACTCCAACTTCGCCTTCGGGACCGTCTTCCCCATCGCACAGGTCTGGAAGAGAACCGGGGATGCAATGTCAGCCAACTTATCGAAACTGACTTCATGCACATCGGCCTTGCCGCTGGTGTGTCCCCCCGCCGTCGATATTGCTGTTGCCTTCGGCTGGGTTACGCCCCACGTCACATTGGTGACTTCGATCCACTGTCGATGTTTGTCATCTTGCGACTCGCCCTTTATGTCCCCGATCTGCAAGTAAGCGTCGATCATGTCTTCCCTCCGTTGAAGTTGAACGGAGATTCTTGCTCAACTACTCATCAGCGACGTTGGTTGAAGTCAGCAAATCGGAGGGATAAAGATCGGTAAACCGATGCTGATGATTGCCCCCGAAATACCGTGCTTTTGAGGTGGCATGTAGAGATATTTGCCAACCCTAAATAGAAATGTCTCCTTGGAAGGAGATCAGACTGGGGCCAAGTGGGTTTTGGGGTGCGTGAATTCGGCGCGTGCTTGCGCTGTGCCGGGCGGGGTGGCCATGCGTTTTTTCCATGGTGCCCCATCGGCTGAGGTGGCGTGCGCCGTGTCAGCGCCTGCTTGACTTTGGTGTTGACGTCCTTGGCGTCGACGGCCTCGCGTTGCTTGATGGGTTTGCTGTTGCACGTATGGGGCAGCACGCGCCCCTGCCAGAGCAGTTCCGTCGCACTGGCGGGATGCGTCACGACGTCCACATCGGCGCCGCGCAGGGCCAACCCTTGTCCCGTTGCCTGAACCTGATACAGCATGCCATCCAGTTGGCAGCTCAGGTTGCCCGACAGGCGGCGCCTGGTGTGGACAGACAGGATGCGGCGCAAGGCTGCATGTGTCCCGGCGAAGGGGATGTGCGCGTCGTCCTGCGTCGCTGGCACGACGGCGAAGCGACGGTTGACGGCACGGATGAACTGCGGCAGCCAGGCATTGGCCGCTTCCTGACTGCTGATGCCCTGCAAACGCATTTCCTTGATCAAACGATCCTGCAGGGTCTGGTTGGCCCGCTCGACCCGTCCCTTGGCTTGCGGACTGTTGGCCTGAATGCCCTCGATCCCCAATTGCTCCAAGGCACGCGCAAACTGCGTTTGCGCGTGGCTGACGTCTTTGTAATCCCCCCGGTTGACCTGGAAAATGCTGTGCCGATCGCTGTAGATCGCGGCAGGCAGTCCGTGTGCAAGAACGTGCTCTTCCAGCAGCGCCATGTAACCGAGCGTCGTTTCGGCATCGACAAAGCGCAAAGCCATCAGTTCGCCGGTGGCGTCGTCGATGAACACCAGCAGGCAACAGCGTTCGCATGCAAGCGTCGGCCCGAAGTCGGCGTAGTGCACGCTCACCAAGGCCATCGCATTCTCCAGAACATCAGCCGGCGTCCGCCGGTTTGACGGTTTGCCACGCTTCCTGCTCAACAAGCCTTCCGTTCCCTTGTCCAGCATCCGCCGCTTCAGCCGCTTGACTTGCCGGACGCTGATGCCCAGCCTTCTCGCCGCGCTCGCCTGATCCAGCTTCTCCTCCAACACCTGCGCAATCACCTGGCTGCGCAACACATCCTTGGCCGTCATCGCGATCACTATCCCATCCTCCCATACGACCCATCCTAGGGGACATCTCTACTTTGCGGAGAGGGGGCATTACTACTTTGCGCTAACACACGATCACATGACACCCTTGTACTGCCGAGAAACCTTGTTATAATAGGCGGCTTCGTGAACGAGCGCGTTCGCGAACCCATCAGGAGAGATGGATGAGTGGTTTAAGTCGCACGCCTGGAAAGCGTGTATAGGTTCATAGCCTATCGGGGGTTCGAATCCCCCTCTCTCCGCCAGGAAACTAAAAAATAGGCCACCCTCAGGTGGCCTATTTTTTTTTGTCCGAAGAGAAGTGAGCCCCTTCGGGCTCTGAGCGCACGTCTATGCCATATGTTCGCGGGCTTCGATTGCTAGCAACTGCTACCTTAGTAATCATTTTGCAGCCGCCTTGGGCCGGTTTTGTCGCTAGTTCCATAAAAATCTGGCTTCCCGTGTGACCAGCACAGCAAGGACAGAAAAAACCTGTAAGTCCATCATTCGAGCCGGGTCGGTAATACGGCCCGCTTGATAGTACGCTTATCCCTCACGACAATTGGCCAGAGTGCAGGCAGTTCGGAAGGGGCAACAGCTTGTTCTCGCAGATGCTTACGTGCGCGCTTGGTTAGGCCAGTGCGCACTAATCCAATAATCCATCGCTCAGCATCGCATATGTTATGAAACGTTCGGCTGAAATGAATGTTCGAGGTCGATGAGGTAATCGTTACCATAATTTTTCCATCGGCATTTGTGATCTCTGCGTCGTACATGAGCTAACCAAAGTGAAAATTACAACGTTGCTGAGACGACAGGGGCCAAGAGTGACTGCCGTTGGCACAGTCTAGTTATCGCGTCTAAATTAACCCACGAAATTTCGTGATCAGCAGGCAAACGCTAAGCAGTGATTCCCATAGGCATCTTCAACCCGTACAATAACAACTTGGCAAGCGTAACGTCCAGAGGGAAACAAAATGACAAATGTGTCGCCTCAAATTGACTGTGGTAGCGGAGCGCCACCGGCAAGCGCTTGGGTTCGTTTCCTTCGGAGCTATGGACCAACGCCGAACAACTTGACGATGTTTGACGAATACGTCTCAAATGCATTGGGTAGAGCGAAGGTGCAGCCAATCCGGCTGTCGACGCCGCTGCTAGATGCAATGGTTGAGCACATCGAATCCAAGGCGCCAGGGTCGATCCTAATCGCCGGCACGGCGGGCGATGGCAAAACCTACCATTGCCGATCCCTTTGGACGCGTATCGGTGGGGATCCCAAAGTTTGGACGGATAAGGGGAATGTGAAGGAGCATCGCCTCGCAGATGGTCGTCTGGCGGTTTTCATCAAGGACCTCTCCGAATTCAATGGCGAGGAGAGCGATCTTCCGCTGCAACGATTCGAAAAGTCGGTGCTCGAAGGGGGTGATTCCGAGGTCGTGATCCTGGCGGCCAACCACGGCCAACTCCTCGATCGCCTGCGCGACCTAGGAAAGCGTCAGAAGCGAGTTCATCCGCTTCGCAAGCCACTTCAAGAACGCTTTCTGCAAGCAGGACCAGCACCTGATCGGCTTGCCGTTTTCGACCTCAGCCGCACTACCAGCCGCAAGACGCTCGAAGAGGTCGCAATGGCCGTGGCCGGTCATCCAGAGTGGGACAATTGTAAGCGCTGCTCGTTGAACTCGGGTGGCAAAGTGTGTCCGATCGATGAGAACCGCCGTAGGCTCCTCGGCGAATCCGATGGTGGGCAGCTTACGCGCCGCTTAGGTGACTTAGTTGAGATCGCCCGACTTAACGGGCTGCATCTTCCGATCCGCGACCTGCTGGCCCTATGCGCGAACATGGTCCTAGGTTATGCCGATGCCAAGGAGGCCAAGGAAAATCTAATGACCTGCGCGGATGTGGCCAAGATTCAAGAGAGCGGCCACGTCAGTAAGGCTAGCATTTACGCTAACGCTTTCGGGGCGAACTTGCCGAAGCGCAGGGCCTCCGACCGGCCTGTTTTCAAGGCTATGGCCAGTTTCGGTGTGGGCGAAGAGACGACCAACGCGGCCGATGGCCTGCTGGTCTACGGCAAGGACGATGCGCACCTACAAGCCGATTTTGATCGACTGGTTGGTTGCGACCAGGTTTATGGCGCTACTGCGGATTTCTGCGGAGCCCAAGACGCATATTTGGAAGGCCATGAGGGCGTGCGCTTGGAGGCCGGCTCGTCTGAGTTTCTGGAGATGCTTGAAGCGCAGCGCCGCCGGCTTTACTTTACGCTACCCGAAGCCGAACCCGGCTATCCCCGCTGGTCAATGACCGCGTTCCGCTTTGCTGGCGATTATCTGGACATAATCGATTCGCTCAAAGCCAAGAAATCCGTTAGCGAGACCGTTCGCGGACGGATCGCCAAAGGGCTCAACCGTGTGATGACTGGACTCCTTTTGGAGAACGTAGATCGCATCTTCATCGCGAGTTCCGGCGGCTTCACGCAAAGCCGCGTGAGCGTGCTGTGTGACCATGAGACACCCTCGCGCCGCCAAGGTGGGGTCGGCATGGCCATCAAACTCCATGAAGAGACGTTGCGTCCTCAGCTCGACATCTCCCTGTCTCCTGGCCTCGGAAACTCTGTCGCGTTCGACCTCACGCCCATCCGTCATGAATTCCTCTCCTGCGTCGCTGCCGGCGCCCTGCCGGCGAGTTTTTCCAATGAGTGTCTCGAGGACCTGCTGGCCTTCAAGGCCAAGCTGCTGCGCAAAGCCGAGATCGTTCGCAAGGCCGGGTTTGCCGGTGACGACGATGAGGCCCACGGCGAAGCTTCAGCGCTGACGCTAAATTTCATCGACATCGAACCAGGCGGCCGCGGCTTCGCTCGTCCCGTAACTGTGAAGGGCTCCGCATGAGCGAGATCATCAAGCGCCCGCAGATCAAGAGCGTCGACTTTTGCGTCGACGAGAACATTTGGGGGCATCGCCTCTACGACGAGCAACTTCCGCATTTGACCGTTCTGGAATTCTTGGGTGTGCTCGGCTCGAATCTTGACAAACCGCTGCGTGTCCACGAGGGAGCGGGCGGGGCCGTCAAATTTCAGCCACAGCGACAAATCCGCTTGCGCGGCTTGCTGTTCAATAACCCGTACGTCGAGTCAATCGCCGAAAGTGCGCTGCCCGATGACGAGAAATGGCGGCAATGGTTTGACAAGTTCGACCAGGGAAAAACCGGCAACGGCGACGACGACATGGCGTATCTGCGCCAATCGTTTTCCAGCTTTGATGATTTCGCGAAGGCCATCGAGCTTTTGCGCTCATCGTCGTTCGAGTCGCGCAGCAACAAGCGCTGGAGCTCGAAGTTCGTGTTCCCATTTGGTCCTGACGCCCTGTATGAGGACTTGGAGATCGACCCGCGCGGCAAAATGAGCAACGATCGACGCTTTTTCGCCCGCTCCGGTGAACTGCTCTATCTCATGCTCACGCGCGCTAACAAGGGCGCGCAGCTCGGCGACGTCTTGGCCAAACGCCTGTTCGACCGGGACGCTCCGATGAACAGGCTTGCCCGCGCATTGCAAGGCTCGCCACAGCTCGCCGACGATCCGCGCCCCTCTGGTTATCTGCCTGAGATTGCCAACGCACGCTTTGATCAGATCTGTGAGGATTGGCTGTCGATTTTATCCAACGATATGCCGATCTACGACGCCTTGGAGCATCTGATCGCTATCTCCGGCTTGAACATGCTCCTCTATTTCCTTGAGCGCGCCAAGCGCGTCGCGGGCGATGACGATCCCGTGGAGATCGTCTGCGAAATCGTCTCCAGGGAACGCACCAAAGTGCGTGCGCTGTCGGGCGACAGCTACCAGTTCAATCAAGGGCTTCCCGCCAAGGCTGTGCGCACCTACGTCGAGGCGATCCGACAAGAGGAACAGTGGGAGCGCGCTACCGGGACCGAGTTCCCCGACGCTGAGCGCGTAAAGCTCATGCGCGAGCGCTTCCAGTGGCCCCCGACCGAAGACAGGGATGATGAGGACTACTCGGGGAAAAGTCCGGATGATTTAGTCTCCAATTTAGCGGAGCTCGCGCTCGCGCGCCACGAGCAGCACGTTGGCAAGATCCACGCGTCCTGGTCGCGCGCTATCGGACTGAGCTCTCGCCGACTTTCGCGCCGTACACGGTATGCGCCCAATGACCGATTGCTTAAGTCGATTGTGGTGGCGGTCGTGGACGACCGCATGCAGTTCGACGAATTCTTGGCCGAGGCTAAACGGCGCTATGGCTTGGTGCTCGGTGACGCCGAAGGGGCACGCCTGATCGGTGCTAAGCTGGTCGACCAAGAAGAGCTCAGCGAAAACCGGGATAACCTAGAAGCGCGGCTGGTTGGTCTGGGCCTGGTCCGCAGGCTTTCCGATTCCTGCTCATTTGTAGAAAACCCGTTCGCGTTCAAGGGAGAGGCTGCATGCTGACCGATCGCATCATCGGGCGCGTCGGCGCAGACATTCTTGCCAAGCGCATTTCCAATTCCAGTCAGCCGGGTGACTCGGCGGCGCTCTTCCGTCTTGATAAACTCTCTGCGAGTCAGATCGCGGCTGTCGCGCGGGCGATCCTTGCGAATCCCGACTTGATCGCTCGTGTGGATCTAATGATTCCTGAGGCCCTGGTCGAAGGTCAAGGCCTGCCCGCGGAGATACTAATATCCCATAACGCTGGCTATGTGCGAAATAACGCAGTAACGACTAAGGCGTCGATCCTGACGGCCAACGGCAATGAGCACAACCTGGCTGATACGCTGGGGCACGTTATGGCCATCGGGGCCAAAGAGATGCGTGCGGACCCTGAACCGTGGGTCGAGGCGACCTTGCGCGCGGGTGGGCTCGCGCCAGTGGCAGACGATCGCACGGTGTTCCATGCGGCGCTAGGCGGATTGCTTGCCGTCTCCGAGCTCTCGTTGATCCAGCTCGGCGAGTTCTGCTCCGAGATTGTCGAAGCGATCTCCACGCGTGGACTGCCTATCCGCGACGCAGTCGGCTTCGCGCTGCCAAGGGCGGGGCTTCCTAGGGACAGTTCCTTCTTTTCCAACACCAAGACCTTCGCGACTACGCGCAAACCTTGGCAGAAGGCGTTCGCCAAACTCTTCGATCAGCGCGCTCCAGTGCTCAAGAAGCTTCGCCAGAATGGCCAACTGCTCGATGTCGAAGAGCTCACTGAGCGCATTGAGACCAACGCTGCGGACATCGCTGAAGCCGCGCGCCAGGCCCTTGAGGCCTTCGCCGCAGCGCCGGCCGGTGATCAAGATGCGGCGTCGTGCCTCGCGCAGTTTGAGTGGGAAGGAGACGGCGTTTACTTGGCGTTCGACAAGCCCAAGGAGAAGCAATTTGGCTTGGTCGACTCGACGATTCGCTTCTTCGACCATGACTGCGAAGAGGAGAACGCCCTGGACGCAGAGGGGCGGAAACTGTTGGAGGACTTGAAGTCGCGCGAGCGGCGTGCCGATTTCAACGACGAGGACGAGGAATTCTTCGTCAAGCACCGCCGCATGCTCGAGCAAGATGCCAAACTTTGCGCCCGCTGGGAGAAAGCATTGTATGGCAAGCCCATTGAGTGCACCGACTTCTTCGATGGCTTCGCGCGGGTGGTTAACAGCTTGCACGCAGGCCTGCGCGATCCGGAGGGGGAGCGCATTTTGCGCTTCACTGTCAGCAAAGGCCGCAAGGAGTGGCGCGAGCGTTTCAACTACGATGCCGGCAGCTATTTCTCAGCGATGTATCGCGGCTTGAAAGAGCTCATGGGTTCCAAGGCGGATTGGAAGATCGAGCGAATGGGCAACGCGAACTTGCCTGATCCATTATTCGACTACGAGGACTTCTTTGCCAAGGAGAAGGAACTTCGCAATGACAAGAAGAACAAGATCCGCCCCAACTCCTCGCTTTCCCGGGCGGCATTGCAGATCAAGTTTGATGTCGCCCTAATCCAAGTGACTCGCGGCAAAGAGATAACGCTGGCCAAGACACAGCTCCTATGGAGCTATAAACCCAAGTCGATCGGCCTGTCGATGGTTGCCGACATGCGCCGTCTGTTAGAGAAGGGCGCGGTGGGTTGCACGGAGGTCCCACGCAGACTCGTCAGCAAGAAGGGTGGGGTGCAAAACGTCTCCCTGCTCGACACGAGTACCCTCGAGGCGACTTATTCGACCGATGCCGGCTCTCTGGTTCCCGCGGCGAACAAACTGCGAAGTCTACGGCATGAGATCAAAACTCGGATCAAGGAACTCGCCGACGAGGGCCGCTTAATGCCTCATCAGCGCGACGAGATCAAAGCGGCCTGGGAAAGGTTTGAAGAAGACTACGCCAAAGCGATGGCGGATTTCGTTTTCACGGGCTTACATGGCGAAGCTGTCATGCGCCAATCCGATTCTTTCGCTGCGCTGTTGGGCGCTTTAATGGCCCACGCGCGCGGCGATGTATGCCGCTCGCGCCTAGCCTCTGAGGTTCTTTCGGTCGGTACGGCCCGCGTAGCCGGCGACAACCCGGCCGTGATCATCCCGCCATGGCACCCGGAGCGGATGAAGGCGCTAGCGGTCAAATCCCGTCGTGTAGCCGCCTTCGCCACGCATCTCCTCTCAAGCGAAAGCATCCTTTACGGCGATCGCGAGATCTTCATGCGCGAACTTTCCGATGAGATCGCCCATCCGTTCTACCCAGAAATCGCGGTCCTCAGCCGTGCTGGTGCTCCGCTGCTGGTCTCCGAGAGTAACACGGTCAATGGCTATAGTTTGTTGGAATCGCCCACGCGCGGCGCCGAACACGCGATGACTGATGTTGATCCTGCGGCCGCCGCAAAGCAGGCGCGCGAGCTTTTGGAGCGCTATGTCGGCTTGCAGCCGCATGAGGCCGCAAACCTTAGCGTCGTGCTCTACAACGCGGACGCGGCGGAGCTGCCCTTGGCGACTGTGCGCGAGCTCGCGTCGCTCCAAGAGCATGGCAAGTTCCAATGCAGCGTTTCGGTGCGCCACGCCGATCCTGCGAAACTTCGAAGCGTCTACGGCGAGCTCGTGAATAAGGCCGGCGACGACCCAGACCTGCCCGTGGTCAGCGAGACCAGCGACAATTTCGTCTCGAAGCTGCGCATCTCAGTGACGCCGATCTCCGCGACGCCGAGCGGGAGTGCGCAGGGCTTCAAGGCATTCGACGTGGCCTTCCTGCATGACGTAGTCTCACGTGCGGCCCAGTCAGAATGGCTGCCGGTTCCCTGGACTAACGATCGGCCCAATTTGGAGCACGCTCCCTCGCGATGGTCCTATCGCAGCGTCTCTGGCGAGAACGAACTCAAATCGACCACGTTCCTGACTTGTCCCTGGCAGACCGCCTCGGGTTGGGCCTATGTGTCAGCGGTGGCTGCTGTGTGCCGCCAAACCGATGCTTTGCCCGACGAGCGCTACCTCCCGGCCCGCCGCATCTCGCTGCAAAGCCCTGTTTTGGCGGGGATGATTAAGGACGCGCACGACCTCGCTGAGTGGGTTGCCACCTATGACGAGCTGCTCGACAAGCGGCAACTCCAGCACAATGAAATCACGGTCGTACGCTACCGCCGGGGTTCGACTAACGGACGCAATATGATCGTGAGCTCTACCTCCGAGCTGCGGCTCCTCGGCGTGCTGGTGCGTCGCCGTTTGGAGGAGTTGAAGTTACAGCTCGACGCTGATGAAATCCAGGCCGCCGTCGAGAAGGCCAAGCGCGATGCGCTTTCCGTCTCCGGCGACATTGTGCTACGTGCGGCCAAGCGCGGTGTCTCGGCAGGCGAAATGATCGGCTTAGTGCTCAGCCGCTACTTGCTCGCCGCGGAGTTCCAGGCGGCCGCAGGTAGCGGAAAAGTCTTGACGGCCTATTTCTTGCTCGATGACTATGCGAGTTGGCTCTCCCAGCCGGAGAGTCGCATCGCCGACATCCTCGCACTCAATGTCGAGGAGCGCGGGGACGATGTCCGCGTCGTTATCTCGATCGTCGAGTCGAAATATGTCGGTGCTGATGGCCTTGCCAAGGCTCGCCGCGACTCAAAGGATCAGCTTTTGGCGACACTAAGCATGTTCCGTGAGGCGCTGTTTGGCGATCCCGGTCGACTTGATCGCGATGTGTGGCTTGCCCGCTTGGCGGATATGCTCATTGACGCGGACATTCCGCCGGGTATGACAGGACTCATGGAGCGCGCACGGTCAAAGCTGCGCGAAGGAGATATAGAAATCTCTCTGCGCGGCTACTCACAGGTTTATGTCCACACATCGGATGCCGGGTTGACCTCTGCCTCTGGTCAGGAGTTGCTTGAGGACGTCGATGGAGTGCAAGCCTGGCAGGAGGTTTTCGACCGGCCTGACCTGCGAAAGCTCGCAGAGGCCTATGCTAAGGGAAGTGGAGGAATTGAAGTCCGCGCGGAGCTCGGCCCTCACCAGCCCTGGTCGGGACATGGTTTTAGGAAGCCCGCGCCGCGCGTGCCGTGGCTCGCAGCCATGGGACAGCTTGCGAGCGGCCCTACCGATGTCGCGGTGGACGAGAGTCTGTCGGTCGACGGTGCCGATGCCTCGGTCCCACCAAGCAATCAGGCGCTCGAGCTTGCCGTTTCGACGCCAGAACTGGTCCAAGTTACTCCTGCTGTGGCCACTTTGACCCCGGGTCTGATGTCGGCGACGTCCTCCAATCTCGGGACTGCGCTCTCTCAGCTGGTGTCTGCCAAATTTGTGAGCGGCGCGCAGGCTGATGCGGAGCGGGAGGCGTGGGCTCAAGAGGTCACTAAGAAACTTAAGGCCGCGCTCAACAGCTACGGTTTGCAGGCGGCCATTCTGGGCACGCGCTTGACTCCCAATGGCTGCCTAGTGCGCTTGGCGGGCTCTGACAGGCTGCGCGTCGAGGACATAGAGAACAAGCGCACTCAGCTTCTGACCACGCATGCGATAAACCTGGTCACGGTTCAGCCCAAACCAGGCGAGATCGTGGTGACGGTGGCCGGTTCTAAGCGCCAGGCCGTGTCGCTCTGGGAGCTTTGGTCGCGTCGCGAGCTCAACCGCAATGTCGCTGGAATCAACACGTCCTTCCTCTTAGGGCTCCAGGAGATCAACGGCGCCTTGCTGTATTTGAACCTCGGGGCGGAATTTGGCGGACTCTCATCGCACGAGCCGCATTCCCTTGTCGCTGGCGCGACCGGCAGCGGTAAGTCGGTGTTGATCCAGGCGCTGCTCTTGGATATCGCCGCGACTAACTCGAAGGATCTGGCCCAGATCACTTTGATCGATCCGAAGATGGGCGTGGACTATGCCCCCTTGGCTGACTTGCCGCATTTGCGCGACGAGATCGTCACCACTAAGGAGAAGGCTGGCGAGGTTCTCGAAGCGCTAGTTCAGGAGATGGAAGATCGCTACCGCGCTTTCGCCAAGGCCAGAACGCGCGATCTGCCAACTTACAACGCCAAGGTCCCGGTCGAGGAGCGGCTGCCGATGGTCTTTTTGGTTCACGACGAGTTCGCTGATTGGATGCTCGATGACGCCTACAAGGCGGCGGTGGGGGCGGCAGTACAGCGCCTTGGCGTGAAGGCGCGCGCGGCCGGCATTCACTTGATCTTTGCGGCGCAGCGTCCTGACAAGGACGTCATGCCGATGCAGCTCCGCGAAAACCTGGGCAATCGCCTGATCTTGAAGGTGTCAAGCGAGGCGACATCCAAGATTGCGCTCGATCGGCCGGGGGCTGAATTGCTTCTGGGTCGTGGGCATCTAGCTGCTAAGTTGAACGGCGAGCAGGGTCTGCTCTTCGCGCAGGCTCCATTTCTTTCTGACGATGAAATCACTGCTGCAGTAGCGGCGATTTCCCTCGACAACTCGTTAGGACCAGCGCATGGCACCACCTGAAACTCCAGAAGCTCTGTCGGTTTCGCGATCGTCTCGCGGGACCTCGATGACGCAATTCATTACACATTTGGCCAGAAACGACACTGCCACTCTAACGACTCTGTTGGGCCCCCCAATCGCGGATTTGCTCAGCAAACTGGGTGCAGATGTGACGACTCCGACAAGTCTTGCCTACTTCATCGAGAGTGTGTACGGGGAACGCGGTGCGTTTCGCAAGCGGGACATACGAAGCCTCCTGCTGTCCAAACTGGAGAACTCCGAGGCTACCGAACTGTGTGAACTGCTTCAGTTGCCAGTGATCTCTCCTCTCCGAACACTAAATGGCTTTGATTTCGATGGAGCACCAGGTAACCTAGAGATTTTAGCGCGATGGTATGGGGTGACCAATGACGATATAGAGGAGCCTCTTCAAGCATCCGAGGGATCCCATAAAGCCGTGGCCTCCCACAAGCTATATGCTCATCAACTGAAAGCATTTCGCGAACTCCGACGAGCGATCGCCCAACCACGTTGTTCTGCTTTGGTTCACATGCCGTTCGGTGCTGGAAAGCTTCGGCTTGTCGCTACGGCGGCGCTCGATCTATATCGCTCGGAAGCTGACGATAAATCGATCGTTTGGCTGGCGCCTGGCACAGCCATGTGTGAAGAGGCGTTCCTTGAGCTGCAGGAAGTGTGGCGGCAGCTAGGCTCGCGTGACACAACGATTCTTCAGCTTTACGGTGACCACCCAACGCGCGACCTCGATCAGATTGGAGGAGCGATAGCGGTCATCGACATTCTTCGTCTCAACAAGGATGACTTGGCGCTTGAAAAGCTCGGAGCTGCCACGTCTGTAGCTGTCTTCGCAGATGCAGAGAACGTGATTCATCCTGTTGGAGCCACGATCATTGAAAGGATGGCAGCAGGTGGGCCTTTTAGCGTTGTGGGAATATTAGCTACTTCGGGTGTGGCTATTTCTGCAAAAGCTGATCGGAGTGCCTTAAAGGCCGCTTTTCCAGGAGCTTACATAACGGTCGAGGCGGAAGAGCAACTGCAGTTGCCTTCCACAGTAGACGATTCTGCTGGCGTTGATCCCGTAGTCGTACAACTTACGAATTCCACGGCAACAAGTACCTCCGTAATTGTGTCGCGATCAGTCGACGACGACTCACTTGAATTCGATCGCGACTACGCCAACGAACTTAGTAACAACGTTGAACGCAACGAGCGCCTTCTCGAAATTCTGAAGAGAGAATCCACCGCTAACGGACGAATTGTGTTCTATGCGACCACGGCTGAAAACGCGAGGTTATTCGCTGGCCTATTGCCGGTTCAGGGGGTAAAAGCAAGATCCGTTACCGCAGAGGAGCCCCCGGCAGCACGCGCGCTTGCTCTTCAGAAATTTGTCGCTAGAGAAGAAAAAGTTTTGTGCGTCCACGGTTTCCTTCTTGCTGGGAGTTCAGTGCCAAGAATTTCCGCATGCGTGATGGCGTCGCCCTATAAATCGCGAGCAACGTTTTTATCCACGATTGGGCGACTTATTCAAGCTAGAGAGACTGACCTTCCAGCCCTTCGAATCGTTGTGGCTGCCGATACTCAAGCCGAAGTTGGCTGGGTGGAGTCGCTGAGCACTTGGTCAACGCTGAAAACTTAGGAGTCCACATGTCTTTTCCCATCATTCCCCAAAATTTATCTATTCACGCGATGCGAAGCTCGGGCTATCGCGATACCGCACACGCGCTGGCAGAGCTTATTGACAACGCCATCCAGGCTGGGGACGAAACCGAAACCCGTACCGAAGTCGAGGTCATTTGTATTGACGAGCTCCCGACTGAGGGACGACGCCAGATCTCTCGAATCGCCGTTTACGACAATGCTAGCGGCATGAGCCCTACTTCACTTAGAAAGGCCCTTCAGTTCGGCAATGGATCGCGTCTAGACAAGACGCAGCACAAGGGGATCGGGAAGTTCGGGATGGGTTTGCCGAACTCCTCGATCTCGCAATGCAAGAGAGTGGACGTCTGGACATGGCAAGAAGGATTGGTTCATCACGCGTACTTGGATGTGCAGGACGTCCAAGACGGAAAAATGCTTGAGGTTCCAGAGCCGCAGCCCTCTGAGATTCCCTCCGAGTGGCGATCATTGATCGCTGGCGACCTCGAACAGCACGGTACCTTAGTCGTGTGGAGCAAACTAGATCGTGTTACTTGGAAGCAAAGTTCGACTCTGCTGCGAAATACTGAATTCATCAGCGGACGTGTGTACCGACACTTCATCAACGACAAATCTGTTCGAATTCGCCTTGCCGCCTATGAGAGCAAGACTAAAGCAACCGTTTATGAGAGCTTTGTCCGGCCGAACGATCCGCTCTACCTGATGTCTGGAACGAATGCTCCGACACCCTTTAATCAGGTACCGGCTTTCGTTCCCTTCGGACACCCGCTGGTCCTCAAGGTAGCTCACGAGGGTAAGGAACATAAAGTGACCATCATGGCATCAATTTGTAAGCCAGAGGCTCGGCGCGAGGGAGGAGGTAAAGCCATTGGCCAACATGCGCGAAAGAACCAGGGCATTTCCGTCGTGAGGGCAAGACGGGAGCTAGAGCTCAACCACAGCTTTACAAACTCTTATGACACGCGTGAGAGGTGGTGGGGGATTGAAGTGCAGTTCGATCCTGGCCTGGATGATGTCTTTGGGGTTACCAACAACAAGCAGTCAGCGACGGGCTTTACGCGCTTGAGTGCCGAGGAGGATGCATCGGAAGAGGGCTTCAGCGTGCGGGCTTACCAGGAGAGGCTCGAGCAGGATCGTGACCCACGGCTTGCTATGTATCGCATTAGCCGCGAGATCGAGAAGCTGTTGCACTCGATGCGCACTCAAGTGGCCAAGATGCGAGAAGGGGAGCGTATCAACTCTACGAAAGATCGAGCCGAAAATAAAGCTGAGAAGGCAGCCACGGACTCAGTGGCCAGACGGAGAGAGCGAGTTGGAGACACCGGCAGAAGCGACAAAGAGGAGAATGCAACGCCCGACGAACGCACATCGGCGCTGACTGCCGGTATTGTCCAGGATGGCGTGGATGAGCAGAAAGCACAAGCACTCGCAGTGGATTACGTTAGCAAGAAGATCAAATTTCGCTTCAGGCATGCCGACGTGCCTGGGTTTCACATCTTTGACGTCTCTACTGCTGGGGGCGTCATCCTAGTCACGTTGAACAGTAGGCATCCAGTACATACAACAATCTTCGAGGCACTGCGAGGAGAGGACGGGCCGGAAGCCCAGTACGCACGGGAGGTTCTATCTCTTATAGCTGCCTGGGCCCGGATGGAAGATGAAGCGCCAAGTGAGAAGCTACGGATTACGATCGAGGATACCCGTCTCCAATGGGGGAGGATGGCCATGGACTTTTTCGAGGTCGAGAATTAACCATGGGCGGGCGCGAAGCGATCCGCGGGTTTGCGGTCCAGACCCTTATCTGCCTGCTCGACTCCTTTTGGGATGATGGGCAATGGACCGAAGTCACTCTTGAGCCGGATTCTGACAATGACAAAGTCGATATCATCTGGAAATACGCGGATGATTCCTCGTGCGCTCAGCAGGTCAAATCCTCCAAGAACCAGATCGGCAAAGGCGATGTAGTCGCTTGGTGCAGAGAGCTCAAGGATTCCCGCGCTGCCAGCAAATACCAGCTAATGTTGGCTGGGCCGATCGCGGCCGCTGTCTTAGATGACGCGCCCTTCGATGGCGTCGAGGTGCCTACTCCGACATCGATGGACACACTGGCTTTGCTCGACCAGGCCATCACGAAAGTGGATCGCTACCTGACTGCAAAATCTATCGATCCGCTACCACTTCCCTTGCGAGAGTCGTTGATATACGAACTCGTCGCTCGCATGCTTCAAGCGTCGATAAAGGGAAAAAGTACGTCGCGTGAAGAATTCGATGGATGGTTGCTCAGTGGGATTACGGCTTGCTATCCCCATGCGGTTCGCCAACGCTTGACCGCAAATTGTGCTGTCCTCTGGAGCGTAGCGGAAATCGCAGGACCGATACAGCTATCTGACCGGGCCTTCGAGTTAGTTCTACCGCTGACCGTCGTTAACGGGGGGGCGTCCACGGCTGTTGTGGAGATGTTTCTGCTGCGGGTTTGGTCGCCTACTCGCGAGATGCGCTACCGTCCCGAATGCGTTGTATTGAGCAGTCCAGGGGATGAATACGCACGCCGACGGCAGCTGGGGTATCCATTCGGGGATTTCGCGATCGCACCTCAAACTTCGGTCCAACAGTCTATTCTATTCGTTCAAGTTCAACGACCAGGATACGACTCCGGGGAATGGCCTCTAGGCGACTATGAAGTCGAACTGTTCGTCAAATATTCGGCCCAGGTCGCCTTATGCTCGGTCAAGAAAACAATCATCACGATTAGTAGGGACGATTTTTCTGTCCTAACCTCCAACCGGACTCGATTCATCTCTGTCTCTAATCTAGATGAATATCTACGTCTCCTCTAAACTACTTATGGCAGACGGCACAAGACCCGTTGCCTTCGTCCACTCCGTAGACATCGTCGATGTCCTCAGGACCCACTTTCACAGGTCGCAGCGGATTGATGGGAATGGCCTTACGCATGCGAGCGCGGCGAATTTCGTATTCAGCTTCGATCTCAGCCACTCGTACGGGTTGTTCCATATCGCCTAGCGACTCTCCCTTTGACCAGGTGAAGGGCGATCCATGGTCCAAGGCGCTTTTTTCTAGGGCTTTAGCGGCTTCGTACGCTTCCGGATGCCGTTCTCTTAGGCGTACCCACTCGATCTTTTGCTGGAAGAAGCAGAAAGTGCAGCCGCTGCGCGAGCGCCATTCATAATATTTTGGATAGCCGACGCCTGAATTTTCTAAGATGTCGATCACGCCGGCCTTGTCAATGCCAGCCTCGCGGAAGGGCAGTTTCACAATTAGATTTTCCGCCTTAGCTGCGTATCCTTCGCGATAGTCCTCGTCGGCGCGAATGGCGACGTAAGACGTGACTGTGTCACCGATGCTCAACCACGGTTTTATCCATTCTTCAAACGGCCTCAATTTCAGCATGCGAGTGCACCAGCGAGTTTGGGGATTGGGCAAGAAGTGCTCATACTGACGCAACCAAAAGCGGAAATCACGACCGGGATTGAGTCGAGCGATCGGCTTGCCTAAATAGCCCTCGAGCTCACCGAGGAACTCGTGCACCTCCGGTAATTCCTCGCCAGTATCAGTGAAGAAGTAATCTATATCCAGCTCAGGGTGTTTGTCGCGCATATAAACGGCCAACGCAGCGCTGTCCTTACCTCCGGAAATTCCCAAAACGTGTCGCTCAGCCATGGGCCGCCTCCTCATCAATAGTCGCCAGCTTCATTCCGGCCTTGGCCAAAATCGCCAGCAATATTTCAGTTTCCAAACCTTGATCACCTAACATGGAGGCAACTTCGTCGGCCTTGGCTTCTACCATTTGGCGATGCTGATCTGGAATCGCGAACGACCGTGAAATAGTCTTGGTATCCGAGCCCGTGCCGATGACGACGGCGATAGCTTCGCTATATGCTTTGCGGCCTTGCACGCCTACGAAAGCCTCAGCTTCGCGGAAGCGCCGGGCAAATCTCACGACCTCTAAAGTCGCTACGTCGATATGCCGATCTACCCACTCGCGCGGAGGCTTCTCAGCAGCCAGACTCAGAATGCCTTCGAGAGAAGCCTTTCCCCCGTCGGAGTTGGCCAGACGCGTCGCAAATGCATCGAGCCGACGGTCACCGGAGACGCCGGCGACGGAGCGGGCGCGCTCGCGCAAGGCTTCGAGATCTCTCCTGCTTGTACCGAGTGCCTCAAGCATCTTGTCTTCGACTTCGGCGAGCATTTTTTCGTAGGCGCCGGCGAGTTCTTGTAGCGGCGCACGCAAAGCGTTCACATAGGTTTCGCCGTCAGTGGCATCGAGGAGCGAGGCTAGATCGACAAAAAGCACCTTATGTGGGTCGCTAGCTTTCAACAGCATATCGCGCATAGCCTTAGGCGTTTCCCCCAAGCGTTGTGTGCGTCGGGCCCACTCGGGTAGGTTGAAGACCATAGCAACCAGTCCACGCGCGGCCTCGAGCGGGTCACCCGCACCTGCGCTCTCACCAATTTCAGCCAGCAGCTTCGAGATGCCGTCGAGGATGCGGGTCTTATCCTCGTCAATAGCCACCCAACGCAACGAGAAGCGGTCGGGATCTTGCAAGCACTCGTCGATGTCGAAGTCTGTGAGTCGAGGCAAGAACATTCCATCCTTGTAAACAGCAACGTTTGCCTTATGGGCGAGCATGAACACGGTGAGGATGACTGGCTGGATTCCCTGCTTCATCCCGAAGGGAGGAGCGTTCCATAAGGCATAGACCTCGTGAGCTCCCACGCGGGCATTGACATCCGAGAAGAGGGAACGTGTTGCCGCCCATAATGGCTCAAAACTATTGGCGAACCCGTCACCTGGTGGCATGAAACGCCAAGCGCCAGAGCTATCCTGACGGTGCAGTTCAGTAATTCGTAGAAGTGTTTCGTAAAGGCCACGCTCGGCGGGGAAACCTTCGAAGCCCAGCGCTTCTTGGTCTTCGGCGTTGACCATTGCATGAAGCAGGTCGCGCCTGGCCTTTACGCTGTTGCTTGAGATGTTGTCGCGATTGACCAACTCGCTCCAAACCTCGGGCGATTCTCTGAAAAGATCCTCAGCGAGTGAGGACGCCACGGGTGAAAGTTTTGAGCCAGGCTCTACGATTTGATCGGTCCCGTTGTGCCACTTCGCTAATGACACGGCGGCTTGGAGTTGGTCTTCCAAATTGGCCCGAGTCGCAGCCAAGCGCGCATAGACTTCCCGGCGCGCTACGGCATCGCCGGATAGTTCATGGCGCTCCTTGACTTGCTCCAAGGCTACAAGCTCAGCGGAGAGCTCGGCGATACGGGCGTGATTAGTGGGGATGCCGACCATTACCGGCCAGGGCGCAAGCTTCGAGCAAGCCTGCGCGCGCTGACGTGCTACGCGCGGGCTCATACCTTTGCTGGGCAACGCCAACAAGAAGGTTCCAAATTCACCCTTGCGTGGATGAAAATCCGCGGCGACTTTTTCAGCCTGCTCGATGCTGCACAACGACAGCTCCATCCAGCGCATTGAGCCCGTTTCATGATAGTGCCGCTTAGCCACTACCGGATGGAGACCCATGAGTTGCGCGAGACGTCCGTAATCGACGCCTGGCGATGTGGCTAACGCCTGAGCGATGGCAGCATCTATGTCGAAGTCGCTACCTTCAAAGATCGACCACGCTCCCGTATAGCTCTTGTAGAGCGCGACTTTAAGAGCAGCGAGTTTTTGCAGTGCGGCGTCGAGTTCCTCGCGCGTTTTGTCATAAAACAGCGCACCAATGACTGCGGCATCGGCCGCCAGACCCGATCCGCTACGGAAAAGGTCGACGACAGCGATGTTTTTGATCAAAACCACTAGCAACGGGTCACTCGTTTTGGCCTCCGCACGTTCCACCGCTTCCACTGCCTGCGACCAGCGATGACCGTCAGGCGAGGCGAGAATCGCGGGCTCTAGGTTGGAACGTAGGTAGTCCCAGTAGTCGCTTGGACGATACCAGCTTGCTTCGCTAACGAGAGTCGAGTTCAGATAAGAGCGAAAGCCGTGGGGCTCGACCGACGACAAAAAACCAAAGGTGCTCCGTTCGTTTTGGCCGAACTGTCGTTTCGAGATTGGGCCCAGCAGCGCTGCCATGGCCGGGTGCAGTGGCCAGCAGGCGGCGAGGGACTTGGCGAAGTCCTGGCCCACGGCGGGCCGTCGCGAGCGAATCGCTTCGGCAATCGTCTTAGAAGCCTCAAGCATCCAAGCAGGGCAGCTTTCCACCTCAATCGCACGGCCAATCAGTTCAACGACCTCGTCGCTCGCGGCCACGAAGGGTAGGTCAACGTAGCGACCTTGAATCTTGGCCCAGTCGTCGCGCGTGTCGATGCCCAAGCGTGCCGAGTACTGCGCGAAAGATTGGTGAAGTACGCCGACAACGACTAGGCGACCGTCAGACCGTGCGGCCGCTTCGGCGAGCTCTTGGAAGAAGTAGACATCGTCCCCAGAACCCAGGGCGGACGCCTCTAAGAATTTGCCCATCTCGTCGATGATGACCAGTACCCCGTCATGCGGACGACTCTTGGTCTCTTCGAGTAGCTCAGCGATAAGGCTTTGGGCATTAAACTTGCTGCGGCCGTCGACGGCCTTGCCTTGCGCACGGCGCAGCGCGGCATGGAGCTCGGCCACGACGCTGCCGCGCCGACCCACGGCCGGGACGATCAGCCAACCTTTGCGAACAGGAAAGGCTTTGTCGAACAAAGGCTTGGAGTCCAGACGCAATGATGCTCGAGCTCTTGTCCGAAGATTCTTGTCGGGATGCAGCGCACTCGCCAACGCGACGGCTAATGAACTTTTCCCTCCGCCGAACGGGCCCGTCCAAGTGAAACAGCGTTGGTTGGTGCCGGACAGCTGTTTGCACATTCCATCGATCACGGAAGCCGCAGTTGCATGGCAAATGTAGCCAGTGAGTGCATCCGCACGCCCGATGTCGGCGTCCACACGTATAGATCGCTGGTATTGGCGCGAAATTTGGACGATGTCCGATAGCGCCATTTGCTTCTTGTCAGTCATAGGCGCGCTTGATCATGTTTTTAATGTCTTCTTTGGACAAGTTCTTTCGGTGAACTTGGCGAAGCCCTGCCGAATCAGTCCATTCGAGCCTGCGTCCGGTGAAGTCGGAAAGAGCAATCAGTCGTTGGGCGATCGACTCTTCGTCGAGCTTGAACACCCGTCCTGGTGAACCCTCCGCATAGGCCACAGTCTCGAAAGCCAGCGAGCTTTGTCCCTCAGCTTCTCGATTCCAGAAATCGACCAACGCGTAGGCGAAGATGCCGTCGTGCAGCGAGGTCTTTGGACCACGGCGAAAAGCGTATTGGCCTTTGTGGACCTCTTGTAGTAAGCCCAACTCGCCCAATAGTGGTTCGGCGAAGTCCTCAGGAGAGCCGCCTGCGGCGCGCGGAGCGTAGCTGCGAAGGCATGTTTCTAGATCGCGCGAGATCGTGGAGGCTGATAGACGGTGCTTAGGATCAAGATCGCGCGCGTAGCGAGCTAATGGTTCTTCAAGCTCTTGTCGAGTAAAGGTTGGCGCGGTTACATGGTTGAACAGCCAATGCCAAGTGGTCGAGCGGAAGCAACGCCCGGCGAGCTGCCAATGAGCGAGCCATGCTGTGCTAGGATTCTCTGCATAGGGATCTAGACCTCCGTCTCGCAGGATCTCACTAGCGAGGCTTCCAATTCGGAATCCGTCACCTTCTTCAAACATTACGCCGCACGCCAACGCCCAATGGCGAATAGATGCGACCATGTTTTTGCCTACGCCAAACGCGGCGATGGCCGAGTTGTCGGTGAACGTTGATTTTCGAATCAGGTTTCCATCTGTCGCTTGCTCAAAAACCTTCTTGAGCCACATTTGTCGGAGGGGAAATGTCTCATGGCCTGAAAAATGGGCAGGAGTCCCTTTAATGGATTTAGGCGTGGCATTCATGAAAAGGCATTGTAGCTTGGACTGGTGACGTCCGCCAGTCGCATAGGTCGTAGTTCAGTAGAGTGCTGTATAAAACAACAGTATTCGCGCTCTGTCAAATGTTCTTCTGAGAAATAAGTTGCATCAATTTAACTTTTTATTTATCTCTGCTGTCTACGGTTGAAGTGGCTGCAGATGTAGTAGAACCAGTAACTCTGCTAGCGCTCTTGCTCGGTATCGATATCCCTTCCCAAACCATTGATTCCACCTTGAGAGTGCCATCCACGCAACCTCACCACTACGACGTTGAACCGCGGCGCGTAATGCGATGCGCCAGTTACGGTGATTCAGTTCAGCCCTCCCGCGCATACCGCCCCGGCGGCAACCCCACGTGCCGCGCGAACGCGATGGTGAACGTGCTCGCGGACCCGTAGCCCACGCGTTCCGCCACCTCGGCGACGCTGCCGACGCCGCGCCGCAACAGGTCCTGCGCGAGCGCCATCCGCCAGGTCAGCAGATAGGCCATCGGCGCCATGCCCACGGTGCGGCTGAAACGCTCGAAGAACGCGGAGCGCGACAGGGTCGCTTCGCGCGCGAGGTCGGCCACCGTCCACGCGCGTTCCGGCGCCGCATGCAGTGCGCGCAACGCGTGCGCCAGGCGCGCGTCCGCGAGGCCGCGCACGAGCCCCGGCGACGCGTCCGTGCCGCCGCCACCGCGCAGTGCTTCGATCAGCAGCACTTCCAGCAGGCGCGCCAGCACGACGTCGCGCGCGGGCCGCCCCGCGCGCGATTCGTCGTTCAGCAATTGCACGAGTGTTGCCAGCCGCGGCGCGCCGCGCACGTGCACGACGCGCGGCAGCAGCGACACAAGCAGGGCCGCATCGGGCGCCGCGAACTCGCAGTGGCCGATGAGGAAGCGCACGTCCGGCGGGCCGTCGCGCGAGCCGTGGCGGACTTCGCCGGGCGCGACCTGTGCGGGCGGCTTGTCGAAGTCTTGTGCGGGCGGCGGGCGCAGGCTGGACATCGAGAAATCGTACGTGGCAGGGATCAGCACGAAATCTCCGGGTTCGAGCGCGATGGGATCCATGCCCGCGGCCGTGAGCAGGCAGGCGCCGTCGAGTACGACGCAATACGACGGCTGGCCCGTTTCCGTGCGCCGCACGCCCCAGCGGCCCGCCGCGCCGACGATCTTCGTGTAGCGCACGCCCGGCCGCAGCAGGCCGACCACATCGGCCAGGGGATCGATCATTCCGGACTCTCGCAAAAGATATGTGGACTAACGATTGTAGCGCGTCCGGATGCCGGTCGCTATCGTAACGGTATCGCCAACCCACTCAGGAGTTCACATGAAAACCGTCATGATCACCGGCTGCTCGTCCGGCTTCGGCCTCGAAATCGCCCGCCATTTCCTCGACCGCGACTGGCAGGTCGTCGCCACGATGCGCACGCCACGCACCGACCTGCTGCCGGCGTCAAGCCGCCTGCGCGTCGTCGCGCTCGACGTGACGGACGCGGACAGCGTCCGCGCGGCCATCGCCGCGGCGGGGCCGATCGATGCGCTCGTCAACAATGCCGGCGTCGGCCTGATCAATCCCCTGGAAGCCGTGTCGACGGACACGATCCGTGCGGTGTTCGAGACGAACGCGCTTGGCACGATCGCCATGACGCAGGCCGTGCTGCCCGCGATGCGCGCCCGGCGCACGGGCGTCATCGTGAACGTGACATCGACCGTTACGCTTGCGCCGCGGCCGCTGCTGTCGGTCTACACGGGCAGCAAGGCGGCGGTGAATGCGTTCACGGAATCGCTGGCGCTGGAGCTGGAACCGCTGGGTATCCGCGCGCGCCTTGTGCTGCCGGGGCGCGCGCCGGAGACGCGCTTCGGCGAGAACGCCCGCCCGCTCATGCAGGGCGACGTGCCGGCCGAGTACGCGCCGCTGTGCGACAGCCTGTTTGCGCGCATGCGCGCGCCGGGACCCGTCACGCACGCCGACGACGTTGCGCAAGCCGTGTGGCGTGCCGTGACGGATCCTGGGGCGCCGATGCGTATTCCCGCCGGTGCGGATGCGGAAGCACTGGCGGCCTCGCTCTGATGCGCGCCGAAAGGGATGTCGGCATGAATGTTGCTGCATGGCATCATTCTCATGTAAGTTGATTCGCGCGCAGCCAGCAACAAGCTACAATGAGGCCATGACCGCTCCGCAGTTCCAACGCTTATGAAAAACTGGATCAGCCGCCTCCGGGGCGGTGCCGACAACACGGCCGACACGAAGCCCGCTCCCGCTGCGGAGGCGGACGAACACCCGGGCGGCATTCCCGCCGAAATCGAGGCTACCTATTACCGCTGGCTGACGGCGTCCTCCGGCTACGACGCCTCGGATGCCGTCCAGGCGGCGATCCTCGACCAGGTGCGCGCGCTCGCGCGCGATCCGGCCAGCGCGGCGGAGCTGGTGCCGCGCGTGCCGGAAGTGATCCCGCAACTGTTGCGCAGCCTGCAGGACGAGGCGTCGAACGCCGACCTGGCGCGCCAGGTCGCGCAGGACGTCGTCCTCGTGGCCGAGGTGATCCGCGAGGCGAACAGCGCCTATTACCGGCCGATGTCGCCCGTGAAGACGGTCGAGGCGGCCCTCATGATGCTGGGCCAGAACGGCTTGCGCATGCTGCTCGCGCGCATCGCCTTCCGGCCGATCATCAAGCTGCAGACGACGGGTTTCACGCGCCTGGCGGCGCCGCACGTCTGGAGCCAGTCCGAGAAATGCGCGCTAGCCGCCAGCCTGATGGCGCCCGGCCTGACGGCGGGGCCGTTCGAAGCCTATCTCGCGGGCCTGATGCAGAACCTGGGCCTCGTCGTCGGGTTCCGCCTGGCCGACCGCCTGTGCGAAGAGAACAAGGTGCCCGGTTCCAGCGAATTCGGGGCGCAGTTGCTGGCGGAAGGCCGCCTGCTGTCGGCCGCCATCGCCAGGCACTGGGACTTCCCGCAGGAGGTCGCCGACGCCATCGCGCACGCGGGCAATCCGGGCGAGGAGAACCTGGCCCAGGCCCTGGAGCTGGGCGACCGCATCTCCAAGCTGCGCATGCTGATCGACGGCCATGCGATCGACGAGGACGACGACTTCGTCACGGAGGGCCTCGACAACTTCCAGCGCCGCTGCCTCGGCAAGCTGGGCACCGTCGAAAGCTGATCCGCCACGCCACATTGCTTCTTCCGTGTTGCCACGGCAGGGTTTCCGTGTAATCATGATTTTCGGACACGAAACTTTTGCTCGAGCAATGAATACACGTGGAGGAGACACCATGATCCGCAAGACGAAGGTTGCATCCCTGCTGCTGGCGTTCGCATTGCTGCCTGTGTGCGGTGGCCAGGCCGTGGCCGGGCCGCTGGACGAGGCCAAGGCGAAGGCCCACCTCGATGCCGTCGCCGCCGGCGACCTCGACGCGCTGATGCGCGACTATGCCGACGACGCTTACATGGAATGGGTCGGCGGTCCGCTCGACGGCCGCTACCGCGGCAAGGCCGAGATCCGCGCCGTCTGGCAGAAATTCATCGCGGCGAATGCCGGCAAGCCCCGTCCCGCTTCGTTCGGCAAACTGACGGCGCTCGGCAATCCGCGCGGCACGTCGCTGCAGGCGAAGGCCGATTACGGCGGCGCCAGTCCTGTCAAAGTCTGGCATGCGCTGACCTACCGCGACGGCGATCTCACCACCGAAGTGTGGCAGATCGCGCCCGCGCTGCAGATCGACCCGTGAAACGCACGCTGCTGTTCGCGGCACTGGCGTTGTCCGGCACGGCACGCGCCGCGACCGTCGAGGTGCTCGTGCAGACGCCGGCCGGCACGCCGCTGGCCGACGCCGCCGTGCTCGTCGAGCCGGTCGCGGGCACGCCGGCGCGCCCGCGAACGCGTGCCCACGCTGCCATCGAGCAGCGGGGCCGTGAATTCATCCCGTGGATGACCGTCGTGCAGACGGGCACCAGCGTCGACTTCCCCAACAACGACACGATCCGCCACCACGTGTATTCGTTCTCCGAGCCGAAGCGCTTCGAGATCAAGCTGTATGCCGGCAAGCCGGGCCAGCCCGTCGTATTCGACAAGCCGGGCCAGGTCGACATCGGCTGCAACATCCACGACTGGATGGAGGCGCACGTGCTGGTCGTCGACACGCCGTACTTTGCCCGCACGGGCGCGGACGGCCGTGCCTCCATCACGAATGTCCCGGCAGGCCACTATCGCGTGCGGCCATGGCATCCGCTGCAGAAGACGGCCGGCGCGGTGGAGGAGATCGACGTGGCCGAGGCGCCCGCGCGCATGACGCTCACGCTCGACGCGCGCCCGCGCCAGCCCAGGCCCCACACCGAGGACGACCCGGACCGTTACTGACATGTCATCGAGATCGCTGCGGCATCGGATCGCCATCGTCTTCGTGGGCCTGCTCGTGCTGGTCATGGGGCTCGTGCTGGCGCTCGTCCACCACAGCAGCGCGCGCATCGTGGAACGCGAGACGCGGCGCGAACTGGCCGTCGGCACCAAGGTGTTCCAGCGCCTGCTCGAACAGAACCAGCGCCAGCTCGAGACGGCGGCCGCCGTGCTGTCCGCCGATTTCGCGTTCCGCGAGGCGATCGCCACGCAGGACCAGCCCACCGTGCGCTCCGTGATCCGCAACCACGGCCAGCGCATCCACGCGCAGGTGATGATGGTCGCGGGCACCGACGGCAAGCTGATCGCCACGACGCAGCACGCCGGCGCGGCCGGCGATCCGTTCCCGTTCCCCGACCTCATCGCCGCCGCCGAAGCGTCCGGGCGCAGCGCCGGCTTCCGCCAGATGCGCAACGGCCAGCTGTATCAAGTGGTGCTCGTGCCGATCCTGGCGCCCACGCGCATTGCCTGGGTGGCGATGGGCTTCCACGTGGACGACCGCTGGGCGGACGACATGGCCGGCGTGACGGGGCTCGGCGTGCACATCGTGCGGACCGGGACCCGGGGCGCACTCGCGTCGTCCGCCGCCCCCGTGGGCGCGCATGGCGGGATGAATTTCGCATCGGTGAACGTGCCGCTGGACGGCGGCCTGCAGGCCGTGCTGCAGCTGCCGGTCGCGCAGGTGCAGGCGCCGTTCGAACAGCTGCAGGGCCGTCTGCTGGGCGTGATCGTCGTGGCCGTGCTGGTGTTCGCGGCGGGCAGCATCATGCTGGCCGGGCGCATCGTCCGGCCGTTGAACGAATTGTCCGCCGCCGCGCGCCGCATCGCGCAGGGCGATTACGCGCAGCCGCTGCCGCCCGCGCCGCGCGACGAGATCGGCCAGCTGGCCGGCAGCTTCGAACAGATGCGCACGGAGATCGCGAGCCGCGAGGAGCGCATCGCCCGCCTGGCCTATGTGGACGCCCTGACGGACCTGCCCAACCGCACGCGCTTCCTGGAAGCGTTCGGCCGCCTCTCCCCGGGTGCGGGCGGCGCCGTGATGGTCGTGAATGTCGACCGCTTCGCCCTCATCAACAATGCGCTGGGCCACGTCGTCGGCGACCGCCTGCTGCGCGCCGTCGCGGGCCAGCTGCAGCCGCTCGTGCCGCCGGGCGGCATGCTGGCGCGCCTGTGGGGCGACCAGTTCGCGTTCCTGCTGGAGGGCGCCGGCCTTGAGGCCGCGCGCCGCTTCGCCGACACCGTGCTGGCTGCGCTGCGCGACCCGGTCACGCTGGACGGCCAGCGCCTCGACATCGAGGCCGGCGTCGGTA
The DNA here is from genome assembly GCA_946481275.1 of uncultured Massilia sp. The sequence goes on from CAMLMV010000051.1 coordinate 45,336, forward strand.
TCGCGCTGTATCCGGACGACGGTCTCGATGCGGCGACCCTGCTGCGCCGTGCCGAGCTGGCGCTGGCCGCCGCCAAGCGGCGCCATGCCGGCATCGCGTTCGCGCAGGAGACGGGCGGCGAGCCCGCCCACGAGCAGCTGTCCCTCATCGGCGACATGCGGCGCGCGCTGGCCGCCGGCGAATTCACGCTCGCTTACCAACCCAAGCTGGCGCTGGGGAGCGGGCGCATCGTGGCGGTGGAAGCGCTGCTGCGCTGGCAGCATCCGGAGCGCGGCAGCATCGCGCCGGCGCGCTTCATCCCGTTCGCCGAGCAGACGGGCTTCATCCGCGAGATCACGCCGTGGGTGCTGGAGTCAAGCGTGCGCCAGGCCGCCGCGTGGCATGCGGTGGGGCTGGACATCGCCGTGTCGGCGAACCTGTCGACCCTGGACCTGCTCGATCCGCACCTGGGCCGCCGCGTGCGCGGCCTGCTGGAGACATATGCCGTGCCCGCGCGCCGCCTGTGCCTGGAGATCACGGAGAGCGCGCTGATGGACGATCCGGCGCTGGCGCAGGCTCACCTCGATGAGCTGGCGGGCCTCGGCATCAAACTGTCGATCGACGACTACGGCGTGGGCCAGGCATCGCTGGCCTACCTGAAAAGCCTGCCCGTGGACGAACTGAAGCTCGACCGCAGCTTCATCACCGCCATCACGGAGTCGCCGCGCAACGCGGCCATCGTCGAATCGACCATCATGCTGAGCCACGCGCTGGGGCTGACCGTCGTCGCGGAAGGCGTGGAGACGCCGGCGGAACTGCGCTGGCTGCGCGAGCACGGCTGCGACATCGCGCAGGGCTATGGCATCGGCCGGCCGATGACGGCGGCGCAGCTGCAGGACTGGCTCGCGGAGTTCGCCCTGCGTACCGTAGCCTGACCTTCAGGCGAGGAAGTCGAACGCGGACATCGGACGGCCGCCGTTCATCAGGCCGAACAGGGAATTCGCGCCCGCATTCGAGTACTGCTTGACGAGAGCGCTGGCCTGCGCGTTGACGGCCTGGGTCATCTGCGTCTTCTTGTCGGCGAGCGCCTCGCGGTCCTTCGTCACGGCCGCGGCCTGGCCGGCGAGCGTGCCGCCCGTCGCCAGCTGCTGCGCGATGCCGCTGCCGACCTTGTCCGCGAGGCCCGTGCCGCCGTTCGCGAACACCTTGGCCACCCGGTCCGGGTCGGCGGCGATGGCCGCGTCCAGCTTCGCCGCGTCGACCGCCAGCCTGCCGTTCTTCGCGCTCACGCCGATGGCCGCCAGCGCGGCAGGATCGGCAGAGCCGACGAGGCGCGTCACCTGGTCCTGGATCTGCGCGAGCGTGCGGTCGGAGGCGAGGTCGTTCGTCTTCAGTGCGGCCAGGCGGCCCGGCAGGGCGTTCACGGCGTCGGCGAATGCCTTGACGTTCTTCGCGATGGCCGTGCTGTCGCCGGCCAGCGTCACGGTGCCGGCACCTTTCGCCTTGAGATCGAGCGTGACGCCGGCGATGGCGCCCGTCACCTTGTTGCCGGTGCTCGTGACGGTCTTGCCGTCGACGGTGACGACCGCGTCCTGCGCGGCGCTCGCCTGCGTCACCGCGCCGCGCGTCCCCGGCTGATACGCCAGCAGCGCCTGCAGGGCCGGGTCGCCGGAGACGCCAATGCGCATGGCATTCGCGGCGCCGGGCTGGCTGGTGAGGCTCAGCGCGACGCCCTTGTCGTCGGCGACGAGCTTCGCATCGATGCCGGCCGCCTTGAACGCGGCGGCGAGGCCGTCCGGCGTGTTGTCGGGCGCGCCGATGCGGATGGTTTTCGTGCTGCCGGCCACCTCGACCTTGATGACGGTCGGCGCGCCGCTGCCGATCGGCGTCGTGGCCGACGGCACCCGCACGGTCACCAGCTGCTGGGCCTGGGCCAGCTGCTTCACGTCGATCTTGTGCGTGCCGGCGGCCGCGCCCGATGCGGTTATGCGCGCGTCGAGGGCCTTGCCGTCGACCTGCGTCGCCAGTTTCAGGCCGCTCGCGGCGAGCGTACCCGCGACGGACCTGACGTCGTCCAGCACGTTGGCCAGGCGTCCGAGCGTGGACAGGCGCGCGTCGTCGCGCCTGATCTGCGCGTCGATGCCCTGCAGGCCGGTGTTGCGGGCGCTCAGCGACTTCACGGCCGCGCCGTACAGGTCGGCCAGGCCCTGGCTGGCGTTCGCCGTCGTCCTCGATGAAATGGTGGTCGTCATGGCTCGATTTTATCCCTTCAAGCTTGCCGTTTCATTTACTGAACATCGCATGCTTTACCCGCCAGTTCCGGCTTCGCCGGCGGTGCCTCGACGAAGCCGGCCACGGCGCCCACGACTTCGCCCGCCTCGTCGCGCAGGGGCAGGGCGTTGATGACGACGTGCAGCCGCTCGTCGTCGGCAAAGCGGACCGTCAGCGTCTCGTCGCGCACTTCCTCGCCGGTAGCGGCGGCGCGGTACAGCGGCAACTGGTCGAGGGCCAGCAGCGTGCCGCCCGCATAGACGGCGAAGGCACGGCTGTCCGGCGCGTCCGGTACGGGGTTCTCGCCGCGGCGCAGGCGCAGCAGGCGCTCGGCGGCGGGATTCGCCTTGATGCGCCGGCATTCGCGGTCGCTGGCGACGAACAGCGCGGCGGGCGCCGCCTTCATCAGGCCTTCCAGTTCGCTCGTGCGGCGCTGCTCGCGCCGCTGGCTGTCCTGCAGCGCGCCGGCAAGGCGCTGCTGTTCGGTGATCTCCTCGACGACGACGGTCACGCCCAGCATGGCGCCGTTGTGGTCGACGACCGGGTAGATGCTTTCGCGCCAGATGCGGCGTACGTGCGGCTGGGCCGGCGTCGCGCCTTCGAACACCGAGCCGAGGATGGGGGCGCCTGCCGTCATGACCTGGCGGATGCGCAGTTCGGCGGCGGGAGCGATTTCGGGAACGGCGTCGTGGATCGATTTACCGATGTGGTCTTCGACCGGCAGGCCGTTGATCTCGGCCAGCAGGCGGTTGATGCGCACGTAGCGCAGGTCGAGGTCCAGCACGGCCAGTCCGACGGGCACGTGGGCGAACGCGGCTTCCAGGGTCAGGATGGCGCGGTGCGTGTCCAGGCTGTCGCGCCGGGCGTCCGCCAGACGCTGCTGCTGCCATCCCAGCAGAATGGCGATGACCGCCGCGAGCGGCATCAACATCAACAGGAGTTCTGCACTGACAACGGGCACGGCGGGCCTCCACAACACATCAATGGATGTTTAACAAAATATCATTTCCTTTGCGAAATTCCTAATGTATGTACCCGACGACACGGCGCTGAACGAGGGAAATGGAAATGCAAACCTTTCCATATGTGGCGGCGCAACGTCACTGGGTAAATTGATAACAGTAATTTTACGTATTTCAAAGATTTGTCGGATCAATAATAATCGGCTGCATCAAGAAGAAAGAGGAGGCCCATGTCATTTCTAATCGTTCTCGCCGCGCTGGCGTTCCTGATGTTCGCCGCCTATCGCGGCTACAGCGTCATCCTGTTCGCGCCGATCGCCGCCCTGGGCGCGGTGCTGCTCACCGCGCCGGACGCCGTCGCGCCCGTGTTCACCGGCATCTTCATGGAAAAGATGGTCGGCTTCGTCAAGCTGTACTTCCCCGTGTTCATGCTGGGTGCCGTGTTCGGCAAGGTGATCGAGTTGTCCGGCTTTTCGGAATCGATCGTCAACGCCGCCATCCGCTACATCGGCCGCTCGCGCGCGAACGCCGTGATCGTCGCCGTGTGCGCACTGCTGACCTATGGCGGCGTGTCGCTGTTCGTCGTCGTGTTCGCGGTGTATCCGTTCGCCGCCGAGCTCTACCGCCAGAGCAACATCCCGAAACGGCTGATGCCGGGCGCCATCGCGCTGGGCGCGTTCTCGTTCACGATGGATTCGCTGCCGGGCACGCCGCA
>CAMLMV010000052.1 GCA_946481275.1 uncultured Massilia sp.
CGCGCGCGCCCGGACGGTCGATCTTGTTGACGACGACGATCGGCTTCAGGCCCAGCGCCAGCGCCTTGCGCGTGACGAAGCGGGTCTGCGGCATCGGGCCTTCCTGGGCGTCCACCAGCAGCAGCACCGAGTCGACCATCGACAGCACGCGCTCGACCTCGCCGCCGAAGTCGGCGTGGCCCGGGGTGTCGACGATGTTGATGTGCGTGCCTTCGTACTCGACCGCGCAGTTCTTCGACAGAATCGTGATGCCGCGTTCCTTCTCGAGGTCGTTCGAGTCCATCACGCGGGTGTCGACCGCCTGGTTTTCACGGAAAGTGCCGGATTGGCGCAGCAGCTGGTCCACGAGGGTGGTCTTGCCGTGGTCAACGTGGGCGATGATTGCGATATTACGAATCGCGCGTTTGGTGTCTGACATATGCGTTTTCAACAGTAAATGTTGCGTGATGGGCGGAAGAGCTCGAGACTTTCGACTTCCGGAACCCACTAGTATAGCATGCTTACAGGCCTCTGCTGCACCGCAACGGCCTGCTTCACGAGAATAACGGCGAATTGTTGAACGACGATGACGTCAGGTACGCAATGCCCAGGCGGCGCTGAGCCACAGGATGAGTCCGGCACCGAGGAAACCCACCGGCGCCGTCGGGCCGCCGGCCAGCAGCGGATACAGCGCGGCGAACGCGACCATGGCCAGTCCCGTCACGTAATGCGGCGGATTCTTGAAGACATGGGCCAGCGGCAAGAAGTGCAGGCCGATGATGGCGATGGCCATCGGAATGATCCAGGCGCCTTTGCCGAGGTGGATCAGCACCTGCGCGAGGATGAAGATGGCGGTCCATTGCGCCGCGTTCACGATGTTGAAGACGCGTTTCATGCGGCGCCGCTCCGGCGTGTCCTGCGCGTGTGCCAGCGCGGGCGCGTAGCGGCGGTAGCGGCGCCAGGCGACGGCCAGCAGCGCCAGGGCCAGTACGGCGATGCCGGCGACTGCCGGGACGCCCTCGTGAGCTTGCGTCGCCCAGCCTTCCAGCCAGACGGCGCCGAAGACGAAAAAGAACATGGCGCCGGTGGCCCGGCCGGCCAGTTGCGCTTCGGTGCGAAGGGAGTCGGTCGCTTGCATCGCTTGATTCTGGCGCAATGTTGACGCCAGAGCAAGCGGTTAACCTTGCGGCCGCGCGATCAGCCGTTCCGGCGCCAGCACGCCCCAGTCCTGCAGGATCGCCGTGCCCAGCAGTTTATCGTCGTGGTACACGCGCACCCTGCCGGGAGTCTCCGGCAGCGTCACCGGCTCGCGGTTCAGCGCGAGGCGCTGGCCGTTGAGGAAGCGCGCGGCCAGCTCGGGCGTGAGCTCGACGCGCGGGAAGCTCGACAGCAGCGCGTCGACGGGGGCCAGCAGCGACAGCGGATTGTCGTGCGCCTGCAACTGTTCCAGCGTGACCATGCCATCGACCGTCAGCGCGCCGACCTGGATCCGGCGCAGCGCATTCAGGTGCGCGCCGCAGCCGAGTTCGGCGCCGATGTCCTCGCCCAGCACGCGCACGTACGTGCCCTTGCTGCACGTGACGCGGATGGTGAGCATCGGCGCGTCGTACGCGAGCATCTCGAGCTTGTGGATCGTCACGGGGCGGGCTTCGCGTTCCAGCGTGATCCCTTCGCGCGCATATTCGTACAACGCCTTGCCGTCGCGCTTCAGGGCCGAGTACATCGGCGGGATCTGCAGGATGGGACCGCGGAACTTCGCCAGCGCCGCTTCGATCTGTTCGACCGTGACGTTCACGGGACGCGTCTCGACGGCCTCGCCTTCGGTATCGCCCGTGGTCGTCGTGATGCCCAGGTGGACGACGGCGTCATACGTCTTGTCCGCTTCCAGCAGGTCCTGCGAGAACTTGGTCGCCTCGCCGAAGCACAGCGGCAGCAGGCCGGTGGCGAACGGGTCCAGCGTGCCGGTGTGGCCGGCCTTCTTCGCGTTGACGACGCGTTTCGCCTTGATCAGCGCATCGTTCGACGACAGGCCGACGGGCTTGTCGATGAGGAGCACCCCGTCGACGAGGTCGCGGGGCTTTTTCGGCGGACGTGCGTTCACTCGGCTTCCGTGCCTTCTTCATCGTCTTTGGCCCGCGTCGCGTTCGCCTGGTCGATCAGCGCCGACATCGCGAGGCCGCGGCTGGTCGACGTGTCGTGCACGAAATGCAGCTGCGGCAGCGTGTGGATGTGCAGGCGCTTGCCGAGCAGGTTGCGCAGGTAGCCGGACGCCTTGGTCAGGCCCTCCAGGGTCTGCTTGATCTCTTCCGGGCTGTCCTTGAGCAGCGTGAAATAGATCTTCGCGTGCGCGTAGTCCGGGGTCAGCTTGACCTCGCTGATGGTGACCATGCCGACGCGCGGATCCTTCAGTTCGAAGGCGATCAGTTCCGACAGGTCCTTCTGGATCTGGTCGGCGACGCGCAAACCGCGCTGGGGGATGCTTTTGCTATGTTTTGCCATGTTATTGACTGCTTATAAAAAACTTGGGGCCAGCGGCCCGCGCCACGGCGCAGGCTTGCCAGCCCCAATGCTACTCCTTAATGAAGGAGCGTCCGATTACAGCGTACGCGCCACTTCCTGAACTTCGAAGACTTCCAGCGTGTCGCCCACCTGGATCTCGTTGTAGTTCTTCAGCGACAGACCGCACTCCAGACCGGCGCGCACTTCCTTCGCATCGTCCTTGAAGCGCTTGAGCGAGTCGATCTCGCCCGTCCACACGACGATGTTGTTGCGCAGCAGGCGGACCGACGAGGTACGCTTGACGACGCCGTCCGTGACCAGGCAGCCCGCGATCGCGCCGACTTTCGACACGAGGATGACCTGGCGGATTTCCACCTGGCCAGTGACGTGCTCGCGCTTCTCCGGCGCCAGCATGCCCGACAGTGCCGTCTTGATCTCGTCGATCGCATCGTAAATGATGCTGTAGTAACGGATGTCGACGCCGTTCGTCTCGGCCAGCTTGCGCGCCTGGGCGTCGGCACGGGCGTTGAAGCCGATGATGACTGCCTTCGACGCGGTCGCCAGGTTGACGTCCGACTCGGTGATGCCGCCGACGGCCGCGTGCACGATCTGCACACGCACTTCCGACGTCGACAGCTTCTGCAGCGAGCCGACCAGCGCTTCCTGCGAACCCTGCACGTCCGTCTTGATGATGAGCGGCAGGTTCTTGACTTCGCCTTCGGCCATCTGGTCGAACATGTTTTCCAGCTTCGCTGCCTGCTGCTTGGCCAGCTTCACGTCGCGGAACTTACCTTGACGGAACAGTGCGATCTCGCGCGCCTTGCGCTCGTCCGCCATGACCATGACTTCCTCGCCGGCGCTCGGCACTTCGGTCAGGCCCTGGATCTCGACCGGGAAGGACGGACCCGCTTCGGTCACCGACTTGCCGTTCTCGTCCAGCATCGCACGGACGCGGCCGAAGGACGAACCCGCCAGCACGACGTCGCCGCGCTTCAGGGTGCCGGACTGCACCAGGATCGTCGCGACCGGGCCGCGGCCCTTGTCCAGACGGGCTTCGACCACCAGGCCACGGGCCAGCGATTCCACCGGCGCCTTCAGTTCCAGCACTTCGGCCTGCAGCAGCACCTGCTCCAGCAAGTCGTCGATGCCCTGGCCGGTCTTGGCCGACACCGGGACGAACGGCGAATCGCCGCCGTATTCTTCCGGCACGACGCCTTCCGCGACCAGTTCCTGCGTCACGCGGTCGGTGTTGGCGCCCTGCTTGTCGATCTTGTTGATCGCCACGACGAGGGGCACGCCGGCCGCTTTCGCGTGGGCGATCGCTTCCTTCGTCTGCGGCATCACGCCGTCGTCCGCCGCCACCACGAGGATGACGATGTCGGTTGCCTTGGCACCGCGGGCACGCATTGCCGTGAAGGCCTCGTGACCCGGGGTATCCAGGAAGGTGACCATGCCGCGCGGGGTGTCCACGTGGTATGCACCGATGTGCTGGGTAATGCCGCCGGCTTCGCCAGCAGCCACTTTCGCACGGCGGATGTAGTCCAGCAGCGACGTTTTACCGTGGTCGACGTGGCCCATGACGGTCACGACCGGTGCACGCGGCTTGGCTTCGAACTCGGCGTGCTCGCCCTGGTCGGCCAGCAGCGCTTCCGGATCGTCCTCGGCGGCGGCGAAGGCCTTATGGCCCATCTCTTCCACCACGATCATCGCGGTTTCCTGGTCCAGCACCTGGTTGATGGTGCACATCTGGCCCAGCTTCATCAGCTGCTTGATGACCTCGGATGCCTTGACGGACATCTTGTGCGCCAGTTCGGCCACGGTGATGGTCTCCGGCACGTAGACATCCTTGACGATGGCTTCGGTCGGGGCCTGGAAGTTCGATTCGCGATCGTCGTGACCGCCACGACGGCCGCCACGGCCGCCGCCCGCACGCCAGCCGTCACGGCCGGTCGGCGCCGCGTTGCCGCGCCCCTTCGTACCGCCGCTCGGACCGCCGCGCTTCTTGTCGTCCGACCAGGTCGAGGCCACGTTGGCCGACTTGATCGATTTCTTGTCGCCCGGCTTGGCACGGCCGCCCGCGCCCTCGGCAGGCTTGGCTTCGGCCGGTTTCGCCGTCGTCGCCGGCTTGTGCAGCGTGCTCGGTTCGGCCGCTTTCGGCTTCGCAGCCGGCACCACTTCCGGTGCCTTGATCACGCGGCGCGGCTGGGCCATCATCGCCTTGATCTGGGCGACTTCATCGGCCACGGCCTTGCGTGCGCGCTCGGTGGCGGCAGCGCGTTCGGCGGCTTCCTTCGCGGCCTCTTCGGCCTTGCGCTTGGCATCCTCGGCAGCAGCCTTCTTGGCTTCTTCCGCAGCGGCGCGCTTCGCTTCCTCGGCGGCGCTCGCAGCGCCGGCCGACGCCTGCGAGGCTTTCTGCGCCTCGTTGGCACGCGCTGCCTCGGCTTCCGCGGCTTCGCGCCTGGTGCGCTCTTCCGCGTCGCGCTTGGCCTGCTCTTCGGCCGCCCTGGCCTGCTCGGCCTTTTCGGATTCGAGCTTGGCCAGGCGTTCCTGCTTCTCGCGCAGTTCCGCTTCCTGACGCGCGATCAGCTCTGCCTGACGGCGCGCTTCTTCATCGCGGCGTGCCTGTTCGGCAGCGTCGACGACCGGCGACTGCTGGGCAGCCGCTTTCGGCGTGACGAGATCGTCACGCTGCACGAAAGTACGCTTCTTGCGCACTTCCACCTGGATCGTGCGCGACTTGCCACTGGCGTCAGCCTGCTTGATCTCGGAGGTTTCCTTGCGGGTCACCGTGATCTTCTTCTTTTCGCCCGATTCGGCGGCACCGTGGGTACGGCGCAGATGGTTCAGCAGCTTATCCTTATCATCCTTGGACAAGGGATCTGACGTCGAACTTTTCTCGACGCCGGCAGAACGCAGCTGCGTCAGCAGCAAATCTGCAGGCATCTTCAGTTCGGTGGCAAATTGGGCTACGTTGTTACTCGCCATTCAGTCCTCTTTTCTATGTGTCGCGAGATGATAAAGAAATTTGCTAGCTTAATAAAGCGCGAAGACCGGAAAGCAATGTGCTCCGGTCTGTCGCGTCTCATTTATGCCTTGGCCGTTTCGACCTGGCTCCAGGCTTTTGCCTGGAGGGCCTTGGCCCGGTCGTCGTACTTGGCGTCGACCAGTTTCATCTCATCGTCGGTCACATCATTAAATTCATTCTTGATCAGTTCACGGGCACGATCGGTCGGGAGCGCCAGGATGGCGCTGAACTCGTCGTAGGCCAGACCCGCAAATTGCTCCAGGGTCTTGATACCGGCCAGACCCAGCTTGCCGGCGGTGGTGCGGTCCATCCCTTCCAGGTTGGCCAGCGCCTCTTCCATACCCTCGAGACCTTCTTCCGAAGCAATCGCCTCGGTCACCAGCGCGTCGCGTGCGCGGGTGCGCAGTTCGTTGACGGTGTCCTCGTCGAACGATTCGATCTCCAGCATTTCGGAGATGGGCACGTATGCGACTTCTTCAAGGCTCGAGAAGCCTTCTTCGACCAGGATGTTCGCCACTTCCTCGTCCACGTCCAGCTTTTCCATGAACAGCGTGCGCACGGCAGCGGTTTCCTGGGCAGCCTTGTTGGCCGACTCTTCGGCGGTCATGATGTTGATCTTCCAGCCGGTCAGCTCGGACGCCAGGCGTACGTTCTGGCCCGAACGGCCGATCGCGATCGCGAGGTTTTCCTCGTCGACGACGACGTCCATCGCGTGCTTCTCTTCATCCACCATGATCGACGACACGTTGGCCGGAGCCAGCGCGCCGATCACGAACTGGGCCGGATCTTCCGACCACAGCACGATGTCCACGCGCTCGCCGCCCAGCTCGCCGGTCACGGCCTGCACGCGCGAACCGCGCATGCCGACGCAGGTACCGATCGGGTCGATGCGCTTGTCCGCGGTAAAGACAGCGATCTTCGCACGGACGCCCGGGTCGCGGGCGGCCGACTTGATCTGCAGCAGACCCTGCTCGATCTCGGGCACTTCGAGTTCGAACAGTTTCATGATGAATTCCGGTGCCGTGCGCGACAGGATCACCTGCGGGCCGCGCATATTGCGGTCCACGCGCAGGATGTAGGCACGCACGCGGTCGCCGATGCGCAGGTTTTCCTTCGGGATCATCTGGTCGCGCGGCAGGCGCGCCTCGATCTTGCCCGATTCGACGATCGCATCGCCGCGCTCCATGCGCTTGATGGTGCCGGTGACCAGCGCGTCGCCGCGCTCCAGGAAGTCCTGCAGGATCTGCTCGCGCTCGGCGTCGCGGACGCGCTGCAGCACGACCTGTTTCGTGTCCTGGGCGAAGCGGCGGCCGAACTCGACCGACTCGATCGGCTCTTCGATGTATTCGTCGACTTCGATGTCCGGAATCTGTTCCTTGGCTTCGAAGTGCAGGATTTCCTGGTCGGGCAGCTGCAGGCCGGCCTCGTCGGGCACGACGTGCCAGCGGCGGAAGGTTTCGAACTCGCCAGTGTCGCGGTCGATGGACACGCGAATGTCGACCTCGCCTTCATAGCGCTTTTTGGTAGCTTGCGCCAGGGCGAACTCGAGCGCCCCGAAGACCACTTCCTTATCGACGTTCTTTTCGCGCGCGAGCGCATCAACCAGTAACAAAATTTCGCGACTCATGCTTTGCGACTCCTAAAATCCACCTTCGGCACCAGGCGTGCCTTGTCCAGTTCGGCCAGCGTAAATTCGAGCAACGCCGGCCCATCCTTGCTTTCAAATTCCAACCCGATCTTGTCGCCCTGCGGCGCATGCAGGATGCCCGTCCAGGTCTTGCGGTTCGCGGTGCCGGGCATCGCGACGCGCAGCTTGACGGTGCACTCGCTGCCGGCAAAGCGCTCGAAGTCGGCCAGGGTGCGCACCGGACGGTCCAGTCCGGGCGACGACACTTCCAGGCGCTCGTAGTCGACGTTTTCGACCATCAGCACGTGCGACAGCTGGTGGCTCACCGTGGCGCAATCCTCGACCGAGATCGGTCCCTTTTCGTCCGCCACTGCCGCCGGGAAGTCGATAAACACGCGCAGGATGCCTCGCTCGGCCCGTTCGATATCGACGAGGTCGTAGCCCAGTCCACCGACTGTCGTGGCAATCAAATCAAACAACTGCACAGGTTTCTCCACGGTCCGGTGCCGGACCCCTAAAACGATTCAACAAAAAAAAAATGGGCAACTGCCCATCTTTTGTATTCCCAACTGGAGCTTGTTCGCCAAAACAATATTGGGAAGCACTCGGGTTAGACACGCATTATAACCCGATACAGGGGCAGCCGCAATCGCCGCACTGCAAAATGAACAGCTATGCAACAGTTTACTCCAATGGAGAACACGGCGCTGCGAGCGGTTCATTTTCGCGCGGCACGTTCGGCCAAATTTGAGGCTGGGGGCCTCAAATTTGGCCGAACGAAACCTCAGCCGCGGCGGCCGCGGCGCGGCATGCCGTGGTCGCTCACGCGCGGCCCCTGGCTGCGGCGGTTCTGGCCGGCGCCGGCGAAGCCGAACGTCGTCTGCAGCGGATCCGGCTGGCGCGGGCCCTTGGTGCCGCCACCGCCGCCACCACCACTACCCCGCGGCTGGTTGTTGCCACGCGGCTGGTTGCTGCCGCGTGCCTGGCCACCGCCGAAGCCGCGTCCACCCTGGCCCTGGCCCTGCCCCTGGCCGCCACGGCCACCCAGGATGCCGCCCTCTTCGCGGCCCGTGCCGACACGCACCACCGGCGGGCCGAACGGATCCACGTTGCGGTTGGCGTCGGCACGGTCGATGCGGTTGCCGTTCGAGCGGAGATCGTCGTTGCCGCGGCCCTTGGGACCGCCCTGCGCCTTGCCCTGCCCCTTGCCGCCGGCAGCGCCCTTGCTGCTCTGGCCGCCGCCCTTCTTCTCGATGCCGAAAGCGTCGAGGAAGTTGCGCACGTCGTTTTCTTCCAGCTCTTCCCAGCGGCCGCGCTTGAGGCCCGACGGCAGGGTCATGGCGCCGTAGCGCGTACGGATCAGGCGCGAGACGGTGAGACCCACCGCCTCGAACATGCGGCGCACCTCGCGGTTGCGGCCTTCGCCGATCACCACGCGGTACCAGCGGTTGACACCTTCGCCGCCGCCATCGGCGATCTTGGTGAACGAGGCCGTGCCGTCGTCCAGCTCGACGCCGGCCAGCAGCTTCTGGCGCATGCCCTCTTCCAGCTCGCCCAGCGTACGCACGGCGTATTCGCGGTCGATGTTGTAGCGCGGGTGCATCAGGCGGTTCGCGAGGTCGCCGGAATTCGTGAACAGCAGCAGGCCCTCGGTGTTGAAGTCGAGGCGGCCCACGGCCAGCCACTTGCCGGTCTTCATGGTCGGCAGGCGGTCGAACACGGACGGACGGCCTTCCGGATCGTCGTGGCTGACGATCTCGCCGGCCGGCTTGTGATACACCAGCACCCGCGGCGGCTTGTTGCTGGGGCGGCGCTGGATCAGCTTGCCGTTGATGCGCACGGCATCGGTCGGCAGGATGCGCTGGCCGATGTGGGCCGGCTCGCCGTTCACCGACACGCGGCCGGCGATGATCAGCTCTTCCATGTCGCGGCGCGAACCGAGGCCCGCTTCCGCCAGCACCTTGTGCAGCTTCGGTGCGTCGTCCTCGGCCGTCAGGTCGCGGCGCGCCTTCGTCGGCTGCGACTGGCCGCGGCCGCCCTCGTTGGCGTCGAATGCGTCGGACGTGACGAACGAGAACACGGCGTCGGCATCGTTGCCCTTGCCGCCCCGGGCCGGCTTGTTGCCGGGCCTGGCGTTCTTGCCCTTGCCCTGCTGCTGCTTCTGGTTCTGGCCGGGCTGCTGGGCGTTCTGGCCGCCCTGCGCGTTCTGGGCCTGCTGGCCGCGCTGCTGGCCTTTCTTCTTCTGCTGCTTGCCGCCGCGCTGGTCGCGGCGCTGCTCGTTGCGGCCGGCTTCGACCGGCGCCGCCTCGGCGGCGACCGCCTCCACCGCGGGCGCTTCGGACTCGACGCGCGGCTGGCGCGGTTCGCGCTGCTGGCGCTGCTCGCGCATCTGGCGCGGGCCGCGCGGCTTGCGCTGGCTTGCGGCGTCGTCCGCCGGCGCAGGTGCGGCGACAACGGGCGCAGGGGCTGGCGCGGGCGCCGGCTCGGCCGCTGCGGGCGCTGCCTCGGCCACGGCGGCCTTGCGGGTACGCGGCTTGCGCGGCGCCGGTTCGGCGGCGGCCGGTGCGGCCACGGCCGGGGCCGTGCCTTCGGCTGCCTCGGCCGCCTTCTGGGCCGCGGTCTTGCGCGTGCGCTTCGGTTTTTCCACGGCGTCCGGCTGCGCGCCCTCCGGTGCGGGGGCGGGTGCCGCCTCCGCCTTCGGCTTGGTGCGACGCTTCGGCTTGGCGGCCGTCTCCTGTCCTGCCTCGGCAGGGGTCGTCTCGTTCATGTCAGTTGGATTCATCATTCGTTTCTTGGTTTTGCTGACCTGGCGCGACGATCAGTCGTTGGACGCGAGCGCTTGGTCGTGTATCGGGACTTCAACGGGTGAAGTGTCGTCAAATTGTTGCAGTGCCGCTTCCAGCGCTTCCAGGCTGCGCCCGGCGCCGATGTCGGCCACCTGCTGCAGCGGCGGCAGCTGGGACAGTGCGGCGAGCCCCAGGTCGTCGAGAAACTGCTTCGTCGTGCCCAGCAGCGCGGGGCGCCCGGGCACTTCGCGGTGGCCCACCACGTCGATCCAGCCGCGGTCTTCCAGCATCTTGATCGTCTGCGAATTCACCGCCACGCCGCGGATTTCCTCGATGTCGCCGCGCGTCACCGGCTGGCGGTAGGCGATGATCGCCAGGGTCTCCAGCGTCGCGCGCGAGTACTTCGGCGGTTTTTCCGGCGCGATCCGGTCCAGGTAAGGCTTCATTTCCGGGCGGCTCTGGAAACGCCAGCCCGATGCCAGGCTGACGATCTCGATGCCGCGATCCTGCCAATCCTGGCGCAATTCTTCGAGCAGGATCTTGATCGTATCCGACCCGACGCCGGCGCCGAGCGGTTGGCCGTCCCTGTCCACGTCGACGAACAGCTTTTTCATGGCGTGGATCGTCATCGGCTCGCGCGCGCACAGCAAGGCGGTCTCGAGGACCCTCTTGGCCTCATCAGTGTTCATAACGATGTCGTCAGCGGAGTGAGCAACTCTGGATGCTAAGAATCATCAAACATAACCCCATTCCCGGCTGGCAGCTGTGCGACAGCCACCAGACTGAGACTTCATGCTGTGAAACGGGGTTCCATCGCCCGGATTGGCGTACCGGACGGGATACCGTGAGGGTTTGCGCCCTGGCACGGGGCGGCTCACCGGCAAGTGGGCCGCAAACGGTTGATTTTCAAGAGAAACGGGGCTGCCGGTACCATCGGGAGACTGGGCTCTGGAGGCGAGGCTCCTGGCGCCGGGCTAAGCGAACGACATCGTTTCTTCCAACTGACGGCCATTGTACCCGATAAAACCGGGAAAAGAACATTGCCATGCACCGGAACGCGATGACGCGGTCGGCATTACACGCCGGGATGGTCCGCCAGGATTGCCGAAACGCCCACGAAGGCGGGGTAGCCGGCGGTGATCACATAGGTCGGCACCTGCGCCAGATAGCCTGCGAAGCGGCCCTTCTGCTCGAAGCGGGCGCGGAAGCACGAGGCGGCGAAGCGCTCGCCCAGGCGCGGCACGATGCCGCCGCCGATATAGACGCCGCCCTGGGCGCCCAGCGTGACGGCCAGGTTGCCGGCGATGGTGCCCAGCATGCCGCAGAAGACTTCGATGACTTCGTCGCATAGCACGCACGTGCCGGCCAGGCCGCGGCGCGTGATCTCGGGCGCATCCAGCGCCTCGACGGCGCCGCCGCGCAGGTTCGCCAGCGCGCGGTAGATCAGTTCGAGGCCGGAACCGGACAGGAAGCGCTCGGCCGACACGTGTTCGAATTCGCGCCACGCGAATTGCAGGATGGCGACTTCCGTCTCGTTGGCCGGGGAAAACGTCACATGGCCGCCTTCGCTGCGCAGCGCCGTCCAGGCCGGCCTGGCGCCGGCAGGCAGGTTTTCGGCCGGCACCAGGCCGGACACGCCCAGGCCCGTCCCCGCGCCCAGCAGGCCGATCGGGCTGCCGGCGACGGGCGCGCCGCCGCCGACCTGGCGCTTCTCGCCGTCCGCCAGGTGCGGCAACGCCATCGCCAGCGCGTAGAAATCGTTGACGACCGCCAGTGCGTCGAATCCGCATTCCAGGCGCAGTGCCTCGATCGAGAATTCCCAGTGATGATTGGTCATGCGCACGAAGTCGCCGACGATGGGATTTGCGATCGCGATCGCGCCATGGCGGACGGCACCCGCCGCGGCCACGTGCGGCAGCGCCAGGTAGGCCCGGAGGGCGTCGGCGAGGGTCGCGTACGCGGCGCAGGGCAGGACTTCGATCTGCCCGACCGTGCCGGGACCGGTTTCCAGCGCGAAGCGCGCATTGGTTCCGCCGATGTCGGCCAGCAGGCGCGGGCTCGCATATCGGGCGCTGTCGAGGCGCGGTTCGGTGGACGGATCGACGATGGCAACGGGCGAAACGATCATGGCAGGCCGTAAGAAACAGATTCCTCGAAGCTTAAGGATTTCTTGGCTGCAGCGCAAGCATTTATTGTAGTTTAGGTACATCCGACCCAACATCCGGGCGAATCCGCGTAAAACCCCCGTGCGTCGACGAGTAGTCCAGCTACCAATGCGAGGGTTTTATCGAAAGCATGGGCAAGCGGCGACGCCAGGCAGGCGCCGCGCGATCCGGAAAGGAAGGAGGCTGGTCAGCCGTGCTTGGGCTTGAGCTCGGCGTCGGCCTGGCTGGCCGCGCAGTAGTCGTTCCACGCGTCCAGGCCGCCGTGCAGCGGACGGGCGCGATGAAAACCGTTCTTGACGAATTCCTTCGCCACCTGGGCCGCCGTGACGTCGTTCGGGCAGGAGCAATAGATGACGATGTGGCGGTCCTTGTCGAGCGTGGCCATTAAACGTTCCGGCACGGCGTCGCCATAGACCAGCGCGCCGGGGATGCCTGCTTCCAGCTGGCGCGCGGTGACGCCGCGGGCGTCGACGATCAGCGGATCGTGCCCCGCTTCCAGCAGGCTCTTGAGCTCGTCCATGGTGATGCGCGGCAGGTTGGCCCCGCCGAGGTTGCGCTTGCGCTCGATGTACTTGAACAACACGAACAGCGCGAGCAGGAAGCCGACGACCATCAGCGCCGTGCTGCCCAAGGTCTCGAACCAGGCGATGACGTCGTCCACGCTGTTGTGGAACCACGCGCCGAGGCCCATGCCCACGCCGCTCCACAGCAGGCCGCCGGCGACGGACAGCCAGACGAACTGCGTCGTCGTCGTGCCCATGGCGCCCGCGAGCGGCGGCGCGATCGTGTTGAAGCCGGGGATGAACTTGGCGACGACGAGGGATTTCGCGCCCCAGCGGCTGAAATTGTCCTCGGTCTGGCTGACGCAGGAATCGGGCGACAGCGAAATCTTGCACAGCAGGCGCAGGATGCGCTTGCCGTAGAAGCGGCCGGCGCGGAACCAGAAGTAATCGCTGATGAGGCAAGCCAGCACGGACGCGGCCAGGTACAGCGGCCAGTTGGCCCCGCCGTCGACGGCCAGTGCGCCCGCGATGATCAGCACCGGAAACGCGGGAATGGGCAGCCCGATCTGTTCGAGCAGGACGATGCCGAACACGATGAGGACGCCATACACGTGAATCAGGTGGGAGAGCTGGGCCATCCTCGTATGGTAGCGGAAAACAGACACCGGCGTGGCGAAAGCGGCAACGCACGCAGCCCCCGCGCAACACCCAAAATTCGGGGTCAGAGCACATTAATTTCGAAATTCGGGGTCAGAGCACATTTTCGATCAATGGCCTGTGATCATAAATTCCCCACAAAACCAGCTACGGCACGTCGGTGTATCCCCCAGCATCCCGCTAAACTTTATCGGGAGCCATAGCCGCAAAAAGTGCTCTGACCCCGAATTCGGCCCGAAATGTGCTCTGACCCCGAATTTTTCTGACCCCGAATTTTTCAGGCGCCGCGTGGAATCGCGGCCAGCAGTTGCTGCGTGTACGGATGCCGCGGATTACGGTAGAGCTCGTCTGCGTCGGCCATCTCGACGACGCTGCCGTGGTGCATCACCATCACGCGGTCCGAGATGTATTTCACCACCGACAGATCGTGCGAGATGAAGATGTAGCTCATCCTGTACTCGTCCTGCAGGTCCTGCAGCAGGTTCAGCACCTGGGCCTGCACGGACACGTCGAGGGCGGACACGGATTCGTCGCACACGAGGATTTCCGGCTTCATCGTCAGGCAGCGCGCGATGGCGATGCGCTGTCTCTGGCCGCCGGAGAATTCGTGCGGGTAGCGGTCGAACGCATGTGCAGGCAAACCGACACGCGCAAGCAGGTAGCGCGCATGTTCCGTGCGCTCCGCATCGTTCGCGCCGATGCGGTGGATGCGCATCGGCTCCAGCAGGATCTGGCCGACGGTGAAGCGCGGGTTCAGCGACGCGTACGGATTCTGGAACACGATCTGGATGCGCCGTTTATACGCCTGGAACTCGGCATCGCTCATCGCGACGAGGTCGCGGCCGTCGAACATCGCGCTGCCGCCCGTCGCACGGTGCAGGCGCAGCAGGGTGAGGCCCACCGTCGTCTTGCCCGATCCCGATTCGCCCACGACGCCCAGCGTCTTGCCGCGCGGGAGCGTGAACGACACGTCCTTCACGGCCTGGAATTCGCGCTTGCCGAACAGGCCTTCGCGTATGTAGAAACTCTTGGCCAGCCCCTTGACCACGAGGATGTCTTCATCGTCCGGCGTATAGCCGCGCGTGCGCTGGGGCAGCGCCGCACCGACGTCGATGCGTCCGCTCATGTAATCGTCGATGACGGGCAGCCGCACGGGCCGCGCATCCAGCGGCGGCCGGCAATGCAGCAGCGCGCGCGTGTACGCATCGCGCGGGTCGCCCAGCACCTGCGTGGCAAGCCCCTCTTCCCGCACCTCGCCGTGGCGCATGACGATCACGCGGTCCGCGATCTCGCCCACCAGGCCCAGGTCGTGCGTGATGAACAGCACGGCCATGCGGCGGCGTTGCTGGAGCGTCGCGATCAGTTCCATGATCTGCTTCTGGATCGTCACGTCCAGCGCCGTCGTGGGCTCGTCCGCGATCAGCAGCTTCGGTTCGCACGCGATGGCCATCGCGATCATCACGCGCTGCTGCTGGCCACCCGACATCTGGCTCGGGTAGGCGTCGATCTTGCGCGCCGGGTCGGGAATGCCCACTTCCTCCAGCAGTTCGAGCGTGCGGGCGCGCGCCTGGCGCTTGTCCATGCCGAGGTGCAGGCGCAGCACTTCGCCGATCTGGAAGCCGACCGTGAACACGGGGTTCAGCGACGACATCGGCTCCTGGAAGATCATCGCGATGTCCTTGCCGCACAGGCGCCGGCGTTCCGCGACCGGGAGATCGAGCAGCTCGCGGCCTTCGAAGCGGATCGACGAGCCGGGGTGGATGATGGTCGTTTCCGGCGGCAGCAGGCCCATCACGGCGAGCGAGCTGACGGACTTGCCGCTGCCCGATTCGCCGACCAGCGCGACGGTGGCGTCGAGCGGCAGGCTGAACGAGATGCCCTTCACGGCCTCGAACGTGTTCTTCTTGTCGGTCCGGAAGGACACGCGCAGGTTGTGGACGTCGAGCAGGTTCATTTCAGTTTCGGATCCAGCGCATCGCGCAGCGCATCGGCGAACAGCGAGAACGCCGTCACCAGCAGGGCCATGGCAGTGGCGGCGGCCGTCAGCTGCCACCATTTGCCGAGGATGAGTTCATTCTGCGCCTCGTTCAGCATGCTGCCCCACGAGACGACGCCCACCGGCACGCCGAAGCCGAGGAACGACAGGATCACTTCGGCCTTGATGAAGCCGACGACGAGGATCGACATCTGCACGAGCGCCACGTGCGACACGTTCGGGAAGATGTGCACGAACATCTTGCGCCAGCCGGAGGCGCCGATCGCGTCGGCCGCCATCACGTATTCTCTCGCCTTGTGCTTGATGTACTCGGCGCGGATCAGGCGGTACGGCCCCGTCCAGCCCGTGAGGCCGAGGATCAGCACGATCGTCAGCACGCCCTTCGTCTGCAGCACGGCGGCCACGGTGAGGATCATCAGGATCGAGGGAATCGCCGTGAACACGTTGTAGAACCAGTTGAACAAATCGTCCACCAGCCCGCCGTAGAAACCGGACAGCGCGCCGAACAGCGTCCCCAGCGCGACGGCGACGAATGCGGCGACGAGGCCCACGACGATCGACGTCTGCCCGCCCTTGATCGTCTTCCTCACGATGTCGTGGCCCCATTTGTCGGCGCCGAACGGCAGCGTGGTCTGTTTCACGACTTGCGCCGCGTGGCCCTGCCGCGCCAGTTCAGACCGAAGCTGTGCGATGTCGCCCGCCAGCGGATCGAACGCATTCGGCGGCGCCGGGCGCGGCGGCTGCGCGAGCGCGGCCAGCGCCGGATCGGGCCCGACGAACGAAGGCGGCGCGTAATTCACCGCCACCTCGTCTTCCCAGTCGGCGGCGATCAGGCCCGTCGCGGACAGCACGACGGACAGCAGGAACAGGCAGACGACGGCCAGAGAGACCATCGCGACGCGGTCCGCGCGCAGGCGGCGCCAGGCCAGCGTCCACAGGCCGGGAGAGATCGCCGGGAGGTTCAGCTCTTGACCCGTCATTTGAGCTGCACGCGCGGATCGACGGCCTGGTACATCAGGTCCGCCAGCAGGTTGAACACCATCGTGGCGGCGGCGACGTAGACCGTGATCGCCTTGATCACGGGGAAGTCGCTGCGCTCGACGGCGAGGATCACTTCGCGCCCGATGCCCGGGATACCGAAGAAGCGCTCGAGCAGGAAGGCGCCGATCAAGAGCGCCGGCAGGTTGGCCATGACGTACGTGATGATGGGAATGGCCGCGTTGCGCAGCACGTGCACCCACACGATGCGCCGTTCCGGCAGTCCTTTCGCGCGCGCCGTGCGCACGTAGTCCTGCCCCGTTTCGTCCAGCACGAAGCTGCGGAACAGGCGCAGCGTGGGCGCCAGCGACACGGTGAGGCCGATCAGGATCGGCAGGGTGGCGTAGCGCAGCAGGTTTTCCGTGAAGTGCTCGCCCCAGCCCTGCACGGGGAACAGCCCCAGCTTATAGGCGAGGCCGTACTGGAACACGATGATGTAGACGAGGATCGAGATCGACATGCCCACCGTGCACGCGACCATCACGACGCGGTCCGTCAGCGAGCCGCGCACGAACGCGACGGCGAGCGCCAGCGCGATGCCGATCGTGGTCTCCAGCACCGTCAGCGGCACGAGCACGGTCAGCGACGGCCCGAGGCGGCTGGCGATGATGTGCGACACGGGCTCGCCCGTCGCCCACGCGTTGCCGAAGTCGAACGTGACGATCTGCTTCACGAAGATGCCGAGCTGGACGTACCACGGCGCGTCGAGCCCCAGCTGCGCGCGGATGTTGGCGATGGCGCGCGCGTCGGCCATCTTGCCCGCCAACAGGTACGAGGGGTCGCCGCCGACCCAGTTGAACAGCACGAACACCAGCACGACGACGCCGGCCATCGTCGGCAGCATCTGCCACAGGCGCCGCAGGATATAAGCAAACATCGGGTTTCCCGGGTGAGTCATCGAACGCGTTCGGAACTATAGACCAGATTGCGCCGCCCCTGCCGGGAAAAGATGTCATGGGGCCATAACCAAAAGGATGGGCTGTTGTGGCGTTTACGCAATATGCATTGTCATCGTATTGACATATTGCACGCTGCGGTGGTCTGATGCGTTGCCAAAAAATGAATTCTAAGTTTTTGGACAATGAGAGAGAGACTAGATCATAAGATTTTCCAGTCCGGCATATGCATGCCATGAATGTTCGGAATCTGGAATGCATCGATGTTCAGCCTCGCCATCGAAGCCCCATTTGGAGTTGTAATGTATCAAAAGAAAGCTATCGCACAAGCAGTCACGCTCGCCCTCGCCTATGCGGCGCTGGGCGCTGCACCGGCCGTGGCGCAAGACGCCCAGGGTCCGATCCAGCGTGTTGAAATCACCGGTTCGAGCATCAAGCGCGCGACCGCCGAAACCGCCTCGCCGGTGCAGGTGGTCAGCCGTGAAGACCTCGCCAAGTCCGGCAAGGGCACCGTCGCCGAATACCTGCAGACGCTGACGTCGGACGGCGCCGGCTCGCTGCCAACCGGTTTCGGCAACGGCTTCGCCGCCGGTTCCACCGCCATCTCGCTGCGCGGCCTGGGCGCCACCTCGACCCTCGTGCTGCTGAACGGCCGCCGCATGGCGCCGTTCGCGCGCGCCGACGACGGCCAGAAGAGCTTCACCGACCTGTCGACCGTGCCGATGGAAGCCGTCGAGCGCATCGAGATCCTGAAGGACGGCGCCTCGTCGACCTACGGCGCCGACGCGATCGCGGGCGTGGTCAACATCATCCTGCGCAAGGACTTCGTCGGCACGACCTTCAAGGCCGAAGTGGGCGAATCGCGCTACCACGACGCCGGCACCGGCAAGGCCGCCCTCACCTGGGGCAAGGGCCGCCTGGACGAAGATGGCTACAACGTCATGGTCAACGCCGAATTCTTCGGCAACCAGTCGCTGCTGAACAAGGACCGCGCGAGCCGCGAATGGATCGGCCACGGCGACATCCGCCCGTGGGGCTATCCGGCCAACACCCAGTTCGCCGCCGGCTACATCACCCCGGGCGCCTCGAGCCCGACGCCGACCGGCGCGCTGCGCGATCCGAAGACCGGCAACTACGTCTCGCTGCCGGGCTGCCCGCAGTTCTCCGTCACGACCGCGCAAGACCCGGCCGGCGGCTGCCTGTGGTACTCGGACCAGTTCCGTTCGATGCAGCCGAAGATCGGCGGCATGAACTTCTACACCCGCTTCACGAAGAACCTGAGCAACGACCTGCAGTTCTACGCCGAAGCCGGCTACTCGAAGCGCGACACCGAATTCACGCTGACCCCGGCGTCGACCAGCGGCACCATCGCGTTCCCGCCGAACGCCGCCAACCCGACCGGCATCATCAACTACGGCAATGCGATCCTGATGGGCGCCAGCCATCCGCAGAACCCGTACGGCGTCCCCGTGCGCCTGCGCTACTCGATGTTCGACGTCGGCCCCAGCACCCGCTCGGCCGACAACGAATTCTCGCGCTTCGTGTTCGGCCTGAAAGGCACGATGGCGGGCTGGGACTTCGACACCGGCATCACGCACTCGCACTCCGCGCTCGACCTGAACTACAGCAACATGATCAACATGAAGGTGCTGCAGGCCGCGCTGGGCGATCCGAAGAGCGCCTACTTCCCGTACTACATCGGCACGCAGGCCGGCAAGAACCCGGCGTCGCTGTACGCCGCGCTGGCGACGAACGCCGTGTCGCATTCGACCACCCAGCTGGACGTCGTCGACTTCAAGGCCTCGCGCGAGCTGATGCAGCTGCCGGGTGGCGCCCTGGGTCTCGCGGTCGGCGCCGAATACCGCCACCAGTCGCTGGACAACCCGTCGCTGTCGGGTTCGCAGGACGGTTCGATCAACTCGTCGTACGTGGCCGCCAAGGGCGACCAGAACGTGTCGGCCGTGTTCTTCGAAGTGGCCGCGCCGGTCATCAAGTCGGTCGAGTTGAACGCCGCCGTCCGCTACGACAAGTACAAGCAGTTCTCGTCGACCACGCCGAAGTTCGGCGCCAAGTGGACCCCGCTGAAGACGTTCGCGCTGCGCACGACCTATACCGAAGGCTTCCGCGCCCCGGGTCCGGCCGAATTCAGCCCGGACAGCCAGAGCACCGGCAACTCGGCCGTGCGTGACCCGGTCCGCTGCCCGGGCGGCACGCCGGCCGCCGGCGGCGCCACCCAGGCCGACTGCTCGATCACCATCGGCGCCGTCAAGGTCGGCAACCCGAACCTGCAGCCGGAAAAATCGAAGGGCTACACGCTGGGCATGGTGTGGGATCCGTTCGACGGCACCGCGCTGTCGCTGGACGCCTTCAAGATCAAGCGTTCCAACGAGATCAACCCGCTGTCGTACGTGGAAGCGGCCGCCCTGCCGACCGCGATCCGCAACGACAACAACCTGGTCGTGAACGGCGTGGCGATCCCGAACACGGGCACGCTGCTGCTGTCGAAGGCACCGTACCAGAACTCGAGCTTCACCGAAGTCAAGGGTATCGACCTGGACGTCAAGCAGCGCTTCCGCCTGGGCGACTACGGCCGCGCCACGCTGGGCCTGACCTGGACGCACGTGGCATCGTGGGTGCGCGCCGAGAAGAACGGCACGCGCTACCAGTACGCCGGCACGCACGGCAACTGCGACACGTCGGATTGCGCCGGCACGCCGAAGGACAAGATCAGCACGACCCTGTCCTGGGACCGCCAGGACCTGAACGTGACGGCGACCGCGAACTACCGCGCCGACATGCAGAACGTGTACTTCGCGGGCGACAAGTGCGCCTCGCAGTACGCGAACGGCTCGCCGGCACCGGGCAACTGCCGCGTGGCGTCGTTCACGACGATCGACCTGTCGGCCCGCTACCAGGTCACGCAGCAACTGCAGGTCTACGGCTCGATCACGAACCTGTTCGACAAGATCGCACCGCTGGATCCGCTGACCTACGGCGGCATGAGCTACAACCCGATGGACGCCAGCGGCGCCATCGGCCGCTTCTTCAAGGCTGGCGTGCGTTACCAGTTCTAATGATCGACAGCCGGTTCGCCGGCTGATCGCGGCACGATAAAAACGGGACAGTGAGCACTCACTGTCCCGTTTGTTTTTGGTGCACTGCCGCACCAGGATGAGGCAGAACGTTGTAATTACGCATCGACAAAAATTCGAATAAAAAACTAAATGCAACATGTAACGCGAGATTTCTTTCGGTTATTTTTTCAATCTGGAAAACAAAGTCTTATATTTACAGCACTCATGCATATATGCATATTTACTCGTTGACTTTGTTTATTAGCAATGATTTCATTGTCTTGTAGCAAATAAAAATTCCCTCCCAAAAGGATGGGGGTAGATCAATAACAGGATCTGCGAGCCGGCGCTCAGCCGCACCGGCCCAGCTCAGAAGGGACTCAAGACAAATGATGTCGGAAAAAGTTTTATCTCGGTCGGTACGACTGATGTTCGCCGGCGGCATGGCGCTCGGCGCGTCCGTCGCTCATGCACAGGACAATGCCCCAGCACCCACCGCGTCGATGCAGCGCATCGAAGTGACGGGTTCGCGCATTCCGTCGCTGAACACGGAAGGCGCCAGCCCCATCACCACCCTGAACGCCAAGGACATCAAGCGGGATGGCGTGCGCAATACCGAAGACTTGCTGAACAACCTGCCCATGGTGTTCGCGTCGCAGGGTGCAGCCATCTCGAACGGCGCCAGCGGTACCGCAACCGTCGACCTGCGCGGCATGGGTGCCCAGCGTACCCTGGTGTTGGTCAACGGCAAGCGCCTGCCGTCCGGCAGCGTGCTCAGCGTCGCAGCCGACCTGAACCAGATCCCGAGTGAACTGATCCGCCAAGTCGACATCCTGACCGGCGGCGCCGCCGCCACGTATGGCTCGGGCGCCGTGTCGGGCGTCGTCAACTTCATCCTGAAGGACAACTACGAAGGCGTGGAGCTGCAGGCCAACATCTCCGGCGCCAACCATCAGCAGCACAATGACGAGATCCAGGGGGTCGTGAACCAGAAGGGTTTCCCGCTGCCGGGCAACCACGCGTTCGACGCCAAGAAGTACGACTTCAGCCTGCTGGCCGGCTCCAACTTCGCCGACAACAAGGGTAACGCGACATTCTTCCTGTCTCACCGTCACGCCGACGCCCTGCTGCAATCGCAGCGCGACTATTCGGCCTGCTCGCTGGGCGCGTCCGATCCGGGCTTCGCCTGCTCGGGTTCCGGCACGTCGATCGCCCGCGTCGGCGCGTACACCCCGGATGCGAACGGCAATCCGCGCAAGTACGTGTCGGCCACCGATGCCTACAACTTCGGTCCCCTGAACTTCTTCCAGCGTCCGTCGGACGAGTACAGCGTCAACTCGACGCTGCACTACGACATCAACGAGAACGCGCGCCTGTACAGCGAATTCAACTTCCACAACTACACGACCGACGCGCAGATCGCGCCGGGCGGCATCTTCTACGGCCAGCAGGCGACGATTGCCTACGAGAACCCGCTGCTGAATTCGGCATGGCGCACGGCGCTCGGTCTGAACAAGCCGGGCGACACCGCCACCGTTTCCGTCGGCAAGCGCAATACCGAAGGCGGCCCGCGCTCCAACAACATCACCGACTCGTCGTTCCGCGAAGTGCTGGGTGTGAAGGGCATGATCGGCGAATGGTCCTACGACGTGTTCGGCCAATTCGCGCGCGTCAACCACAGCGACCGTTCGACCGGCTATTTCTCCAACCGCCTGATCGCCAACGCGCTGGACGTCGTCGCGGATCCGACCACGGGCAAGGCCGTGTGCCGTTCCGTCGTCAATGGTTCCGACACCGCCTGCGTGCCGTACAACCTGTACAAGCAGGGCGGCATCACCCAGGCCGCCCTCGACTACCTGAACGCCACCGGCTCGAACGGCGGCTTCACGCAGCAATCCGTGTTCGGCCTGAACATCGGCTCCGACCTGACCCGCTTCGGCCTGAAACTGCCGACCGCGGACAGCGGCGCCGGCGTGTCGTTCGGCTACGAACAGCGCGTCGAGAAACTGTCGTTCCAGCCCGACTACGAAAACCAGACCGGCGACCTGTCCGGCGCCGGCGGCGCCTCCCCGGCCGTCGCGGGTTCGTACAACGTGAAGGAGGCTTACGGCGAAATCAGGCTGCCGCTGCTGGACAACAAGCCTTTCGCGAAGCACATGGACCTGGAGGCGAAGTATCGCCGTTCGAACTACAGCACGGACGCGAAGACCAATACGTTCGGCCTGGGCCTTAACTGGCAGCCGATCAACGAGGTGCGCATCCGTGGTTCGGCCCAGCGCGCCGTCCGTGCACCGAACATCTATGAACTGTACACGCCGCAAGCCGTCGTGCTGGCCGGTCCGAACGACGACCCGTGCGAGGGCGAGAACCCGAAAGCCACGCAGGCCCAGTGTGCCAACACGGGCGTGCCGGCCTCGCTGTACGGCAAGCTGACGGAAAATTCCACCAACCAGTACAACGGCCGTACCGGCGGCAACCCGAACGTCAAGCCGGAAACCGCCAACACGTACACCGTGGGCATCGTGATCGACCCGATCAAGAACCTGACCATCACGCTGGACGCGTTCAAGCTGAAGATCAAGGATGCCATCCAGGCCGTCAACGCGCAGAGTGTGTTCACCCAGTGCCTGACCACGGGTAACCCGCTGTACTGCAACATGATCCACCGCGACTCGCTGGGTTCCCTGTGGCTGACGCCGGGCGGTTACGTCGAGGCCGGCACGACGAACATCGGTTCGCAGGGCACCTCGGGCCTGGACATCGGCGCCAACTACCGCGCCCGCCTGCCGCAGAGCTACGGCAACCTGGACTTCACGCTGAACGGCACTTACCTGCACAGCTACACGGTGGAGAACCTGCCGGGCACGGGCAGCTACGACTGCGCCGGACTGTATGGCCCGACCTGCGGCGTATCCGCCCCGGCCATGCCGAAATGGCGCCACAAGCTGCGCACGACGTGGTCGAGCCCGTACAACTTCGACCTGTCGCTCACCTGGCGCTACATGGACCGCGTCAAGAACGACATGCTCGATTCGAACCCGCAGCTGGCCGGCGAGCTGGACACCCAGCGCGACGCCTACCTGGCTTCGCGCAGCTACTTCGACCTGAACGGCATGTACCGCTTCGGCCGCCATCTGGCCCTGAGCTTCGGCATCAACAACCTGCTGGACAAGGATCCGCCGGTTGCATCGTCGAGCTCGGTGACGGGTACCTACGGCAACGGCAACACGTTCCCGCAGGTGTACGATTCGTATGGCCGTTTCATCTACGCCAACGTGACCTACCGCTTCTGATCGCCTGATCCGGAGCCGTAAAAAAACCGCCGCCGGCCGTGAAGCCGGCGGCGGTTTTCATTTGGATCAGAGGCCGAAGCTGCCTTCGTCCTCGGAAAACGCGTTCATGCCGGCGCTCATGGCGGAAACGAGCGCGCGTTCCGGCCCCGTCAGGTGCGGATGCCAGATGTCGAACATCAGGATCGCACGCGGCAGATCGCTGTCGTTCCACGCCTCGTGTTCGATGGTGTCGTCGAACACCCACGCCTTCCCTTCTTCCCATGCGCGGACGTCGTTGCCGACGCGGAAACCGCAGCCCGGCGGCACGACGAGCGGCACGTGCGTCACGAGGCGGACGTTGCTGACGCCGCAGTGCGGCGGGATGCGCGTCTTCGGCTTGAGCACGGAAAACATCGCGACGGGCGTGCGGCCCGGCTGGTCGGGCTGCGGCGCGCCCGCCAGCAAGGCCATCGTGCGCGGGCAGCGCAATGCGTTGGCCTCGTTGACCTTGCCCGCTTCGACGAGGTGAAAGGCGCTCCAGCGCAGCGAGTTGTTCAGCTCGGCCCACTGGCGCAGCGGCTGGTCTTCGCCGTACTGCATGTAGGGCGTGAAACCTTCATCACCGGCCTGCGCCGCAAGGAACTCCGCGCGGATCGCGTCCGTTTCGCGCTCGAAGGCGTCGAGCCACGGAAAGTCCGCGCGGTCGAAGAAGGTGATGGGCGCCAGGCCCTGGAAGTGGAACAGCGCGGGCTGCGGCTCGTAGCGGCGCTTGCGGCCCAGCATGATGTCGAGCGATTCCGTGAAACGCTGCACGCGCTCGCCTTGCAGGTCGCGCAGCAGCGGGGCCATGTGGCCGTCGAGGAAGCGGCCGAAATCGGTGTCGTACTGCTCGCGGTACGCCAGCGCCTCCTGCACGGCCGGGCGCAGCTCGGGCGGCAATTGCTGCAGCGGCGGCGCCACCGCGGCGACGGCCCCGTGTGCACGCGCGGCCGCATGGCGCTTGCCCTGGCGCGTCAGGAGTCCCGCGCGCAGGATCAGCGCGACGAGGTCGGTCGGCTCCAGCACGAGCGCGCGCCGGATCGCCTCTTCCTCGCGCGCCTCGTCGCGCTGGCCCATGCAGACGACGGCGAGGTTGATCCACTGCTGCTTGTCGCGCCCGTCGGCCGCGACGAGGCGTTCGAGCAGCGCGCGCGCCTCCGGCAGCGCGCCGGACCGGTAATGCAGTTGCGCCATGCCGAGCAGCGCCGGACCGTGCGTCGGCACCTGTTCCAGGATGCGCTGCCACAGCTGCGCCGCCAGGCGCGGATTCGCCCCCTTCAGCGCCGCCTGCGCCGCGCGTTCCCAGGCGGCGATTTCACCTTCGTTGGAAGCCATGCCGCTCCTTCAAGTATGTACATGACCATACCGATTCTGGAGCGGCTGCTGCCCGTTGGCAAGAACTATGTCACGCGTCGTCGCGCAACCGGCGTGCGCGCACGCTGGCGGCGAGGTTTTCCAGCACGGCGATGCTCGTCTCCCAGTCGATGCAGCCGTCGGTGACGGACTGGCCGTACGTCAGTTCCTTGCCCGGCACGAGGTCCTGGCGGCCGCCGACGAGGTGCGACTCGACCATCACGCCAACGATGCGCGTATCGCCCGCCGCGATCTGGCTGCCGATGTCCGCGCACACGGGCACCTGGTTCTGCGGATTCTTGCTGCTGTTGGCGTGCGACGCGTCGATCATCAGGCGGCTCGCGAGGCCGTTGGCGGCGAGCTGCTTGCAGGCGTCCTCGACGCTGGCGGCGTCGTAATTCGGCGCCTTGCCGCCGCGCAGGATGATGTGGCAGTCCTCGTTGCCCGCGGTCGACACGATCGCCGAGTGGCCACCCTTCGTCACGGACAGGAAGTGGTGCGGCTGCGACGCGGCCTTGATCGCATCGGCCGCGATCTTGATGTTGCCGTCGGTGCCGTTCTTGAAGCCGACCGGGCACGACAGGCCGGACGCCAGCTCGCGGTGCACCTGCGACTCGGTCGTGCGGGCGCCGATCGCGCCCCAGCTGATCAGGTCGGCGATGTACTGCGGGCTGATCACGTCCAGGAACTCGGTGCCGGCCGGCAGGCCCAGTTCATTGATGTCGCGCAGCAGTTCGCGCGCCATGCGCAGGCCGTCGTTGATGCGGAAGCTGTTGTCCATGTACGGGTCGTTGATCATGCCCTTCCAGCCGACCGTCGTGCGCGGCTTCTCGAAGTACACGCGCATGATCACCTCCAGCTCGCCGGCAAAGCGGTGGCGCTGCTCGACGAGGCGGCGGGCGTATTCCATCGCGGCGTTCGGATCGTGGATCGAGCACGGGCCGATCACGACCATCAGGCGGTCGTCCTGGCCGTGCAGGATGCGATGCAGCGCCACGCGCGCCTGCGACGCGACCTGTTCCGCTTCCGGGGTCACCGGGAATTCGCGGATCAGGTGCGAGGGCGGCGTCAGTTCCTTCATTTCGCGGATGCGTAAGTCGTCGGTGCGAGGCATTGCGGTTCTCCGTTCTTGATCTGGTTAAATTCTGGGGCGTAAAAAAAAAGACCGCCAGCTCGGCGGTCTTTTGGATTCTTGTGTCGGACTCTGTTCTGTTGCTGCGTGAACCTGCCGCTACTCCACCGCCGTTGGGCTGGAATGGCTAAACCAAAAATAAAAGGTAAAGAAGACGGCGTGGCGCATGGAGAGATTCCGAATTGGTCGATTGACTATAACAACATTGCAGCGACGTTGGCAAGACTTTATTTGGCCTGTGATCTGTCGGTTACGGTTGCCTATACAGGCGATCGGTTGCATCAAGCCGACATCTTTTCCGCTGTGCCGGACACGCTTGAGAGATGTCAGTTGCCCCTTTATGCAGGATGCAAAAGTCGCAACGAGCCCCGGATTGATGCACACCGGGTCGACCATCCCTCATCGTATTGGAGTCTGGACATGACTGAAACCCCGATATCCCGGACGATCCGACGCCTGTTCGCGGGCGGGGGCGCCATCGGCTTCACGATCCTGGCACTGCCTGCCCTGGCCCAGGAAGTGGCGCCCAAGCCGGTCCCGCGCGTCGAGATCACCGGCTCGAACATCCGCCGCTCGGAGGCCGAAACGGCGTCCTCCGTCATCACCGTCAACCGCGCCGACATCGAGCGGTCCGGCAAGGCCACCGTGGCCGAGCTGCTGCAGACGCTGGCCGTCGACAACCAGGGGTCCGTGCCCACCACCTTCGGCAACGGTTTCGCCGCCGGCGCCTCGGGCATCTCGCTGCGCGGCCTGGGCGCGGCGTCCACGCTCGTGCTGATGAACGGCCGCCGCATGGCCCCGTACGGCCTCGCCGACGACGGCCAGAAGCAGTTCACGGACATGAACGTGATCCCGACGGATGCCGTCGAGCGGGTCGAGATCCTCAAGGACGGCGCCTCCGCCATCTATGGTTCGGACGCCATCGCCGGCGTCGTCAACATCATCCTGCGCCGCGACTTCCAGGGCAACACGGTGCGCTTCCAGCGCGGCGCCAGCGACGACTGGGACGGCAAGCGCATGAACGTCGCCTTCACCAAGGGCGTCGGCAGCCTCGACGCCGACCGCTACAACGTCCTGTTCAGCATCGAGTACAAGAAGTTCGACGAGATCTGGTACCGCGACCGCGCGGACCGCGAGTGGATCGGCCGCAACGACCTGCGCCGGTGGGGCTATTCGGCCGACCAGGCGCTCGGCGGTACCGGCGCCATCCTGCCCGGCACCGGCACGGCCGGCAACGCCATCAACGGCAACGTGCGCAATCCGGCCGACCCGACCAATTACTACAACCGCGGCAACCTGGCCGGCCCCGGCTTCACCCGCACGTTTCCCGGCGCGGCCTGCTCCAACTTCACCAGCCACCCGCAGGGCGATCCCGGCGGCGGCTGCCTGATCGACGCCTCGCTGATGTACAACCAGATCGAGCCGAAGCAGGAAAACCTGAGTTTCTTCCTGCGCGGCACACTGCAGCTGAACCCGTCGACCCAGCTGTACAGCGAATTCAACTGGTACACGAGCCAGACGGATTCATCGACGACGCCCTCTTCCGTCAGCGCGTCCGTCGGCTTCCCGGGCGGGCCCGTCAACAACGCCGTCGTCCAGCTCGGCGCCACGCATCCGGACAACCCGTATTTCGGCACGGCCGCGCGCGTGCGCTACCTGGCGGCCGACGTCGGCCCGCGCGTCTCGAACATCGACTCGAACTTCCTGCGCTGGCTGGGCGGCGCCAAGGGCACGAACTATGGCTGGGACTGGGACTCGGGCCTGCTGTTCTCGCACAACCACGTCAACAACACGCAGAACGGCTTCCTGCAGCGCGACGTCGCCTTCGCCCTGCTCGATCCGTCCGTCGCCAACGTGACGGCGGCGACGCTGCACAGTCCGGCCTATGCCGCGCTGCCGCCGGGCACCTTCTGGCGCCTTGCCGAGAACAGGGGGCTCAATTCGCCGGCGCTGTATGCCGCCCTGTCGCCGACCATCGGCAACGCGGCCAACACCAAGGTCGCCCAGGTCGACTTCAAGGCCACGCGCGAGTTCGGCGGCATCCCCTACCTGGCCGGCAACCTGGGACTGGCGCTGGGCACCGAGTTCCGTCACGAGATGACCGAACTGCGGCCCACCACGGGCACCGAGCGGGGCAATGTCATCGGCCTGGGCTATTCCGCGTATTCCGGCGCCCGCAACGTGTTCGCGCTGTACGGCGAAGGCCTCGCGCCGCTGCCGTTCAACGTGGAAGCGTCGGCCGCACTGCGCTACGACCACTTCACCGACGTCGGCAGTTCGTATACGCCGAAGTTCGGCCTGAAGTGGACACCGGTGCGGGAATTCGCGCTGCGCGGTACGTTTGCGCGGGGCTTTCGCGCGCCGAGTCCGGCCGAGAACGGCGTCGGGGGCCTGGCCGCCTTCTCCACCGCGGCCGACCCCGTGCGCTGCGCGCTGGGCGTGACGAGCGCCTGCAACCCGGCGTCGGTGGCGCTGGTCACGTCGCCGAACCCGAACCTGTCGCCGGAACGGTCGCGCAGCTACACGCTGGGCATCATCTGGGACCCGTTGCCGCGCACGAGCATCTCCGTGGACTACTGGAAGATCAAGCGCAAGAACGAGATCAACCAGGAACAGGTGGACGCCGCCATCGCCGCGGGCCACGTGGCGCGCGACCCCGGCAGCGTGAGCGGCATCCCGGGCGACCCGGGCCAGATCACGGCCGTGCTGACCCGCTACGTCAACTCCGCCCAGAGCAAGGTGCGCGGCCTCGACGTGGACGCGCGCTACAACCACCGCCTGCCGGACACCTGGGGCAATGCCACGTTCGACGTGAAGTACACACACATCTTCGAATGGCTGCGCACCGAACAGGACGGCACGTCGCGCGAATTCGCGGGCACGCACGGCAACTGCGACGTGACGAACTGCACGGGCACGCCGGCCGACCGTGTCAACATGCGCTTCGGCTGGGACCGCAACAACCTGCGCGTGTCGGCCAACGTGAACTACCGCGGCGTGCTGGAAAACCGCTTCTTCCGGGGCGACCCGAGCGGTTGCGCCGTGACGTTCGCTAACGGCGCCGACGCCCCGAACGGCTGCGAACTGGCGTCGTTCACGACGGTCGACCTGGTGATCCGCTGGAAGCCGCAGCAGCGCTGGGAAGTGTTCGGCTCGGTGCAGAACCTGTTCGACAAGATCGCGCCGCTCGACCCGCTGACCTATGGCGCGCAGGCCTACAACCCGCTCGATTACGAGGGGGCGCGCGGACGCTTCTTCACGCTGGGGGCGCGCTATTCCTTCTGATCAGTCACCGGGTCCTTCGCCGGGCATCGTGTCGGCCATCAGCCGGAGCTCTTCCGGCGTCAGCTCTTCCGGCTTCTTGCCCTCGAGGCCGTCGAAGTCGGTGGGTTGCTGCGCGTCCTGTGGGCTCGGCGGCGGTGTGGGCGCCGCCGCGTCCGGCTGCGGTGCGTTGGTCTGCGGGGACTGTGCTTGATCGTTGGCCATGTCGGGCTCCTTGCGATGATGGATCGGTTGGAACCAGTGTGTCACAACGCCGGCTCCGATGGCGTCCGCATCGGCGCGAGTCGCTCGAGCCTGATCCAGCCGCTGGCTTCGCGGCCCGTGCGCGGATTGCGGTACGCGACGTCCGCGTAATCGCCGTACGTGTGGACGACGGTCAGCACGTCGCCGGGAACGATGAACAGCTGCGGGAGCCTGCACTCGTCCAGCGGCGCTGTATGGAACCACGCGCGGCCGGTGCCGGTGACGACACGGCCGGCCTGCCCGGTCGCCACCGGCAACCAGCGCGATGCCGCCGTCAGCTGGGCCGCTTCGCAACGGGTGAGCACGTTGGTGAGTTCCTTCACGCGGTCCTGCATCCACACGAACTCGTGCACCTGTCCCGTACTCGCCGAGGCCAGCTGGACGACCAGTTTGTCGCCGGCGCGGCGCGCGCCGAAGCCGGTCAGGCAATCGCCGAACGGTTGCGACATCGTCGCCTCATCGCCCGGCCCGATCTGCAGCAGGGTAAAGCGGTGGCGGCACTGCGGATCGGGCAACGCCGCATCGACGAGCACGTAATCGGCATCGTCCTGCACGGTCAGCTTGACGAGGCTGGCGTTGCCGTCGACCTGCCCCAGCGACGCGCCGCGGAAGCGGATGTCGGAACGGTCGGCGCCGGGCTGCGTTTCGACGGGGCCGAAGCGGGTGGCGACATTCGTATGTTCGTCGGCCGCGGCACTCCAGAGCGGCATCGACACGGCAAACGTGAACAAGGCAGCCCGGAAGAACAAACGCCCGCGCGAGGCGGGCGTCGTGGTGGAGACAGCGGCGAAGGCGGATGCCATCGCGGTGCGGCCGGTCTTATGCCGTGCCGCCGACGGTCACGCCGTCGATGCGCAGCGTCGGCTGGCCCACGCCCACCGGGACGCTCTGGCCTTCCTTGCCGCACACGCCCACGCCGGAGTCAAGACGCATGTCGTTGCCGATCATGGAGATGCGGTTCATCGTGTCCGGACCGTTGCCGATCAGGGTCGCGCCCTTCACCGGGTACGTCACTTTACCGTCCTCGATCATGTAGGCTTCGCTGGCCGAGAACACGAACTTGCCGTTCGTGATGTCGACCTGGCCGCCGCCGAAATTCACCGCATACAGGCCGTTCTTGACCGAGGCCAGGATCTCGGCCGGATCCTTGTCGCCGGCCAGCATGTACGTGTTCGTCATGCGCGGCATCGGCAGGTGGGCAAACGATTCGCGGCGCGCATTGCCCGTCACCGGCATCTTCATCAGGCGCGCGTTCATCGTGTCCTGGATATAGCCCTTCAGGATGCCGTCTTCGATGAGGGTCGTGCACTGGGTCGGGTTGCCCTCGTCGTCCATGTTCAGCGAACCGCGGCGGTCCTGCAGGGTGCCGTCGTCGACAACGGTCACGCCCTTGGCCGCCACGCGCTGGCCGATCATGCCGGCATACGCGGACGAGCCCTTGCGGTTGAAGTCGCCTTCGAGGCCGTGGCCGACCGCTTCGTGCAGCAGCACGCCGGGCCAGCCCGGGCCGAGCACGATGGTCATCGGACCGGCGGGGGCCGGACGCGCTTCCAGGTTCACGAGGGCCGACTGCACGGCTTCGCTGGCGTATTTTTCCAGCAGTTCGTCGCTGAAGTACGAATAGTCGTAGCGGCCGCCGCCGCCCGACGAGCCCATCTCGCGCCGGCCGTTCTGCTCGGCGATGACGGTGACGGACACGCGCACGAGCGGACGGATGTCGGCCGCCAGCACGCCGTCGCTGCGCACGACGAGCACGACGTCGTACTCGCCGGCCAGGCCGGCCATCACCTGCACGACGCGCGGATCTTTTGCGCGCGCGATCTTTTCGACGCGCTCCAGCAGCGCGACTTTCGCAGTCGCGTCGAGCGAGGCCAGCGGGTCATGCGGCAGGTACAGCGAGCGGCCGCCGGACGGCTGGACATTCGCTGCAACCTTCACGCGGCCGGCGCCGGCGCGCGCGATCGTGCGCGTGGCCGCGGCGGCGTCCAGCAGGGCGGCCTGCGAGATTTCATCGGAGTAAGCAAAGGCGGTCTTGTCGCCCGACACGGCGCGCACGCCGACGCCCTGGTCGATCGAAAAGCTGCCGCTCTTGACGATGCCCTCTTCCAGGCTCCAGCCTTCGCTCTTGGTGAACTGGAAATACAGGTCGGCGTAATCGACCTTGTGCGTGAACATGGTCCCCAGCGTCGTGATCAGCTTGCCTTCGTCGAGGCCGAATGGCGTCAACAGGACGTCGCGCGCGACAGCGAGGGAGGAGAGATTCGGTTCGAATGGAGTCATTGCGTCAGGTCTTTCTGATAGGGATGGGGCATTGTGCCATACCTTAAAGTTTGCGGTGTTTCAGTGCCGGCAAACTCTCGCGCACCTTCGCGATGTATTCAGGATCGATCTCGCCGCTGACGACGCCCTCGCCTTCCGGCAACACGTCCTTCACTTCGCCCCACGGATCGATCAGCATGCTGTGGCCGAACGTACGGCGGCCGTTCACGTGCGTACCGCCTTGCGCGGAGGCCAGCACGTAGCACTGGTTCTCGATGGCGCGGGCGCGCAGCAGCACTTCCCAGTGCGCGAGACCCGTCGTGTGCGTGAACGCGGCCGGCACGATGATCAGCGCGCAATCGCCCATCGCCCGGAACAGTTCCGGGAAGCGCAGGTCGTAGCAGATCGCCAGCCCGACCTTGCCGAACGGCGCGTCGAAGCCGCCGACCGTCTCGCCCGGGACGATGGTGCGGGCCTCGTCGTACGATTCGCTGCCTTTATTAAATCCGAACAAGTGCATCTTGTCGTAGCGGCCCACGTGCTGTCCTTGCGGATCGTAGACGAGCGTCGTGTTCAGCACACGGGCAGCAATGCCGGACACGAGCGGCAACGTGCCGCCGATGAGCCAGATGCCGTGCTCGCGCGCTTGTGCGGAGAGGAAATCCTGGATGGGGCCGTGGCCCGGCTGTTCCGCATGAGCGACCTTGTCCGTGTCCGTCATGCCCATGATGGGCCAGTATTCCGGCAGCGTGACCAGTTGCGCGCCGCGCGCGGCGGCGTCGGCGATCAGGCGGTGCGCGGTGGCGATATTTTCTTCCACGACGGGAGTCGATACCATCTGTACAGCGGCGACGATCGGCTTCATTTGCTTCCCTTCTTGTCCTTGTTGCGGTCCTGCGCGGCCGCGTTGGCAGCGGCGGCGGTGACGGCGGGCGAATTGTCCAGCTTGACGATGTGCGGCGACTTCCACGGTCCCGTCACCTGCATGTGATAGGTGAGCGCCTTCATCACGGGCGCGCGCAGGAACAGCTGGGCCAGGAAGCTGCCGAGACCGATCACGGGGTTTACCGCGAGGCCGTACACGAGCGAGCTGGTGCCGAGGTTGAATTCCGGGATCACGACGACATGCAAATTCGTCGATTCGTGCGCGATGTCGGCCGTGCCGTCCATCAATACCGTCGCCGCGACGCCGTGCATCTTGAGATTGTCGGTGCGCACGACGCCGCGCGTGATCATCGCGTTCGCCGTGATGCCGTCGAAGGCGAGACCTTCCGAGAACACGTCGTGGAAATCGAGTTTCAGCATGCGCGGCAGCATCTGCAGGCTCAGCACGCCCAGCAGTTTCGCGGCGCCCGGGTCCTGCTTGAGGAACTGCCCATCCTCGACATTCATCTGGATCTGGCCCGACAGGCTCGGGATATCGAGCGAATACGGCAGCCCGGCCCACGAGATGTCGCCGGACAGCGAGCCCTTGCCGTGGCGCAGCGTCTCCGGGAAGCCGAGGCGGTCCAGCAGGCGGCCGGCGTCGCTGATGTCGAGCGTGAAATTGAGTGCCGTATTGCTCTTGCCGTCGCGCGTGAGCCAGCGGCCGTTCGCCTTCAGCTGGCCGTCCGGATTCGTCAGCGCCAGCTTTTCGATGCGCCATTCGCGCCCGGCCAGCGCCTGTGCATTGCTGGCGACGAGTTCAAGGCGGCCGAACTGCTTGTTGAACAGCTCGAAGCGGTCGGCCACGATATCGAGGGCCGGGATGCTGGCGCTGGCGCCCTTGTTCGATTCGAGCAGGTCCTTGACTTCGTTCGCGGACGATTCCGGGATCACGAGCGACGCCAGGCGCGCCGTCACCTTGCCCAGGCCCTGGCCCGATTCGGCCCACGTCACGTAGCCGACGACCTGGCGCGAATCGATGCTGGCCTGCCACGTATTGTTCTGGTGCGTGGCGCCGACGACGACGTCGCGCAGCGCCCGCTCGCCGATGATCAGTTCGCCCGCACGCGCGGCGACGATGTCCGGCACGACGTACTGGGCCATGCCGCCGCCGTTCTCGGCAGACGGAACAGGCACGGCCTCGCCCGGCCCGGCGATGTCGGCCGCCGCCGCGAGCCAGCGGTCGACGTTCAGCGCCTTCATGTTCACGTTGATCATCATGCCGCTGTCGGGCTCGGGCGCCGGCACGTTGACGCCAATGCCGCCCCGCTTGACGATCCACGGGCCGTGCGGCTGGCGCTCGCGCACGTATTTCGCGGCGGCGATATTGCCCAGCTGGATGCGGATATCGTCGTGGCCGACGCCGTCCGTTCCCGTCGGCTGGCCCGTGAGGACGAAGTGCAGCGGCAGCGCGTCCGCGGCGGGCTTGTTCAGCGGCGCCGGCAGTTCGATGCCGAGGCCGGCCAGGTTGGTGTCGAGGATGATCTGGGTCTGGCGGTCCTTCACCGTGACAGTGCCGCCGAAGCGCGCGCCGCCGGACAGTTTATTGCCCAGGCGCTGCAGCGCCGGCAGCGAACGCGTCTGGCGCATGCCGTCGGCCGTGGCGCTGCCGGCCATGCGGATCTGGATGCTGCCGTCGCGCTGGGTACCACCGGACAATTGCAGCGGCCCGCCCAGGAAGCTGGCGCCCACGCCGTTCAGGTTCACGCCGTGTTCGGAGAACTCGATGCGGCCCAGCGCGGCCTCGATGGGCGGCAGGTCCGGGAACAGCACGACCTCGTTGTTCTGCAGCTGCAACGCGCCTTGCACCTTCGCATCGTGCAGGTTCGCGAGCGGCAGGTGCAGCTTCAGGCCCAGTTTCGCCGGCCCCGTCCCCTTGGTGTCTTCGGTGAAATGGCCGATCCATTCGAGCACGGGGCTGGCCGCGACGTAGTGCAGGAACTCGGGCAGCGGACCGGCGGCCGCGCCGTCGATGTCGAGCATCATCTCGTGGATGCCCAGCTCGGGGATCACGGCCTTCACGTTCGACAGCACGATGCCCTGCGTGCGCGCCGTGTCGGCGTGGATGTCCATGCGGGCGCGGTCGAACACGATGGACCCGTTGATGTTTTCCAGCAGCGGCCACAGGGGCGCCTTGCCGTCCGCCGCCTTGTGGCCCGGTGCATACTCGAGCTTGCCGTCCTCGATGCGGCCGCCGACACGGAACTCGCCCTTGGCGCGCTGGACGGCATTCTCGGCGCGGAACGGGAACTGGGCCAGGTCGCCGCGCAGGCGCAGGCGCGCGTCGTGCAGCATGCCACCCTGCAGCGCGCCCGTCAGCCATTCGCGCAAGCCTTCCGGCGTCGCGAGCGGCAGCCAGCGCCCGATGCTGGCGATCTCGAAATTGTCGACCGTGCCCGTGAAGTCGGCATTGCCCGGTCCCTGGCCGGCTTTCAACGGCAGCACGTGGCGGCCCGTCAGGCTCGCCTTGAGCGCGCCTTGGGACAGGTTCAGGCTGTCGACGTCGACGGCCAGCTGGTCGCCCGCCAGGTGCGTCCAGCGTGCGTGCAGCGCGAACTGGTCGAACGGCATTTCGGGATCGGCGAACCAGGCCGGCAGCGCCAGCACGAGCTTGTCGGAATCAATGTCGACGCTGCCGCCATGGTCGCTCGCATCGATGCGGCCCGACAGGTTCCTGAAACCCGGCAGCGCCGGCCGTGCGGCCTGGGCCGGCTGGCCCTCCGTCGCGGCCAGCGCGGCGCGCGCGGCCAGCGGATTCATGCCGAGATTCTCGACGTCGCCCCGCACGCGGTAACCCGTGATGTGCGGGAACCTGCCCTGCCACTCGACGTCGGCGTCGTTGATGCGGCCGCGCGGCGCCAGTTCCGTCAGAAGCTGGCGGTGCGCCGGCGCGATGGGCAGTTGCACGGCGAGCGCGGCCAGCGCGCCCACGTCCAGTTGTTCGGCGCGCACTTCGAAACGTTCCGGCTGGGTGCGCGTGGCGGGGCGCCACGATTCGTTCAGCGTGGCCGGCGGCAGGACCACGCCGGCTTCCGTGACGACCGAGAAATCCTCCAGGCCGATCGTGTGGCCCAGCGCGCCGAAGGTCGGCTTGCCGTCGTCCACGTTCGGGGAGATGGTCTCGCTGGCCGACAGCCGGCCCGATACGCGCGACAGGGCCAGCGGCGGCGCGTCCGCGCCGAGGCGCGCGCTGACGCCGGCCAGCGCCAGGTCGGCCGTGAATCCGGCCAGGCGGGCGTGGTCGAAATCGAGCCAGGCGCGCACGGAGCCGCGGCCTTCCTGCAGGGTGAACGGGTAATCGACGTACTGCTTCCAGGCGGCGAGGTCGGTGTTGCGCAGGTCGGCATACACCTGGCCCTTCCAGCGCCGGGCGTCGGACGGCTTGGCGCCGAACGGCGGGTGGGAAAAACGTGCGCGCAGGTCGAGCGGGTCGCCGGCGCCCGCCGGCGGCGCGGCCTTCAGGGCGAAGCGGTGCGTCGTCCAGCGGTTCTGCAGCACGAGGGTCACGTCCGACAGCGCGAGCGTGGGCGCACCGCGCAGCTCGTCCGTCCACGACAGGCGGCCCTCGCGGATCACGACTTCGTGCTGGCGCAGCAGCCAGTCGGCGCCGCCGCCC
The DNA here is from genome assembly GCA_946481275.1 of uncultured Massilia sp. Next base: position 36,366 of record CAMLMV010000052.1, read on the forward strand.
TCTTCCTTTTTATTGGGATCGATGCGCACGCCCGCGACGGCGATGACGCCGTCCGCGCCGCGCCGCACGTCGAGTTCCGGCCGGTTGATTTCCAGCGCCTCGAAGCGCGGTTCGGCCGCCATCACCGACCACCACGACACGGTGGCCGACACGGACGGCAATGCCAGCAGCTGGCGCCCGGCACGGTCGTGCAGGCGCAGGTCGCCCAGGTACAGGTTCGGCCGCAGGCCGCGCCACGATGCGTAGACGCGCGCGATGGTCACCTGGTTGCCCAGCGCACGGCTGGCGGCCTTTTCGATGTCGGGCTTGTAATAGTCGATGTTCGGCAGCACCGCGTAGCGCAGCACCAGGAACAGCACCATGAACGCGAAATAGACGAGCAGGACGGCCTTGATCGTGAAGCCGAGCACGTGATGGGACGCGAGGTTCGCGTACCGGTAGCAGGCACGCGCGCGGGCCCAGCGCTCCACCAGCGGCACATGCTCATGCGCATGTGCGTGGGGGTGCGCCTGCTCATGCGCGTCGGGCTCGCGCTGCGCCTGCGGTTCCGGGCTGTGCATCAATAGCGTCAAAAGACTCGCCGAGTGTCTGGACCTCGCAAACCTGTTGCGCGTTGCAGATTCGGCCTGCGATGCTCGCTGTACATCCGTACAGCTGCGCTTCTCTGCCAAATCTGCCGCCGCTCACGACGGTTTTCGAGGTGCATTGTTGTTAATCTGTAAATAAAAGAGAGCGCTTGCAACATCCGCGGCGTCTACCTTACCATCGTGCTGACCCAGGGCAGCATGGCGGGCAATTTTACCCCATAGCAAGCGTCCCGAAACGCACAACTCGTCTGGAAATCGCCTTATGCTCCCAGCTTTCCCTTTCCCAGCTACTTCGCAGTCGGACGCGCAGATGTCGCGCTTTTACCAACGCTGGCTCGCTGCCGATCCGGCCCGTGCCGGGCGCGTCGATACCCTGTCCGCATTATCGCTGGCCTCCCTCGATTTCGGCGCAGCGCTGAAGACCGAGGCCGCCTCGGGTCCCAATGGCACGGTCCTGCCGACAACCCGGGCCATGCGCCGGCTGCGCAACCTGCTCATCTGCACCATCATCCGGCGCGATCTCGACGGCCAGGCCGACCTGGACGAAGTCGTGACCGCCATGAGCCGCTTCGCCGATTTCGCCGTCCAGACGCATCTCACCGAGCTGATGGCGGAGATGACCGCCCTGCACGGCGAGCCCGTCGGCGCCGATTCCGGCCGTCCCCAGCAGATGATGGTGCTGGCGATGGGCAAGCACGGCGGCGGCGAACTGAACGTCTCGTCGGACATCGACCTCATCTTCGTCTACCCCGAGGACGGCGACACGAAAGCCGGCCCCGGCCAGAAATCGCTGTCCAATCATGAATTCTTCGGGCGCCTCGGCCGCAAGCTGATCGCCGCGCTGTCCGAAATCACCGAAGACGGTTTTACGTTCCGCGTGGATATGGCGCTGCGTCCGAACGGCAAGTCGGGCCCGCTCGTGGCGAGCCTGAACATGGTCGAGGACTACCTGATCGTACAGGGGCGCGAATGGGAACGTTATGCCTGGGTCAAGGCGCGCGCGGTCACCGGCGATCCGGCCGACATCGCGGCGCTCGACGCCATCGTGCGGCCGTTCGTGTTCCGGCGCTATCTCGACTTCGGCGTGATCGACGCGATCCGCACCATGCACGCCCAGATCCGCGCCGAGGTCAACCGCCAGGAGCGCCTGCATCCGGAGCGCAACCAGAACGTCAAGCTGGGCCGCGGCGGCATCCGCGAAATCGAGTTCCTCGCGCAAGTGTTTCAATTGATCCGCGGCGGCCGCGACCCGGCGCTGCGCGAACGCTCCACGCGCAAGACCTTGCACCTGCTGGCCGAGCGCGAACTGCTGGCCGCGGACACCGTCGAGCAATTGCTCGACGCTTATACATTCCTGCGCAACCTGGAGCACCGCCTGCAATACCTGGAAGATGCCCAGACGCACACGATGCCCGTCGCGCCGGAGGATCGCAACACCGTCGCACGCATGATGGGCATGGCCGACGAAGCGGCACTGCTGGCCCGGCTGGACGCCTGGCGTGCCTTCGTTGCCGCCCAGTTCGACGCGATCTTCGCGGACAAGGCGGCCGGCGCCGAACCGGTCGACCCGGACGCGCTGCTGACCGATCCGGACAACCGCGACGCCATCGCCGACCGCCTCGCGAGCCTCGGCTTCGACGACCCGCAGGCGGGCGCGAACCGCCTCGTCGCCACATGGCAGGCACCCAAGCTGCAGACCTTGCCGGAAGCGAGCCGCCACCGCCTCGTCGCCCTCGTCAACACGGCGCTGACGCAGATCCCGGACATCGTTGCGCAGGCCGGCCTCGGCAGCCACGCGGCCACCCTGGGCCGCCTGCTCGATTTCTTCGAAGCCATTGCACGGCGCTCCGCGTATTTGTCGCTGCTGACGGAATATCCACACACGCTGGAGCGGGTGCTGCGCATGATCAACGCGTCCGGCTGGGCGGCGACCTTCCTCACCCAGCACCCGATCCTGCTGGACGAGCTGCTGGACGATCGCGGCAATGCCGCCGAAGACTTGCCCTCGCTAGCCAGCAGTCTTGCGGCCCAGCTCGACGCGGCCGCCGGCGACACCGAGCGCCAGCTCGACATCCTGCGCGAAGCGCACCACGCCCAGATGTTCCGCCTGCTGGCGCTGGACCTGGCGGGAGAATTGTCCGTCGAACGGCTGGCCGACCACCTGTCCGCGCTGGCCGACCTGATCGTGTGCGAAGTCGTGCGCCGCGCCTGGCGGACCATCGCGTCCCGCCACGTGGAGGTGCCGCGCTTCGCCGTCATCGCCTACGGCAAGCTGGGCGGCAAGGAACTGGGCTATGTCTCCGACCTGGACGTCATCTTCCTGTTCGACGACGACGACGACATGGCACCCTCGAACTACGCCAAGCTGGCCCAGCGCTTCATCACGTGGATGACGACCCATACGCCGGCCGGCATCCTGTTCGACATCGACACGGCGCTGCGCCCGGACGGCGCGTCCGGCATGCTCGTGTCGTCCGTGGCCGCGTTCGAGCGCTACCAGCAATCGTCCGCGTGGCTGTGGGAGCACCAGGCCCTCACGCGCGCGCGCTTCTGTTCGGGCGACGCCGGCATCGGTGCACGGTTCGAGGCGATCCGCGAACAGGTGCTGCGCCAGGACCGCTCGGGCCGCGAAGCCGAGCTGCGCGAGGAAGTCGTCAAGATGCGCCAGCGCATGCGCGACGCGCACCCGCCCCGCGACGAGCGTTTCGACCTGAAGCACGACGAAGGCGGCATGATCGACATCGAATTCATCGTGCAATACCTCGTGCTGCGCCATGCGGCCGCGTATCCGCAGCTGACGGCGAACGTCGGCAACATCGCCTTGTTAAAACTGTGCGGCACGCTGGGCCTCATCGACATGGGCCTGGCCGACGGCGCCGCCGGCGCGTACCGCGCCATGCGCAAGCTGCAGCACCAGGTCCGGCTTCAGGGCCAGGAAAATGCCCGGGTGGAACGCAGCCTCGTCGCGAAGCATGCGGACGTCGTCGTGCGACTGTGGCACGAGTGTTTCCATTTATAAAGAATATCCCAAGCGCATTTTTTCTCTCGGGAAGTTGTTTTTCCTCAACGTTTCTTCGGAAACATATTTACCGTTTGATTTTCATCAATACGGACGGCTCCGGTATTGCCAACGTAGACATTGATCTGCGGCAAAGCCCAATATCGGAGAATTCATGCAACAACCAACGAGAATCGCGCTCGCGGTAGCCCTCGCCGTGTACGCGATGACAGCCCTTGCGCAGGCACAGACGGCGGAGCCGCTGCAGCGCGTCGACGTGACGGGCTCGCGCATCCGCCAGGTCGACCTGGAAACGGCGCAACCGGTCCAGGTGCTGACCCAGGAACAGATCCAGAAGACGGGCCTCGTCACCGTCGGCGACGTCCTCAACAACCTGTCCGCCGCCGGCACCCCGGCCTTTTCCAAAGGGCAGACGTTGACATCGAACCGCGAACAGGGCGGCCAGTACGCCAACATGCGCAACCTGGGCGCGAACCGGCTGCTGGTGCTGGTGAACGGCAAGCGCTGGACGCAGACGGTCGCCGGCTACACCGACATGTCGACCATCCCGGCGGCACTGATCGAGCGCATCGACATCCTGAAGGACGGCGCCTCGTCGATCTACGGGTCGGACGCGATCGCGGGCGTCGTCAACGTCATCCTCAAGAAGAGCATGCAGGGGGGCCTGGCCAGCGTGTACGAGGGCCGGAACGAGAAAGGCGACGGCATCAGGAAGGATTACGCGCTGTCGTATGGCGCCGGCGACGACAGGGCGAACATGATGTTCGGCCTGACGTACACCGAGGACGGCGTCGTGTGGGCGAAGGATCGCGACGTCACCGCCTTCCTCTACGGCCGGAACCACCTGAACGCGGGCCTCGCCACGAGCCCGTGGGGCCGCATCCGCCAGGTGAACGCCAGCGGCGCCCCGAGCGGTTTCAACGGGATCCTGGACCACACCGGTTCGTACCTGGGCGACGGCACGGGCGCCGACGCGCGCGACCCGAACAATTATCACGACTATACCGGCGCGGATGCCGACACGTTCAACTCGACGGACCAGATGATGTTCCTGTCGCCGACGCGGCTGACGTCCATCTTCGCCAGGGGCACCCTCACCCTGCCGCACGACATGCGCCTCACCACGACGGCGATGTTCGCGGACCGGACGGCATCGCGCGAGAACGCCGGCTTTCCGCTGAACTCGCTCGCGCAGAGCAAGTACCCCGTCTACATCGACAAGGCCAGCTATTACAACCCGTACCCGGGCCAGGACCTGTTCTTCTACCGCCGCACGACCGAAGTGCCGCGCGTGTCGAACAACGAGAACCGGACGCTCCACATCGATGCGAGCCTGGAGGGCACCGTCGACCTGGCGGGCAAGGCCTGGAGCTGGAACGTCGGCTACAACCATAGCGCCATCAGGGGCTCGATCCTGTCGAAGGGCAACGTGAACCTGCTGAACCTGAAGAAGGCACTCGGTCCGTCGTTCATGAACGCGGCGGGCGCCGTGCAGTGCGGCACGGCCGCCAGCCCGATTCCGCTGGCCGAGTGCGTGCCGTTCAACGTCCTGGGCGGCCCGTCCGCGTCGACCGCCGCCGCGCTGGACTACGTGATGTCCATCGGCCAGGCGACCTACGGTTCGACCGTCGATAGCGCCACCGCCGACATCACCGGCGAACTGTTCGACCTGCCGGCCGGCGCCGTCGGCCTCGCGGCCGGCCTCGAACACCGTTCCGTCGACGGCTACGACCGCCCGGGCCAGTTCGAGCAGTCGGGGTACTCGACCGACCTGGCCGGCAATGGCACCGTCGGCAAGTACACGGTGCGCGAAGCCTATGTGGAATTGAATGTCCCGCTGCTGAAGAACAAGCCGTTCGCGCAACTGCTGAGCGTCGACATCGCGTCGCGCTACTCCGACTACAGCAACTTCGGCAACACCACGAACAGCAAAGCGAGCGTGATGTGGAAGCCGGTGCGCGACCTGCTCGTGCGCGGCACGTACGCCCAGGGCTTCCGCGCCCCGACCCTGAACGACACGTTCGGTGGCGGTTCGCAGGCCTATGACGCCTACCTGGACGCGTGCGACAGCAAGTACGGCGAAGCGGCGAAGAATTCCGCCGTGGCGGCCCGCTGCGCGGCTGCCGGCGTGCCGGCCGGGTTCCGCCAGCTCAACCAGGCCGGCACGCCCGTCCCGGCCGGCGGCGCGCAGACGCCGTTCCCGTTCCAGCAGGGCGCCGGCAACGACGCGCTGCAGCCGGAGACGGCAACGACGAAGACGATCGGCCTCGTCTACAGCCCCGGCTGGATGAACGGCGCCTCGATCGCGCTGGACTGGTTCGACATCCACGTCGAGAACCGCATCACCGCCGTGACGGCGACCTACGAGATCAACCAGTGCTACGTCGGCGGCGTGCAGGCGTTCTGCGACCGGATCAAGCGCGACCCGGCCACCGGCATGATCGCAAGCCTGTCGCGCGGCAACGCCAACCTCGGCGAACTGCAGACGAAGGGCTTCGACCTGGCCCTCGCTTACCGTTTCCCGCGCACGGCCTTTGGCCAGTTCAACGTGCGTTCGGAATCGACCTATGTCGACACCTTCCGCATCAAGAGCACGCCGGCGTCGAACTGGGACAACTACGCCGGCGAGTTCACGTACAACCGCGTGAAGTCGAACCTGGCGCTGGACTGGGCTGTCGGCAACTGGAGCGCCACCCTGGCGTCGCGCTACTACAGCGGCGTGAAGGTCCACTGCTGGAGCGCGGCCAACAACGAGGAATGCAGCAACCCGAACGATCCTGCCAGCTGGGGCACCGGCTATACGACGTTCGGCGCGATGGTCTACAGCGACCTGTCGGTCGGGTATGCGCTGCCATGGAAAGCGAAGCTGCTGGCCGGCGCCAACAACGTGTTCGACCGCAAGCCGCGCATCGTCTACGACGCCAGCACGTCCTTCGTGAACGGCACGTCCGCATCGTCGGCCGTCGATCCGCAACTGCCGATCGATCGCCTGTTCTACGTGCGCTACAACCAGTCGTTCTGACCTTTAAACAAATTTTGCCTGTTGTACAAATGTAACAGCCTAAAACGCATGCAAATCCTGCCGCCCCAATCTGGTGCAGTCCTGCCGTAAAAGAATGTTGCGCCCATTCCAGCGATCTGTAGGGGGTTCTACGCCGAAACCGATGCTTTCGGCACAGATTCATGTCTGTACACAATATTTGTTGGCGCAAACACGCCCAACCTCGGTGATTTACTTGTAATTACGCAAACCCGCAACACCCACAAATATGCATCCTTGAACATTGACAGGCTGCCACGGTGGATGCTTCCATTGCCAGCTTGAAAAAAAATGTTAACCACATTGCTTTCAAAACAGTCGCTTCGCAGCGACGGCCTCACACGGCTGCTGCTACCCAGTTCGCCGTGCCCTAACCTAGGAGTTTTGTAACCATGATGGAAAAAGTCTTGTCCCGCTCGATCCGCCTGATCTGCGTCAGCGGCGTCGCGTTCGGGATGCACGCGGCTTACGCGCAAGAGACCCAGCCGGCGCCGCTGCAGCGCGTCGAAGTGACGGGCTCGCGCATCCGCCAGGTCGACCTGGAAACGGCACAACCGATCCAGGTGATGACCCAGGAACAGATTCAAAAGACGGGTCTCGTGACCGTCGGCGACATCCTGAACCAACTGTCTTCCGCCGGTACGCCGGACTTCGACCGCGGCGGTTCGCTGACGTCGAACCGTGAAAACGGCGGCCAGTACATCAGCCTGCGCAACCTGGGCTCGAACCGCCTGCTGGTCCTGGTGGACGGCAAGCGCTGGACCCAGTCCGTCGACGGCTATACCGACATGTCGACCATCCCGTCGGCCATGATCGAGCGCATCGAAGTCCTGAAGGACGGCGCCTCGTCGATCTACGGCTCGGACGCGATCTCGGGCGTCGTCAACATCATCCTCAAGAAGCGCATGGATGGCGGCCAGCTGAGCCTCTACTCCGGCGCCAACGACAAGGCCGATGGCCGCGCCAAGGACTTCTCGCTGACCTACGGCGCCAGCAGCGACAAGGCGTCGCTGATGGTCGGCCTGTCGCACACCGAACAGGGCACCGTGTGGGCCCGCGACCGCGACATCACCAAATACCCGAAGGGCCCGGCTCACCCGACCGCCGGCCTGGGCGCAGGCCCGTGGGCTGAAGTCCTGCCGGCCAACGGCGACGCCTTCGACTACGTGCTGAACCACACCGGCGGCGCCGGCGGCAACGGCGTCGGCACGGGCTCGGATCCGCGCAACCCGGCCAACTACCACGACTGGAAGAGCAGCATCGTCGAGGACAAGTTCAACAGCGCCTCGCAGATGATGTTCCAGATGCCGAACCGCCTGGACACGCTGTTCACCAAGGGCACGCTGGAACTGCCGTACAACATGCAGCTGAGCACGACCGCGATGTACTCGCAGCGTTCGTCGTCCGCGCAGGTCGCCGGCTACCCGCTGCGCAGCGATGCCCAGCCGAACTTCCCGGTCTACATCGACAAGGACAACTACTACAACCCGTTCGGTGAAGACCTGTACTTCATCCGCCGCACCGTCGAAGTGCCGCGCGTGACGGAAAACACCAACAACACGTTCCACGTCGACACCACCCTGTCGGGCGCGTTCGACTGGAAGGGCAAGGCCTGGAACTGGGACGTGGGCTACAACCACAGCGCAGTCCGCGGCACGACCATGGGCACCGGCAACGTCAACCTGCTGAACCTGAAAAAGGCGCTGGGTCCGTCGTTCCTGAACGCCAACGGCGTCGTCCAGTGCGGCACCGCTGCCGCCCCGATCCCGCTGGCCGAGTGCAAGCCGTTCAACATCATCGCCGGTCCGGGCGCAACCAACAAGGAAACCCTGGACTACGTCATGTCGACCGGCCAGGCCACCTATGGCTCGACCATCAACAGCGCGACCGCCAACATCAGCGGCGAACTGCTGCAGCTGCCGGCTGGCATGCTGGGCGTGGCAGGCGGCGTCGAACACCGCGAAGTGCGCGGCTACGACATCCCGGGCCAGTTCGAACAATCGGGCTTCTCGACCGACCTGGCCGGCAACTCGACCATCGGCAAGTACTCGGTGCGTGAAGCCTACCTCGAGACGAACATCCCGATCCTGAAGGGTGTGCGCTTCGCGGAACTGCTGAGCGTCGACCTGGCAACCCGCTACTCGGACTACAGCAACTTCGGCAACACCCACAACAGCAAAGCCAGCTTCATGTGGAAGCCGATCAAGGACGTGCTGGTCCGCGGCACGTGGGCACAGGGCTTCCGCGCTCCGACCGTGGGCGACACGTTCGGCGGCGGCCAGCAGACCTACGACACGTACATGGACCCGTGCGACAGCGCCTACGGCCAGCGCGGCACGCCGGGCGTGGATGCACGCTGCACGGCAGCCGGTGCCCGTCCGGGCTTCCGCCAGACCGACCAGACCAACACCCCGGTCAGCGACTCGGGCGGCGCACAGAGCGCCAACCCGTTCATGTCGGGCGCCGGCAACGCGTCGCTGCAGCCGGAACGCGCCAAGACGAAGACGTTCGGCTTCGTCTACAGCCCGGCCTGGCTGCCGGGTCTGTCGGGCTCGCTGGACTGGTACAACATCCGTGTCGACAACCTGATCACCGGCATCTCGGCCACCCAGGTCGCCGAATACTGCTACGTGCAGGGTGTCGCGTCGTTCTGCAACGCGATCAAGCGTGACCCGATCACGGGCCAGATCGTCAACCTGTCGCGCGGCAACGCCAACCTGGGCGCGCTGGAAACCGAAGGCTACGACCTGTCGCTGGCCTACCGCTTCAAGCGTGGTGCCTACGGCGCGTTCGGCCTGCGTTCGGACTCGACCTTCGTGACCAAGTACCGCACCAAGGCCGACAACACGGCCGACTGGGAAAGCTCGCTGGGCGAATACGACGGCAGCGGCGGCTTCGCCTACTACCGCATCAAGTCGAACGTCGCGCTGGACTGGAGCCTGGGCAACTGGAGCGCCACCTGGACGGCCCGCTACTTCGGCGCGATGCGCGACAAGTGCTACAGCAGCACCGTCGAATGCTCGACCCCGCAAGGCCACGCCAACTGGGGTACCGGCTACAACAAGAAGGGTGCGATGGTCTACAACGACGTAAGCGTCGCGTACAAGACCTCGTGGAAAGGCCAGATCATGGTCGGCGCCAACAACATCTTCGACAAGGAACCGCGTACCACCGTGCTGGGCGCGTCGTCCTCGTCGGCTGTGGACGCCAACCTGCCGATCGACCGCTTCATCTACGTGCGCTACAACCAGTCGTTCTAATCTTCGTCTGAACGCCTGAACGATGCCCGCCAGGTTCGCCTGGCGGGCATTTTTTCATCCGAGCGGCTATCATGAACGGTCCATGAAAAAGTAATAAACCATGCCTATCAAACTCAAGACCGATAAAGATATCGCCAAGATGCGCGTCTCCGGCCGCCTGGCGGCCGAGGTGCTGGAAATGATCGCGGAATACGTCGTCCCCGGCGTCTCCACGGAAGAACTCGACCGCCGCTGCAACGAATACATCCGCAAGGTGCAGAAGGCCACGCCCGCCAACGTCGGCTACCACGGCTTCCCGAAGACGCTGTGCACGTCCGTGAACAGCGTCGTCTGCCACGGCATCCCCTCCCCCGCCGAGATCCTGCAGGACGGCGACATCGTCAACATCGATGTCACCGTGATCAAGGACGGCTGGCATGGCGACACGAGCCGCATGTACTTCGTCGGCACGCCGAGCCCGGAGGCAAAGAAACTCGTCGACACGACATTCGACGCCATGATGGCCGGCATCCGCGCCGTGCGCCCGGGCGCGCGCCTGGGCGACGTGGGCCATGCGATCCAGAAGCTGGCGGAAGCCCAGGGCTACTCCGTCGTGCGCGAATACTGCGGCCACGGCATCGGCAAGGTCTACCACGAAGACCCGCAGGTGCTGCACTACGGCCGCCCCAACACGGGCATGCTCATCAAGGAAGGCATGACCTTCACGGTCGAACCGATGATCAACCTGGGCGACGCCGACGTCGAACAACTGGACGACGGCTGGACCGTCGTGACGCGCGACCGCTCGTTGTCCGCGCAGTGGGAACACATGATCGCGGTGACCAGGAACGGGTTCGAGATTTTGACCCCGTGGCCAAAAAAATAAAATAAGCTGTCACGTCCTAAGATAGGTTGACAGGATAACGGCCTTTTTCGTTACCCCGTAGA
>CAMLMV010000053.1 GCA_946481275.1 uncultured Massilia sp.
AGGTGGCCGCCTTCGGCCAGCGACATGCCCATGATGGTGTCGCCCGGTTTCAGCATCGCGAAGAACACGCCCTGGTTCGCCTGCGAACCCGAGTTCGGCTGGACGTTCGCGGCTTCGGCGCCGAACAGTTCCTTCACGCGGTCGATCGCCAGCTGCTCGGCGACGTCGACGTATTCGCAGCCGCCGTAGTAGCGCTTGCCCGGATAGCCTTCGGCGTACTTGTTGGTCAGTTGCGAGCCCTGGGCCTGCATCACGGCCGGCGACGTGTAGTTCTCGGATGCGATCAGCTCGATGTGGTCCTGCTGGCGCTTGTTTTCCTTCTGGATGGCATCAAACAGTTCCGGGTCAACCTTGGCGAGCGTGTGATCTTTTGCAAACATGAAAAAACTCCAATCGATAAGAGAACCAGGCAACGGTCAGCGCTGAACAGGCGGGAGCCGAAACACATGCGGGGCAGCCGCGATACCAACGCGTACCAGTCGGTGGCTGCCCAGGCGAACGGCAAGTTTGAAATCTCACGTTCCCCGGTGGGTGCCCACCTTCGCCACGCGCCGGCAGGCCGATCGCTCCTGATCGGACGGCAGCGCACGGTTTTCGCCAGTCACGTGAGATGTAAATGGAACCTCGGATTGTACGGGATTGTGCGGCCGCCAGGCAAGGAAACCGATGCCGACCTGTCAACCCGGCCTACGACGCTGCCCCGCGTGGTCATTTCAGCTACAATCTCACGGTTACAACCTGCCAGGCAAAACCAAAATGATCGTTTTCATCACCGGCGCATCGGCCGGATTCGGCGCCGCCATGGCGCGCACTTTCGTCAAGAACGGCCACCAGGTGGTGCTGGCGGCACGCCGCAAGGACCGCCTCGACGCGCTGGCCAGGGAGCTGGGCGAGTCGGCCCTGCCGATCGCGATGGACGTCACCGACAAGAATTCGATCGAGGAAGCGCTGTCGATGCTGCCGCAGTCCTGGCGCCAGATCGACGTCCTGGTCAACAATGCCGGCCTGGCCCTGAACACGAAGCCGGCCTACGAAGTGCCGCTGGAAGACTGGGAAACGATGATCGCCACGAACATCAAGGGCCTCGTCACGATGACGCATGCCCTGCTGCCCGCGATGGTCGAACGCGGCAGCGGCCTCGTCATCAACATCGGCTCCGTGGCCGGCCGCACCCCGTATCCGGGCGGGAACGTGTACGGCGCCACCAAGGCGTTCGTCGAGCAGTTCACGCTGAACCTGCGCGCCGACCTCGTGGGCACCGGCGTGCGTGCGACGAACATCGCGCCGGGCCTGTGCGGCGGCACCGAATTCTCGAACGTGCGCCTGCGCGACGACGCGGCCGCGGCGAAAGTCTACGAAGGCACGCAGCCGCTGACGGCCGAAGACATCGCCGAGACCGCCTACTGGATCGCATCCCTGCCGCCGCACGTCAACATCAACCACATCGAGATGATGCCGACCTGCCAGGGCTACGGGCCGCTCAACATCAAACGCAACCCGGGCTGAGGCGCCAAGCACAAAAATCGGCCGGCCGGCGAACGAATTGTTTTCGCTTTGTAACAGCGGCGCCGTCCAAAATGAAAAAGTGCTACAGTTGCTGGCTTGGCATGAGCCTCTCACATTCTCACGCCTGTCACTCATACCTGTGTATATGTACCCTGGCGCACATAGGGCGGGTGGAATGGCGTAAAATGTTTCCCATTTTCATTTATGGCAGCTGAAATGCCTTCAGTTTTCACCTGGACAGTTCGCGTCTATTACGAGGATACGGACGCCGGCGGCATCGTGTACTACGCCAATTACCTGAAGTTCTTCGAACGTGCGCGCACCGAATGGCTGCGCTCGCTCGGCATCGATCAGCAAACCCTGCGCGACCAGGACGGCGCGCTGTTCGTCGTGCGCAATGCCAGCGTCGACTATGTGGCGTCCGCGCGCCTGGACGATGAAGTGAAACTGACCCTGAACGTGGAAAAGCTCGGCCGCGCCTCCGTCGAGTTCGCCCAGCAGGCCTGGCGCGGCGATACGCTGCTCTCCAGCGCCGACGTGAAAGTCGGCTGCATCGATGCCGTCACGATGCGCCCGCGTTCCCTCCCCGACCTTGCCGCTGCTAAAATGCGTGCCGCCTGATCATCCATTTGACCAAATATATAGCCAATGAACGCAGTCCAAGACCTCTCATTCATTGAACTGATCCGCCATGCCCACGTGCTGGTGCAGTTGCTGATGGCCCTGCTGTTCGCGATTTCGCTCATGAGCTGGACTTATATTTTCCGCAAACTGTTCGCGATCCGCGCGGCACGCCGCCAGACGGAACAGTTCGAGCGCAGCTTCTGGGCCGGCGGCAACCTGCACACCTTGCACCAGAGCGCCAGCAGCCAGCGCGACCAGAGCGGTCCGCTGGCCCGCATCTTCGAAGCGGGCATGGGCGAATTCATCAAGGGCAAGCAGGCCTCGCGCGACGCGCTCGACATGGGCGCCGTGCTGGATGGCGCCCGCCGCGCGATGCGCGCCGCCTTCCACCGCGAACTGGACCAGATGGACACGCACCTGAACTTCCTGGCGTCCGTCGGCTCCGTTTCGCCGTACATCGGCCTGCTGGGTACCGTGTGGGGCATCATGAACGCGTTCCGCGGCCTGGCGAACGTGCAGCAGGCGACCCTGGCCACGGTTGCGCCCGGCATCGCGGAAGCGCTGATCGCCACCGCCATCGGCCTGTTCGCCGCCATTCCGGCCGTGGTCGCGTACAACCGCTTCACCCACGACATCGACCGCCTCGCGATCCGCTTCGAAAGCTTCGTCGAGGAATTCTCGAACATCCTGCAGCGCCAGTCGCGCTGATCGCCGCCCGAGGAACCGACATGGCCTTCAACAGCAGCCTGCGGGGCAGCCGTCGCAAGCTCAAGTCCGAGATCAACGTCGTGCCGTACATCGACGTGATGCTGGTGCTGCTCATCATCTTCATGGCGGTGCCGCCGACGCAGAACCCCAGCGAGATCAAGCTGCCCAGCGCCGAGCGCTCGACGCAGCCGCCGGACGACTACATCCAGATCGCGATCAGGGAGAACGCCCAGCTGCAGATCGGCATCACGGGCAAGAATCCGCAGCCGCTGGAAGACGTATCGAGCCGTTCGACGCTCGTCACGCGCCTGCGCGACCTCCACGCCGAGCATCCGGATTATCCGGTCTTGATAGCTGGCGACCGCGACAGCAAATACGATGACGTCATCCAGCTGATTTCGGAAGCCAAGAAGATGGGTATCACCCGCGTCGGCCTGGCCACGAAGTGAAGACGAACTGATGTCAGCAACGAAGCAGACCAACATCGGCAACAGCAACGGCGCGCCTTATCACGTGCCGCCTGAACCGAACCGCTGGCCGGCCATCGGCCTGGCGGTGGGCGTGCACGCCCTGTTGCTGGCGTTCCTGTGGATCGGCGTGAGCTGGCAGAACAATGCGCCCGTCGCCGTCGAAGCGGAGATCTGGGACGTGACGACGCAAACCGCCGCCCCGCCGCCCGCCCCTGCCCCGGCGCCCGAACCGGAACCCGAACCCGAGACCCCGCCGCCGCAGCCCGCGCCGAAAGCCGTGGAGCCGCCGCCGGTCGTCGAAAAACCGCAGCCGAAGGCGCCGGACATCGCCCTCGAGCGCGAGAAGAAACGCAAGGAAGAATTGAAGCGCAAGCAGCTCGAGGAAGAGCGCGAACGTGAACTCGCCGAGAAGCGCGCGGAAGAAAAGAAAGCGAAAGCGCTCGCCGAGAAGAAGGAACGCGAACTCGAAGAGAAGAAGGCGAAAGCCGACGCTGAAAAGAAAGAAGCCGAGAAGAAGAAAAAAGAAGAAGCGGAAAAGAAAAAGAAAGAGGAAGCCGACAAGAAGAAAAAGGCCGCCGAAGAACAGAAGAAACTGGACGCCGCGCGCGCCGAGGAAATGCGCCGCATCACGGGCGCGGCGGGCAATCCGACCAGCACCGGCTCGGCCGAGAAATCGACGGCGCCGCGCATCGACAAGGGCTATACCGCGGCCATCACCGCCAAGGTGAAGGGCAATACGTCGTACGCGGGCAGCCTCGACGAACCGGGCAATCCGACGGCGACCTTCCGCGTCGAGCAGCTGCCGACCGGCGAGATCATTTCGGTCAGGAAGATCAAGAGCAGCGGCGTGCCGTCATTCGACGACGCGGTCGAAAAGGGCATTACCAAATCGTCCCCACTGCCAAAGAAGAAAGATGGTACGGTAGAGCGTTCCCTCGTGATCGAGTTCCATATGAAGGATCTGCAGTGATCGCGTTCCGACCTTAACCATTGCTGAGAGAAACATGAAGAAACTACATACCCTGCTGTTTTCGGCCACCCTCCTGATGGGCGTGGCTGCACATGCCCAGCTGAAAGTCGAAATCGCCGGCGTGGGCAGCAACCAGATCCCGGTCGCGGTCGCGGCATTTGCCGACGAATCCGTGGCGCCCGAACAGGTGTCCGCCATCGTCCGTGCCGACCTCGAGCGCAGTGGCGTGTTCAAGGTCATCGACGCACGCCAGACCATTTCCGACACCGCGAACATCGACCTGGCCGCGTTCAAGGCCAGCGGTGCCGACGCGCTCGTCGTGGGTTCCGTGCAGCGTCTCGCGGACGGCCGCTTCCAGGTGCGCTACAAGCTGCTCGACACCGTCAAGCAGACGCAGCTGTCGCAACTGTCGGACGCCGTCACCGCGCGCAACACGCGGCTGGAAGGCCACCGCATCGCCGACGACGTCTACGAAAAACTGACCGGCGTGCGCGGCATCTTCTCGACCCGCATCACGTACGTGAAGCAGGATCCGGCCGCGCGCGACTACAAGCTCGTCGTGGCGGATGCGGACGGCGAAGGCGAGCAAGTCGCCGCGCACGGCCGCGAGCCGATCATCTCGCCGTCGTGGGCGCCGGACGGCACGAAGGTCGCGTACGTCTCGTTCGAACTGCGCAAGCCCGTGATCTATGTGCAGAACCTGGTGACGGGCCAGCGCACGGTGGTCGCGAACTTCAAGGGCAACAACTCGGCCCCGTCCTGGTCGCCCGACGGCACCCGGCTGGCGGTCGGCCTGACCAAGGACACGAACAACTACCAGGTTTACATCGTGAACGCGGACGGCAGCGGCGTGCGCCGCCTGACGAACTCGAACAGCATCGACACGGAACCGCAATTCTCGGCCGACGGCCAGTCGATTTACTTCACCAGCGACCGCAGCGGCGGCCCGCAAATCTACAAGATGAGCGTGAACGGCGGGCAGGCAACCCGCGTCACGTTCAACGGCAACTACAATATCAGCCCTCGTGTATCCCCGGACGGCAAGACGCTGGCGTGGATTTCGCAACGCGATGGGGGTTTTTCCCTGTATGCGATGGACCTGGCTTCCGGTCAGGAACAACGCTTGGCCGATGGGGCCACCGAACCGAGTTTTTCGCCGAACGGCAAATACATCATGTATGCGACGAAGGGTGGCGGGCGCACCGCGTTGGCCGTTGTGTCGGTCGACGGACGCGTCAAGCAGCGCTTGAGCACCCAAGCGGGAAACATTCGGGAGCCCAGCTGGGGCCCGTTTATGAAGTAAAATTTTTTGACCAGGAGAAAAACCATGCGTAATGTAAAAAGTGTAGCGTTCATCGTGGCCGCCGCCGCCCTGCTGTCGGCATGCTCGTCGACCAAGCTGCAGGAAGCCCCGAAAGTCGAAGAAAAGCCGGTCGCCCAGGCACCGACCCCGCCGGTCGACAACCGTGAAATCCGTCCGGTTGAAACCCCGTCGGTCGATCCGCTGAACGATCCGAAAGGCGTTCTGGCGAACCGCAGCGTGTACTTCGACTTCGACAGCTACGTTGTCCGTGACGACGGCAAGCCGGTCGTCGAGAACCACTCGGCTTACCTGTCCAAGAACAAGCAGCGCAAGGTCCTGATCCAGGGCAACACCGACGAGCGCGGCGGCACCGAATACAACCTGGCCCTGGGCCAGAAGCGCGCCGAAGCCGTGCGCAAGTCGATGGCTGCCCTGGGCGTGTCGGACAGCCAGATGGAAGCTGTTTCGCTGGGCAAGGAAAAGCCGAAGGCCACCGGCCACGACGAAGCTGCCTGGGCTGAAAACCGCCGCGCCGACATCGTCTATCAATAATCGGGACGCTGTCGTGCCTGCCTGAGAGCTGGCGCTCCCGGCAGATTTGACAGCGGGGCGGGATGCGGTGCAGACTGCATCCCGCCCCGTTTCCATTTGGATTCCCAAGTTTTCATAGGTCTAGAAAAGTCATGATGATCAAACCGTCCCAGTTCCGCCTCGCCGCCGTCGCCCTCGCCCTGACCGCCTGGCTGCCCCTGCAGGCAAACGCCGGCCTGCTCGACGACGACGAAGCCCGCAAGGCGATCCTCGATCTGCGCGCCAAGGTCGATACACTGGCACGCGACATCAACGCCCGCGTCGACACGAAGGCCGACAAGTCGATCAGTCTCGACCTGGTGAACCAGCACGAGCAGACCATGCAGGAAATCTCGCGCCTGCGCGGCCAGGTCGAAGTCCTGGCCAACGAGATCGCCAACGCCCAGAAGAACCAGAAAGACCTGTACGCGGACCTCGACGCCCGCATCAAGAAACTCGAACCGCGCCAGGAAACGATCGACGGCCAGACCGCCGAAGTCCTGCCAAGCGAAAAGAAAACCTACGACAGCGCGATGGAGCTGTTCAAATCGGGCGACTACAAGGCCGCCGCCGTCGCCCTGCAGGATTTCGTACGCCGCTTCCCCGACTCGGCCTACGCCGCCAATGCCCAGTACTGGCTCGGCAACGCCTATTACGCCCAGCGCGACTACAAGAACGCGATCGCCGCCCAGGAAGGCGTCGTCGCCAACTACGGCACGAGCGCCAAGGCCCCGGACGCCATGCTCAACATCGCCTCCAGCTACACGGAGCTGAAGGACAAGAAGAACGCCAAGAAGGCCCTGCAGCAGCTCGTGTCGAAGTTCCCGGACTCGGCCGCGGCGCAGGCGGCCAAGGACCGCCTGGCGGCGCTGAAGTAAGCCGTTTGACACGACCACAGTTACCCCCTATAATCTTGCTTCTTTCGGGTCGTTAGCTCAGTTGGTAGAGCAGCGGACTTTTAATCCGTTGGTCGCTGGTTCGAGCCCAGCACGGCCTACCAGAATTCAGCAGTAGCAAAGCAAGGCGTTACGAGTGATCGTGACGCCTTTTTTGTTTTGCACTCCGCTCATGCGGTCATCGCCCGCAGCGCCTCGATATCGTCAGGATCGCGTTCGAGCCTGTCGGCCGCTGCGCGGATCTTGCGGTAATAGATCCCGTTCCGCACCCCGCGATAATCCATGTACGCCTCGGCGACCGGATCCGCCTGCTTTTCGCGCCTGGCCCGGTCGATCAACGCCTGCAGATAGCGCGTCCCCATCCGGATATTGGTCGCTTCGTCGATGAAGGCGGGGCTCGCGTGGAATGCATCTGCCTCGACATACAGAGCCGGCTCCGCACAGCGCTGGGACGGCGGCTTGCACAGGTTATCGAGCCGGAACAATTCACGGTTGGCCACCTTCAACAGCTGCATCAGTCCCCGCGCACTGCTGCCCTCAGGCTGGGCACACGCATCGAAGCGCGATTCCATGTAGATCTGGCAGACGATGAGCTCGTCCGGCAGGCAGGAGCGGTTGTTCTCGTGTACGAGCCGACGGATCTCGCGCAGGCGCGCGAGGGGTTCGGTGCACACCATCTGGTCGGCCATGTCGTCACCTGTCTCGTTACGTCATGCGCTCCATGCTGCTACCCGCAATGCATGAGCGGTTTGCGCTCGCTCAGGCCGGGTGATCGATTGAACTCAAGTATCCTTCCACCCTGCCCCCGATAATTTCCGTTTGGAATGCCCCGTTCCGCAACCAAGGAATCCGATCACCATGCCCCTCGACCTTTCCGATACCCTCGTGGTCGGCATCTCCGCCACCGCCCTGTTCGACCTGGCGGAAGCCGACGCCGTCTACAAAGCCAGGTATGTCAAGAATCCGCAAAGCGCGCTGGAGGAGTACCGCGCCTACATGCTCGAGCGCGAGAACGAGCCGCTGCGCGACGGCACCGGCATGGCGCTCGTGCGTGCCCTGCTCGGCCTGAACCGCTATGCGCCGTCCGAAACGAAGCCACTCGTCGAAGTCGTCGTCATGTCGCGCAACAGCCCGGAGACCGGCGTGCGCGTCTTCAACAACATCCGGTCGCGCGGCCTGCCGATCTCGCGCCATGCGTTCACCGGCGGCGAATCCGTCGTCGATTACCTGGACGCCTTCGCCGTCGACCTGTTCCTGACGACGAACGTCGAAGACGCCCAGCGCGTGATCGATGCGCAGGCCTGCGCCGCCGCGGTCCTGAAGCCGCCGCCGCACACGGCCGAGGCGCCGCCGGAAGACCAGGTGCGCATCGCATTCGACGGCGACGCCGTGCTGTTCGACGATTCCAGTGAACTGGTCTACAAGACCGAGGGCCTCGACCGCTTCCACACGATCGAAAACGAGAAGCAGAACGAACCGATGAAGGACGGCCCGTACGCGATCCTGCTGCGCCGGCTTGCGCGCCTGCAGGAACGGTTGCCGTTCGGCGCGGACGTATCGCCGGTGCGCATCGCGATCGTCACGGCGCGCAGCGCGCCGGCCGAGATGCGGGTCATCAATACCCTGCGCCACTGGGGCGTGTACGTGAACGAGATCTTCTTCCTCGGCGGCGTGCCGAAGTCGAAGGTGGTCAAGGCGTTCCGCGCGCACCTGTTCTTCGACGACCAGGACCTGCACCTGGACCCGGCCGCGCGCCACGTCCCGTCCGGACGCGTGCCCTACCGCTCGGACTCGCCGCTGTTCACGCCGTTGCCGCTCGACCTGTCCGCCGATCCGCCGGTGCTGGTGGAAAAAGTCGAGGCTAGCTGACCCCGCACTTCGAACCGGGCGGCGGCGACCGCCCGGCCACCCTCTCCCACCAGTTTCAGTTCGTGCTCGCCCGGCTGCGGCGTCCACGCGGCGCCCCGGTCGGCCGGGCCGGCATCCGCGCCATCGAGTTCCCAGCGCAGGCCCGCGCCGCCGTAGGCGCGCAGGCTCACGCGCTGCAGCGGTGCCGGGATGTCCGGATCGAGTGCGATGACGCTGTCCGCAGCCGGATACACGATGCGCGGCGCGCGCTTCGCCGGCGGCAGCATCTCGACCAGCGCGACTTCCGTGCCGCGCATGAACCATTCGCTGCGTTCGGGCTCCACGGCCGGCGCAAAGCGCACCGTCTGGCGCACGACGCCGGGCGGCGCGGCGGGCGGCTTGCCGGGCCGGTCGCGGTGCAGGTAGTCCATCACGTCGCGCCAGACGGGCGCCGCGCCAGAGACGCCGGACACGTCCCACATCGAGCGCCCGTCGAAATTACCGACCCACACGCCGACCGTGTAGCGGTCCGAGAAGCCCACGCACCAGTTGTCGCGCATGTCCTTGCTGGTGCCCGTCTTGACGGCGCTCCAGAACCCGGTGGCGAGTTCGTTGGAGAGGCCGAACGTCGTGCTGCGCGCCGCACGGTCGGACAGGATGTCGGCCACGATGAAGCTGGCGCGCGCATCCAGCACGCGCCGCTTGCCATCCTGCAGGCCGCCGTTCGCCAGCGTGCGATAGGCATGCGCGAGTTCCAGCAGGCTGACGTCACCCGAGCCCAGCGCCAGCGACCAGCCGTAGAATTCGGGCGCCTCCGTGAGACTCGTGATACCGAGCGCGCGCAGGCGCTCGTGAAAGCGTTCCAGTCCGGTCAGCATCAGCGTACGCACCGCTGGCACGTTCAGCGAGCCGGCAAGACTCGTGCGCACCGACGCCGCATCGCGGTACTGGTGATCGTAGTTCTGCGGCACGTACAGGCCGCCGACGGTCGGAATGTCGACAGGGGTATCGTCCAGCAGCGACGCCGCCGTCAACTGGCCCCGTTCCAGCGCCAGTTCGTATAAAAACGGTTTCAGCGTGGACCCGGCCTGGCGCAGCGCCGTCACGCCATCCACTTCCTTGGTGCCGCCGTTGGCGACATAGGCCAACAGCTCGCCGCTGGCATTGTCGATGACGATCACGGCGCCGTCGCCCACGTTGCGCTCGGCCAGTTCGGCCAGGTGGCGGCGCAGCGCGGCGACGGTAAAGCGCTGCAGGCCCGCATCGAGGGTGCTGCGCACCACACTCCCCGGCAAGCCGCCGAGGCGCCGCACGAATTGCGGCGTCACACCCGCCGTCGCGGATGCCGGTGCGGACGTGGTACGCGAGAATGCCGCGTCGACTTCCCATTCGATGACGGCGCAATCCGTGCGCGCGTCGAGTTCGCGCGCGAGCGTGCAGGCGCGCTTCGCGACCGTCCGCGGCGGCGCCGTCGGCGCGCGCAACAGGCTCGCGAGGATCGCGGCCTCGCCCGCGTCCAGGCCAGACGGCGCCTTGCCGAACAGGCCGCGCGCGGCGGCGCCGATGCCTTGCAGTTCGCCCCGATAGCTGGCCAGGTTCAGATAGGCTTCGAGGATCTGGCGCTTGCTCCACCCCGCTTCCAGTTCGCGCGCGGCGACTGCCTGGTCCCATTTGCGCGCCCACGTGCGGCCCGTCGACCGCGGGGCCAGCTTCGGATCGAGCAGGCCCGCGAGCTGCATCGTGATCGTCGACGCGCCCCGCGTGCGCTGCAGGCCGAACAGGTTGTCCCACGCGGCCTTGCCGATGGCCTGGAAGTCGATGCCGCCGTGCTCCATGAACCGCTGGTCCTCGGCCTGCAGCACGGCGCGGCCGAGCGCGGGCGAGATGTCGTCCAGCGCCACCCAGGCGAGCCGCCGGCCCGCCATATCCACCCGCACCGTGGCGAGGGTCTCGCCGTGGCGGTCGAGCAGCGTCGCGTCGGATGAGCGCCATGCCGCTTTCACTTGCTGCGGCGTCGGCACGGCGGCATGCACCGGCAACGCCAACAGCAACAGGATCCACACCAGATACTTCATCACTGCACCGTCATGCCCGCATTCGGCACCTCGCCGAACATCTCCGGCGCGTACATGGCTTCCACGCGCGTGGACGGCAGCGCGAAGCGGCCCTCGTTGTTCAGCCGCACCGTGTATTCGACGGTGAACCGGCCCTTCGGCACCCATTCGTAGTACGCGCGGTAGCCGGTGTGCAGGCGCTCCTCGAACGCCGGCCACGTCCAGCCCGTGCGGCGCTCGCCGGCCGTGGCGATCTGCGAATCGCGCCCGAGGCCGGAACCGAGCACGCTGGCGCCGGCCGGGATCGGGTCGTCGACGACGACCCACGTCATGTCCGACTGCGCGTCGATGTCGAGGTGGACGCGGTAGACGTCCCCGCGCGACCACGTGCCCTTGACCTTCTGTTCCACCGGCGTGACGGTGCGCGCGATGCGGTAGCCCGACGACAGCGGCGCCGAGAGCGGCACGGCGGCCAGGCTCTGGACCGTCGCCCACGGCTTGCCGCCGCCCAGCTGGCGCAGGGTGAGCGTCCCGCGTCCCTGCGGCCAGGCCTGCGGCACGGTCGCCGGCACGGTTCCGGTCCAGCTGACGGGCCTGGAGTCCCCGCCGGTGAGCACGATGTTGGCATTGCCCGTCACCGGCTCGCGCTCGTAGGTCTCGGAGAAACGCTTGAGCGCGACGGTGCCCCAGGCGTTGGCCGTCGTCGTGTCCCAGTGCCCGTGCTGCTGGCGGCCGAGGGCGCCGCGCGCGAGGCGGCCCGCGTCGACCTTCCACGCCGGATCGTCCAGCGTCGCCAGCAGCAGGCGGTTGGCGTTCACGTCGACGGACGTCATGAGCCACCACCAGCCGTCCGCGCGCTCCGTCGAAAAGCCCATCGTCGTGCCTTGCAGGTTCAGGCGCGCGCGCAGGATCTGGCCGGCCTGCGCCAGGCGCTGGTCGCGCCGCGGCAGCCCCGGCGTGCGTTTCAGGATCAGGTACCAGTCGATGACGGCCGAGGTGGGCCACAGGTTCGGCAGGACGTCGATCGAGTCCAGCATCGCCGGCTGCACTTCCGTATCGCGCGACAGCGCTTCCAGCGCCGCCAGCTTGCGCACGGCCAGTTCGCCCGTCGCGCGGCCGCTGCCGCGCACGATCTTCCCTTCCACGAACGCCGCGAGGCCCGCTTCCATGCGGCCGCGCAGCTCGTCGGGGATGGGGTAGCCCGCTTCGTGCGTCACGGACAGCACGTAGGCCGTGAGCACGTCGCTGCCCTGGTCCATCGGCGCGAAATACTTCACCAGGCCATCGCCGTCCAGGTGAGACGGCAGCGTCGCGACGACGTTCTCCCACATCGCCTTGTCCTGCAGCGCCACGGCGCGCGACGTGCGCTGTTCGAAGCACGTGTACGGATACGCCGTCATGTAGTCGCGCACGCCCGGCAGGTCGCTGCCAAGGCGGGCCTGCAGGGTCGTGCGGATGCCGCCGCGGCCCGGCAGCGCGTCCGCCGGACGCTCGACGGGCAGCGTCTTCGTCCCGTCGATCTGCACGAGCGTCGCCTGCAGGGTGCGCACCGGCACGGCGGTGTTGACCTGTTGCGTGACGCGCATGCGGTCGCTCGCGCCTTCGCCCGCCGCTGCCACATCCCACTGCAGTTTTGTCGCGCCGGCGGGCACCGCGTAGTCCCAGCCGGCTTCGCGCGATTCGCCCGGCGCCAGCACGATGTCCTGGCGCGGCAGCGCCTGCGCCTTGCCGCCATCGGCCGTCACGCCGGCGTCCAGGCGGATGGCCAACCGACGGTCGGACGCATTGCGCAGCGTGAACCCGGCACGCAGGCGGTCGCCTTCGCGCACCTG
Source organism: uncultured Massilia sp. (assembly GCA_946481275.1). The sequence continues at coordinate 12,782 of CAMLMV010000053.1, forward strand.
CGGCGGCAGGCCGGAGACCAGCATCAGGTCTTGCGACGTGCGGATGTCCGTGCCGCCCGTGCCGAACCGGCCCGCGCCGCTGCTCGCGACGGCGACGATGCGGAACGACGTCAGCGAATCGTTCAGCGGCACGTCGACGCTCGCCTCGCCGTTCGCATCCAGCACCACCTTGCCCTTCCACAGCAGCAGCGTCTCGAACAGTTCACGTCCGGCGCCCCGGCCGCCGCCGCCGCCGTGCGGGAACGCCTTGCGGCCGAAGTGGCGCTTGCCGACGACCTGCATCTGCGCCGTCGACGTCTCCACCTGCAGGCTACGCTCGCGCATCATCGTCTCGAGCAGGTTCCAGCTCGTGTTGGGCATCAGCTCCAGCAGGCCGGCGTCGACGGCGGCGACGGCGACTTCCGTCCCGGCCGCGGGCCGCGTGCCGTCCGGATCGCGCACGCGGACCTTGACCTGCGCGTGCTCGCGCACCTTGTACACGGGCTTGTCGGCAGCAACGTCGACCTTCAGTTCGTGGCCGCGCCAGCCCACGCGGATCGGCGCGATCCCGAGTTTGTAGGCCGGCTTGCCGAGGTCGACGAGCGCCGTCGGCTGCACGCCCGCCACGCGCCCGCGCACGACGAGGGCCGAGACGAACACGTTCGGCGCATAGCTCGCCTTCACCGGGATCGAGATCGTCTGGTCACGGCCGGAGAGGCGCCGCACGTACGTGTCGAGGATGCCTTCGCGCTCGACGGTCACGAGCACGGTCGCGCGGCGGAACGGGCTGCGCACCTGGAAGCGCGCCTGCTCGCCCGGCTCGTAGCGTTTCTGCGCGGGCAGCAGGTCGATGCGGTCGTGGTCCGCGTTCGCGAACCACTGTTCGTCATCGCCCGCCACGTAGACCTCGCGATGCGTGGCCGCCACGCGCTGCTGCGGATCCGTCGCGCGGGCGCGCAGGATCAGGTCCCCGTCTACGGGCGCCTTCACATCGCACACGAGCAGGCCGCGCGCATCCGTCGTGCCGCTGCACGCCTCGCCGATGCTTTTGATTTCCGCGCTATGCTCGTACGCATAGAAACCGCCGACGAGACGGCGCCGGTGCGAATACGTCGCGCGCTTGAGCAGGTCCACCGTCACCGGCACGTTCGCCACGGGCTTGCCGCTGACGTCCAGCACGACGGTCTGGAACTTCAGCGCGTCGCGGCGCAACAGCCAGCCATCGGGCTTGATACCGACGACGTAGGCGGATGGCCACAGCGGCACGCGCGTCGACACGGTCAATGTTTCGCCGTTCGCATCCTGGTACGACAACTCGGCCAGCAGGCTTTTCGGCCGCTCGATCGCCGGCAGCCTGTCGACGACGATGCGCGCGCCGCCCGCGCGGTCGAGCTGCAGGCTCTGCGTGCGCGCGACTTCCTGGCCGGGCGTGCCTTCGGATTCGGCCTCTTCGTCGCCCTCGCCGCCCTGGTCGACGACGCCCTCGCGCACGTCGCCCGCCCCCAGCGCAAATTCGTCGTAGTCGGCGAACTGCACGCCGGTGTCCTGCACGACGCTGCGCAGTTTCACGGGCGCGAGGCCGGCCGGGCCACCCGACAGATAACTCACCTGCGCATCGAGCGTGACGGCCTGCGGTGCCACGGCGGACTGCGTCAAGCCCGCCAGTTGCGCTTTCATCGTCGGCACGCGGAATTGCTCGACACGGAACTCGCCCGCCACCTGCCCGCCGATCAGCACGTCGTACACGCCGAGCTTCGCCTCCGCCGGGATCGCCCACTCGCCCTCGGCGCTGCCGTTCGCATCCCAGCGCAGGGAAAACTCGACCTTCTCGCCGCTGCCCTGGTGCACGAGGAAGCCGCGCGCCGGCAGCGCCGTCTTGTCCGTGCCCAGTTCCTGCGCGCGCCAGTCGCGCACTTCTTTCGGCGCCGGATCCTTCGCGCGCACGAAGGCAAAACCCTGCTGCGTGCGGCGGCGCAGGTAGTGCTTCATGTGGACCGTCTCGCCGGCGCGCAAGAGTGTCCGGTCGAAGACGGTGGCGACGATGCGGCTGTCCTCGTCGCGGCTGCCCGTCGGCAGGTTGAAGCGCCACGCCTCGATGCCCTGCTGCCAGTCGGACAGCGTGAACGTGAAGTCGTCGCCGCGCGCGGCCGTCACGACGTAGATATCGCCTTCCTTGCAGCGGGCGTGCGGCAATGCCTGGCGAATGCGCGCGATGCCGGCGGCATCCGTCGTGCCGCTCCACAGCAGCCGCGCACCGCAGTCACGCACTTCCACCCGCGCGCCCGCGACGGGCTGGCCCTTGTCGAGCGACGTCACCCACACGAGCGACGATTGCGCGCCGAGCTTGAAGTGCGCGGCCAGGTTCGTGACGAGGGCCGCGCTGCGCACGTAGGCCGTGCGTCCCTTCGGGTTCAGCGCGGCGCCCAGGCGCGGACTCTCCAGTTCGACCGCATAGAACCCGGGCTGGCGCAGCGGGATGCCGATCACTTCGAACGCGCGCCGGCCGAGCGGTTTCGGGAGCGTGAAGCGCTGCAGGGCGTCCGTCTTCGCGCCTTTGAAGATCGATACCTTCAGCTGGTCGCCTTCCGGCTGGCCGGGATTCAGGCCGCCGTGCGGACCCGCGACCTTGCGCAGCCACGTGAGCACGTCGGCCGTGCGACTGGCGTCGAGGCGCATGGCGACGCCGTTCGTGTGCATGCGCCCCGCCAGTTGCGCCTCGACGTTGCGCACGGTGACGGGCAGCAGGCGGTCGCCGTTCGCCTCGATGATGCCGAAGGGCGCCGCGAACTTCACGAGCGGCGGCTGCTCGCCCGTGCGCACTGCGAGCGGGAAACGGCCCGCGTTGACGAGGGTCCGGCCCGCATCGTCGCGCAGGTCCGCCGGCAGGTGCAACGTGAATTTTGCCTGTTCCGGGAACGGCCCCGGCACGCTGGCCTGGCCCACGAACTCCGGCGCCTTCCCGCCTTCCTTGTCGACACGCGCGGGCCAGCGCTTGCCGCCCGGCCCTTCCAGGTAGATCTTCGCCGCATCGGCCGCGCGCACGGGCGCGCTGAAGTCCAAGCGCATCGGCTGGAACGGGATGCACTGGGACCGGGCATTCACTTTCTCGCAGTTGAAGCGGGCCGTGAAATCGGCGCGCGTCTTGAACGACAGCGTCTGGTCCTCGAGGGTCGCGATGCCATTCGGCGCGGCCACCCCGGCGCCCCACACGAGGGCCACCTCCGCGCTCGACGGCAGGGTGCGGCGGCATTGCAGCACGACGATGCGGTTCAGGCGGCCCGCTTTCTCGTCGGCGCGCAGCCGGGCGTCCGTGTACGGTCCGGCTTCTTCCTTGCCGCTGTCTTCCGCAACGACCTGCCGGACGAACCAGCGGAAGGTAGCCAGCACCTGTTCGCGCTGCTCGCCCGCCAGCAGGGTCACGCCGATCTTGTCGCTGGCGCCGTCCGCGCGGCACCAGGCCTGTTTCAGGATGCTGTCGTTCGACGCGGGCGCGGACAGCGCGAGCACGAAGGCCTGTTTCTCGTCGATGCCGGACGCGCCTTCGTGCGGCAGCGATTCCAGCACGGCCGGGCCGCCCGTGGCGACATCGAATGCCTGCTGTCCCGCCAGCGGCTGGCCGGCCAGGTCGCGCGCGCCGGGCTTGAGGGTGAAGCGGCAGCTCGTGGCGCCGGGCAGGTCGCGTTCGAAGTCGTAGCTCCATGTCTGCGCGTCGACCCAGCGGCCGCTGCCCGGCACCGGACACGCCACGTCGAACGGGGTCTCGGCGCGCAAGTCGCCGAACGCCACCATCGGCTGCGCAAAGCGCGCCACGGCCTGGCGCACTCTCCGCACCTGCCCTTCGGGCGAAAAGCCGGAAACGGTGGTCTGCGCCCAAGCGCCCGACCAGCAGCACAACAAGACGAAGCACAGCAGGCGACGCAGGACGGCCATGGTTTCTCCCGGGAGATGGCGGACGGACGACGGCTGAGTGTTGCAAACTCGGCTTGCAGTGTCAACAACGTTTAACAATTTGCAACGCATTGTGGCCGTCATGCAAACCTGCATCATTGGATATAGAATGCGGTTCTTATATTTCCTGTACGCATATAAGCGCCATGACCTTCCCCTTGATCCTGAACCTGGCCATCGCCCTTGCCGCCTGCGGCCTGCTGTATGTGATGCAGCAACGCCACCTGTCCTTCACGAAACGCGTGTTCACCGGTCTGGGCCTCGGCATCGTCCTGGGCGCCGCGTTCCAGGCGTTCTACGGCAACGGTTCGCCGGTCATCGCGCAGACGAATGCCTACCTCGACATCGTCGGCACGGGCTATGTGAAACTGCTGCAGATGATCATCATGCCGCTGATCATGGTGTCGATCATCCAGGCCATCCTGAAGCTGCGCGACGCCTCGTCGCTCGGCAAGATCAGTGCGCTGACGATCGGCACGCTGATGGTCACGACGGCCATCGCGGCCTCGATCGGCATCCTGATGGCGAAGCTGTACGGCCTGTCCGCCGTCGGCCTGACGTCGAGCGCGGCCGAAGTCGCGCGCGGTCACTATTTGGAGGGCAAGCTGGCGACGGCCCAGGACGTGTCGCTGCCGACCATGATCCTGTCGTTCATTCCGGAAAATCCCTTCCTCGACATGACGGGCGCGCGCAAGACGTCGACGATCGCCGTCGTGCTGTTCTCGATCTTCCTGGGCGTCTCCGCCACGGGGATCGCCGCGAAGAAGCCGGACGTGTTCGAAAAATTCAGCGAGTTCGTCCACGTCGCCCACGTGATCGTGATGCGCATGGTGACGCTCGTGCTGCGCCTGACGCCGTTCGGCGTGTTCGCCCTCATCACGCAGGTACTTGCCAGCTCCAGCGTGCAGGACATCCTCAAACTGATCGGTTTCGTGATGGCATCGTACAGCGCGCTGATCCTGATGTTCGGCGTGCATTTGCTGATCATCGCGGCCGTGGGCCTGAACCCGGGCCGCTACGTGAAAAAGATCTTCCCCGTGCTCGCGTTCGCGTTCACGTCGCGCACGTCGGCCGGTTCCATTCCGATGAGCGTGCAGACGCAGACCGCGCGCCTCGGCACGCCGGAAGGCATCGCCAACTTCGCCGCGTCGTTCGGCTCGATGATGGGCCAGAATGGCTGCGCCGGCATCTATCCGGCGATGCTCGCCGTCATGATCGCGCCCACCGTCGGCATCGATCCGTTCACGATCTCCTTCCTGCTACCGGTCATCGGCATCGTCACCATCGGTTCCGTCGGCGTGGCCGGCGTGGGCGGCGGGGCCACGTTCGCCGCCCTCATCGTGTTGTCGGCGCTCAACCTGCCCGTCGCTCTGGCGGGCCTCCTGATCTCCATCGAACCGCTGATCGACATGGGCCGTACCGCGCTCAACGTCAGCGGTTCCATCACGGCCGGCACCTTCGCCAGCCGCGTGCTCGGCCAGACCGACATGGCCGTGTTCGACAGCAACGCCGACGTCAACCTCGACAGCGAGGAACAGGTGGCGTAACCGCTTTCTACTGTCCACGTAAGAGGTCCACGTAAGAGCGCGCCTACACGTCGTTTCGGCACACATTTTCGTCCGGAATCGTGCGCGGAAGTCCCGCCGAATCCGTCTATGATCGCGTCATGTCAAAAACGCAAACGGTCGGATGATGGATCAGAAGTGGCCACAGGAAATCTGGCTCGTCAGGCACGGGCAAAGCGCAGGCAATGTCGCGCGCGATGCCGCCGAAGCCGCGTCGGGCCTGCTCATCGACATCGCCGAGCGCGACGTCGACGTGCCCCTGTCCGAACTGGGCGTGCGCCAGTCGCAGGCCCTGTCGGGGTGGTTCGCCGCGCTGCCGCCCGACGGCCAGCCGAACGTCGTGCTGCATTCGCCGTACGTGCGCGCGGCCGAGACCGCCAACATCCTGATGCAGCGCCTGAACCGCGACGAGCTGCTCGCCGTCCATGCCGACGAGCGGCTGCGCGAAAAGGAGTTCGGGATCCTCGACCGCCTGACGGTGCGCGGTATCGCCGAGAAATATCCCGAGCTGCATGAGCAACGCCACCACGTCGGCAAGTTCTATTTCCGCCCGCCCGGCGGCGAGAGCTGGTGCGACGTCATCCTGCGCCTGCGCAGCGTCCTCGACACGATCACGCGCGAGTATCCGCGCGAGCGCGTGCTGATCGTCGCGCACCAGGTCATCGTCAACTGCTTCCGCTACCTGCTGGAACGGATGGACGAGGCCGAGATCCTCGCGCAGGACCGCGCCGGCGACGTGCCGAACTGCTCCGTAACCTCCTACGTCTTCGATCCCACGCTGGGCAAGCGCGGCAAGCTGGCCGTCCGCCTGGTCAATTTCGTCGCCCCGCTCGAAGCCACCGGCACGCCGGTGACGGTCGCCAAAGATCAACCCACCGCGGCCAAGGCCTGAGGTTCCTCCCCCATGACGCTGCATACCAACGCCCGCCCGCGCGACGTCGATACGAGCCTGCTGCGCAGCTGGCCGCTGCCCGTGCCCTCGAACGATGCCGACAAGGAAGACCGCGGCCACGTGCTCGTCCTCGGTGGCTCGCGCGAGATGCCGGGCCCCGTGATCCTGGCCGCGACGGCGGCCCTGCGCGCCGGCGCCGGCAAGCTGACCATCGCCACCGGCCGCAGCGTGGCCCAACTGGTAGCGCTCGCTATTCCGGAATCGCGCGTGCTGGGGCTGGCGGAAAACGACGCCGGCGGCTTCACGGTGGAAGCCGTGGCCGCGCTCGACCCGCTCGCCGACAAGATCAGCGCCATCCTGATCGGGCCCGGCATGCAGGACGAGGCGGCGACGGCCCGCCTCGTGCACGCGTTGCTGCCGCGTCTCGACGGCACCGACACGAACGTGTTGCTGGACGCCGAGGCGATGGGTGCGGTGCTGCACCCGCCCACGGGCAACCCGCCCTTCCGCTTCAACGTGCCGGTCCTGCTGACGCCGCATGCGGGCGAGATGGCCCACCTGACGGGCATCGCGAAGGACGAGATCGGCGCGGCGCCGGACCGCCACGCGGTCGAGGCGGCGCAGGACTGGAATGCCGTCGTCGCACTGAAAGGCGCGCGCACCGTGATCGCGGCGCCGGGCGGCGAGCGGTGGCAGTACGAAGGCGGCAACGTCGGGCTTGCCACGTCCGGCTCGGGCGACGTGCTGGCCGGCATCATCGCGGGGCTCGCGGCGCGCGGCGCCGGGCTCGCGCAAGCGGCCGCCTGGGGCGTCGCACTGCATGCGCGCGCGGGCGCGCGCCTCGCCGAACGCTTCGGCAGACTGGGTTACCTGGCGCGGGAATTGTGCGACGTGATTCCCGCCCTGCTCGAACAGGCCGCCGGCGACAATGCCGACGCGGCGTCACGACCATCCGGCACTCGCCGGGGGATGGAGGGTTGAACGAAGATGGTTCGGCTCTTATCTAATCCGCACGTGTCGATGTTGCAGACGGCACTGCGGAGTACGGGAAACTCCGGTTTCCCAAAGCAGAAGGTGTGCAATCCGACGAACCGGCCGGCGTGATGCCGGTCTAATGCAAACAGTCGGATTCGTACGCCACCGGGGCCGCGTATTGCGTCGGTTCCCTGATGGTTCGCGTTTGGGCCGCACGGCCCATCGGGAACCCAAAGCGCCGCCGACCCTCCAGCGCCTCACCTGGAGACGGCGGTAAACGATAGACGTGAACGAGGAGTAAAACAAATGAAAGCTCTTAACAACGCATCGAAAATTCTGTTTGCTGCAGCCCTGATGGCCAGCCTGGCCGCTTGCAAGAAGAATGACACCACCAGCACGACCGGTACCGGCGACACGTCGGCCACCGCGCCGAGCAGCAGCTCCGGCACCAGCGGTACGACCGGCGCGACCGGCACGGGCACGACCGGCGACACCACCGGCACCGGCACCGGTGCGACCGGCACCATGGGCGGCTCCACCGGCGCGACGGGCACCACCGGCGACACCGGCACGGGCGCAACGGGCACCGGCACCACCGGCACGGGAGCAACCGGCACCACCGGCACCGGTGCAACGGGCACGACCGGCGGCACCGGCTCGTCGGGCACGTCCGGTACGTCGGGCACGACCGGCAGCGACACGTCGGGCACCTCGGGCACCGGCACCTCGGGCACCGGCACGTCCGGCCGCTGATCGCCGTGGCGCATCGGCAAAGGGTCGGAAACGGCCCTTTGCGCCGGCATGCACTGGGCGCGGCGGATGCGGCCCCATTGCATGCCGCCTCGGAATGAGAAAAGGGCCTGCGCGAGCAGGCCCTTTTGCATGCATGCCGGCCGCAGCCGGCAAACCATCACATCACGCCGTCGCCGGGCGGCCGCGGCTGATGGCGAAGCGGCCGGCCTTCACGATCAGGCGGAACACGAGGCGCACCAGTACCAGCGTGAGGATCGCTTCGACGAAGGTCATCACGAACGCCGGCAGTGCCGTGAAGCGGGCCGCGCGGCGGTGGAACTTGGCCACCATGCGGTCGCGGGCGATCTCGATGCTGTCGTAGAAGGTCGGCACGACCAGCAGGGTCAGCAGGGTCGACGTGATCGTACCGCCGATGATCGCGATGGCCAGCGGCTGGTAGAACTCGCCCGAGTCGCCCAGGGCCAGCGCCACCGGCAGCATGCCGGCGATCAGCGCGAACGTCGTCATCAGGATCGGACGCAGGCGGGCCCGGCCGGCAGCCATCAGCGCCTCTTCGCGGTCCATGCCTTCCGCCTCGCGGGTGCGGGCGGCGTCCAGCAGCAGGATCGCGTTCTTCGCCACGAGGCCCATCAGCATGATGATGCCGATGAAGCTCATCAGGTTCAGCGTGCCGTGCGTGAGCAGCAGCGCGACGACGACGCCGATCAGCGACAGCGGCAGCGACAGCATCACGGAAAGCGGTGCCGTGAACGAGCCGAACTGCATCACCAGGATCAGGTACATGAGGCCGATACCGGACACCAGCGCGATCGTCATCTGTGTGAACACTTCCTGCTGGTCCTTGCTCTGGCCACCCAGCGACAGGCCATAGCCCGGCGGGAAGTCCATCGATTTCGCCAGCTTGAGGGCATCGTCCATGACTTCGCCGTTCGAACGGCCCTGGGCGTTGGCCGACACGCGCACGACGCGCTTGCCGTCCTTGTGCTCGATGGCGGACGGGCCCTTGCCCATCGTGATCTTGGCGATCTGGTCCAGCGGCACCATCATGTTGCTGCCGGTGACGGCGATCGGCAGGCGCTCGATGTTCTCGAGGCCCACGCGGTCTTCCGGCGCGAGGCGCACGGCCACGTCGCGGGTCTCGCCCGTCGGGTCGACCCAGTCGCCGACCTCGATGCCGGCGAACGCGACGCGCAGCGCGGTGGCGGCGTCGCCGACCGAGATGCCCATCATGTTCGACAGGCCGCGGTCGAGCTCGATCTGCAGCTCGTCCTTCGGATCCTGCTGGGACAGCGTGACGTCCACGGCGCCCGGCACCTGACGAAGTTTTTCCATGTAGGCATTGGTCAGGTCCATCAGCTTGCGCGAATCCGAGCCGGTGAACTCGATCTGCACGGGCTTGCCGTTGCCGTTCAGGTCGTCCGTGACCGTGTACTCGGCACCGACGAGGCGCGCGATCTTGTCACGCAGTTCGACAGCGATCTCGGCGGCACTGCGCTTGCGTTCGCGGCGCTTGCCGATGTCGACGTAGATGCGGCCGCCGCCCGAGTTGATCGACGCGTTCGTGTCCTTCGTCTCCGGCAGCGAGCGCGCCAGCGCGGCCGCCTCTTCCATCTTCATGCGGGCGTAACCCACCGACGACGAGGCCGGGGTACGCACTTCGATCAGCAACTGCCCGCTGTCCATCTTCGGCAGGAACGACGTGCCGCCGAACTTGCCCTGCAGGCCCAGCGCCGCGACGAGGCTCGCGACGGCGATGATGGCCATCCAGCGGCGGTGGTGCAGTGCCCAGGCGATCACGCGGCCGTAGCGGTCGGCCTGGTGGTCGAACCAGATGTTGAAGCGTGCGAGATATTTCTCGATGCCCTTCTTCGGCGCATGGTGGTGGCCCGGCGGGTCGCCCCAGTAAGCCGACAGCATCGGGTCGAGCGTGAACGAGATGAACAGCGACACGATCACGGAGCAGGCCACGGTCAGCGCGAACGGACGGAACCATTCGCCCGAGATGCCCGGCATGAAGGCGACGGGGATGAACACGGCCATGATCGAGAACGTCGTCGACGCGACGGCCATGCCGATCTCGGCGGTACCTTCGAGGGCGGCCGTACGGCGGTCGGAGCCGTTTTCCATGTGACGGACGATGTTTTCACGCACGACGATCGCGTCGTCGATCAGCACGCCGATCGCCAGCGACAGGCCCAGCAGCGTCATGAAGTTCAGCGTGAAGCCGCACAGCCAGACGGCGATGAACGCGGCCAGCACGGAGGTCGGCAGCGACAGCGCGGTGATCAGGGTGGAACGCCAGGAGTTCAGGAACGCGTACACGACGAAAATCGTCAGCACGGCGCCGAACACGAGCGATTCGATAACGTTGTTCAGGCTGTCCTGCGCGTCTTCGCCGCCGTCGTACGAGATGTCCAGCTTGGTGCCGGCCGGCAGTTCCTTGCGGATCTGCTCGATTTCGGCGCGCACCTTGTTGGCGATGCCGACGGTGGAGCCTTCGCGCGAACGCACGATCTGGATGCCGACGTTGGGCTTTCCGGTGCGCATCGACACGCTGTCGATGTCGGCGAAGCCGTCCTTGATGTCGGCCACCTGGTTCAGGCGCACGATGGTGTCGCCGTTGCGTTTCACCACAACCTGCGAGAAGTCCTCCGGACGCTCGATGCGGCCGACGAGGCGGATGCCCTTCTCGTCCAGCTCGCTACGCACCTTGCCGACCGGCGCGTTCGTGTTCTGGCGCGACAGCGCATTGGTGACGTCGCTGACCGAGACGTTGTATTCGCGCAGTTTTTCCGAATGGAGCAGCACGGACAGCTCGCGGCGCAGCGAACCGTTCACCTGCACGTTGGCCACGCCGTCGATCGCACGGAAGCGGTCGGCCAGCTGGTCTTCGGCCAGGCGCGAGATCTCGGCATGGCTCTGCGTGCTCGACGACAGGGCCAGGTTCATGATCGGCTGCGCGGACGGATCGACGCGGCGCAGCACCGGCTCGCGCATCTCGATCGGCAGCTTGTAGCGCACGGACGCGATGGCGTTGCGGACGTCGTCCGACGCCTCGATCAGGTTGCGCTTGAAGTCGAAGCGCAGCACGATCGTCGCGCTGCCCTCGTTGGCGTACGCGTTCACCTCGGTCACGCCGGTGATGGCCAGCATCTGCTTCTCGAGGCGCTCGATGAGTTCGCGTTCCGACGTTTCCGGCGATGCACCCGGATACGGGATCGTCACGACGATGATCGGAATCTCGACGTCGGGGTTCTGGTTCACGCGCAAATGCTTGAGCGCGAGCAGGCCCATGCACATCATGCCGATGATCAGCACGAGTGTCGCGATGGGCTTCTTGACACTGAAATTGGACAGGAACATGGTGGTTAATCCCGCTTATTTACCCTGGGCCGCATTGTTGGCGGCGCTGGCGACGCGCGATGCCGCGGCCATTTCCACCTTCTGCCCATCCTTCAGGGTCGAGCCCGGGTGGCGCAGCACGGTGTCGCCGGACGCCAGGCCGTTCTTGATTTCGAAATTGCCGGTGCGCGGATCGCGCGAGCCCACCGTCAGGTCGATCTTCGCCAGCTGGCCGCCCTTCACTTTCCAGGCATACGTCTTGTCGCCGGCCTTGACCATCGCGGATTCCGGCAAGGTGATCGCGTCGGACAGCTCGGCGTCGATGCGGCCCTCGGCATACAGGCCGGCCACGCGCGGACGCGCCTCGTTATTGAAGCCGACGAGCACCTCGACCTGGCGGGTGATGTCGTTCGCGGACGGGTCGATGCGCTTGACGATGCCGGTGAATTTTTGCTCGCCGTAACCATTGACGCGGAAGAAGACCGGCTGGCCGACCTTGACGGCGGCGATCTTGTCGGCCGACACGCGGCCTTCGAAGCGCATGCTCGTCGGATCGATCACCTTCAGCAATTCCTTGCCGATGGCAGCCGTGTCGCCGGGGGAGACTTTACGGTCGGAAACGATGCCGTCGAACGGCGCGCGCACGACGGTGCGGGTCACCTGCTGCTGGGCGGCCACGAGGCGTGCCTTTGCGGCCGACAGTTCGCTCTGGGCGCTGTTGCGGCGCACTTCGGCGTCGTCCAGCGCCTGGGCGGACGTCATGCCGGATGCGCGCAGCGTCTTCAGGCGCTCGAGGGCGCGGTTGGACTGCTCCAGGGCCTGCGTGGCGGCGCGCTGGGCTTCCTGGGCGGACATCAGGCTGTCGCGGATCGACGTCTCGTCCAGCTTGACGAGCACGTCACCCTTCTTGACCGGGTCGCCGTTCTCTTTCAGGACCTGCAGCACGATGGCGGACACTTCCGCGCGCAGGTCGGCCTTGCGTTCCGGCTGGATCGAGCCGGTGATCACCGGGCCGTTCGCGAGCGCACTGCTCTGCACGGTCAGGACATCCTCGGGGGCGACGAGCAGCTGGACGGCCTTGCCATCCTTCTGCTTGGCATCCGCCTGCGCGTTGGCGGCGTCGGGCTTGGCAGGGTCCTTGTCGTGTTTGCCGCACGCACTGAGTGCGGAAGCAATGGCAAGGAAGATTATAGTTTTGCGCAGCATTTCTTGGTTCCCCCGAGGATGGACTCGTTACCTGTAAAAATAAGAATATAAAAGGCCAGCGCGCAGTATCGAATAGGCGGTCTTGACCGTCAATTGACGTTTCGGCAAAGCGCGGTTTTGGTGGGATGAACTGCAGATAGGCGGGATGAAATGCGTTTGGCCGAGGTTGAATTGCGCGAAAAAAGGGACAACGCGCGGACAGGCGGCGGACAGGGCGGACGTCCGCCACCTGGTAACGGCTTACTGGACGAGCAGGCGATAGACCAGGTTCCCCATCAGTATCCCGGTCACGATCCCGCCGCCGATTTCGACGAGCGTATGGCCCATCCGCTCGCGCAGGGTTGTGTGGCCGGCTTGTCCCGCGGCCAGGCGGTTGATGGCGGCGGCCTGGCGGCCGACGTGCTGGCGCAGGCTGTTGGCGTCGATCATCACGATGAAGCACAGGGTGACGGCCACGCCGAACGCCGGATGGCCGATGCCCTCGCGCAGGGCGATCAGCGTCGCCATGCTGGTGACGGTGGCGCTGTGGTTGCTCGGAAAGCCGCCATTGCCGACCAGGTTGAACGCCCAGCGCCCCTGGCGCGCACTGTTGATGAGGAATTTGATCGGGCCGACCACGAGCCAGGTCAGCACCGGGGTGACCAGATAAGAGACATCCATGTGAAATCCATTCAAGGGGAAACGGGAGGCATGACGCCGGGCGGCATTATGGCAGATGCGATGTCACGTGAGCAATTCGCGCTGTGGCGATCGATGCGCCCGCCAAAGTGGGAAACGGGGTAAGATGCGCAGCGTGGTCATTCAGACAATGCGCATACAAGAACTGGAGAAGTAGATGCAACATTTCAGGCTGTCGTTCGTCGTCACCGCCATCCTGCTGGGACTGGCCGGCTGGTGGGGCTTTTCCCACGGTGGCACCGCCGGCCTCCTGCAAGCGCTGTGGATCGCGGCCGTGCTGGGCGTGCTCGAGATCTCGCTGTCGTTCGACAACGCCGTCGTCAACGCGTCCGTCCTGCGCAACTGGAACGCGTTCTGGCAAAAGCTGTTCCTCACGGTCGGCATCATCGTCGCCGTGTTCGGCATGCGCCTGCTGTTTCCCCTTCTCATCGTGTCGGTGGCGACGGGCCTGGGCCTGATCGACGTCTGGCACATGGCCGTCAACAACCCGGACGAGTACGCCCGCAACCTGACGTCGCGCCATGCCGAAGTGGCCGCGTTCGGCGGCGCATTCCTGTTGCTGGTCTTCCTCAACTTCCTGTTCGACGAGGAAAAGGAACTCCACTGGCTGGGCTGGATCGAAGAAAAGGTCGGCAAGTACGGCTCGGAAGGCCTCGCCATCCTGCTCACCCTGCTGGCCGTGTTCGGCTGCATGAGCCTCGTGCCGCAGGACCGCAAGCTGTCCACGCTCATCGCGGGCGTCGTCGGCGTGCTCGTGTACGTGGGCGTGAACTGGTTTTCCGGACTGCTGGAGGAAGAGGAATCCGATCCGGCCGTGGGCAAGCTGATCTCGCAGGGCAGCATCGGCGGCTTTTTATACCTGGAAGTGCTGGACGCGTCGTTCAGCTTCGACGGCGTGATCGGCGCGTTCGCGATCACGAACGACGTCGTCGTGATCATGCTGGGCCTGGCCATCGGCGCCATGTTCGTGCGGTCGCTGACCGTGTTCCTCGTGCACAAGGGCACGCTGGAAGAATTCGTCTTCCTCGAACACGGCGCGCACTACGCGATCGGCATCCTGGCCCTGATCATGTTCGCCAGCGTCGAGTACGAGATTCCCGAATGGTTCACCGGCCTGTCCGGCGTGGCCTTCATCCTGGTATCGCTGTGGTCGTCGATCCGCTACAAGAAGCGCGAGCAGCTCGAGTCGGCGACCTGAAATACCGTAGTCCGTAGTCATATCATCAGAAAGGAAGCAAGATGGCGATCAGTTTGCAGAAAGGCGGCAACGTCAACCTGTCCAAGGAAGATCCGAACCTGAAAAAGGTCATCATCGGCCTCGGCTGGGACCCGCGCGCCACCGACGGCGCCACCTTCGACCTCGACGGCAGCGCCTTCCTGCTGCGCGGCGACGGCAAGGTGCGCGGCGATGCCGACTTCATCTTCTACAACAACCTGCAGTCCAGCGACGGTTCCGTCAAGCACACGGGCGACAACCGCACGGGCCAGGGCGAAGGCGACGACGAACGTGTCCTCGTCGACCTGACGCGGGTGCCGCCGGACGTCGAAAAAATCGCGTTCGCCGTCACCATCCACGAAGCCGACCAGCGCCGCCAGAACTTCGGCATGGTCGCACGCGCCTTCATCCGCTGCCTGAACGCGGACGGCGAGCGCGAGATCGCCCGCTACGACCTGTCGGAAGACAGCTCGACGGAGACGGCGATGATCTTCGGCGAACTGTACCGCTACGGCAACGAGTGGAAATTCCGCGCCGTGGGCCAGGGCTACAACGGCGGCCTCGGGCCCCTCGCCCGCTCGTTCGGGGTGAACGTCTAAGACTGGCCTAATTGACAATTCCGGCGCCCATGTCAGAATGGGCGCGCCTTGTCACGCCCGTAACCTTAATCCCATACACGACCATGCCCAAAACCCTGCCGCGCCGCGCCATCGCCATCCTCGCCTCCGTCATCGTTGCCGCCGTGGCGTTGTTCGCCCTGTACACGTGGATCGTGTTGAACTGGTCGTATTCGGAAGGCGAACGGGCCGGCTACCTGCAGAAACTGTCGCGCAAGGGCTGGCTGTGCAAGACGTGGGAAGGCGAGATCCTGCTGTCCAGCATGCCCGGCGCGATCCCCGAGCGCTTCAATTTCACCGTGCGCGACGAGAACGTCGTGCGCCAGCTGCAGGCCGCCATGGGCCAGCGCGTGCAGCTGACCTATTCGCAGCACATCGGCATCCCGACCTCGTGCTTCGGCGAGACGGAATACTTCGTCGACAAGGCCGTCGTCGGCGGATCGAACCCGGTGGCGCCCAGCAATATGTGACGCGCTGTTGCGTCGCTTTTGTTAAAGAAATGTTATACGCAAACATTTCTGTTGCCGGGCAAGAGGTCCCTACCCTACACTCTCCTGAGCGAGCAATACAACAGGAGACATCATGCAACAAAACCCCATCCGCAAAATCGTCATCGTGGGGGGCGGCACCGCCGGCTGGATGACCGCGGCACCGCTGGCCCTGCGTCTCGGCCAGCGCTGCGAGATCGTACTGGTGGAGTCGCCGGACATCGGCACGATCGGCGTGGGCGAAGCGACGCTGCCGACGATCCGCTACTATAACGCCGCCCTCCAGCTGGACCACGCGGACTTCATCAAGAAGACCCAGGCCAGCTTCAAGCTCGGCATCGAATTCAAGGACTGGGGTCACCTCGGGAACCGCTTCTTCCACGGCTTCGGCGACTTCGGCCCGCCCATCAACGGCATCCAGGCGCACCATTACTGGCTGCGCCTCGCGCGCTCCTTCGACCACATGCCGGCCCTGGAAAACTGGTCGATGGCGTCGGTCATGGCGCGCGAGAACAAGTTCACGATGCCGAACGACTCGCAGCCGGGCGCCACGGACGCCTATTCGTTCGGCTACCATTTCGACGCCGGCCTGTACGCCGCCTTCCTGCGCGACTACGCGATGGCGCGCGGCGCGAAGCGCGTCGAAGGCACGATCACCACTGTCGAGCAGCACCCGGAGACGGGCTTCGTCACGGCCGTGCGCCTGGCCGACGGCCGCACGCTCGACGGCGACCTGTTCATCGACTGCTCGGGCTTCCGCGGCCTGCTGATCGAAGGCGCGCTGAAGGCCGGGTACGACGACTGGAGCGAGCACCTGCCCTGCAACAGCGCCCTCGCCGTCCCATGCGCGCGCGTCGAACCGCTCACGCCCTATACCCGGTCGACGGCCAAGGACGCGGGCTGGCTGTGGCGCATTCCGCTGCAGCACCGCACCGGCAACGGCCACGTGTACAGCAACGCGTTCACGACGGACGACAAGGCGCGCCAGGACCTGCTCGATGGCCTCGACGGCGCCGCGCTGGACGAGCCGCGCCAGCTGCGCTTCGTCACCGGCAAGCGCAAGAAATCGTGGGTCAAGAACGTCGTGGCGATCGGGCTGTCGGCCGGCTTCGTGGAACCGCTGGAATCGACCAGCATCAGCCTGATCGAAACGGCCGTCGGCACCCTGATCGAACAGTTCCCGGACCGCGATTTCCGTCCCGAACTGGCGGATGAATTCAACCGGATCATCGGCAGCCGCTACGAGTCGATCCGCGACTTCATCGTCATGCACTACAAGCTGACGAAGCGCGACGACACCGAATTCTGGCGCTATTGCGCGAACATGGCCATCCCCGATTCGCTCGCGCACCAGATCGAGCTGTTCCGCGAAACGGGCCGCGTCGCGATCCTCGACCGCGACAGTTTTCTGCTCCCCTCGTTCGTCGCGATGCTGGTCGGCCTCGGTGTCGAGCCGAAACGCTACGATCCGTTCGCGGACGACGTCGACATGCGCCAGCTGCATGGCCACTTCGCCGGCCTGCGCGACCTGATCGCGCAGACGGTGGCCAAGTTGCCGGGGCACGGGGCGTTCCTGGAGAAGAACGCGAAAGCGCCGCCGGTGGGCAAGGCGGCGTAACCGCCCCGCCGCTTATTCGTGATCGCGGTCGGCGCGCTGTTTGGCCACCGCGTCCGCGAGCCGCAGCGCCGCCTGCACCTTCGACGGCTGCTGCGAGAAGCGGCCCAGCACCTCGCGCGCGAGGTCTTCCGATTCGGCGCGCTGCTTGGCTTCGGCCTGGCGCGCCTCGATCTGTTCGCGCAGCGCGGCCAACTCCGCCACCTGCTCTTCCTGGCGCACGGATTCCAGTTCGACGAGACGCCTCTTCGCCTCCGCCATCTCCTGCGTGGCGAGCGCCGTCTTGCGCTGCATCTCGGCCGCCAGCTGGGCGTTCGCGAGCAGCGCGCGCTGGGCGTCGCGCTTGTCGATTGCGGCCTGGGCCGCGGCCTGCTCGGCCGCCTCGCGCATTTTCGCCAGCTGCGCGCGTTCCGCTTCCGCCGCGGCGCGGGCTTCCGCCGCCGTCACCGCGGCGCGCTCGGACGCCATGCGTGCGGCCGCCGCTTCATTGGCGCGCACGTCGGCGGCCGTCTGCTGCTGTTGCGACGACAGCTTTTGTTCCAGCAGCAGCAAGGCGTCGTGGGCGGCATCGGCCGCCGCGCGTTCGGCCGCCAGCAATTCTTCCGTTAAAGCCTGCTGGCGCCGTTCGTGGGCCGCGCGGTCGGCCTGCGCCTGCGCCAGTTCGGCCGCGCGCGCGGCCTGTTCGCGCTGGGCGTCGGCGATCGCCTGCTCGTGTTCGGCCTGGCGTGCCGCGTGTTCCGTGATCGCGCGCTGGGCATCGAGCGCGGCCTGGCGCTCGGCGGCGGCGCGCTGCTCGCTCCCGGCCTGCGCGGCCAGCAGCGCCGCGTGCTCCTGTTCCGCGGCCGCGCGGCGCGCGTCGAATTCGGCCTGCTGCGCGGTCAACGCATCGCGCTGGGCCTGCAGCCGGGTCGCGTGCTCCTGTTCGGCCGCGGCGATCTCGCGCTGCTGGGCGTCGAGCCGTTCGGCCAATTGAATCGTTTGCGCCTGTTCCGCGGCGGCGCGCGCTTCGGCCGCGGCGGCCAGCGCGCGTTCCGCCTCGATGCGGGCCTGCTGGCGCGCCAGCGCCTCCTGCTCCGCCTGCACGCGCGCCTGCTCGGCCTCCGCCAGTGCCTGCGCCTGCGCGGCGCGTTCTTCCGCCAGCCGCGCCGCTTCGCGCTCGTGTTCGACCCGCTGCGCCTCCGCGGCCAGTTCCGCCTCGAGCGCCGCATTCTGCGCTGCGCGCGCGGCGGCCGCCGCCTCGCTCAGGGCGGCGCGCTCCTCGGCCAGCTGGCGCTCGCGCTGCTGGGTGTCCAGGTCACGCTGGGCCGCTTCCTGCGCCACGCGGTCCGCCTCCATCCGCAGGCGCGCCTGTTCGGTGGCCTCGCGTTCGGCGTCCAGGCGGGCCTGGCTCTGCTGGGACTCTTCCTCTTCCGCCGCGGCGCGGGCCAGGGCCACGTCGCGCAGCTTGCGGTCCGCCTCGATGCGGGCTTCCGTCGCGGCCAGGATGCGGGATTCCGCTTCGCGCCGCGCGGCGGCGGCGTCGGCCGCCATCTGCTCCAGGCGTTCTCGGTGGATGGCGGCGTCGCGCAATTCCTTTTCCGTCTGCAGGCGCATGCGCAGCGATTGCGCTGCCGTGCGTTCCGATTCCACCTGGGCCAGCGCGATGGCTTCCCGTTCCTGTTCGATGTGCGCGAGGGCGCGGGCTTCCTCGAGCGCGCGCGCCTCCGCGGATGCGCGGGCGAAGGCGGAAGCCAATGCCACCTGGTCCGCCCGTTCGCGCTGCTGCGCCAGTTCCAGCGCCTCGGCTTCGGCCTGCGCGAGCTTTTCCGCCGTCTGGCGCGCCGCGCGCTCGGCCCGCTCGCGCTCGCGCGCGAGGATCGCCACGCGGGCGTCGGCGCTGGCGCTGTGATGCACTTCCTCGCGCGCCGCGTGCACGGCCGCCACGCGCTCGGCCGCCTGCAGGCGCGCCTGCTCGGCGTGGATGGCGAGATCGTCGGCGTCGCGCTGGGCACGGGCGGCGATCTCGGTATCGATGCGCGCCTGTTCCGCCGCACGCTTGCGGGCGTCTTCCTCGGCGCGGGCGCGGGCTTCGGCCGCGATGCGGATCTGCGTGTCGGATTCGACGCGGGCACGCAGCCCCGCCGTCTCCTGGCGGATCGCTTCCAGGCGCTCGGCGGCAGCCTTGGCGGCGGCGCGCAAGGTCTCGATGCGGTCGCGGTTCGCTTCGATCGCTTCTTCCGACGCCTGCGCGTTCGCGAGGGCCGCGGCCGCCGCTTCGGCGTCGATCGCGGCACGTTCCTCGGCCAGGCTGCGCGCACGGGCTTCCGCGTGGGCGCGGTTCTCCGCCGCCACGGCCGCCTTCGCTTCCGCCTCCACGCGCGCGATGCCTTCCTTGATCGCGCGCTGCTCCAGATGCTCGCGCTGCGGCTCGACCTGCGGCGCCGCGTGGTCCTGCGCGGCGGGCATCAGGTCGATCGTGAAGTCGGCGTCGTCTTTCTGTGCGGATGGATCGGTGCGGTCGGCGTCGGTCATGGGTGGCTCGTCAGGTGGCGTGCGGACCGGACGGGTCCGCGTCTAGATTATGCGGCATGGTTCTGTTTCGTGTCACGCCAAGCTGAATCGTAAAACTACGTCAATTCGAGCGTTAGACGGGGAACAAAGGCGGCTCGTCCATCAGGGCCACCTGCTCGCGCAATTCCAGGATGCGGTCCTGCCAGTAACGCTGGGTATTAAACCAGGGAAATGCCGCAGGGAATGCCGGATCGTCCCAGCGCATTGCCAGCCACGCCGAGTAATGGATCAGCCGCAGCGTGCGCAGCGCCTCGACGAGGTACAGCTGGCGCGGATCGAATTCGCAGAAATCCTCGTAGCCGGCCAGCACGTCGGCCAACTGGCTCACCATCTCGTGGCGCTCGCCCGACAGCAGCATCCAGAGGTCTTGCACGGCCGGCCCCATGCGGCTGTCGTCGAAGTCGACGAAGTGCGGCCCGTCGCCCGTCCACAGCACGTTGCCCGCGTGGCAGTCGCCATGCAGGCGCAGCAGGGAGAGCTCGCCGGCGCGGTCGTAGCAGCGGGCGACGCCGTCCAGGGCCTGGTCGAGCACGCTCGTGTACGCCGTCAGCAATTCGGGCGGGATGAAGCCGTGGCCGATCAGCCAGGCGCGCGGCTCCCTGCCGAACGTGTCGAGGTCGAGCCGGGGCCGCTCCGCGAACGGCTTCACGGCGCCCACGGCGTGGATGCGGCCGATGAAGCGGCCGATCCACTCCAGGGTGGACGGGTCGGACAGCTCCGGTGCGCGGCCGCCCCGGCTGGGGAACACGGCGAAACGGAAGCCGCCGTGCTCGTGCAGCGTGCGGCCGTCGAGGACTTGGGCCGGTACGACCGGGACTTCCTGGTCGGCCAGTTCCTGCACGAACGCGTGCTCTTCGAGGATGGCGGCGTCGCTCCAGCGTCCGGGCCGATAAAACTTCACGACGACGGGCTGGCCTTCTTCGCGGCCCACGCGGTACACGCGGTTTTCGTAACTGTTCAGTGCGAGCAGGCGGCCGTCGCCGCGCAGGCCGACGCTGTCGACGGCATCCAGCACCATCGCCGGATCGAGTCGAGAGAAAGGATGGCTATTCATTCTCCCATTGTAAGGTTTTCGCCGCCCAGAGGGGCGGAAGGGTTACACTGGCGCCTTCAACGCAAGGAACCGCAACAATGCAACTCGACCAGCCCCTCTCCGAAAAAGAATTCGACGACCTCGACAACTTCCTCCTGTCCGATCGCTGCTCCGACGACGCGATGACGATGGACACGCTGCACGGCTACCTGACCGCCATCGCGATCGGTCCGGAAACCATCATGCCGGCCGAATGGCTGCCGCGCGTGTGGGGCGAGGAAGGCGCCGTGCCCAAGTGGAAGAACCCGAAGGAAGAAGAACGCATCGTCAACCTGATCATGCGCTTCATGAACGAGGTGCTCGTCACCTTCGAGGTCGCGCCGAAGGAATTCGAGCCGCTGTACGTCGAACACGACATCGGCGGCGAGACGCTGATCGACGCCGAGGCCTGGTGCTGGGGTTTCTGGGAAGGCATGGAACTGCGCCCCGGCTCGTGGGAAGAAATCTGGGACTCGGAAGCCGGCCCGCTGATGCGCCCGATCTACCTGCTGGGCGCCGACGAGATCGACGAAAGCGAGCTGGCGGAAGTCGAGGACCCGAAGAAGGCGCACAAGCTGGCGCTGGAGATCGAGGCCAACCTGCCGGGCATCCACCGCTTCTGGCTGCCGCGCCGCAAGGCCGCGGTCGAGACGGTGCGCCGCGAGGAGCCGAAGGTCGGCCGCAACGACGATTGCCCGTGCGGCAGTGGCAAAAAATACAAGAAATGCTGCGGGGCCAATCAGGACTGACCCCGACCGTCAGGCCGCTTCGGCGAGGCGGCTCTCGAACAGCGCCGCCAGCAGATCCGACTGGCTCACGATCCCGAGAAACACCGCCCGCTCGTCCACCACGGGAATGTGGTGCAGCCCGCCGTTGCTCATCAGCGGCACGAGCGTGGCGATCGGTTCGTCCTTGCTAACGACGGCAACCTTCGTCGACATCAGCTCCCCCACCGTCCCCGCCCGCTCCGGCCGCACGCCCAGCACGTGGGCAAACAGGCCGCGCAGGCGTTCGCCCACGGTCTGGTAATCGTCCAGGCCCGCGTGGTGCAGGAAATCGCCCTGCCCGATGATGCCGGCCACGCGATGCGACGCGTCCAGCACCGGCAGTGCGTGCAGGTTGTGGTGGCGCAGCAGGCGCCACGCTTCGGAAAGCGGCATGTTCGGCGTGGCCGTCACGACGTCCTTCGACATGATCGCGCCGCAGTTCACCGTGCCGAACCGGCGCGCGTAGGCGCGCTGCTCCGTCTGCAGCAGGATGTCTTCCAGGTCGTCGCGGCTGACGTCCAGCACCTGGCCGTAGCGGGCCAGCACGGCGTCGAGGTCCTCGGCCGTGAAGCCCAGGCGCGCCATCGGCGCCGGGTCGCGCGTCGCATGTGCCGCCTGCTGGGCCGTGCGCAGCGCGGATTTCTGGTTGTGCGGATAGCGCCGGCCCGTCAGGTTGTTGAAGACGAGCGCCGCCACCACGATCAGCGTGGAGTTCAGGCACACGGGCAGGAACGCGAACTTGAAGCCGGCGGCATGGATGGCCGGACCGCCGAGGACGGCCGTCAGCGCCACCGCGCCGCTGGGCGGGTGCAGGCAGCGCAGCAGGAACATCACGAAGATCGCGCAGGCGCCGGCCATTGGGGCCGCCAGGGCCGGGTTGTGGATGGCCTTTGAGCAAATGATGCCGATCAGTGCGGAAACCGTATTCCCCCCGATCACCGACCACGGCTGGGCCAGCGGACTGGCCGGCACGCAGAACAGCAGCACGGCCGATGCGCCCATCGGCGCGACCAGGGCCAGCGGCACGATGCCGGAGCCCGCCGTCAGCATGTCGCTGAGGATCGCCGTCACGAACAACCCCACGAGGGCCCCTGCCACCGCGCGCATGCGTTCCCCGCGCGGCACCGTATTCGGTTGCGGTACGAACGC
The DNA here is from genome assembly GCA_946481275.1 of uncultured Massilia sp. Next base: position 35,594 of record CAMLMV010000053.1, read on the forward strand.
GCGCAACCATTCCAGACTGTGTTCCAGCATCATTCCTGTCGATTGTAAAAAAGCGGCAACGCCGGGGCGTCGCAAAAATGTATCACGTTATGATATATTATTTGGTTCCCAAAGCCAACGCCCACGCACGTACCAGCCTGTGATAGACCAATCCTCCCCGCTGTCCAAGACGGATTTCGCCGCATTGTCGGAATTCCGCTACCAGATGCGGCGCTACGAGCGCTTCTCCGAAAATGCCGTGCAGGCGGCCGGCATCACGCCGCTGCAATACCTGCTCCTGCTGCACATCAAGGGTTTTCCCGGACGCGAATGGGCCACCGTCGGCGAACTGGCCGAACGCCTGCAAGCCAAGCAGCACGGCGTCGTCGCGCTCGTCACGCGCTGCGAGGCGGGCGAGCTGGTCGCCCGCCGCCCGAATGCCGACGACCGGCGCCGGGTGGAAGTGCACCTGCTGCCCAAGGGCGAAGCGCTGTTGACGCGGCTGGCCGCCGTCCACCGCGCCGAGCTGCGCGCCCTGCAGGGCGTCTTTACCGTTCCCAATCTTGCATAACAAAATGAAAACTTCCACGCACCCTTCCACACCGCGACGCGATTTTTCAGGCGACGTCCGCCTGCTGCGCATCGCCGCCCTCGCCGCCGTCATCGGCGCGCTCAGCACGGTCGCCGCGCGCGTCCTGCTGGCCATGATCCGGTTCTTCACGGACCTGTTCTTTTACGGAAAATTCTCGTTCGCCGAGCTGTCCCCGGCCGACAATACGCTGGGGCCGTGGGTCATCGGCATCCCCGTACTCGGCGGCCTGATCATCGGCCTGATCGCCCGCTACGGCACCGAGGCGATCCGCGGCCACGGCATTCCGGAGGCGATCGAGGCGATCCTGTTCAAGCGCAGCGCGATGTCGCCGAAGGTGGCCGTGCTGAAGCCGCTGTCGTCCGGCATCGCGATCGGCAGCGGCGGCCCGTTCGGCGCGGAAGGCCCGATCATCATGACGGGCGGCGCGATCGGCTCGCTGATCGCCCAGTACTTCCACCTGACGGGCGGCGAGCGCAAATCGCTGCTCGTGGCCGGCGCCGTGTCCGGCATGACCGCCGTGTTCGGCACACCGGTGGCCGCCGTGCTGATGGCCGTCGAGCTGCTGCTGTTCGAACTGCGTCCGCGCAGCCTGCTGCCGGTCGCGACCGCGTGTGCCGTCGCCGGCTTCCTGCGTCCGCTCGCCATCGGCGCCGGTGCGCTGTTCCCGGTGGAGACGGCGCCCGTCGCGCCGATCGCCCTCTTCTCCTGCCTGCTCGCCGGCATCGCATGCGGCGCGCTTGCGTGGCTGATGTCGACGGCGCTGTACCGCGTCGAAGACGCCTTCCACCGCCTGCCGATCCACTGGATGTGGTGGCCCGCGCTGGGCGGTCTCGCGGTCGGCATCGGCGGTTATTTCGAACCGCGTGCGCTGGGCGTCGGGTACGACGTCATCGGCGATCTCTTGCACAACCACATGGTCGTCAGCGCCATCGTCGGGCTGCTCGCGGTGAAACTCGTGATCTGGCTGATCGCGCTCGGTTCCGGCACGTCCGGCGGCGTGCTGGCTCCGCTGCTGATGCTCGGCGCCGGCCTCGGCGCGCTGCTGGGCCCTTACCTGCCGGGCGCCGATCCCGCGCTGTGGCCGCTCGTGTTCATGGCCGCGACGCTGGGCGGCATGATGCGCGCGCCCGTGATGGCCGTCGTGTTCGCATTCGAACTCACGCACGACGCCAACGCCCTGCTGCCGCTGCTGGCCGCCGCGGCCGGCGCCTACGGCTTCACGGTCCTGACGATGGGCCGCTCGATCCTGACGGAGAAGATCGCCCGCCGCGGCCATCACATCTACCGCGAATACGGCATCGATCCGCTCGAGCGCCACAGCGTGACCGAGGTGATGAGCACGGAGGTGCACCACATCGACGCGAACGCCACCATCGGCGACGTGCTGGCCACGCATTTCGGTGCGGCCCAGAAGCACCGCGGCTACCCGGTCACGCGCGACGGGCTCGTCGTCGGCATGGTCGAGCGCGACACCTTGAACGGCCACCCGCCGACGATGCACGTCGGCGACCTGTTCGGCGCCAACCCGCCGCTCGTCGCGCTGCCCGGCGAAACCTGCCGCGCCGTGGCGACACGCCTGGCCGTGCACGGCATCGAGCGCCTGCCGGTCGTGGCGCAGACGGGGCATGCGCAATTGCTGGGCGTCGTCAGCCGCAGCGACCTGATCAAGGCGACCGCCACGCTGCACGACGAGGAACACGAGCGCCGTACGCTACGTACGTTGCCTCTTGTGCGCCGACCTTGAGAAAGGGCAAGCAGGGTCCAGCGAGTTACTGAACAATCATGTACGATAAGCAACCCGCGTTCGCGCGTTGTGTCACTTAGTGAGGATAACAACATGATCAAAGTACTCAAGCACACCCTGCTCGCCGCCGCCCTCGCCGCAGCAACCGTTGGCGCCCAGGCCGCCGCACCGATGGTCAAGACGCCGGCCCCCGGCTTCTTCCGCGTGATGCTGGGCGACGTCGAGATCACGCCGGTCAGCGACGGCACGTTCGACCTGCCGATGGACCAGTTCATGCACCAGAAGCCGGAACTGACGCGCGCCGCCATCGCGAAGAACTTCCTGAAACTGCCCGTGGAGACTTCGGACAACGCCTTCCTGATCAACACCGGCAGCAAACTGGTGCTGGTCGACACGGGCGCCGGCGCCCTGATGGGCCCGACCGTGGGCAAGCTCGTCAACAACCTGAAGGCGGCCGGTTACAAGCCGGAGCAGGTCGACGAGATCTACATCACGCACATGCACGGCGACCACGTCGGCGGCCTCGTCAACAACGGCCAGCGCGTGTTCCCGAACGCCGTCGTGCGCGCGGGCAAGGCCGATGCCGACTACTGGCTGAGCCAGGCGAACATGGACAAGGCCCCGGCCGACAAGAAGGATTTCTTCAAGGGCGCGATGGCCTCCATCAACCCGTACATCCAGGCCGGCAAGTTCAAGCCCATCGAGAAGGATGGCGAACTGGTTCCGGGCGTCTCCGCCCTGGCCGAGCACGGCCATACGCCGGGCCACACGGTCTACGCGGTGGAAAGCCGTGGCCAGAAGCTCGTGCTGATCGGCGACCTGATCCACCTGGCGGCCGTCCAGTTCGACAATCCGCAGGTAACGATCGCGTTCGACAGCGACGAAAAGGCGGCCGCCGCCGCGCGCAAGAAGGTCTTCGACGACGCGGCCAAGAACGGCTGGCTCGTGGGTGGCGCGCACCTGCAGTTCCCGGGCCTCGGCCACCTGCAGACGCAGGGCAAGGGGTATCGCTGGGTGCCGGTCAACTATACCCAGATGCGTTAACGTCCCGCCTCGATCCCCGCCAGCAACCCCGCCAGCTCGTCCATGTCGACGGGTTTCACGAGGTGGTGGTCGAATCCCGCCTCGAACGCCGCCCGGCGGTCCTGTTCCTGGCCGTACCCCGTGACGGCCACCAGCACGATGGCCCCCGTCTGCGCATCCGCGCGCAGGCGGCGGGCCAGTTCGTTGCCATCCATCTCCGGCAAGCCGATGTCCAGCAGCGCCACGTCCGGCCGCAGTTGCCGCGCCCGCTCCAGTGTGCGGTGCGACTCGTGTTCGACGTCGACCAGGTAGCCGCACGCTTCCAGCAGCATGCCCAGCGTGGCCGCCGCGTCGACGTTGTCGTCGACCACGAGCACGCGCAGCGGGCGGCGCGCACCACCCACCGTGCCGCCGGCGCCGGCTTCAGGCGGCGCCGGGCGCGCCGCCGCTTCCATCAGCGGCAGCGCCACCTCGAAGGTACTGCCCCGCCCCAGCCCCGGGCTCGTGCAGGCGACGGCACCGCCGTGCAGCTCGACGAGGTTCTTGACGAGCGCGAGGCCGAGTCCCAGCCCGCCCTGCGCGCGGTCGACCGAGCGCTCGCCCTGCGTGAACAGGTCGAACACGTGGCCCGTCAGTTCCGGCTCCATGCCGATGCCCTCGTCGCGTACCGTCAGCAGCAGGCGCCCGCGCGCGCCGTCGACCGTGGCGGCGACGTCGATGCGGCGGTCTTCCGGCGTGTACTTGGCCGCGTTGTTGAGCAGGTTGGCGAGCACCTGCACGAGGCGCGCCTTGTCGCCCAGCACCATCGCATCCGGGTCGGCGATGGCGACGGCGAGGTGCTGGCGGCGCGCCTCGAACATGGGGCGCACCTGCTCGATGGCCTCGTCGACGATGGTGCGGGCCGCCACCGGCGCGCGCGCGAGCGTCACGAGGCCGCGCGTGACGCGCGAGACGTCGAGCAGGTCGTCCACGAGACTCGTCATGTGGCGCACCTGGCGGCCGATGATCGCGCTGCTCTGGCGGACCCGGGTTTCGTCCAGGCGGCCGATGCGCAGCAGGTCCGCGGCGGCGCTGATCGGCGCCAGCGGATTCCTCAGTTCGTGCGCCAGCATCGCGAGGAATTCGTCCTTGCGCCGGTCGGCGGCACGCAGCTTGTCCTCGGCTGCCTTTCTCTTCGTGATGTCGCGGAAGAACGACACGAGGCCGCCATCGGCCGTCGGGTAGGCGCGCACCTCGCACCAGATCTCGACGCCGTCCGGCATGCGCTGGCGGTACTCCGCGGTGCCCGCCGCGCGGTCGCGCATCACGCGGCGGTACATGCGCCCCGCGTCGCTGTCGATGGCTTCCGGCCAGACGTCCCAGTGGTTGCGCCCGATGATCGCGTCGGGGTCCATGTGGGCGATGCGCAGGCCGGCGGGGTTCATCTGCAGGACGGTCCAGTCGCGGTCGAGCAGCATGAAGCCTTCCGCGATCGTGTCGAGGATCGTGCGGCTGCGGTCGCGCTCCGCGCGCAGCGTGCCCTGCACGCGGGCCAGGTCGACAGCGGCCCGGATGCGCTCGGCCGTGCCGCGCGCCAGCGCCGCCTCGGCGTCGGTCCACGGGTGCGGCCGGTCCAGGCCGAGCAGCAGGAACGCCTGCAGCCGCCCACCCTTGCGCAGCGGGATGGCGAGGCAGGCCTGGATGTCCATGGCGAGATACGTGCCCTGCCGGGCGGCCGCGCGCGGGTCGGTGCGGACGTCGGCCAGCCGCACGATCTCGCCGGCGCGGCCCGCCTGCCCCAGGCCGGGGCCGAAGGCATCCATGGAAAACGAGTGGCCGGCCACGCTGGCCAGCCCGGGCCGGTTCCAGTCGCGCGCCACGTCGAGCGTATCGAGCGCCTCGTCGATTTCGCCGTACAGCACGCGCGCCATGCCCAGCTCCAGCCCCAGCAAGGTGCAGCCGGTGCGGATGGCTTCCTCGGCGGACGCGAGCGGGCGCAACGCGTCCGCCACCGCCAGTTCGAACGCGGCGCGGCGCTCGGCCTGCACGCGGTTCGTCGTCTCGATGACGGTGCAATACACGCCGGCCACGCGGCCGTGGCTGTCGTGCAGGGGCGAATACGAGAACGTGAACCAGGTCTGCTCGCGAAAGCCATGGCGCTCCATCGTGAGCGGCAGGTCTTCGAAATACGCGGACTTGTTCGAGAGCGCGCGGTCGACGAGCGGCACGAGGTCGGGCCAGATCTCGGCCCAGACGTGCTGGAACGGCGCGCCGAACGCGGCCGGGTGCTTGGCGCCGAGGATCGTGGCGTAGGCGTCGTTGTACAGGAAGCGCAGTTCCGGTCCCCAGGCGACGAACATCGGGAACGCGGAGCTGACGGTCATCGACACTGCAGTGGCCAGTTCGGGCGGCCAGTCTGCCGGCGGCCCGAGCGGCGACGCGTTCCAGTCGTGCTCCCGCAGGAGACGCCGGACGTCGCTCTCTCCGCCGAGGGGGGCGGTGGTACGCAGAATGTCAGCCATGGACAATTCTCGCATACCTGGTGGCGGGGCCCATGCACGATTGCAACTTCGTGTCCGAGCCCGCCTGCGGCTTTTTACAGTTTAATGAAGTGCTCGCGGTAGTAGCGCAGCTCTTCGATCGATTCGAGGATGTCCGCCAGCGCCGTGTGCTTCTGCGCCTTCTTGAAACCGGACGCCAGTTCCGGCTTCCAGCGGCGGCACAGTTCCTTCAGCGTGGACACGTCCAGGTTACGGTAGTGGAAGAACGCTTCCAGCTTCGGCATGCCGCGCGCCATGAAGCGGCGGTCCTGGCAGATCGAGTTGCCGCACATCGGCGATTTATTGGCCGGCACCCACTGTTTCAGGAAGGCGATCAGCTGTTCCTCGGCCTGGGCTTCGTCGATGGTCGAGGCCTTGACGCGGTCGATCAGGCCCGAGCGGCCGTGCGTGCCCTTGTTCCAGGCATCCATCTTGTCCAGCGTCGCGTCGCTCTGGTGGACGGCGATCACGGGGCCTTCGGCCAGCACGTTCAGGTTGGCGTCCGTGACGACGGCGGCCACTTCGATGATGCGGTCGTTGTCCGGATCCAGGCCGGTCATTTCCATGTCGATCCAGACGAGGTTGAATTCGTTCGGGCGCTGGGTGGATGCTTCAGTAGGATTGGCTTGTGACATAATTCTCTCTTTGCTTAAAAGCTTTTTAATCAGTCGGGGTCAGAGCACAACCGTGAACACCGTGCTCTGACCCCGAAAAACAGGATTTTCTCACAGGCACAGAATGCTTTCATCCGCGTTTTCGGTTTTGTTCGTCGTCTTTCTCCTGCTCACGCTCGGCCTGAGGTACTGGCTGGCGCGCCGCCACATCCGCCACGTGCTGGCGCACCGCGCGCAGGTGCCGGCCGAATTCGCCACCAAAATTCCCCTGTCCGCCCACCAGAAGGCCGCCGACTACACGGTCGCCAAGACCCGCTTCGGGCTGTGGGCCGCGCTGTGGAACACGCTCGTGCTGACCGGTTTTACTTTGCTGGGCGGCCTGCAGGCGCTGTCGACGGCGCTGCTGCACGCGACCGGTCCCGGTATGGTGCACCAGATTCTGCTGATCGTCGCGTTCGCCATCGTCTCCGGTGCGCTCGACCTGCCGTTCTCGTACTACCGCCAGTTCGTGCTGGAAGAGCGCTTCGGTTTCAACAAGATGTCCGTCGGGCTGTGGATCGCCGACGCCGTCAAGGGCGGCCTCGTCGGCGCCGCCATCGGGCTGCCGCTGCTGTGGGTGGTGCTGACCCTCATGGACAAGACGGGGGCCCTGTGGTGGCTGTACGCCTGGCTCGTGTGGAGCGGCTTCCAGCTGCTGATGATGGTGCTGTACCCGACCGTCATCGCACCGATCTTCAACAAGTTCACGCCGCTGACGGACGAGAAGCTGAAAGACCGCATCGAAGGCCTCATGACGCGCGTCGGCTTCGCCGCCAAGGGCCTGTTCGTGATGGACGGCAGCAAGCGCTCCGCCCACGGCAACGCCTATTTCTCCGGCTTCGGTTCGAACAAGCGCATCGTGTTCTTCGACACCCTGCTGTCGCGCCTCGCCCCGGAAGAGATCGAGGCCGTGCTGGCGCACGAGCTGGGCCACTTCAAGCTGAAGCACATCATCAAGCGCATCGGCGTGCTGTTCGCACTGTCGCTCGCCTTCCTCGCCCTGCTCGGCTGGCTCAAGACGCAGGTCTGGTTCTACACGGGCCTGGGCGTCCTGCCGCTGTTGGGCCAGTCGAACGATGCGATGGCCCTGCTGCTGTTCTCGCTCGTGCTGCCGGTGTTCACGTTCCCGTTCTCGCCGCTGACGTCGATCACGTCGCGCAAGCACGAATTCGAGGCGGACGCGTTCGCCGCGAGCCACAGCGATGCGCGCGACCTCGTGTCGGCACTCGTCAAGATGTACGAGGACAATGCCTCCACCTTGACGCCGGACCCGATCCACTCGGCATTCTACGATTCGCACCCGCCGGCCTCGGTGCGCATCCGTCACCTGCGCCTGGCGGGGGCCGCATGAGCCTGATCAACCGCCACTGTGTGCACGATGCGCCTGCGCTGGACGACGCCGCCATCCAGTCGCTTTTGCCTGAAATCCCGGACTGGCAGGTGAACGGCAATCACCTCGAACGCGCTTTCGTGTTCCGCGACTTCCACGAGACGATGGAATTCGTGAACGCCCTCGCCTTCATGATCCACCGCGAAGACCACCACCCGATTCTTACCGTCGGCTACCGCCGCTGCACGGCGTCGTGGACGACGCATTCGGCCGGCAACCGCCTGTCCGACAACGATTTCATCTGCGCGGCCAAAGCGGACGCGCTGTACGCGGGACGGGCCGGCGCATGAGCAAGCAAGACTTTACCGGCACCATCGTCGCGGCCCATGGCCGCCACTACCTGGCCGACGTCGACGGCGAATTCCTCCAGTGCGTCACGCGCGGCAAGAAGACCAACGTGGCGGTGGGCGACATCGTCCACCTGAAGCGCACGTCGAACGACCAGGCCGTGATCGAAAAGATCGCCGAGCGCACCACGCTGCTGTACCGCTCCGACCAGTACAAGAGCAAGCTGCTGGCGGCGAACATCAGCCGGCTGTTCATCGTCATCGCGACGGAACCGAGTTTCGCCGACGACCTCGTGTCGCGCGCCCTCGTCGCCTGCGAGGCGGCGGGCGTCGACGCCCACCTCATCCTGAACAAGGTCGACCTGGAACCCAACCTCGCCCGCGCACGCGAACGCGCGAGCCTGTACACGAGTCTCGGCTACCCGCTGCACGAAGTGTCGGCGAAGACGCATCCCGAAGAGACCGTCGCGACCCTCACGCCGCTGCTGCGGGACCAGTCGTCGATCCTGATCGGCCAGTCGGGCATGGGCAAGTCGTCGATCGTGAACCTGCTCGTGCCGGACGCCGACATCGCCGTGCGCGAAATCTCGGAAGCGCTGGACACCGGCAAGCACACGACGACTTTTACGCGCCTGTACAAATTGCCGGAAGGCGGCACCCTGATCGACTCGCCGGGCTTCCAGGAATTCGGGCTGTACCACCTGACGGAAGGCATGCTGGAACGGGCGTTCGTCGAATTCAAACCCTACCTGGGCGGCTGCAAGTACTACAACTGCCGCCACCTGGCGGAACCGCAGTGCGCGGTGCTGCAGGCGGTCGCGGACGGCAAGATCGCGAAGCTGCGCCACGACCTGTACGCGCAGCTGTTGCACGAGTCCGCGCAGACGTTGTACTGACAACTTTTCCGAAACCGATTTCCCGGAAAGCAAGCAAAAACGCTTATAATCCAAGAGATTATCGTATCTCAGGCACAAAAATGGCTGGCACGACTCCCACCAACATCAAGCATTTCCTGCAGTTCTCCGACTTCACCCGCGACGAGTTCGAGTACCTGATCGAGCGCGCGACCGTCATCAAGCGCAAGTTCAAGAACTACGAGATCTACCACCCGCTCGTCGACCGCACGCTCGTCATGGTGTTCGAAAAGAATTCCACGCGCACGCGCCTGTCGTTCGAAGCGGGCATGCACCAGCTGGGCGGCGCCGCGATCTACCTGAACACGCGCGACAGCCAGCTGGGCCGCGGCGAGCCCGTCGAGGACGCCGGCCAGGTCATGTCGCGCATGTGCGACATCATCATGGTCCGCACGTTCGGCCAGGACATCATCGAGCGCTTCGCAGCGAACTCGCGCGTGCCGGTGATCAACGGCCTGACCAACGAACACCACCCGTGCCAGGTGCTGGCCGACATCTTCACGTACTACGAGCACCGCGGCTCCATCGTCGGCAAGACGGTGGCGTGGATCGGCGACGCCAACAACATGCTGTATTCCTGGCTGCAGGCGGCGGACGTGTTCGGCTTCCACCTGAACGTGTCGACGCCGAAGGGCTACGACATCGATCCGACGCTGGTCTCCACCAAGAACTACACGTTCTTCGAGAACCCGTCGGACGCCTGCGCCGGCGCGCACCTCGTCAACACGGACGTGTGGACGAGCATGGGCTACGAAAAGGAAAACGCCGAGCGCCTGAAGGCGTTCGACGGCTTCATCGTCGACGAAGCGAAGATGGCGCGTGCGAGCGGCGACGCGCTGTTCATGCACTGCCTGCCCGCGCACCGCGGCGAGGAAGTGTCGGCCGGCGTCATCGACGGCCCGCAATCCGTCGTCTGGGACGAGGCCGAGAACCGCCTGCACGTGCAGAAGGCGCTGATCGAATACCTGCTGCTGGGCCGCATCGAAGACAAATAATCAATCGCACTACCACGACCATTGAGCCTGATCGTCGGCCCGCTGAGGGCCGGCTGACCATCATCCCCCTCCACATCTGACACCACTGGAATTCCCATGAGCGACATTAAAAAAGTAGTCCTCGCCTACTCGGGCGGCCTCGATACCTCCGTCATCCTGAAATGGCTGCAGGATAACTACAAGTGCGAAATCGTCACCTTCACCGCCGACCTGGGCCAGGGTGAAGAGCTGGAACCGGCGCGCGCCAAGGCGCTGAAGTTCGGCATCAAGCCGGAGAACATCTACATCGACGACGTGCGCGAAGAATTCGTGCGCGACTTCGTGTTCCCGATGTTCCGCGCGAACACCGTCTACGAAGGCGAATACCTGCTGGGCACGTCGATCGCGCGTCCGCTGATCGCCAAGCGCCTGATCGAGATCGCCAACGAAACCGGCGCCGACGCCATTTCCCATGGCGCCACCGGCAAGGGCAACGACCAGGTGCGCTTCGAGCTGGGCGCCTACGCGCTGAAGCCGGACGTCAAGATCATCGCCCCGTGGCGCGAGTGGGACCTGCTGTCGCGTGAAAAACTGCTGAAGTACGCGGAAGACGCCGGCATCGAGATCGACATGAAGCACAAGAACGGCGGCGCGCCGTACTCGATGGACGCCAACCTGCTGCACATCTCGTTCGAAGGCCGCCACCTGGAAAACCCGAGCGCGGAAGCCGAGGAATCGATGTGGCGCTGGACCGTGTCGCCGGAAGCGGCACCGGACCAGGCGGAATACCTCGACATCGAATTCCAGAACGGCGACATCGTGGCCCTGAACGGCAAGCAGCTGACCCCGGCCGCGGTGCTGACCGAACTGAACCGCCTGGGCGGCAAGCACGGCATCGGCCGCCTGGACCTGGTGGAAAACCGCTACGTCGGCATGAAGTCGCGCGGCTGCTACGAAACCCCGGGCGGCACGATCATGCTGAAGGCGCACCGCGCCATCGAATCGATCACCTTGGACCGCGAAGTGGCGCACCTGAAGGACGACCTGATGCCGCGCTACGCCTCGCTGAT
>CAMLMV010000054.1 GCA_946481275.1 uncultured Massilia sp.
CCATCGTCGTCACCGGCGGCCCGATGCTGAACGGTAAGCTGAACGGCAAGGACATCGGTTCCGGCACCGCCGTCTGGCAGCTGCACGAGCAGGCCAAGGGCGGCCAGATCTCGATGCACGACTTCCTCGCCGCCGAAGCCGGCCACTCGCGCTCGGCCGGCACCTGCAACACGATGGGCACCGCATCCACGATGGCCTGCATGGCCGAGTCGCTGGGCGTCTCGCTGCCGCACAACGCCGCGATCCCCGCCGTCGACGCGCGCCGCTACGTGCTGGCGCACATGTCCGGCATCCGCATCGTCGAGATGGTGAACGAAGACCTCAAGCTGTCGAAGATCCTCAAGCGCGAGAACTTCGAGAACGCGATCCGCACGAACGCCGCGATCGGCGGCTCGACGAACGCCGTGATCCACCTGAAGGCCATCGCCGGCCGCATCGGCGTGCCGCTGGAGCTGGAAGACTGGACCAACATCGGCAAGGGCACCCCGACCATCGTCGACCTGCTGCCGTCCGGCCGCTACCTGATGGAAGAGTTCTATTACGCCGGCGGCCTGCCGGGCGTGCTGCGCCGCCTGGGCGAGAGCAACCTGCTGCCGCACAAGGACGCGCTGACCGTGAACGGCAAGACGATCTGGGAAAACGTCCAGGACGCGCCGATCTACAACGACGAAGTGATCCGCAAGATCGACAACCCGCTGATCGACGACGGCGGCATCTGCATCCTGCGCGGCAACCTGGCCCCGCGCGGCGCCGTGCTGAAGCCGTCGGCCGCATCGCCGCACCTGATGAAGCACCGCGGCAAGGCCGTCGTGTTCGAAGACTTCGACCACTACAAGGCGCGCATCGTCGATCCGGACCTGGACGTCGACGAGAACTCGATCCTCGTGATGAAGAACTGCGGTCCGAAGGGCTACCCGGGCATGGCCGAAGTGGGCAACATGGGCCTGCCGCCGAAGCTGCTGGCGAAGGGCATCACCGACATGGTCCGCATCTCCGACGCGCGCATGAGCGGCACCGCCTACGGCACCGTCGTGCTGCACGTGGCGCCGGAAGCGATGGCCGGCGGCCCGCTGGGCATCGTCAAGGACGGCGACTTCATCGAACTCGATTGCAAGGCCGGCCGCCTGCACCTGGACGTGCCGGAAGACGAGATCAAGACCCGTCTCGCCGACCGCGCCGAGAACCAGAAGGAAGCGCCGCGCACCGGTTACGCGGGCCTGTACCTGGATCACGTGCTGCAGGCGGACGAAGGCTGCGACTTCGACTTCCTCGTCGGCTGCCGCGGTTCGGCCGTGCCCAAGCATTCCCATTAATGTTGGCATTCGCGTGGGCACGGTGTGCCCACCCTACGGATTTGCGTAGGGTGGGCTCGCCGAGCCCACGCGCTATTTGAGATCCCACTATGCTGCTCATCCAATACAAATCCGCCAGCGGCGAGCGCCGCGTCGGCATCCTGAACGGCGACACCGTCACCGCCATCACCGGCTACGCCACCACGCTGGAACTGGCCAAGGCCGCCATCGCGCAGGGCAAGAGCCTGGCCGCGCTGGCCGCTCAGTTGGCCGATTCTGCCGCCACCGGCGACAAGGACTCCTACGAAGCGATCGCGCAGGCAGGCCGCGTGCTGGCCCCGATCGACCACCCGGACGCCGCGCACACCTATGTCACCGGCACGGGCCTGACGCACCTGGGCAGCGCCGACGCGCGCGACGCCATGCACAAGAAGATCGGCGGCGACGTCGAATCGCTGTCCGACTCCATGAAGATGTTCCGCATGGGCGTCGAAGGCGGCAAGCCGGAAGCGGGCAAGGCCGGCGTGCAGCCGGAATGGTTCTACAAGGGCGACGGCTCGATCGTGCGCGCCAGCGGCCAGGACATGGAAATGCCGGACTTCTCGCTGGACGGCGGCGAAGAGCCGGAGATCGCCGGCCTGTACGTGATCGGCGACGACGGCCAGCCGTACCGCGTCGGTTTCGCGATCGGCAACGAGTTCTCCGACCACGTGACGGAACGCCAGAACTACCTGTACCTCGCACACTCCAAGCTGCGCAACTGCGGCGTCGGCCCGGCGCTGCTGGTCGGCGAACTGCCGGCCCACGTGGAAGGCGTGTCGCGCATCCGCGCCGCCGACGGTTCCGTGCGCTGGGAAAAGGCGTTCGTGTCGGGCGAGCAGAACATGTCGCACACGATCGGCAACCTGGAATACCACCACTTCAAGTACGGCCTGTTCAACCGCCCGGGCGACGTGCACATCCACTTCTTCGGCACCGCGACCCTGAGCTTCGCCGACAACATCAGCGTGCAGGCCGGCGAGACCTTCGAAGTCGAATCGCCGCAGTTCGGCCCCGCGCTGCGCAACAAGCTCGCCGTCCAGTCCACCCAATTTGCTAAAGTAAAGACCTTATGACCATCGCACAAATCACCGGCGAAGCCCTCATCGGCGGCGTCGCCCAGCGCGGCGCCGGCGGCTCGTTCAAAGCCTGGAACCCGGGCGCGCGCACGCACATCGAACCCGCATTCAACATGGTCGACATCGCCCAGATCGACGAGGCCTGCAGCCTCGCCGGCAAGGCGTTCGACATCTTCCGCAACACGACCGACGAGGAGCGCGCCGCGTTCCTCGACACGGTCGCCGAGCAGATCATGGCCCTGGGCGATGCGCTGGTCGAGCGCGCGATGGCGGAAACCGGCCTGCCGCGCGGCCGCATCGAGGGCGAGCGTGGCCGCACCTGCAACCAGCTGAAACTGTTCGGCAGCCTGCTGCGCGAAGGTTCGTGGCAGGATCCGCGCATCGACCCGGCCCTGCCGCAGCGCACGCCGCCGCGTCCGGACCTGCGCAGCCGCCTGATCGGCGTCGGCCCCGTCGCCGTGTTCGCCGCATCGAACTTCCCGCTCGCGTTCTCCGTCGCCGGCGGCGACACGGCATCGGCCTTCGCGGCCGGCTGCCCGGTCGTGCTGAAGGCCCACTCGGCCCACCCGGGCACGTCGGAACTGGTGGCGCGCGCCGTCGTGAAAGCCGTCGAACTGTGCGGCCTGCCGGCCGGCACGTTCGCACTGCTGACCGGCACCGGCAACGGCATCGGCCAGGCGCTCGTCGCGCATCCGGCCATCCAGGCCGTCGGCTTCACGGGTTCGCGTTCGGGCGGCACCGCGCTGATGGCCGTCGCCGCGGGCCGCCAGCAGCCGATCCCGGTCTATGCCGAGATGAGCAGCATTAACCCGGTGTTCCTGCTGCCGCAGGCGCTGGAGCAGCACGCCGAGCGCATCGGCCGCGAATTCGCCGCGTCGCTCACGCTGGGCGTCGGCCAGTTCTGCACCAACCCCGGCCTCGTGCTGGCGATCGACGGCCCGGGCCTGTCGACGTTCTGCGCCGCCGCCACGGCCGCTCTGAACGACACGCAGCCGGCCACGATGCTGTCGGCCGGTATCGCATCGAGCTTCCGCCGCGGCGTCGCCGCGCTGGGCAGCAACGAAGCGGTGACCACGCTGCTGCGCCTCGATCACGAAGACAACCAGGGCCATGCCGCGCTGTTCCGCGTGGAAGGCGATGCCTTCCTGGCCCGCAAGGAGCTGCACGAAGAAGTGTTCGGCCCGGCCTCGCTGCTGGTGGTCTGCAAGGACGTCGAGCAGATGCGCGCCATCGTCGAGCACCTGGAAGGCCAGCTGACGGCCGCGATCCACCTGGAAGAGGGTGATATCGAGGCCGCGCAGGTCCTGCTGCCGACGCTGGAGCGCAAGGTCGGCCGCATCCTGGCCAACGGCTTCGGCACCGGCGTGGAAGTGGCGCACGCGATGGTGCACGGCGGTCCGTTCCCGGCCACGGCCGACGGCCGCAGCACCTCGGTGGGCACCGGCGCGATCTTCCGCTTCCTGCGCCCCGTGGCGTACCAGAACCTGCCGCAGGCATTGCTGCCGGCGGTGCTGCGCGACGAGAACCCGCGCGGCATCTGGCGCCGCCGCGACGGCGCGCTGGGCAAGGAATAAGCAATAGACGGCGCCGGGTTCTTCCCGGCGCCGCTTACAATAAGATTGAAGGAGACGACGATGGGTACTTTAGCCAAGTACGGTAGCCTCGAAGGCAAACGGGTATTCGTGACGGGCGGCGGCAGCGGGATCGGTGAAGCGATCGTTGCCGCGCTGGTGGAGCAGGGCGCGCTGGTCGGCTTTGTCGACATCATGCGCGACGCCAGCGAAGCGCTGGTGACGCGGCTGGCAGCGGCTGGCCACAAGGCCCCGATCTACCGCTACTGCGACATCACCGACATCCCGAGCCTGCAGGCCGTGATGGCCGAGATGGCCGCCAAGCTGGGCGACTTCGACGTCGTCGTCAACAACGCCGCCAACGACCAGCGCCACCAGATCGGCGACGTCTCGGTCGAATACTGGGACGAGCGCATCGCCATCAACCAGCGTCCGATGTTCTTCACGGTGCAGGCTGCGCTGGAAGGCATGAAGCGCCGCGGCGGCGGCTCCGTCATCAACTTCAGTTCGATGTCGTGGCACGCCAAGAATCCGAATTACCCGATCTACGCGACGACGAAGGCATCCGTCATCGGCCTGACGCGGTGCCTGGCGCGCGACCTCGGACAATTCAACATCCGCGTCAACACCGTGACGCCGGGCTGGGTGATGACCCAGCGCCAGATCGACCTGTGGCTGGACGAGGCGGGCGAGGCCGAAATCGCGCGCTCGCAATGCCTGCCGGGCAAGCTGATGCCCGAAGATATCGCCGCGATGGTGCTCTTCCTGTCCGCCGACGACAGCAAGATGTGCACGGGACAGGAATTCATCGTCGACGCCGGCTGGGTGTGACGGGGACGCCAGTCCTTTTCCCGGCCGATGCCTAACACCGTCAATCCCGCGCGCGCGGGATTGACGGATTCTGCACTTCACTACAATACAACCACCCTAAACGGAGACCACATGAAGGCATTCCAACCCAAAGTCCTCGCCCTCGGCCTTGCCGCCGCATTCTGCGCCGGCGCCGCGTTCGCCCAGGTGAACGTCACTGTCGACACGACCAAGCCGGGCGCGGTGATCGACAAGGACGTCTATGGCCAGTTCGCCGAACACCTCGGCACCGGCGTCTATGGCGGCCTGTGGGTTGGCCCGGATTCGAAGATCCCGAACACCAAAGGGTGGCGCAACGACGTCGTCGGCGCGCTGAAGGACATGCACGTGCCGCTGGTCCGCTGGCCGGGCGGCTGCTTCGCCGACGAATACCACTGGCGCGAAGGCATCGGCCCGCGCAGCAAGCGTCCGGTGAAGGTCAACACGAACTGGGGCGGTGTGCCGGAAAACAATGCGGTCGGCACGCATGAATTCTTCGACCTCGTCGAGATGCTGGGTGCGGACGCCTATGTCAACGGCAACCTGGGCACCGGTACCCCGCAGGAAGCGGCCGAGTGGATCGAGTACATGACGTCGGAAGGCAAGTCGACCCTGGCCGAGCTGCGCGCGAAGAACGGCCACCCGGCGCCGTTCAAGGTCGCCTATTTCGCGATCGGCAACGAGTCGTGGGGCTGCGGCGGCAACATGCGTCCCGAGTACTACGCCGACCTGTACCGCCAGTGGAATACGTTCCTGAAGGCGCCGCAGCACCTGCGTCCGAAGATGATCGCCAGCGGCGGCACGGCCGACGACACCACGTGGACCGACGTCCTGTCGCGCGACCTGAAGGGCCGCACGGACGGCATCAGCTTCCACTTCTACACGCTGCCGACCGGGAACTGGGACAAGAAGGGCGCCGCCACCGGCTTCCCGGAATCGGAATGGTTCTCGACGATGTCGCAGACGCTGCGCATGGAAGACTTCATCCGCAAGAACGTCGCCATCCTCGACAAGAACGATCCGGAGAAGAAGATCGGCTTCGACGTGGACGAGTGGGGCACCTGGTACGACGTCGAGAAGGGCACCAACCCGGGCTTCCTGTTCCAGCGTAACACCATCCGCGACGCCGTCGTGGCCGCGCTCAACTTCAACATCTTCCATGCCCACGCCGACCGCGTGCGCATGACGAACATCGCGCAGATGGTCAACGTGCTGCAGGCGATGATCATCACCGACAACGAGAAGATGCTGCTGACGCCGACCTACCACGCCTTCAAGATGTACGTGCCGTTCCAGGGCGCGACGTCGCTGCCGGTTGCGCTGTCGAACAACACGACCTACGGCTCGAACGGCCAGGGCGTGCCGGGCATCAGCGCGTCGGCGGCAAAGGCCAAGGACGGCAAGACCTACGTCGCCCTCGTCAACACGAACCCGCACGATGCGACCGACGTCGTCCTGAACGTCGCCGGCCAGAACGTCGGCGCCGTGCGCGGCCAACTGCTGACGGCAGATGCGATGGACGCCCACAACACGTTCGAGCGCAAGGACGCCGTCAAGCCGGTGCCGTTCAGCGCCACCGCCAGCGGCGGCAAGCTGACGATCAAGGTGCCGGCCAAGTCGGTGCTGGTCGTGGCCGTGGAAGGCTGACGCGTGAGAGTGCACGCAATCGCAGCCGCGATGCTGCTGGCCGGGGCGGCCCATGCCGCCCAGGTCGGCGTGCACGACCCCGTGATGGCGAAGGACGGCAACACGTACTACCTGTACAGCACGGGCCCCGGCATCACGTTCTACTCGTCGCCCGACATGCTGCACTGGAAGCCGGAAGGCCGCGTGTTCGCGGGCGAACCGGCATGGGCGAAGCGGGCGGCGCCGACGTTCAACGACCATATCTGGGCACCGGACGTCCAGCGCCACAACGGCCGCTGGCTGCTGTACTACTCGGTGTCCGGCTTCGGCAAGAACACGTCGGGCATCGGCGTGACGACCAATGCGACGCTCGACCCGCGTTCCCCGAACTACCGCTGGGAAGACCAGGGGATGATGGTGCAGTCGGTGCCCGGCCGCGACCTGTGGAACGCCATCGACCCGAACGTCGTCGAAGACGACAAGGGGCAGGGCTGGATGAGCTTCGGCTCGTTCTGGGGCGGCATCAAGCTCGTGAAGCTGGACGACAGCTGGACGAAGATCGCCGAACCGCAGGAATGGCATACGATCGCACGCCGCGAGCGTCCCGCGTTCACGCCGGACGAGGACGCGGCGCCGGCCGAGATCGAAGGGCCCTTCATCTTCAGGAAGAACGGGTATTACTACCTGTTCGTCTCGTGGGGCCTGTGCTGCCAGGGGCCGAAGAGCACGTACCACGTCGTCGTGGGCCGCGCGCAGGACGTGAAGGGACCGTACCTCGACCGCCAGGGCAAGGATATGGCGAAAGGCGGCGGCTCGCTCGTCGTCAAGGGCGACAGGGACTGGCAGGGTCTCGGCCACAACAGCGCCTACACGTTCGACGGCAAGGACTACCTCGTGCTGCACGCCTATGAGACGGCCGACAAGTACAAGCAGAAGCTCAAAGTGATGGACATCCGCTGGGACAAGGATGGCTGGCCCACGGTCGACCCGAAGGACCTCAATCGTTACGTAAGCGAAGAACTGAAATGAAGCTCACCCGCATCGCCGCGCTGTTGTTCACCCTGGGCGCGACGTGCGCCCAGGCCGCCGACCTGTTCCCGCTGCAGGACGTCCGCCTGGGGGCCAGCCCCTTCCTCGACGCCCAGACGACGGACCTGAACTACCTGATGGCGATGGAGCCGGACCGCCTGCTTGCGCCATTCCTGCGCGAAGCAGGGCTCACGCCGAAGCAGCCCAGCTACGGCAACTGGGAATCGACCGGCCTGGACGGCCACATGGGCGGGCACTACCTGTCGGCGCTGGCGTTGATGTATGCGTCGACCGGCGATGCGGAAGTCAGGAAGCGTCTCGATTATTTTGTCGCGGAGCTGAAGCGGGCGCAGACGGCCAATGGCGACGGCTATGTCGGCGGCGTTCCGGGCGGCCGCGCCGCGTGGCGCGACGTCGCGGCGGGCAAGCTCCATGCGGACAACTTCTCCGTCAACGGCAAATGGGTCCCGTGGTACAACCTGCACAAGGTCTACGCGGGCCTGCGCGATGCGTACCGCTATGCCGGCAACGAGGATGCGAAGGCGATGCTGATCGCGATGGCCGACTGGACGCTGCGCCTGACGAGCCGCCTGACGGACGAGCAGATGCAGCAGATGCTGAAGGCCGAACACGGCGGCATGAACGAGGTGCTGGCCGACGTCGCCCAGATGACGGGCGACAGCAAGTACATGGACCTGGCGCTGAAGTTCTCGCACCAGGCCATCCTGCAGCCGCTGGAAAAGCACGAGGACAAGCTCACGGGCCTGCACGCCAACACGCAGATCCCGAAAGTCATCGGCTTCAAGCGCATCGGCGAACTCACGGGCCGCAAGGACATGGCGGATGCCGCCGCGTTCTTCTGGCAGACCGTCGTCGACCACCGCACGGTGGCCATCGGCGGCAACAGCGTCAGGGAGCACTTCCATGACGACAAGGACTTCAGCCCCATGATCAACGAGGTCGAGGGGCCGGAGACCTGCAACACGTACAACATGCTCAAGCTGACGGAGATGCTGTTCGAGACATCGGACAAGGCATCGTACGCCGACTACTACGAGCGCGCGCTGTACAACCACATCCTCGCGTCCGAGCGTCCGGGCACGGGCGGCTTCGTGTACTTCACGCCGATGCGTCCGAACCAGTACCGCGTGTATTCGCAGGTGGACAAGGGCATGTGGTGCTGCGTGGGCTCCGGCATCGAGAGCCATGCGAAGTACGGCGAATTCATCTACGCCCACGAAGGCGACGCGTTGTTCGTGAACCTCTTCATCCCGTCGACGGTGAACTGGCGCGAGAAGAACGTCAAGGTCACGCAGGCGAACAACTTCCCCGACCAGGCCAGCACGCGCATCACCGTGGATGGCGACAGCCGCTTCACGATGAAGATCCGCTATCCGGCCTGGGTCGCGCCGGGCAAGCTGGGCGTGAAGGTGAACGGCAAGGTCGTGAAGGTCGATGGGAAGCCGGGCAGCTACGTCAGTATCGATCGCACGTGGAAGAAGGGCGACCGCATCGACGTGAGCCTGCCGATGACGATGCGCCTCGAGCAGATGCCGGACAAGTCGAATTACTACGCGGTGCTGTACGGCCCCGTCGTGCTGGCCGCGAAGACGAATCCGTTCCCGACCGAGCACCTGAACTTCCTCGCGGACGACTCGCGCATGGGCCACAGCCCGTCCGGCCAGGTGTGCCCGCTGGAGGCGGCACCGACGTTCGTCTCGGACAGCAAGGACTTTACGCGCAAGTTCAAACCCGTGAAAGGCAAGCCGCTCACGTTCACGGCGCCCGGCGTCGTGCAGGGCGGGGCAGGGTCGTCGACGGAGTTCATTCCGTTCTTCCGCCTGCACGACTCGCGCTACATGATCTACTGGCAGCAGAGCACCCCGGCCGAATTCGCGCGCATGAAGGAAGAGAACGCGGCGAAGGAAGCGGACCGCCTCGCGCTGGACGCCCAGACCATCGACCAGGTGGCGCCGGGCGAACAGCAGCCGGAATCGGACCACGGTTTCAAGGGCGAGGGCGCCGACGCGGGCCTGAACAATGGCCGGCACTGGCGCCATGCGACCAAGTGGTTCAGCTACCAGCTCAACGATCCGAAGCGCGAGGCGAAGGCATTGCGCCTCACGTTCGCGCGCGGGGATGCGGGCCGCAGGTTCGACATCGTCGTCGATGGGCAGCGGATCGCCGAAGTCGAGCTGCCGGCCGGCGAAGCGCAGGAATTCTATACGCGCGACTTCGCGCTGCCGCCCGCGCTGGTGCAGGGTGCGAACGGCAAGCTCGAAGTCAAGTTCGTTGCGAAGGAAGGCTCGATGGCCGGCGGCTTGTACGGACTGCGCCTGCTGCGCTGAACCGGGAAGCTGTGCACCGGGTCGATAACGCGTGATAGGACTGTCGGCCTGGTGCTTCATCAGGCCGGATCAGGTTGTCGTACCTGGATCACGAAGCTGTCTTGAACGCTTATTCACCTGGATCGAAAGAATAGCTAAAAATAAACGCTATAATTTCCCAATCGAAACTTTTGGGAGGGTGGGATGAGTACAATTGAAATTCATGCAGGTGATTTTCCAAAAGGCAAGGCATCGATGAGTTTTGGTGCCATCGCGTTTCCTTGGCAGGCTGGCGATGGCTTGACGGGGAAAAGCTTCGTGCTTAAAGGTAACCTTATGTCGGTCGAGGTCGCGTCAGAGGAATCCGTAAAGCGCATCGGTGGCACGGTTGGATGGGGAATCGCCGGCGCGACACTGTTGGGACCTGTGGGGATGCTTGCAGGGCTTTTGCTTGGCGGGAAGGGCAAGGATGTTACGTTTGTAGCGACATTCAAAGACGGGAAAAAGATGCTGGCTACAACCGACGCCAAGACCTTCACGAAACTACAAGCCATCGTTTTCTGAGCGAAGCTTTTAGGCTCTACGAGCTTCAAGGTGGTTTGATCGTGGCCACCTCGCTTGCGGTATAGATCGCCCACGCGCAACATATGCCGTTTGTTGGTTGCGCGTGGGCACGTTCGTGTTTGAAGCTCCCGGCCTCAAACACCCCACCTGACTAGCGCTTCGCCCGCGCGCGCTCCCTCGCCATCCGGTTCAACACCTTCCACGTCGCGCGCTCGGCAATGCGTTCGAGTGGCGTCTGCGCGCCGTGCCGCACTTCGCGCAACAGCTTGTGGTAGTTGCGCAGGCGGTCCGCGTCGACGGCGCCGCGCACGGCGCATCCTGGTTCCGTCTCGTGGGCGCAATCGTGGAAGCGGCAGCCGGCCGCCAGCGCGTCGATGTCGTCGAATGCCGCATTGACATCCTCCTCATCGGCGTCCGGCTGCCAGCTGCGCAGCCCGGGCGTGTCGATCACGCAGGCGCCATCCGCGCACAGGTGCAGGGAACGCGACGTCGTCGTGTGGCGGCCGCGGTCGTCGCCCTTGCGCACGCCGCCCGTCTGCTGGTGCGCGCCAGTGAGGGTGTTCGTGAGCGTCGACTTGCCCACGCCGGACGTGCCGAGCAGGACGAGCGTCTGGCCTTCTCCGGTCCACGGCGCCAGCACCCCGGCGGCGCTGGCTTCCTGCGGATGCACGCGCACGGCGGGAACCGTCGCCGGCAGGCGCGCGGCCACCTGCGCCGCCTTCGCGTCCGCGTCGTCGACGAGATCCCCCTTCGTCAGCACGATCACGGGCGCCACGTCGCAAGACTTGGCCACCATCAGGTAGCGCTCCAGCCGGCGCAGATTGAAATCGCCGTCGAGGCCCATCACCAGCAGGGCCGTGTCGACGTTGGCGGCGAGCCGCTGGCGCGTGCCGTGGGCGTCACGCCGCACGAGGTCATTCAGCGGGTCGACAAGCGTGTGGACCCACACCTCGTCCTGGTCGTTGTGGTCGAATAGGACCCAGTCGCCGACGGCAACCGAAGCGTCGATGGATGGATGCAGCCGGGCAGGGAATTCGTGCAGGCCGTCGTGCAGGACGAGCGATGTGCGGTGCACGCTCGCGACGCGCGCGGGGCGGCCGCGGTCGTGCACGGCGAGGCGTGCGGCGATAGGGTTGTTCAGTCCGATGCGGCGCAGTGCCGCGATATCGAAGTCGATCATGGTCGTTGTGTTCCTGTTGCGAAGCGCGGGGACGCGCGGGCACGCTGCCGCACGCAATACGATGCGGCGGCAACGGTGGATTCGGTCAGGGATGGTCGGCGCGGCTGGCGCGCCCGTTCACGACGACGGTGATCGACGAAGGAAGGCGGTCAGGCGGCCGACGGGAGGGCAATATCCGGCTGGGTCATGGGGCTCTCCTCGTCAATGAAATAAAAGGCAAGTATAGCGCGGCCGCTCACTTCTTGGTGAATACGCCATCCACGACCCATGACGCGCCGTTCGTGGTCAGGTCGTAAAGCGTGTTGCCCTGCAGCGCGAGCCCGCCGGCGACGCCGTTCTGTGCCGGATAGGTTCCTTCGTCCTTGATGCACGTGGACGTCCCGTTGGCATAGGCGATGCACCACTGCCCCGTCGTGTGCGTGACGCCGCTGCCCGTCACCGACAGCGTGTGTGCGGGGAGGTTGGCCGTGAGCTTGTCGACCTTGACCGGGATTGCGGCCGCGCCCGGCGCCGGCGTGATCGAGGCGTCCACCGTGCCCGGATAGGTGGCCGAGGCGTCGGCGCTCTGCGTCACGGTGCCGACGATGGCGCCCGTGCAATCGGCGTTGGCGTAATAGTCGGTCTTGTTGCCCACCGTGATCGCATCGGCCGAGCGGGCGATGACGAGGGTGGCGACCGCGTGGTCGGAGCAGGCCGAGGCCCACGTGCCGGCGTAGGCATCCAGCGGCGAGGTGGTCGATGCAGGTGGCGTCGTCGAACTGCTGCCGCCGCCACCGCCGCATCCTGACAAGACTGCAACTGCTACCCCGACGAACGTCCATGCCTTCATGATGACTCCTGTCTGTTTGATATCTTTATGTATCAAATATCAGAACGGTTCAGGTCGTCGCACGATACGGCTGGGCATCGTATTGATGCCGAAATGGATATGTCTACCGTTAAAAAATTGATTGGATAGATATGTCAGTTCTGTCATAGTATCCATGCACAACAATTCCGGAGACTAAGTGATGATCATCACCCGCAGGACCCTCCTGGGCGCAGCTGCCGCCATCGCATGCGCCGCCGCCATCCCGGCATTCGCCGCCAAACCCCTCACGATCGGCTTCTCGCAGGTCGGCGCCGAAAGCGAATGGCGCACCGCGAATACCGCTTCCATCAAGGACGCCGCCAAGAAGGCCGGCGTCAACCTGAAATTCGCCGACGCCCAGCAGCAGCAGCAGAACCAGGTCAAGGCCATCCGCTCGTTCATCGCCCAGCGCGTCGACGTGATCGCGTTCTCGCCGGTCGTGGAAACCGGCTGGGAAACCGTGCTGCGCGAAGCGAAGAACGCCAAGATCCCCGTGATCCTGACCGACCGCGCCGTCAAGGTCACCGATCCGTCGCTGTACGTCAGCTTCATCGGTTCCGACTTCGTGGAAGAGGGCCGCCGCGCCGGCCGCTGGCTGCTGGATTACGCCAAGAAGAACGGCGACAAGCCGCTGAACATCGTCGAGCTGCAGGGCACCACCGGTGCCGCGCCCGCGATCGACCGCAAGAACGGCTTCGCGGAAGTCATCGGCGCGAACCCGAAGCTGAAGGTGATCCGCTCGCAGACCGCCGACTTCACCCGCGCCAAGGGCAAGGAAGTCATGGAAGCCTTCCTGAAGTCGGAAGGCAAGAAGATCAATGTGCTGTACGCGCACAATGACGACATGGCCATCGGCGCCATCCAGGCCATCGAGGAAGCGGGCCTGAAGCCGGGCAAGGACATCATCATCATTTCGATCGATGGCGTGAAAGGCGCGTTCGAAGCCATGAAGGCCGGCAAGCTGAACGTGACGGTCGAGTGCAATCCGCTGCTCGGTCCGACGCTGATCCAGACGGCGCAGGACGTCGTGGCCGGCAAGCCGGTCCCGAAACGCATCGTCGTCAACGAGGGTGTGTTCCCGGCTGAGGTGGCGGCGAAGGAACTCCCGAACCGCAAATATTGATCGGTTCAAGCATGATCGATTCGAAGAAGCCGGTGCTGGAAGTCACCGGCATCCATAAAGCCTTCCCGGGTGTGAAGGCGCTGTCCGAAGCCGGACTGCGCCTGTTCCCCGGCGAAGTCCACACGCTGATGGGCCAGAACGGCGCGGGCAAGTCCACGCTGATCAAGGTCCTCACCGGCGTCTACCAGCCGGACGCCGGCAGCATCGTGCTGGAGGGCCGGGCGATCCAGCCGCGCTCCACGCAGGATGCGCAGGACCTCGGCATCAGCACCGTCTACCAGGAAGTCAATCTGTGCCCGAACCTGTCGGTCGCGGAAAACATCTTCATCGGCCGCTATCCGCGCCGCTTCGGCATGGTCGACTGGCGGTCGATGCGGTCGCAGGCCACGGCGCTGCTCGCGCGCCTCGAGATCCACGTCGACGTCAGCAAGCCGCTTGCCGACTATCCGCTCGCGATCCAGCAGATGGTCGCCATCGCCCGCGCGCTGAATACGGAATCGCGCGTGCTGATCCTCGACGAGCCCACGTCCAGCCTGGACGAGGCGGAAGTGCAGATGCTGTTCTCGGTGCTGCGCCGCCTGCGCGAAGAGGGCATGGCGATCCTGTTCGTCACGCACTTCCTCGACCAGACGTATGCAATCTCGGACCGCATCACGGTGATGCGCAACGGCGAGCGCGAAGGCGAGTACGCCTGCGCGGACCTGTCGCGCCTCGCCCTCGTCAACAAGATGATCGGCGCGCCGGCCGACGCGGAACACGCGACGGAGACGGCGGCGGCAGGCGAAGCCAACGCGCACGGTGAGGTCTTCCTGCGCGCCCGCGGCATCGCGCGCAAGGGCGTCCTGTCGCCGGTCGACCTGGAAATCCGCCGCGGAGAATTGCTGGGCCTTGCCGGCCTGCTGGGCTCCGGCCGCACGGAAACCGCACGCCTGCTGTTCGGTGCGGATAAAGCGGACAGCGGCAGCTTCGACATCGACGGCAAGCAGGTGAGCTTCTCGAACCCGCGCGACGCCATTGCTCAGGGCATCGGCTTCTGCTCGGAAGACCGCAAGCACGAAGGCGCGATCCTCGCGCTGTCCGTGCGCGAAAACCTGATCCTCGCGCTGCAGGCGAGACAAGGCATCTTCCGCGCCATCCCTTTCAAGCGCCAGCAGCAGCTGGCGACCGACTACGTCAAGTGGCTGGGCATCAAGACGGCCAGCATCGAGACGCCCATCGGCACGCTCTCCGGCGGCAACCAGCAGAAGGTCTTGCTGGCACGCTGGCTCGCGACCGATCCGCGCCTGATGATCCTCGACGAACCGACGCGCGGCATCGACGTGCGCGCCAAGCAGGAAATCATGGATTACGTCAGTAACCTGTGCCGCAAGGGCATGTCCATTCTCTTCATCTCGTCCGAGCTGCCGGAAGTGCTGCGCGTGTCCGACCGCATGGTCGTCATGCGCGACCGCAAGGCCTGCGGCGAGTACCAGCGCGGTGAACTGGACGAGACGTCCGTGCTGCACGTAATCGCAGGGGAGACGGCATGAGCACGACCGGCGCTACCGTCAAACCGTCCGCGCAGGCGGCCGCATCGCGCACCGCCTGGCTGCAGCATCCGCTCGTGCGTCCGCTCGGCGCGCTCGTCGCGCTGCTGCTCGTCGACGCGTTCCTCGTGCCTGGCTTCTTCCACCTCGAGGTCAAGGAAGGCCACCTGTACGGCGCGATCATCGACATCCTCAACCGCGCCGCGCCGCTGATGCTGGCGGCGCTCGGCATGACCCTCGTCATCGCCACGCGCGGCATCGATATTTCCGTCGGCGCGGTCGTCGCGCTGTCCGGCACCGTGTCCGCCATGCTGATCGGCGGCAGCACGCCGAATACGCCGATGGCGCTCGCGCTGGCGGCGTCGCTCGGCGTCGCGCTGCTGTGCGGCCTGTGGAACGGCGTCCTCGTCGCCGGCATCAAGCTGCAGCCCATCGTCGCGACCCTGATCCTGATGGTGGCGGGGCGCGGTCTCGCGCAGCTGCTGACGGATGGCCAGATCGTCACCGTGTACTACGAGCCGTTCTTCTTCCTGGGAAGCGGCTACCTCGCCGGCCTGCCGTTCTCGCTGTTCGTCGTCGCGGCCGTGTTCGCGGTGACCTTGCTGCTGGTGAAGAAGACTGCGCTGGGCCTGTTCATCCAGGCGGTCGGCATCAACCCGGTGGCGGCGCGTCTCGCGGGCCTGCGCACGGCCACCTTGATCACCTTCGTGTACGTGTTCTGCAGCGCCTGCGCGGGCCTGGCCGGCATGCTGATCACGTCGAACATCAAGAGCGCGGATGCGAACAACGCGGGCCTGCTGCTGGAACTGGACGCAATCCTCGCGGTCACGCTGGGCGGCACGTCGCTGGCCGGCGGCAAATTCAGCCTGATGGGCAGCATGATCGGCGCGCTGATCATCCAGACCCTGACCTACACGATCTACTCGCTGGGCGTGCCGCCCGAAGTGAACATGGTCGTCAAATCCATCGTCGTCTTCGTCGTCTGCATCTCGCAGTCGAGCGAATTCAAGAACATCCTGCGGAGGTCCGCATGAGCGCGGTCGCAACCGGTACCCGCGGCGTCACGAGTGCGCCGTGGTTTACGTCCCTCGTCACCGTGATCCTGCTGGTCGCGATGATGGGTATCGGCGGGTCGGTGTACCCGGGCTTCCTGTCGCTGCAGGTGATCTTCAACCTCCTGATCGACAACGCGTTCCTGCTCGTGATCGCGGTGGGCATGGGCTTCGTGATCCTGTCGGGCGGCATCGACCTGTCCGTCGGTTCCGTGCTCGCGCTGTCGACGATGATCTCGGCCTGGCTGCTGCAGCATGCCCACTGGCCGCCGGCCGCCGTCATCGCGCTCGTGCTGCTGCTGGGCGCCTGCTTTGGCGGCGCGATGGGCGCGATCATCCACCTGTTCAAGCTGCAGCCGTTCATCGTCACGCTGGCCGGCATGTTCCTGGCCCGCGGCCTGTGCTACCTGATCAGCGTCGAATCGATCACGATCGACGATCCGGTGTTCACCGCGATGTCGCAGACGCAGGTGCCGATCCTGGACGGCTTCCTGTCGCCGGGCGCCATCATCGCGCTGGTCGTGCTGCTGGTCGCCATCTGGATCGCGCACTTCACCGCGTTCGGCCGCGCCGTGTACGCCGTCGGCGGCAACGAGCAGTCGGCCGCGATGATGGGCCTGAACGTCGGCCGCACGAAGGTTCTCGTGTATGCGCTGTCGGGCTTCTGCGCGGCGCTGGGCGGCGTGCTGTTCGCGTTCTACATGCTGTCCGGCTATGGCCTGCACGGCCAGGGCACGGAGCTCGACGCCATCGCCGCCGTCGTCATCGGCGGCACGCTCCTCACCGGCGGCTACGGCTACATCGCCGGCGCGCTGTCGGGCGTGCTGGTGCTGGGCGCCATCCAGACGCTGATCGCCTTCGACGGCACGCTCAGCTCGTGGTGGACCAAGATCGTCATCGGTGCGCTGCTGTTCGTCTTCTGCGTCGTGCAGAGGGTGATGGGCGGACGCTCCAAGCAATAAAGGCGGACCCCGCGCACGACCCCCGGCCACACGGGGGCGGGCGCGGCCGCGGCTGTACCCGGCGCCGCCAACGCCGGTGATCCACACCAATAACGGAGACTACATGCTCAAGCCCCTGATCGCCGCGACGCTGCTCGCGTCGACGGCACTCGCCGGTGCCGCCAACCCCCTCACCAGCAGGATCTTCACGGCCGACCCCGCGGCCCTCGTCGACAACGGCCGCGTCTACGTGTACGTGGGCCACGACGAAGCCCCCGTCGGCGGCAAGGATTACGTGATGAACGAGTGGAAGGTGTTCTCCAGCTGCGACATGCAGAACTGGACCGAGCACCCGGCCGGCGTACCGTTTTCCACGTTCAAATGGGCCGCCAAGGACGCCTGGGCCAGCGACGTCACCAAGCGCAACGGCAAGTACTACCTGTACGTGACGGTCGAACACAAGACGATCCCCGGCAAGGCGATCGGCGTAGCGGTGTCGGACAGCCCGACGGGCCCGTTCGTCGACGCGCGCGGCACGGCCCTCATCACGAACGACATGACGCACGAGACCCCGATCAGCTGGGACGACATCGACCCGGCGGTCTTCGTCGACGACGACGGCCAGGCCTATCTGTACTGGGGCAATACCGTCATGAAGTACGCGAAGCTGAAAGCCAACATGACGGAACTGGACGGTCCGATCCACACGGTGGGCCTGGAACAGTTCACGGAAGCGTCATACCTGCACAAGCACGCCGGCAAGTACTACCTGTCGTATTCGCGCAAGTGGCCGGAAGAGACCGTGTACATGACGGGACCGACGGCCACCGGTCCATGGTCGTACGGCGGCGTGATCATGGAAAAGAACACGAACGTCGGCACGGTCCACCACGCGATCATCGACTTCAACGGCAAGTCCTACATCGTTTATCACAACGGCAAGCTGCCGACCGGTGGCGACTACCGCCGTTCGGTTGCTGTCGAAGAACTGCACTACGGTCCAGACGGCAAGATTCTGCCGGTACCGCAGACGGAAAAAGGTCCTGCCGCTAATCCGTCGGCAGCCTGCAAGCGATGAAAGTTCTACGTAAATCTACGCAGAACCGATATCGATAATGATATGATTGTCTGATGGACACGACCAATCCGAACTGGTTTCTCAAGGCCCGCCTCAAGACGCGGCAACTGCTGCTCCTGATCGCGCTCGACGACTACCGCAACATCCACCGCGCGGCGGACGAGCTGCACATGACGCAGCCGGCCGCCTCCAAACAGATCAAGGATCTGGAGGAGATGCTGGACGTTAAGCTGTTCGAGCGCCTGCCGCGCGGGATGGAGCCGACAATCTACGGTGAAACGATGATCCGTCACGCGCGCATGGCCCTGACGAGCCTCGCGCTGGCCCACGACGACATCGTGACCTTGAAGGCCGGCCTCACGGGCCAGGTCGAGGTTGGCGTGATCATGACACCAGCCATGGCCCTCCTGCCTCGCGCCATTGCCCGCGTGAAGGAAGAAGCGCCGCTGCTGCGCATCGGCGTGCAGCTGGAAACCAGTAACCTGCTGCTGGATAAACTGCAGCACGGCACGCTGGATTTCATGATTGGCCGCATCTTCGACACCGGCGACACGTCCGGCCTGATCTACGAAGAATTGACGGAAGAACCGGCGTGCGCCGTCGTCCGCCCCGGCCATCCGCTGCTGGAGCGCAAGGATCTCACCTTGCAGGACATCGCGCCGCTGCCGTGGATCGTGCCGCCGCACGGCAGTATCCTGCGTTACCGCTTCGACATGATGTTCCGCCGTGCCGGCCTGGAACCGCCCGCGAACGTCGTCGACACGACGGCGATGCTGATGATTACCGCGCTGCTGCAGCAGACGGATTCGCTGCACGTGATGCCGATCGAAGTGGCGCAGTACTATGCGTCGCTGAACGTGATGCGCATCCTGCCCATCGAGATTCCGTGCAAGATGGATGCGTTCGGCATCATCCGCCACCAGGACCACCTGCTGTCGCCGGGCGCGGACTTGCTGTTGCGCGCCGTACGGGCCGCGGCGAAAGAGATTTATTGACGCCATTGCACCAAAATGTTGCGTGCAAACTTCATCATTTAAAAAATATTGCTCTGATTTAACGTCTCGACATCGACTCTAACCTTTCCGCTGCGTAACATTTTGAGGAATACGGGAAACCGCAGAATCGGCCATCCGTGCGGAAAAGAGAGAACGATGAATATTGCAAATCTAAAAATTGGTAAGCGCCTCGCGCTGGGCTTCGGCTTCCTGTGCGTGGCGCTGGTCTTCATGGTCGGGCAGGGGACGGTCATGCTGGGCCGGGTGAACGATGGCACCGACGAGATCGTCAACAAGCGGCTGCCGCGCATGGAACTCACGGCGCGCATGCTGAGCGACGTGAACGACATCGCGATCGCGCTGCGCAACATGATGCTGGACGACAGCGCCGACGACCGCGCGAAGCAGCTCGCCACCATCACCGCCGCGCGCAAGGACCTCGACAGCCTGCTGGCGCAACTGGACGGCCTGCTGCGCACTCCCAAATCCCGCACCTTGCTCGCGCAGGAAATCGAACTGAATGCGAAGTACACGCAGGGCCAGCTGGACCTGGTCCGCCTGATCGAGAGCGGAGACGACGCGGGCGCGCGTGCCTACCTGAAGACGAAGCTGCGCCCGGTGCTGGCGGACTACAAGGCCGTGATCGGCCAGCAGATCCAGGTCCAGGCCGGCCTGGCCGCCGACACGGCGCGCGAGGCGCAGGCCATGTACACCAGCACCCGCACGCTGATGATCGTGCTGGGCGCCGCCATGCTGGCCATCGCCTGCGCGCTGGCCTGGTGGATCAGCGCCTCGATCACGCGGCCGCTGCGGCGCGCGCTGGACGTGGCGACGGCCGTCGCCGCCGGCGACCTGACGACGCGCGTGGACGCCGGCAGCACCTGCGAAGTGGGCCAGCTGCTGGACGCCCTGAAGCGCATGAACGACAACCTGGTGGCCACCGTCGGCACCGTGCGCGGCGGCACCGACGCCATCGCACTCGCATCCGGCGAAGTGGCGGCCGGCAACCGCGACCTGTCGGCACGCACCGAGCAGCAGGCCAGCGCGCTGGAAGAGACGGCGTCGTCGATGGAAGAACTGACGTCGACCGTGAAGCAGAACGCCGACAACGCGCGCCAGGCCAACACGCTGGCCGCGACGGCATCGACCGTGGCGGCCAGGGGCGGCGACGTGATCGAGCAGGTCGTCGACACGATGGCGCAGATCCACACGGCGTCGAGCCGCATCGTCGACATCATCGGCGTCATCGACGGCATCGCGTTCCAGACCAACATCCTCGCGCTGAATGCGGCCGTGGAAGCGGCGCGCGCCGGCGAGCAGGGCCGCGGCTTCGCCGTCGTCGCAGGCGAAGTGCGCAACCTGGCGCAGCGCTCGGCCGCCGCGGCCAGGGAGATCAAGACGCTGATCGACGACTCCACCAGCAAGGTCGACACGGGCAGCTCGCTCGTGCGCGAGGCGGGCAGCACGATGGGCGAGATCGTCGACAGCGTGCGCCGCGTGGCCGACATCCTCGGCGAGATCACGGCCGCGAGCCAGGAGCAGAGCGCCGGCATCGAGCAGATCAACCAGGCCATCACGCAGATGGACGACGTGACCCAGCAGAACGCCGCGCTCGTCGAGCAGGCGGCCGCCGCGTCGCAGGCGATGCAGGACCAGTCCGCGCGCCTGGCCGAGGCCGTGGCCGTGTTCCGGCTCGCGGGCGGCGTGCCCGCAGCGGTGCCGGTGCGTGCGGTTGCCCCGGCGCCCTCACCGCGGTTGAGCAAGCCGGTTGCGAAGGCACCTGCGCAGGCCGCGGCGGCGGCGAGCGACTGGGAAGAGTTCTGACCGGACTTGCTCCTTCGTCCAGCTTGCGATTGTGATAGGCTGTCCGGTGCATCCGGCCCATGGCCGCTGCACCGTCACCGTCTTTACAAGGATCCGCATGACTGGCTTCGTCATTACGCCTCCCGCCGTCCCGGCCCTCGCCGTGGCCGGCTCCGACCAGGTTTTCCCGCTGCGCCGCGTGTTCTGCGTGGGCCGCAACTACGCGGCCCACGCGCGCGAGATGGGTTCCGATCCGAACCGCGAACCGCCGTTCTTCTTCACCAAGCCGGCGGACGCCGTCGTGCCGGCCAGCGGGACCGTGCCGTACCCGTCGTCCACGCGCGAGCTGCACCACGAGGTCGAACTGGTCGTCGCGTTGAAAGGCGGCGGCACGAACATCGCGCCGGAGCAGGCGATGGATCTCGTGTGGGGCTATGGCGTGGGCCTGGACCTGACGCGGCGCGACCTGCAGGCCGTCGCCAAGAAGGATGGCCGCCCGTGGGACATGGCGAAAGGCTTCGACGCCTCCGCGCCGTGCAGCCCCCTGGTCCCTGCCGAGCGCACGGGGCACCCCTCGGCGGCGCGCATCTGGCTCGAAGTGAACGGCCAGCTGAAGCAGGAGGGCAACCTGGACGAAATGATCTGGCCGATCTCCGACGTGATCGCGGCCCTGTCGCGCCTCGTCGCGCTCGCGCCGGGTGACCTGATCTACACGGGCACCCCGGCCGGCGTGGACGCGCTGAACCCGGGCGACAAGGTGCGCGGCGGCGTCGATGGCGTGACCACGTTCGAACTCGAGATCGGCGCGGGGGCATGAGGACGGTCCTGCAGATCGGCGGCTTCGCGCCCGGGATCCAGGCCCAGCTCGACGCCGAATTCCGCTGCGTCGGCCTCGCGGATCTCGAACGCGAGCCCGGCCTGGCGACCGAGGTCGGCGCCATCGTCACCCGCAGCAACCAGGAGGTGCCGGAAGACGTCGTGCGGCGCCTGCCGGCCCTCGAGATCATCGCCACCTGCGGCGTCGGCTACGACCTGATCCCGCGACGGCTCGCGGCCGAACGGGGCATCGTCGTGGCCAACACGCCGGACGTGCTGAACGCGGCCGTCGCCGAGCTCTGCATCGGCTCCCTGCTGGCGCTGCTGCGCCGCCTGCCGCAGGCCGACCGCTTCGTGCGTGCGGGCCGCTGGGCGACGGCGGACTTTCCGCTGGCGGCGAGCCTCGCCGGCAAGCACGTGGGCATCGTCGGCATGGGCCGCATCGGCAAGGAGATCGCGCGCCGGCTGGAGATGTTCGGCGTGGCGCTCGCCTACCACGGGCGCACGGACCAGCAACTGGCGTGGCGCTACGAGGCCGACCTGGACGCGCTCGCGCGCGATTCCGACATCCTGGTCGTCGTCGCACCCGGCGGGGCCGAGACGCAACACCTGATCGACGCGCGCGTGCTGGACGCGCTGGGGCCGGACGGCTACCTGGTGAACGTGGCGCGCGGCTCGCTTGTCGACGAGGCGGCACTGCTCGCGGCGCTGGAGCGGGGCGCCATCGCCGGCGCCGCGCTGGACGTGTTCGACGACGAGCCGGACATCGACCCGCGCTTCTTCGTGCTCGACAACGTGATGCTGACGCCGCACCTGGGCAGCGCCACGCACGAGACGCGCGCGGCGATGGCGCAGCTCATGCTGGACAATGTGCGCAGCTGGTTCCGCAGCGGCCGCGCACTGACGCCCGTCGAGCCGGATTAATTTGCCATGTTCCTCGCGACGATGGCATCCGTCGCCGCCTGCGCCTGCTGCAATGGCTGATTCAATACGGTGGTCGCATACGCCGGCGCCGGCGCGGCCACCGTGCCGAGGGCGCTGCCGCCTCGACGGCTGATGTCCACGTCGACGGTGGCCGACAGGCCCACGCGCAGCGGGTGCGCCGCCAGTTCCTTCGGGTCCAGCGAGATGCGCACCGGTACCCGCTGCACGACCTTGATCCAGTTGCCCGTCGCGTTCTGCGCCGGCAGCAGCGAGAACGCGCTGCCCGTGCCCGCGCCGAGGCCGACGACCTTGCCGTGGTAGACGACCTTGCTGCCGTAGATGTCCGCCTCGATGGTGGCCGCCTGCCCCACGCGGATGTCGCGCAGTTCCGATTCCTTGAAGTTGGCGTCGACCCACAGCTGGTCCAGCGGCACGATCGACAGCAGCGGCGCGCCCGGCGCGATGCGGCTGCCGACCTGCACGCTGCGCTTCGCAACATAACCCGACACCGGCGCGACGATCGCGTTGCGGCGCGCGGCCAGCCATGCGGACAGGTAATCGGCTTTCGCGGCCAGCACGTTCGGGTGCTCGGGGGGAGACACGCCCGCCACCGTCACGCGCGCGGCCGCCAGCTGTTTCTGCGCGACTTCCAATGCGGCCTTCGCATCGTCGACGGCGCGGTGGGCGTGCGCGACGTCCTCGCCAGAGACGATGTTGTCGGCCGCCAGCGGCGCGCGCCGTGCGAGGTCTTCCTGCTTCGCTTTCAGTTCCACGCGGCGCTGGTCGACGAGGGCTTCGTACTGCGCCACGTTCGTGTAGCGCTCGCGCTGCTGGCGCACGGCCGTGCCCAGCCGCGCCTCGGCCTGGGCCAGCGCGACTTCCGCGTCGGACGGATCGAGGCGGACGATCTCCGTGCCGGCCTGCACGAGCTGGGTCTCGTCGGCGCGGATCTCGACGACGCTGCCGGTCACCTGCGACGACACGTTCACGAGGTTGCCGCCGACGTAGGCGTTGTCCGTCTCGACGCGTTTCGACAGGACCAGGGCGTAATAAGCCGCGTAGGCCGCGCCGGCGGCGAGGAAGGCGACGGTGATGCCGGCCAGGACGGCGCGGTGCTTCTTGTTGGTGGGGGCTTGGGTGCTCATGGTTTACTGGATATTCGATAGTGTGTGGTAACCGCCGCCGAGCGCTTTCACGAGGGCGACCTGCGTCTGCAGGCGGGCGTCCGTCAGCTGCAGGTCGACGTCGCGCTGGCGCAGCACGGCCAGCCGCGCCTGCAGCACGGCGGCGCGGTCGGCGAGGCCGCGCCGCATGCGCGCTTCGGCGTTCGCGGCCAGCCTGCGACTCGCGTCAAGCGTCGCGGCGTGCGCTGCCGTCTCTTGCGCGATGCCTTGCAGGGTGGCCGCTTCGCGCGCGACGTCGTGCACCGCGTTCAGCACGGCCTCGTTGTACTCGGCCAGCAATTCGTCGCGGCTGCTGCGCGCCTGGCCCAGCTGGGCGTGCAGGCGGCCGCTGTCGAACAGGGGCAGGTCGAGCGTCGCGCCGATCAGCGGCGTGCGGCTCGGATAGCGCAGCAGCTTGCCGAGCGACGTCGCATCGAGGCCGATGGCCGCGGCGAGGTTGATGTCGGGTCGGAACGCAGCTTCGCTCGCGGCCACGCGGCCCAGCTGCGCCTCCACCCGCCAGCGCGCGGCCTGCAGGTCGGGCCGGCGTGCGAGCAGTTCCATGCCCAGCTCACGCGGCACGGCATCGATCGCGGGTGCGGGCTGGAAGCGCGCGAGGTCGGTCAATGCGGCGGCGTCGCCCCCGATCAGCGCACGCAGGCCTTCGCGTTCGCGCGCCGCGTCCGTGTCATGGCGCGCGGCCTGTTCCCGCAGGCCCGCGAGGTCCTGTTCCGCGCTTTGCAGCGCATCGGCGCTGATCAGGCCATGCGCCATGCGGGCCTTGCGCCCTTCGATGACGTCGCGTTGGATGGCGATCAGTGCGTTCGTGTTGTCCTGGCGGGCCCACAGCATCTGCAGGCGCAGATAGCTTTGCACGACGGACGCTGCCAGCACCTGGCGCGCCTGCGCGGCTTCGGCGGCGCTCGCATTCGTCTCGCCCAGCGCGGCGGCGATGAGGGCGCGGTGCTTGCCCCACCAGTCGACGTCGTAGCTGGCGCGCAGGGACACGCTCGCGTCGTTGAACCACGCGCCGCCGATCGGGGGCGGGAAGAAGCCGTTCGACGAATAGCGCTGGCGGTTCAGACCCGATGCGAGATCGACCTTGCCGCCTTCATTGGCCACTTCCGCGCCGAACGCCGCGCGGGCGCTCGCCACGCGCGCGGCGGCGACGGTGAGCGTCGGGTTGTCGCGCAGGGCGCGGGCCACGAGGGCGTTCAGTTGCGGGTCGTGGTAGTCGAGCCACCATTGTTCGGCGGGCCACGCATCGGCCGGCAGCTGGATCGCCGGCGCGTGCCGGGCCTGCGCGAAGTCCGGGCCGCGTGCCTTGTGCGCGTCCGGCGGGACGCTGATGCAGCCGGACAGCAGGGCCAGCGCGGCGGCCGCGATGGGGATGAGTTTGAAATGTCGCACGATGTCGTCTTGTTGGTTATTCGAGGGCCGCATGATCGACCTGTGCCGGTGCGGCGGCGGTCTTCGGCGGGCGGATCAGCAGCAGCATCGGGATCACGGCCACGGTCAGCAACATCATCAGCCAGTAGTCGTCGACGTAGGCGATCATCGACGCCTGCCGCGTGATCTCGTTGTTGATGAGGGCGGGGCCCGCCTGCGTGGCCATGTCGTAGAGGCTCATCGGGTCGCGCACGGCCGGATTCGCCGCGTTGACCTGCGTGGCCAGCGACGCGTGCGCGATCTGCGTGTTGCGCACGAGGAGGGCCTGCACGAGGGCGATGCCGATCGACGAGCCGATGTTGCGCACGAGGCTGTACAGCGCCGTGCCTTCCGCGCGCATCTGCGGCGAGAGCGTGGCGAACGTGGCGGCCGACAGCGGCACGAACACGAGGCCCAGGCCCACGCCCTGGATCACGCCGGGCCACACGATGTCGGACTGCGACAGCACGAGCGTGTAATGCGTCATCTGCCACAGCGAGAACGCCGTGATGGCGAAGCCGACGCCCAGCAGCAGCCGGAAGTCGACCTTGCCCGTGAGGCGCCCGACGATCATCATCGCGGCCATCGTGCCGAGCCCGGACGGCGCCGTGACGAGGCCCGCGAGCTTGGCCGGGTAGCCCATCAGGCCTTGCAGCATCGTGGGCATCAGCGCGCGCGTCGCGAACAGGACCATGCCGACGATGAAGATCAGCAGCAGGCCCGTGACGTAGTTCGCGTTCTTCAGCAGGCGGAAGTCGACGAACGACTGGCCGGCGGGACGCGTCAGCGTGTGGCCGATGAAATAGGAAAACGCGAGCGTGGTCAGGATCAGTTCGACCCACGTCTCGGTCGACGCGAACCAGTCGTTCTGCTCGCCGCGGTCCAGCAGCATCTGCAGCGCGCCGATGGCGACGGACAGCGTGACGAAGCCGAACGTGTCGAAGCGGACGCGCCGCGCCGGATCGGTGCCGTGGATGTAGCGGAGAATGCCCCAGAAGGCCAGGGCGCCGATCGGCACGTTGATGAAGAAGACCCAGCGCCAGCTGTAGCTGTCCGTCAGCCAGCCGCCGAGCGTGGGCCCGAGGATCGGCCCGATCATCACGCCCATGCCCCACACGGCCATCGCGGAGCCGTGCTTTTCGCGCGGGTTGATGTCGAGGAGGACGGACTGCGACAACGGCACGAGCGCCGCGCCGAACACGCCCTGCAGCATGCGCGCGATGACGATTTCCGTCAGCGTGGCCGAGATCCCGCACAGCACCGAGGCCAGCGTGAAGCCGGCGACGGACACGAGGAACACCTTCTTCAAACCGAAACGGTCGACGAGCCAGCCGTTCAGCGGCGTCGCGATGGCGGCGGCCACGATGAACGACGTCAGCACCCACGTGATCTGGTCCTGCGACGCCGACAGCGATCCCTGCATGTGCGGCAGGGCGACGTTGGCGATGGTGCCGTCCAGCGCCTGGATGATCGTCGCCAGCATGATCGAGATCGTGATCATGGTGCGATTGATGGGTGCCGCTGTCGTCACAGGCCGTCCTCGAGGCGCTTCCTGAGCGTCTCCAGCAGGACGGTCGCGGCGGCCAGCGCCTGGCGGTCGAGGCCGGCCAGCAGGTCGGCGCGGAACGGCTGCGCTTCCGCGAGCACTTCGGCGTAGACGGTCTTGCCGGTGTCGGTCAGCTGCACGAGTTTTACGCGCCGGTCGGTGGGCGAGGGCGCGCGCACGACGAAGCCGTCGCGCTCCAGGCGGTCCAGCATCGACACCATCGACGGTCCCTCGACGCCGACCAGGTCGGCCAGCGCGCGCTGCGACATCGGCTCGCCGGACTTGGCGATCATCGCAATCGTCATCCAGCCGGACTGCCCGATGCCCAGGTGCTTGAGGCGCTTGTCCAGCGCGAGCCGCCACAGGCGCGCGCTCGTGTGCAGAGCGGCCGAGAAGCGTTCCTCGACCGACTCAGGTAGTTTGCTCATCATTAGCCATAAAATAGATAGGAACCTATCGATTTTATGCCGCGCAATCAAACTGCGCAAGTTGGCAATTCGGGGTCAGAGCACGTTTCGGGTGAAATTCGGGGCCAGAGCACTTTTTGGATCAATTGATCGGAACTGTCACAGCAAGGCATCGCCACTGCCGGACATTGTCTGTGTACTTGAGCGGACCTGTGGCCACCTTGTCTCAAAGCGCAAACATGAAGCAAAAGCTATTGCCCGAAAATGTGCTCTGACCCCGAATTCTGGGGAAAATGTGCTCTGACCCCGATTTGTGGCAAGTGTTTCAGATGGGGGACTCGGGTTTGTCCAGCGTGAACACGGCGTGGATGTCGCCGGCCACGACGCCGCGCGCATTCCTGATGGGCGGCGCCCGGTATTGCTCGAGATGCTTGCGGCGCGTGTCGTCCAGCAGGCCCAGTTGATCGAGCACGGAGAGCGTCGCGGGATGCAGCGCACGCACGGCGCCGTCCGCGACCTTGATCGCGATGCCGATGCCGGCCGAGCGGATGCCGATCGCCTGCACGGCATCCGCGCCGACCTTGGCGACCCAGTCGCCGCCGCCGGCCTGCATCCATGCGAGGTCCGTGCGCGAGTCGCCCGACACCATGTCGGGGTGCGCCGTCATCGCGTCGAACAGGTCGCCCAGCGCGGCGCCGAGGCGCGCGTCCGCGCTACCTTGCGCCAGGCGCGCGTACAGGTGCGCGAGGCGTGCCAGCGGCATCGCGTAGTTCGGCGCGGAGCAGCCGTCGATGCCCAGCGGGAGCGTGTCTTCCGTCATCTGCACGCAGTCGGCGAGCGTGGCGCGGATGGCGCGCTGCAGCGGGTGCGCGGGATCGACATAGCCCTCGGTCGGCGCGCCGTGCAGGCGGCACCAGGCGAGGAAGCCGCTGTGCTTGCCCGAGCAATTGTGGTGGACCGTGCGCCAGCGCCGTTCGGCCGGCACGGGCAGGCCGACGGCGTCGTAGTACAGCGGCGCCGCGCAGCCGCAGGCGAGGTGGCTTTCGTCCAGGCCGATCTTGTCGAGGATGGACGTCACGCCCACCAGGTGCTTTTCTTC
The DNA here is from genome assembly GCA_946481275.1 of uncultured Massilia sp. The sequence continues at coordinate 28,308 of CAMLMV010000054.1, forward strand.
GCCCGAGTGGCTGGCGCACAGCAGGGCCAGTTCGGCGCGCGTGAGGCCGAAGCGGGCCGGGCCGTCATCGAGCACGAAGGGCAGGGCCTGGAACGGCTTCAGCGCGGAACGGGTGAAGGTCATGAAGTCGGGATCGCCCGCCGACCACAGCAGGCGGCCGGCCACGTCGACGACGGCGATCGAACCGTAATGGATGTTCTCGACCGCGTAGCCGCCGGCGAGCGCGCCGTCGGGCGGATAGCCACGCGTGGTGGCGACCAAGGGGACAGGATGCATCGGTCTGCTCCTTCGTTCTGGTTGGCTTTCAACGCCGACACTGTAACGGATTCCGCCCCCGCAGGGAGCGCAGAAGCGGCCCGGAACGATGCCAAAAACTATATGCATCCGCAGCATTTCGGTCCGGTTTTTCGACAGTTCATCCCTCCATTTCGACGGTTTGGCGGGTCTCCGATGACGCTTCACGCCGCCTTTCCTACACTGTCATCACTCGCCGCACATTAACGACGCGGCGATATGAAAAACGGTGGACCGGTAGAGTATCCGACGATTCTTTTGAAATCTGGCTCATGGTCCGTTATACATATCGAAAATTAATATCGGAGCAATCATGCGTATCGTACAAGCCCTGGCCTTCGCCGCCGCTGCCACCCTGTCCCTGAACGCGTTCGCCGACCCGTCCACCGCACCGTCGTCGGCCACCGCCAGCGCCGTCATGGACGCGTCCACGCACAGCGCCTATCGCCTGACGCAGGATGAAGCCGAACACATGCGCGGTTCGTTCCGCCTCACCGACGGCCGCACGATCACGGTGACGAACCGGATGAACAAGCTGTACGTCGAGCTGGACGGCAAGCGCGAGGAAATGGTGCCGGTCGCTCCGAAGAAATTTGTCACACGCGATACGGGTGCCCAGATCGCTTTCAACCAGGTGCCGTTCGCCGACGAGGTCGTCGTCAACCAGGCCGCGCGCTGATGCGCGGCGCAGAACACGGCCGGCCTGGCCGACACGGTTCCGGGCCGGCGTCTTTCAACAGGGCGAGTCAGATCGGCGCGCCGAAGCGCCCGGCCTGGTAATCGATGATCGCCTGCTGGATTTCCTCGCGCGTGTTCATCACGAACGGCCCGTGCGCCACGACGGGTTCGCGGATCGGAAAGGCGTGACCCAGCAGCAGCACGCTGTCGTCGTCGGCCAGGATGTCCAGTTCATCGCCCTCCGCATCGAACTCGGCCAGGTGCATTGCGCTGACCGTTTCCGGCACGCCCTGGATCACGCCGCGCACGACGTACAGGAACACGTTGCGGTCGAGTAGTCCATCCACGTGCAGGCGCGCACCCGCCTTCATCTCCACCGTGCACAGCGACACGTCCGTCAGCGATTCGATGGGCCCCGTCACGCCGCCATACGTGCCCGACACGAGGTGCACGCGCACGCCATCTCCCTTGTCCACGACGGGTATCTGTTCGCGCTGCAGCCCGACGTAGCGGGGCGCCGTCATCTTCAGCGCGGGCGGCAGGTTCACCCACAACTGCAGGATCTCGAGCGGCCCGCCGCGTTCCATGAATTCGCGCGGCGACACTTCCGCGTGCACGATGCCGCGGCCGGCCGTCATCCATTGCACGCCGCCGGGACCGATGACGCTTTCATGGCCCGCGCTGTCGCGGTGCGCGAGCAGGCCGTCGAGGATGAACGTCACCGTCTCGAAGCCGCGGTGCGGATGCGGGCCGAACGGCAGGCCGCGGTTATGCGGTGGATAGACCTGCGGGCCGTGGTGGTTAAGGAACAGGAAGGGGTCGACCTGGTCGAGATGCAGGCCCGGCACGGGACGCTGCGTGATGAGGTCGCCGATGTCGTCGCGCAGTGCGGGGTGCACGCGCCGGATGATTTTATGCGTCATGTTCGTCTACGTTCGAATGTGCAGCGCCTACGATAACCGATTGCGATCGGGGGAGTCGCCAGCACGCTTTACGCATCCCTGCTATGCTCGTTTCCCCCTTTCAATTCTGGAGATGGAGACAATGAATACGAAGACCAGCGCACGCAACCTGGCCGTGGCCATCAGCCTCGCCTGGGCGGCGCACGCGACGGCCGCACCGGCAGCCGTTCCCGGCGACATGGCGATCAAGGCGGCCAAACATGCCGTCACGGCGTACCGCGACGACGTCGTCGACACCTTGGCCAAACTGGTCAGCTACAACACGGTGGCCGACAAGGACATCCCGTGCGACCGCAATCCGCGTCACCAGGCGTTCAAGGATTACCTGAAGCAGGAAGCGGCCCGCCTGGGCCTGGACTTCGCCGACTACGGCTGCGTGGCCATCGTCGGCCTCGGCAAGGGGGATGAGCGCGTGGGCCTCGTCGCGCACGGCGACGTGCAGCCCGTCGACGCGAGCAAGTGGAAGAAATCGCCGTTCGAACTGGACCGCACGAGCGAGCCGGGCCGCCTGCTGGCGCGCGGCGCCGAGGACGACAAGGGCCCCATCGCCACGGCGCTGTACGCGATGAAGTCGCTGAAGGACCTGCAGGTGCCGCTGTCGAAACGCATCGAACTGTACGTCTACATGGCCGAGGAATCGGACTGGGCCCCGCTGGAAGCCTTCATCAAGACGCACACGCTGCCGCAGATGAACATCACGCTCGATGCGGAGTATCCGGCCGTGACGGCGGAGAAGGGCTACGGCACCCTGGCCGTGACGATGCCGGCCGCCACGGCCGCGCCGCAGGCCGGCGCACCGTTCGTCAAGGCGTTCAAGGGCGGCTTCTTCGGCAGCCAGATCCCGGAAGATGCGCAGGCCACGATCGCCAACGCGACGCCGGCCCTGGAAGCGCAGATCCGCGCGCGCGCCGGCAAGCAGACCGGCATGCGCTACCAGTACGAGTGGAAGGACAAGGACCTGCTCGTCACGGCGAAGGGGCTGTCGGCGCACTCGTCGAAACCGGAAGACGGCGTCAACGCCATCAGCATGCTGGCCGACGCACTGGCCGTGCAGGCATGGCCGGACACGACGGCAGGCGCGCTCGTGAACTTCCTCAACGAGATGGTGGGCACGGGTTACCACGGCGAGAAGTTCGGCAGCATTGCCTACCGCGATGCGTTCATGGGCCCGATGACGTTCGCGCCGACCGTGATCCGCCAGCAGGACGGCGGTGGCATCGAACTGGCGATCAACATCAGGAGGCCGCAGGGCAAGACCGCGGAACAGCTGACCAACGAGATCAACGCCGCGCTCGCGCAGTGGCAGGGCGCGCACGTGCAGCTGGCGAAGGTGAACATGCAGATCGGCGATCCGTGGGTGCAGAAGGATGCGCCGCAGCTGCCCGTGCTGATGAAGACGTTCGCGTACTTCACGGGCACCAGGGATCCGAAACCGCTGGCGATCGGCGGCGGCACGAATTCGCGCCTGTTCCCGCATGCCGTCAGCTTCGGCCCGGCGATGCCCGGCACGGTCTATACGGGCCATTCGGAGCATGAGTTCATCACCACGAAGCAGCTCCTGCTGAACCTGCAGATGTACACGGCCGTGCTCGCCGAGCTGGCCAAATAAAGTCACATTCAGGCGCCGCCCGGGCTCGCTTCCGGGGGCGCTTCACGATTTTGGTCGCCCGGCAGTCATGTAGGCCGGCTTCTCGCCAAAACGTGTAAATCCTTCCAAAAGTTTTGTAGGTCTGGGCCTACATGGGCATGGTCTTCATAGGGAACAAATACCCCTTTCCCTAGGAGAGACAGCAGGCCGGGCCACGGCCGCCCGACTGGCCTCCGCATGCCCCGTTGATTGTCGGAAAATCAAGAGGTGGCGCCGAGAAAATGTGGCGAAAACGCCATGATAGGATCAGACCTGACGTAGCAATGCCTGACCTGTCGATGCCATGCACAGCCAAGAACTGATCAAACCTGACGGAAGAGACCTGACGTTGTACAGCAGCCGGCCGATCCCGGAAGGCATCGTCGCGACCAGCCCCTTCGCCGAACCGCAGCACGCCAACCCGCACCTGCGCTGGCATCCGCTGCGCGGCGAGTGGGTCACGTATGCCGCGTTCCGCCAGAACCGCACCTATCAGCCGCCCCCGCAGTACAACCCGCTGGCACCCACGCGCGACCCGGAGCACCCGACCGAGATGCCGGCCGGAGATTACGAGATCGCCGTGTTCGACAACCGCTTTCCGTCGCTCGCGCTGGACGCGCACGAGCCGCCGACGCTCACCGTGCCGACCGCGCCCGCCAACGGCAAATGCGAGGTCGTCGTGTTCACGCAGGACCCGCAAACGGCCCTGGGCCGGCTGCCCCTGTCGCGCATCGAGCTGCTGCTGGAAGTGTGGGGCGACCGCACGCGGCGCATCGGGGGCCGGCACCACATCCAGTACGTGCTGCCGTTCGAGAACCGCGGCGCGGAAGTGGGCGTGACCTTGCACCACCCGCACGGCCAGATCTACGCGTACCCGTTCATCCCGCCCGTTCCTGCGCGCCAGCTTGCGCAGGAACGCGAGTACTACCTGCAGCACGGCACGAGCCTCCTGTGCGACATGGCGCGCGACGAGGCGGCGGACGACAAGCGCGTCGTGTACCGCGACGACGAGGCGATCGCCTTCGTGCCGGCCTGCGCGCGCTATCCGTACGAGGTGTGGGTGATGCCGACCGCGCCCTGCAAGGATTTCGCGGCCTTGAGCCCCGCGCAGCGTACCAGCCTGGCGCGCGCGCTGAAGACCGTGCTGCTCAAGTTCGACACGCTGTGGGAGTGCCCGTTCCCGTACCTGATGACCTGGTACCAGGCGCCGACGGACGGCGCGGACCACCCCGAGACGCAGCTGCACTGCCAGTTCTACCCGCCGTACCGCACGCGCGACCGGCTGAAGTACCTGGCCGGCACGGAGATCGGCGCCGGCATGTTCGCGATGGACGTGCTGCCCGAGACGACCGCGTACGAATTGCAGCAGGTCGACGTACGGCTGGAGGACGAGGCATGAGCACCCGTGCTGCCGAAGTGTCCGGGAAACTCGCGCTGCTGCGTGCTGCGCTGGCCGAAGCGGGCGCGCAGGCGATCCGCCTGCGCGGCACCGACTGGTTCGCGTGGGCGACGGCGGGCGGAGACGCCTCCGTGCTGCTGGCCGCCGATTGCGGCGTGGCCGAGGTGCTCGTCACGCGCGACGATGCGGTGATCCTGACGGACGCCATCGAGGCCGAGCGCCTGCGCCTGGAACAGGTGCCGCCCGGATTCACGTTCCACATCGCGCCGTGGGCCGAGACGGAGCTGCGCGACACCTATGTGCTGGGCGTGGCGAATGGCGGCGTGGTGCTGTCGGACCGTACGCGCAACGGCAACGGCCATGCCGAGCAGCCGCTGCCCGCGAGCCTGCGCCTGCGCCGCATGGTGCTGCTGCCGGCCGAGCAGGAACGCTACCGCGCGCTGGCCCGCGACGCGGCCATCGCGATGTCGGAGACGCTGCATGCCGCGCGGCCCGAGTGGACGGAACTCGAACTGGCCGCAGCCGGTGCAGGGGCCCTGTGGCGGCGCGGGATCCAGCCCGCGCTGGTGCTGGCGGCGGGCAGCCGGCGCCTGCCGCTGTTCCGCCATCCCATGCCGACGGCCGAGCCGTTGGGCAGCCGCGCCATGCTCGTGTTCTGCGCGCGCCGCCATGGCCTCGTGGCGAACCTGTCGCGCGGCCTCGCTTTCAGTCCGCTGTCGGATGACGAGCGCAATGCGCAGGCCGACCTGCTGCAGGTGGAGGCGACGGGTCTCGATGCCGTGCTTCCGGGCCAGTCGCTGGCGGCCGTCTACCACGCGTTCGAGGCGGCGTACCGCCACGTGAACCGGCCGGAGGCGATCCGCGAGCATCACCAGGGCGGCATCACGGGTTACCAGGCGCGCGAGATCGTCGCGAGCCCGAGCACCGCGACCGGCATCGAGACGGGGATGGCGTTCGCGTTCAATCCGAGCTTCGCCGGCATGAAAGTAGAAGACACGTTCCTGCTCGGGGCGAACGGGCTCGAGAACCTGACCTCGGACCCGGACTGGCCGGCGACGACAATCCAGGGCCGTGCGCGGCCCATCTGGCTGGAGGTGGCATGACATGAACAATCCCGAGACCTTCTTCGGCGGCGCCCCGGAAGCGTTCGCGTCGGCCCCCGGCCGCGTCAACCTGCTGGGCGAGCACACGGACTACAACGACGGCTACATGCTCCCCGTGGCGACGCCGCAGCGCACCGAGATCGCACTCGCGCGCAGCCACGACGACCAGCACCACCTGTACTCCGGCACGCTGGACGGCAACGTCACGTTCGCGGCAAAAGGGGGCAGCGCGCCGCAGGGCTTCGGCAGCTATATCGAAGGCTGCATCCGTCTCGTGGAAGCAACGGGCGTCGCCGTGCCGCCGCTGCGCGTGTTCGTCACGACGAACCTGCCCGTCGGCTCCGGCCTGTCGTCGTCGGCGGCGCTCGAAGTGGCGATGCTGCGCGCCATGCGCAACCTGCTCGGGTTCTCCCTCGACGACGTGAAGCTCGCGCAGATCGCGCAGCGCGCCGAGATCGAATTCGCCCGCGTCAACTGCGGCATCATGGACCAGATGGCGTCGAGCCTGTGCGACGAACGGAACATGCTGTTCATCGACGCGCGCACGCTGGAACATCACCTCGTGCCGATGCCGGAAGGGACGGAGCTGATCGTCGTCGACTCCGGCGTGCCGCGCACGCTCGCGGCCAGCAAGTACAACGAACGCCGCGCCGAATGCGAGGAGGCGTCGCGCAAGCTGGGCGTAAAGGCGCTGCGCGACGTGACCGATCCGGCCGCCGTGGAGCCGCTGCCCGAGCCGCTGCGCCGGCGTGCGCGCCACGTCGTGCTGGAAGACCTGCGCGTGCTGGAAGCGGCGCGGGGCGTATCGGCCGAACGCTTCGGCGAACTGATGAACGCGTCGCACGAGAGCCTGCGCGACGACTACGAGGTTTCGATTCCCGAGCTCGACCAGCTGGTGGCCGCGCTGCGCGCCGCCCCGGGCGTGCTCGGTGCACGCCTGACCGGCGCGGGATTCGGCGGGGCCACCGTGGCCCTGTGCCGCGCGGGTGAGGCACGACAGGCAGCGGAAACTGCACTCTCCACCTACAACAAAGCAGGACGTCAGGGTCGTATCCTGATCCCGGTCCCGACCCAAGGAAAGGAAAACAATGAGCCAGTTTGAGTATCCCCGCCCGCAGCTGGTCCGCGACAATTGGATCAATCTGAACGGTAAATGGCGCTTCCGTTTCGACGATGAGCTGGTCAACAAGATGCCGGCCGGCGTGACCGGCTGGACTCACGAAATCAACGTGCCGTTCGCGCCCGAGACCGAGATGTCCGGCATCCAGGACACCGGTTTCCATCGCTTCTGCTGGTACGAGCGCGACTTCGAACTGATGCCGTCCGAGGAGCGGGTCATCCTGCACTTCGGCGCCGTCGATTATTTTGCCCGCGTGTGGGTCAACGGCCAGCTCGTGGCCGAGCACGAAGGCGGCCACACGCCGTTTTCCGCCGACATCACGTCCGCGCTGAACGCCGGCGGCAAGCAGACCGTGACCGTGTTCGTCGAGGACGATCCGGCCGACCTCGCCAAGCCGCGCGGCAAGCAGGACTGGCTGCTGGAACCGCACTCGATCTGGTATCCGCGCACGACCGGCATCTGGCAGACCGTGTGGATCGAGAAGGTGGCACGCACCTTCATCCGTTCGCTGCGCTGGACGCCGATCTTCGAAACGTTCGAGATCGGCTGCGAAGTGTTCGCCGGCGGCGACATCCAGGAAGACATGTTCGTCGAGGTCAAGATCTGGCACGGCGAACAACTGCTCGCGGACGACAACTACAAGCTGCTGCAGGGCGAGGCGAACCGCAAGATCGCGCTGTCCGACCCCGGCATCGACGATTCGCGGAACGAATTGCTGTGGAGCCCGGAGCGCCCGACGTTGCTGGACGCCGAGGTGATCCTGCGCTGCGGCGACAAGGTCGTCGACACGGTCAAGTCGTACACGGCGCTGCGCGCCTTCCACATCAACCGCGACCGCCTGCTGCTGAACGGCCGCCCGTATCCGCTGCGACTCGTGCTGGACCAGGGCTACTGGACCGAGTCCTTCCTGACCGCGCCGTCCGACGAGCATTTGAAACGCGACGTCGAACTGGCGAAGCTGATGGGCTTCAACGGCGTGCGCAAGCACCAGAAGATCGAGGATCCGCGTTATTTATACTGGGCGGACAGACTGGGCCTGCTTGTGTGGGAAGAGATGCCATCGGCCTACCGGTTCTCGCCGCGCGCGATCACGCGCATCGTCAAGGAGTGGACGGAAGCGATCGAGCGCGACTACAGCCACCCGTGCATCATCGTGTGGGTGCCGTTCAACGAATCCTGGGGCGTGCCCAACCTGACGCTGACCCAGGCGCACCGCAACGCGGTCGAGGCGCTGTACCACCTGACGCGCACCCTCGATGCGACCCGCCCGGTGATCGGCAACGACGGCTGGGAAGCGTCGGCCACCGACATCCTGGGCATCCATGACTACGACTGCAACCCCGACAAGCTGAAGGCGCGCTACGAGGTCTCCGACCCCGTGCGCACGCTGTTCGACCAGCGCCGCCCTGGCGGACGCATCCTCACCTTGGACGGCTTCCCGCACCGCGGCCAGCCCATCGTGCTTACCGAATTCGGCGGCATCGCATTCGATCCGAACGCGACGCCCGAGGACGGCACGTGGGGCTATACCCGTGCTCATACGGCCGAGAGTTATCACGCGCTGTACCGAGACCTGCTGAAGGTGGTCAACGAGACCTTCATGTTCAGCGGCTTCTGCTATACCCAGTTCGCCGACACGTTCCAGGAAGCGAACGGCCTGCTCAACGCGGACCGTACACCCAAGCTGCCGTTCGAGTTGATCAGCGCGGCGACGCGCAACGTCACCCTCGAACCCAAGGACGTGGAAGAGGAGGGAGACCAGCCGGGCTGACATAAGCGCCGCCCGGCGCGCTCCGAACCCCGACGCGAGCACGGCACCCTTTGGGCGCCCGCCCCATCGCAGCGCGGCCGTGCATGGCCGCGCTGTGGACGGGTTCGCTCGTCCGTACCGCGCGCAGAGCGTTCGCCGCCGCGCCGCGGCGCGGCCGGTCGGCCCATGCCACCGATCAATTGAACGCCCCGCGCGGGCGAGAAGGAGCCATCATGTCCACGATCGTCGTTTTCAGCCACCTGCGCTGGGATTTCGTATTCCAGCGGCCGCAGCATCTGCTGTCGCGCCTGGCACAGCATTATCCGGTCCTGTTCGTCGAGGAACCGGTGTACGACGACGGTGCCCCGTTCATGGAACGATCCAGTCCCGCGCCGAACGTGACCGTGTGCCGCGCACACACCCCCATCCACGCCAACGGTTTCCACGACGAGCAGCTGCGGCTGCTTCAGCCCATGGTCGCGCAGCTGGCACCGCCAGGAGAGGAGGTCGTCGCGTGGTTCTACACGCCGATGGCCCTGCCGCTACTGCAATCGCTGCGGCCCGCGCTGGTCGTGTACGACTGCATGGATGAACTGGCCTCGTTCCGCAATCCCCCCAAACAATTGCTGCAGCGTGAAAGCGCGCTGCTCTCCATCGCCGACCTCGTGTTCGCCGGCGGTCCCAGCCTGTACGAGGCCAAGCGCCACCGTCACCCGAACGTGCACTGCTTTTCCAGCAGCGTCGACGTCGTGCACTTCCAGCAGGCGCTGGACCGCACGCGCACCCATCCGCAGCAGGACGCCATCCCGCACCCGCGCCTGGGCTTCTATGGCGTGCTGGACGAACGCTTCGACCCGGACCTCGCCGGCGTCGTCGCCGATGCCCACCCGGAGTGGCAGATCGTGCTGGCCGGACCGGTCGTCAAGATCGATCCGGAACGTCTTCCACGCCGCCCGAACATCCATTACCTGGGCCAGCAGCCGTACGCCGCGTTACCCGACCTGCTGGCCGGCTGGGACGTGTGCCTGATGCCGTTCGCCATCAATGAGGCGACGAAATTCATCAGCCCCACCAAGGTGCTCGAATACATGGCGGCGCAGCTGCCGATCGTCAGCACGCCGATCGCCGACGTCGCCAACCCCTATGGCCACGTGGTCGCCATCGCGGCCACGCCCGACGAATTCGTCGCCGCCTGCGAAGCGGCGCTCGCGCAGACGCCGGAGCAGCGCCGCCACATGGTGGCCGCGATGCAGGCCGTCGTGGCCGCCACGTCGTGGGACAACACGGCCGCGCGCATGCGCGAGCTGATCGACACGGCGCCGCCGCACACGGACCGGCGCGCCACGCCGCGCAGCCTGGACGCTGCCGACGATCCGGCCGCGGCATCCCTGCGGGGCTCGAAAGTGAACCCGCTGCGCGCGCACGAGCCGCACGTGGGCACGGTCGTCATCGGCGGCGGGCCGACGGGCCTGTCGGCCGCTTACCACCTTGGCGCCGACACGTTGCTGCTGGACCGCAACGAGACCGTCGGCGGCTGGTGCCGCTCCATCGAGGAGAACGGTTTCACGTTCGATTACGCAGGCCACATCATGTTCTCGAACGACCCGTACGTGCTCAAGATGTACGAGGTGCTGCTGGGCGATAACGTGCACTGGCAGAACCGCGAAGCGTGGGTCTACAGCAAGGGCGTCTACACGCGCTATCCGTTCCAGGGCGCGCTGTATGGCCTGCCGCCGAAGGTCGTCACGGAGTGCATCATGGGCGCCATCGAAGCCCGCTACGAAAGCGCGGAAGCGACCACGGCCGCCGCGCAGGCCGTCGACGATTGCTGCGCCGACGGCACGACGGACGTGTGCAATACCGATCGCGCCGTCAAGGGCTCGGTCAGGAACTTCGAGCAGTTCATTTATAAAGTCTGGGGCAAGGGCATCGCGAAGCATTTCGCCATCCCGTACAACCGCAAGATCTGGACCGTGCCGCTATCCGAGATGGAGACGTCGTGGCTGGGCGGCCGCGTGCCGCTGCCGAACCTGGAAGAAATCATCCAGGGCGCGCTGGAACCGTCGCCAAAACCGCTGGGCCCGAACGCCCGCTTCGGCTATCCGCTGAAGGGCGGCTTCCAGGCGCTGATGAACGGGTTCCTGCCGCACATCAAGGGCAAGATCGAGCTGAATGCCGACGTCGTGCAGGTGCTGCCGCGCGAACACATCGTCGCACTGCGCGACGGGCGTCGCTTCCGCTACGACGACCTGGTGTCCACGATGCCGCTGCCGGAATTGATCAAGGCGATCGGCAACGAGGCGCCGGAAGAGGTGAGGGCGGCGGCGAAGGGGCTGCGGCACGTATCGATCCGCTGCGTGAACATCGGCATCGACCGCGTCGCCACCGACAAGCACTGGATCTACTATCCCGAAGACACGATCTTCCACCGCATCTTCGTCCAGGGCAATGCGAGCCCCGGCTGCAATCCGCCGGGCGGCTTCGGCTTCACCTGCGAGATCTCGTACTCGCCCTACAAACCGCTGCCCGTCGACGGCGAGGCGTTGATCGCGCGCGCCATCGAGGATTGCCGCAAGGTCGGCATGATCCAGGACGGCGACACGATACTGGCCGCGAACCAGGTCGACATGCCGTACGCCTACGTGCTGTACGACCACGCGCGCGCCCGCAACGTCGAGACGTGCAAGGCGTGGCTGAAGCAGTTCGACATCACCCTCGTCGGCCGCTACAGCGAGTGGGAATACTACAACTCCGACCACGCCCTGCTGGCCGGCAAGCGCGGCGCCGACATCGTGCATGCCAAGCGCGCGCGGGCGCAGAAGGCCAGTTCGGAATAGGCGCTCAGTGCTGGATGGTGCCGCCGGTCAGGCTGACCCGGTCGCCGGTGCGGAAATCCGGCGTCGTCTGCTGCGTGACGACCTGGGTGCTGCCATCGTCCATGCGCAGGGTGACGCGATAGACCCGGTCGGAAGAAGAACCGGTCGTGCCGCCCGAGCTGCTGCCCATGGCGGCGCTGGCGCTGGTATCGCCTTCGGTGGCGGCGCTGCTCGACCGGGGCATGACTTCGATGGCGGCGACGGTGGCGTTCGGGCTCGTGCTGGACGCGGTCGTGCCGCCGGCCGACGCGCCATAGCTGCTCTGGCTGCCGCCGGTCATGCCGCTGCCGGTGGTGGCGCCCTGGTCCTGCATCATGCCGGACGTGCCGGAGCCGCTTTGCGAGCCCGATGTGTCGTACCCGCTCGAGCTGCCCGACGAGCCGGAGGAGCCGGAGGAGCCGGACGACCCCGAGGACCCGCTGGCGCCACCCCAGCTGCCCCCGCCCTGCGATCCGGTGCCGCCGCCGGTGCCCGACATGCCGCCGCTGGTCGACGTGCCCGTGGCCGTGCCGCTGCTGCCGGTCTCGCCGCCCGTGCCGCTGCTGCCGCTGCTGCCCATGCCGCGCATGGAACTGCACGCGGACAGCCCGACTGCCAGCGCCAGCAAGCCCGCCAGGAAGACGCTCTGGTGTTTTTGCTTCATGATCAACTCCTTCTGAGGGGATAGTGTCAGGTTAGATGAGTGACGATGCCGCGTGCCACTTTGGTAAGAGGCGTGTTCGGTATCGGCGTTCAAACTGCCTGTCGTTGAACATGAGCCACGTCAAAGTCGTGGCGCGCCGGCTCAGTGTCCGGCGTCGACGGTGGCGCGTGCAACCAGCAGGGCCATCACGCTGCTCGCGACGATGGCGGCGCTGACGTCGACGGCCCAGTCGCGCACGCTGGCGCCGCGGTAGGGAAAGAAACTCTGGACGTACTCGTCGCCCGCGCCCATCGCGGCGATCGCCAGCACAGCCTTGCCGGCGCGTACCAGCGGCGTGCCGCGGCTGCCGCTGAACCACAGCGCGGCCAGCACGGCATAGGCGATCGAGTGCAGGACCGCGCCCGGCGCATAGGCGCCGATGTCGGCGCGGGCTCCCGGGACATTGCCGACCGTAATGATCGTCAGGTACATCAGGACAGCGCCTGCAAGGCATAGCAGGCGCATGCGCGGATTCTGCAGGAACGTGAATAAATGCATCGTCATGGCAAGGCGGCTTCGAAAAACGCCCACCTTACCATGCTGGTTGTGCACGTGCACATGGCACGTGTGCAGGCCTCAGATCGTGAGGGCTGGCGCGCCGTTCGGATAGTGGGCGTCGAAGCAGCTGGCGCAGTCGGCGCAGAACAGGTGGGCCACGCGCACCGAGGACTGGCGCAGGACCAGTTTCAGGTGGCCGCTCTGGCATTTGGGGCAAATCTCTCGGACGCTGCCGAAAGTCATGACGTGAAGAGGTTGTCCTTCATCGTCGAGGTGGTCGATGACCATGCGCGGATTGAGCTCGCTGAGAACCAGGCAGTCTTCCGGTTCCGCATGGCGGCGGCGCGATGGTTCGGGTTGGTGCTGGGGTGGCGACATCGTCTCAGGTACAGGTAAAGTCATTGGACCGGCTCCTTGGAATAGTCTTGTCCCCACGCGACTGGAAAAATCGCGAGGCGCGAATTTCATCATAGCGGAATCCTGAGATGGTTCAAGCACGACAACAAAAGAATTGTGCAGTGCGTGCCAAACACAACAGCAAGGATACGGAACAAAAAAAAATGCCCGCCAACGGAGGACGGGCACAACCCAAGATCGGGCCAAGAGACGCAGAATTCGGTGCGGTGTGCCGCGGGCGGCACACCTTCTGCGATCACGCATATCGGTTGCGTGTATGCAGATGAACCCAGTATAAAGACACAATGTTAAAGGACCATGACACATCTCAAGGGTGTGCCGCTTTGCGCCGGAACTTTTCGGATGGGATTGGTCACGCTGCGTGACAGGGATAAAAAAAAGCCCGCTGTTTGCGGGCTTGAAACTATTTTCTTGGAGGAGAATAGTGGAGACAGGTGCCATTATGTTGCGGCGCGATATATGTGTCCAATGATGAATTCGGATACCTGTCATCACGCCGGCTGATAATGGTTGAGCTCGCTATTACTCCTTGACGGGCACCGTGTAATTCAGCGCCATGCGGCCGCCGTCCGCATACAGCGTCTGGCCCGTCATGTACGAGGCGTCGTCGCTGGCGAGGAACGCGGCGATGGCGGCGATTTCTTCCGGTTCGCCGCAGCGGCCCAGCGGCGTGCGCGACAGGATCGTGTGGCGTGCTTCCGGGCTGCCCAGCACGGCCTTCTTCGCGAGCTCCGTCAGGATCGTGCCCGGACCGATCGCATTGACCCGGATGCCATGCTGGGCCAGGCTGATCGCCGTCACGCGCGTGAGCTGGTTGACGCCGCCCTTGGAGACGACGTACGGGATCTGGTTGGGAATGGTCAGCTCCGCGTTCACGCTCGACATGTTGATGATGCAGCCCGCCTGCCGTTTGACCATCGCGCGCGCGACGGCCTGGCTGCACAGGAACATCGATTTCAGGTTGATGCGCAGGACGCGGTCGAAATCCTCCTCGGCCAGGTCGAGGAAATCGGCGGCATGGGTGACGCCGGCATTGTTGATGAGGATGTCGATGTGGCCGAACGCGGCCAGGGTGGCGGCCACCATCGCGTCGACTTCGCTTTTTATGCTCACGTCCGCCTGGAAGAAGCGGGCAGCGTCGCCCAGCGCCTCCGCCGCGGCCGCGCCTTCGGGGTGCACGTCGACGAGCATCACGCGCGCGCCCTCGCGCACGAGGCGTTCGGCGCACGCCAGGCCGATGCCCTGGCCGGCGCCGGTGACGATGGCGGTTTTCTGGCTGAGTTTCATGGGGTCCTCGCTGCTGCAATGAAAAGAAAAGGCCGCCATTGTAGCGGCCCCTCACCGTATCAGAGCATCACGGGCCGGTCCGGCAATTCGTTCGGCCGCGCACCCCCGGACGGGAAATGCTGGCGCAGCAGCTGGTTCACCTGGGCGATCGCGGCCAGGGTCGCCGCGTGGAATTCGCCGCGGGCAAAGCCGCGCGTCATCGTGTCGCACACGCCTTGCCATGTGGCGCCGTCGATCTTGCGGTCGATGCCCCGGTCGGCAATGATATCGACTTTCCGATCTGCAAGATTCACGTAGATCAACACTCCGCAATTGTCCTCGGTATCCCAGATGCCATAGTCGGCGAACAGGGCAATGGCGCGCTGGCGGGTTGTCACGCCGGCCCAGGCCAGCGACAGGGGCAAGCCCTTCTCGACGATCAGCCGCACTTCGCCACGGTGCGTTTGCTCGCCCGCCGTGATGGCTTCCGTGATCGCCGTCAGCGCTTCCGGCGGAAACGCGCGCTCGGCCTCGTTGCGCGTGCTGAGCAAATGGCGCAGGGCGCGCCGCAGGCGGTTCGGTTCTTCCATCACCAGTCTCCCGACGCGCCGCCGCCGTCGAAGCTGCCCCCGCCACCACCGGAAAAGCCGCCGCCGCCACCGTCCGAAAAGCCGCCCGAGAAGCCGCCGCCGCCGCGCCAGCGGTCGTTGTCGTGGTGGGCAGCATTGGCAAGGATGTTTCCAAGAATAAAGCCTGTGGTGCCGCTACCCCAGTCGGTGCCGTAGCGGCCCGGCTGCGCGAGGCGCGTGCGGCGCGGGCGGAACACGGCGCGCAGGACGGTAATGCCGACGAGGATCAGGAAGATGCTGACGACGACATTCGGACCGTCGTCTTCCTGCTGCTGCGCGGTCGGCTGCGCCTGGGGCGCGGGAAATTTTTCCTGGTTGAGGAGCGTCGCGATGGCGCCGACGCCCGCGACGAGGCCGCCGTACCAGTCCTGCTGGCGGAAGTGCGGGGCGATCGTGTCTTCGAGGATGCGCTTCGATTGCGCGTCCGTCAGCACGCCCTGCACGCCGCGGCCGGCTTCGATGCGCAGGCGGCGCAGCGCCTTCGGATTGTCTTTCGCGACCACCAGCAGCACGCCGTCGTCGACGCCCTTGCGCCCGAGCTTCCAGGCGTCGGCCGAGCGGATGCTGTACTGCTCGATGGCTTCCGGTTCCGTCGACGCCACGAGCAGCACGCCGATCTGGCTGCCCGTCTTCGCTTCGTAGTCGGCCAGGACGCCTTCCAGCTTCTGGCGCTGTTCCGGCGTCAGCATGCCGATCTCGTCGGTGACGCGCGCGCGCAGCGGCGGCACCTGCTTGAATTGCTGTGCGTGCGCGTGACAGGCCAGCAGCAAGGTCAGCATCCAGGCCCACAGCAACCGCGGCAGGGCGTTCATGGCATGGCCTTATTTGCCGAAGTTGACGGTCGGCGCCGTCGAAATGGCCTTCTCGTTCTCGACCGTGAACGACGGCTTGGCCTGGTAGCCGAACATCATGGCGGTCAGGTTGGTCGGGAAGCTGCGCACCGTCACGTTGTAGTCCTGCACGGCTGCGATATAGCGCTGGCGGGCCACCGTGATGCGGTTTTCCGTGCCTTCCAGCTGCGACTGCAGGTCGCGGAAGCTGGCGTCGGCCTTCAGCTGCGGATAGTTTTCCGACACGGCCATCAGGCGCGACAGCGCGCTCGACAGCTCACCCTGCACCTGCTGGAATTTCTGGAAGGCTTCCGGATTGTTCAGGACTTCCGGCGTGATCTGGAAACTGGTCGCGGCCGCGCGCGCCCGCGTGACGGCTTCCAGCGTATCCTTTTCGTGCGTCGCATAGCCCTTGACCGTGTTCACCAGGTTGGGGATCAGGTCGGCGCGGCGCTGGTATTGGTTGACGACCTCGGCCCAGGCGGCCTTGGTGGCCTCGTCCTTGGCCTGGAACTGGTTGTAGCCGCAGCCCGACAGCAGGGTGGCGGCCAGTACGGCGGCCAGCAGCATGCCGGCCCAGCGCGTGAACAGGGAAGGTTTCATCTGACGATCATCCGTAACTAGTTGTCGAATGGCCAAAATATAACCGAAATGCGATCGTATTGGCGAGACGCACGGAACTGGGCGGTACAATAGAGGGTTTGCAATCAGATCAGAGAGGCCGCCCATGAACTTCATCGACAAACTGAACGCCGCCTGGAAGCGCAACGATTCCCTGCTGTGCGTGGGACTCGACCCGGACACGGCCCGTTTCCCCGCGCACCTGCAGGGCACGCCGGACGGCATCGTGGAGTTCTGCAAGGCCATCATCGACGCGACCGCCGACCTGGCCTGCGCCTTCAAGCC
>CAMLMV010000055.1 GCA_946481275.1 uncultured Massilia sp.
GCTTCGCCTACAACTGGGCCCTGTCCGAATGGCAGCGACAATATGCGGCACACCAAGCCGATCCGAAGCTGCCGACGCCGTCGCAATTCGCGCTGCGGCGCCAGCTCAACGCCATCAAGCGCGAACGATTCCCCTGGATGCTTGACGTCACGAAAAACGCGCCGCAAATGGCGATTATCCAATTGGGCGACGCGTTCAAGAATTTCTTCGCACATCGTGCACGCTACCCCAGGTTCCGCCGCAAGGGCGTCGATGATCGTTTTACGCTCACGAACGACCAGTTCCGCGTGGACGGCAAGCGCATTCACATCCCCAAGCTGGGCTGGTTACGCATGCGCGAAGCGTTACGCTTTAGCGGCCGCATCGTCTCGGCGACCGTTTCCCGCCACGCGGACCGATGGCATGTCAGCATCACTGTCGACGCAACCGAAGCATCCCCGCCACCAGCCGAAAACCAAGGTGGTGTGGTAGGGATCGATCTCGGCGTGTCGGCGCTGGCCACGCTGTCGACGGGCGAACAGTGGCCGGGCCCAAAGGCGCTGCGTTCGCTCCTCGACCGGCTGCGGCGGCTGTCGCGCTCGCTGTCGCGCAAGGTCAAGGGCTCCCGCAACCGGGACAGGGCGAAGCGGCGCCTGGCCCGGCTGCACGCGAGGATCGCCAGTCTGCGCCGCGACGGTTTGCACAAGCTCACGACCAGCGTCGCCCGGCGCTTTCATACGATCGGAATCGAGGACCTGAACGTGAAGGGCATGCTCGGGAACCGGTGCCTGGCACGTGCAATCGCGGACATGGGTTTTTATGAGCTACGCCGTCAGCTTGAATACAAGGCCGCATGGCGCGGCGGACATGTGGTCGTGGCCGACCGGTGGTACCCGAGCAGCAAGACGTGCTCGTGCTGCGGACATCGGCTGGAAGAGCTCGCGCTCGGGACGCGCAGTTGGACCTGTCCCGCGTGCGGGATACAGCACGACCGCGACGTCAACGCGGCCGTCAACCTGAAGAATATGGCGATGAGTTCCATCGCAACTGCCTGTGGAGGGATTGGCTCTGGCCCCGTGCATGCGCACGGGGCGAAACCGGTCCCCGTGAAGCAGGAACCCAGCGGCAAAAGTTAACTATGGTTAGTTTTGCGTAGGTCTTGGAGAACGGTGTCAATACCAACGATTTCCGTGTCGATGGAGACCTACCCCTCATCCGCCGCGTCCTGTGTCGACGACGTGCTCATCACAGCCGAACTGGAGCTGCGCCCGCGCCGCGCGCCGGATCACGCGGCGGAGAACCGCGCGATGGCCGCGCTCGCCCGGCAACTGGCCGTCGATCCGCACGGCGTCCCCCAGAAACTGGCCGAACTGGTGCTCGAACTGTGCGACGCCGGATCGGCCGGCATCAGCCTGCTCGAGGAACAGGACGGGCGCCGCTACTTCCGCTGGCACGCGGCGGCGGGGTTGTTCGCTGACAACCTGGGCGGCACGATAGCCTTCGATATCAGTCCGTGCGGCGTCGTAGTCGACCGCAATCAAACCATGCTGATGCGCTACGGCGAGCGTTGTTTTGCGGCGATGGCCGGCTTCGACCCGCCGATGATCGAGAACCTGCTCGTGCCGTGGACGGCGGAAGGGCGCGCCGTGGGCACGGTGTGGGTGATCAGCCATCGCCCCGACCGGGAATTCGACGCCGAGGATGCGCGCGTGCTGCGCAACCTGGCCGATTTCGCGGCCGCCGCGTACCAGGCCATCGTCGCGCTCGAGGAAACGGCCGAGGGCCGGCGCGAACTCGTGCAGGCGGCCGAGGAGCGCACGCGCGTGCTGGCGGGGCATAACCGCATGCTCGAACACGAGATCGCCCAGCGCCGCCAGGCCGACGATGCGCTGCGGGCCAGCGAGCAGCGCTACCGCGACCTGATCGGCGCGATCCCGGCCGGCGTCGTCGCCTGCGACGCGACGGGGACCGTCGTGTTCCACAACGCCTGCGCCGACGAACTGTGCGGCGGCCCGCCCGGCGAGGCGCCCGCGTGCTGGGGCCCGGAAGCCTGCGCGAACAACGACCACCGGCTGGAAAACTTCGCGGCGCCGCTGCGCGAGGTGCTGGCCGGGGGCGAGCCCGTCGTCGACCGCGAACTGGCGATCGAACGCCTGGACGGCAGCCGCATCGACGTCCTGCTCAACATCACGCCGCTGCGCGACCATGCGGGCGGCATCGCCGGCGCCGTCAACATCGTGCAGGACATCACGGCGCGCAAGCGCGTCGAGAACGAACTCCGGGTGTCGGAACAGCGCTTCCGCACGCTGGCCAATACCGTGCCCGTGCTGATCTGGCAGAACGACGAGGAAGGCCGCAACGTGTTCGTCAACCAGTACTACCTCGATTTCACGGGCAAGACATTCGAGGACGTGATGGGCGTGCGCTGGCACGAGCTGGTGCATCCGGACGACGCGCCCGCGTACATCGCCGACTACATGGATGCCGTGCGCGTGCGCCGGCCCTGGCGCAACCTCGACCGCCTGCTGCGCCGCGACGGCCAGTGGCGCTGGTTCGACAATTACGCGCAACCGCTGTTCGCGCCGGACGGCAGCTACGCGGGCCACGTCGGCGCCTCGCTCGACATCACGGACGCCGTGCTGGCCGAGCAGGCGCTGAAGGAAACGGACCGGCGCAAGGACGAATTCCTGGCCGTGCTGGCGCACGAGCTGCGCAACCCGCTCGCGCCGATCAGCAACGCGGTGCATTTGCTGCGCCATCCGGACGGCCGGCGCCGCGCCGACCGCCTCGTCGAGATGCTGGGGCGGCAGGTGCGCCAGATGATCAAGCTCGTGGACGACCTGCTCGAGATCTCGCGCATCACGCGCGACAAGATCGAACTGCACCGCCAGCCGCTGCTGCTGGCCGACGTCGTGCACGGCGCCGTCGAGACGAGCCGGCCGCTGATCGACCAGCACCACCACCACCTGGACGTGCGCCTGCCGGACCAGCCGCTGACTGTGGACGCCGACAGCGTGCGCCTCACGCAGGTGCTCGCGAACCTGCTGAACAACGCGGCCAGGTACACGGACCAGGGCGGCACGATCCTGCTGGAAGCGCGGCGCAACGGCGCGGAGGTCGAGATCACCGTGCGCGACAACGGCATCGGCATCCCGTCCGGCAACCTGCCCGCCGTGTTCGACATGTTCACGCAGGCGCACCGCGCGGCCGGACGCGGGCAGGGCGGGCTCGGGATCGGCCTCGCGATGGTGAAGAGCCTCGTGCAGATGCATGGCGGGACCGTGGAGGCGAGGAGCGCCGGCGCCGGACTGGGCAGCGAATTCGTCGTGCGCCTGCCGCTGGCCGAGCCGCCCGACGCCGCGCACGACGGCACGGCCGCCGGGACGGGCGCGGCGCCGCTGGCGGGGCAGCGCATCCTCGTCGTGGACGACAACCAGGATGCGGCGGACACGCTCGCGATGCTGCTCGACGCCGACGGCGCCGAGGCGCGCGCCGTGTACGACGGCCCGTCCGCGCTGGCCGTCCTGCCGGCGCTGCGCCCGCACACGGTGCTGCTCGACCTGGGCATGCCGGAGATGGACGGCTTCGAAGTGGCGCGCCGCATCCGCGCCGATCCTGCCCTGGCCGGCGTGCGCATCGTCGCGCTGACGGGCTGGGGGCAGGAGAGCGACCGCGAACGCACGCGTGGGGCCGGGTTCGATTTTCACCTCACCAAGCCGGTCGATTTGAACGTGCTGCACGCGTGGCTGGGCTCGGGCCGGGCGTAGCGTTCGACCAGCGAGCGAAAGGACGATGTCATCACGCACGCCCTGGCTGAACTTGATAGATTGCCCCATGTAGCCAGGATGGTTCAGGGCTGTTGATTTGCTTCCTTCGAAGCGTTGACGCCAACCAACGTCGGCGCTGTGTAGTAGAGCAAGATTCCCCGTTCCATTCTCAACGGAGGAAGACATGCTTGACGCTTATTTGCAGATCGGGGACATCAAGGGCGAATCGATGGACGACAAGCATCGCCAGTGGATAGAAGTGCACAACGTCTCGTGGGGCGTAACCCAGCCGAGAGCCACGGCCATATCAACGGCCGGCGGACACACCAGCGGCAAGGCTGAAGTTCACGAAGTCATCTTTGACAAGCTGGCCGATATCGCCTCACCCGTCCTCTTCCAAACCTGTGCAGTTGGGAAGACGCTACCTAACGCCACGTTTCATTTCTTCAGGGCCGATGGCGACGGCTCCCGCGTCAAATACTTCGAAATCGAACTTGAGAACGTGATGCTGTCCAGCGTCCTCCCGACCAGCGGAAATGGCGGAATCATCACGGAAAAGGTTCACTTGGCGTCGTCCAAGTTCAAATGCACTTACACTCAGCAGAAGATTGGCGGTGGTGCTGGTGGTAGCACGGCGGGAGGCTGGGATTCGGCAGCGAATCGAATCTGCGCCTGATGGGAGGCCACTATGCCGCATCCGGTTGTCTACACTGGCGACATGAACGCGCTGGTCAAGGAGTGGGAAGGTAAGTGGAGGCAGACGTTCAAGGAGCAGGGAAAAGAAGGATTGAAACACCTGATGATCGGAAACGGCGAATGTGTAGCTCTGCCGCAAGGATTAACGAGTGTTGGCTGGACTGGACGATGGCAACGGGGCGACCGTGTTATTGATGTCGCCAAGACGCTCCAGCCGGGGACCGTTATTGCGAATTTCAAGCTTATCGACGGAAAGTGGCAGTATCCTCGCCCTCCCGCCGTCGTGCACGGACACCATGCCGCTTTATTCATGGGTGCGGACTCGTACAGCGGAGGTAAGGCATTGCGCATCCAGATGTTCGATCAGTGGCGCAGTGGCGAAGGAAAATGGCCCAGCCCTCGGTGGGCGACGGTGCAGTCTGCATCATCGCTAAGGCAACCATGCGACAGGGCGGAAGAGTTTTACGTGGTGCTCGTCCCATGAAACGAAATCTCATTGCAGCACTCATCCTGTCGACTTCCGTCACCGCCCATGCGGGCGTCTACAATTGTCCTGCGACCTACCCCGGCAAGGAGTTGCCGGGTCTTCCGCTCACGAGCGCAATGATGATGTGGGGCGAGTTACCCACCGACGGAACCATCTATCCAAGAGGCTGGTTGAGGGGGGACGACCGCCCGGCCAAGGAGGGTATCGACATTCTTTACGGCCTTTCTGAGCCGCCAGAGCCGAATTGGCTCGTCTGCGAGTACGGCTCGCATAAGCGAATCAAGGGCCGTTTCCACGACGGGCACGAATGGGGACAATACATGGAGGGGCACGGAAAAGAGTCGTGGTTCATCCGGCTGGCCCCCGAAGACATAAACTGTACGCTGCAAACCCGAGAAATCAAGTCACGCAAGCCCAGTGCATGGACGGTCAAGGCGACTTGCACAGGTCAGTCGGCCCCACGCCGGAACGCCTTGCGGTAGGCCGCCGGCGACGTCTGCAGCGCGGCGCGGAAATGCTGGCGCAGCGACAGCGCGGAGCCGAAGCCCGCTTCCTGCGCCACCACCTCGACGGCCGCGTCGGATGTCTCCAGCATCCAGCGCGCGTGCGCCAGCCGCTGGGCCAGCAGCCATTGCTTGAACGAGGTGCCCGTCGCCTGGCGGAAGTGGCGCGTGAAGTTACGCCGGCTCATCGCGGCGCGCTGGGCGAGATCGTCGATGCTGTGCTCCTCGGCCAGGTGCCGCGTCACCCAGTCCAGGACAAAGGACAGCCGGCCGTCGCTGGGCGACGCGGGCAGCGGCCGTTCGATGAACTGGGCTTGCCCCCCTTGCCGGTGCGGCGCCACGACGAGCATGCGCGCCACGTGGTTGGCCGCATCCGCGCCGCACAGCCGGCGCATCAGGTGCAGGCAGCAGTCGATGCCGGCCGCCACGCCGGCCGACGTCAGCACGTCCCCATCGTCCACGTACAGCACGTCCGGATCGACTGTTACGCGCGGGTGGCGCCGCGCCAGTTCGGCGGCGAGCGCCCAGTGCGTGGCCACCGTGCGGCCGTCCAGCAGGCCCGCCTCGGCCACCGGGAAGGCGCCCAGGCACAGCGCGACGATGCAGGCGCCGCGCGCGTGCGCAGCGCGCAGCGCGTCCAGCAGGGCGGGCGGGGCGGGGCGGCAATCGTCGTACCAGGCGGGCATCACGACGATGTCGGCCTCCTGCAGCGCTTCCAGGCCGTGGCTGGGCACGATGCCGAAGCCGGCGCTCGTGGCCAGCGGCGCATCAAGACCGAGGCCGGCACCGCACACGGTCAGCGCGAAGCGCGATCTCGCATCCGCGCCGGGACGGCCGCTGAACACGAGGCAGGGCACGGACAGGTGGAAGGGCGTCATGCCGTCGAAGGCGATGACGGTCACGCGGTAGGTCGAAGGTTCGGATCGGGTCATGGCCCGATTATATCGAAGGTTGTCCTGCGGGCCACTGTCGGGCAACCGGCCGCACCGCGACAATGGCGTCACACACACCAAGGAGAGACACCATGCAAGTGACCCAGATCCGCAACGCGACCCTGCTCATCGAGTACGCCGGCAAGACCTTCCTCGTCGATCCGCTGCTCGCCGACAAGGGCGCCTACCCCGGCTTTGCCGGCACGGCCAACAGCCACCTGGCCAATCCGCTTGTCGACCTGCCCGTGCCTTTGGCGACGCTGTTCGACGTGGACGCCGTGCTCGTCACGCACCTGCACGCCGACCACTGGGATGAAACGGCGCGGCGCAAGCTGCCGCGCGAATTGACCGTGTTCGCGCAGAACGACGCCGATACCCAGGCCATCCGCGCCGACGGCTTCACCGACGTGCGCACGCTCTCGGCGCAGGGCGACACGCTGTTCGACGGTATCCGCATCGCCCAGACGCGGGGCCAGCACGGCAGCGACAGCGTCATGGCCGTGATCGGCGCGCGCATGGGCGAGGTGAGCGGCCTCGTGCTGCGCCACCCGGACGAGCCCACGCTGTACATCGCCGGCGACACCGTGTGGAACGTGCACGTGGCCGCGGCGCTGGAAACATACGACCCGGATGTCGTCGTGCTGAACTGCGGCGACGCGCAGGTGCCGGGCCTGGGCCCCATCATCATGGACCTGGACGACGTGGCCAGTGTGGTGAAGGCGGCGCCGCGGGCGACCATCGTCGCGAGCCACCTGGAAGCCGTGAACCACTGCGTGCTGTCGCGGGCCGGGCTACGGGCGTGGGTGGCCACGCAGGATCTGGTGGCGCGGGTGCTGGTGCCCGACGACGGCGAGGCATGCATGTTCACAGTTTTAACGCAAGACGGTACGGCTTCGCGGTAGTATGCGGAAAAAGCGGCGCCGTGCCGCCTTCCTGCGAGATAGCCGATGCCCATCGATGCCACCGAATTCGACGAGTACCTGCAGTTCGCCAACGAGCTGGCCGATGCGGCCGCCGGCGCGATCCTCCCGCATTTCCGCGCCGGCAGCGGCGCCGAGAACAAGAGCGCGCGCGGGTTCGACCCGGTGACGGCGGCCGACCGCGGCGCCGAGCGCGTGATGCGCGCGCTGATCCGGGCGCGCTATCCGCACCACGGCATCCTCGGCGAAGAGGAGGGCGCACAGGCGGGAGATGGGCTGACGTGGGTCCTGGACCCCATCGACGGCACCAAGGCCTTCCTGCTCGGCCTGCCGCTGTGGGGCACGCTGATCGCGCTGAACGACGGCACGCGCCCCGTGCTGGGCCTGATGAACCAGCCTTTTACGCGCGAGCGCTTCGTCGGCACGGCATACCGCGCGTGGAACGGCGGCCACGTGCTGCACACGCGCCCGTGCGCACAGCTGGCGGACGCGCACGTGATGTGCACGTCGCCCGACATGTTCACACCCGCCCGGCGCGCCGCGTTCGACGCCGTCGCGGGCCGCGCGCGGCTGCTGCGCTATGGCGGCGACTGCTACGCCTATTGCATGCTGGCGTCCGGCCTCGTCGACGCCGTCATCGAAGCGGGCCTGCAGCCGTGGGACGTGCAGGCGCTGGTGCCCATCATCGAAGGTGCCGGCGGCGTCATCACGGCGTGGGATGGCGGCGACGTGCAGCATGGCGGCACGGTGCTCGCGTGCGGCGATCCGCGCCTCCATGCGCAACTGGTGCGCGAGTTAGCCGTTCCCTAACCAGGCCGCCAGCGCGCCCAGGTCGACCGGCTTGGTCAGGTGATGGTCGAACCCGGCCGCGCGCGTGCGCTCGCGGTCGGCCCGCTGGCCCCAGCCCGTGAGCGCGACGATGCGCACGTGCGCGTGGCCTTCGGCGCGGATGGCGCGCGCGACGTCGAAGCCGTCCATCTCCGGCATGCCCAGGTCGAGCAGCACGACGGTGGGGGCGAACCCGGGCAGCGCCGCCAGCGCGGCCGGGCCGCCGTACACGGCCCGCGCCCGCGCCCCGTGCGTATCCAGCAGCAGGGCCAGCGTGTCGGCCGCGTCGGCATTGTCGTCCACGACGAGCACGCGGTGGCCGGCCAGCGCCGTGCACGTCGTTCCCGCCTCGCCATCCGGCGCGGCGCCGTGCAGCAGCGGCAGGCGCACGACGAATTCGCTGCCGCAGCCCGGGCCCGCGCTGTGCGCTTCCACGGTCCCGCCGTGCATCTCGACGAGTTTGCGCACGATGGCGAGGCCGATGCCCAGGCCGTCGCCGTCGCCCCGGTTGCCAAGGTGCGGCTGCGCGAACATGTCGAACACGTGGGGCAGCTGCGCGGCCGGGATGCCGCGGCCGTTGTCGCGCACCCGCAGCGCGATGGCGGAGCCTTCGCGCCGGGCCAGCAGTTCGATGCGGCCTCCCGTGCCGGTGTATTTGGCGGCGTTGTTGATCAGGTTGGTGAGCACCTGCGTCAGGCGCACGGCGTCGCCATGCACGACGAGGGCGTCATCGGGCACCGTCACGTCGAGCAGGTGGCCGGCGCGTTCGACCTGCGGGCGGCTCGCCTCGACGGCGTCGCGCACGATGTCGGCCAGGGCCAGCGCGCGCCGGTCCAGTTCGATCTTGCCGCGCGAGATGCGTGCGATCTCCATCAGGTCGTCGACCAGCTTGACGATCTGCCGCACCTGGCGCTCGACGATGCCCGTGAGACGGTCGGTGGCGTCCCGTCCCTCGGCGCGGCGCATCAGCTGGATCGCGTTGCTGATCGGCGCGAGCGGGTTGCGCAGCTCGTGCGCCAGGGTGGCGAGGAATTCGTCCTTGCGCCGGTCCGCTTCCTTCAGCGCCTGCTCGGCGCGCACGCGCTCGATCGCGGCCCACGTGCGTTCGGCCGCTTCGCGCACGAGGTTCACTTCGGCCGCGTTCCAGTGCCGCGGCGCCGCATGGTGCACGCAGAACACGCCGGCGACGCGCCCGCCGGAATACAGCCCGACGGCGACGTGGGACGCGATGCCGACGCTGATCCAGCCGGCGCGCGTGATGCGGTCCATGTGCGGGTCGCGCGCCGTGTCCTCGACGACGAAGGGTTCGCCCCGCTCGAACGCGGCGAGCGCGCGCGTGCCCAGCGCGGGCATCGGATACGCGCCGGCCAGCGACGCGACGCCGTCCACGTGGTCGCGCCGGATGTGGACCCGGCCGTCCTCGAATTCGCCGATCAGCACGCGGCTCGCGCCCAGGTGCGCTGCCACCATCCGCGTGGCCGTCGTCTCGATCGCGTCGGCGTCGTCCAGCGAGCGCATCGCGTCGGACAGGCGCAGCAGGAAGGCCGCCCGTTCCTCGCTTTCGCGCAGGCGCGCTTCCAGCATGCGCCGTCCGGTCGTGTCGCGCGAGACGCCCACGACCTGCTCGACCGACCCGTCCTCGGCCAGCACGGGACCCCAGCGGAACTGGAAATAGGCGCTCGTGCCGGTGGGGCTCGCGAAATAAACTTCGTCCTGGATGGTGACGCCCGTGCGGAAGATGGTGTCGAGGTGGCCGTCCAGGCGCGCGGCCAGGTCGGACGGGAAGTCGAGGTCGGCGAAGCTGCGGCCCACGAGGGCACCGGCGGCCATCCCGTACAGTTCTTCCATCGCGCGGTTGACGTAGACGAAGCGGTGCGAGCGGTCGAACGCGTAGACGAAGTCGGGCAGGGCATCGAGCGTCGTCGCGACGAAGCGCGACTGGCGCATCAGCTCCACGTGGGCGGCCTCGCGCTCGGCCTGCGCCTGCGCGCGCTCGACGGCGGCCCACGTGCGCTCGGCCGTCTCCTGCATCACGGCCAGGTCGGCGTCGCTCCATGCGCGCGCCCGGCCGTGGTGCGCGAACAGGATGGCGACGAGGCGGCCGTCCTTCACGAGCGGCACGTCGGCCACGGCCGCGACCCCGAGGGCCGCGTGCGCCGCGCGCGCGGCGGCGTCCAGGTCCGGGGCGGCCTGCACGTCCTCACGCACCACGGGGCGCCCGGTGCGCAACGCGGCCAGCAGGCCGGGGCCGTAGTCGGCGTAGCGCAGCCGGTCGGCGAATCCCGGCGCCGTGGTGCCGTGGGCGTAGGTGACGATCAGGTGCTCGCCGTCGCCGCAGTCGGCCGCGTAGCCGATCCGGTCGACGCCGAGATGGTCGCGCAGCACGCGCGCGGCTTCTTCCTGGATGCGGCGCGGGTCGGCCAGCGGGCGCAGGGTATCGTTCAGGCGCAGCAGGAAGGCCTGGCGCCGCTCGTCGTCGCGCCGTGCCGCGTTGCTGCGGTGGCGTTCGATCGCGCCCGCCGCCGTGCGTGCGAGCAGGTCGAGCAGGCCCGTGCCGTCCGCCGCCGGCGGCCGCGCCAGGGCGAGGCGCAGCGTGCCCAGTTCGGTGCCGTCGTGGGCGGCCAGGGGCAGGGCGTATGGCGCGTCCGTGGCCGCCGCGCGCGCGACGGGCACCACGTCGTTGCGGTAGCCGGCCGCGGCGCCGTGCGTACGGTGGGCAACGATGGCGCGTCCGGCGTCCGGTCCGGCGGCCAGTTCGATGCGGCCGTGGGCGGCGCCCGCGAGTGCGCAGGCGCGGTTCAGCACCGGGGCCAGCGCCGCGGGCAGGTCGGCGTGGCCGGGCGGTGCCACGTGCAGTTCGAGCAGGGGGCGCAGGATGGCGGGACTGGCCAGCAGTGCGCCCTCGGCGCTGCCGCTGGCACGTGTTTCGACGTGATGGCGCAGCGTCGCGAGGTGACGGTCGGCGTGGGTTGCGGACTGCGCATCGTCCAGCGCCTTCACGACCCGGTGCGCGGCGGCCGCGAAGGACGACAGTTCCGCCAGCAGGCGCGCATCCTCGGCATCGAAGTGCCGCTCGGGATCGTGGGCGATGACCCAGACGGTGCCGATCGGCTGGTCGTCGATCGCCCAGGGCACGAGCAGGCATTCGAGCAGGGCGGGGCCGTCGCAGCGCAGCGAGGCGAAGCGGCGTGCCGGCCCGTCGAACAGCAAGGTCGTGTTGCGTTCGACGACGACGCCGCACGGGCTGTCCCCGCGCGGCACTGCGCTGCCGACCGCGGCGTGGGCGCCGGCCATCGCGCGCCAGCGGAACACGTCGCCCGTCGCGCCATGTTCGAGAACGCTGACGCCGGCCGTGCCGGCCCGGCACAGCTGCAGCGCGAGTTCGGCGAGGCGCTGCGATACGCCGCGCGGATGGGTCACGAGCTCCTGGCTGAGCAGCGTGAGGGCGCGACTCTCCGCGCGGTGATCGGGCGCACGTACCGGGCGGCGTGCGAGTTCGTGCGTGATCAAGACTTCGTCGAGGGTCACCTCGACATTGCCCGTGTCGTTATGCGTCATGTCTTCTCGTCCGTTGTTATGCCGGGCAGACTCTGCGCGGCTGAGCCGCGAACGGGAAGAATAGGGTCAGATTGTTTGGCAGGGCAAGCGAAAGATGAGTTTTCGTGAGTTTTCACTTGCCCCGTGTTGCCGATGCGACGATTCAAATTCCAGGTGGAAAATTTTTACTTGCCGACGGGCACTTCGTGTTCGCCCAACAGCATTTTGTCGGGCGTGATGGGCGTCGTGCGCAGGCGCTTGCCGGTGGCGTGGAACACGGCGTTGGCGACGGCCGCCGCCACGCCCACGATGCCGATCTCGCCCACGCCCTTGGCGCCGAGCTGCTTGCTGACGATGCGGTCTTCCTCGT
Organism: uncultured Massilia sp.; assembly: GCA_946481275.1. The sequence continues at coordinate 12,020 of CAMLMV010000055.1, forward strand.
CCGCGAAGATCACGTCGATGGCGTGGATGTCCTTGTTGACCGCGACGTGGTACTCGGCATAGTTATGGTTCATGAAGCGGCCGAGGCGGTGGTCCGTGAACGTCTCTTCGTGCAGCGCCTGGCTGATGCCCCACACGACGGCGCCGCTGACCTGGCTCGCGGCCGTCTTCGCATTGATGATGCGGCCGGCCGCGACGGCGGACACGGCCCGCGTCACGCGCACCATGCCGAGCCGCTCGTTCACGCGCACTTCGACGAACACGGCGGAGTGCACGGCGCGCGCAAACTTGCGCTGCTTGAGCATCTGCGGCGTCATGAGGTATTTTTCCTCGAGGCGGTCGCGCCCCGCCCGCGCCAGCAGGCTTGTCAGCAGGATGCCCCGGTCCGGCTGCCCGTGCGGATGGATGCGGCCGTCGGCGAACTCCACGTCCTTGACCTTGAGGCCCTTGAAGGCCGGCTCCCTTTGCGCCAGTTTCAGCAGCGTGGCCTTGAGCTTGTCGCAGGCGCCGGCCACGCCGCCGCCCACCGTCGTCACGTGCGACGAGCCGCCTTCCACGGGGGCGAGCGGCAGGGTGGAATCGCCCAGCTGGAACGTCACTCTTTCGAGCGGCAGGCCGAGGCGCTCGGCCGCGATCATCGCCATCACGGTGTACGTGCCGGTGCCGATGTCGGAGGCGGCGCTCGACACGACGAGGCGCCCGTCCGCATGCAGCACGGCCGATACGCGCGCGATCATCACGAGCGAATCCCAGATGCCCGTCGCCATGCCCCAGCCGATCAACTCGTCGCCGTCCTTCATCGAGCGGGGCTCGACGGGCCGGTCCTTCCAGCCGAAGCGTTCCGCGCCGAGCCGGTAGCACTGGCGCAGTTCCTTGCTGGAGAACGGCTTGTCTTCCAGGTGGTTGTGCTCCGCATAGTTCTTCAGGCGGAAGTCGAGCGGGTCCATGCGCAGTTCGTATGCCAGTTCGTCCATCGCCACTTCCAGCGCATGCACGCCGTGCGCGGCGCCCGGCGCGCGCATGTCGATGGGCGTCGCGCGGTCCTGTTCGACGAGCTGGTAGCCGAGGTGGATGTTGTCGCAGGCGTACAGTTGTCCGGACCAGTTGACGACGACCTCCACGTAGTCTTCCAGGCGCGACGTCTCCTGGATCGCTTCGTGCCACACGGCCTGCAACTTGCCTTCCTTGTCGGCCGCCAGTTTGATCTTGTGCCACGTCTCCGGCCGGTGGCCGAAGCTGAACATCTGCTGGCGCGTGAGCACGACGCGCACGGAGCGCTTCAGCTTCAGCGCGCCCATCACGGCGAGCGGCAACTGGTATTGCGGACGCAGGCCGGACCCGAACGCGCCGCCCACGTACGGGTTGCGCACCGTGACCTTGTGCTTCGAGAGGCCGAACACGTGCGACACGTACCAGCGGCTGTTCTGCGAGCTCTGGGTCTTGTCATAGATGGTCAGGTGACCATCTTCGCCGTAGACGACGGTGGACGCGAACATCTCCATCGGATTGTGGTGCTCGACGGCGTTGTAGTACTCCGATTCGATTTTTACGGGCGCCGCGGCGAACGCCTGCTCCGCATCGCCTTTCGAACCCGGCGGCGTGAAGCCCGCCTTCATCGGGCGTGGTGCATACGCCCTGTTCAGGGTGGCGAGCAGGTTCGTGTCGTGTTCCTCGATGTCGTACGTGACGCGCACGAGGCTCGCCGCGTGGCGCGCGGCCTCGAAGGTTTCGGCCACGACGAGCGCCACCGGCTGGCCGCTCCAGAACACGCGGCTTGAAAACAGGGGGCGGAACGGCGAGCCGCCCGGTGCCGTCATGTCCTTGTACGCGAGGTCGTTGCCGCGCATCTTCGGGCGGTTCTCGTGCGTGATCACGTCGATCACGCCGGGCACGCCGCGCGCGGCATCGCTGTCGATGGCCTTGATGCGGCCGCGCGCGACGGTGCCGCCGACGACGACGCCATACGCGAGATCCGGTGCCGGGATCTCGGCCGCGTAGTGCGCGGTACCCGTGACCTTGGCGCGGCCGTCGGTGCGCGACACGGCCATGCCGCTGTGCACGCGGCCCGTGCCGTCGGGGGCCGTCGGCGTGCGCAGGTCGGGGATCAGGTCGGTCATCGTTTGTCTCCCCTCAGTTCGTTTTTCCTTGCGGCGTTCGTCAACGCCTGGACGATGGCGTTCCTCGCCAGAGGTATCTTGAAATCGTTCTGGCCGTAGCCGCGCGCGCCGCGCAGGATGCGCTCGGCCGCCTGTTCGAACGCGGCTTCACTTGCGGGCTGGCCGGTGAGCAGCTCTTCCGCTTCCTCGACCCGCCACGGCTTGTGCGCCACGCCGCCCAGGGCGATGCGGGCCGCGCGCACGGTGCCGTCGGCGGCGAGGTCGAGCGCGGCGGCCACCGAGACGAGCGCGAACGCGTACGACAGCCGGTCGCGCACCTTCACGTAGTCGAAGCGCTGCGCGAAGCGGCGCGCGTCGGGCAGGGTGATGTGCGTGATCAGTTCGCCGGGCCGCAGGGTGCTGTCCACGTCCGGCGTGTCGCCCGGCAGGCGGTGGAAGTCGGCGAAGGGGATCGACCGTTCGCCGTTCGCCGCGCGCACGTGCACGGTCGCGTCGAGCGCGCGCAGGGCCACGCACATGTCGGACGGATGCGTCGCGATGCAGTGCGCGCTCGTGCCGAGGATCGCCAGCTGGCGGTTGATGCCGGCCTTGGCCGGGCAGCCCGTGCCCGGCTCGCGCTTGTTGCACGGCGTGCCCACGTCATAGAAATAGACGCAGCGCGTGCGCTGCAGCAGGTTGCCGCCGTTTGTCGCCATGTTGCGCAGCTGGGGCGACGCGCCGGCCAGGATCGCGGCGGCCAGCAGCGGATAGCGCTCGCGCACCAGCGGGTGGTGCGCCGTGTCCGCGTTGCGGGCGAGGGCGCCCAGGCGCAGGCCGCTGCCGTCTTCCTCGATCGTGTCGAGGCCTGCGATGGGATTGATGTCGACGAGGCCGGACGGCGTCATCACACCCTCCTTGATCAGGTCCAGGAGGTTGGTGCCGCCGGCGACGGGGCGCGCGCCCGGCACGGCAAGGGCGGCCAGCGCGGCGTCCACGTCCGCGGGCCGTTGGAAGTCGAACGGATTCATTGATCGATCCCCATCACGTCGCAGACAGCCCGTGCGATTTGCGGATAGGCGCCGCAGCGGCACAGGTTCCCGCTCATCAGTTCGCGCACGTCGTCGACCGTCTGCGCCTGGCCTTCGGCGACGAGGCCGGCCGCCGAACAGATCTGGCCCGGCGTGCAGTAGCCGCACTGGAAGGCGTCGTGGTCGATGAACGCCTGCTGCAGCGGATGCAGCGTGTCGCCATCGGCCAGGCCCTCGATCGTCGTGACGTCGTGGCCGTCCTGCATGACAGCGAGGGTCAGGCAGGCGTTGATGCGGCGGCCGTCGAGCAGCACCGTGCAGGCGCCGCACTGGCCATGGTCGCAGCCCTTCTTGGTGCCGGTGAGGCCGGCGCGTTCGCGCAGCAGGTCGAGCAGCGTCACCGTCGATTCGACGTCGAATGCGCGGTCCTGTCCATTGATGCGCAGGCGGATGGGGTACTGCCGGTAAGCGTCCATGGCCGTCCTTGTCGAGGCAAAGGCCCCACCATACGGTCCCCTTTGCTGTCGTTCGGTTCGCTCACACACACAATGTGATCGATCTGGCAACGCAGTGTGTCATTTGTGCAGCAGGCCGCATGGTTTTTGCATAAAAGGTGAATTCTCATCAATTATTTCGAAGTAGAATGTTTTCAAAGTTTTACAACGGCACGGGGTGTAACCGTAATGCAACGGTTGTGGCGCCAGCGCTCCCACCGTCCAGGCAAGGATGCTCATGCTCAGTCAACAAGATCTCGCGGAAGAAGCACGTCTACAGGCCTTGCACGCGCTGGGGCTGCTCGATACGCCCCGCGAAGACCGGTTCGACCGGTTCACCCGCCTCGCCCTCGCCGCGTTCGACGTCGCGATCGCGCTCGTGTCGCTCGTCGACCGCGAGCGCCAGTGGTTCAAGTCGCACGCCGGCCTCGATTACCGCGAGACGCCGCGCCCGCTCGCCTTCTGCAGCCACGCCATCGCCCTCGACGACATGCTGGTCGTGCCCGACACGCTGGCCGACGACCGGTTCGTCGCGCACCCGCACGTGACGGGCGCGCCGGGCATCCGCTTCTATGCCGGCCAGCCGCTGCACAGCGTGGACGGCCAGCCGCTCGGCACGCTGTGCATCATCGACACGGCCCCGCGCACGTTCGGGGACGCCGACCGGCGCATGCTGTGCGACCTCGCGCAACTGGTGCAGGACGAATTGAACCGCGACGTACTGGTCGCCGCGCGCACGCGCGAACCGCAGGACAAGAACGCCACGCTCGAACTGACGATGCGCCTGCGCGAGGCGGCCGAGCAGGCCTTGCGCCAGAAGCAGGAATTGCTGGACGCCGTGCTGGAGACGGTGGACGTGGGCGTGGTCGCATGCGACGCCGACGGCCACCTGATGATGTTCAATCGCGCGGCGCGCGCCTTCCACGGCCTCGACGCGGACAGCGCGCTGTCGCAGGCCGACTGGCCGGCCCACTACGACCTGTACGGCGAGGATGGCCTCACGCCGCTGGCGCCCGCCGACATCCCGCTCGTGCGCGCGCTGCGCGGCGAGCGCGTGATCGACGCCGGCATGACGATCCACGTGCCGGGCGCGCCGGCGCGCCGCCTGCTGGCGAGCGGCCGCGCGCTGCACGGCACGGCCGGCGAGCCGCTGGGCGCGGTCGTCGCGATGAAGGACGTGACGGAACTGGACGCGTCGCGCGCGCGCCTGGCCGAGAGCGGCGAATGGCTGCGCACCATCGCCGACAACGTGCCCGCGCTGATCGCCTATGTCGACACGGACCTGCGCTACCGCTTCGCCAACGAGCGCTATCGCGAATGGTTCGGCGTGAAGACCACGGACATGATCGGCAGGACGGTGCCGGACGCGATGGGCGAGGCGTTCTACGCGCCGCGGCGCGAGGCGCTCGAGCGCTGCCTGGCCGGCCATGCGTCGCACCTGGAGATCGAGGAACGGCGCCGCGGCCGCACGCGCGTGGTCAGCTCGACCTATCTGCCGCATATCCGCGACGGCGTCGTGCAGGGCATCTACGTGCTGGCGACGGATGCGACGTCGGCGCGCGAATACGAACGCCAGCTGCACGCGCTCGCCCATTCCGACCACCTGACCGGCCTGCCGAACCGGCGCAGCTACGAGGAGCGCTTCGCGCAGGCCATCGCGCGCGCGCGCCGCGGCGCCACGCCGCTGGCGCTGGCCTATCTCGACGTCGACCACTTCAAGCAGGTCAACGACAGCCTCGGCCACGCGGTGGGCGACGCCGTGCTGCGCGAGTTCGCGCGCCGCCTGGGCGCCACGGTGCGCGCCACGGACACGGTGGCGCGCCTGGCCGGCGACGAATTCGTCATCGTGCTGGAGCAGGTCGGCTCGCCCTTGGAATGCGAACGCATCGCGGCCAAGCTGCAGGGCGCGATCCGCGTGCCGTTCCAGCTGGACGGCCACACGCTTGCGGTCACGAGCAGCATCGGCATCGCGTGGAGCGCGCGCCCGGAGCAGGCCGCGCTGGCCCACGCGGCGGACGACGGCCTGTACCGCTCCAAGCACGCGGGGCGCGATACGGTGTCGGTGCTCGTCGTGGGCGCCTGAATCACGGCAGCTGGAAGCGGTAGCCCACGCCCGTCTCGGTGACGAGGTAGCGGGGCTGGGCCGGATTGTCTTCCAGCTTGTGGCGCAGGTGGCCCATGTAGATCCGCAGGTAGTGCGCATGGTCGGACTGGTTCGGCCCCCACACGCTGCGCAGCAGCTGCGGTGTCGTCATGACCTTGCCCGCGTTGCCGACGAGGACCGCCAGCAGGCGATGTTCCGTCGGCGTCAACCTGACGGCGGCGCCGCCCTTCGTGACACGCCGGTTCTGCACGTCCACCACGACATCCCCGAACCGCACCTTGCCGTCGCCGCCTGTCGCCGGGCCGCGCAGGCGTCGTTGCGACGCGCGCACGCGCGCGAGCAACTCGCCGACGCCGAACGGTTTCGTCAGATAGTCGTCCGCGCCGCGGTCGAGTGCGCGGATCTTCTCGTCCTCGTTCACGCGGGCCGACAGCACGATGACCGGCACCCCCGACCACTTGCGCAGGTCGGCGATGAAGTCGGCACCGTCGCCGTCCGGCAGGCCGAGGTCGAGGATGACCACGTCCGGCTTGCGCGTGCCCGCTTCCGTCAGGCCGCGCTGCAAGGTGGCGGCTTCGTGCACTTGCCACCCTTCCTGTTCCAGCGCGCCGCGCACGAAACGGCGGATGTGGGGCTCGTCTTCCACGAGCAGGGCGATGCCGGTGAAATCACTCATCGTCGACCTCCATGTCGTCCTCCGGCGGCAGCGCCGGGGGCGTCCCGAGCGGCAGCGTGAACGTGAACGCGGCGCCGCCGTCAAGCCGGTTGGCCGCGCGGATGGTACCGCCGTGCGCGCCCACGATCGCACGGCAGATGGCGAGGCCGAGTCCCACGCCGGGCTTGGCCGATTCCCGCTCGCCGCGCGTGAATTTCTCGAACACGGCGTCCTCCTGGCCGGGCGGCAGGCCCGGGCCGTCGTCCGTTACCGCGACGCTCAGCCACTGCCCGTGCCGTTCCGCGGACACGCCGACCGTGCTGCCGGGCGGCGTGTACTTGCCCGCGTTTTCCAGCAGGTTCGACAGCACGCGTTCGACCAGCACCGCGTCGTACTGCACGAGCGGCAGGTCGGCCGGCACATGCGTTTCCACGGTGTGGCCGGCCAGCGCGGCGCGGCTGGCCGCCAGGGCGCTGCCGATGACTTCCTCGACCGGCTGCCACTGGAGCCTGAGCTTCACGTCGCCGCTTTCGATGCGCGCCATGTCGAGCAAATTCGTCACGAGGCGGCCCATGCGCACCGTCTCCTCGCGCAGCGCATCGGCCATCGCGCGCTGTCCGGGCGCCAGCGGCGGCGCGGAGGCGGCCAGCGCTTCGGCCTGCGCCATCAGCGACGTGAGCGGCGTGCGCAGGTCGTGCGAGAGCGCCGCCAGCAGCGAATTGCGCAGCCGCTCCGATTCGATGCGGACCAGCGCGTCCTGCGCGACCTCGATGTAATGCACCCGTTCCAGCGCGATGGCGGCCAGCGTCGCGAACGTATCGAGTTGCTGGCGCTGTTCCGGCGCCAGCAGCCAGTGCGGCGTCGCTGCCTCGATCGCCAGTACGCCGCGTGTGCGCATCGGCGCTACCAGCGGCATGTAGAAGACGGGGTTGCCGGGCAGGGTGTCGGTGCCCATTCCCGCGCTGGTGCCGTGGTCGAACGCCCATTGCGCGATGCCGGTGTCGAGCCCGGCGATGGCGTCGTCGCCGGCCATGGTCACGCGGCCGGCGGCATCCGGCACCAGCAAGACCGTGCGTGCGCCGAACGTGCGACCGATGGCGTCCCGCGTCGCCTCCTGGATCTGCTCCGTCTGTAGCACGCCGGACAGGGCCCGGGCAAATTCGTATAGCGCCCGCGTGCGGTTTTCGCGCCGCGCGGCGACGTGGGCCTGGAAGCGCAGGCCGGCCGTGAGGTGTCCCGTGATCAGGCCGACCGCCAGCATCACGCCGAACGCCACCAGGTACTGGATGTCCGAGATCGCGAACGTGAAGCGCGGCGGGACGAAGAAGAAGTCGAAGCAGGCGACGCTGACGCAGGTCGCGGTGACGGACGGACCGCGTCCGAGGCGCACCGCAACCAGCAGCACGACGAGCAGGAACAGCATGGCGATGTTCGCCAGGTCCAGGTAGCCGACGGTGGGCGTCGCCGCCAGTGCCATTCCAAGGCTGGACAGGACTGCCGCGCCATGGGCCACGACGGCGGCGCGGACGTCGGCGGAACGCGCGGCCGGGGCCGGCCGGACGGTGTCCGGCGCCCGCGCCGGCGGCACGGCGACTTCGAGCAGTTCGACGTCGGGCGCCAGCCGGGCGATGCGCCGGCCGCACGTGGCCTGCCATGGCCAGCGCGGCTGGCCCCGGCCCAGCGCAATACGCGCCAGGTTGTGGCTGCGCGCGTAGTCGACGACCGTGGCCTCCACGTTGTCGCCCGGCAGGACCGCCGTGGCCGCGCCGAGGTCGCGCGCCAGCTTCAGCACCCCAAGGGTGCGTGCGCGCCGGCTGGCGTCGAGGCCCAGCAAACCCGGCGTCTCGACGTAGACCGCATGCCAGTCGGCGCCCAACTGGGCCGCGAGGCGCGCCGCGCTGCGCACGACGCCTTCCGCGCCCGGCCCGGGGCCGACGCAGGCGAGGAACGCCGTTCCCGTGCGCCACACGGCATCGATTGACTGTTCGACCCGGTAGGCGCGCACGTCGTCCCCGATACGCTCCGCCGTGCGCCGCAACGCCAGTTCGCGCAGCGCGATGAGGTTCCCCTTGCGGAAGAAATTGCGGCCCGCCCGCTCGGCCTGCGCCGGCTGGTACACCTTGCCGAGTTTCAGGCGCGCCAGCAGCTCGTCTGCGGGCAGGTCGACCAGCACGACCTCGTTGGCCGCGTCGAACACGGAGTCCGGCACCGTCTCGCCGACGCGCACGCCCGTGATGCCGCCGACCACGTCGTTCAGGCTTTCCAGGTGCTGCACGTTCACGGTCGTGAACACGTCGACGCCGGCGGCCAGCAGCTCGTCGACGTCCTGCCAGCGCTTCGGATGGCGCGAGCCGGGAACATTCGAATGCGCCAGTTCGTCGACGAGCACCAGTGCCGGGCGCCGGTCCAGCGCGGCGTCGATGTCGAACTCGGACAGCGCCTTGCCGCGGTAGGCGATCTGGCGGCGGGGCAGGACCTCCAGTCCGTGCAGCAGCGCTTCCGTTTCGGCGCGGGCATGCGTCTCGACGACCCCGACCAGAACGGCGCGCGTGGCGGCGAGCTGGCGCGCCGCGGACAGCATCGCGTACGTCTTGCCGACGCCGGCCGAGGCGCCGAAATAGATGCGGAGCCGGCCGCGCGTCGCGCGCCGCTCTTGTTCCCGGACCTGGGCCAGCAGCGCGTCCGGGTCGGGCCGCACCTCGGCGCCGGGGACGCTCATGCTTTCGTCCTCATGGCACCCGGCCGTCCAGGGCAAGGTTCAGCGCCAGCACGTTGACGCGCGCCTCTCCGAGGAATCCCAGTGCCGGGTCCTGCCGGTACCGGTCGATGAGTGCGCGCACCTGCGCCACAGGCATCTTGCGCGCCGCGGCGACGCGCGCTGCCTGGTACTCGGCGGCCGCTACGCTGATCTCGGGATCGAGGCCGCTGGCCGACGCGGTGACGAGATCGACGGGGATCGGCGCGTCGTTGCCCGGGTCGAGTGCCTTCAGTGCGGCCGCGCGAGCCTTGACGGCGTCGAGCAGCGCGGGATTGGTCGGTCCCAGGTTGGAACCGCTGGAGGCGGCCGCGTTGCCGGCCATGGGGGCGGTCGCGGACGGCCGGCCCCGGAAGTATCCCGGCGCCGCGAACGGCTGGCCGATCAGCGTCGAGCCGACCGTCTTGCCGCCCATTTCGATCAGGCTGCCGCCGGCCTGGCGCGGGAACGCGACGCGGCCGATGCCGGTGACGGCGGCCGGGTACAGCACGCCGCACAGCAGGGTCAGTGCGCCGAAGAGGGCGAGCAGGGGACGAAGCGTGGATGTCATCGTGTTCTCCTTGTTCAGACGAGGTGCAGTGTCGCCAGCAGCATGTCGATCAGCTTGATGCCGATGAACGGCAGGACGATGCCGCCGACGCCGTAGACGAGCAGGTTGCGGCGCAGCAGGGCGGTCGCGCCGATCGCGCGGAAGCGCACGCCGCGCAGCGCGAGCGGAATCAGGAACACGATGATCAGCGCGTTGAAGATCAGTGCCGACATGATTGCCGACGACGGGCTCGCGAGGTGCATGACGTCGAGCGCTTTCAGCTGCGGATAGGTGCCGACGAAGGCGGCGGGAATGATCGCGAAATACTTGGCGACGTCGTTCGCGATCGAGAACGTGGTCAATGCGCCACGCGTCATGAGCATCTGCTTGCCGATCTCGACGATCTCCAGCAGCTTGGTCGGATTCGAGTCGAGGTCCACCATGTTCCCGGCTTCCTTGGCGGCCTGCGTACCCGAGTTCATCGCCACGGCCACGTCCGCCTGCGCCAGTGCCGGGGCGTCGTTGGTGCCATCGCCCGTCATCGCCACCATGCGGCCGTCCGACTGGTATTCCCGGATCAGCTTCAGCTTGTCCTCCGGCGTCGCCTCGGCCAGGAAATCGTCGACCCCGGCCTCGGCGGCGATCGCGGCCGCCGTCAGCTTGTTGTCGCCCGTGATCATGACGGTCTTGATGCCCATGCGGCGCAGTTCGGCGAAGCGTTCCTTGATGCCGCCCTTGACGATGTCCTTCAGCTCCACCACGCCCAGCACGCGGCCGCCTTCGGCGACGACGAGAGGCGTGCTGCCGCGGCGAGCGGCGTCCTCCACCGTGCGCACGACGTCGGCCGGGAACGTCTCGCCGAGCGACTCGACGTGGCGGCGCACCGCGTCGAACGCCCCTTTGCGGATGCGGCGCGCGCCGATGTCGACGCCGCTCATGCGGGTCTGCGCGGAGAACGGCACGAACTCGGCATGCAGGCCTTCCAGTTCGCGCTGGCGGATGTTGAAGCGCTGCTTCGCGAGCACGACGATGCTTCGGCCTTCCGGCGTTTCGTCGGCCAGCGACGCGAGTTGCGCCACGTCGGCCAGGTCGCGTTCGGTTGTGCCGGCCGCGGGCAGGAACATGGCCGCCTGGCGGTTGCCGAGCGTGATGGTGCCCGTCTTGTCGAGCAGGAGCACGTCGACGTCGCCCGCCGCTTCCACGGCACGGCCCGACGTCGCGATCACGTTGGCGCGCATCATGCGGCTCATGCCGGCCACGCCGATCGCCGACAGCAGGCCGCCGATGGTCGTCGGGATCAGGCACACGAGCAGCGCGATCAGCACGGTGATCGTCACGGGCGTGCCGGCCTGCGCCACTTCGACCGAATACAGCGAGAACGGCAGCAGGGTCACCGTCACGACGAGGAACACGATGGTGAGCGCCACGAGCAGGATCGTCAGGGCGATCTCGTTGGGCGTCTTCTTGCGTTTTGCCCCTTCCACCATCGCGATCATGCGGTCGAGGAACGTTTCGCCCGGGTTCGCCGTGACCCTGACGACCAGCCAGTCGGACAGCACACGCGTACCGCCTGTGACGGCCGAGAAGTCGCCGCCGGATTCGCGGATCACCGGCGCGGACTCGCCCGTGATGGCACTCTCGTCCACCGACGCGACGCCTTCGACCACCTCGCCGTCGATGGGCACCACGTCGCCCGCTTCGATCAGGAGGTGGTTGCCCTTGCGCAGGTCGGTGGCGGGGCAGGGCAACCACGTGGTGCCGTGCTTCGGCACGGCCAGCTTCTTCGCGGTAACGGCTTCCTTCAGGCCGCGCAGCGAAGCTGCCTGGGCCTTGCTGCGGCCTTCGGCCAGCGCTTCCGCGAAGTTCGCGAACAGCACCGTGAACCACAGCCAGACGGCGCAGGCGAGGATGAAGCCGGCCGGGGCCTCGCCCGTGCCGAACAGGGCCTGCACGTACAACAGCGTCGTGATGATGCTGCCGACGTAGACGACGAACATGACGGGGCTGCGCAGTTGCGTGCGCACGTCGAGCTTCCTGAAGGCGTCGGCCAGCGCCGGCCCGGCCAGGCTGGTGTCGAACATGGACAGGCGCTTGGCTGCTGGCGCGTCGGCCGCTGCGTTCACGGGCGCGGTCATGGGGGCATCGAGTCGGGTCATGGCCACTCCTTTATTTGGCAAACAGCTGCAGGTGTTCGACGATCGGTCCGAGGGCCAGCGCCGGCACGTAGTTCAGCACGCCGACCAACACGACCACGCCGATCAGGAGACCCACGAACATCGGGCCGTGCGTAGGCATGGTGCCGGCCGTCGTCTGCAGGCGCTGCTTGGCCGCGAGCGAGCCGGCGATCGCCAGCACGGGCACGATGATGGCAAAGCGGCCGAACCACATGGCAATCGCGAGCATCCAGTTGTAGAACGGAGTGTTGGCGGACAGGCCCGCGAACGCGCTGCCGTTGTTGTTGGCGGCGGAGCTGAACGCGTACAGGATTTCCGAGAAGCCGTGCGCGCCCGGATTGGCGACGCCGGCCTTGCCGGCCGCCGCCAGCACGGCGATCGCGGTGCCGGCCAGCACCAGTACGGGCGTTACCAGGATGGCGATCGACGTCATCTTCATTTCGTACGCCTGGATTTTCTTGCCAAGGTATTCCGGCGTGCGGCCGATCATCAGGCCGGCGATGAACACCGCCATGATCGCGAAGATCAGCATGCCGTACAGGCCGGAACCGACGCCGCCGAAGATCACCTCGCCGAACTGCATCAGCAGGAGCGGCACCGCGCCGCCCAGTGGCGTGAACGAATCGTGCATCGCGTTGACGGCGCCGCACGACGCGGCGGTGGTGACGGCGGCGAACAAGGCCGAGGCGTCGATGCCGAAGCGGGTTTCCTTGCCTTCCATGTTGCCGCCCGCCTGCAGGGCGCTGGCATTCTGGTCGATGCCCAGCGCGGCAAGCGCCGGATGCGGCTGGTGCTCCGCCACCATCACGCCGGCCGTCATCGCGACGAACAGCACGGTCATCGCCGCGAGGATCGCCCAGCCCTGGCGGCGGTCTCCGACGAGGCGACCGAACGCGAAGCACAGGCCGGCCGGGATCAGGAAGATCGACACCATCTGGAACAGGTTCGACAGCGGGGTCGGGTTCTCGTACGGGTGCGCGGAGTTCGCGTTGAAGAAGCCGCCACCGTTCGTGCCCAGCATCTTGATGGCTTCCTGCGAGGCCACCGGGCCCATCGCGATCGTCTGCGTCGTCGTGGTCAGGGTCTCGCTGGCGGCCTGGCCATCGGCGCCCGTCGTCGGCTGCGTGTAGGTGAGCGGCTCGAGCAGCTGGACTTGCTGGTAGCTCGAGAAATTCTGGATCACGCCCTGGCCCATCAGGAACACGGAAAACACGAGCGACAGCGGCAGCAGCACGTACAAGGTGCTGCGGACCAGGTCGACCCAGAAGTTGCCGATGGACCGCGCCGACTTCGACGCGAAGCCCCGGATCAGCGCGAACACGACGGCGATGCCCGTGGCGGCCGAGAAGAAGTTCTGGCAGGTGAGCGCCAACATCTGCGTCAGATAGCTCATCGTCTGCTCGCCGCTGTAACCCTGCCAGTTGGTGTTGGCGACGAAGCTGACGGCCGTGTTGAACGCGGAATCCGGGCTCACGTTGGCCAGGCCCTGGGGATTGAACGGCAGCCAGGCCTGCACGCGCTGCAGCACGTAGACGACCAGCGTGCCGAGCGCGTTGAACGCCAGCAGGGCCAGCATGTAGGCCTTCCAGTCCATGCCCGCGTGGGCGTCGACCCCGGCCAAACGGTACAAGGCGGCCTCCGCGCGCCGCAGCCAGCCGAAACCGTGCACGCGCCCGCTTTCGGCCACGCGCGCCAGCAGGATCCCGAGCGGCCACGACATGGCCAGCAGCAGGACGAGAAACAGCGCCGGCAGCGCCAGCGAATGCATGTCCATTACAGGTCCTCCGCGCAGAACATGGCGTACAGCAGGTACGCAAGCAGGGCGCCGGATGCACCGGTACCGATCAGGTAGAACAGCGTCATTTGCGTTCTCCCAGTTTGGCGCAGCCGCTTGCCATGGCCCGGATCAGGGCAGTGAACAGGGCGATGGCGCCGATGAAGACGATATCCATGGTGACCTCACGTGGGGTTGATCAGAAAATCTTGTCGACGCTGACGACCAGCGCCTGCCTGCCGAGGAACTTGCCGTTGTCGCGGAATGCGATGGGGGAAGTGTAGGAACAGCCACGTAAAAATTTTCTAAAAAGACGTCCGTCCCGGATAAAGGCGTCGTTTATACGGCGCATCGGCCCGGTTTTTACAAAATCTTTACGGCGGCGTCAGTACGATACGGCCCATGAACATTGCTGGAGAACCAGTTTGGATACGCACAAGAACAAGAACATGGCCGGCCTCGCGCTGGCCGCCGTCGGCATCGTGTACGGCGACATCGGCACGAGCCCGCTGTATACGCTGAAGACCGTCTTCGATCCCGCGCATGGCCTGCCGCTCACGCCCGCCAACCTGGTCGGCGTCGTGTCGCTGATCTTCTGGGGCCTGTCCGTCATCGTCTCGTTCAAGTACGTGACGCTCGTGCTGCGCGCCGACAACCGCGGCGAGGGCGGCATCATGGCCCTGCTGGCGCTCGCGCTGGGCGCCGTCGGCGACCGCCGGCGCGTGCAGTTTGCGCTGTTGCTGATCGGCGTGTTCGGCGCGTCGCTGTTCTACGGCGACAGCGTGATCACGCCCGCGATCTCGGTCCTGTCCGCCGTCGAGGGCCTCGAGGTCGCGACCCCGGCGCTAGGCGCCTATGTCGTGCCGCTGACGATCGTCATCCTCGTCTGCCTGTATGCGGCGCAGCGCCACGGCACGGCCGGCATCGGCCGCTGGTTCGGGCCCGTCATGCTGGTGTGGTTCGCGGCGCTGGCGGCGATGGGCGTGGTGAACATCGTGCAGAACCCCGGCATCCTCGTGGCCCTGAACCCCTGGCACGCCGTGCGCTTCTTCATCGACAACCGCGGCATCGCCTTCCTCGCGCTGGGCGCGATCGTGCTGGCCTTTACGGGCGCGGAGGCGCTGTATGCCGACATGGGCCACTTCGGCCGCAAGCCCATCCGGCTCGCGTGGTTCGCCGTCGCCTTTCCGGCGCTCGCGCTGAACTATCTCGGGCAGGGCGGCCTGCTGCTGGCGCGGCCGGACGCGATCGCCAACCCGTTCTACCAGCAGCTCGGGAGCTGGAGCGTCTACCCGCTCGTCGTGCTGTCCACCATCGCCACCGTCATCGCGTCGCAGGCGACGATCTCCGGCACCTTCTCGATGACGAAGGAAGCGATCGCGCTCGGCTTCCTGCCGCGCATGCGCACCGTGCACACGTCGGAGCGCGAGATCGGCCAGGTCTACCTGCCCGTCATCAACTGGCTGCAACTGGTCGCCGTGGTGCTGGCCGTCGTCGGGTTCGGCTCGTCCGACGCGCTGGCGTCCGCCTACGGCATCGCGGTCACGGCGACGATGCTGGCGACCACCATCCTGACTTACTTCGTGATCCGCTACCGCTGGCGCCTGAATTTGCTGCTGTGCCTGGGCGCGACCGGGTTCTTCTTCGTGATCGACGCGGCATTCTTTTCGGCAAACGTCCTCAAGATCCTGCACGGCGGCTGGTTCCCGCTGACGCTGGGCGTGCTGCTGTTCACCTTGATGCTCACGTGGCGCCGCGGCCGCGCGCACGTGTTCGAGAACCTGCAGAAGCACGCGATCCCGCTCGACGCTTTCCTCGAATCACTGTTCATTGCGCCGCCGACGCGCGTGGCCGGCACGGCCATCTTCCTGCGCGGCGAAAGCGACGGCGTGCCCCATGCGATGTTGCACAACCTGTTGCATAACAAGGTGCTGCACGAGCGCGTCGTGTTTCTCACCGTGCACATCGCCGACGAGCCGTATGTCGACACGGCGTCCCGGATCCGCACCACGGATCTTGGACACGGCTGCCACCAGGTCGACGTGCGGTTCGGCTTCAAGGACGAGCCGGACATCCCCGGCATCCTTGCGCAATGCGCGGTGCATGGACTGGCCTTCGACATGATGCAGACCTCGTTCTTCGTCGCGCGCCAGACCGTGATCTCGACGCCGGGCGGCGGCATGGCGCCGTGGCGCGAACACCTGTTCGTGGCGATGCAGCGCAACGCCCGCGACGCGGCCGACTACTACCGCATACCCACCAACCGGGTCATCGAACTGGGCACGCAGGTGGAAATCTAGCGGCGCCGGTCGTGCGAATGTGGACGGCGGCCGCCGACGCGGATAAGCTGGAGGCGGAGGGGATGCCGTCACATGCACGATGCCAACCACAGCGCCGCCGACAGGGACGGCCAAGGATTGTCCGCGCTCGACGGCCAGCGCCGCCCGCTGGTCGCGCTGGCCGTCGGGCTGATCGCCGGCTTTTGCCTGCTGCTCGCCAGCCTGCAGGGCTGGAGTGCGTGGCATGCCTACGAGGCGGCAGAGGAGGACAGCCGCGTCGCCACGACCAACATCACGCGCGCACTCGCATCGCATGCGGAGACGTCGATCAAGCTGGGCGACGCCGTGCTGGCCGAGATGGTCGAGCGGATCGAACACGACGGCCTGGGCGAGGCCGCCACGGCGCGCCTGACGGGACGGCTGCGCGAGATCACGCACGACGTGGGCGAACTGCACGGCCTGTTCGTGTACGGTCCGGACGGCAAGTGGCTGACGTCGTCGCTGCCGCGCCCCATGCAGGGCAATAATTTCGACCGCGAGTACTTCCAGTTCCACCTGCTGCACGCCGGGCGCGGGACGCACGTGGGCGTGCCCGTGCGCAGCCGGTCGACGGGGGTGTGGATCCTGCCGCTGTCGCGCCGCCTCGAGAGGCCCGACGGCAGCTTCGCCGGCGTGGCGCTGGCCACGCTGAACCTGGCGTGGTTCGGCCGCTTCTACGAAAAATTCGACGTCGGCGCGAAGGGCACCATCCTGCTGGCGCTCGACAACGGCACGCTGATCTATCGCCGGCCGTTCCGCGACGAGCAGGTCGGCATGGACATCCGCAACGGCAGCATCTGGCGGCGGCTCCAGAACGACGTCCCCGCCGGCTCGCTCGTGGAGGCGCCGAAGGTCGACAACATCGAACGCGTGTACAGCTACCGGCGGCTGCAGGGTTTTCCGTTGATCGTCGCCAGCGGCCTGGCCACGGACGAGGTCTTCGCCGGATGGCGCCGGACCACGGCGCAGACATCCGTGCTGGGCGCGGCGGCGCTGATCCTGCTGGCGTGCGGCGGCGTGGTCCTCGTGCGCCAGATCCGCATCCGCGAGCGGCTCGAGCGCGACCTGCGCCGCGTGGGCGTCTCGCTCAAGCGCCACAACGCGTCGCTGCAGAGCCTGGCCGACAGCGACGCGCTGACGGGCCTGGCCAACCGGCGCCTGTTCGAGGACCGTCTCGTGAGCGAATACGAGCGCGCGCGCCGCAGCGGGGCGCCGTTTGCCCTCATCATGGCCGACGTCGACCACTTCAAGCAGTACAACGACCGCTACGGCCACCCGGCCGGCGACGAGTGCCTGCGCAAGGTGGCGGGCGCCATCGAGTTCGGGGCACGCCGCCCGGGCGACCTGGCCGCGCGCTACGGCGGCGAGGAATTCGCCGTGATCCTGGCCGACACCGATCTCACCGGCGCCAACGCGGTGGCCGACACGATCCGCGCGGCCGTGGCGGCCCTGAACCTGGACCACGCCGACAACCCGGCCGGCCGCGTCACCATCAGCATGGGCGTGTACGTGGGCCACCCGGCGCTGGCCGAGCGCAACGATCCGCTGGCCTGGGTCGACGTGGCCGACCGGCTGCTGTACGAGGCCAAGGATGCCGGCCGCGACCGCGTCGTGTCGCGCGAGGGACACGAGGCGGCGGTGTGATGCCGTGCGCTGGCCGGCGGTAAAAGGTCTACACTGATGTGGAGGCTGCCTCGCGCGATCTGATAGGCAAACCATGGAAGCGAACGACACATCGACCAAGCAAGGCAAGCGGACCCCGCTGCTCGACGACCAGTTGTGCTTTGCGCTGTACTCGACCGGTCTGGCGATGAACAAGGTGTACCGCAAGCTGCTGCGCAAGCTGGACCTGACCTACCCGCAATACCTCGTCATGCTGGTGTTGTGGGAAAAGGACGAGCAGACGGTGTCCGAGATCGGCGCCCGGCTGTTCCTGGACTCGGCCACGCTGACGCCGCTGCTCAAGCGGCTGGAAGCGGCCGGCCTGGTGAGCCGGACCCGGTCCGCCGCCGACGAACGGCAGGTCGTCGTGGCCCTGAGCCCCGCCGGCCGCGCGCTTGAGCAGGAAGCCGCCGCGATCTACGACGGCGTGCTGTGCGCCACCGCGTGCGAACCGTCCGACCTCGCTGCCCTCAAGCGTCAGCTGGACATGTTGCGCGGCAAACTGGCCGACCATACGTGAGTAATGCATATTTTTAGTCACAAACGCTTACGTGCCGGATGATGCGATTTTGAACACGGACTGTTATCTTAATAGGTGGCATCCATGACAAAGGGGACACGCATGAACACCATCCATCTCGCATTGGCGGCCGGGCTGCTCGCCGCCGGCGCTGCGCAGGCCCAGCTGCTGGACGGCGCGGCGGCGCCGAAGGACCTGTCCGCCACGCAAGTGTTGTCCCCGCCGTTCGCGAAGATCCTGCCCGTCCCCCGCACCTACATGGGTAATGAGACGGAAACGGGCGGCCTGCGCTACCAGGACAAGAGTGCGTTCGGCATCTACGTGTCCGATCCCAAGCTGTTCGCGGGCATCAACCTGTCACCGAACTTCGCCATCGAGACGGGCTACGCGAACCTGTACACGCGCGGCTTCCACTTCGCCGATTACGCCCGTCCCGACGAGGTGAACGGCGCGCTCGGCACCAAGGGGGTCAACAGCTACCTGGCGGCGCGGCTCAACGTGCCCGTCAACGACCAGTTCTCCGCCTACGGCAAGCTGGGCGTGGCCGTCAGCGAGCGCGTGACCCACGACAAGACCTTGCGCAACACCGTGTCGGACATCGACGTCGGCCCATATGTCGGCATGGGGGCGCGCTACAAGGTGAGCGAGAAGGCAACCGTGTCCGCGGGCTACGAGCAGTACGGCAACAGCGCGAAGAAGTGGGGCAGCGAGACCAATAACTCGGGCCTGCAGGCCAAGTTCAAGATGGGTTTCTAGCGCTGTGTCACAATCACGCGCATGGAAAAACTGCTCTCTGAATTGATTCGCCTGTACCTGCTGCCGGACAGTCCGGCCGCGCAGGACGGCCCCGGCCCCGCCGTGGACCTCGTCTCCGGCGCGGGCCTCGTGCGCGCCATCGCAATCCCGTTCCGCAAGGCGCCCGGCGAAGACGCGCAGCATTGGGAACGCCTGTGCACCGTCGCGAACGGCCTGCAGGCCGACTTCGGTTTCCCGGCCCCTGCGGTGAGCGTGACGAGCACGGGCGGCTTCATGCTGTGGCTGTCGCTGGCGGCACCCGTGCCGGTCGCCGATGCGCGCCGCTTCGTCGCCGGCCTGGGCCGGTTGTGGCCGGACACGCTGCCGCCCGCCGACGCCATCGGCTTGCCCGTCGAACTGCCGCCGTGCGCGAACACGGCGACCGGGACGTGGGCCGCGTTCATCCATCCGGGCATGGGCGCGTCGTTCGCGGACGAGTCCGGGCTCGACATGGCGCCGCCCGTGGCGGGACAGGTCGCGTTCCTGGAGGGCCTGGACAGCATCGCGCCCGGCCAGTTCAGCGCCGCGCTGGCGCGGCTCGAGGCCCCCGCGGCAGCCGCGCCGCCGCCTCCCGCCGCTGACGGCCTGCTGCTGAAGGACGCGACGCTGGAAGACATCGTGCGCGTCCTGCACGCGCGCGGCATCGAACCCACGTTCCGCTTCACGCTCGCGCGATGAAGCGCGCCTTGCTGGCCGCGGCGGCCGCTGTCGCCGCGGTTGCCTTGAGCGCGCAGGCGGCCAATCCGATCGTCCAGGGCTGGTATGCCGATCCGGAAATCCGCGTCTTCGGCGACACGTACTGGATCTATCCGACGTATTCCGCCGACGCCGGCAAGCCATCTAGGCCCTCGGTCTTCACGCCGGCGCAGCAGCGCATGCGCGCGCGTTCGGCCCCGATCTGGGCGCCGTTCCTGAAACAGACGTTCCTCGACGCGTTCTCGTCGCGCGACCTCGTGCACTGGACGCGGCACGAGCGCGTGCTCGACGTCGCCGACGTGGCCTGGGCCGCGTACGCGGTGTGGGCGCCGTCGGCCATCGCGCATAACGGCAAGTACTACCTGTTCTTCGGCGCCAATGACATCCAGAGCAACGACCAGATGGGCGGCATCGGCGTGGCCGTCAGCGACCGGCCCGAAGGCCCGTTCAGGGATGCGCTGGGCAAGCCGCTGATCGGGCGGATCCACAACGGTGCGCAGCCGATCGACCAGATGGTGTTCAAGGACGACGACGGCCAGGTCTACATGGTCTACGGCGGCTGGAAGCACGCCAACGTCGTCAAACTCGCGCCGGACCTGCTCGGCGTCGTGCCGTTCCCGGACGGGACGACGTTCAAGGAAGTCACGCCCGATCCGGCCTACGTGGAAGGCCCGTTCATGGCCAAGCGCCGTGGCGTGTATTACTTCATGTGGTCGGAAGGGGAGTGGACCGGGCCCGACTACCGCGTCGCGTATGCGATGGGCCCGTCGCCGTTCGGTCCGTTCAAGCGCATCGGCACGATCCTCGCGCAGGATGGCCGCATTGCGCGCGGTGCCGGCCACCATGCCATCGTCAACGTGCCCGGCACCGACGAGTGGTACATCGCCTACCACCGCCGCCCGCTGGATGAGACCGACGGCAACCATCGTGAGCTCGCGGTCGACCGTTTGATCTTCAACGACGACGGCACGATCCGGCCCGTCGTCATGACCAGCGAAGGCGTCGTTCCGCGGCCAGTGCGCTGATCACGGCGCCAGCTCGTCCGTGCAGCGCGCGTCCTTCCTGCGTATCGACCCTGTTCCTGCTGAATGCCGTCGTGCCCGACGAATTCACGCAGGCGCGCGTGACGCTCAACGTCGCGCATTCGCAGCCGCCATCGCCGCCGGCTGAATCCGGGTGCTTCGGCTTTCCCGAACTTCGGCTTCCGATATTTCTGATTCTATTGTTGCTCTGACAGCTATACACTTTGTCCGTCGTCAATATAAGACGACCTGCCGATCCAAAGTCGATCGGCGGAACCAAAGCTGAAAGGGAATCGAAATGAATCGAGTGTCATTGAACGCGGGCGTGAAGCTCGTCATCGCCGTCGTCGTGCTCATCCTGCTGTTCGCGCTGGCACCGTTCGGGACGGTGCCGGCCGGTCATCGCGGCGTGATGACGACGTTCGGCAGCCCGAGCGACCAGGTGCTGAGCGAGGGCATCCACTTCCGCATACCGCTGGCGCAGAAGCTCAACCTCGTCAATGTCTCGATCCAGAAGGGCGAAGGCGACGGCGATGCCGCCTCGCGCGACCTGCAGACCGTGCACACCCGCGTGGCGCTGAACTACCACGTCCGCCCGGATGCCGCGGTGACGGTGTTCCGCGACCTGGGCAACGAGCCGGGCCCGCGCATCATCATCCCGGCCGTGCAGGAAGCGGTGAAGGCCGTCACGGCCCGCTTCACGGCCGAGGAACTGATCGCCAAGCGTACCGACGTGCGCGACCAGATCGTCACCCAGCTGCGCGAGCGGCTGGCGCGCCACGGCATCGTGGTGGACGAGTTCTCGATCGTGAACTTCAATTTCTCGCGTTCGTTCAATGAAGCGATCGAAGCGAAGACGACGGCCGAGCAGTTGAAGCTGAAGGCGGAACGCGACCTGCAGCGCATCGAAGTGGAAGCGAAGCAGCGCGTGGCGCAGGCCAGGGCCGAAGCCGAATCGCTGGCCGTGCAGCGCCAGCAGGTGACGCCGGAACTGATCCGCCTGCGCGAGATGGAGAACCAGCGCATGGCCATCGAGAAGTGGGATGGCAAGCTGCCCAGCGTGGCCGGTGGTGCGGTCCCGTTCATCAACGTGGGCAATGGCGTTAAATGATCCTCACCATTGTAATTAAGTGAAACAGGAGTAGCGTCGGCGTATGGCTGAGATCGTGCAGCCTACGCCGCGCTATGTCATGCAACGTGCAACGCCTTATCTGCATGCATATTTGGCTTGCGGGTCAATGATATGCACACCCGTAACAGATCCTTACCAATCCTCGATTTTTGCTTTCTGAACACGTTGCTATCGTGGCGTCCTCACACCACCACTGGAGATAGCCATGAAAGCACTGCCCCTCATCCTCGCCGCCGCCACGCTCGTTGCCGGTAGCGCCGCACACGCGCAGCAATCGACGACGTTCAAGCCGTATATCGGCGTGGGCGTCGCGAGCGCCGCGAACCGGGACACCGACAGCCGTCACGCCGACGCCAAGATCTTCGGCGGCGTCGATTTCACCGACAACCTGGGCGTGGAAGCGGGCTACGTCAACTTCTCCAGCCGCGACCGCCAGTACTCGGAAACGTACACGGGCATCCCGGGCGGGGTGAAGACCACGACGAAGGGCTACGGCGCCTACGTCGCCGCCAAGTACACGGTGCCCATCACCGACCGCTTCTCGGCCTACGGCAAGCTGGGTCTCGCGCACAGCCAGCGCAAGTGGAGCAACAACATCGGCTACTCGGCGGCGGACAACGACAACGACGTGTATGCCGGCGTGGGTGCGCAGTACAAGCTGAACGAGAACATCTCGGTCGTGGGCGAGTACGAGAACTACGGCAAGCGCAAGGACTTCGGCGCGCGCGCGGGCGTGTGGTCGGCCGGGCTGAAGTTCGGGTTCTGATCGCCAGCCGTCGAATTGGTTGCTAGAATAGTTTAATAATTAAACTATTTTGGAGGCGTCCATGGCGCTGAACCGGGCCGCATTGGCCGAGCTGCTGGGCTTCCGTCTGCGCCGCGTGAACCAGGCGCTGGCGCGCGAGTTCGGCCGCGCCACGGACGACTATGGTTTGCGCGAGGGCGAGTTCACGTCGCTCGCGACCATCGCGTCCAACCCGGGCATTTCCCAGAACGAGATCTGCCGTGTGACCGGGATCGACAGGACGGCCGCCGTGGCCGTCATCGACGATCTCGAGCGGCGCGGCTGGGTCACGCGCGCGCGCGCGGCCGACGACCGGCGCCGCTACGTCCTGCACATCGCCCCGGCGGGCAAGCGCGCACTCGACGACCTCGTCGACCGCACCCGGGAGATCGAGGACCGGGTCCTCGCCGCCCTGACCGACGCCGAGCGCCGCAGGCTGTTCGCCACGCTGGACAAGCTGGTCGAACGCGTCCTGGCAAACGATCCATGACACCACAACCAAGGAGACCCATGCGCATCACCCCCATCCTGTTCGCCGTCCTGCTGCCCGGACTGGCCCATGCGGACGACCTGGCCGCGCGCTGCGAAGCCCTCGCCAACTACCGCCATGACGACCTGCGCATCACGCGCGCGACGCTCGACACCGCGCCCGTGCGCCACTGCCGGGTCGAGGCCGACTTCGAACGCCGCACGGGCGCCGACGGCAAGCCCTACGCGATCCGCATGGAATTGCGGCTGCCGGACGGCTGGAACGGCCGGCTGCTGTTCCAGGGCGGCGGCGGCATGAACGGCTTCGTCGCCCCGGCCCTGGGCGGCAACATCAATGCGCAATCGAGTCGTCCGACGGCGCTGGCGCAGGGCTTCGCCGTGGTCAGCACCGACACGGGCCACGTGGCCGCCCACGGCGCCGACGCGAGCTTCGCGCGCGACCAGCAGGCCAAGCTGAATTACGCGTACGCGGCCATCGGCAAGGTCGCGCTGCAGGCGAAGGCGCTGACCGCCACGCTGGGCGGACACGCGCCCGAGCGCAGCTATTTCATGGGATGCTCGAACGGCGGGCGCGAAGGCATGCTGATGGCGCAGCGCTACCCGACCCTGTTCGACGGCGTGCTGGTCTCGAATCCGGCCTTCAACCTGCGCGACGCCGCGGTGCTGTCGTTCGCGACCGGCAAGGCCTACGACCGCGCCTCCCACGGCGCCGCCGCGCGCTTCGTCACGCCAGCGGAAGGGGAGTTGATCCGCGGCGCGCTGCTGGACCAGTGCGATGCCCTCGACGGTGCGCGCGACGGCATGATCTTCGACCACGCGGCCTGCCATTTCGACGTGAAAGCGCTGGCCTGCAAACCCGGCCAGCGCGCCGGCACCTGCCTGGCACCGGACAAGGCCGACGCCATCGCACGCGCCTTCCAGGGACCGCTCGACGCCGCGGGCAAGCCGCGCTTCACGCCGTGGACGTGGGACAGTTCCGTGTTCACGCCCGAATGGCTGGGCTGGCAGACCGGCAGCGCCAACCCGGACGGCAGCACGAACACCTTCCTGCGCGACCTGGTCGCCAGTTCGCTGACCCAGTATTTTGCGTACCCGCCCATCGACGGCGGCAGCCTGACCGGCAGCGCGGCCGACGTCGACCGCCTGCTGCGCGCCACCGGGGAAACCGCGGCCTGGACCGACGCCACGTCGACCGACTTCCGCACGTTCGCCGCCCGCGGCGGCAAGCTGATGCTGGTCGACGGCTGGTCCGATCCGATCTTCAGCGCCGACGACCTGGTGCGCTGGCACGCGCGCATGGCCGACGACATGCGCCAGGCCAGCGGCAAGCCGGCCGACGGTTTCGCGCGCCTGTTCATGGTGCCCGGCATGGCCCATTGCGCAGGCGGCAAGGCGCTCGACGACATGGACGGACTGGGTGCATTGGTGAAATGGGTCGAGCAGGACGAAGCACCTGCTTACCTCACGGCCACCGGCCGCGCGTTCCCGGGCGTGAGCCGGCCGATCTGCGCCTGGCCGGCGATCGCGCGCTACAAGGGGACGGGTGCATTGAACGACGCGGCCAGCTTCGCCTGCGAACGCTGACGTAAAAAAGGCGGGACCGAAGTCCCGCCAAGAGGGTACAGCAGAAGTCGTTACTTAAAAGCGGTAGGTCAAGGACGCTTCCCACGCACGGCCGAAGATCGGACGCGCGTTGATCGGGCCGGTGCTGGCGCCCACGAGGCGCGAATTACCTTCCGTCAGGCCCAGCTCGTTGTTGACGTTGGTGCCCGTGACGCGGAATTCCAGCTTGTCGGACAGCTCGGCCAGGATGCCCAGGTCCAGCGTGTTATACGACGGCAGGTACTGGGTGTTCTGCTGGTCCGCCCAGCGTGCGCCGATGTGCGAGTAGGTGCCGTAGAAGCGCAGCGCATAATCGCCCACCGGCAGGCGGTAGCTCGGCGAGAAGCGGTACTGGAACTTCGGCTGGCGCTGTACCTGGTTGCCGGCGATGGTCGGATTGTCCTTGTACGTGGAGTCTTGCCAGTCGCCCGTCAGCTGCAGTTGCAGTCCCTTGATCGGACGGACGGCCAGTTCGAATTCCACGCCCTTGCCGTGCGAGCCGCTCACCGAATACAGCACGCCCGACGTCGTGATCTGCTGGAACGAGATGCCCGTGAAGTCCGTGAAGAACGCGTTCACGTAGGCGCTGTACAGCGGCGTCGCCGTCTTGTAGCCGATCTCGTACTGCGTGACTTTCGGCGTCGGGACGCGGTTGCGGTCGTTCACGACGTCCTGCGTGCCGGCGTTGCGCAGGTCGTCGAAGTAGATGAACGTGTGGCCCTGGTTGGCGCGCACGAACACACTGGAATCCTTCGTCAGCTTGTACAGGCCGCCGGCGGTGAACGAATTCGCCGTGTCGTCGCGCGACAGGCCCGTGTAGCTGCCGCTCGGCGTCGAGGTGCCGTTGTTGTAGACCGTCAGCGGGTTGTTGTCCGGGTCGACCGACGTCAGGTTCGAGATCGAACCGGAAATGTGCTGCTTCTCGTGGCGCATGCCGGCGTCGACCTTGATGCGGTCGTTGATGCGCCATTCGTCGGCGATGAACACGGCCGTGTTGCGGCCGTCGTACGAGGCGATCGGCGCGTAGAACACGTTGCCGTCCGTGCCGTTCTTCGAGATGACGGCGCCGTTGTTCAGCTTGACGTCGATAAGGCGCGCGTTCGGCGTCGCGGTCATCAGGTGGCTGTTGCCCAGGTACCAGACGTCGTGCGACGAATAGTTCGCGATATAGGCGCCGGCCGTGATCGTGTTGTTGTTGCCGATGTCTTTCGAAACGCGGAATTCGTCCGTGAACGAGCGCAGCTT
Source organism: uncultured Massilia sp. (assembly GCA_946481275.1). The sequence continues at coordinate 37,893 of CAMLMV010000055.1, forward strand.
CTTCTCGACGGCCCACAGGCCCGCCTGCACCACCTGCTGGTTCGGCGCGACGGCGCCGCCGCCGTTCGTATAGGTGATGTCGCCGCCGGTGGCGAGCGCGCCGGCCGCAGCCACCACCGCCGCGTTGCCGTTGGCCGACGCGATGGTCTGGCTCACGTAGTCGGCCGCGCTCAGCGGGTTGTTACCCGTGAACATGGCGATCGTGTTCAGGTCGCCCTTGAAATAGTTGAACTTGTTCGACACGTCCCAGCCGTTCAGCTTCTGCTGGAAGTCCGCGCCGACGAGGTTCGAGGAAAGGCCGCGGCCGTCGCCCAGGTCGTACGTCAGGGTCTTGCCAGGACCGGCTTCCACCGTGAAGTTGCGCATCTCGTTGCTCATCAGGGTGCCGCGCAGCGGATCGAAGCCGGGGAACGACGAGATCGTGTGGCCGTTGTTCGACGAGATCAGCGGCACGCCCGTGTAGAACGCGTTCTTGTCGGAGGTCGAACGGGCGTAGACCGTCAGCTCGCCCTGGTCCAGCTTGCGCGTCAGTGAGGCCGAGAGCTGGCCGCCGTCGTCGGCCGGGAAGCCGGCGTCGCGCACCCCGTTCGTCGTGCGGTAGAAGCCGCCGATCATGCCGTACCAGCCGTCGGCGATCTTGCCGCTGTAGACGCCGTCGAAGCGGCGCTGGCTGCCCGTGCCCGTCGTGAAGCGCAGGCTGCCTTCCGGCTCGTCGCCGCCTTTCTTCATGATGAAGTTCATCGTGGCGCCCGGCTGGCCGCTCGAATAAATCGTGCTCGGGCCGCCGCGCAGCACTTCCACGCGCTCGATCGTGTCATCCAGGCGGAACGCGGACGAGCCTTCGAAGAACGACAGCACGGGCACCGGGAAGATCGGGTTGCCGTTCATCTGCACGGAAACGAACGGCGAGTCGCTGCCCGACGGGAAGCCGCGCACCTCGATGTTGGCGCCGGACTGGCCGCCCGTCGCTTCGGCGTACACGCCCGGGACGATCTTCAGCACGTCGGCCGTGCTGGACGGTGCGGCCTGCTTCAGTTGTTCTTCGGTCGCGGTCGTGATCGAGAAGCTCGTGTCGATCTTGCGCGTGCCGGAGGCCGATGCCGTACCGGTCACGACGACTTGCTGGATTTCTTTCTGGACATTGTCCTGGGCGACCGCCTGGGATTGGGCCACGAGTGCGAGGACAGCGAGGGCAACTGCCGACAGTTGCGGGAACTGCATGGTGTTTTTCAGCATTGTTTTATTCATCTTACGCTCTCAGTGATTGGGAACCGGCTGCGGGGCGTCTCCTCCCCGATTTACTTGTCGATTGATGGTTCGACAAGGAAAGTCCGGCCATTGAAACACCGGATTGACATCGATGTCAATGGAAATGCTATCGATGTCATTTTTTGTCGACACGACAAAAAAATCTGTCATAATCCATCCCGCTCAAGTAATCTGTTACCGCTATCCCAAGATTTATTGCTCAAAAGACTATGGCGCAAGCAAAGAAACCCCTGGCCGGCGACAGCGCCGTGACGATGGAAGACCTGGCGAAGATCGCCGGCGTCTCCACGATCACGGTGTCGCGGGCGCTGCGCGACAGTCCGCTCGTGACGGAAAACACGCGGGAAAAGATCCGCAAGATCGCGCAGGAACAGGGCTACCGCTTCAACATCAGCGCGCGCAACCTGCGCATGCGCCGATCGTATTCCGTCGCCGTGGTCGTCGAGATGACGCCCGTGAAGGGCCGGCCGATGTCGGACCCGTATCCGCTCGAACTGCTGGGCGGCATTACGCAAGAGCTTACGACGGCCGGCTACAGCGTCGTCCTCACGTCCAAGCAGCTGCTCGACACGGCCCCGGTGCAGGGCGCCGACGGCCTGATCCTGCTGGGCCAGGGCTCGCACGGCGAGGCCGTGAAGGCCTTGCAGCAGACGACCTTGCCGCTCGTCGTGTGGGGTGCGCCGGAAGAGGGCGCCACGTACACGGTCGTCGGTTCCGACAACCGCAAGGGCGGCGCCAGCGTCGCCGAGCGCTTCCTGGAGCAGGGCCGGCGCAAGCTGATCTTCGTGGGCGACGTCGACCACGCCGAGGTGCAGGAACGCTGCGCCGGCTTCATCGACGCGCTGTCCGGCCGCGCCACCGTGCACATCCTGCGCCCGAAGGCGTTCACGTTCGAAGCGGGCTTCGATTGCGTGACGTCGCTGTTGAAAAAGAAGAGCGGCCACAGCATCGACGGCCTGTTCGCCGCCAGCGACCTGCTGGCGATGGGCGCCATCCGCGCGCTGACGGAAGCGGGCCTGCGCGTGCCCGACGATATTTCCGTGATCGGCTACGACGACACGCCGGGCGCCGCCAGCTTCGTGCCGCCGCTGACGAGCGTCCACCAATACCTGCGCGACGGCGGCGTGCTGCTCGCGAAAAAAATGCTGGCCATGATCGAAGGCCAACCGGCGCATTCGGAAATGCTGCCGACCACGCTGATCGTCCGCCACACCTGATCACGCTACATCACCCATAAGCTTGAAGAACGCGCCCCGCGCACGAGACGAGGAAACTGAAGTGGAAAATGACATCGATAACAATAACGGACTGGCGGCGGAGCCGTGGCGCATCCGCGAAGCCGCGCTCGACCCGGCGCGCGCTTTCCTGCACGAGACCCTGTTCACCCTGGGGAACGGCTGGATCGGCATGCGCGGCACGCCGGACGAGGGGACCAGCGGCGGCGCCGGCCAGACGCTGGAAGGCACGTACCTGAACGGCTTCCACGACACCGAAGCGATCCGCTACCCGGAAAACGCCTACGGCCTCGCGCGCATCAATGAATTCATGCTGAACGTGCCGAACGCGAAGCGCATCGCGGCCGTCATCGATGGCGAACGCTTCGCGCTGGACGCGTGCAAGGTGCTCGCGTGGGAACGCACGCTGGACTTCCGCACCGGCCTGCTCGAGCGCACGGTGGAGTGGGAGACCACGACCGGCAAGCGTGTGCGCATCGCCAGCCGCCGCCTGGTGTCCCTCGGTCGCAAGCACGTCGCCGCGATCGAGTACGCCGTCACGCCGCTGAATTTCGCGGGCCGTGTCCGCATCGTCGCCGACATCGATGACGACGTGACGAACCTGCAGGCGGGCGACGACCCGCGCGTCGGTTCCGCGCTGACGGGACCGTCGCTGATCGAGACGCAGCGCGAGGTGGGCAGCCACGACGTGCTGCTGCTGCAGCGCACGCGCCACAGCGGTTTTACGCTGGCCACCGCGACGGATGCCGTGCCCTCGAGCGCCGCGCACGTCGAGCAGGCCGGGCTGGGCCACGTGTTCGAGGCCGACGTGGAGCAGGGCGCCACGTTCACCGTGCACAAATACGTCGCCTACGCGAGCTCGCGCGACATGGAAGATAGCGCCGTCGGCCCGCACGCGCGCGCCGAGCTGGCCCGCGCCCGCGCCGCCGGCTTCGATGCGCTGGCGCGCGAGCAGGCCGACTATCTGTCCCGCTTCTGGGAGGACGCCGACGTGGCCATCGCCGGCGACGACGCCCTGCAGCAGGGCGTCCACTTCAACCAGTTCCACCTGCTGCAATCGGTCGGCCGCGACGGCAAGACGAACATCGCGGCCAAGGGCGTGACGGGAGAAGGCTACGAAGGCCACTATTTCTGGGACACGGAGATCTATGTGTTCCCGTTCTTCCTGTACTCGCGTCCCGAGATCGCGCGCGCCCTGCTGCAGTACCGCTACAACGGCCTGCCGAAGGCGCGCGAGCGGGCACGCCAGATGGCGCATGAGAAGGGCGCGCTGTACCCGTGGCGCACGATCGCGGGCGAGGAGTGCTCGGCCTACTTCCCGGCCGGCACGGCGCAATACCACATCAACGCGGACGTCGCGTACTCGATCCGTTTGTATCTCCTGGCAACCGGCGACTTCGACTTCATGGCGGCGCAGGGCGCCGAGATCGTGCTGGAGACGGCGCGCATCTGGACCGGTATCGGCAGCTACGACCGCGCCGGCGGCTTCTGCATCAACACGGTGACGGGACCGGACGAATACACGGCCATCGTCAACAACAACTACTACACGAACGCGATGGCGCGCATGCACATGACGTTCGCGGCGGACGTCGCCGAGCGCCTGCGCGCCGAGCGGCCCGCCGACTTCGCGCGCGTGGCGCAAGCCATCGGCCTGGACGACGCCGAGATCAAGGCATGGCGCGCCGCCAGCGCCGCGATGCGCCTGCCGTACGACGACGCGCTGGGCATCCACGCGCAGGACGACAGCTTCCTGTCCAAGAAGCCGTGGGACTTCGCGAACACGCCGAAGGAAAACTATCCGCTGCTGCTGCACTACCACCCGCTGGTGATCTATCGCCACCAGGTCTGCAAGCAGGCGGACGTCGTGCTGGCGCTGCTGCTGCTGTCGAACCAGTTCTCGCTCGACGACAAGCGCCGCGATTTCGATTTCTATGAACGCGTGACGACGCACGATTCGTCGCTGTCGTCGTGCATCTTCAGCATCGTCGCGAGCGAGATCGGCTACCGCGACAAGGCCTGTGCCTACTTCATGGAGACGGCCCGCCTTGACCTCGACAACACGCACGCGAACACGCAGTACGGCGTGCACACGGCCGCGATGGCCGGCACGTGGCTCGGTGTCGCCTATGGTTTTGCCGGCATGCGCCTCGACGAAGCGGGCCTGCGCTTTTCTCCGACGCTGCCCGACGGGTGGACGGGCTACCGCTTCAAGGCGCAGGTGCGGGGCGCGCTGCTGGAGGTGTCGGTCGACGGTACCGGCACCGACTACCGCCTGCTGCGCGGCGACAGCCTCGCCTTCGCGCACGCCGGAATCACGATCGCACTGGACGCGCAGCGCGCCCACATCCGCATGGAGAACCAACAATGAGCACCCGATTCAAAGCGGTCATCTTCGACCTCGACGGCGTCATCACCGACACCGCGCACTACCACTACCTGGCGTGGAAGCGCCTCGCGGACAGCGTCGATGCGCCGTTCGACGAAGCGTTCAACGAACAGCTGAAAGGCGTCGACCGCATGGGCTCCCTGGAGCTGATCCTCGCCCGCGCGCCGCGCACGTACACGCTTGAAGAAAAGCGCGCGCTGGCCGACACGAAGAACACGCATTACCAGGAACTGATCGCGACGATGACGCCGGGCGACCTGCTGCCGGGCGCCTTGCGCGCATTGGAAGAGGTGCGCGCAGCGGGACTGAAAATCGGCCTCGCATCCGTCAGCCGCAACGCGTTCACGGTGCTGGACCGCCTGGGCATCCGCGACCGCTTCGACGACGTGGTCGATGCCGCGACCATCGTCAACGGCAAGCCGGACCCGGAAATCTTCCTCACCGCGGCCGCGCACCTGGGCGTCGAGCCGAAGGATTGCCTGGGCGTGGAAGATGCCGCCGCGGGCGTCGCGTCGATCAAGGATGCGGGCATGTTCGCCGTCGGTGTCGGCAGTCCCGAGGTGCTGCACCGCGCGGACCGTGTGATACCGTCGATGGAAGCGTTCCGACTCGAAGACTACTAAAACATAAAACATAAAACATACGGGAGACAACATGAACCAACGACGCATCCTGCTCGCCCTGTTCATGATTTACTTCGTGTTCGCCATCCTGCTCAACAGCGTGGGCACGGTGATCCTGCAGGTCATACACACCTATGGCGTCGACAAGGGCGCGGCGAGCGTGCTGGAAGGGTTCAAGGACCTGCCGATCGCGATCGTGTCGTTCTTCGTCGCGTCGACCCTGCCGCGCTTCGGCTACAAGAAGGCGATGCTCGTGGCGCTGGCGATCGTCACGGCCGCCACCCTCGCGATGCCGCTGATCCCGGCCTTCGCGACGGCGAAACTGCTGTTCCTGTGCGTGGGCGTCGCCTTCGCGCTGGTGAAAGTGTCCGTGTACTCGACCATCGGCCTCGTCGCGCGCGACCGCAAGCACCATGCGGGCATCACGAACATGCTGGAAGGGTTCTTCATGGTCGGCGTGCTGTCGGCGTACTGGATCTTCGGCTTCTTCATCGATGCCGATGACCCGGCGTCGACGAGCTGGCTGAATGTCTATTGGCTGTTGTCCGGCCTGTGCGCCGCCACGTTCGTGCTCGTGCTGGCCACGTCGTTCGACGAGTACGGCGCCGCGCCGCCGGACAGCCGCGGGCCGGCCGCCGATTTCCTCGCGATGCTGCGCCTGTTCGTGCGGCCGCTCGTGTACGTGTTCGTGCTGACGGCGTTCCTGTCCGTGCTCGTCGAGCAGGCGATCGGTTCGTGGCTCCCCACGTTCAACAACGAGATCCTGATGCTGCCCGCCACGATGAGCGTGCAGGTGACGAGCATCTTCGCGGGCTGTCTCGCGGTGGGGCGTTTGCTGGCCGGCGTCGTGATGCGCCGCCTGAACTGGTATCCCGTGCTGACCGTGTGCATGCTGGCGATGGGCGCGACGGTGCTGCTGTCGCTGCCGCTCACGCACGGCATCGCGCATGACCCGAACGTGACGTGGGCGACGGCGCCGGTGGCCGCGTTCCTGTTCCCGCTCATCGGCCTGTTCATGGCGCCGATCTACCCGGGCATCAATTCGGTGATGCTGAGCTCCCTGCCGCGCCACCAGCATGCGCCGATGACGGGGCTGCTCGTGATCTTCTCGGCGCTCGGCGGCACCACGGGGTCCCTGATCACGGGCTACGTGTTCGGCCACGTGAACGGGCACTTCGCGTTCTACCTGACGCTCGTGCCGATCGTGCTGATGGTGGGGAGCCTGTACGCGTTCAAGCGGCAGGTGGACAAGACCGTTCCTCCAAACTTACGCAAAGCTAACCATAGTTAACTTTGCCGTTGAATTCC
>CAMLMV010000056.1 GCA_946481275.1 uncultured Massilia sp.
AAGCTGCTGGAAGACCTGTACAAGATGACCCTGCGCGTGCTGGGCGGCGAGCCGCCGTCCGCCGACCGCGAACTGCGCGCGCGCCAGCAGGAAGCGCTGGCCACGCTGCGCCTGTTCGGCCTGCCGGCGGACGCGCACGAGGCGCTGTGGAAGCAGCTGGACATGGCGTATTTCCTGCGCCACGACGCGTCCGACATCGCCTGGCAGACCCGCTGCCTGATCGACAAGCTGGGCCGCGACAAGCCCGTCGTGAAATCGCGCCTGGCGCCGATCGGCGAAGGCCTGCAGGTGACGGTGTACGTGAAGGACCAGCCCGACCTGTTCGCGCGCATCTGCAGCTATTTCGACCGCAAGAATTTCTCCATCCTCGACGCCAAGATCCACACGACGAAGGATGGCTACGCGCTCGACACGTTCCTCATCACGGACGAGAATTTCGCCAACAGCTACCGCGACATCATCAACCTGATCGAGCACGAGCTGTGCGAAGTGCTCGTGCACCAGGAACCCCTGTCGCCGCCGCTGCGTGGCCGCCTGTCGCGCATGTCGCGCAACTTCCCCATCACGCCGACCGTGGACATGCGCCCGGACGAGCGCGGCCAGTTCTGGGTGCTGGCGATCGGCGCCAACGACCGCAACGGGCTGCTGTACTCGATCGCGAGCGTGCTCGCGCGCTACCGCATCAACCTGCACACCGCCAAGATCATGACGCTCGGCGAGCGCGTCGAGGACGTGTTCCTCATCGACGGGCAGGCGCTGAACAACCAGCGGGTGCAGGTGCAGCTGGAGACCGAGTTGCTGGATGCCGTAAAGATTTGACCGCTTTTGTTCCTATCCGAAATCCGAAGTAAACATGACTGAACCCGTACGCCTCTCCAAACGCATGTCCGAACTGGGCCTCTCCTCCCGCCGCGAGGCCGACGAGTGGATCGCGAAAGGATGGGTCAGAGTCGACGGCCAGGTGGTCTCCGAACTGGGCAGCAAGGTGCTGCCCCACCAGAAGATCACCGTCGAGCGCCAGGCAGCGGCCCAGCAGGCGAAACGCGTCACGGTGCTGCTGAACAAGCCGGTCGGCTACGTCAGCGGCCAGGCCGAAGACGGCTACAAGCCGGCCGTCGTGCTCGTGAAGCCGGAAAACCGCTGGGCGGACGATCCGTCGCCCGAGCACTTCCATCCGACGCAGCTGAAATCCCTCGTGCCGGCGGGACGCCTGGACATCGATTCCGTCGGCCTGCTCGTGCTGACGCAGGATGGCCGCATCGCCAAGCAACTGATCGGCGAAGACACGTCCATCGAGAAGGAATACCTCGTGCGCGTGCAGTACACGAAACCGGGGCGCCTGCCGGACGCCGACCTCAGGAAGCTGAACCACGGCCTGTGGATGGACGGCAAACCGCTGCTGCCCGCGAAGGTGCGCTGGCAAAACGACGACCAGCTCAGCTTCACCCTCAAGGAAGGCCGCAAGCGCCAGATCCGCCGCATGTGCGACATGGTCGGCCTGAAGGTCATCGGCCTCAAGCGCGTGCGGATCGGGCGCGTGAAGCTGGGCGAGCTGCCGCCGGGGCAGTGGCGGTACCTGGGCGCGGACGAGCGCTTCTGACCGTCAGTGCGCGTGCCGCATCTGCATCCACGGATCGAGCACGCGCAATTCATCGAGCACGGCCCGCGGCGCCTCGACGGTGCCGCCGCTGTCCTGATCCCACTCCAGTCTCAGTTTCGATCGGCCCCGGCGCAAATCCACGCGGGCGTAATCGACCCACGCATCCTCTGCATCGTATTCGAACGTCTTCATCCAACCGGTCCGCAGCAGCGCTTCCAGTGTCTGGCGCAGGGCAAACGGTGGGAGGTCCGAAATCGTCTCGGGGTGTAACTGGGGGTCGTTGAAGACGCCCAGGTATCTGACAAATTGTGAAATCCACGCCATCGCTGCCTCCCAACATCGGTTGACGTTGATTTCAGTCTACTCAGGGGGCAAGCATATTGACGTTCGCTAACGCACATAGCGGAACCAAATGCAGTTCGCATATGTCACAAATTTGTAACTTTTTGTTTCAGCAACCTTTAGAGTGCTCTTTCACGCAAGAATTCTGTGCAACTCCTCGATACTGACGGGTTTCGTAAGGTGGTGCGAAAAGCCCCGGTTGCGGGTCTGGCGCCGGTCGGCATCCTGTCCCCAACCCGTCAAGGCGGTGATTTGCACACCGGCGAAGCGCTCGTCCTGGCGCAGGCGGCGCGCGACTTCGTAGCCGTCCATGCCGGGCATGCCCAGGTCGAGCAGGACACTGTTCGGCTGGAACGTATCGGCCATCGCCAGCGCGGCGCGGCCGTCGTACACGACGCGGACCTCGGCGCCATCCGCTTCCAGCAATAGCCCGAGCGTATCGGCGGCGTCGCGGTTATCGTCCACGACGAGGATGCGCTGGCCATGGAAAGGCGCGGCGGGACGGGCCTGGCCCAGTTGCGGCGCGGCATCGTCGGCGTCGAACTCGGGCGCGAGCGGCAGTCGTACGGTGAATTCGCTGCCCTGGTCCGGCCCCGCGCTGCGCGCCTCGACGGTGCCGTGGTGCATCTCGACGAGGCTGCGCACCATCGTCAGGCCGATGCCGAGGCCGCCCTGCCCCCGTCCTGTCGACCGGTGGGCCTGGGCGAACATGTCGAACACGCACGGCAGCGCGTCAGCCGGAATGCCGATGCCCGTGTCGCGCACGGTGGCCACGACCTGGCCGTCGTCGCGCCGCACGTCGAACCAGATGCGCCCGCCCGTGTCCGTGTACTTGGCGGCGTTGTTGAGCAGGTTCGAAAACACCTGCATCAGGCGCACACGGTCGGCCTCGAGGACGAGCGGCTCCTCCGGCAACGCGACGGCGAGCTGGTGGCCGGCCCGGTCGATCATCGGCTGGCTCGTCTCGATGGCGCCGTGGACGATCTCGGCGAACGGCACGCGCTCCAGCTTCAGCTCGATCTTGCCGCGCGTGATGCGCGACACTTCCAGCAGGTCGTCGACGAGGCGCGCCATCTGCTTCACCTGGCGCCCCACCATTTCGACGACGCGGTCGGACTGGCGCCGGCCGTCCGGACGGCGCATCAGCTGCACCGCGTTGCTGATGGGGGCAAGGGGGTTGCGCAATTCGTGGGCCAGCGTCGCAAGGAACTCGTCCTTGCGACGGTCGGCCTCCTTTAGCGCCTCCTCGGCCTGCACGGCCCCCGTGATGTCGAGCGAGATGCCGACGTAGCCACGGTGTTCGCCGTCGCCCGAATGCCAGGGCGACGCATGGGATTCGAACCAGTGCCGGCTGCCATCCTTCACCACCGTCTCGATGCGCTGCGTAAAGGAACCGCGCGTGCGGATGCCTTCGTACACGTCGCGCAGGTACGCGTCCATGTCGGCGGGCCGCGCGATGCTCTTCCAGCCGGTACCGCCTTCTTCCGCAACGACCTCATCGGTCACACAGCGCTGGTTCAGGTAGATGACGTTGCCGTCCACGTCGAACTGGTACACGAGCGCGGGCGACGCGTCGGCCAGCGCGCGGAACCGGCCCTCGCTCTCGCGCAGCGCATCCTCGGCGCGCCTGCGCACGGTGATGTCGTGGAACAGGATCGCCACGCGCGGCACCTGGCGCCCGCCGACCGGGTACACGAAGAAGTCGTACCAGCAGCCCAGCGGCTGCGAGAAGCATTGCGAGCGGCTGGAGACGCCCGTGCGCACGACCTGGGCGCAGGCGTCCAGCCAGCACGGCTCGTGCTCCGGGCGCATGCGCAACTGGCCCGGCCCCACGTAGGCGATATTGACCATGCGCACCGCGGCAGGATTCGCTTCCGCGTAGTCGAGGCCGGCGGGCCGCCCCGTCTCGTCGAAGCGCACGGTCGCGAGGAGAAAACCTTCGTCCATCGCCTCGAACAGCATGCGGTAGCGCCGTTCGCTCTCGGCCAGCGCGGCCTGGGTGCGGCGGCGCTCGTCGACGTCGATGTGCATGCCGACCCATTTGCGCACGCTCCCATCGCGGTTGAACAGCGGCGCCGCGCGCGCATTCGTCCAGCGCCAGCCGCCGGGCGCCATCTGCACGCGGAACTCGGCGTTCAATACCCGGCGCGTGCCGACGGCCGCACGCCATTCGCGCAGCGCGTAGGCGCGGTCGTCCGGATGCACGGCCTCGATCCAGCCCACGCCCAGCGACGCCGATTCCGGCTGGCCCGTATAGGCCGTCCAGCTGGGCGAGCCGGTGACGACGCGGCCGTGCGCATCCGTCTCCCACACGGTCTGCGCGAAGCCCTCCACCATCGCGCGGAACCGCTCCTCGCTCTCGGCCAGGCGCGCCTCCGTCTCCTTGTTCTCGGTGACGTCGATCACGAACAGCACGCAGCGCGCGTTCGCCCCGTCGCCCGAGATGCGCGCGGGCGCGAACAGGCCCCACCAGCGGCTGCCGTCCTTGCGCTTCATCTGCTTCGTGTACGGCGAGGTGACGCCGTCGTCGATGAGGTCGCGCAGCGCGCGCGCCGACACCTCCCAGAACTCGGGCGGCGTCATGGCGCGCCAGTTCGGCATCGTGCGCAATTCCTCGCGCGTGTAGCCCGTCATCCGCTCGAACGCGGCATTGACGTCGCGCACGGTGCCGTCGATGTCGAAATACAGCACGCCGACGGTGCTGATGCTGAGGGTGGCGTCGATGAGGGCCTTGTGTTCGCGCAGCGCCCGTTCGGCAGCGCGGCTTTCCTCGACCTCGCGCTCGAGGTGTTCCTTGCTTTCCAGGACGGGACGCATGCGCTCTTCCACCTTGCGCTCGATCTCGCCGCCGTCGGCGCCCGCGCGGCCGCCCCCGGCCTGGTGCGCGGCCGCGGCGAACGCGGCGCACGTGCGCAGCCGGCGCAGGTCTTCGGTGTCGAAGCGCGCGCCGCCATCGCCCAGCACGGCCCCCAGCGCACCCGCCGCGCCGCCGTGGATGCGCCACGGCACGCCGAGGAACTCGGCCACCGGCACGCCGCAGGCGCGCAGGGACGGGAACTTGTCCGCCGGCTGTTCCATCAGCACGGCCCCGTCGGCGCGGATGACGGTGCCGCACGCGCATTCGTCCAGGCTCCACCGCTCGCCCTCGTGCCCGGCCAGCGCGCCCGAGACGACGCACCAGCGCACGGCGGCGCCGTCGCGCACCGCCACGACGACGGCATCGGCCCCGCACAGCGCACGGACGGCATCCGCCAGGTGCTGCTGCACGTGCTCCGGCGTGTCGGCCAGCGCCTGCGCCAACCGCGCCATGACCTCCGTCTCCGCCGGGCCGTCGCGCGCGGGCAGATGCGCCGCGCGCTCCCGCAATACTGCCTCCACGACTGCGTCGTCGCGGACTCCGATCGCTGCTTCAGGTGTCGAGTCGGCCATGGTCGTCGATGGTTGGTTGCCCACGCCTTGCAACCCCAGATTACTTGACAATCCGATCAGTGCCAACCGAATTTCAATCGTGCCCGCCACGTTTAACAATATTTAAAGAATTCCGTGGCGCCGGCGAACGAAATCGTGGCGCGCCCGCCAAATCAGGGTTTTTGAACGGCTTTCCGCCGGTTTTACGATACAGGAAAGATAGCGATAACAACGATGGCGGCAACTATCATGGTACTCGCAATTGAAACGGAACAGGTCAGCGCACCGGGTCGGGTTCGCCCAGCGCGTGCTCCGGTTCGTCCAGCCGCACCGGCCTGGCCGGATCGGGCGGGCCAGCCGGCGCGATGCGCACGGTGCGCGTGACGGCACCACGCCCATCCCACTCGCCGAACCAGGCACAGCGGCGGCCGTCCCGCTTGCCCCGGTACAGGGCCTCGTCGGCCAGCACGAGCGCCTGCTCCCAGTCGAGCTGCGCACCCGCGGGCACCGACAGCGCGCCGGCCGTGATGGTCACCTCCAGCGACGACCCATCGGCCAGCGCGACCGGCGCACCCGCCACGGCATCGAGCAACGCGCGCACGAGGGCCGCGTGGGCCGCGGGTTCGCCGCCGTCGACATGGACGAGGAACTCCTCGCCGCCCCAGCGCAGGGCCCGTCCGCGCCCGTCCGCGCAGACGCGAAGGCGGCGCGCGACCTCCACGAGGACTTCGTCGCCGATCGCGTGGCCGAGGCGGTCGTTGATCGACTTGAAGTGGTCGATGTCGAGCAGGACGAAGCAACAGCTGCCGTCGCCCGGGCGCGCAGCCATCGTCTCGCGGAACGAGCGGCGGTTCAGCAGGCCGGTGAGCGTGTCGTGCGTGGAATGGTAGGCGAGCTCTCCGTTCAGCTCGCTCAGGCGGGCGCTCGTGCGCACGGAACGGCGGTACAGCAGCCAGACGAATCCGCACAACAGGAGCGCCACGGCGGCGCCGCCCGAGGCGAACAGTTGCCATACGCGGCGCTTGCGGATCTCCTCGTCCTTCAGGGCATTCTCACGCCGCAGGTTGTCGATCTGGATGGCCCGGCGCTGGGCGTCGAATTGTTCCTGCAATATCTTCAACGTGTCCTCGTGTGCCCCCGCCTCGATGGTCGCGGCCACCTTGCGCTCTTCCTGCAGCGCCTGGAACGCCTCGCGGACCAGGCCGGCCCTTTCCAGGGCCCGGCTTTTTTCGGCGAGCGAGTTGCGCAGGGTCGGCAGCGAACTCGAGTCGCGCTCCGCGTCCAGCACGCCATCGATGTATTTCAGGCCAGCGGCCACGTCGCCCTGGCCGACCAGGGCCAATCCCAGGTTCTCGCGCGCCATCCACTGCACGCCAACGCTGCCCGAACGCTCGGCCAGCGGCAGCGCCGCACGCGCGGCCCGCTCGGCCTCGACGAAGTCGCCAGCCGTGAGCCAGATGTCGGCGATGTTGACGAACGCCTTCGCCTCCTGCAGGACCAGGCCGTGCGCATGCGCGACGGCGAAGGCCTTGCGCTGGGCCGCCTGCGCCCGGACCATATCGCCCAGCAGCTTGTAGGCGATGCCCTCGTTGATGTACCTGCGCGCCACGGCCGACGGCGCCAGCGTGCCGCCGGCCGCGTCGATCTGCGCCAGCGTCGCCAGCACCTTGTCCGGCGCATTCTTGTACGCGTAGACCCTGGCGATCGCGAGGCGCACCCCGTTCGCGGTCGGCGCCAGCAGTCCCGGGTGCTGGCGGGCGATCTCGAGCGCTTTCAGGTAGTGGCCGAGCGCAAAGTCGCCCTGGCCCACCAGCACGTAGGCGTCGCCGTACGCCTGCTGCAGCGCGGCCATGAACTCCGGTTCGCGCAGGTTGGCGTACTCGACGTCGAGGGCGTTCAGCGCGTGCAGCGGCGACGTCCGTTCGAGGGCGAGCCCCCTGTCGTAGGTTCCCAACCGCCCCAGGGCGACGTTCAGGACGTCGCCGTGCTCCCGCGCCAGGCGGACCATGCGGTCGTGGACCTGTCCGGCCGCCGCCTCGTCGCCGCGGTCCAGATACGCCCGCACGAGCAGCTTCAGATACAGGATGCGGTCCGCATAGGCGCCCGCGTCGACGGAGTGCTGCGCCGCCAGGAGCGCCGGCAGCGCGCCGTCGTCCGCACCGCGCACGAGGCGCTCCAGCGTGGACAGCGGCAACGGCCTTGCGGCCACTGCCACGCCCGGCGCGGCGCAGGCCAGCGCCAGCGCGCCGGCGCACACGACACGCCGCACGCGCCGGTGCGGCGCCGGTGCGCGGGCGGAAGGGGAAAAAAATGAATACATGGTCATTCGGCAGTCGGAGCCGCAGGTCGCACACGGGCACGGGCCCCCGGATGGCCGGCGGACCCGGACGAGTCTGGAAAGATTTGCGTCAAGTAAATACTGCGATTATAAGCGAACACGCCGAAAAATTTACGCAAGGAAATATTTTCATCGACGCGCCGGCGAGTCCTTGCACGGCATGACGACCACATTGGCAAAACGTTTCGCCTTGTTGCAAATCGGAAATATGTTATATTTGCGACATTCCGGCCGACACGCCGCCGGCGCCACGTCAACGACCCATGTACCGACTTAACTTCGTCCGCTCCGTCCTGGCCGTCGTGGCCTGCCTGACCGCCGCCGGCGGCGTCCGCGCCGCGGCGGTGCCGGCCTATGATTTTTCGCCGGTCAACCAGTACAACCTCCAGGTGTCGGCCGCCTTCTGGAATCCGATCATCCGCTACGTGTCGCAGAAGAGCGGCGTGCGCCTGAACCTCAAGCTGGGCCGCACGCAGGCCGACACGACGAGCTACGTGCTCGCGCGCGAGGTCGACTTCGCGTTCACGAACCACCTGTTCAGCCCGGACCGCGTCAGGATGGGCTGGACCGTGTTCGGCCGCCGCAACGCGCAACCCGTGCGGGCGCAGATCGTCGTGCCGGCCGATTCGCCCGTCAGGAGCCTCGACGAACTGGCCGGCGCGCCCGTCACCTTCCCGGGTCCGGAAGGGGTGATCGCATACAAGGTGGCCTATGCCCACCTGCTGCGCCGGAACATCCCCGTCGACGCCATCTTCGCCGGCAACATGGATGCCGCGTTCACCCAGCTGTTCGCCGGCAAGGCAACAGCGGCCGGCGCCAATTCCCAGCTCGTCGAGCACTACCAGGAGCGCGAGCACAAGGCCTTCCGCGTGCTGTGGAGCTCGGAGCCGTTCACCGACCTGGCGCTGATGGCGTCGCCGCGCGTGCCGGCCGGCCAGGTCCATGCCGTCGCGCTGGCCTTCTTCGGCATGGACAAGGATCCGGAAGGCCGCCGCATCCTCGCGGCCGCGTCGGAACTCGTGCATGCGCCGGAGCCCGTTTCCTTCGTCCCGGCCGGCGACGCCGACTATGCCGGCTACCGCGCGTTCTACGCGGATGCGCCGCCGAACCTGCGCTGACACGATGACTTTCTCTCCCCTCCTGCGCCTCGCGCGCGCCATTCCGGCGCTGCCGCGCTCCCTCGTCGGCCGCGTGTTCACCGTATTCAGCCTCACCCTGCTGCTGTCGATGGGCACGGGCCTGGGCCTGTTCTACCGCTACCAGTTCCTGCAGCACATCGAGGAGACGCAGGACACGGCGCTGACGCTCGTCGAGGTGGCGACGCAGACGATCGAGGACAGCGTCGTGATCGGCGACTACGACACCGTCAAGCGCACCCTGGGCAAGATGCTGTTCCAGTCGCCCTTCAAGCGCGCCGAATTCATCGACGTGGGCGGCGGCACGATCCGCGTGGACGCGCCCCGCGTGACGCGCGCGCTGGCGCCGCGCTGGCTGACGGCCCGCATCGCCAACAAGCTGTACGACGTCAACCGCATCGCCAACGTGGGCGGCAAGGACTACGGCGTCGTACGCCTGCAGTTCGACGAGGAGAAGCTGGCGGCCCAGTTGTGGAGCCTCGTGCTGGAGACGGCCAGCGTGGCGTTCGTCGTGTTCGTCGCCAGCGTCGCCCTGATGCGCACCCTCGTGCGCCGCTGGCTCGACAACCTGGGCCGCCTGCGCTCGTTCGAGCACGACGTGGCCGCGGGCCGCGTCACGGCCGAGGCGGCGCTGCTGGCGGACGCGCCGACCGAGATCCAGGAAGCGATCCGCGCCGTCAACCGCAGCGCGGCGAGCCTGCGCAACCAGTTCGGCCAGCGCATCGATTCGCTGATGAACTCCCTCATGCAGCACAAGAGCGCGATGGACCAGGCCGCGATCGTGTGCGAGGCCGACGCCGCCGGCGTCATCACCGGCGTCAACGACCTGTTCGTGACGAGCAGCGGCTTCACCCGCCCCGAGGTTGTGGGCCAGCGCCTGGGCGACGTCGGACGCCCGGCCGGCGCGCGCCTGCCGTGGCAGCCGTCGGACCGCGTCTGGAACGGCGAGGTCGTGATCGCGGGACGCCACGGCCGGCGCCATTGGCACCGTACCATCGTGCCCATGTTCGCCGCCCACGGCACGGCCGAGTGCTACATCTGCATCGACATCGACATCACGGAACGCAAGGAATTCGAGCGCACGATCGTCGAGAACGCGCAGCGCCAGACCCTGATCGCGGAACTCGGCCGCAAGGCGCTGGCCGCGAACGGCCTCGACGAACTGTTCGCGGATGCCGCCGACGCCGCCGCGCGCGGCCTCGGCGCGGCCTGCGCCGCCCTGTTCGAGGCGGGGCCGGACGGCATGCTGGTGCGCGCGGGCGCCGGCCGGCTGGCGCAGTCCACCGGGCTGCAACTGGCCTGCCCGCCCGGCGACGCGCCCGTTGCGGCGCATGTTGCCGATGCGGCGCTGCGGCCCTGGTTCGCGCCGCTCGCGGCCTTGCACGGCATCGACACGGGCCTCGACACGGCCATCGTGTGCGGCGAGCGCACGTTCGGCCTGCTGGGCGTGTACGCCGCGCGCCCCCGCCGCTTCGGCGCGGACGATGCCAACTTCCTGCACGGCGTGGCCAACATCGTCGCCACCGCCGTCGAACGCCAGGAAGCACGCAACCGCCTGACGTACCTGGCCCAGTACGACCCGCTCACGAGCCTGCCGAACCGGCGCCGCCTCGCGCATAGCCTGGAAGACGCCATCGGTACGGCGGCGCGCGCGGCCGTCATGTTCATCGACCTGGACCGCTTCAAGAACGTCAACGACATGCTCGGCCACGGCGTCGGCGACCAGTTGCTCGTGCAGGCGGCGAAGCGCCTGTCGGCCTGCGCGCGCACGGGCGACGTCGTGGCGCGGCTGGGCGGCGACGAATTCGCGCTCGTGCTGCCCGCGCTGGAGGACGACGGCGCCGCGGCCGGCGTCGCCGCGCGCGTCGTCGAGGCGCTGGCGCAGCCGTTCTACCTCGCGGGCCAGCAGCTGTTCGTGTCGGCCAGCGTGGGCATCGCCACGTATCCCGAGAACGGCCGCGACGCCGAGACGCTGCTGAAGAATGCCGACACGGCGATGTACGGCGCCAAGAACGGCGGCCGCAACAACTACCAGTTCTACGTCGCCGAGATGCACGAGAACGCGACGCAGCGCCTGCAGACGGAAACCCAGCTGCGCCAGGCGCTGGAGCGCGGCGAGTTCCTGCTGCACTACCAGCCGAAGCTCGACCTGGCGGCGGGCACCATCAGCGGGTTCGAGGCGCTGCTGCGCTGGCACCATCCGCAGCGCGGCCTCGTGCCGCCGCTGGAATTCATCGACATCCTCGAGGAAACGGGCCTGATCCTGCCCGTCGGCGAATGGGTGATCGGCGACGTGTGCCGCCAGCTGAAGGCCTGGCAGGCGCAGGGCATGACAGTGCAGCCGGTCGCGATCAACCTGTCCGCGCGCCAGCTGCAGCAGGCGGACCTCGCGGGTGCCGTCGAACGCATCGTGGCGCGCGCCGGCGTCGACCCGGCGCTGCTGGAATTCGAACTCACGGAATCGATGCTGATGGCGAACCCGGAGGCGGCTGTCGAGATACTCGCGCGCATCAAGGCCCTGGGCATGCGCCTGTCCGTGGACGATTTCGGCACCGGGTATTCGAGCCTCGCCTACCTGAAGCGGTTCCCGCTGGACGCGCTGAAGATCGACCGCACCTTCGTGCGCGACCTGCCGGACGATCCGGACGACGCCGCGATCACGAAGGCCGTGATCCGGCTGGCGCACAGCCTCAGCCTGAAGGTCGTGGCCGAGGGAGTGGAGAACGTGGACCAGTTGCGCGAACTGGAGCAATACGGCTGCGACCAGATCCAGGGCTATTACGTCAGCCGGCCGCTGCCGGCCCAGGCGTGCGAGGCGCTGCTTGCCGGGACCGCGATTGCGTAGATTCGGCTAAACTAGCGGGATTCCCCGGTTTCAGAATCCCACGATGTCTTTCAATCCACTCCAGGTGGCGCGCCGCGTCGACGCCATCGAACCCTTCCGCGTGATGGAAATGGTCAAGGCCGCAGCAAGCATGGTGCGCGCCGGCCAGGACGTCATCAGCATGAGCGTCGGCGAACCCGACTTCACGGCGCCCGACCTCGTCGCCCGCGCCGCCATGGACGCCATCGCCCGCGGCGCCACGCAATACACGGAATCGCTGGGCCTCCCCGCGCTGCGCGAGGCCATCTCCGCGCACTACGCGCGCGCGTACGGCCTGAATATCTCCCCGCAGCGCATCGTCGTGACGGCGGGCGCGTCGGCCGGCCTGCTGCTGGCCTGCGCGGCGCTCGTGGCGGAAGGCGACGAGGTGCTGATGCCGGACCCGAGCTATCCGTGCAACCGCCACTTCGTCAGCGCGTTCGGCGGCCGGGCCGTCCTCGTGCCGTCCGGTCCCGCCGAGCGCTACCAGCTGACGGCGGCCCACGTGGCCGAACGCTGGACGGAACGCACGCGCGGCGTGATCGTCGCGTCGCCGTCGAACCCGACCGGGACGTCGATGACGCCGGAACAGACGCGCGACGTCGTCGCGGCAGTGCGCGCGCGCGGCGGCTTTTCGATCGTCGACGAGATCTACCAGGGCCTCTACTACGGTGAAAAAGAAGGCGACCGCGCGACGAGCGCCCTCTCCTTCGGCGACGACGTCATCACCGTCAACAGCTTCTCGAAATACTTCAGCATGACGGGCTGGCGCCTGGGCTGGCTCGTGCTGCCCGAGTCGCTCGTGCCGGCGGTCGAAAAGCTGGCGCAGAACCTGTTCATCTGCGCGCCCGCCATCGCCCAGCACGCGGCGCTGGCCGCCTTCCACCTTGATGCCATCGCCATCTTCGAGGAACGCCGCCGCGAATTCCGCCGCCGCCGCGATTTCCTCGTGCCCGCGCTGCGCGACCTGGGGTTCCAGGTGCCCGTGCTACCGGACGGCGCGTTCTACGTGTATGCCGACATCACGCAGGTCGATCATCCGCTCGCGCACGACAGCAGCGCGTTCGGCATGGCCGTGCTGCGCGACGCGCTGGTCGCGATCGTGCCCGGCGACGACTTCGGGTTCGCCGCGCCGAAGCAGCACGTGCGCTTTTCGTACGCGACGAAATACGAGCGGATCGAACAGGCGGTCGACCGCCTGGCGAAACTGATCAGGCGCTGACGGCGGGGGCCGATGAGGGCGCGTCCGCGACGACGGCCAGCAGCGCCGCGGCGCCGACCGGCTTCACCAGATAGCGGTCGAATCCGGCCGCAAAACCCCGCGCCTCGTCGTCCGGCTGGCCGTAGCCCGTCAGCGCGATGGCGTACGGGCGCGCGCCATCCTGCTGCGCGCGCAGGGACTGCATCAAGCCAAAGCCGTCGAGTTCCGGCAGGCCGATGTCGCACACGATCACGTCCCACGGCTCGGCGAGCGCGCGCGCCAGGCCCGCGCGGCCATTTGCCTCGCACACGACGTCATGGCCTTCCGTGAGCAGGATGTCGGCCAGGGTGGCACAGGCGTCGGCATTGTCTTCCACGAGCAGGATGCGGCGGCACGGCGTGGCCATCGCCGGTTCGGGCCGGACCGGCGCGGCGGGCACGCCCGCGCAGCGCGGCAGGCGCACCGTGAAGCGGCTGCCGCGGCCGGGACCGTCGCTGTGCGCCTCCACCGTCCCCCGGTGCATGCCCACGAGGTTGCGCACCACGTTCAGGCCCACGCCGAGCCCGCCCTCGGACCGGGCCAGCGAACGCGGACCCTGCGTGAACAGGTCGAAGATATACGGCAGGACCTCGGGCGCGATGCCGGTGCCGTTGTCGGTGAGGGTCACCACGATCTCGTCCGGCCCCGCCTGCGCGGCCAGCCGCAGGCGCCCGCCGTCGCCCGTGTACTTCGACGCGTTGCCGAGCAAATTCGTGAACACCTGCGCCAGGCGCACCTTGTCGCCCTCAACCGCGACGGTACTCGCCGGCAGCTCGACGTCCAGCGCCTGGCCGCGCTCCGCGATGCGGGGCTGCACGGTCTCGACGGCGTGGCGCAGCACGTCGGCCAGCGACAGCGCTTCGACCGCCAGCTGGATCTTGCCGCTGCTGATGCGCGCGGCGTCGAGCAGGTCGTCGAGCAGCCGCGCCATGTGGTCGACCTGGCGCCCGATCACGCGCGCGAGCCGCAGCTGCTGGGGCGCGGCGCCGGCGTCCCGTTCCAGCAGCGACGCGGCCATCGCGAGCGGCGACAGCGGGTTGCGCAGCTCGTGCGCGAGCATGGCGAGGAATTCGTTCTGGCGGCGGTTGACGGCCTCGGCATCCTCGCGCTGGTACTGGGCGTCGACGGTGGCCAGCACGAGGTGCTCGTTCGCTTCGCGCAGCCGGGCCACGTCTTCTTCCAGCGCGCGGATACGCTCCAGCAGCGCGGACTCTTCGAAGGAACGTTGTTCCGAAACAGGCTGCTGTTGCTGGTACGTTCCCATCGTCGTCCTCAGTTGTGCGGCGGGCGCCGCTTGGGAAAGCCTGACATCAGGGCATCGAGTTCCGTCGCATGCGGATCGACCTCGATGCCCTTGTCGGTAATGCGATATTCGCGCAGCTCGTTGCTGTGGTCGGTGCCGCGCACCTTCACGACCGTCATGAACTTGCAGACATGGCCCTCGACTTCGGCGAAACGCATGGACAGCACCGCGTCGGCCAGGAAGCACAGGTTGTCGATCGAGAAGCGCCAGTTCGGCGTGTTGTCCTCGTAGCCGACGGTGATGAGGGCAGTGACGCCGCGCCGCGCCAGCAGCGACAGCGTGCGGAGCACGGACAGGCGCAGGTCGTAGCGGAATTCCGGCGCGAGGTACAGGCCGATCTCGGACAGCGAATCGATCACGACGCGCGTCGCGCCCGTGCGGTCGATCGCCTCCGTCAGCTGGTCCAGCAATTCCTCGACCGTGAGCGACAGCGACAGCGATTGCAGCACCGTCACCTGGCCACCCTGCACCATCTTGACCAGTTCCGCGTTGTGCAGGCGCGCCGTGTGTTTTTCGAAGAACACGGCGACGCCCTTCTCGCCCCGTTCCGCGCCGGCCTGCAGGAAGCGCGTGCCGAGGATCGTCTTGCCGATCCCCGTGGGGCCGGAGACGAGCATCGTGTGGCCCTGCGGCAGGCCGCCGTGCAGCATGTCGTCCAGGCCCGCGACGCCGGTCGGAATGCGGGCCGGATCGGCCGCGATGGTCAGGTAGGCCTCGGGCTGCGGCGTGAGCAGGCGCGGGTAGACGCGGATGCCGTCGTTCGTGATGCGCAGGGTGTGCGCGCCCGCCATGTGCGCCTGGCCGCGCATCTTGATGATGCGGATCTTGCGCACCACCGAATCCTCGTCCAGGTTGTGCGACAGCGCGATCATGCCGTCGGCCACCGTGATGATCGGGTTGGCTTCGACGTCGGCCTGGCTGTATTCGCCGATGAGGAACGTGGTCGCCTGCCACGTGGCCATGCGCGAGCCCAGCTCCTGGATGAAATGCTGCAGGTCCCACAGGCCTTCGTTGCCGCTGCGCGCCGTCTGCACGACGGAGCGGAACGAGTCGACGAACACGAGGCTGGGGCCGAAGTCCTCCACTTCGCGCATGATGCGTTCCAGCACGCCGCTGAAATCGCCCGCGCGCAGGTCGTCGGCCAGGTTGACGTAGCGGACCACGCGGCCGACCTTGTCCATGTCGAAGAACGGGAACTGCTGCTGGTAGCGCAGCATCTTCAGGGGCGGCTCGCCCAGCACGGTGAAGAACAGCGCGCGGCGCTGCTCGTTCGCGAGCGAGAACATGATCTGGTGCGCGAGCGTCGTCTTGCCGCTGCCGGGCGCGCCGGCGATCAGCGTGAACGAAAACTCCGTCAGGCCGCCGCCCAGAAGCACATCGAGCCCTGGCACACCGGTGCACAGTTTCTCCAGGGTTACTTTTCCGCTCATTGCTTGTGCTCCTCCTGATTCTTTTGCGACGTGCGGTCCGCACCGGTTTCGGACAGCAGCCGTGCCGTCAATGCGGGGCCGATGAGGGCGCCGAGCTGGCGCACGAACATTCCCATCAATTCCTCGTGTGTCGCGGCCGCTTCCTGGGGGTCCGCCGCCGCCAGGTCTTGCTCGAGGGCGGTCAGCAACAGCGTGCTCGTGCGGCGCGCGGCGTCGACGCTGAGCCACGCCCGCGGCGGCGAGAGCAGGCGCGCCGAGCGCGTGAACAACGCGACAAAACCGCCTTCGCCGATCAGCGGCACCAGCTGGCGGCCCAGGCGCGACCAGGGCCGGATCAGCGGCGCGGCATGGTCGGCGGCGGCTGGTCGCGCTCGATTTTCGTCTTTATCCATGCAGGAGTGGTGTCGGGGTTGTCATGCCATGCGGCGTGGCCTCGGCTTGGCACGTCCGTTCTACGGATTATAACGTGAGATGCAAGTTTACATTTTTAATGGAGCGTCAATACGGACAGCGCGCGACACCCGGTGCTACCATCGCGCTCTTTAGTATCACTCAAGAGTCGTTCACCATGTCTTTCCGTATCTACGCCGCTTCCTTCCTCCTTGCCGCCGGCGCCGCGCAGGCCCAGTCCGCGCCGCCAGTGGCGGAGGCGCCGCTGCGCGCCCACCTGTCCTTCCTCGCCGACGACCTGCTGGAAGGCCGCGGCACGGGCCAGCGCGGCGGCGAACTCACCGTGCGCTATCTCGAGACCCAGGCCGCCGTGCTGGGCCTGAAGCCGCTGGCGGACGGCGGCTACCGCCAGAAGGTCGAACTGGTCGGCCAGAAGACGCTGCCCGGCAGCCAGCTCCGCTTCGTGGCCGGCGGCCGCGTGCTCCCCGCCACGTTCGGCCAGGACGTCGTGTTCGGCAACGCCAGCGGCAGCGCGGCCACGCGCGTGTCGGCGCCCCTCGTGTTCGTCGGCTACGGCATCGACGCTCCCGACGAACGCTGGAACGATTTCCTCGGCGCCGACGTGAAGGGCAAGGTGCTCGTCGCGATGGTCAACGATCCGCAGCCCACGAGCGCCGAGCCGGACCGCTTCGGCGGCAAGTCGCTCACGTGGTACGGCCGCTGGACGTACAAGTTCGAGGAAGCCGTGCGCCAGGGCGCGGCCGGCATCCTGCTGATCCACACGACGCCGTCCGCGTCGTATCCGTGGAGCGTCCCCGTCAACAGCTTCTCGCACGAGCAGTTCCACCTCGCCGGCGCGGGCAACCCGCTGCAGGGCTGGATCAGCGAAGACATGGCGCGGACACTGCTCGCGGCCAGCGGCCAGGACCTCGACCGCCTGCGCGCCGCGGCCGAGGTGCGCGGCTTCAGGCCGGTGCCGCTGGCGGCCAGCGTCGAGGCGGACGTGAAGAGCCTTGTCCGCACCGTCGTCGACTACAACGTGGCCGGCATCGTGCCCGGCACCGATCCGAAGCTGCGCGACCAGGCGGTGATCTATTCCGCGCACTGGGACCACCTTGGCGTCGATCCGGACAACGGCAAGCCCGACCACGTCTGGAACGGCGCCATCGACAACGGCTCCGGCACGGCCGCCCTGCTTGCGATGGCGCAGGCCGCCGTCAAGCGTCCGGCCAAGCGCACGCAGATCTTCCTGTGGCCGTGCGCGGAAGAACAAGGCCTGCTGGGCAGCCTCGCGTACGTGCGCAACCCGGTGTGGCCGCTGGCGAAGACGGCCGCCGACCTGAACCTGGACAGCATGAACTTCGTCGGCCGCACGCGCGACATGGGCGTGGCGGGCGCCGAGCGCAGCTCGCTGTACGCGACGTCCGCGCAGGTCGCGAAGACCATGGGCCTGACCCTGGCCGCGCCCGTGCCGGACCTCGGCGGCGCCTACTTCCGTGCCGACCACTTCAACTTCGCCAAGGCCGGCGTCCCCGCGTTCAACGTCGGCTCCGCGGTGTTCTCCGGCGACGGCCATTTCGATTTCGCGCACGACCCGGCTGCGGAAGGCGCGAAGATGCGCGCGTTCACGCAGGACTACCACCAGGTCAGCGACCAATACGATCCGGCCTGGGATTTGTCCGGCATGGTGCAGCAGGCGCAGTTCACCCTGAACCTGGGCTATGCGGTCGCGAACGCGCCGGCGATGCCCTCCTGGAAGGCGGGGGAGGCGTACGGCAAGGTAAAACGCTGAAGGGTTACCAGAATGCGACTGGCTTCCCGTGGTATGGCCGGGTAATATCGCGAGCTGAGGCAATACCCTGCCTCGCTCACGACACCTCGACCACAGGACCACCATGAAGCAGACCTTGCTCGCCGCCGCCCTTTCCCTCGCCCTGTCCACGCTGTTCGCACCTGTCGATGCCGCCGCCGCGCCCGTTGCCGCCAGGGCGACCGCGCAAGCCGATGCGCGCTTCCAGGCCATCTACAAGGCCGAGTGGCAGTGGCGCGTGAAGCAGCGGCTCGCGTGGGAAGAAGACGAGCCGCGCGACGTGCGCGACGCCCTGCCGAAGGTCGACGCCCGCACGCAGGCCGCGCGCCTGGCGATGTGGGAAGGCGTGCTGCGCCGGCTGGACGGCATCCGCCCCGCGGATCTCTCACGCGCCGAGCAGATCAACTATGCCGTGTACCGCGCGCAGATCGCCGCGTTCGTCGCGGCGCAGCGTTTCCGCGAATACGAGCAGCCCGTGAACGCGGACAGCGCGTTCTGGTCCGACATCGCCTACATCGCGCGCCGTCCGCTGAAGAACGCGGAGGAATACCGCGCCTACCTCGCCCAGCTGGCCGACCTGCCCCGCTACTTCGGCGAGGAGCTGGACAACATGCGCGCCGGCCTCGCGCGCGGCTTCACGCCGCCGCAGGTGACGCTGGCCGGCCGCGACGCGCCGCTGCTGAACATCGTCAATGCGAAATCGCCGGAAGACACGGTCTGGTACACGCCGTTCAAGGAGATGCCCGCGACGATCCCGATGGACGAGCAGACGCGCCTGCGCACGCAGGGCATCGCGCTGATCGACAGCGCCGTGAAGCCGGCGTACGCGAAGGCGCTCGCATTCTTCCGCGACGAGTACGTGCCCAAGGCGCGCACGACGCTCGCGGCCGAGCGCCTGCCGGACGGGAAGGCGTACTACCAGTCGAAGATCGTCGAGTACACGACGACCGACATGACGGCGCAGCAGATCCACCAGATCGGCCTCTCCGAGATGGCGAAGATCCGCGCCGAGATGCAGCAGACGAAGGAAAAAGCCGGATTCAGGGGCGACCTGCCCGCCTTCCTCGCTTTTCTCCGCAGCGACCCGCAGTTCTATGCGAAGACGCCGGAGGAACTCCTGATGCGCGCCGCGTGGATTTCGAAGAAATTCGACGGCAAGGCCGACCAGTATTTCGGCTACCTGCCGCGCCGCCGCTTCGCCATCGTGCCCGTGCCGGCGGACCAGGCGCCGTACTACACGTCGGCGCGCGGCGGACCGGGCATCTACCTCGTCAACACGTACAACCTGCCGGCGCGCGCGCTGTACAGCCTCCCCGCGCTGACGCTGCACGAATCGGCGCCGGGCCACGCGTTCCAGATGCCGGTGGCACTGGAACAGCAGGACGTGCCCCCGTTCCGCCGCGCGTACATTTCCGCATACGGCGAAGGCTGGGCGCTGTATTGCGAGCGCCTGGGCAGCGAGATGGGGATGTACGAGACGCCGTACGAGACGTTCGGCATGCTGAGCTACCAGGCGTGGCGCGCGTCCCGCCTCGTCGTCGACACGGGCATCCACGCGCTCGGCTGGACGCGGGAACAGGCGCGGGCCTACATGCACGACAACACGGCGCTGTCCGACCACGAGATCGCAACGGAGGTCGACCGCTACATCTCCTGGCCAGGCCAGGCGCTGTCGTACTACCTGGGCGAGATGGCGATCATCGAGTCGCGCCGGAAGGCCGAGGCGGCGCTGGGCGACAAATTCGACATCCGCGCATTCCACGACACGGTGCTGCAGCTGGGGGCCGTGCCGCTGCCCGTGCTGAAGGCGCGGATCGATACGTTCATCGCGGACGACGGGAAGTCGCCGTATGAAGAGGTCAAGCGACCATCAAAATAACTTGACCTTCAGCTGCACGGAAATCCCGCCGTACAGGCGATCCTTGTACGACGGGACGATGCCGACGTTCACACCCACGCGCGGAGACTCCCACGTCAGGGTCGGCACGACGGCCGGGAACCAGCCGCGGTCGCGCATTCGCGGGTAGCCATCGAACGCCGCGATCGCCGCGCCGAGGCGCACGGGTCCCAGCGCATACGGCTGCCACAGCACGCCCGCGTAGTTCGAGTAATAGCGGTCGCTGTTGACGAAGCGCCCGGCGGCCGCCGCCATCGTGCCGGAAAAGCGGTATTCGAACCCGAGGCCGCGGTTGCCGCCGTTGAGGTTCTTGTCGCGGTCGAAGTGGTAAGTCGCGAAGCCGCTGTCGATCCACAGCTCGCTCTTCGGATCCGCGGCTATCTTCGTGAACAGGTCGCCGGCATGCGCGCTGGTGCCGAGCAACGCCAGCAAGGCGCAAAGAGTGTGCAGCTTCAATCGTCGGCCTTGGGGTCGAGGTCGGGGAACATCACTTCGGTAAAGCCGAAGCGGGTGAAGTCGCGGATCCGCATCGGGTACAGGATGCCCAGCAGGTGATCCACTTCGTGCTGCACGACGCGTGCATGGAAGCCGTCCACGTCGCGGCTGATCGGATTGCCGTACTGGTCGACGCCCTCGTAATGCAGGCGCGTGTAGCGCGGCACGCTGCCGCGCAGGCCCGGCACCGACAGGCAGCCTTCGAAGCCCTCTTCCATCTCTTCGGACAAAGGCTTGAGCACCGGATTGATCAGCACCGTCTCCGGCACGGCGGGCGCGTCCGGGTAGCGCTGGTTCCTGCCGAAGCCGAAGATCACCAGTTGCAGGTTGACGCCGATCTGCGGCGCGGCCAGGCCGGCGCCGTCGACGGCGTGCATCGTCTCGAACATGTCGGCGACCAGCGCATGCAGTTCGGGCGTGTCGAACGCGCGTACGGGCTCCGCCACGCGCAGCAGGCGCGGGTCGCCCATCTTGAGGATCTCGCGGATCGTCATTTCGGCAGGTCGGCACACAGGTGCGCGAGGAATTCGCGGTAGCCCTCGGCCGTCTCCGGATGCTTCATGCCGATGGCGGCCGTCGCCTTCAGGTAGCCCAGCTTGGAGCCGCAGTCGTAGCGGGTGCCCGCATAGCGGTACGCCAGGACGCGTTCGCGCGACATCAGCGAGGCGATGCCGTCGGTCAGCTGGATCTCGCCGCCCGCGCCCGTGCCCAGGTTTTCCAGGTGTTCGAAAATGGCGCCGGACAGCACGTAGCGGCCCACGACGGCCAGCGTCGACGGGGCATCCTCGGGCTTCGGTTTTTCGATGATGCCGCCGACGAGTTCCAGGTCCGGGCGGTAGGCGCGCGCGCTGACGATGCCGTACTGGCGGGTGTTCGCGCGCGGCACGTCCTGCACGGCGAGCACGCTGCACTTTTCGTAGCCGTACAGGTCCGTCATCTGCGCCAGCACGGGCTTGTGGCCTTCGGCGGTGTCCATGAAGTCGTCCGCGAGCAGCACGGCGAACGGCTCGTTGCCGATCACGGGACGCGCGCACAGCACGGCATGGCCCAGGCCCAGCGCGGCCGGCTGGCGGATGTAGATGCAGTTGACGTTCTTCGGGATCACCTGCTGCACGAGCTTCAGCAATTCATTCTTGCCGGCCGCTTCCAGTTCCGATTCCAGTTCATACGCCTTGTCGAAATGGTCTTCGATGGCGCGCTTGTTGCGGCCGGTGATGAACACCAGCTCCGTGATCCCGGCGGCCACGGCTTCCTCGACCGCGTACTGGATCAGCGGCTTGTCCACGATGGGCAGCATCTCCTTCGGCTGCGCCTTGGTGGCCGGCAGGAAGCGACTGCCGAGGCCAGCGACGGGGAATACGGCTTTCTTGATTGCGGTCATACTTACTCCGATTGTTTATTGTGTTGAATTCTGTGCGCCGCCCAGCAGGGCCAGCAGGCCCGCCTCGTCCAGCACGGTCACGCCGAGCTGCTCGGCCTTTTCCAGCTTGCTGCCCGCCTCCGCGCCCGCGACCACGTACGACGTCTTCTTCGACACCGACCCGGACACCTTGCCGCCCGCCTGCTCGATCAGGGCGCCGGCGGCGTCGCGCGACATCGTCGGCAGGGTGCCCGTCAGCACGAACGTCTTGCCGGTGAGCGGACCGGCGGCGTCGACGACGTCCTGCGGCAGCAGCGCCAGCAGCTCGGTGCGCAGCGCCGCCAGCGCCGCCAGCATCTCGCGGTTGCCAGGCACGGCCATCCATTGTTCCAGCGCCGTGACGACGCCTTCCGGCAGGCCGAACACGCTGAAGATCTTCAGGTGCGCGAGGTCGTCGAGCGTGCGACCGTCGGCCAGCAGCTGGCGGGCGCGCGGCTCCGTCAGCTTCGGGATCCCGAGCGCGGCCAGCAGGCCCACGTCGTCCAGTTTTTCGCGCAGCTGCGCGCGCGGCGGATGTTCGCCCTGCGGCGCGACGCCGGCCGCCAGCAGGTCGTTCAGCGCCTGCTGGTTTTTCTCTTCCGCGAAAAAGTCGGCGATCGCTTCCGCGACCGTGCCGCCGATGTCGGGCAGCACGCGCAGCAGCGCGGCCGGCGCGCGGCGCACGAGCGCCAGGCTGCCGAGCCAGTCGGCCAGCGTCTTCGCCGTCGACTCGCCCACGTGGCGGATGCCCAGCGCGAACAGCAGGCGTTCCAGCGGCGGGTGCTTGCTGGCGGCGATGGCGGCCAGCAGGTTGTCGGCCCACTTCGTCGCGACCTTGCCCTGTTTGACCGTCTCCGGCGTCGTGCCGTCGCGTTCATCGGCCAGGCGTTTCATCTTCAACAGGTCGTCCAGCGTCAGGCGGTACAGGTCCGCCACGCCGTGGATCAGGTTCGCCTCCACGAGGCTGTCGATGTAGCGGTCGCCCAGGCCCTCGATGTCCATCATGCGGCGGCCCGCGAAGTGGCGGATCGCTTCCTTGCGCTGCGCTGCGCACGTCAGGCCGCCGGAGCAGCGCGCGACGGCCTCGCCCTCTTCGCGCACGACGTGCGAGTCGCACACGGGGCACGTCTTCGGCAGTTCGTACACGGGCGGCACCGGCGTCGGGCGGCGTTCCAGCACGACGGACAGCACCTCAGGGATCACGTCGCCGGCGCGGCGCACGACGACCGTGTCGCCCACGCGCACGTCCTTGCGGCGCACCTCGTCCTCGTTGTGCAGCGTGGCGTTCGTGACGGTGACGCCGCCGACCGAGACGGGCACGAGCCGCGCCACCGGCGTGATCGCGCCCGTGCGGCCGACCTGCACGTCGATGGCGGACACGGTGGTCAGCGCTTCCTCGGCCGGGAATTTGTGCGCGAGCGCGAAGCGCGGCGCGCGCGACACGAAGCCCAGTTCGCGCTGGTCCGCGAGGCGGTCGACTTTATACACGACGCCGTCGATCTCGTACGGCAGCGACTTGCGGCGCGCGCCGATATCGTGGAAGTAGCCCAGCAGGCCTTCGCAGCCGGTCACCACCGCACGTTCCTTCGACACCGGCAGGCCGAGTTTATCCAGCCAGTCCAGCGCGGCCGAGTGCGATTCCGGCAGCGGCGCGCCTTCCAGCAGGCCGATGCCGTAGGCGAAGAAGCGCAGGCGGCGCTGGGCCGTGATGCGAGCGTCGAGCTGGCGCAGGCTGCCCGCGGCCGCGTTGCGCGGGTTCGCGAATTCCTTCTGGCCCGCGTCGCGCTGGCGCTGGTTCAGGCGTTCGAAGTCTTCCTTGAACATCAGGACTTCGCCGCGCACTTCCAGCACGGCAGGGACGTCGTCGCCGATAAGGCGCAGCGGGATCACCTTCACGGTGCGGATGTTGGCCGTGACGTCCTCGCCCGTATAGCCGTCGCCGCGCGTCGCGGCCTGCACGAACACGCCGTTCTCGTAGCGCAGGCTCATCGCGAGGCCGTCGAATTTCAGTTCGGCCGCGTACCGCACCTGTGCGTGGCCGAGGCCTTCGCGCACGCGGCGGTCGAAGTTGTCGATGTCTTCATCGGAAAAGCCGTTGTTCAGCGACAGCATGGGCACGGCATGCGTGACCTGCCTGAACTCGGGGATGGGCGCGGCGCCCACGCGCGACGTCGGCGAATCCACCGACACGGCTTCCGGGTGCTGCGCTTCCAGCTCCTGCAGTTCGCGGAACAGCTTGTCGTACTCGGCGTCGGGGATCGTCGGCGCGTCGAGCACGTGGTAGTTGTAGATGTGGTGGTTCAGTTCCTTGACGAGCCACGCCATCCGTTCCAGGTCGGCCATGCTCACCTCAGCTGAACAGGCGCAGGGCGCGGGTCGAACCGGCGGCGACGTCGGCCGTGTCCATCTCCTGGTAGAACTCGCGCACCTGGCCCGCGATCTCTTCCAGCGCCGCATCCGTCAGCGGCTGGTCGAAGTCGTCGACGATGGCGGCATCCAGCCGCTGCTCCAGGTCCTTCGCGCACGCGACCATCTTGCCGAAGCCGTCGCGGGCCGGGGCCACGCACGGCACGTCCAGGAGAAGCGTCAGGCGCGACGTCGTGTCGGCGCCGAGCGTCACGTTGGTCGACAGCGTGAACAGGGTGCCGCCGCCCTCTTCTTTATCCAGCATGACGAACTTGCCGTCCGGGCGGACGTCGAAGCCGGCGTTTTCCAGCGCGCCGATGAGGGTCGCCATCGCCCATGGCGCGCCTTTCGACGCGAGATTCACGCCCAGCTGCGCGTCATGGCCGGCGACGAAGCGGTGCAGCGTCTTCGCTTCGCTCATCACTTCGATCATGTCCGGCACTTCCGGCTCCGCGCCAATCTCGTCGGCGACGGCGCGCAGGCGCGTGACCATCTCCGAATATTCCAGTTCGTTCAGCGCCGTCGTGCGCGTGGCCAGTTGGACGCCGGCCTGCAGCTTCGTGTACACGCCGCCGTGCACGATCGGTTCCCAGTCGCCGTTCACGGCCAGGCCGACGAAGTGCACCGGCTTGTTGCCGACGCGGCGCAGTTTCAGCAGGGCCGGCAGCATGCGGTCGCCGCGCAAAGGGCCTTCCGAATTCAGCGGGATCAGGCAGTCGATCAGCGGGTCGACGAGGTTCTCCGCCAGTTGCGCGGGCGGCGTGTCCGGCTTCACGGCGGGCAGTTCGGCGACAGGGTCGAGCGCGGCAGCCGCCGCCGGCACGGGCGCGGCGGCGGGCACGGCACCGGGCGCCGCATGCTGCAGCGGCTCGGCCACGATGCCCGGCTCGATCAGCACGTCGTGCTCCGGCACGGGAGCGCCGTCCAGCACGGGTTCGTGGCGCTGCACGTGCGGTTCCGTGCGTTCGCCCGAGCCGCCCTTCATCAGCACGTCGTCGTGGTCGTGCGAAAACGCGCGCTCGACGCTCTTGCGGGCCTTGTACTCCTGCCACTTGTTGTAACTAATGACGCCGACGACGAAGACGCCGCCGGCCGCGATCAGGCTCATTTGAAAGTCTGTCATGCTGCTTGTGCCTCAGTAGCGAAATTCGCGGCGGACTCCATGTCCACCGCCACGATGCGCGACACGCCCTGCTCCTGCATCGTCACACCGATCAGTTGATTGGCCATCTCCATCGCGATCTTGTTATGCGAGATGAAGAGGAATTGGGTATGGTCCGACATGCGCTTCACCATGCGGCAGAAGCGCTCGGTATTGGCGTCGTCCAGCGGCGCGTCGACCTCGTCGAGGAGGCAGAACGGCGCCGGGTTCAGGCGGAACATCGAGAACACGAGGGCCGTCGCCGTCAGCGCCTTCTCGCCGCCGGACAGCAAATGGATCGTCGCGTTCTTCTTGCCGGGCGGCTGGGCCATCACCTGCACGCCCGAGTCGAGGATCTCGTCCCCCGTCATCACGAGCTTCGCCTGGCCGCCGCCGAACAGGATCGGGAACAGTTCCGAGAAATGCTGGTTGACGCGGTCGAACGTGTCCTGCAGCAGGTCGCGCGATTCGCGGTCGATGCGGGAGATCGCGCCTTCCAGCGTGCTGATGGCTTCCAGCAGGTCGTTGTTCTGCGCGTCGAGGAAGCGCTTCCTTTCCGTCGCCTGCGCCAGCTCTTCCACCGCCGCGAGATTGACGGCACCGAGCGACGCGATGGCATTCGTCAGGCGCGTGACCTCGCCCTGCAGGTACGAGGGCTTCAACTCCGGGTCGAGCTTTTCGGACAGCACGGCCTCGTCGGCGCCCGTGGCCGACAACGCTTCCGCGAACTGTTCCTGGTTCAGGCGCGCGGCCTGTTCCTTCAGCTGCATCTCGGTGATGCGCTCGCGCTGCGGCTGCAGGCCGCGCTCCGCCGCCATGCGCGCTTCTTCCGCCGCGCGCAGCTGCTGCGTGAGCTGGTCCAGTTCGTGGCGCGCATCCGCGAGCGCCTTTTCCTGCTCCGTGCGCCTTGCCAGCAGGCCTTGCAGCCCCTCGGCCGCGGCACCGGATTCCAGCGCTTCCAGTTCCAGCTTGCCGGCCGCGATGCTTTCCAGGACTTGCTGCGCCTGCTGCTGGGCGGTGGCGATCGTGCGGCGCAGCTCCTCGATGCGCGTGCGCTGCGTCTTTTCGGCGAACACGGCTTCCTGCGCGGCGCGTTCCAGGTCGCGCAGGCGGTTGCGGGCTTCGGCAAGGATCCGTTCCTGTTCCTGGAACTCGACCTGGCCGTCCTCGTGCGCGCCCTGCAGCTCGGCCAGTTCCATGTCCAGCTCTTCGAACTGCGCCTCCGCCTCGGCCTTCGCCTGCCGCTGCTCCGCTTCCTGCGCGGCGATCTCGTCGAGGTCCGCCGCGATCTGGCCGCTGCGCTGGTTGAAGCGGGCCTCGACCTCGGCCTGTTTCACCACGTCGATCTGCAGCGCATGCACCTCGCGCTGCAGGGTCGCGACCTTCTGGCGGCCGTCCTGCAGGCGGCGCTGCAGGTCGGTCACGGCCGCGTCGGCGCGGGTCGCGCGCGTGCGGACTTCGTCCAGCAGCAGCGCCTGCGCGCGCAACTGCTTGCCGATGTTGTCGATCTCGTGCTGGCGCGCGAGCACGCCGTCCTGCTCCGCATCGGCCGCGTAGAAGCGTACGCTCGATGCGGTGACCATATGGCCTTGCGGCGTGACGAAGCAGCCGCCCTGCGGGAGCTTGCCGCGCTGCGCGAGCGCCGTGCCCGGATCGTCGGCCGCGTACACGCCGGTCAGCCAGTCGTCCAGCAGGCCGCGCAGGCCCGGGTCGTTCAGTTTCAACAGGCTCGCAAACGGTTTCAGTCCATGATGATCGACCGGCGTTCCCGCGCCCGGTGCCGGCGAGTACAGCGCGAGACGGGCCGGCGGCGCATCGCCGAAGAAGCCGCGCGCCCAGTCCAGGTTCGACACTTCCAGCGCGCCCGTACGCTCGCGCAGCACGGATTCCAGCGCCGTTTCCCAGCCGGTCTCGATGTCGAGCTTTTGCCACAGGCGCGGCAGTTTATCCAGTTCGTGCTTCTGCAGCCAGGGCTGGACTTTACCCTGCGTCTGCACGCGCTCCTGCAGCTGGCGCAGCGCGGCGAGCCGCGCTTCCAGCCTGGCGCTGGATGCGGTCTCCTGCTGCACCTGCGCGTGCGCGTCGCGCCGCTCCTGCTCGACGGCTTCCTGGCGGCTCGCCGCCTCTTCCAGCATCAGGTTCTGCTCTTCCAGCTGCAGCTGCTTTTCTTCCAGCTGCATGCGCAGGTTGTCGAGGTGGCCCGCGTCCGGCAGGTTCAGGCCGGATCGCTCCTGCTGCAGGCGCTCGCGCCGCGTGGCCAGGCCCGCGAGGATGTTCGACGCGTTTCGCTGGTGCGCGGACGACAGTTCGATGCGCTGCTGGATCTGCATGATCCGCGCGCGCGATTCGGTCGACTTGTTCTGCGCGTCGCGCCAGGCCGCTTCCAGGTCCGGCAGGCGCTCGTTCTGCGCCTCCGCCGCGATCTGCGCGCCTTCCACGCGCGCGGCCAGCTCTTCGAGACGGAACTCCGCTTCTTCGATCTGCTCCTGCGTCTCGTTGGCCTGGTTCAGCCACTGCTCGCGCTGCGCGGTCAGCGTGCCGATCTGGTTCTGCAACCGCGTGCGCGACTCGAACACGAACTTGATCTGCGCTTCCAGGCTGCCGATCTCGGAATTGGTCTGGTACAGCGCGCCCTGCGCCACGTGCAGGCGGTCGCCCGTCTCGTAGTGCGCCTGGCGCATGCGTTCCAGCTCGAGCTCCAGGTTGCGCAGTTTGGCGTTCTGCTCTTCCAGCCCGGTCTGCGCCTGCTCCATCTCCTGGAACCAGCGCAGCTGCTCGGCCTTCGCCTCGTTGCGGCGCAGGAGCCACAGCAGTTTCTGCTTCTCTTCCTGGTCGGCCTGCAGCTGATGAAAACGGTTGGCGACGGCGGCCTGTGCTTCCAGCTTTTCGAGATTCGCGTTCAGCTCGCGCAGGATGTCCTCCACGCGCAGCAGGTTCTCGCGCGTGTCCGACAGGCGATTTTCCGTTTCGCGGCGGCGTTCCTTGTACTTGGAGACGCCGGCCGCTTCCTCGAGGAAGACGCGCAGCTCTTCCGGGCGCGATTCGATGATGCGCGAGATCATGCCCTGGCCGATGATGGCGTAGGCGCGCGGACCGAGGCCCGTGCCGAGGAAGATGTCCTGGATGTCGCGCCGGCGCACGGGCTGGCCGTTGATGAAATAAGTGGACGTGCCGTCGCGCGTGAGCGTGCGCTTGACGGCGATCTCGGCGTACTGGCTCCACTGCCCGGCCGCCTTGCCGGCGCTGTTGTCGAATACGAGTTCGACGGACGCGCGCCCGGCCGGCTTGCGGTTGGTGGAACCGTTGAAGATCACGTCCTGCATCGATTCGCCGCGCAGCTCGGACGCTTTCGATTCGCCCAGCACCCAGCGTACGGCATCGATGATGTTCGATTTGCCGCATCCGTTCGGGCCGACCACGCCGACCAGCTGCCCCGGCACCTGGAAATTGGTGGGATCGACGAAAGACTTAAATCCCGACAATTTGATGGAGGATAGACGCACGTTCGCTTACGGAATGGGGAGAATCGATAAAGGCTGCATCATACCATCTGTTCCTTGCTTTTCGGCCAAGATTTGGCCGCCGGACGCGCGGATTCAGGTGCACAGGATGGCAAACCGCAGCCGGTCGGGGGCGCATGGCGGGACATACGGCCCCTGGGCGGGCTGCCAGTCGTTGCGCAGGTAGACCCGGTCGCGCCCGGACAGTTGCAGCGCGGCGGCCGTCAGCCACTGGTGGGAATACGCCGGGTCGGCGCGCGGCAGCAGGATCGTCGCCGCGAGCAGGCCCAGCAGCAGCGGCCGCGGCGAGCACTCCTGCGCGGCACGGGCACGGGCCACGAACAGCGCGGCCGCCCCCAGGCCGAGCACGCAGCCGGACAGGGCTTCGCTGGCGGAATGGGCGCCGACTTGCACACGGGCCAGCGCCACCCCCACGGCAAGCAGGCCGCCGACGGCCAACGCGCCCCGGCGCAGGCCCGGCGAACCGCGCTCGACCAGCAGGTATAACGCGACGGGAAACACGGCCGCGGCCCGGGTGGCATGGCCCGAAAAACCGGTGAACGACAGGGAACGGATGCCGATGCCCCAGCCGATGAACGCCATCTGGCTCGCGGCCGCCACGAACAGCGCGCCGCCGAACACGCCGCACCAGACGAGGGCCAGCCGCCAGCAGCGTGCGCCGACGAGCCAGGCCGTTACCCCAATGGCGAGCAGCGCCGTGACGTTGAGACCGCCCAGCGCGGAAAGATGGGACCACCAGAGCATGTTGCGTTGAATGTGTTCTGTCGACGCCGCGACTATAACCCGGCTGCCGGCTGAGCACCAACACGGACGGGCGCCGCGATCGACGCGTCGTTGACGGCGCCGTGCGCCATTGCGTCGGACAACACCTGCCCCACGACGCCGTCGATGGCCAGCACGCGCGCGCTGCCGTCGCCCAGGGCCGCGGCCAGTTTCCCGGCCGGCAGCGAGAACGCTTCGCGCCGCCCGGCACCGGAAAAGATGAACAGCGTGCGCAGCGGACTCACCCACGCCAGCTTGACCTTGCGTGCGCCTTCCCCCGTGCGGAATTCGAGCCACATGCCGCGCTCCAGGCCGTCGAGGGCGGACACCTCGGCGGCCCGCGCCGCGGCCTGTTCGGCCGCCGCGGTTTCCATCTCGACCTTGCGCAATGCATCCTGTCGGGCCGCCTGCGCGGCCAGTTCCAGCTGGCGCTCGGGCGACAGCTCGATGGGCGCACGCACGATCGCCGCGTGGTACTCGGCCAGGCGGGCGAAGAACTGCAGGCGCTCGGCATCCTGCCACTTGATCGCATCGAGCCATTTGTTCAGCGCCTGCAGCAGGCGTGGCAACCGCGCGATCAGGGCCTTGCGCTGCTCCGGCGTGGCCTTCGGCTTGACGCTCCAGACCAGGTCGTCCATGGCCCGGATGGCGTTGTCGACGGCGCCCGGGCGCGCATCCTCGATCGTCCAGGCGAAGGTCAGCACCGTCGTCCAGCGCTGCTCGAGGAAGCCGCTGACGACCTCGTTGACGTCGCCGGCCTGCACGCGCAGCGCGACCGCGTCGCGGGCCTGCCGGGCCGCGACCTCGTGCCTTTCCCGTTTCAGGGCGCTGGCGACCGGTGCGGCGAGCGCGGCTTCCTGGGCCGACTCGTCGGCCGCGATACCCGCTTCGAGCTCCGCGACGGCGCTGGCGAACGCTTCCGGCTGCGCCTCCCCCGCGCGCTCGACGCTGCGCCGCATGGTCTGGAACAGCGGATCGTCCGCATCCTCCCGTTGCTCCCAGCCGACGCGCGACATCAGGTCGACGAGGCGGCGCGCCGGGTGGTCCTGCTCGAAGAAGAAATTCTTGTCGAGCAACGCGGCCTTGAGCACGGGCACCTGCAGGAGTTGCAGCAGTTCGCGCGTGCGCGGCGGGATACTGTCGTCCAGCAGCACGGTCTCGAACACGCGCGACAACAGGTCCAGCGTGCGCTCGTCGCGGCGCGGCAGGCTGCCCTGGGGCAGGCTCTGCTTGAGGCGCGGCAGGTAGAACACGTTGTGCGGCGTGGCGGCCGCCTGCGCGCCTTGGGCCAGCGCCGGCTCGATGCGGACCAGCAGGTCCAGCAGCGGCGCCGTGCCGCCGGATTGCGCCAGCATGCCTTGCACGGCGGCTGGCCAGCCGGCCTGGGCGGCCGGGCCGGACGGGGCCGCGAAGCCTGCCGCCGGTTGCGTGCCCCGCCCGTTGCCCGACGCCGCCGCGAACGCTCCGGCCCCGCTGGGCCGCCAGCCGGCGCCGCTGGACGGCAGCGCGGGCAGGTCGGGAATCAGGGGGACGCCATCCTCGCCGCCGTCGTCGCCGAACAGCTTGCGCAGTTGCTCCGCCAGGGCGGCGCGCTGGCCGGCACGGGCCGACTTCGCGGCGGCCGCGTCATCCGTTTTCTGGATACGGTATGCGTCGACGGACCCCGGCTGACCCTCCTTGCGCAGCGCGGCCACGAGGGCGTCGAACAACGGCGCAAGGTCGAACACGATGTCAGGACGCAGCAGGGGCAGGATGAGGCCGTGGGCATCCGTTTCCGGCTCGAATTCGCGCCACGCCTCCTCGATGGCCCCGAGGAAGACGTCGGGGCGGAACGGATTGCTGTCCGCGCGCAGCACGCCCCGTCCGAGCAGCATGCCGAGGCGGACGGCCAGCGTGGCGAGCGGGTCGGCGTATTGCATTTCGAAGGGACGGGCCAGCGCGCCCAGCGCGAGTCGGCTGTCGATTTCTTCCAGCGGCACGAGGTCCAGCGACGCCGCCGCCATGCGGGCCGCGGCGGCGGGAGGCGCCAGGCGGTCGAGTTCGCGCCGCACCGCCAGGCCGATCGCGCCGGAAGCCAGGTGGAAGAACGCGTACGCATTATCCTTCAGCAGCCGGGCCGCCTTCACGCGCCGCTGGACGTCCTGCGGGTCGCCCTGGTGCCGGGTCAGGTCGCCCAGCGCGGCAACCATGCGGGCCGTCATTGGGCTCAGGTGTTCCTTGACATAGGTGTCCGCGATACCGGCGAGCGCATCCAGCGTCGCCTGCTGCGACGACGCGGCCTTGCGGGCGGCCGGAGTCTGGACGGGGCTGTAAGACATGGTAGCTCTATTGTGGCACATAATTTCCAAGTGGCAATTGAAATCGATGTGCCGACGCGCAGCTCAGGAAAATACTTATGCTATCGAGGAGACCGAGCGGCGACGTAAAACGCTATGTTGCGTCGCAAGATACGGTTGCTGGCGAATAAGAATATGCGAAATGCGTGTTAGCGGAGAAAATTATTGCTAGCGTAATGCGTGAAGTCCTACAAGTGCTCAAGAGGTGATCCGATACCGATTCAATTGCCGGGCTCGCATCATTGCACTACCGAAATCGCTTCGGTAAGCAGGACATCTCCACTATCGAAAGGAATGATCATGGCTTCGAACAAAAATTCTTCGCGCTCGGGCAACCAGGGCGGCTCCCACGAACAGCACGTCAAGGCCGGCCAGCAAAGCCACAAGAACGACGGCAACAAGCAGTCGGGTTCGGGTTCGGGCTCGCGTTCGGGCGGCTCGGGCGGCACCCGCGGCGGCACCCCGGAGCAGCATGCCGAGGCCGGCCGTCAAAGCCACAAGAACGACAAGAAGCGCTGATCGCGGCGCTTACGGAAGCACGTGAAGAGCCTGGAGCGGGACGACCGCGACAGGCTCTCTGTTTTTTCAGATGTTGCGCAGGTACGCGCCCTTGGGCGGCGCGAAGTCGCGGACGTCGTCGATCATGCCCGCCGCCTTGGCGTCGCGCGCGTTCAGGTGCAGGTCGCCGTACTGGTGGATGCCCCACTGCTCGGGCGTCAGCTCGACGTGCTTGCGCAGGATGGACTCCGTGCGCGCATCGTCGGCCCGCAAGCCCTCGACGATGATGTTGAGCGCATCCGGACGCGAGCCGGGCGAAGCCGTCGCATGCGACTTGTGGATCATGAAGCGCGCCGTCTCGCTCGCATAGCGCTGCTTGCCTGACAGGAACAGGATCACCGCGATCGAGGCGACGGCGCCACCGTTGTACATGATGCAGTTGACGGGGGCATTGGCCAGGAAGTTGTACAGGCACAGGCCGTCGCTCACATACCCGCCGTTCGACTGTACGAGGATGTGCGCCGTCTCGAGGCCGTCGTCGTTCATGCCGGCCACCGCTTCGAAGACGCGGTGCACCATGTCGCTGTTCACGTCGCCGGACAGGGTGAACCACCCTTCCTTCTGTTTTGCTTGATCTTCGCTCATAGTGGGTCTCTTCTGTCGCAAGGTCGTAGAGCAAGTGTAACAAAACACGTCCGCAGGTCCATGGGGCCTCACTGCAATCGTGTGCCCCTCTCCACCTGGATTGACTTCCCGTCACCACTGACATAGACTTCGCAGTCTTGACCGGGAGAGCGCAGCGCAGGCTGCCGCCGAAGGGGCATTACCCAAAAACTCTCAGGCAACCGGACCGGTCAGGGGCTGCCGCGCAACGCGCGGCGGACCAACTCTGGAGAGCGGCCTTTACGGCCCACCGAAGGGGCAGGCGATGCATGCATAAAATGCGTACTCGCTATCTCTCAGGTACCGAGGACAGAGGGGTGCGAGAGCATGCGGACATCCGCGTGCGCGAACCCATTTTCTGCCGAGGAACCATCCATGACGCTCAAAGCGACCCCGCTCAATTCCGTACACCGTGCCGCCGGCGCCAAGATGGTCGACTTCGGCGGCTGGGACATGCCCGTCAACTACGGCTCCCAGATCGAAGAACACAATGCCGTCCGTAGCGATGCCGGCATGTTCGACGTGTCCCACATGTGCGTGGTCGACCTGAAAGGCGCCAACGTGCGCGCCTTCCTGCGCGGCCTGCTCGCCAACAACGTCGACAAGCTGCAGGCACCGGGCAAGGCCCTGTACTCGTGCATGCTGAATCCGCAGGGCGGCGTCATCGACGACCTGATCGTCTACTACTTCGCCGAAGACTGGTTCCGCCTCGTCGTCAACGCCGGCACGGCCGAGAAGGACATCGCGTGGATCCGCAAGCAGAACGACGCCACCAACAGCGGCCTGTCGATCACGCCGCGCCGCGCCGACCTGAGCGACGATGGCATCGCCCTCGTCGCCGTGCAGGGCCCGAACGCCCGCGCGAAAGTGTGGCAGGTGGTGCCGCAGACGCAGGCCCCGTCGGAAGGCCTCAAGCCCTTCAACGCCGTCATCGTGAACGACACCCCGTTCGGCGAACTGATGGTTGCCCGCACCGGCTATACGGGCGAGGACGGCTTCGAGATCGGCGTGCCGGCCAGCCAGGTCGAGGCGCTGTGGAACGCCCTCGCCGCCGCAGGCGTCAAGCCGGCCGGCCTGGGCGCGCGCGACACGCTGCGCCTGGAAGCGGGCATGAACCTGTACGGCCAGGACATGGACGATGGCGTCTCGCCGCTGGATGCGGGCCTGGCCTGGACCGTCGACCTCGTCTCCGAACGCGCCGGCGCCCCGGACGGCTTCATCGGCAAGGCCGCCCTGCAACAGGATGGTCAGAAACAGAACTTCGTCGGCCTGATCCTGCGCGAAAAAGGCGGCATCCTGCGCGCCCACCAGAAGGTCGTGGCCGCATCCGGCAATGCCGGCGAAATCACGAGCGGCACGTTCAGCCCGTCGATGCAGCAGGCGATCGCGCTGGCGCGCGTGCCGGTCGACGTCGCCATCGGCGACACGGTCCACGTGGAAATCCGCGACAAGAAACTGGCGGCATCCGTCGTCAAGCTGCCGTTCGTGCGTAACGGCAAGATCCTGGCTTCCTGATCAAACAACACTATACTTACCGCACCATCCATCACTACGGAGTTACGCACATGAACATCCCAGCCGACCTGAAGTACACCGAGTCCCACGAGTGGGTCCGCCAGGAGGCCGACGGCACCCTGACCGTGGGCATCACCGAATATGCACAGGACGCCCTGGGCGACATCGTGTTCGTCGAACTGCCGCAGGTCGGCAAGGCTTTCACCGCCGGCGATGACGCCGCCGTCGTGGAGTCCGTCAAGGCCGCCAGCGACATCTACGCGCCGGTCTCGGGCACCGTCACCGCGGTGAACCAGGCCACGGCCGACGCACCGGACTCGATCAACGCGAACGCCTACGATGCATGGCTGTTCAAGCTGCAGCCGTCGGATCCGGCCGCCATCAACGGCCTGCTCGACGCGGCCGCTTACGGCAAGGCCACCGAAGGCTGATTGTATTACCCGTCGTTCCCGCGCAAGCGGGAAGGACGGATCGAAGCAGTAGCACCTGCCGATTCATTCATTTCGCTCCCATCATGACCCGCACCAGCCTGACCCAACTCGAAGCACGCGATGGTTTCATCCCGCGCCACATCGGCCCGTCCGCATCCGAACAGGCGGCCATGCTGTCCGCCCTCGGCTACGCCTCGCGCGCCGAGCTGATCGACGCCATCGTTCCCGCCAACATCCGCCGCAAGGACAAGCTGGACCTGG
Source organism: uncultured Massilia sp. (assembly GCA_946481275.1). The sequence continues at coordinate 35,186 of CAMLMV010000056.1, forward strand.
GCCAGTTCTTCGAGCCGCTGCCCGAGCAGGCCGCACTCGCGAAGCTGAAAGGCATCGCGGCGCAGAACAAGGTCATGAAGTCGCTGATCGGCCAGGGCTACTACGGCACCCACACGCCACCCGTCATCCTGCGCAACATCTTCGAAAACCCGGCCTGGTACACCGCGTACACGCCGTACCAGCCGGAGATCTCGCAGGGCCGCCTGGAAGCCATCCTGAACTTCCAGCAGGTCATCACCGACCTGACCGGCATGGGCATCGCCAACGCGTCGATGCTGGACGAAGGCACGGCCGCCGCCGAAGCGATGACCTTGATCCAGCGCGTCGGCAAATCGCAATCGAAAGTGTTCTACGTCGCCGACGACGTGCTGCCGCAGACGCTGGAAGTCGTGCAGACGCGCGCGCTGCCGATCGGCGTCGAAGTGCGCACCGTCGCGGCCGCCGAGATCGAGAACCTGGCGGAGTCCTGCTTCGGCGTCCTGCTGCAATACCCGGGCGTGAACGGCGACGTGCGCGACTACCGCGCGGCCGTCGAGAAGCTGCACGCTGCCGGCGCCATGGTCGTCGTCGCGGCCGACCTGCTGTCGCTGACCGTCCTCACGCCGCCGGGCGAATGGGGCGCCGACGTCGTCGTGGGCAACAGCCAGCGCTTCGGCGTGCCGCTCGGCTTCGGCGGCCCGCACGCGGGCTACCTGGCCACGCGCGACGAGTACAAGCGCAGCATGGCGGGCCGCCTGGCCGGCGTCACCATCGACGCCCAGGGCAACCCGGCCTTCCGCCTCGCGCTGCAGACGCGCGAACAGCACATCCGCCGCGAAAAGGCGACGTCGAACATCTGCACCGCGCAGGTGCTGCTGGCCGTGATGGCGTCGATGTACGCCGTCTACCACGGCCCGCAAGGCCTCGCGCAGATCGCGCGCCGCGTGCACCGCTACACGGGCATCCTGGCCACCGCGCTGAAGGGCCTCGGCTTCCAGTTGGCCAACGAGACGTACTTCGACACGCTGACCGTCATCGCCGACAACGCGGACGAGATCCACCGCGTCGCGAACGACAACGGCGTGAACCTGCGCCGCATCGATGCGCGCCACGTGGGCATCTCGCTGGACGAGACGATAGTCCGCGACGACATCGCGCTGCTGGTAAAAATCTTCGGCGGCGCCGACGTCGACTTCGACACGCTCGACAGGGACGCGCAGGACGCCTACCCGTCCGCGCTGGCCCGTACGAGCGCCTACCTGACGCACCCGACGTTCAACCGCTACCACGCCGAGCACGAGATGCTGCGCTACCTGCGCGCGCTGGCCGACAAGGACCTGGCCCTCGACCGCACGATGATCCCGCTGGGTTCGTGCACGATGAAGCTGAACGCGACGTCCGAAATGATCCCGGTGACGTGGCCGGAATTCTCCAACATCCACCCGTTCGCACCGGAAGACCAGACCGTCGGCTACCGTGAAATGATCGGCCAGCTGGAGGCGATGCTGTGCGCCGTCACCGGCTACGCCGGCGTCTCGCTGCAGCCGAACGCCGGCTCGCAGGGCGAGTATGCCGGCCTGCTGATCATCCAGAAGTACCACCAGTCGCGCGGCGAAGGCCACCGCAACATCTGCCTGATCCCCTCGTCGGCGCACGGCACCAACCCGGCGTCCGCCAACATGGTGGGCATGAAGGTCGTGGTGACCGCGTGCGACGCCAACGGCAACGTGGACCTCGCGGACCTGAAGAAGAAGGCCGAGGAACACAGCGCCAACCTGGCGTGCGTGATGGTCACCTACCCGTCCACGCACGGCGTGTTCGAGGAAGGCATCAAGGAACTGTGCGAGATCGTGCATGCGCACGGCGGCCAGGTGTATGTCGACGGCGCCAACATGAACGCGCTGGTCGGCGTGGCCGGTCCGGGCCTGTTCGGCGGCGACGTCAGCCACCTGAACCTGCACAAGACCTTCTGCATCCCGCACGGCGGCGGCGGTCCGGGCGTCGGCCCGGTGGCAGTCGCCGAGCACCTGGTGCCGTTCCTGCCGAACCAGGCCTCCACAGGCTACCAGCGGAACGAAGCCGGCATCGGCGCGGTCAGCTCGGCAGCGTACGGCTCCGCATCGATCCTGCCTATCTCGTGGATGTACATCGCGATGATGGGCGCGGAAGGCCTGACGGCCGCGACGGAAACCGCGATCCTGAACGCCAACTACATCGCGCGCCGCCTGGCGCCGCACTACCCGGTGCTGTACACGGGCCACGACGGCCTCGTCGCGCACGAGTGCATCATCGACCTGCGCCCGCTGCAGGATGCCACGGGCATCAGCAACGAGGACGTGGCCAAGCGCCTGATGGACTTCGGCTTCCACGCGCCGACGATGAGCTTCCCGGTGCCGGGCACGCTGATGATCGAGCCGACCGAGTCGGAATCGAAGGCGGAGCTGGACCGCTTCATCGAAGCGATGATCTGCATCCACGCGGAGATCGTGAAAGTGGAGCGCGGCGAGTACGACCGCATGGACAACCCGCTGAAGGGCGCGCCGCACACCGCGGAAGTCGTCACGTCGGACGACTGGCAGCACACCTATTCGCGCGAAGTGGCCGCCTTCCCGGTGCCGTCGCTGCGCAAGAAGAAGTACTGGCCGCCGGTCGGCCGCGCGGACAACGCGTACGGCGACCGTAACCTGTTCTGCGGTTGCGCCCCCATCGAAGACTACGAGTAATCAACGATTCTTGCCCCGGCTGGATGCCAGCCGGAGGTAGGGACGCCCGGCCCTGCCCGGACGCAGCAAATGCGTTCCCGGCGGGGCCGTTTCATTCGAGCCCTGCACGGCTTCGTCGAGCCGGAACACGGCCACCGTGCGCGCCAGGCCGAGGGCCTGCTGCTGCAGCGCGCGTGCGGCCAGCGCCGCTTCTTCCACCATGCGTGAACCCTGCTGGGTGAGTTCGTCCATGCGCACGATCGCCTGCGTGGCGCCGGCCAGCTCGTGGGCCCGTTCGGTGCTGGCGCTGCCGACGGCGCCGATGATGCCCGCCATGTCTTCCACGGCGCCGGCCAGGCCGGCCATCGCGACACCCGCCTCGACCGCGCCGGCGCTGCCGTCGTCGAGCGCCGCGACCGCCTCGCGCGCGAGCGTGCGCGCCTCGCGTGCCGCGCGCTGGGCACGCCGGGCCAATGCACGCGCTTCGCGGGCGCCGCCGTGGGCGTCGCCGGCGCGCGCCAGCGTGGTCTCGATGGCCGCGCCGATGCGGTCCATGCGGACGGCCGCGCGCCGCACCTGTTCCATCGTCGTCACCAGGCGATGCGCCAGTGCGCCGCCCTCTTCCGCCGCCACGCCGGCGCGCGCAGCCAGATCGCTTGCGGTGTGCGCGCCGGCCGCGCTGTCGTCGAGCGCCGTGGCCAGCGCCTGCATGGACGCCGTCGTGCGGTCCAGCGCGTCGCGCACATGCGCGCGCGGCGGCATGCCGGCGCGGCCCAGCGTGATCTCGCGCGAGGCCTCGCCGATCGCGCGGGCCGAGTCCAGCACGGTGCGCAGCTGGCGGTTCAGGCCGCGGATGCCGGCGTCGAGCAGCCGCGCCGTCTGGCCGATCTCGTCGTCGGCATAGGTCCGCGCGCGGATCGTCAGGTCGCCGCTGGCCAGGCCATGGGCGGCCGCGCCGATCGCGCCGATATCGGCCAGCAGCGCGCGCCGCACCGCCATCGTGATCGCGAGCGAGGCCGCGATCGACAGCAAGATCACCACGGGCATCAGGACCGCGATCAGGCGGAAGTCCGCGGCCGCGTCGCTCGACGCCTGCTCGGACAACGCCTGCTCGCGCCGCGACAGCTCCGTCAGGCGCTGGCCGACGACGGCGAAGGCGCGTTCGGCCTTGATCATCGCGTTGGCGCTGATCGACTGGTCGATGCGGGCGATCTCGATCACGTCGCGCACGGCCGGCACGTATTGCGCCCACGCGGCGCGCGCCTGGTCGACGTAGCGCTGTTCTTCCGGGCTGTCGGCCGTCAGGCGCGCCAGCCGGGCAAGATCGCGCTCGACCGCGCCGTGCCGGGCCTGCAGGTCGAGCGCGAGCGGGTCGACGCGGAAGTGCGGAAAGCTGCCGCTGATCCAGGTAAGGACCTGGTACGCCTGGGCATGCGCACTGCGGGCCGACGACGAGAGCTCGGCTGCGGCGCGCATGTTCGCCGCCCGGCGCTGCACGATGCTGTCGAGCGAGTCGTTCTGGCGTACCATCGCGTAATAGCTGCCGCAGGACAGCAGCACGAGCAGCACCAGCACGACGCCGGGCGCCAGCAGCAGCTTGGGACCGATGCGCAGTCGGGCCAGCATGTCAGGACGCGGTCCGGTGGAACGGGTCGAGGGGAAATGGTTGGGTCATGGTCTCCTCCTGGCTGGCAGTATTTCCGGCGTGCATTAAATGAATGTACGCCGACCATGGGGTTGGCCATTGTGATGGCTCAATCCCGACACTGTGAGGGAGAATGGATGAGACGTAAGAGTGTGGGCGCATTACTGTCGGCCCTGGTGTTTCCCGGCGTGGGCCAGTACTACCTGGGGCGGCGCACGCGCGCCCTGCTGTTCCTGGTGCCGGCCGTCATCGCCGGGATCCTGTATTTCAATTTTGCGCTGGACCAGGCGAACACGGTCGCGGACCAGCTGTTGAGCGGGAAGATGGCGGCGGATCCGGCGGCGATCGAGGCGCAGCTGGCGAGCGCACCCACGCCGTTCAGCGTGACGCTGGCCGGGATCGTGTTCGCCGTGTGCTACGTGGGGAGTATCGTGGAAGCGTTGATCGCCAGGCCGCAGGCGTGACGATCAACGCATGCCGCATCAGTCCAGCTTCGCGGCGTGCTCGCGCGTCGCGTGGAACTGCAGCTTCGGCCAGCGCTCCTGCGTGAGGCGCAGGTTGACGCCGGACGTGGCGAGGTAGGCCAGGTTGCCGGCCGCGTCGTAGGCGACGTTGTGCGCCAGCTGCGTCTCGAAGTCGGACAAGGCCTTCTTGTCGTCGCTCGACACCCAGCGCGCGCTGCTGATGCTCGCGCCCTCGAACACGGCGTCGACGCCGTATTCGTTGAGCAGGCGGCTCGCCACGACCTCGAACTGCAGCACGCCGACGGCGCCGAGAATCAGGTCGCTGCCCATCACGGGCTTGAACACCTGCACGGCGCCCTCTTCGCCCAGCTGCTGCAGGCCCTTGTGGAGCTGCTTGGTCTTGAGCGGATTGCGGATGCGCACCGTGCGGAACAGCTCGGGCGCGAAGTACGGAATGCCGGTGAACGTCAGCAGCTCGCCTTCCGAGAAGCTGTCGCCGATCTGCATGTTGCCGTGGTTCGGCAGGCCGATGATGTCGCCCGCGTAGGCCTCTTCGACCTGTTCGCGGCTCGACGCCATGAACGTCACGACGGACGACAGTTTCACTTCACGGCCCAGGCGCAGGTGCTTGACCTTCATGCCCTTCTCGAAACGTCCCGAGCACACGCGCAGGAACGCGATGCGGTCGCGGTGCGCCGGGTCCATGTTGGCCTGGATCTTGAAGACGAAGCCGGAGAACGGCTGCTCGTCCGGGCGCACGGCGCGCACGGTCGCATCGCGCTCGCGCGGACCCGGGGCCCATTCGACGAGCGCCGACAGGATCTCGCGCACGCCGAAGTTGTTGATGGCGGAGCCGAAGAACACGGGGGTCTGCACGCCGGACAGGAAGCGCTCCAGGTCGAACGGATGCGAGGCGCCGTGCACCAGCTCCACTTCCATCTTGAGCTGTTCCATCTCGAGCGGGAACATCTCGGTCAGGCGCGGGTTGTCGATGCCCTTGATGATCTCGTAGGCGCCGTCGGCCTTTTCCTCGCCCGCCTTGAACAGCATGACTTCGTCGTTCAGCAGGTGGTACACGCCGCGGAAGTTCTTGCCCATGCCGATCGGCCAGGTCACCGGCGCGCA
>CAMLMV010000057.1 GCA_946481275.1 uncultured Massilia sp.
GGTAGCTTTTGGTGCCCACGGAGGGACTCGAACCCCCACACCTCGCGGCACATGGACCTGAACCATGCGCGTCTACCAATTCCGCCACGTGGGCATGCAAAACTTCAAACGTACAACAACTACAGGTAGCTTTTGGTGCCCACGGAGGGACTCGAACCCCCACACCTCGCGGCACATGGACCTGAACCATGCGCGTCTACCAATTCCGCCACGTGGGCATTGGACCGCTTTGCTTGCATTGCTCGACGTTTCCGTCGAATTCCGCTACGATATCAGGCTTTGCCGTTTTGCGCTAGACCAACTTTCGTTCGGCCTTCAGCGCGCATCGCCTGCGCAGCATCTTCGTTTCCGGCTGGGCCGTTTCCGAAGAGACCGAGAGTATAGCGGATGGACGGCAAATGTCAAAGACCCTCCGAACAGGACATTCCCTGCACGGTTCATGGGGGACGTTAGGCGAATCCGCCGGTCCTCCGTTACACTACGCGCACCTACGTGTCAATGTAACGATATCCGCGCCGTCAGACAGATGGCCGGCGCCACTACTGAAAAGATAAGAAAACCAATTTGAAGCACCCAACACATACCATTCCAAGCCGCGAGGAAATCCTCGGCGTGTTCCGTGAGGCCAAGGGTCCGCTCGACAGCGGCGCCCTGGCCCGAGCCCTGCAAGTCAACCCGGAAGCGGAAGGCGTGCTGGCGCGCCGCTTGAATGCGATGGAGCGCGACGGCCAGTTGCGCGCCAATCCTGCGGGCGAATATGCGCTCACGGACCACTCCAGTTTCATTTCCGGCCGCATCAGCGCGCACCGCGACGGCTTCGGGTTCGTCATCCCGGACGAGGGCGGCGAAGACCTGTTCCTGCCCGATAAGGAAATGCAGAAAGTCCTGCACGGCGACCGCGTGCTGGCCCGCGTCGTCGGCACCGACCGCCGCGGCCGCGCCGAAGGCACGATCGTCGAAGTCACGGAACGCGCCAACACCCACGTCATCGGCCGCCTGCTGAACGAGAACGGCGTCTGGGTGGTCGCACCGGAAGACAAGCGCATCGGCCAGGACATCCTGGTCAGCGGTTCGCCGGGCAAGGCGAAGTCCGGCCAGGTCGTCAGCGTCGAACTGGTCGAGCAGCCGTCGCGCTTCCGCCAGCCCACCGGCAGGATCGTCGAAGTGCTCGGCGAACTGGACGACCCCGGCATGGAGATCGAGATCGCCGTGCGCAAGTTCGGCGTGCCGCACATCTTTTCGCCGGCCGCCATCAAGCAGGCCAATAAACTGCCGAACGAGGTGCGCGATGCCGACCTCGCGGACCGCGTCGACCTGCGCGACGTGCCGCTCGTCACCATCGACGGCGAGGATGCGCGCGACTTCGACGACGCCGTCTACTGCGAACCCGTCAAGATCGGCCGCACGAAGGGCTATCGCCTGCTCGTGGCCATCGCCGACGTGAGCCACTACGTCAAGCCGAACGATGCACTGGATTCCGACGCGATCGAACGCTCGACGTCCGTGTATTTCCCGCGCCGCGTGATCCCGATGCTGCCGGAAAAGCTGTCGAACGGCCTGTGCTCGCTGAACCCGGCCGTCGACCGCCTCACGCTCGTGTGCGACATGGTCGTCACGATGGACGGCGAAGTGAAGGCCTACCAGTTCTACCCGGCCGTGATGCACTCGGCGGCGCGCCTGACCTATAACGAGGTCGCCGCCATCCTGGGCAACACGAACGGTCCGGAAGCGGGCCGCCGTCCCGGCATCGTGCCGCACCTGCTGAACCTGAACGAAGTGTTCCGCGCGCTGCTGCAGGCGCGCCAGGAGCGGGGCGCCATCGATTTCGAGACGACGGAAACGTATATCGTCTGCAATGCGATGGGCAAGATCGAGAAGATCCTGCCGCGGACCCGCAACGACGCGCACCGCCTGATCGAGGAATGCATGCTGGCCGCCAACGTGTGCGCGGCCGACTTCCTGATCCGCCACGACCAGCCGAGCACGTTCCGCATCCACGCGGTGCCGACCGAGGAAAAGCTGAACCAGCTGCGCACCTTCCTGAAGCAGGTGGGCCTGAACCTGGGCGGCGGCACGACGCCGCAGGCGCGCGACTACGCCGAGCTGATGCAGCGGATCAAGGAGCGTCCGGACGCGACCCTGCTGCAGACGATGCTGCTGCGCTCGATGCAGCAGGCTGTCTACAGCCCGGACAATGTCGGCCACTTCGGCCTGGCGTACGAAGCCTATGCCCACTTCACGAGCCCGATTCGCCGCTATCCCGACCTGCTCACGCACCGCGCCATCAAGGCTGTGCTGAAGGGCAAGAAGTACGAGCCGACCGGCATCGACCTGTCGAAACTGAACACGACCACGTCGAAGGCGGTGCGCAAGCAGGCCGCGAAGGACAAGGCGGAAGGCAAGCAGAAGGATCCGAAGGACCTGACGATCTGGGACGCGCTGGGCGTGCACTGCTCGGCCAACGAACGCCGTGCCGACGAGGCGTCGCGCGACGTCGAGAACTGGCTCAAGTGCTACTACATGAAGGATCGCCTCGGCGAGGAATTCACCGGTGTGATCTCGGGCGTGACGCCGTTCGGCATCTTCGTCCAGCTCGACCAGCTGTTCGTCGAAGGCCTCGTGCACGTCACGGGCCTCGGCACGGATTATTTCCAGTACGACGAGGCGCGCCACGAACTGCGCGGCGAGCGCACGGGCCAGGTGTACCAGCTGACGGGACGCGTCACGGTGCAGGTGGCGCGCGTCGACCTGGAATCGCGCAAGATCGACCTCGTGCTGGCCCAGCCGAAAGAGCACGAGCCGGTGCCGGCGCCGCTGGAACGTGCCCGTGCCGCCGCGCTGGAAGCCATGGAGCCGAAGCCGCCGCGTCGTCGCAAGGCCAAAGGCGCTGTGCCGGTGTCGCAGCAGGAAGCCCATACGACCCCGGCCGAGCCGGCCGCGTCGACGTTCGGTGCAACCGACGAGAGCGAAGAGGATGTCGTCTTCGTGCCGCCGACGCGCGGCCGCCGCGGCCCTCGCAATGCCTCACCCGCAGCAAAACCGACCGCGACGAAAAAGACCGCGGCGAAAAAAAGCGCTTCCACAAAAAGCGCCTCCAAAACCAGGAAGAAGAAGTAACGCATGAAAAATAAAATGATTTTTGGCTTCCACGCCGTGACCTCGCGCCTCCGCCACGAGGCCGCCAGCGTGGAAGAGATCTTCGTGGATGCCGGCCGCCAGGACCGCCGCATGCAGGACCTGATCGCGAATGCGAAATCGGCCGGCGTGCGCGTGATGCCCGTCGAGGCCGAGCGCCTCGACAAGATCGTCGGCACCCGCCGCCACCAGGGCGTGATCGCGTTCGCGAGCCAGCTGTCGCTGGCGCGCAACCTGGACGAGCTGCTGGATGCCGTGGAAGGCCCGCCGCTGCTGCTGATCCTGGACGGCATTACCGACCCGCACAACCTGGGCGCCTGCCTGCGCGTGGCGGACGGCGTCGGTGCGCATGCCGTCATCGCCCCGAAAGACCGCTCCGTCGGCCTGAACGCGACGGCGGCCAAGGTCGCGAGCGGTGCCGCCGAGACCGTGCCGTACATCACCGTGACGAACCTGGCGCGCACGATGCGCGACCTGAAGGAGCGGGGCATCTGGCTGATCGGCACGTCCGACGATGCCGACAAGGGCCTGTACGAAGGCGATTTCACGGGCCCGACGGCGCTCGTGATGGGCTCGGAAGGCGAGGGCATGCGCCGCCTCACCCGCGAGACCTGCGACATGCTCGTTTCCATTCCCATGTTCGGCTCGGTCGAGAGCCTGAACGTCTCCGTGGCCTCGGGCGTCTGCCTGTACGAGGCACGCCGGCAGCGCCTGGCGCGCGAGCCGCAATAATCGTTTTGGGTGGGCTCTCCGGAGCCACCCAAAATTGATTCCCTCATAAGCAAGTACGGCGCGGATAAGCTACCATGCTGTTTCACTTGCACGAATCACGACTATGTTTTCCAACCTGCGCGAAGATATCCAGAGCATCATCGAACGCGACCCTGCGGCCCGTAACGCATGGGAAGTGCTCACCTGCTACCCGGGCCTGCATGCCGTCGTCATGCACCGCTGGGCGCACGCATGTTGGCGTGTCAACTTCCGCTGGCTGGGCAGGTTCATCTCGTATTTCGCGCGCATTCTCACGGGCATCGAAATCCACCCGGGCGCGACGATCGGCCGCCGCGTGTTCATCGACCACGGCTTCGGCGTCGTGATCGGCGAGACGGCCGTCGTCGGCGACGATTGCACGATCTACCAGGGCGTCACCCTGGGCGGCACCACGCTCGTCGCGGGCACGAAGCGCCATCCGACGCTGGAGCGCGGCGTGATCGTGGGCGCGGGCGCGCAGGTGCTCGGCGCGTTCACGGTGGGCGAGTACGCGAAGGTGGGCTCGAACGCCGTCGTGGTCAAGCCGGTTCCGGCCGGCGCGACGGCCGTGGGCAACCCGGCCCACATCGTGCGCAAGGAAGAGCAGACGCGCAGCGCCCAGATGTTCGCCGCGTATGGCGTCACGCCGAACGGCGACGATCCGCTGTCGAAGGCGCTCCGTAACCTGATCAACCACGTGGCCCAGCAGGACGAGCAGATCGAGCGCATGTGCGCGACGATGAAGGCAGCCGGTATCCGCTGCCATACGCCGGACGAGAGTGATAAACTCGACCAGGCACAACTGAACCGGCTTGTAGATTAAAGGACCACCGATGCAAGACGATATCCCGGGCAGCTTCGACCCGGCATCCGACCTCGACCCCAACGAAATCCGCGTACTGGGCGTCCTCGCCGAAAAAGAGGCGCTGACGCCCGACAACTATCCCATGTCACTGAATGCGGTGATGAACGGCTGCAACCAGCTGTCCAGCCGCGATCCCGTGATGCAGCTGTCCGAGGACGTCGTCCACGACACCCTGCAGCGTCTCATGCAGCGCAAGCTCGTGAACGGCATCGCCCAGGCCGGCGCACGCGTCATCAAGTACGAGCACCGCATGCGCATCAAGTGGACGCTCGAGCAGGACAAGGTCGCCGTGCTGGCCGTGCTGATGCTGCGCGGCCTGCAGACGGCGGGCGAGATCCGCAGCCGCACGGGCCGTCTGCACGATTTCAAATCGGTGGCCGAGGTGGAAAGCGCGCTGCAATTTCTCATCGATAAGTACCCGCCGCTCGTCGTCCGGCTCGAACGGGCGCCCGGCACGAAGGAATCCCGCTACGGGCAATTGCTCGGCGGCCCGATCGACGTGGCGCGCATGGATGCGGGCGGCGCCGCCGCCACCGGCTCGGCCGGCGGCTCGACGGGTGCCCGCGTCGCGCAGCTGGAGCAGGAAGTGGCCGCGCTGCGCAGCGAAGTCGACGAACTCAAGGCGCAGTTCGCGGCGTTCCGTCAGCAGTTCGAGTAACGGCCCCGGATGCGTCCTCGTCGAATTGCACGAGGGCGTCGTCCGGCCAGCCCGTGTCGCCGATCGGCACCATCATGTTCCACCCGTGGATTTCCAGCGTGCGCGACCGTTCGCCGTCGCGCAGCACGGCCCGCACGCCCGGCCGCGGCGCCAGCGTGCCATAGTTGAAATCCTTCTTGGCGCACCAGTCCGACGTCAGCATCAGCGTGTTGATCGCTGCCTTCGCCATGAACGGCATCTGGTCCTTGACGATGGCGATGGTCACGCGGCATTCCAGGCGCAGGTCGCCCAGCCGGCGGACGTTGTCCGGCAGCCCGGCCGTGCGCACCTCCGGATGTCCCGTGTACAAGCCGTTCTTCTGGTTCAGGATGAACGTGGCGTCCGCATCGTAAGCGGCCTGGTTGCGGCCCACGGTGAGGAGGCCGGCGGCGTCGATGGGCACGTCTTCCTGGAAGCTGCCGTCGTCGCTCGCCAGCCGCAGCCGCAGGCCGTCGCCCGCGTTCGCCGGCGCGCCCTCCGCGTGGCGCATGCGGAAGCGGAGCAGGGCGGCCGGCGCCAGCGCGCGGTGCGCGTCGAACGCGTCGAGACCGGCGGCGACACTCCTGTAGGAGCGCATTTCCGGATCCGCGATGCCTTTCACCTGTACCGACGGTACGGGTTCGTCGGCGTGCGCAGCCGGCAGGATGCAGGCGAGCGCGAACGACAACGCGATACGTTTTGCTGTCATGGCGCGGCTCCTTCGGGCGCGACGAACGCCAGGTCGACGACGGCACCGTTGCCCCAGCTCGTGTCCCGGTCCTTGAAGAAGCTGCACCAGTCGCCCGTCAGGAACACGGTGTTGGCCAGCGCGACGAAGACCTGGCATTCGAGCCGCAGGTCGCCCAGGCGGCGCTGGTTGTCGGCCAGGCCGGGCGTGCGCACGTAGGGCCAGACCCGGACCTCGTTGCGCTTGCGGCTCAGTACGAGCTCCGCGTTCGCATCCCACGCCTGCTGGCTGCGCGGGACGTCGAACAGGGCATCCGAGCCTACCGGCAGCGCCAGCGTGTGCTGCGCGTCGAAGATATCGAGGCCGGCTGGGCGCATGGTCTCAGCCTTCATCACGCCAGCGGCGCATGCGGATCGCGGCATACAGCATCGCGACGCCCATCGCCACGCCGATCCAGGCATCGATGCCGGCCAGCGACAGGTAGGATTGGGAGACGAGTCCACCCATGTCGAAGCCGTTCGGGGACGGGTGCATGCCTCTCTGCAGTCCGGGCTGGAACGTGAACCAGATGCCGGGCACGATGCCGCCGAGGATGCGGGCCACGACGTCGCTCGCGTAGTGCGACAGCAGCAGCGTCTGGCCGGAGAAGTTCTCGAGCGCCGCGTTGATCCACTTGATGATGACGAGCGCGACGACCGGCACGCCCACGGCCCACAGGAACGGCTTCGATTTCGCCCAGCTCGACACGAGGATCAGCCAGCCCACCGTCGGCAATGCCCACACGACGTACACCGGCAGCAGGGCAACCAGGCGCAGCGGCGACAGGTACAGGTCGGACGACGCCAGCAGCGACGTGAACAGGTTCAACCCCTGCGTGCTGAGCGCCATGCAGGCGACGAACAGCAGGGCCAGCGAGGCGACGATGGCCAGCACGAGCGTGATCGCGGGCGCCACGACCATCGCCATGACGGCTTTGGACACCACCGTCATCGGATCGGACACGGGCAGCGACTTCCAGAACAGGATGCTGCGGTCGCGGCGCTCGTCGTACAGGGCGCCGAGGCAGTAGAAGAACACGACGCCGGTCAGGATCGCGAACAGCGGCGCCGATGCGCCCGCGTAGGCGCCGTTGGCCAGCATCGAGGCCACCATCGTCGTTTTCGGCAGGGCGGCATCGAGGCGCGGGTCGTCGATCCAGTGGCCGTTGACCGAAATGTGCGTCGGAATCCCGTGCGCCATGATGCCGTAGGTGATCGTGCAGCCCAGCAGCACGACGAGCAGCGATCCGACGATGAGCGGCGCCCAGAACATCGAGCCCTTGTGCTCCCAGAACTCGCGCCGCAGCAGCCATTTCATGGTGTTCGTATTCATGCGTAGGTTCCTTTCATGGTCGCGACGAACAAATCGGCGACGGATGGATTACGGGTTTCGCCGAGGGCGGCCAGCTGCTGGCGCGACGCGCCGCCGGGGCCGGCATCGAACAGCAGTACGGCCTTGCCGAACACGGTGCGGCGGTCGAGCGGCTGCAGCGCGTTGGCGGCACTGAGTTTTTCCTGCGGCACCATCACCTCGACATAGCGCTCGCCGATCTCTTCCATCGACGCCGCCAGCACGATGCGGCCGTCGCGGATGAACATCAGGTCGGTCAGGATGTGCTCGACTTCCTCGACCTGGTGCGTCGTGATGACGATCGTCTTGTGTTCGTCAAAATAGTCTTCCAGCAGGTTCTGGTAGAACTGCTTGCGGTAGATGATGTCCAGGCCCAGCGTCGGTTCGTCCAGCACGAGCAGCTTCGCATCGATGGCCATCACGAGGGCCAGGTGCAGTTGCACGATCATGCCCTTGGACATTTCCTTGACCTTCATGCCCGGCTGCAGCTTCGTGTTCGCGATATAGCGTTCCGCCTTCTCGCGGTTGAAGCGCGGGTGCACGCCGGCCACGAAGTCGATGGCGTCGCGTACCCGCAGCCAGCGCGGCAGGATCGCCACGTCGGCGATGAAGCAGACGTCCTGCATCAGCTCGTCGCGGTGGGTGCGCGGGTCGAGGCCCAGCACCGAGAGCTGGCCTTCGAACGGGATCAGGCCCAGCGCGGCCTTCAGCGTCGTGGTCTTGCCCGAACCGTTCGGGCCGATCAGGCCGACGATGCGGCCGGCGGGGATGGTGAAGTCGATGCCGTTCACCGCCGTGCGCTTGCCGTAGCGCTTCGTCAGGTTTTTCGCTTCGATCACGGCGCTCATTTCCCGCCTCCGACCGGTTCGCGCAGCAATTGCTCGATGTTGAGACCGAGGCGGCGGATCCGTTCCAGCATCGCCGGCCACTCCTCGCGCAGGAAGCGCTCCCTTTCGCTGGCGAGCAGTTTCTCGCTCGCGCCTTCCGTGACGTACATACCGATCCCCCTTCGTTTTTCTACTAAGTTGTCGTCGACCAGTTCCTGGTAAGCCTTCGAGACCGTAATCGGATTCAGCTGGTATTCGGCTGCGATCTGGCGCACGGAGGGGAGCGGATCCCCGGCCTTCAAAGCGCCATCGAGCATCATACCGATCACCCTGTCCTTCAACTGCCGGTAGATCGGAGAGTTGTCATTCCAGCCGATGGTCATTGCCGGCCTCCTTTCGTCGCGGTGCAGTCCATGTCATGCCTGCCTCCATGTTGGTGATGTAGAGTCGTGGTGTTGTAGTGAAGTATAACACCATGTCGGCAGTGGTCAATACAGGGTCGACCTAGTAGAAATGAGGGGGTTAGGTTAGATGGTGGCCGTCGAGGTCGACACGCAGGATGCGTCCATGCTCGTCGATCGCGATCCAGCCGCCGCGGACGGGATCCGCGTCGAGTTCCCAGTCGGGCAGCACGTAGCGCCGCTTGCCGTCGGCCTCGTGCAGGGCGGGGCGGTGGGTGTGGCCGTGGATGATGACGTCGGTGCCGGTGTCCGCATGCAGCGCGGCGACGGCGGCCGGGGTGACGTCCATGATCTCGTACGATTTTTCGCCGTGCGCCGCGCGGCTGCCTTCGCGCAGGCCGGCGATGATCGCCTTGCGCTGGGCCAGCGGCATGGCGAGGAACTGGCGCTGCCACGCCGGATCGCGCACCTGGGCGCGGAAGGCCATGTACTTGACGTCGTCCGTGCACTGGGCGTCGCCGTGCACGAGTACGACCTGGCGGCCGCCGATGGTCGCCACGTGCGGTTCGGGCAGCACGGTGAGGCCGGCCGCGTCGGCGAAGCCGGTGCCGACGAGGAAGTCGCGGTTGCCGCCGAGCCAGTAGACGGCCGTGCCGCCCTCGCTCACGCGGCGCAGCGCGGCAGCGACGCTGCGGTTGAACGGGTCGTCGAGGTCGTCGTCGCCGGCCCAGTATTCGAAGATGTCGCCGAGCAGGTAGAGCCGCTCGGCATGCGCCGCGCGTTCGGCCAGGAAGCGGAAGAAGGCTTCGGCCGTACGCGGGTGGGATGCCTGCAGGTGCAGGTCGGAAATGAAGAGTGCGAGCGTGCGCGCGGTCATGTGCTGCCAGGATCAATCGCCGGAGCAGGGCCCGCGCGTCATGCCTGCCTGTTCAGATTACTGGACGACTTCGATCTTTTCGATGACGACGTCTTCGCTCGGCACGTCCGAGTGCATGCCGGCGCGGCTCGTCTTGACGTTGTTGATCTGGTCGACGACGTCCTGGCCTTCGACGACCTTGCCGAACACGGCATAGCCCCAGCCGTCCTGGCCCGGGTAGTTCAGGAAATCATTGTTCTTGGTATTGATGAAGAACTGGGCCGATGCCGAGTGCGGGGCCATCGTGCGGGCCATGGCGATCGTGTACTTGTCGTTCTTCAGGCCGTTCTTGGCTTCGTTCTCGACGGTCTGCTCGGTCGGCTTCTGCTTCATGCCCGGCTCGAAACCGCCGCCCTGGATCATGAAGTCCTTGATCACGCGATGGAAGATCGTGTTCGAGAAGTGACCCTTGTTCACGTAGTCCAGGAAGTTGGCAACGGTCTTCGGTGCCTTGTCGGCGTCCAGTTCGACCTTGATGTTGCCCTTGTTGGTGGTCATGAGTACGGTGGTCATGTTTTTATCCTATCGTTGGAGTTGCGAGTTCGTTATTTTACCGCCTTATCACCCTTGAGGAGGGTGGCGGACTGGATCGTGACGGGCGTGACGGGCACATTCTCGAGGCCGCGGATGTCGTCCACGACGACGGCCTTGATCTTGTCGACGACGTCCTGGCCCTTCACGACCTTGCCGAATACGGTGTAGCCGGAGCCCTGCATGTTCGGATAATCGAGTCCGGGATTGTCGACGACGTTGATGAAGAATTGCGAGGTGGCCGAGTCCGGATTCCCTTCGCGCGCCATGGCGACCGTATACTTTTCGTTCGACAGGCCGTTGTTTGACTCGTTCTTGATCGGTTTGTTCGTCTTGCGGCCATGGAATTGGGCATCCATGCCGCCGGCCTGGATCATGAAGCCGTCGATCACGCGGTGGAAGATCGTGCCCTTGTAGAAGCCGGCTTTGACGTACTTGAGGAAATTGTCCACGGTGATGGGCGCTTTTTCCGGGTTCAGTTCCAGCACAATCTCTCCCATCGACGTTTTCAGCGCGACTTGCGGGTCGGCGGCAAATGCGGCTGCGGACAGGGTCAGGCCGGCCAGGCCGGCTATCAAGCGGGCAGTAAAGCCGGCGCCGGGCGATTTCAGGACGTGCATCGTAGCTTCCTCTCGGTGGATATAGCGCAAAGGGCTGTCAAGGGTTTTGCAGAAAAATAAACCTAAGGCATATGCGGCCAGTCGGGATTTTATCAATGCTATACTTTGCGACGGACTGCCGATTCTATCAAAAAGAACAAGGTTCCCAAGATTCGCCGTCCTGCTCCAACCCTCTAGCAAACATCCGATGAGCCAACTCAAGATCTACAACACGCTCGCGCGTGACAAGCAGGTATTCGTTCCCCTCCAGTCCGGCAAGGTCAACATGTACGTGTGCGGGATGACGGTTTACGATTACTGCCACGTCGGTCATGGCCGGATGATGATGGCGTTCGACGTCATCTACCGCTGGCTCAAGGCATCGGGCTACGACGTCAAGTATGTCCGCAACATCACGGACATCGACGACAAGATCATCAGGCGCGCCGTCGAGAACAATGAAACGATGACGTCGCTCACGACCCGTTTCATCAAGGCGATGGACGAGGACACTGCTGCTTTAGGCATCCTGCCGCCCGATTTCGCGCCGAAGGCGACCGAATACGTGCCGCACATGCTGTCGATTATCGAAAAGCTGGAAACGAAGGAACTCGCCTACCAGGGCGAGGACGGCGACGTGAACTATGCCGTGCGTAATTTTCCGGGCTACGGCAAGCTGTCCGGCAAGTCGCTGGACGACCTGCGCGCCGGCGAGCGCGTGGACGTGAACACGGGCAAGCGCGACCCGCTCGACTTCGTGCTGTGGAAGGCCGCCAAGGAATCCGAGCCGGACGAGGCGAAGTGGGATTCGAAATGGGGCAAGGGACGTCCGGGCTGGCACATCGAGTGCTCGGCCATGTCGTGCGCCATGCTGGGCGAACACTTCGACATCCACGGCGGCGGCGCCGACCTGCAGTTCCCGCACCACGAGAACGAGATCGCCCAGTCGGAAGGCGCGTTCGGGCCGCCGATGGCGAACTACTGGATCCACAACGGCTTCGTGCGCGTCGACAACGAGAAGATGTCCAAGTCGCTGGGCAATTTCTTCACGATCCGCGACGTCCTCAAGAAATACGATGCCGAGGTCATCCGCTTCTTCATCCTGCGCGCCCATTACCGCAGCCCACTGAATTACTCGGACGTCCATATCGACGATGCGAAGGGCGCGCTGACGCGCCTGTACACGGCTTTGTCGGAAGTGGACGTCGGCAGCGAGCCGCTTGCCGTCGACTGGGACGAAGCCCACGCGCAGCGCTTTCGCGACGCGATGGACGACGATTTCAATACGCCGCTCGCGGTGGCCGAACTGTTCGACCTGGCCACGGAAGTCAACAAGAGCAAATCCCTCGCGGCCGCGCGCCAGCTGAAGGCGCTGGCGGCCGTGCTGGGCCTGCTCGAACGCAGCCCGCAAGCCTTCCTGCAGGCCGGCACGCCGGGCGAGGGCGGCCTGGACGAAGCGGCGATCACCGATGCGATCGCGCGCCGCGCCGCCGCCAAGAAGGCACGCAACTTCGCCGAGTCCGACGCGATCCGTGCCGAGCTGAGCGCAGCGGGCGTCGTGCTCGAGGACAAGCCGGACGGCAGCACCAACTGGCGTCGCGCCTGACCGGCCCTCCGCGCACGAGCATGGCACTTTCCAAGGACCTCGCGGGCGCCGTCCCGGCGCCGCCGGACGTTCAGCCTTCCGTCCCACCGTACTGGGCGGAGGCGAAGGCCGAGCTCATGCGTCGGGACCGCATCATGAACAAGCTGATCCCGCAATTCGGCGACATGCACCTGCGCGGCCATCCCGACCCGTTCACCACGCTGGCGCGCTCCATCGTCGGCCAGCAGGTGACGGTCAAGGCCGCCGAGGCCGCCTGGACGAAGCTGCGCACGCTGTGCCCGAAGATGACGCCGTCGCAGGTCATCAAGGCCGGCGCGGAAGAGCTGGCCGGCTGCGGCCTGTCGAAACGGAAGACGGAATACATCCTCGACCTGGCCGACCACTTCAAGGCGAAGCGCGTCCATGCCGACCAATGGTCGCAGATGGATGACGAGGCCGTGATCGCCGAGCTGGTCCAGATCCGCGGCATCACGCGCTGGACAGCCGAGATGTTTTTGATATTTAATCTGCTCAGACCGAACGTCCTGCCCCTGGACGATCCCGGCCTGATCCAGGGCATCAGCCAGAATTATTTCTCCGGCGAGCCGGTCTCGCGCAGCGATGCGCGCGAAGTCGCGGCGAACTGGGAACCCTGGCGGACAGTTGCCACATGGTATTTATGGCGTAGCCTGGACCCGGTTCCGGTATAGAATAACGCCCTTGCCGCCGCGCGGATGATCTTCCGCGGCCACGAACACACCCGGAGGTACAATGAGTAAAACAACTTTCCTCAGTTTCGAGCAGCCGATTGCCGAGCTCGATTCGAAGATCGAAGAGCTGCGCTTCGTGCAGGACGATTCCGCCGTCGACATCTCGGAAGAAATCGACCGCCTGGCCAAGAAGAGCCAGCAACTGACGAAAGACATCTATGCCAAGCTGACCCCCTGGCAGGTTTCCCAGATCGCCCGCCATCCGCAGCGTCCGTACACGATGGACTATGTGAACGCGATCTTCACCGATTTTCATGAACTGCACGGCGACCGTACCTTCGCCGACGACCAGTCGATCATCGGCGGCCTGGCCCGCTTCAACGGCCAGTCCTGCATGGTCATCGGCCACCAGAAGGGCCGCGACACGAAGGAACGCGCGGCGCGCAACTTCGGCATGCCGCGTCCGGAAGGCTATCGCAAGGCCATGCGCCTGATGAAGCTGGCCGAGAAATTCAACCTGCCGATCTTCACGTTCGTGGACACCCCGGGCGCATTCCCCGGCATCGACGCGGAAGAGCGCGGCCAGTCGGAAGCCATCGGCCACAACCTGTACGTGATGGCCGAGCTGAAAGTGCCGCTGATCGCCACGATCATCGGCGAAGGCGGTTCGGGCGGCGCGCTGGCAATCGCCGTCGGCGACGCCGTGCTGATGCTGCAGTACGCAACGTACTCCGTGATCTCGCCGGAAGGCTGCGCGTCGATCCTGTGGAAGACGTCGGAGCGTGCGGCGGAAGCGGCCGACGCCCTCGGCCTGACGGCGCACCGCCTGAAGGCGATGGGCCTGATCGACAAGATCGTCAACGAACCGCTGGGCGGCGCCCACCGCGATCCGGCCCAGATGGCCCAGCTGCTGAAGCGCGCGCTGGCCGACACGCTGCGCCAGTTCCAGGGCATGAAGACGAAGGACCTGCTCGACGCCCGCCACGCCAAGCTGCTGGCCTACGGCAAGTTCAAGGAAACGACGCCGCGCGAAGAGTGAGCCGTCGTACGCAGGGCGCGGCCGCGATGGCCGCCCGGTTCGCGCAGGCCGTCGAGGCCCTGCGCGCAGATTACCTTCCCGATGCCATGCCTCCCGTCGCGGTCGCCCTGAGCGGCGGCCTCGATTCGATGGTGCTGCTGCACCTCGCGCACGCGCAGGGCCTGAACGTCTGCGCCTTCCACGTCCACCATGGACTGAGCCCGAACGCCGACGCATGGCGTGACCATTGCGCGGCCGCCGCCGCTGCGTTGGGCATCCCGTTCGACTGGCGCGCCGTCGTCGTCGCGAAAGGGAAGAGCGGCATCGAGGCCGCCGCGCGCAAGCAACGCTACGCGGCGCTGGGCGAGATGTGCCGGGGCCACGGTGCCGGCGTGCTGCTGACGGCCCATCACCTCGACGACCAGGTCGAGACAGTGCTCCTGCAATTGCTGCGCGGTTCCGGTCCGGTCGGCCTGTCCGGCATGGATCCCGCCAACCGCGCGCCCGGCCTGCTGGGCGACGAACGCCTGGCCATGGCGCGCCCGCTGCTGGGCGTCGCGCGCGCCGACCTCGAACAGTTCGCGCGCGAGCAGGGCATCACGTGGGTCGAGGATGAATCCAACACCGATCCGCGCTTTGCCCGCAACGCGCTGCGCCACCAGGTGATGCCCGCGCTGGCCGCGGCGTTTCCCGGCTACCAGCAACGCATCGCGCGCAGCAGCGCCCACACGCGCTCGGCCCAGCGCCTGCTGGATGAGCTGGGCGAGCACGATCTGCAGGCCTGCCTGGCCGGCGATGGGCTCGACCTGGTCCGCGTCAGTAGTCTCAGCCGCGACCGCATCGACAACCTGCTGCGCCACTGGTTCGCCGTGCGCCGCCTCGCGATGCCGTCGACGGCATGGCTCGCGCAGATGGTGGCGCAGATCCTGTCCGCGCGCGACGACGCGCAATTGCTCGTCGAACACCCGGACGTCGACGTGCGCCGCCACCGCGACCATTTGTACCTCGTGCCGCGCCTGCCGGATCTTGCCGGGATGCGCGATCCCGAGGACGCCGGCATCATCGACAAGCACGCACTGGCGTTCCGCTGGAACGGCGAGGCATCCATCGCATTCCCCGATTATGGCGGCGTGCTGCATTTCGATACGGCCGAGTACGGGTTCAATCCCGCCTGGCTGCGGGCGCAGGGACTCGAGATCGATTTCCGCAAGGGCGGCGAACGGCTGCGCCTGGCGCACAACCGTCCCACGCGCAGCCTCAAGATGCATTACCAGGCGAGTGGCATCCCGGCCTGGGAGCGGGGGCGCCTGCCCATCGTGAATGCCGGCTTCGACCTGCTGTTTGCGGCAGGGCTCGGCATGGATTGCCGGCACGTGACCGAGGGGCCAGGGCGCGTCGCGCTGCGTTGGGAAAGCGCGACGGCAGCCATCCCGCGTTAATACCCTTTCCGTATTACCATATTCCTATTCGGTATAGATTTCGCATCTTGACGGCTTGTGATTCCGCGCCGCAGCATGTAGAGTAAAAGGCTCATTTGATTTTTTACAAGCGGAAATCCCTTCAGTCATGGCCTTAATAGTCCACAAATATGGCGGTACGTCGATGGGTTCGACGGAACGCATCAAGAACGTCGCGGCCCGCGTCGCCAAATGGCACGACGCCGGCCATCAAGTCGTTGTCGTCCCCTCGGCAATGTCCGGTGAAACCAACCGTCTGATCGGCCTGGCGAAAGAGATTATGTCGCAGCCGGACCCGCGTGAACTGGACATGATTGCATCGACCGGCGAACAGGTGTCCGTCGGCCTGCTGGCCATGGCACTGCTGGCGCGCGGCAAGGATGCCGTGTCGTACACGGGCTGGCAGGTGGGCATCAAGACGGACTCGGCCTTCACGAAGGCCCGCATCCAGTCGATCGACGACACCCGCGTGCGCGCCGACCTGGACGCCGGCAGGATCGTCATCATCACCGGCTTCCAGGGCATGGATGAGGACGGTAATATCTCCACGCTGGGCCGTGGTGGTTCGGACACCTCCGCCGTCGCGATCGCGGCCGCGCTGAAGGCCGACGAATGCCTGATCTACACGGACGTCGACGGCGTCTACACGACCGACCCGCGCGTCGTGAGCGAAGCGCGCCGCCTGTCGAAGATCACGTTCGAAGAAATGCTGGAACTGGCGTCGCTGGGCTCGAAAGTCCTGCAGACCCGCTCCGTGGAATTTGCCGGCAACTACCGCGTGCCGACGCGCGTGCTGTCGTCGCTGACCGACCCCCTGATGTCGCTTGAAGAAGAAGCCAACTCGGGTACCCTGATTTCGTTTGAGGAAGAAAGCAACATGGAACAAGCCGTCATCTCGGGCATCGCCTTCCACCGCGATGAAGCCAAAATCACCGTCCTGGGCGTGCCCGACAAGCCGGGCGTCGCCTTCCACATCCTCGGGCCGATCTCGGAGGCCAATATCGAGGTCGACATGATCATACAGAACCAGTCGGTCGACGGTAAGACCGACTTCACGTTCACCGTGTCGCGCAACGATTACCAGCGCGCCATGGGCGTCCTGGAAGGCGTGAAGGCCGAGATCGGCGCCGCCAAGATCCTGGGCGACGCCAAGGTCTCGAAGGTGTCGGCCGTGGGCGTGGGCATGCGCAGCCACGTGGGCGTCGCCTCGCAGATGTTCCGCACGCTGTCGGAAGAGGGCATCAACATCATGATGATCTCGACGTCGGAGATCAAGATCTCGGTCCTTATCGACGAGAAGTACATGGAGCTGGCCGTGCGCGCCCTGCACAAGGCGTTTAACCTGGAACAAGCTTAACTTTTTTCAAAAAAATGGCCGTGCTTCCTTGACCAAAAAGGGTGTGGCCATTAATATGCGTGCACTCAGCGCTGACGCATAAACGTTGAAGCTGACTGGAGGCGTGGCCGAGTGGCCGAAGGCACTTCCCTGCTAAGGAAGCATACGGGCTTAAACCTGTATCGTGGGTTCGAATCCCACCGCCTCCGCCAGAACATCGTCCTGGTATGTTTAGGGACATCAAACAACCCGCTGTTCTCATAGAGACGGCGGGTTTTTTGTTGCCTCACTGTCCAGCGATATCTCCGAACGGCTTGCCGCTTTGGGGGGCGTTTTTCGGGGCATACCGAGCCCCTCAGTGGACAGGATGCCCCCAAAATGCCTAAACAGGTACAGTCCCTCACCCAACTGCATGTGCGCAACACCAAGGCGAAAGACAAGCCCTACAAGTTTGCTGATGGAGGCGGCCTGTACCTTGAAGCCATGCCGACCGGCGGCAAACTCTGGCGTATGAAATTCAGGCAACCGGGCGGCAAAGAGAACAGGCTGAGCTTTGGTTATTTTCCTGAAGTCTCTGGCCGCGGGCGCGGATCCCGCGCGCGCCAGGGCCGAGAGGGCGCGACAAGCTCGCCTGCTGTGATGTTTCAATAGGTTGTTCATTCGGATTGGACTTGAGAAACTGGAAATCGCCAAACCCCCAGTTCTCAACGAAGCCAACCGAATGAACATCCATAAGAATGCCCGATTGACCTTCATCCGTCGAGTCGAAATGGTCGAAGACGTTATCAAGGGCCGCCTGCCGGCCAGCCACGTGGCGCAGCTCTACGGCGTCAGCGCGCCGACTGTGCGCAAGTAGGTCGGACGGTTTCTGGCTGAAGGCAAGGCTGGATTGACCGATCGTTCATCGCGTCCCCATCGCAGTCCACGTGCCATCGACGAATCGAAGGCGCTCTCGATCGTTGAACTACGCAAGAAGCGGATGACTCAGGCACGCATCGCCGAATACCTGGCGCTATCGAAAGCCACCGTTAGTCGGGTGTTGGGACGCGCTGGCCTGGCGCGTCTGTCCGATCTGGAGCCGGCCGAGCCTGTGCAGCGCTGTGAGCACGACAATCCGGGCGATCTCATCCATATCGACACGAAGAAGCTGGGCCGCATTGAAAAGACCGGGCATCGCGCTACAGGCGATCGCCGCGACCGCAGCCGTGGTGCCGAATGGGAAGTGCTGTTCATGGCAGTCGACGATCATGCGCGTGTCGCCTACACCGAACTGTACCCGATGAGTCGCAGGAAAGCGCCTGCCGCTTCCTGACCAATGCGCACGCGTATTACTGCTCGCTGGGCGTCCGGCCTAAACGTCTGCTGACCGATAACGGCTCGCCTTTCCGTGCAAAGAGTTTCAGCCGGATTTGCGCAGGCCTGGAACTGAAGCACCGCTTTACCAAGCCCTATCGGCCACAGACCAACGGCAAGGCCGAGCGCTTCATCCAGTCAGCGCTGCGTGAATGGGCTTACGGCTTCGTGTACAAGACCTCGAGCGAGCGTGCCGAGATGTTGCGCGACTGGATCCATCATTACAACTGGCATCGCCCGCATCAAGGCATCGGCGGAAAGGCACCGATGTCCGGGCTCTCAACCAGCCGAAACAACCTCTTGCGACTTCACAGTGTCGCTGTTGACGCAGTTCATGCGCGTCCAGATGACGTATGGGGCTTCCTTGACGGCCGCCGCCACGTCGCTCATGTAGGAAATGATCAGCGATGTCGGGAAAGTCAGGTTGTTATAGCCGCGCAGCTCGTTGACCGACCTATACGTTTTTCATGCGCCGGCATGCGAATTTCGGGATAGGTCCCGATCGCTTAAACGCTTGCCGTGCGGGCTCGTAATATTTTAGTATCCAAGACGTTGCTCACTTCGTCGATAGTGAATTCCACACTGTCCTCCACCATGCCGATATCAATCCGGGTCCTTGCCCTGTTCGCCTGTCTCGCCATGCCCTGCGCCGGCGCGGCACCCTTCCTCCTGGCCGCGCCCGGCGATCCCCCCGTCATCGTGCATGGCGGCGGCAAGACGCTGGAACTGGCGGCGGGCCTGTTGCGCCACGACCTTCATGCCGTGTCCGGCGTCGACGCGGCCGAGACGAGCGACCTGGCCGAATGCCGCCGGGTGTGCGTCGTCGTCGGCACCGCCGCGTCGCCCGTAGTGCAAGAGCTGGCCCGGCAGGCCCGCGTCGACTTGCGGCCATTGCAGGGCCAGTGGGAACGCTATGTACGGGCGGCCATCCGCGACGATGGCGGACGGCGGATCCTGCTGGTCGCCGGATCGGATCCGCGCGGCGCCGTGTATGGTGTGGTGGACCTGGGCCGCGAACTGGGCGTCTCGGCCTGGGAGTGGTGGGCCGACGTGGCGCCGCGCCGTAACGGGCGTCCGGAAGTCGACGGCGCCATGCGGTTGTCGGCCGCGCCCTCGGTCCAGTACCGCGGCATCTTCCTGAACGACGAGGACTGGGGCCTGCAGCCCTGGGCGGCCACGCGCGACCCGTCGGGGGATATCGGACCGGCCACGTATGCCCGCATTTTCGAACTGATGTGGCGCCTCAAGGCCAACCTGATCTGGCCAGCCATGCACGACTCGACGAAGCCGTTCTACCAGATCGAGGGGAATGCCCGCACGGCGGCCGACTACGCCATCGTCGTCGGGACCTCGCATGCCGAACCCATGATGCGCAATAACGTGCGCGAATGGGACAGCCGCAAGAACGGCCCGTTCAACTTTTTCACCAACCGCGCCGCGATGGCGGACTATTGGCGCCGGCGGGTGGTCGACGTGAAAGACGGGGAAAACATGTATTCCGTGGGTCTGCGCGGCGTGCACGATTCGGCGATGGAGGGCGCCGCCACGCTGGCGCAGGCGCGCGAAGGGACACAGGACGCCATTCGGCTGCAGCGCGACATTCTGACCGCCAGTCTCGGACGCCCGGCCGCAAGCGTGCCGCAGGCGCTGACCTTGTACAAGGAAGTGCTGGACGTCTACAAGGCCGGGCTGAAGGTGCCGGATGACGTCACGCTCGTCTGGCCGGACGATAACTACGGCTACCTGCACCAGCTGAGCAACGCGGACGAGCGCCGCCGGGCGGGCGGGGCGGGCATCTATTACCACATCTCGTACTGGGGCCGTCCCCACGACTACCTGTGGCTGGGAACGACGCATCCGGCCCTGATTCGCGACCAGTTGCAGCGCGCCTGGACAACGGGCGCGCGCAAGCTGTGGGTGGTGAATGTTGGTGACATCAAGCCGGCGGAATATCTCGTCCAGTACTTCCTCGACAGTGCTTTCGATGCGCGCCAGCTGGACCAGGATCCGCAGCGACACCTGGCAGCGTGGAGTACCGTGCAGTTCGGTCCCGAAGCGGGAGCGGAGGCGGCGCAAATCCTGCGCGGCTATTACGACCTGGCCTGGGAGCGCCGTCCCGAATTCATGGGTTTCGGCCAGGTCGAGCCCATCACGCCGAACCGCCGTACAGCCTATATGGCGTCCGGCGGCGAGGAGGGCGTGCGGCGCCTGGAGCGCTATTCGGCGCTGGTGGCAGAGTCCGATGCGTTGGCGCAGCGCATTCCGTCAGAACGGCGCGCCGCCTATGTCGAACTGGTGTCGTATCCCGTGCGTGCGGCCGCGAACCTGAATGCCCGCATCCTGAAGCTCGACCTCGCGGCCGAGGCCGCGCGCCAGGGCCGGCCGTCCGCGCCGCACCTCGTGGACGAAGCACGCGAGGCGCACGCACGGCTGGTGGCCGATACGGCCGCGTACAACGCCCTCGCCGGTGGCAAATGGCGCAACATCATGGACATGGCGCCGCGCCGCCTGCCCGTGTTTGCGGAACCCGCGTGGCCGTCCTATGCAGTGGACCGCGGCAGCGGGTGCGGCATCGTCTACCCGTTCCCGTATTCCGCGGACGCCGATCGCCTGGTATTCGTCAAGGGCGAACCGGCGACGCTGGCCATTACGCTGGCCGCGCATGGCGGCCGGGCCGCCGACTGGCGCGTGGGGGACGACACGCGCGGCGTGACGACGGCGGTGGGGTCCGGCACGCTCGACGCCGGCAACGGGTTCGAGCAGCGCATCGGCATCAGCTACGACGGATCGGACAAACCGGCAATCACGCTGCGGTGCGGCGGGCAGGACCTGCGCGTGAACCTGCACCTGGCTCCGCCGCGTGCGCCCGGTGTGCCGGGAGAGCATGCGCACATCGTCGGCATCGCCGCAGGCAGCGCCGCGGCCAACCCCGACTGGGAGCTGCAGCCGGGACTCGGCAGCAGCGGGCGCGGCCTGCGTGCGCGCCTGGACCTGCGTCCGCGCGAACCCGGGGAGTTGGGCAAGGTCCAGCCGCTGACGTATGCGTTCGACACCACGACCGACGGCGGGGCCACGGTGCGCTTCGTGGCCCTGCCCGAGCACCCGCTGACCGGCGACGGCCGCGTGCGCCTGGCATACCGCCTGGACGACGGACCCGTTGCCGTGGCCGATTTCGGCACCAGCGGGCGCAGTGACGAGTGGAAGCTGAACGTCCTGTCCAATACTGCGGTACGAACGGTTGATGTATCCAGGTTGGCGCCAGGTCGCCACATGGTTCGGGTCTACGCCCTGGATCCCGGCGTCGTGCTGGACCGGATAGACGTCGTGCTCGACGGCGCCCCGGTGCTTTATGGCACCCTCTTGGAGCGAAAGCGAGAAGACCAATCCAGGTGACTGGCTGGACCGATCGCGGGGTTGTTCGTGCCATGACGGGCGAGCGCAGGGAGCAGTGTGGTAAGATTGCAATAAGATACTAAAGTTTCACGTCTTGCAGTTTTGCCCGTTGTCCACCATCGCCTCTGGATTGCCATGAATATCTCCGTGCTCGCCGGCGCCTTCGCGCTGGACAAGTCGCAAGGCGCGGCGCAGCAAATCTACGATTACCTGCGCGCGGCGATCGTCAGGCTGAAGTTCAAGCCCGGCATGGACCTGGACCGGGCCGAACTGGCCCACTACTTCGGCGTGTCCGTGACGCCGGTCCGGGACGCGCTGCTGAAGCTCGAGGAAGACGAGCTGGTCGATATCTTTCCGCAGCACGGCACGCGCGTGCGCGCCGTCGACCTCGAGTCGGCCCGCAATGCCCACTTCCTGCGCCTGACCCTCGAGCTGGAAATCGCGCGCACGCTGGCCCAGAGCCGCGACGACGCCCTCGTGCACGATTTGCAAGGCTTCGTGCAGCAGCAGCGTACCTGCATGGAGCGTGGGGACCTGGATGCGTTCGCCCAGGCCGACCAGGCCTTCCACGAGCGCATGTACGTTGCCGCGCGCGCTGAACAGTTGTGGCGCCTGATGCGCGGCAAGAGCGGCAATATGGACCGCCTTCGCCGCCTGCACCTGCTGGAAAGCGGCAAGACCGAATCCATCGTGCAGGAACATGCGGACATCGCGGCGGCGATCGCGCAGGGCGATCCGGAGCTGGCGGAGGCGAGTGTGCGCAAGCACCTGAGCGGCACCCTGTCGCAATTGATGAGCCTGCGCGAACGTTATCCCGACTACCTGCCCGGACATGCGGAGCTCGGACGTCGATGACTAAATTATTCGTGCCGGGCAGCTTTCGGTTGGACCGCATGCGCAATGCGTCGGCGCAGGTCTTCGACCATTTGCGTGAACGCATCATTTCCCTCGACCTGAAGCCCGGCGTGCAACTGCAGCGCGACGAACTGGCCGCGTATTTCGAGCTGTCGTCGACGCCCATCCGCGACGCGCTGACGCGGCTGGGTGAGGAGGGCCTGGTCGACATCGTTCCGAAACAAACCACGGCCGTGCGGGCGATCGACGTCGAATCGGCGCGGCAGGCCCACTTCCTGAGGTTGTCGCTGGAGCTCGAAATCGTCCACATGCTGGCACGGGAGTCCGGCCCGCAGCTGGCCACCACGCTGGAAAATATCGTGTCCCAGCAGGCGCTGGCGTTGTCTCACCGCGACTTCGCGACGTTCGCGCAGGTCGACCAGGCCTTCCATCGCCAGATGTTCGTCGCAGCCCAGGCCGAAACCCTGTGGCACTGGATGCGCCGGCAGAGCGGCCAGCTGGACCGGCTGCGCGGGCTTCGCCTGTCGATCCAGGACGAGGCGGCCACCGTGCTCGTCGATCACGCGAGCATCGTGGCGGCCATCGCGGCCGGCGACCCCAAGGGGGCGCAGCGCCACGTCCGCAAGCACCTGTCCGGCACACTGGCGCAGCTGGACGCCATCCGCGCCGAGCATCCGGACTGCCTCCTTTCGTAGCGCCAGGCGGGTAGGCGGGCATTGTCCCGTCGCTGTTGGCGTTATCGTAAAATATTAGTGCAATATCAGGACATCTCGGGTAGCATGCGGAGCTCTGCGCCTCACTAATGTTTTAGTGCGTTATTACGCGCCTCCCAACTTCTTCCCGAATGACGAGCCTACGAACATGACATTCTTGACGACCTCCAGCACGCCCGTTATCACCTCGATGCAGGCGATTCCCGTCGCCGGACGCGACAGCATGCTGCTCAATCTCTGCGGTGCGCACGCGCCGTTTTTCACGCGCAACCTGGTCCTGTTGACCGACAACGCCGGCCACGTAGGCGTCGGCGAAGTGCCCGGCGGAGTGGGCATCCTGAATGTGCTGGAGCGCGTCATTCCGCTCGTCGTCGGCACGGAGCTCGCACGCTGGCAGCGCACGCTGAATGCCGTGCGCGCCGCGTGCGGCGCGCCGCGGCACCACGTGAGCAATGCGGCCGAAGAGGCGGTGCTCCGGCAGCCGCACGAAATCAACCTGCGGCTGGAAAACGTCATCACGGCCATCGAGGCGGCGCTGCTCGATTTGTTCGGCCAGCACCTGGGCGTGCCCGTTTGCGAACTCCTCGGCAACGGCCGCCAGCGCGACAGCGTGGCGATGCTCGCCTATCTGTTCTACGTCGGCGATGCCGCGCGGACCGACTTGCCGTACGGCCGCGGCGTGCGGGCCGACGGCTGGTATGGGTTGCGCGACCGCGAGGCGCTGACCCCGCAGGCCATCGGCGACCTCGCCGACGCCGCCGTCGATCGCTACGGCTTCCGCGATTTCAAGCTGAAGGGAGGTGTCATGACGCCGGCGCTGGAGGTAGAGGCAGCCGCCACCATCAAGCATCGATATCCGGACGCCAATGTCACCGTCGATCCGAATGGCGCCTGGTCGCTGGCCCAGGCCGTCGCCGCGTGCAAGGGCCAGGGCCACGTGCTGGCCTACGCGGAAGACCCGTGCGGACCGGAGGACGGTTACTCCGGACGCGAGATCATGGCCGAATTCAAGCGCGCCACCGGCATCCGCACGGCGACGAACATGGTCGCGACGGACTGGCGCCAGATGGCCCACTCGCACCTGCTGGGCGCCGTCGACATCCCGCTCGCCGATCCGCACTTCTGGACCATGCAGGGCTCCGTGCGCCTGGCGCAGCTGTGCCACGACTGGGGCCTGACGTGGGGCTCGCACTCGAACAACCACTTCGACGTGTCGCTCGCAATGTTCACGCACTGCGCCGCGGCCGCGCCGGGTGCCATTACGGCGATCGACACGCACTGGATCTGGCAGGAGGGCCGCGAGCGCCTGACGAAGGAGCCGTTGTGCATCGTGGGTGGCCAGGTCGCCGTGCCGGACCGTCCGGGGCTCGGCGTCGAGCCGGACATGGGACAGATCGAGGCCGCCCATGCGTTGTACAAGCAGGTGGCGGGCGGCGCGCGCGACGACGCCGTGGCGATGCGCCACCTCGTGCCCGGCTGGACGTACGATCCGCGCCAGCCGAGCCTGATGCGTGGCTGACCTCGAGTAAAGCGATATACGAAACCTGAGAAAACGTATAGATCGACCCCTAATGTATTAGTGTATTCTGGGCTTGCCTCATGGAATGCCTAGCCGAATGACCGATATTCCTCTGTTTCCGCGCCATCCAGTCCCCTGCAGTTCGCGGCCTGCCGCGCTGCTGGCCACGATGCTGCTCGTCTCCAACTGCGTGTCGGAAGCGGCCGCCCAGGTGCGCCTGCCCGATGCCTACCAGTCGGCCACGGCGCCACGGGAACGCCTGCCGTTCGACGCGGGCTGGCGCTTCCACGAGGGCGACCCCGCCGATGCCGGCACCGCCCTTGCCTATGAAGTGCGCAACGGCGCGGCATGGACGGAAGGCCAGCCGGAGGAATGGACGCCGCGCGGGCCGGACGTGAAAGTGGGCAAGGGCGGGCTGAAGGACTGGATCCTGCCCGCGGCGAACCAGTTCATCAAGGATCCCGGCAAGCACCACGCCCGGCCCGACGGCTATCCCGGCGCCGGGATCTCTTTCGTCCGTCCCGATTTCGACGACGGCGGCTGGCGCAGGGTCGACCTGCCGCACGACTGGGCGATCGAAGGCCCGTTCCTGCGGGACGGCCCCTACAGCAATATCGGACGGCTGAAAAGCTGGGGCCCCGTCTGGTATCGCAAGTCGTTCGACTTGCCGGCGGCCGCTCGCGGCAAGTCCGTGTTCCTCGACGTCGACGGTGCCATGTCGTACGCGACTGTCTGGTTGAACGGCAAATTCGTCGGTGGTTGGCTGAGCAGCCGCGGCGAATACATGTTCCCCGTTCCGGCGGCTACTTCGGCCATATGATCCGGCCCGGCATCGGCGGCGACGACACGCGTCACCACGTCAGCGCCTACGAATTGTTCGCGACCGACCCCGGCGTCGCGCCGGACCACCAGTTTGCCGTCGACGATCAAAATCCGTGGGTCGCCGGAGAATTCGTCTGGACGGGCTGGGACTACCTGGGCGAGCCCACGCCGTTCAAGGAGGCGCGCAGCGCGTACTTCGGCATCGTCGACCTGGCCGGCTTCCGCAAGGACCGCTTCTACCTGTACCAGTCGCGCTGGCGGCCTGCGCTGAAGATGGCGCATATCCTGCCGCATTGGACCTGGCCGGAGCGCATTGGACAGGTGACGCCGGTCCACGTGTTCTCGTCCGGCGACGAGGCCGAGCTGTTCGTCAACGGCAAGCCGCAAGGCCGGATCGCGAAGGCGACCAAGCGCTCCCCGTACGAATACCGGTTCCGTTGGGACCACGTGATATACGAGCCTGGCGAAGTCGCCGTGGTTGTCTACAAGGACAAGAAGGAGTGGGCGCGCGATGTCGTGCGCACGGCCGGACCGCCCGCGCGGCTGGCGGCCAGCGCGGACCGTGCGCACATCCGCGCCGGGCGTGACGATCTCGCATTCGTCACGGTGCGGATCGCCGACGCGCGCGGCGTGACTGCGCCCCGTGCCGGCAACCGCGTCCGTTTCCCCGTCGAAGGGCCCGGCGCGATCGTGGCGGCCGACAACGGCGACCAGACCGGCATGGCGCCATTCCAGGCCGGCGAACGTCGCGCTTTCAACGGTCTTGTGCTGGCGATCCTGCGCGCACAGCCGGGCAGGGCGGGCCGCATCACCGTACACGCCGAAGCGGAAGGACTCGCCGCGGACACCGTCGACATCGACGTAGACCAATGATAAGAAGGGAGCAGCATGCGTACTACATTTGCGAAGGGACTGGTGTTCAGCCTGTCCATCCTGGGAGCCTGCGCGCATGCAGGTGAGGCGAAGCCCGTGCGCTTTATCCTCGTCGGCGATTCGACCATGGCGAAACGGAGCGGCTACGGCAACGCGTTCTGCGAGCGGGTGATCGTCGCCGATACTTGCCTCAACCTGGCCAGCGCAGGCCGCAGTTCGGCCAGTTTTCGCAAGGAAGGGCGCTGGAATGAAGTCGAAGGTTTGCTGCGTGGCGGGGCCGCCTATCGGGCGACGTACGTCCTGATACAGTTCGGGCACAACGATCAGCCGGGCAAGCCCGGGCACAGCACGGACCTGGCCACGGAATTTCCGGCAAACATGGCGCGCTATGCACGCGAAGTCAAGGCGCTGGGCGGCGTGCCCGTCCTGGTGACGCCGCTGACGCGCCGCACGTTCGTCGCCGGGAAACTCGACAACAATCTGCGTCCGTGGGCGGACGCCGTGCTGAAGGTGGCGCGCCATGAACACGTGCCCGCGCTCGACTTGAACGCCGACAGTGTCGCGGCCGTCCAGGCGATGGGGCAGGACGAGGCGGACACACTCGCCGTCGAGCCGCGTCCCGCGGGCTGGGTCGGCCCGGCCGTACTGCCGGGGGCGCCCGGCTACGGCCCCGGCACGCCGGAAAACGTCCAGCGGCCGTCCATGCCTAAAACCGCATTCGACCGTACCCATTTGGGGCACAAAGGCGCGGAGTATTTCGCGCGCATGGTCGAAGCGGAATTGACGAAAGTATTGCCTGAATCGGGTTCGGAGTTTTCTTCAGCCAGCACCGATAAAAACGCGCATTGAATCGTTTTTGATGTTTCGATGCCGGACCGGGCACCGAATAAACGCTCGCGATCGTCCGGAATCGTTATTCAGCACCGACGGGAATCAGCCGCTTCGATCGGGCCGCTAGTCTTGGCCATTGCCCGGCCGCGCTTACTGCGCGGTCACCCGCGTCCCATCCACCATCCGCGTCAGCTCCAGCGGATTCCCATTGCGCTGCGCTTCCGGCAGCAGCGCCGCCCGCAAGTCAGGTCTGGTTCAAGCCGAAGAAGCCGTGCCGAGCCGGAAATTGTCCCGAGCCGAGAGCGCGCGCACCTTGAACTGGCTGCCGGACTTCAGGGCGCGCACCACGCCGCCGCCCTGGTTTCCCGTTGCGCCGAACACGGCAATCAGTTTTTTTTCGTTCGATATCATTTGCACCTCTTTCGGTTTTGATCCAGGGCGCCAGCGCGGAGGCGGGAGCGCTTCTGTCGGTTTATCGTGGGCTGGATCTTGAGCCGGATCGGTATTTGAAGCAATGCTGCAAAAGTTGACATCATCTGCCAAGATTTGATCCATATGAGCGAACCCGTCGAAACATCCGAACTCGTCGCCTTCACCAGGACGGTCGACGCCAAATCCCTCTCACGTGCCGCTGCCGAGCTGGGCGTGCCGCGCGCGACGGTGAGCCGTCGTCTCGCTCGCCTTGAGGAGCGGCTGGGCGCGCGTCTCCTCCGTCGTACGACGCGCAGCCTTGTCCTCACCGATGTCGGCGAGGTGTTCTACCGGCAGGCCAGCATCGCGCTCGAGGCCGTACGACTCGCCGAGCAGAGCGTACGCATGAGTGACGACGTCGTGCGCGGCGATCTGCGCGTCTCGGTACCGCCAATGATGAACGCCAGCTTCCATGGAGCGGCGCGCTCGTGCAGGTGCTCGCCGGCGTCGTCGGCACCGAAATGCAGATCGCGCTGGTTTACCCCGAGCGCGCATTCATGCCGCCTCAAGTGCGCGCCTTCATCGAGGCGGTCGCTGACTGGGTGTCGCGAGAGCTTGCCGAGACACAGCGCGCCTCGATACGTTGAGCGCGCTGGCGGCCCGCACCGGTGACGGCCGCGGCGACGATCATGGTGAAGAACTGGTAAGTCGAGGACCTGCCTGGCCATGCACACCGGCGGGGAAGATGACGCGGGCTCGCAGTCCCGGCTGGCCGTCCGGCCGGTCCAGCAGGAAGATGGTCGCGCCGATCCGGTCGACGATCGACGCCGTGATCGCGAGCCCCAGGCCCGACCCGATCTCACCGCTGCCGAGCACGCGGTAGAAGGGATCGAACACGCGCTCGCGCTCGGCGGGGGCGATGCCCGGTCCGGTGTCGTCGACGTCGAGAACGACGCGGTCGCTCGCGGCGGTCACGCCGATGTCGATGCGTCCGCCTTCCGGCGTGTAGCGAATCGAATTGTCGACGAGATTCTTGACGAGGATCCGGATGTCCATGGCGCGCCCGGTAACCGACGCATCGGCATCGCCTACCATCCCGAGATCGATCGCCTTGGCCTCCGCCAGCGGCACGAGGTCCTCGAAGGCGTCCTGGATCGCCTTCTGCAACGGTACCTGCGTCAACGGCTCGCCGCCGCCCTCCTGGGAGCGTGCCAGCGTAAGCAACTGGTCGAGCAGGATGCGCGTGCGCGCCAGGCCTGCCGACAGGGCATCGAGCCTGGCGCGCGCCTCGCACGGCATCTCGGTCGCCGCCAGGCGTTCCGCCTGCAGCGACATGGCCGTCATCGGCGAACGCAGTTCATGCGCCGCGTCCGCGATGAAGCGCCGCTGCAGCGCCAGTGCGCGCGCGGTGCGGGCAATCAGCTTGTTGATCTCGCTGACGAAAGGCCACACCTCGGACGGGAGCGGCGTCCGGTCCAGTTCGCGCAAGTCGTGGCCGCGGCGCTTGCCGAGCTGTACGGCCAGCCTTTGCAGGGGCAGGAACATCGTACGCACCAGCAGCGCCGCCAGCAGGATGAGGACCGGACCGAGGAACAGGATGGGCATCACGGTGCGCAGGGCGCTCGAGCGGGCCGCGGCGTCGCGGACCGCCGTCTGCTGCGCGACGGCGACGCGTACGCCTTTCGCGTTGGTGCGGACGAAGACGCGCCATGTTTCGTCGCCGATGGCAACCGTCTGCAACCCGTCGGGCAGGGACGGGCCGAAACGCGGGGGTCTTTCCGGTTCGGGAATGCGCGTGCCGGGCGCGTCGATGAAACGCACGACCAGGCGGGCGTCGAAATCGACGTCGCCCACCTTTTCGCGCGCCATCGGCGATGTCGGCACGGCGTCCAGTCTGCTGATGAGGTAGCCGACCTGGCGCAGCTGCGTGTCCTGGCCGCGGTGCGCCTCGGCGGTGGCGGCCATGTAGGAGTAGAGGCCGGCGGCGGCGGCGCCGATCAGGATGGCCGCCGAGATCCACAGCGACAGCCTGAAGCGCAACGACGCCGTCAACGGCCCTTCGCGACCATCCATCCGACGCCCCGGACGTTCTTGATGATGTCGCTGCCCAGCTTCTTGCGGATCGAATGGATCAGGAACTCGATCGCGTTGCTCTCGATCTCTTCGTTCCAGCCGTAGACCCTGTGTTCGAGTTCCAGGCGGGAGAGGATGGCGCCTGGCCGTACGAGCAGCGCCTGCAGCAGGGGGAATTCGCGCGCCGTCAGGCGCACGGTCGTCGTGCCGGCGCGCGCCTCGTGGGTCGCGGGATCGAGTTCGACGATGCCGTTGCCCAGCACCGTGCTGCCCGTCCCCTCGGCGCGGCGGCTCAGCGCGCGCATGCGCGCCAGCAGTTCGCTCATCGCGAACGGCTTGACGAGATAGTCGTCCGCGCCGCCGTCGAGGCCGGCCACGCGGTCTTTCGTCGTCTCGCGCGCAGTCAGTACCAGCACGGGAACGCCGTTGTGCGCCGCGCGAATCCGGCGGAGCACCTCCATGCCGTCCATGCGGGGCAGGTTCAGGTCCAGCAGGACCAGCGCGTACTCATGCACCAGCAGCGCCGTCAGCGCGGCTTCGCCGTCGCATACCCAGTCGGCCGCGTAGCTGGCGTCGCGCAGCGCATGCTGCACGACGCTGCCGATCATGGGATCGTCTTCCACCAGCAATACTCTCATTGTTCCACTTTCCGTCCAGGCACCTCCGGGCTGTCGAACATCGCGCTCGCCAGCCGCGCCAGGTCGTCCGGCCGGGCGCCGGCGGCCATGTGCGCGGTCGGCCAGCGTGCCTGTCCACCATTATGCAGCAGCTCATGGATCGATACACACGCGGCCGGGAAGTGCGGATCGTCCGAGCGTGCCGCCAGGCCGGCGAGATCGTATGTCTCGACCGCAAGGATAGGGGGCCTCACTTAGCAAATACTTAGCCCGCGGCGCATGTGAATCACGCACCCTGCCGTAGCGGTAAGGCGGCATACTGATGGCGCTGCCGGCAACCGTCGTGCTGCGGGCCAGCGGGGCAGATGGATACAATCCGTATAATTTCCTGACGCTAAGGGTTTGCTAAGTCGGCTTGCCCACCATTGCCGGGTTCCCCCAGTTGCCGATCCGGCGATATGAAATTTTTTACATCTCTCATCCTGGCGCTGGCGTTCCTGTCAGCGCCGGTATCCAACGTCCAGGCGCGCGACGCGCGCACCGTCAAGGTCGTCAAGACGAAACCGGCACATACGCACCGGCATGCCAGGCCGCACAGGCGCCATCGGGCGCCGCGGGCGCGGGCGGCCAGGATGGTGGCGCTCAAGTCCAGCGCCGTCCTCGTCCTCGATCCGAAGACGAAGGCAGTGCTGTACGGGAAGAATGCGCAGGCCGTGATGCCCATCGCTTCGCTGACGAAGCTGATGACGGCCCTGGTCGTGCTGGAGGCCCGGCAGAACATGGCCGAGATGCTGACCGTGACGGATGCGGACGTCGACCGTCTCAAATACTCGTCGTCGCGGCTGCATGTCGGTACGCGCCTGTCGCGCTCGGCCATGCTGCACATTGCACTGATGAGCTCGGAGAACCGCGCGGCGTCGGCCCTCGGGCGGCACTACCCGGGAGGAACGAAGGCATTTGTCGCGGCCATGAACGCGAAAGCGCGGGCGCTGGGCATGCGGCGTACGCATTACGTGGAGCCGACCGGCCTGTCGAGCGCCAACGTCTCCACGCCGGAAGATCTGGCCCGCCTCGTCGTTGCCGCCGAACGCCATGCGCTCATCCGGCGGTATTCGACGGACCGGCACTTCACGATCCGCCAGGGCCGGCAGCAGACCGAGTACCACAACACGAACCGGCTGACGGCGAATCCGCGCTGGAAGATCCGGCTGCAGAAGACGGGTTACATCGCCGAGGCCGGCCGTTGCATGGTCCTGCACGCCACTGTCGCGGGGCGCCCGACGGTCATGGTGTTCCTCGACGCGCAGGGAAAATTTTCCCGTGCGGCCGACGCCAACCGGGTGAGCGCATGGTTGGCCAGACACCGGCTCGCGGGGCGCGGCTGATTCGTTCAATGAATGTTTTATTGATAATATATTTGTGCAAATGCATAAAAATTGATAGCATGTAAGCTTCTTTGAAGGAATCGCGCATTTCTTCCGACGCGGCAGGCGTCGACCTGATCGCGTATCACTCTGGCAATCGCCGCCGACGCAAACGCGCCGTGCCGCCGCCGATTGCGTTCGCCCGGTGCCGCGCCGGCACGCCGTCAGGCCGTGCCGCGCCGCCTTCCGCATCGCCAAGAAAGGACGAAGACGATGACTCTCGTATATCCCCGCCGACTGGCCGCGCGCCCGTCGCCCGACAATTTTGTGCTCGCTACGGATCTCGACGGCACGCTGCTGGCCGGCAGCGTCGAAGGCCGGCGCCGCATCCGCGACCTGTTCGCGGCCGCCGCGGCCGGCGTACGCCTGGTCTACGTGACCGGACGCGGCCTCGAATCGATCCTGCCGCTGCTCAGCGACTCCACGATTCCCGCGCCGGACTACATCATCGCGGACGTCGGCGCCACGACCGTGCACGGCGACCTGCGCCCGGTCGACGACGTCCAGCAGGAGATCGCCGCGCGCTGGCCGGGCTCGCAGGCCGTGCTGAAGGCGCTGGCCGGCTTTCCCGGCCTGCGGCGCCAGAGCGTGCCGCAGGAACGGCGCTGTTCCTTCCTGGCGGGCGAGGGCGACGTCACGCCCCGGCTGCGCGCAGCCGTCGACCGCATCGGCTGCGATCTGCTGCTGTCGGCCGGCTGCTATCTCGACGTGCTGCCGCGTGGCGTGAGCAAGGGCGCGGCCGTGCTGCGCCTCGCGCAGGCGGCCGATATCGATCCGGCCACGATCGTCGTCGCCGGCGACACGCTCAACGACCTGTCGATGTTCGAGACGGGGCTGCGCGGGATCGTCGTCGGCGGCGCCGAGCCGGAACTGGTGGAGCGCGTGCGCAAGCGTCCGCTCGTCCACATCGCGACGGGCGAAGGCTGCGACGGCATCATCGAGGGACTCGTGCATCACGGCGCCGTCGCCCGTGCGGCGCCGGCGCGGGAGGAGCAGGCGCGGGGCCGGGCCGAACTCGTGATGGTGTACCACCGCCTGCCGTTCGACGAAGTGGTCGAGGACGGCGTGGCGCAGCGGCGCCGCCCGCGCAGTCCGAATGGCATCATTCCGACCCTGCTGCGTTTCTTCGCCGGCGAACGGGCCGGTTCCTGGGTCGCGTGGTCGCAGCAGCCCAGCCGCGACCCGGACGGGTTCGAGCCGAACGTCGCGGTCGATCCGGAGCGCTACCCGCAACTGCAGGCGGCGCGCATCGCGCTGACCGCGGACGACGTCGACGTCTTCTACAAGAAATTCTCGAAGGAGGCGTTCTGGCCCATCATCTTCTCGTTCCCGGACAAGGCCGAGTTCAACCAGGCGCACTGGGAGCGCTTCCTCGAGGTGAACCGCCTGTTCGCCGAACGCACCGCGCACGAGGCGGCGCAGGACGCCGTCGTCTGGGTCCACGACTACAACCTGTGGATGGTGCCGGCGTTCCTGCGTCCGCTCCGCCCGGACCTGCGCATCGCGTTCTTCCACCACACCGCCTTCCCGTCGAGCGACGTGTTCAACATCCTGACGAGGCGGCGCGAGATCATCGGCAGCCTGCTCCAGTGCGACTACGTCGGCTTCCACATCCCGCGCTACGTCGAGAATTTCGTCGACGCCGTGCGTTCGTTCGCGCCGGTCGATTCATGCGGCAGCGTGCCCTGCGCGCCGCGCTTCCTCACCTACGGCTGCGCGCTCGGCGTCGACACCATGACCACCGCGATCGAGGCCGGCGGCCGCCGCGTCAGCCTGGGCGCGCACCCGGTCGGCACGGACGCAGCGCTGATCGGGCGCATCGTGGCGACGCCGCAGGTGCGGGCGCAGGCGGAGGCGATCCGCGACTATCTCGGCGGCGCGGCCGGCATCGTGTCGATCGAACGGCTCGACTACGTCAAGGGCACACTCGAGAAACTGGAGGCGTTCGAGCGCCTGCTGGAAACCCACCCCGAACACATCGGCAAGGTCACGCTGCTGAACATCATCACGCCGGCCGCGCCGGGCATGGAGATCTACGAGAGCCTGCGCGTCGAGGTCGACCGCACTGTCGGGCGCATCAACGGCCGCTTCTCGACCTTGAACTGGGTGCCGGTGCGCTACTTCTACCGCGCGCTGCCGTTCGAGGAGGTCATCGCCCATTACGTCGCGTGCGACGTCGCCTGGATCACGCCGTTGCGCGACGGGTTGAACCTGGTGGCGAAGGAATT
This sequence comes from uncultured Massilia sp., assembly GCA_946481275.1. The sequence continues at coordinate 33,996 of CAMLMV010000057.1, forward strand.
CGTCGCGGCCAAGAAGGCCAGCGGCGGCACCGGCGTGCTGATCCTGTCGGAATTCGCCGGGGCGGCGGTCGAGCTGCACGGCGCGCTGCTGACCAATCCGTACGACGGACACGCCATGACCAGCGCGCTGCACCAGGCGCTGACCATGCGCGAGGACGAGCGCGCCTACCGCACGGCGCGCATGGCGATGATCGTCGCCGAGCACGACGTCGCGCGCTGGGGCGACGATTTCCTGGCCGCCGTGGAAACGGCCTGCGTCCCGACGCTGGAGGAGGCGAAGGCGGCATGAACCACGTCATCCTCGGCAACGACCTGGCGATCAAGGTGCTGTGCGCGACCAGCCCGCTGTTCGTGCTCGCGATGGGCCTGTATGCGGGCGCCCAGTGGCTGGTCCTGCCGGGCAACGGCGCCGCCGTGCTGGCGCGACTGGCTGCACCATTACCGGCAGGCGCGCAGCGCGCTGGACGTCGCCAGCACCACGTCGACGGCGGCACTGGGATTCGTGGCGCGTACGCTGCTGTGGCTGGTCATCATCCTGATGATCCTGGATAACTTCGGCGTCAACATCACGATCCTGGTCGCCAGCCTGGGCATCGGCGGCATCGCCGTGGCGCTCGCGATCCCGAACATCCTCGGCGACCTGTTCTCGTCGCTGTCGATCGTGCTCGACAAGCCGTTCGTCGTGGGCGGCTTCATCACCGTGGACGACATCGCCGGCACCGTCGAACACGTCGGGCTGAAGACGACGCGGATCCGCGGCCTGGGCGGGGAGCAGGTGGTGTTCTCGAACAGCGACCTCCTCAAGAGCCGGATCCGCAACTACAAGCGGATGCAGACGCGCCGCATCGTGTTCACGATCGGCGTGGTCTACGAGATCGACAAGCGGCAGTTGCTGGCGATCCCGGAGATCCTGCGCGAGGTCGTGTCGGCCCAGCCGCAGGCGCGCTTCGACCGCGCGCATTTCAAGAGCTATGGCGCGTCCTCGCTCGATTTCGAGACCGTGTATATCGTGGAAACCCCGGACTACGCCGTGTACATGGACATCCAGCAGGCGATCAACGTGGCCCTGTTCGACAGGTTTGCGCAGGAAGGCATCGCATTCGCCTATCCGACCCAGACCGTGTATTTCGCACAGGCCGGAGGCGCGCCGCGCAGCTTCAGCCACGTGTAGCCCAGCAGCCCCGATGCCAGGTTCGCGATGAAGATCGACATGGTGAAGCCGATGCCGCCCAGCAGGCCGGCACCGATCACATGACGCCAGGCGAGGTCCAGCGGAAGGCGGCACAGTCCGGCACGGACGGCGATCGGGCTGGGCAGGACGATGCCGACCGGCTTGTCCACTGCGAGGCCCAGCATGAACCACTGACTCAGCTGCCGGCGCCGGCCCCTGATCGAAACGCGCCAACCCGCGTCGCGGCGCATGGATCCGCTCAGTGATGGCGATTCATTCCGTTCCTCCAAACTTACGCAAAGCTAACCATAGTTAACTTTGCCGTTGAATTCC
>CAMLMV010000058.1 GCA_946481275.1 uncultured Massilia sp.
GCGGCGGCGCCAATGGAAAGAAGCTTGCTCATACTGCATAAGACTGCGCAGATTTTGGCTAAGTTCCCGGCGAACTGATTAAACCCGTACAATGCAAGTTGCATGCCGGTGCTCGCCCCGGCCTCTTGGAGACACCATGAAACGCCATCTCGTCCTTCTTCTGGCCGCATTGACGGCCGCCACCGCATTCGCCCAGACCACCGTGCCGAACCCGCTGGCGCCGGACAAGGGCGCGCCGGCCGCGCCCGCGGCCAGCAAGCCGGCGCCGAAGAAGGAGGCGTCCGCCGGCGGCGCGGGCAAGGTGTGGGCGAACAGCGCCAGCAAGGTCTATCACTGCGAAGGCAGCAAGTACTACGGCAAGACGAAGAAGGGCGAATACATGACGGAAGCGGACGCGAAGGCCAAGGGCTATCACGGCGTGGGCGGCAAGGACTGCGCCCGATAAGCCGGCGGCCGCGCCGCCACGCCCACCGCGGCGAGGACGAACGCGATGCCGGCCAGTTGCCGCGGTCCCACCGGCTCGTCCAGCAGGAGGGCCGCCAGCAGCAGCGCGGCCACGGGCGCCAGCGCCGTGAACAGCGCCGCTTCCGTCCCGCCGACCCGGGCCGTGCCCGCGTACCACAGCAGGAAGCCGCCGACCGTCGGCAAGAGCGCGTAGTAGCCGACGGCGAGCAGCGCGGCCGGCGTCACCGCCGCCGGCGACACGCCTTCGGCCAGCGCGAACGGCAGCGACGCGGCGAGGCCGATGGCGCTCATCAGCGTCGACAGGGCGAGCGGCGAGATCGCAACGCGTACCCGCTTGTTGAGCAGGATGAACAGGGCTTCGCACAGCACGGCGCCGAAGACGAGCGCATTGCCCGTCGACGATCCGGCGCTCCGGCCCGCCGGCTGCAGCACGAACAGGCCGATGGCCGCGAGCAGCACGGTCGCGATCAACGCGGGCCGCGGCCGCTCGCCGAGCACGACCACGGCAACGACGGCCGACACGACGGGCAAGGTGCCGAGGATGACGCCCGCATCGAGTGCCGACGTCGCGCGCAGCCCGGCCATCAACAAGGTCGTGTACCCGGCCGTCCCGGCCAGCCCCTGCACGACGAGAAGGATGCCATCGCGCCAGCCTGGCCGCGGCAGGCGTTCGCCGGCGACGCGCAGCAGCGCGAGAAAACAGGGCAGCGCCAGCGCGAAGCGCAGCGCGGTGGCCGTGAACGGCGGCAGGCCGGCGGCGGCGATCTTGCTGGCCACGACGGTGCTGCCGACGAGCACCATGGCCAGCGTCAGGTACACATATCCCAGGGTTTTATCCGACATGGCGTTCTCCTCGTCATCGACACGGGAACGCAGGTTAGTCGTCGTGTTGGCGCCGGTATTGAACGAAATTGCAGGCGTACGCGCCGGGCGTGATGCCATAGGTGCGGATGAAGTGACGCGTCATGTGGCTCTGGTCGGCGAAGCCGCTGGCGGCGGCCGCGTCGGCCAGTGTCGACCCGCGCGCCAGCAGGGCACGGGCCGCGTCGATGCGGCGCTGGACCAGGTAGGCGTGCGGGGTCAGTCCCGTCGCCCGCGCGAACTGCCGCACGAGCTGAAACCGGCTGAGCCCACTGACGGCCGCCAGGTCGGCGAGACTGGGCGCGGCGGCCGGCGCATCGTCGATCATCGCCCATGCCCGCGCGATCGCGGCCGTCGCCGATGTGGCGCCGACGCGCGGCGCATCGCCCTGCAGGCCTCGCAGCAATTCGAGGAGCAGTTGTTCGCGCAGGAGGTCGGTCGCGTCGCCCGTGACGGCCGCGTACAGCCGCCGGAAACAGTCGGCCAGCGCCACATGGTGGGCGACCGGCTGGTGAAACGTGTAATCGCGGCGGGCGCCGTCGCTCAGGTCGGCCGCGACGGCCCCGGCGAGATGCGGCGGCAGGTACAGCATGCGCCACGCACGGGGCGCACCGCCGAGCGGGGCGCCGTCGTGCACTTCGCCCGGATTCACCGTGATGATGTCGCCGGCCAGCGCCTCGACCTGGCCGCGCCCGCTGCTCGACGTCTGGCCGCCGGCCAGCATGAGGCCGACGCCGTACTGGTCATGGCTGTGGCGCGCGAAGACGTGGTCGCTGCGCGCTTCCACGGCCTGCACCCCCGGCAATGCGGCACGGACGATCCTGAAATCGGCGCTCTTCCTGGACTTGGGCATATGCTCAGTCTACCAGCCGTGCAATGCGGACGACTGCGCGACCGCCTCGGCCATCGCACGGTAGCCCGCATCGCCCGGATGCAGATGATCGCCCGAATCGAAGCCGGCCCGCAGGCGGCGCGGCCGGGCGGTGTCGCGCAGGACGGCGTCGAAGTCGACGACGGCATCGAACACGCCGGCCGTGCGGATCCAGTCATTGAATTGCCGGCGCAGGTTTTCCTTGTCGGGATTGTAGTGGCCAGCGTACGGCGTGCCGGCGAGGGCGTCTTCGAACGGCGGCAATGTCCCCGCCGTCACGCGCACGCCCCGGACGTGGCTTGCCGCGACCAGTTGCCGGTACGCGGCCGTGAGTTCCTCCAGCGTGGCGGGGCGCTCGCCCGGCGCGAACGGACTGCCGGGCCAGCCGATGTCGTTAATGCCGAGCAGCACGATGACGTCCGACACGCCGGGCTGGCTCAATACGTCCTGTTCCAGGCGGGCGAGGGCGCTCGTGCCCATGCCGTCGCGGGCCAGCCGTCCGCCCGAGATACCGGCATTGGCGACGGCGATGCCGTGCGGTGCCAGCCTTTCCGCGAGGACGTCCGGCCAGCGGCGGTCCGCATCGGGCGTCGAGCCGTTGCCGTCCGTGATCGAATCACCGAGCGCGACGACGGTGCGGGCTGGCTTCGCTGATTCGACCAGGACGGCGCTCAGGAACAACCGGCCGCCGACCTGGGTGCTGTCGATGTGCACGGTCTGCTGCGCGCCCCAGTGGAACGACGCGACGGGCGTGGGCGCGGGCAGCCACGTCGTCACGCCCAGCCGGGACAGCGGCCGCACGGGGAGGGCGAGGGGATCGCTCGTCACCGTGGCGCCCGGCAGGATGGCGGCGCCCGGTTGCCCGGAAAACGTCAGCGCCCGGGCCGCATGCGGATCGTCGGCCGGACCGACGCGCACGGCGCCGAGCCTGACGGGTTCGTGGCCGTAGCGGTTCGAGAACACGAGCCGGATGCGCTGTCCGCCCGCGCTCAGGCGGACGGTCTCGCGCAGGGTCGCGTTGTCGAGCCTGGCGGGTACGTTCATCGGCAACGTGAACGTGGCGTCCCAGGCGGGTTGCGGGGCCGCGTACCAGGACGTGGTCCAGTTTTCGCGTGTCCGCGCGTCATGTGCGGCAAGCAGCAGGGAGAGGGTGAGTGCGGCGATCGGTTTGGACATGGTGGGCTCCTTGATGAGGGCTCCACGTTAGGTCATTCTGAAGCAGCGATGAAGATGGTAGGATCGCAGGTCAATCATTCCAATTCAGAATAGATGGATACGCTCCACGCGATGCGCGTCTTCGTGCGCACCCTCGAACTGGGCAGCCTGTCCGCGGCCGCCCGCGAATTCGGCACGACGCAGCCCACCGTCAGCAAATGGCTGGCCCAGCTGGAGCGGCAGCTGCGCGTGCGGCTGGTCGAACGCAGCACGCGCGGCCTGGCGCCGACGGAGCAGGGCCGGCGCTTTCACGCCGACGCCAAACGCATCGTCGAGCAGTTCGACACGGCCGTGGGCGACGTGCAGGGCATGACGGGGCAGGCGGCGGGACTGCTGCGCATCAATGCGCCGGTGGCGCTGGGCCAGTTCCGGATCAACGCGATGGTCCAGCGCTTCATGGCCGACCACCCCGCCATCGACGTCGAACTGATTCTCAACGACCGCTTCGTCGACCTCGTCGAGGAAGGCGTCGACGTCGCGTACCGGCTGGGCGGCACGTTGCCGCCCGATGCGATCGGCCGGCACCTGGCGACCGTGCCGCGCTTCCTGGTGGCGGCACCGGCGTATCTCGCGCGGCGGGGCGTGCCAGCCGTACCGGACGACTTGTCGGCGCATGATTTCGTGCGATTTGCCTGGACGCCGGGCAAGACGGTGGAATTATTCCGCGGCGACGAGAAGGCACGCGTACCGACGTCGAGCCGCTTCCGCGTGAACAATGCGTTGGCGATACGGGAGGCGCTGGTGATGGGCAGCGGAATCGGTGTGTGTCCGGACTGGCTCGTCCGGGACCTGCTGGACTGCGGGGAACTGGTGCGGGTGCTGGACGGGTGGGCCGCGCGGCCGCAGGATTTAACCCTGCTGTATCCGTCGCGGCAGTTTCAGCCGCTGCGGACGCGGCTGTTCATCGACTTCGCGGTGGGGCAATTCGCGGCGCTGGCGGGATTCGATCGCGTTCAGGAGTGAAACGCGCTCTTCGGCTCGACGCGCGGCTGGCGGCCCGGACGGCCGGGTTTCCTGGCGAACTTCCTGAGTTTGGGGAACACCAGGGAGCGTACACCGCAATCGCTGCACAGGATGTGCTCGCTGCTCCACAGGATACGCATGAGGGGCGTACGCGCGATCCGGCGTACGTAGGAGGAACCGCAATCGGGGCAAGAGGCCATGGGCAAACCGTGAGTGTTGAAGATTAATCAACAACATACCAGCCGTTGCTGGGCTGGACGGTGCGGTAGCGCACACATCCGCGCTCATGCATGGTGCGTTAGGAAGATCACAGTCAGCCGGCGGCGGCGCGGCTCTTTGGCCCGGCCACGGACCGGGCACTGCGCTGGGCCGCGACCTGGGACGTCGTGGCCGTCATCCGGACCCTGCGTACGCGGATCCGCCTGCGGCGCACGACGCTCGGCGGCACGGCGATCAGACCACCGACCCCAGCTTGAAGATCGGCAGATACATGGCAATCACGAGACCGCCGATCAGCACGCCCAGCACGACCATGATCATGGGCTCCATCAGCGACGACAGTGCCTTCACGGCCTCGTCCACTTCTTCCTCGTAGAAGTCGGCCACCTTGCCCAGCATGCCGTCCAGCGCGCCGGATTCCTCGCCGATGGCGACCATTTGCGTGACCATGTTTGGGAAGACATTGACGTTCTGCATTGCGACGGTCAGGCTCGTGCCCGTGCTGACTTCGGTCTGGATCTTCTTGGTCGCTTCCAGGTAGACGTTGTTGCCGGACGCGCCGCCCACCGAATCCAGCGCTTCCACAAGCGGCACGCCGGCCGCGAACATCGTCGACAGCGTGCGGGTCCAGCGGGCGATCGTCGCCTTGCGGATCACTGCGCCGAACACGGGAATGCGCAACAGCACGCGGTCCATGAACTGCTGCATCTTCAGCGACCGGCGCCAGGACTGGAAGAAGAAGTACAAGGCGCCGAAGATCGAGCCGAAGATGATGTACCACCATTGCACGACGAAATCGGAGATGCCCATCACGATCAGCGTCGGCGCAGGCAGGTTCGCGCCGAAGCTGGAGAACACGGATTTGAACGCGGGCACCACCCAGATCATGATCACGGCCGTGACGATGAAGGCGATGGCGATGATCGCGCACGGGTACATCAGCGCACCCTTGATCTTGCTCTTCAGTGCCAGCGTCTTTTCCTTGTAGATCGCCAGGCGGGTCAGCAAGTCTTCGAGGATACCGGCCTGCTCGCCGGCGCCGACGAGGTTGCAGAACAGCGGGTCGAAGTACAGCGGGTATTTGCGGAACGCGTTGTTCAGGCTCGTGCCCGTTTCGATGTCGGCGCGCAGGTCCATGATCAGCTTGGACATCGACGGATTCGCATGGCCCTTGCCGACGATGTCGAACGATTGCAGCAACGGCACGCCGGCCTTCATCATCGTGGCCAGCTGGCGCGTGAACAGCGTGAGGTCCTTGTCCTGGATCTTCTTGCCGCTGCGGTACACCTTCTTCTTGACCTTGGTGACCATGATGCCCTGGCGGCGCAGGGTCACGTTCACGATGGTCTCGCCACCGGCGCGCATTTCGCCGCGCACGGTCTTGCCGGTCTTGTCCTTGCCTTCCCAGGCGAAGATGTGTTCCTTGACCTGCGCGCTGGGCGCGCGGCGTGCCGGGGCGGATGTCGTTGCCATGGTGGGTCCTTATTCGTTCGTGCAGCCGAGCACTTCTTCGAGACTGGTGAGGCCTTGTTTCACTTTCAGCAGGCCGGAGCGGCGCAGCGAGTTCACGCCCTCGGCCTCGGCCTGGGCGGCGATCTGCATGGCGTTGCCGTGCGCGAGGATCAGCGCCTCGATCGCGGGCGTAATCGGCATGATCTGGTAGACGCCCACGCGGCCCTTGTAGCCGGAACCCAGGCAGCGCTCGCAGCCGACGGGGCCGTAGGGTTTCCAGTCGCCGTCGAAGTCGGTGTCGCGAAAGCCCGCGGCCTTCAGCGTGTCGCGGCCGATATCGAGCGGCTGCTTGCACGTGCACAGGCGGCGCGCGAGGCGCTGGGCCGTGATCAGGATGACGGACGATGCGATGTTGAACGGCGCCACGCCCATGTTCATCAGGCGCGTCAGGGTCGACGGCGCATCGTTCGTGTGCAGGGTGGAAAACACCATGTGGCCCGTCTGCGCCGCCTTGATGGCGATGTCGGCCGTTTCCAGGTCGCGGATCTCGCCGACCATGATGATGTCCGGATCCTGGCGCAGGAAGGCTTTCAGCGCGACGGGGAAGGTGAGGCCCGCCTTTTCGTTGACGTTGACCTGGTTCACGCCCGGCAGGTTGATCTCGGCCGGATCTTCCGCCGTGGAGATATTGATCCCCGGCTTGTTCAACAGGTTCAGGCAGCTGTACAGCGACACGGTTTTACCGGAGCCTGTCGGGCCCGTCACGAGCACCATGCCGTACGGGCGCGTGATGGCGTCGATCAGCAGGGCTTTCTGGTCGGGGTCGTAGCCGAGCGAGTCGATGCCCATCTGGGCCTGCGTCGCGTCGAGGATACGCATGACCGTCTTTTCGCCGAACAGCGTCGGCAAGGTGCTGACGCGGAAATCGATCGTCTTCGTGGGCGACAGCACGAGACGCATGCGGCCGTCCTGCGGCACGCGCTTTTCCGAGATGTCGAGCTTGGCCAGCACCTTGATGCGCGAGACGAGTTTGTCGCGGATCGACAGCGGCGGTGCGAGATGGTCGCGCAGCACGCCGTCCACGCGCAGGCGGATGCGGTACTGCTTTTCGTAAGGCTCGAAGTGGATGTCCGATGCGCCGAGCGTGATCGCATCCATCAGCACCTTGTTGAGGAAGCGCACGATCGGCGCGTCCTCGACCTCCGCGGCGGCCGCAGCCGCTTCCGCCGCCTGGGCCTGCGGTTCGTCCTCGGCGAACTCGATGTCGCCTTCCTCGCCGGCCAGCTCGCTCAAGTCCTGTTCGGCGCTCTTGGCGATGGTCGCCAGCAGCGCCAGCAGCGTGTCGTGCGCGACGATCACCGGCTCGACCGTCGATTCGCTCTGGAACTTGATCTGGTCGAGCGCCTGCGTATTCGTCGGGTCGGACAGCGCCACCGACAATTTGTTGCCCCTGCGTGCCAGCGCGACGACGCGCTGGGCCTGCATCAGTTTCGGGTCGATCGCGTTGACGGGCAGGGCGTCGTGGCTGAACGTGCCGAGGTCGAGCAGGGGATAGCCGAAGGTCTCGGCGCAGAAGACTGCCAGGGACTTTGCATCGATGGAACTGCTGCCGAGCAAGGTGTCGATGAAACCGGCCTTGTCGGCGGACGCCTTCTTTTGCAAGGTGTCCGCTTGAGGCAAGGTCAGCCGTCCGGCCTGCACCAGGGCACGCGCCAGCCCGGGCAACGCCGTGCCGGGGGTGGTGTTGGGGAGGACTGCTGCCATATGGTTAGGGTCGGAAGGACGACAGGAAGCCGGGCAGGATGAAGGGCCCCGGCGGATGGTCTCGATGATGCCCGTAGGCATCAAATCGGTCAAGACTTTGTCGTACGGAAAGATGCGTGCATACCACGTGGATGAAATGGCATGTAACCGGCTCGCAGTGTCGAGTGAATAACATCGTTAATCCTCGTGCAAGAACAAGGGCTTACCGCCGGATCGTGGCCGGCGGCGCTCGGCCGGCGCGGCCCGATCAGGCTGCCAGCCAGCGTTTGACCGCGACCGGCCGCAACAGTTTCACGACCTTGATGGCCTGGTTCTGCACCTGCACGACTTCGATCACACAGTTGCCGATCTTGAGGGCGATGGGGAATTCCGGAATCTCCTGCAGCTGTTCCAGCAGCAGGCCGTTGACGGTCTTCGGGCCGTCGAGAGGCAGGTCGAGACCCAGCTTTTTATTGATGTCGCGCAGAGGCGTCGTGCCTTCCAGCAGCACTTCGCCCTGGGCATTCCACGCCATCGCATCGCTGCGGGCGGCGCCCGGCGTCGAGGTCGTGAAGTCGCCGATCATTTCCTCGATGATGTCCTCCAGGGTGACGAGACCCTGGACCTCGCCGTATTCGTCGACGATGATGCCCAGGCGCTCCTTGTTTTCCTGGAAATACTGAAGCTGTGTGAAGACGCCCGTGTCTTGCGGAATGAAATAGGGTTCCGTCAACAGTTCGCGGAAGTGGTCGATCGTGAGGTCGTCTTCCTCGTTCAGCAGCGCGACGGCCTTGCGCACGTGCAGGATGCCGACGATGCGGTTGATCTCACCCTCGTACACGGGCAGCTTGTTGTGGTAGCAGGTGGTCAGCTCGGCCTTGAGGTCGTCGACCGGCAGCGCGAGGTTCAGCGCCTCGATCTGGCTGCGCGGCGTCATGATGTCCTCGACCGAGATCTTTTCCAGTTCGAACAGGTTCAGCAGGATGCTCTTGTGCTTTTGCGGGATGTAGCTGCCCGCTTCCAGCACGACGGAGCGCAATTCTTCCGGCGACAGTCTCTGCTGGGCATCCGCATGCCCCACGCCCACGCCGCGGATGCGCAGCACACGCAGCAGGCCGTTGACGAACAGGTTCACGAACCAGATCGCCGGCTTTGCGATCTTCATCAGCGCGCGCAGGACATAGCTGGAGCCCAGCGAGATACGTTCCGGGTACGTGGCGCCAATAATCTTGGGCGAAATCTCCGCGAACACGATCAGCAGGAACGCGACGACGGCCGTGGCGATCGTGATCACGCTTTCCTCGTGGCCGAAGAACAGGATGGCGATCGCGGTGACGAGCGCCGTCGCCATCGCATTGATCAGCGTATTGGCGATGAGGACCAGCGACAGCAGTTTATCGGTGCGGTCCAGCAGCCACAGCGTGGTAATGGCGGCGCGGTTGCCCCGTTTGGCAAGATGGCGCAGGCGATACTTGTTGGCCGCCATCAGGGCGGTTTCCGCCATCGCGAAGAAGGCCGAACAAAGAATCAGGAGGGCGAGTGCGAGGATGAGCACCCAGAGTGGTACGGTTTCCAAGGATCACCGTGAAGAATCGTCGGGAAACTGGCGAAGGCCAGCGCAGAGGCCGATTCTAAGACAAGGGGAGGGGGCTTGCAAGTTTGGCTAGGGAGGGGCGGCTTTGGGATTCAGGCTGTCGACCATCGAACTCGGGATCAGGATGGTGGCCCCGCGTTCCTTCGTCGTTTCATAGATGATGTTCATCGCACGCAACTGCAGGGCCGCCGGATGGCCGGCGTACATGTCGGCCGCTTCCACGAATTTTCCGGCGATGGCCGCTTCGGCCGAGCCGAGGATGACCCGCGCCTGCTTTTCGCGTTCGGCCTGGGCCTGGCGCGACATCGCATCCTGCAGCACGACGGGAATCGCGACGTCGCGGATTTCCACCGAACCGACGGAAATGCCCCACGGCGCCGTCTTCCGGCCGATCGATTCCTTGAGCTGCGCGTCCGCTTCCTGGCGTTCGGACAGCAGTGCCGTCAGCATCGACATGCCGATCATTTCGCGCAGCGACGTCTGGGCGACCCGGTCGATCGCTTCGCGGTAATTGGTGATCGCCAGCGCGGCCTTCTCGGCATCGTGCACGTGCCAGAAAATGATCGCGTCGACGTTGACCGGGACCGTATCCCTGGTCAACGCCTGCTCCGCGTTGAAGGCCGTCGTCTGGATGCGCACGTCGATGACGGCGATCACGTTGTCGATGACGGGCACGATGGCGAACAAGCCGGCACCCTTGACGCTGTGCAGTTTCCCCAGCCTCAGTATGACGAATTTTTGCCACGTGTTCGCCATCTTCAGCGAGAACGCGAGAATCACGGCCAGGACGATGAACGCCAGTCCCGGCAGCGGATCGACCCAGTACGTCAGGACGACGCCGATGCCGAGGCTGGCGGCGACCAGGAATGCGGTGACCGGATTCATGATGTCAGTGATGCATCCGTTCCCAGCCATGGCGCATGGCCAGCTTGACCTTGTCCCAGGCGGACGCCTCGCTGCCGGCGTGCCTGCTTTCCCAGTCGCTCTTGAGCGCGGGCTCGACGTCCTCCCACGCCTGCTTGGACTGCGGCGCCTCGCCGCCGGCAGGCGCTGCCCACGTGGCGTCCTCGTCCGGGTTGTCCCACCGCGCGATACTGCCCATTCGTTCCTTGAACGTGTTGCCTGCGGGCGGTTCGTCGGCGTTCTGGGTGCCGAAATAATGGCTGTCTTCGTGCGGATGATGCTGCAGGGCCCCGGGCGCGGTGCCCGGCGGGTAGTCGCGGCGCGGCGCCAAGGCGGCTTGATGACCCTCGTCCGGAATGTCTTCGAGGCCGGCCGGGCGGTACTGCCCCATGATGCCTGCGGCGCGCGCGGCCTCCGGATCGGTTCCTGTCGTGAGCGTGACGATGTGGCGTTCGCGCGTGTCGCCTGGCTGCGCGTGCCGGTGATACAGGGTGCCGAGCAATCGCGCGGCGGTATGCCGGAGCGACGTGTCCGGTCCCGTCGCGGGCACGTTCGAGAGCGCCATGTCGGCGCGCGGATAGCCGGATGCCAGCAATGCGTCCAGGGCATGCTGGGCATCGCGGCGTTGGTCGAAGACGGCTTTCAAGGTGTGACGCATGATGATCTCCCCGTTGTCTCATGGAGAGCGTCGTGCCGGCGAGTGGCCGCCGCTGGCGGCCGGGGTGCGTGCGTTGCCGTTGATTCCGCGCGACCAGGTCGGTCACTGCATGCAGTACGGCGCTTGTAACGACAGCATACGCCGAATCTGGACAGGATGCGCACCTGTCCATCGCAAATCGCGGCTGCGCCTGCGGCTTACCCGCGTGCCAGCGCCAGCCGCGCGTGGCCGGCCGGTGTGCCCAGCGCGTGGCCGGCGGCCAGCTTGAACTGCGCCAGCGCGCCCGACAACTGCTCGGTCTGCTCCGCCAGCGATTCCGCCGCGGCCGACGCTTCCTCGACGAGCGCCGAGTTCTGCTGCGTCATCTGGTCCATGTCGTCGATCGCGCGGCCGATCTGTTCGATGCCTTCGGCCTGGCGCTGGCCCGCGACGCTGATCTCGGCCATGATGTCGTGCACCTTGCGCACGGACGCGACGATCTGTTCCATCGTGGCGCCCGCTTCGTCGACGAGCGCGCTGCCCGCGTCGACCTTGGCGACGGAGTCGCCGATCAATTGCTTGATTTCCTTGGCGGCGGCGGCCGAGCGCTGCGCCAGGTTGCGCACCTCGCCCGCGACGACCGCGAAGCCGCGGCCCTGCTCGCCCGCGCGTGCCGCTTCCACCGCGGCGTTCAGCGCCAGGATATTCGTCTGGAAGGCGATGCCGTCGATCACGGAGATGATCTCGACGATCTGCTTCGCGGACGCGTTGATCGCGCCCATGGTGGAGACCACGTTGCCGACCACTTCGCCGCCGCGGGTGGCGATGTCGGTGGCGGACACGACGAGCGCGTTCGCCTGGTTCGTGTTGGCGGCGTTCGTCTTGACGGTGTCGGTCAGCGATTCGACGGCGCGCGTCGTGTGCTCCAGGCTGCCCGCCTGCGATTCCGTGCGGCTGGCCAGGTCGGCATTGCCGCTGGCGATTTCGGCGCTGGCCGTGGCGATGGTCTCGGCCGACGTCTTGATGCCGGACACCATCGTCGCCAGGCGCGTGCGCATTTCCTGCAGCGCCGCCAGCAGGCTGTGCTGGTCGCCGGCGTCGAGGCGGATCTCCATCGACAGGTCGCCGGCCGCAACAAGCCGCGTGATCTCGCGCGCGTATTCCGGCTCGCCGCCCAGCTGCTGCCAGATGGTGCGGATGACGAACCACGATACGCCGATCAGGGTGGCGATCACGATCAATGCCGTGATGATGGTGACGGACAGCACGCGGCGCACGCTGGATGCGCTTTGCGCGATGCCGTCCTTGAATTGTTGCTGGGCCTGTTCGTTGAACTTGGCGACGTCGGCATTGAGCACCGTCAGCGCGCCCTGCATGCGTTGCACGGTCGCCTGCGGATCGCCCTGCTCGAGTTCGAGCATGATCTTCGCGGCGGAGACGGCCGGCGCATAGTAATCCTCGAATTCCTTCGCGAGGCGCTTGCCGGTGGCATCCATGCCGGGGATCTTCGTCACGTCGGCCAGCTTGGCGCGGACCTTGTTGGCCTGGTCGCCGATCTGGGCGATGCGGGCCTTGTCGCCTTCGGAGACGGCATCGCGCAAGCCATCGGTGATGCCCTGCAGGTCCGCCGTCAACGCCTTCGCCGTGCCCAGCGCCGGGTAGTCCACGGCTTCGGTCGTGTGGATCGAATCCAGGGCGCCGCTCGCGATGCTGGCCGAGACCGCCACGCCGAGGCCGAAGATGATGGTCGAGATGACCGGGAGTGCCCAGATCTTGCGCTTGATGCTCATTGCCGTTCCTCTAAATTCAACAGCCCGCCGCCGGAAAACCGGGGGGCGGGCAGGTGGTTGGGGATGCTTACGGTGCCGTGTAGATCACTTTGACCGAGGCGTCGACCGCGCTCTTGTCGATGTAGCCGATGGCCTTCGGGTCGCTCGCCACCATCTTCTTGACGGCGGCGCTGTCGGCGGCTTCCTTCGGCATCGTGGCTTTGCCGGTGAACACCAGCTTGGACCACAAGGCCTTGACCTGGGACGCGTCCTTGTCCGTCACCTTTTTATAGAACTCGGCGCGGACGGGGGCGCTTTCCGGCTGGTCGATCGGGCTCATCGAACTCGATTTGCCAAGGAAGAATTGTGCGACCTGGTCTTTCGTCATCGAGGCCTCGGCGGCCTTCGGGTTCACGACCACCACCACTTCCGCCATGGCGGGCAGGGCGAGGAACAGGGCGGCGGCGAAGCCGGTCTTGATCAGTTGTTTCATCGTCGTCCCCTTAGAACACGAAGTCGAGCGCGACGGCGCCGACGGTCACCGGACCCTTGAAGCCCGGCTGCGCATTGATCAGCAGGCCGGATCCCTTGTTCGGACGCACGCGGTCGAATTGCACCTTCAGTGCCACCGACGAGCGGAAGTCCCAGCGCAGGCCGATCGAGTCGGTCTGCTGCTCGGCCTGGCCCACGCCGGTGTAGCTCAGGTTCGACACGATGCCGTTCAACGTGGCCAGGGTCGGGGTGCAGGCGGCCGGGTAGCCGGCCGGGCAGGCTGCCGGCATGCCGTTGTGGACCGAACCGTCGATCGACAGCTTGGCGTGGCTGTAGTACGGCAGGAACTTGCCGAAGCGATAGCCGCCCATCACGTACCACGACGTGGTGTCGTTGATGTAGGCGTCGGTCTTGCGCTTCGCGTACTCGCTCTGCACGACGATGTCGTTCCAGTCGAGCGTTGCACCGAGGGACGTGAACGAGGCCTTCTTGTCGCGCACGTCGATGTCTTTGGCGAGCTGGGCCGCTTGCGGGAACTTGTAGCCGGCAGCGACCGTGTTCAGCGTGTTCAGCAGCGTTGCCAGCGACGCCGAGTTGTTCAGCGTCAGGCGGCCATCGACGCGGCCGAAGCGCACCGTCAGCGGGCCGTGTTCGGCCACGAGGTTCAGCGCGGTCACGCGGCGGCCTTCCAGGCTCGGACCGCCTGCGATGTCGACCTTGCTCTTGCCGACAGCGAATTGTGCGGTGTACGTCGTGTCGGCATAGCTGTGCTGCCAGATGACGTCGGCGCCGTCGACCGTGTTGAACAGCATTTGCGAATACACTTCCGCCGGCGGACGCAGCATCGTGTTGGCATAGCCCACGTTGCGGTAGTCCGAGATCATGAATGCCGGCAGCCCCATGCGGCCGACGCGGATCGAGACGTCGTCCGACACCTTCGCCTTGGCGAATGCCCATGCCAGTTCGGCGCCGAAGTCGTCCTGCGCATCCTTGCGCACGAGGCCCTGGCCCGTGACGGACAGCCAGCTGTTCACGGCGTAGTCGGCCTGCACGCCGAAGTTCGAATCGACGCCGGTCGTGACGTCCTTGGTGGCGCCGCTGGCCTGGTTCGGACGAGCGAACTCGGCTTTGTCAGTGTTGGTCCAGGTGAGGGCGCCGGTACCGAAACCGCTGATGCGGACGGCGTCCTGCGCGAAAGCGCAAGGCGCGACAAATGACAAGGCGAGCGCACTCGCGATGATGCGTTTTTTCATGGGATTTACCTGCTGAAGACTGCGGGTGGAGGTTCTTGTTATAGAAACACTGGAACGGCGAGCGTTTGGGCCGTGTAACGAATCTGTCTTAAATTGTAGGGTTGCAGCAAAAATTGCGGCAAGGAAAAACTCACGAATAGTCTCTCTATTCAGTTGTGACCGCTATCTTTGTTGTACCGATCAGACAGCGCGCCCTGTCAGAATTGGATGATGGGCTTAATTCCACCAGTGGGAAGTCGTGCCCGCTTCCGGCAGGCGCGCCTGCCGTGCCGCATGCACGATACCGGCCTCGACCGCCTGCTCGGCCGTGTAGAGGCGGGCGCTGCCCGTCAGGCAGGAACCGATGTCGTGGGCGCCCGGCGCGTCGCGGGTGGCGTCCTCGTAGATGGCGGCGTAGCGCTCGGCGTCGAAGTCGAGGCAGTCGCGCCATTCCGAGATGCGGGCGTGGTCGGCCGCGACGAGGTTGCCGAAGCCCCAGTGCAGCGGGTGGATGAGGAAGCGCGTGCCGGGGCACGCGTAGCGTTTCTGCCCGGCCAGGAAGATGGCGACGCCGACGGATTCCACGCTGCCCACGTTCCACGTCGTGAGTGGCAGCGGCAACGATTTCAGGAAGTAGTACAGGGCGAAGCCGGCCGTCATGTTGCCGCCTTCGGTCGACATGTGCAGTTCGATCTCGCTCGCGCCGCTTTGCAGTGCCTGTAAGCAAAGGTTGCGCACGGTACAGGCGGAATTTGCGTTGATCGGTCCAATGAAATGTACGATGTGCAAAGCCATGGCGCCTCCCTGTGACGGCTCAAGCATAGCAAGTTTCACAAGCCCACGTCGCGCTATTGAAAATATCTGATATTCAAAATCGTTATCCGGATATATCCCGCCGTACCCCCGGTGCTACTCTTGCATCCAGTTAGTCATAATTTTCACAAGATCCATTCTGAGGCGATGATGTCCACACCGATCCGATTTTTCTACCGCGGCGCCGTCCATGAAGTGAACGACGTCGCGCCGACGCAGACCATCCTGCAGCACCTGCGCGAGGACCTGCACTGCACCGGCACCAAGGAAGGCTGCGCCGAAGGCGACTGCGGTGCCTGCACCGTCGTCGTCGGATCGCTGGAAAACGGCGAACTGCAGATGCGGGCCGTGAATTCCTGCATCCAGTTCACGCCCACGCTGGACGGCAAGGCGCTGTTCACCGTCGAAGACCTGGCGCAGGAGGATGGCAACCTGCACCCCGTACAGCAGGCACTCGTCGAATGCCACGGCTCGCAGTGCGGCTTCTGCACGCCGGGTTTTGCGATGTCGCTGTGGGGCATGTATCTGAAACAGGAAGGCCGCGAGCCGAGCCGCTGCGAGATCGACGACGCCCTGTCCGGCAATTTGTGCCGCTGCACGGGCTACCGTCCCATCATCGATGCGGCCAAGCGCATGGTGACGCTGCCGCGCGTCGATTTCGACCGCGCCGCCGTGACGGCACAACTGCAGGCGCTGCAGCGCGACGCGGGCGCCACGTACGAATACGACGGCCAGACCTTCCACGCACCGCGCACGCTGGACGAACTGGTCGCCGTGCGCGCCGCGCATCCGAAGGCGACGATCCTCGCCGGCTCGACCGACGTCGGCCTGTGGGTCACCAAGCAGATGCGCGAACTGACGGACGTCATCTACCTGGGCCACGTGGCCGAACTGAAGACGGTGCGCGAGCAGGACGGTTTTATCGACATCGGCGCCGGCATCTCCCTCGAGGATGCGTACGCCGCCATCTGCAGGCATTACGAGGCGGAGCTGGGAGAATTGTGGCAGCGTTTCGCATCGCTCCCGATCCGCAACGCGGGCACCTTGGGCGGCAACGTGGCGAACGGTTCGCCGATCGGCGACTCGATGCCGTGGCTGATCGCCATCGGCAGCGAACTGGTGCTGCGCGGCCCGGACGGCGAGCGCACCATGCCGCTCGAGAATTTCTATCTCGGCTATCAGGTGAAAGACTGGCGCGAGGGCGAGTTCGTGCAGGCCGTGCGCGTGCCGCTGCCGCGCAAGAACGTCGTGTTCCGCACGTATAAACTGGCCAAGCGCTTCGACCAGGACATCTCGGCCGTCTGCGCCGCCTTTGCCTTCACGCTGGAAGACGGCATCGTCCGCGACGCGCGCATCGCGTATGGCGGCATGGCCGCGACGCCGAAGCGCGCCGCGCAGGCGGAAGCTGCCCTGAACGGCCGCGCGTGGGACGAAGCGGCCGTGCGCGACGCGATGGACGCGCTGGCAAAGGACTACGCACCGCTGTCCGACATGCGCGCCTCGAGCGCCTACCGCATGAAGACGGCGCAGAACCTGTTGCGCCGCTACTGGCTCGAAACGCGCAAGGACAACCCGCTGCCGCTTGCCGCGGTCAATGCATTCGCGCACACCGCCACGGCCTGAGGAGAACACCATGAACGACGCAGGATCCCCCGCTCTGACCAAGGCCGAATGGAAACAGGTCGGCCTCGGCAAGACCCATGAATCGGCCCGGCTGCACGTGCTGGGCCAGGCCGACTACACCGACGACATCGCCGAAGTGCGCGGCACCTTGCACGCTGCGCTCGGCCTGTCGGGCAAGGCCCACGCCCGCATCCTCGACATCGACTTCACGGACGTCCTGGCCAGCCGCGGCGTGCGCGCCGTGCTGACGGCGAAGGACATCCCGGGCACCAACGATTGCGGCCCGATCATCCACGACGACCCGATCCTCGCGGACGGCCTCGTGCAATACATCGGCCAGCCGATCTTCGTGGTCGTCGCCGACAGCCACGACCTGGCACGCCGCGCCGCGAAGAAAGCCAAAGTCAGCTACGAAGAACTGCCCGCGATCCTGACCCCGCAGGCGGCACGCGCCGCCGGTTCGTACGTGCTGCCGCCGATGCGCCTGACGCGCGGCGATGCCGAAACCGCGTTCGAACGCGCCCCGCTGCGTGTGAAGGGCGAGCTGTACGTGGGTGGCCAGGAGCAGTTTTATCTCGAAGGCCAGATTTCGTACGCGATTCCGCAGGAAAACGACGGCATGCTCGTGCTGTGCTCCACGCAGCACCCGAGCGAGATGCAGCACGTCGTGGCGCACGCCTTGGGCCTGCATTCGCATAACGTGGTGGTGGAGTGCCGCCGCATGGGCGGCGGCTTCGGCGGCAAGGAATCGCAGTCGGCGCTGTGGGCCGCTTGCGCCTCCATCGCGGCGAAACGCCTCGGCCGCGCCGTGAAGCTGCGCGCGGACCGCGACGACGACATGATGGTGACCGGCAAGCGCCACTGCTTCCACTACCTGTACGAAGTGGGCTACGACGACGCCGGCCGCATCCTCGCGGCGAAGGTCGACATGGTGAGCCGCGCGGGCTACTCGGCGGACCTGTCCGGTCCTGTCGCCACCCGCGCCATCTGCCACTTCGACAACACGTATTACCTGTCCGACTGCGACATCCGCGCGGCGGCCGGCAAAACGAACACCCAGTCGAATACGGCATTCCGCGGCTTCGGCGGTCCGCAGGGCGCGATCGCGATCGAGTACATCATCGACGAGATCGCGCGCAACCTCGGCAAGGATTCGCTCGACATCCGCAAGCTGAATTTCTACGACAAGATCGACCGCAACGTGACGCCGTACGGCCAGCCCGTCGTCGACAACGTGATCCACGAACTGGTGGGCGAGCTGGAACAGACGAGCGAATACCGCGCGCGCCGTGCGGCGATCCAGGCCTACAACGCGACGAGCCCCGTGCTGAAGAAGGGCCTCGCGCTGACGCCCGTGAAATTCGGCATCGCGTTCAACGTGACGCACCTGAACCAGGCCGGCGCCCTCGTGCACGTGTACGTGGACGGCTCCATCCTCGTCAACCACGGCGGCACGGAAATGGGGCAGGGCGTCAACACGAAGGTGATGCAGGTGGTCGCGCACGAACTGGGCGTGGACCTGACCCGCGTGCGCATCGCCGCGACGAATACGAGCAAGGTCGCCAACACGTCGGCGACGGCCGCATCGACGGGCGCGGACCTGAACGGCAAGGCCGCGCAGGATGCGGCGCGCCAGATCCGCGAACGGCTCGCCGCCTTCGCCGCGAAGCAGTACGGCGGTGCCGTGGAAGACGTGCGCTTCGTCGCGGACACGGTGTTCGCGAACGGCCACGAAGTCCCGTTCGGCGAACTGGTCGCCAAGGCTTACCTCTCGCGCGTGCAGCTGTGGTCCGACGGCTTCTATGCGACGCCGAACCTGCACTGGGATCCGAAGACGATGACGGGCAACCCGTTCTTCTACTTCGCATACGGCGCGGCGGTGGCGGAAGTCGTCATCGACACGCTGACGGGCGAATGGAAGCTGCTGCGTGCGGACGCGCTGTACGACGCCGGCAACTCGCTGAACCCCGCCATCGACATCGGCCAGGTGGAAGGCGCCTTCATCCAGGGCATGGGCTGGCTGACGACGGAAGAACTGTGGTGGAACGCGCAGGGCAAGCTGATGACGCATGCGCCGTCCACGTACAAGATCCCGGGCGTATCGGATTGCCCGGACGCGTTCACGGTGAAGCTCTTCAACAACCGCAACGTGGCCGATTCGATCCACCGCTCTAAAGCCGTCGGCGAACCGCCGCTGCTGCTGCCGTTTTCCGTGTTCCTCGCGATCCGCGACGCCATCTCGGCCGTCGGCGACCACAAGGTGAACCCGCCGCTGCGTGCCCCGGCGACGAGCGAAGCGATCCTCGACGCCGTCTCCTTCGTCGAACAGGCCGTGCAGGAATCGAAGGCAGCCTGACATGGACGACTGGCTCATCCCCACCGCGCAACCGGCCGTCTTGATCACGGTCGCGAAGGTCGACGGTTCCGTACCCCGCGAACCGGGCGCGCGCATGCTCGTCGACGCCGGCGGGCAGTGGGGCACCGTCGGCGGCGGCCACCTGGAGCTGCGCGGCATCGAGACCGCGCGCGCCATGCTGCAAAACGGGGAGGCGCGCCGCATCGAACGCTTCCCGCTCGGGCCGAGCCTCGGGCAGTGCTGCGGCGGCGTCGTGCACCTCGCGTTCGAGCTGGTCGACCGCGACCAGTGCGCCGAGCTGGCCGCACGCCGCCACGAAGACTGCTGGCGCGTCGTCGCGCTGGATGGCGCACCCGACCTCGCGCTCGTCGATGCGCTGGGCCACAACATCCAGCGCACCGGCGGCCGCTACCCGGACTTCGAGCGCAGCGGCGGCACCCGCGTGCTGCTCGATGAGGCGGGACGGCGCTGGCTCGTCGACCACGTCCCGGCGCCGCGCGCGCACGTGATGCTGTTCGGCGCCGGCCACGTGGGCGCCGCCATCGTGCGCCTGCTGGCCGACCTGCCGTGCAAGGTGACGTGGGTCGACGAACGGGAAGACATGTTCCCGGCCGCCGTCGCGCCCAACGTCGTCGTGGAAGCGACCGACCTGCCGGAAGCCCTCGTGCGCACGGCGCCTGCCGGGACGAGCTTCCTCGTCATGACGCACAATCATGCGCTGGACCAGCGCCTGACCGAAGCGATCCTCCGGCGACCCGCGCACCAGGACTGGTTCGGCCTGATCGGATCGGAAACCAAACGCAAGCAGTTCGAACACCGCCTGCGCGACCGCGGGATTTCCCGCGCCCGCCTGGACGACATGGTGTGCCCGATCGGCGTCCCCGGCATCAAGGGCAAGGAGCCCGCCGTGATCGCCGTCGCCGTCGTCGCGCAACTGCTGATGGTCTGGGAGGCGGCGGCCCACGCCGCACCCGCGACCGCAACCGAAGTCCCACTGGAACAAGACTGAGATGTCCAACGATACCCGTACCGTGCAGGCCTACCGAGCGAGCCTGCTGCACTTCCACGCCGATCCGGCCTTTGCCGAGAACGCCCACGCCTGGCACCAGGACGGGCTGCTCGTCGTCGAGAACGGCCGCGTGCTCGCCGCCGGCGACTACGACAAGCTGGTTCCCACGCTGCCCGACGGCACCGACGTCGTCGACTACCGCGGCCAGATCATCACGCCCGGCTTCATCGACACGCACCTGCATTATCCGCAGACCGACATGATCGGCTCGCCCGCGCCGGACCTGCTGCCGTGGCTGGAGAACTACACGTTCCCGACCGAGCGCCAGTTCCAGGATCCCGTGCACGCCCGCACCGTCGCCGAATTCTTCCTCGACGAGCTGCTGCGCAACGGCACGACGACGGCGCTCGTCTACTGCACGGTGCACAAGGAATCCGTCGACGCTTTCTTCGAGGCGAGCGCCGCGCGCAACCTGCGCATGGCCGGCGGCAAGGTGCTGATGGACCGGAACTGCCCGGACTTCCTGCGCGACACGGCGGACATGCGCGACAGCGAAGACCTGATCCGCCGCTGGCACAACAACGGCCGCGCGCTGTACGCGCTCACGCCGCGCTTCGCGCCGACATCGACCCCGGCCCAGCTGGGTGCGGCGGGTGAGCTGGCGCGCGCGTTCCCGACCACGTACATCCAGACGCACGTGTCGGAAAGCCGCGACGAATGCGCGTGGGTGAAAAGCCTGTACCCGGACAACCGCAGCTATCTGCAGGTGTACGAGCACTATGGCCTGATGCGTCCGCGTGCGATGTTCGGCCACTGCATCTGGCTGGACGACGTCGACTTCGCGCTGATGGCCGACACGGGCGCCGCGATCTCGCACTGCCCGACGTCGAACCTGTTCCTCGGCAGCGGCCTGTTCGACGTCGCCAAGGCGGACGACGTGGGTGCGCACGTGTCGCTGGGGACCGACGTCGGCGCGGGCACGTCGTTCTCGATGTTGCAAACAATGAATGAAGCGTATAAAGTTGCGCGGTTAAAAGGCAGCTATCTCCCGGCCCTGCGCATGTTCTATCTCGCCACGCTGGGCGCCGCGCGCAGCATGCAGCTCGAAGGGACGATCGGCAATTTTGCCGCCGGCACCGAGGCGGACTTCATCGTCCTCGACCCGAAGGCGACGCCGTTGCTGGCGCGCCGCACGGCGAACGGCGACTCGCTCGAGGAAACCCTGTTCGCGCTGGCGCTGCTGGGCGACGACCGCGCGATCCGCGCCACGTATGCGGCGGGCAAGCGGGTGCACGAGCGGGCGCGCTGATCCGGGTCCCGGCTGCCTGAACGAACCTTTCACAGCCGAGACGACAATGACGAAAACCCTGAGCAGCAGCCTGCTGATCACCCTGGCGGCCCTCGCGGCCGCCGCTTCCGCGCGCACCCCGGCGTCCGGCCCCAACGAAGCCGCCACCGCGCGCCACTACGCGTCCCTGATCGCGGGCGCCCAGCCGAAGACGGCGGAGCTGGTCCTGTTCTTCTCGCAGATGCCCAAGGGCGGCGACCTGCACCATCACTACTCCGGCGCGATCTATGCCGAGACCTATGTCGACTGGCTCGACAAGCAGGGCTATTGCGTCAACAAGCTGACTTACAAGATCGAGACCGACAGGAGCGTCGTCGAGCACGAACGGGCGAAGCAGCCGAAGGACCGCGCCTGCCTGTCGTCGTCCGACGTGTATGCCGACGACGCCACGTGGCGCGAGCTGCTGCAGCGCTGGTCGAGCAAGGATTTCAATAACCACGGCGCCATCCAGCCGCCGCCGGACCGCCAGTTCTTCCAGACGTTCGGCTATTTCGGCCCCATCTCCGACCGCAACTTCCACGAAGGCCTCGTCGAGCTGAAGAACCGCGCGCTGGCCGAGAACGTGGCCTATATCGAGACGATGTTCAAGAGCCCGGACACGGTGTCCGATCCGGAATTCGACAAGCGCGCCTGGGACAGTGCACGCGACGAGGCGAAGTTCGTCCAGCTGCTGGAGTCCGCGCGCCAGAAGCTGAATGCGACGCCGGCGTTCCGGACCTCCGTCGACAACTTCGTCCGCACCGTCAACGAGGCGGCCCTGGGCATCGACGACGACAACTTCACGATGCGCTACCAGACCTATGTCGTGCGGCTGTTCTCGCCGTCGCGCGTGTTCTCCTCGATGCTGGCCGCGTTCGAATCGGCGGCGCGGGGCGGCAAGATCGTCGGCGTGAACATCGTGGGCCAGGAAAGCCAGATGGTCTCCATGCGCGACTACACCTTGCACATGCAGATGTTCCGCTACCTGAAGAAGGTCTACCCGAAGGTCAACGTCGCGATGCACGCGGGCGAGCTGGCGCTGGGCGACGTGCCGCCGGAAGACCTGAAGTACCACATCGACCAGGCGCTGAACGTGGCGGGCGCGCAGCGCATCGGCCACGGCATCGACCTCGCGCACGAGTCGAACGCGGTCGGCATCATGAAGACGATGCGTACGAAGGACATCCCGGTCGAGATCAACCTGACGTCGAACGCGTTCATCGAAGGCGTGCAGGGCGAGAACCACCCGATCACGCTGTACCGCAAGTATGGCGTGCCGTACGTGATCTCGACGGACGACGCGGGCGTCACGCGCCACAACCTGGCCAATGAATACGTGCTGTTCGCCAGCCGCTACAAGCCGAGCTACGCGGAAGTCAAGAAGGCGTCGTACAACAGCATCCGCTACAGCTTCCTGCCCGAGTCCGACAAGCAGCGCCTGACGCGCCTGCTCGATGCACGCTTCGCGCGCTTCGAGTCGGATGTCGCCGCGCTCGAACGCACCGCCGTGAAGCGCTGAGCATCTCCCTTCTGCCGGCGGCGGTCCCGCCGCCGGCAACCTCCCTCCGCCCGGCGTCGCCACCCCACTTATGTCTCACCGGCATATGCATATGCCGTCCCTGTGGCCAACTCGCTACAGAATGGATTAATTCTCACGTCGTTTGCTTAAAAACCAAGCGAAACAATTTCATTCGAGAACGCCCCATTTATAATCCCGCCGTGTCTGTTTCTGAGGGAAAAGGCAACCCGCACGCGACCCTCTGCTCACTTCTTAGGCAACTTATACGCGCAAGCTATAAATTCCCAAGTGAAAACGTATTTGTCTCGATAAACGGCTTCATGCATATTGGCCTTTTATTAAGCCAACGTCCGAGAACATGAGCGGTTTTCGGGTGTAATAGCCTGGAAACAATTGACCGCTAGACTCGCGTGCGCTGCTTTTTGCTGGTGCATCGTCAACCACGTCCGCACCATCAAACAGCAGGCAGGAAGAACAAAGACCGGCCGTCATGAGCGACCGGTCCAGGATTGCAGTACTCAAGAGGGGGGAACTCGGTTCCCAACCATAACTATCAAGTCTATTTGGGGTTAATCCAATGATCTATCAAAAACGGATCCAGCTGACGAAGCTGGCGCTGGCTCTGTCGATTGCGCTCGCGGGGGCGCCGGCCCTGGCGCAGAACACGACGTCGGCTGTCGGCGGTCGTATCTCGAGCGCGGACGGCCGACCGGCCGCCGGCGCTGCGGTGCAAATCGTCCACACCGAATCCGGCTCGGTCAGCAATGTCGTCACCGACGCGGAAGGCCGCTACATCGCGCGCGGCCTGCGCACCGGCGGTCCGTACACGATCATCATTACCAAGGACGGCGTTACCGAAAAACGCGAAGGCATCTACCTGCAGCTGGCGGAAACCGCCACCGTCGACGCGACCGTCGGCGCACCGATGCAGACCGTGACCATCGCCGGCAACCGCGCCCGTTCCGACATCTTCAACCGCTCCAACATGGGCGCGGGCACTGCGATCAGCAACGCGCAGCTGCAGATCCAGGCGTCGGTCAACCGCAACCTGCAGGACTACGCCCGTGCCGACCCGCGCGTCTCGCAGACCGACAAGGAACGCGGCGAACTGTCCGTCGCCGGCCAGAACTCGCGCTACAACTCGATCACCATCGACGGCGTGAACGTGAACGACACGTTCGGCCTGGAAGCGAACGGCAGCCCGACCTCGCGCCAGCCGATCTCGATCGAAGCGATCCAGTCGACCCAGGTGAACGTCGCCAACTACGACGTCACGCAGAAGGGCTACACCGGCGGCAACATCAACGCCGTCACCAAGTCCGGCACGAACCAGTGGAAGGGCGGCGTGTACTACGTGTACCGCGACGACCGCCTGGCCGGCCAGCGCTACAACCCGTCGACCGACGTGTATTCGGATCCGGTGCCGTTCAAGGAAACGACCAAGGGCGTGTGGGCGAGCGGCCCGCTCGTCGAGGACAGGCTGTTCCTGTACGCGCTGTCGGAAGAGACCAACTCGTCGCGCAGCGCGCCGGACTACGGCCCGGTGGGCTCGAACAACGGCACGACGGTCGCCATCACCCCGGCGGAAATCGCCGCGGTGCAGAACATCATGAAGAACCAGTACGGCGTCAACGCCGGCGGCCTGGCGCAGGGCGGCGGCAACTTCATCTCGCGCGAGCAGATGCTGAAGGTCGACTGGAACATCAGCGACAACCACCGCGCCAACATCCGCTACCAGCGTACCACCCAGGCCGAGCCGCAGTACTCGACCTTCAGCGCCACCGCGCTGAGCCTGGATTCGGCGTACTACTCGCAGGGCAAGCAGATCGAGACGACCGTGGCCCAGCTGTTCTCGGACTGGACCCCGACCTTCTCGACCGAACTGAAGGCGTCGTCGCGCAACTACGATTCCGTCCCGACCAATAACACGCAGCTGCCGACCATCGGCGTGCAGTTCACCGGCGCCACGCCGGCCGGCACCCCGAGCAACGTCTCCACCGGTTCGCGCACGATCAACCTGGGTACCGACAACTCGCGTCACATGAACCTGCTGCGCACCCGCACGCAGGACTTCTACGCGGGCGCCAACTGGACCGTCGGCGACCACGAGATCAAGTTCGGTGCGGACTACCAGAAGAACAAGATCTACAACGCGTTCCTGCAGAACGTGTTCGGCAACTACACCTTCGGTTGCGACAACAACCTGACCTACTCGTTCGGCAGCATCAACTGCACGACCGCGTCCCAGGCCCAGGTCGAAGCCGCCGTGCTGGAAAACCTGCGCACGGGCCGCTACACGTCGTACACGCTGCAGGTCGCCGCACCGGGCTTCACGCTGAACGACGCCGTCGCCCAGTTCAACATGACGAACACGGGCCTGTTCCTGCAGGACACCTGGAACGTCAACCGCCAGCTGACCCTGAACTACGGCTTCCGCGTGGACCAGGTGGGCGTCGGCGGCACGCCGGTCGCCAACGCGAAAGTGGCGCAGGCTGCCGTGCTGAACCCGAACGCGCGCCAGACCGGCGGCTTCGGCTACAACAACCAGCAGACGATCGACGGCACCAAGCTGTTCCAGCCGCGCTTCGGCTTCAACTACAACTTCGACACCCCGCGCCGCATGCAGCTGCGCGGCGGCTTCGGCCTGTTCCAGGGCGCCGCGATGTCCGTCTGGCTCGCGAACCCGTTCCAGAACACGGGCATGACGACGCAGCAGATCACCTGCTCGGCAACGGGTAACACCAAGTGCCCGCCGGTCGCCGGCACGCCGAACGGCGCGTTCAGCACCGACGTCAACAACCAGCCGAAGCTGGGCGGCTCGACCCCGCCGATCGCCAACGTCGACCTGATCGACCCGAACGTCAAGCAGCCCTCCGTGTGGAAAGCCAACCTGGCCTTCGAAACGGAACTGCCGTGGTATGGCCTCGTGGCCGGCGCCGAAGTCCTGTATGCGCACACCAAGGACGGTATCTTCTTCCAGAACCTGAACCTGGGCCAGCCGACGAAGATCGGCGCGGACGGCCGCCAGCTGTTCTGGAACGCGAACGGCCTGGCGCAGAACTGCTGGAGCGTGGGTAACAACGCCGTCAGCACCGCCAAGGGCTGCACCAACACGACCAAGTCGCTGTCGAACTCCTCGTTCGGCAACGTGATCAAGGTCACCGGCACCGACAAGGGCGAAAACCGCGTCTCGACGCTGTCGCTGTCGTACCCGATGACCAAGGGCTTCGGCTGGTCGGTCGCGGCGAGCCACACCTACGCGACGGAAGTCTCGAACCTGACGTCGTCGACGTCGGGCTCGAACTACGGCGCCCGTTCGGCCCTGAACCCGAACGACAACGTGGCCGCCAACTCGGCCTACCTGGTCAAGAACCGCATCAACGCGCTGATGAACTTCGAGAAGGCGTTCTTCGGCAAGTACAAGACCCGCTTCGGCGTGTTCTACGAAGGCCGTACCGGCAAGCCGTACAGCTGGACCTTCAAGAACGACATGAACGGCGACGGCATCGGCAGCAACGACCTGATGTACATCCCGAAAGCCTTCGGTTCGGGTGAAGTCGTGTTCGCGGGCGATACGGCGACCAGCCACGCCAACGAGCAGCGCTTCTGGGACGTCGTCAACGCCAACAAGGCCCTGCGCCAGGCAGCCGGCGGCACCGTGGCCCGCTACGGCGACTTCTCGCCGTGGACGAACAGCTTCGACCTGCGCATCAGCCAGGAAATCCCGGGCATGTTCGCACGTAACAAGGCATCGATCTCGTTCGACATCCTGAACTTTGGCAACCTGCTGAACAAGAAGTGGGGCCAGATCTACGAAGCACCGTTCTTCTCGAACGGCGGCCAGACCCGCGGCTTCGTCGACTACGCCGGCATGGATGCGAACGGCCGCTACGTGTATGCGGTCCGCTCGGCCGTCGATCCGCTGCAGATCCGCCAGGTGAAGGGCGAGTCGCAGTGGTCGGCACAGGTCACCGTCAAGTACGAGTTCTGATTCGTACCGGTGTGACGTAAAGGAGGCGGCCGGTGGCGACACCGGCCGTTTTTTCTACCCTTGTAAAGACCAGAACAGCGAACGTGCGTGCCATAATCGATGGCTGCTGTTCGCATGACACAAGACTTCATATGATCGTATCCCGTCCGTTCGCGCTGGCCCTGGGCGCCGCGTTGCTGCTGTCCGGCTGCGCCTCCGCGCCGGTCCGTCCGCTCGAGATCAACCTCGTCGCGCTGAACGACTTCCACGGCAACCTGGAACCCAGCAAGTACACGTACACGCCACCGGGCACGACGCAGCCGCGCACGACCCAGGCGGGCGGCATCGACGTGCTGAAAGGCGCACTGGACACGTTCCGCAAGGACGACCCGGACCTGCTGTTCGTCGCGGCCGGCGACCTCGTCGGCGCGAGCCCCGCCGCGTCGTCGATGTTCGCGGACGAGCCGAGCATCGAAGCGCTGAACCGCATGGGCCTCGTCGCCAGCTCGCTGGGCAACCATGAATTCGACCAGGGCCCGAAGGAGTTGCTGCGCCAGCAGCACGGCGGCTGCGATTCGCCGCGTCCCGCGAAAGCATGCCGCCTCTCGCCCGATTTCAAGGGCGCCGGTTTTACGTATCTCGCCTCCAACGTCGTCGACGCCCAGACGGGCAAGAACCTCGTGCCGGGCTGGCGCATCGTCGACGTCAAGGGCGTCAAGGTGGGCCTGATCGGCGCCGTGCTGCACGACCTCGCGTCCGTGACCATCGCCTCGTCCATCAAGGGGCTCGCCATCAACGACGAAGCGGCCTCGATCAACGCCGTGCTGCCCGCGATGCGCGCGCAGGGGGCGCAGGTGTTCGTCGTGCTGATCCACGAAGGCGGCTTCGCCGACCAGCCGTACGATAAGGCCGATTGCGACACCTTGCACGGCCCCATCGTCGCGATCACGAAGAAACTCGACCCGGCCATCCGCCTCGTCATCAGCGGCCATTCGCACACGGGCTACCTGTGCAAGGTGGACGGCAAGGTCGTCACGCAGGCGGACGCCTACGGCCACCTGCTGTCGCGCATCAAGCTGACGCTCGACCCGGCCACGAAGGCCGTCCAGGATATCCAGGTGCGCAACGTGGTGATGGCGCCGGATGCGTTCACGCCCGACGCGAGCCTGTCCGCGTACCTGGCCGACGTGCGTGCGAAGAGCCGCGCGGAGCTGGCCAAGCCGGTGGCGCGCGTGCAGGGCCCCTTGTCGCGCAAGGAGAATGCGTCCGGCGAATCGGTGCTGGGCGGCGTGATCGCCGACGCGGCCGTCGCCGCCACGCGCGACCAGGGCGCGCAGATCGGCTTCATGAACCCGGGCGGCATCCGCAAGGACCTGGAGACGGGGGAGGGCGGCGTCGTGAGCTTCGGCCAGGCGCAGGCCGTGCTCCCGTTCGGGAACACGCTCGTCGTGATGGACCTCACCGGCGCGCAGCTGCGCCGCGTGCTCGAACAGCAGTGGGACCGGCCGGCGGCATCAAGCCCGTCGATCCTGGCCGTGTCCAGCAGCCTCACGTACGACTGGGACGCCACGCAGCCGGTCGGCCGCCGCACGGCGAACGTGAAGGTGGACGGCAAGGCGCTCGACGACGACAAGGTCTATCGCGTCGTGGCCAACAACTTCCTGGCCGAAGGCGGCGACAACATCCCGATGTTCGCCAAGGGCACGCGCCGCGTCGAGACGGGCCTGCGCGACCTCGACGCGCTGATCGCTTACCTGCAAACGCATCCGGAAGCCGGCGGCACGCCCCCGCGCATCCGCAAGGTCCGCTAACGATATAAACCGTATTCACGGAGAGATCCTCATGAAGAAAATCGCATGTGTCGTGGCGCTGGCCGGCGCCTTCGTGTCGCTGGACGCGGCCGCATGGGGCACGGACGGCCATCGCGCCGTGGGCGCCATCGCCGACAAGCTGATCAAGGGCACCCGTGCCGAGGCGCAGGTGAAGGCACTGCTGCTGCCGGGCGAATCGCTGGAAGCCGTGTCGACCTGGCCCGATTGCGTGAAGGGCAACTGGTGCGGTCCGCAGACGCCGGAAATGATCGAGTACGTGAACGCGAATCCGAAGCACAGCGAATACCATTACACGGACGTGCCGTTCCAGCTCGACCACTACCACGACGGCGCCGCCGGCACGGCCGACGACGACATCGTGCAGACGCTGAAGGAAGCCATCGCCGTCCTGCAGGGCAAGGACACGCCCGCGACCAATCCGCACAAGTTCACGAAGCGCCAGGCGCTGATCCTCATCACCCACCTGGCCGGCGACATCGTCCAGCCGCTGCACGTGGGCGCCGCCTTCGTCGACAAGAACGGCAAGTTCATCGTGCCGAAGACGAAGGCCGAGATCGACGAGACCGTCGTCTTCGATTCGCGCGGCGGCAACAACTTCCTGATGGACGACGCGAAGATCGAGCAGATGTCCGCGAATCTCATTCCGCCGGGCGAACCGAAGCCGGTGAAGCCGGGCGTGCCGAAGGCGCTGACGAAGCCGTTCCACTCGTACTGGGACAGCACGACGGTCGACTACGCGTTCCGCCGCATCCGCACGAAGACGCCCGAGCAGTTCGCCCAGGCCGCCATCGACGGCAAGCCGAACGTGGCACAGAACAGCGGCGACCCCGTCACCTGGCCGTACCAGTGGGCGGACGATACGCTGGCGGTCTCGAAGATCGCATTCGCCGGCGTCAAGGCGGGCAAGATCGTGCCGCAGGTGAGCAAGAAGGGCGAAACCTATTACACGTGGACCCTGGAAGTGCCGAATGACTATCCGGTGCCCAGCTCCGCGCTCGCAAAGACACAGATGATCAAGGGCGGCTACAACCTGGCCGCGCTGCTGAAGGCGATCTGGCCGTAATCCCGGCGCCAACCTTCCGCAAGCCGCCGCGCGCCCACAAGGCCGCGGCGGTTTTTTTTCGTGGGTTAGAATTCCGGCTTCTCATTCGGACCCTCATCATGCCCACGATTCTTCGTTTCATCGTCCCCGCCTCCGCGTTGCTGGCGCTCGTGCCCGCCGTCGCCGCCGAACCGGACTCACGCAACCTGCCGTTGTGGGAAGCCGGCATCGGCGCCGCCGTGTTCAACACGCCCGCCTACCCGGGCGCATCCGACCGCAGCAACCGCAACCTCGTGCTGCCGTTCCTGCTGTATCGCGGCAAGGTGCTGCGCGCCGACCAGCAGGGCATCGGCGCGCGCCTGCTGGACACGGACAAGGTCGAATTCGACGTCGGCCTTTCGGGCGCGCTGCCGTCCAGGTCGGACGACGTGGAAGCGCGCCGCGGCATGCCCGACCTCGGCACGCTCGTCGAATTCGGCCCGCGCGTGAAGTACAAATTCGCCGACCTGGGCGACATGGGACGCCTGCGCTTCGAACTGCCCGTGCGCGCCGTCATCGAAGCCCGCGGCGGCCTGCGCCGCCAGGGCTGGACGACGGAACCGCGTTTCGTGTGGGAGCACCGCGGCGATGCGGGCCGCTGGACGATGGAGGCGCAGGTGGGCGCCGTGTTCGGCGACCGGCGCATCCACGGTTATTTCTATGACGTCGCGCCGCAGTATGCGACGGCGGACCGGCCGGCCTACCGGGCGGACAGCGGATTGATGCTCGTGCGGACTGGCTTCGGCGGCACGCTGCGGGTCAATCCGGACGTGCGCGTGTTCGCGTTCGTGCGCCTGGACAGTTATGCGGGGAATGCGAACCGGGACAGTCCGCTGTTCAGGAAGGATACCGGCGCGTCGGCCGGGGTGGGCTTTGCGTGGACGTTGGCGCGCTCGAGCAAGCGCGCCAACGACTGAATCAGCGCGATTTCACGAACGGCTTGCCGATGGCTTTCGGGGCCACCGACTTGGCCATCAAACCGGCCAGCACGACGACGGTGACGATGTAAGGAATCGCCTGGATCAGGGACCCCGGCAGGCGGCCGACGACCGGGAGGTCGACGCCTTCGAGCTGGATCTGGATCGCGCCGAACAGGCCGAACATCAAACAGCCCAGCACCGTGTGCAGCGGGCGCCAGTTGCCGAAGACGAGCGCCGTCAGCGCCAGGTAGCCGGCGCCGGCCGACATGTCGCGCAGGAAGAAGCCGCTCTGGACCAGCGTCAGGTAAGCACCGGAGAACGAGCACAGGACGCCGGCCACGAACATGGCGAGATAGCGCGTGCGCTCGACCGAGACGCCGGCCGCGTCGGCCGCATGCGGGTTCTCGCCGCACGCGCGCAGGCGCAGGCCGAAGCGGCTGTGGTACACGACCCAGTGCACGACGGGCAGCAGCAGGAACGCGACGTAGACCAGTACCGACTGGCCGCCGATCAGGTGGCCGTACAGCCAGCCGATGACGGGGATGTGCTCGACGGCGGCCGTGCCGGGCAGGACGACGTCGAACAGGCGCGCATTGCGCAGGTCCGGCGTGCGGCCGCCCTGCTGGAAGAAGAATTGCGCGAGCACGAACGTCAGGCCGCTCATGGCGATGTTGATGGCGATGCCGGCCACGAGCTGGTTGCCCTTCTGCGTGATCGACACGAACGCCTGCACCATCGCGAGGGCGACCGACACGCCCATGCCGGCGAGGATGCCGTACCACGGGTTCTGCGTGGCGTAGGCGACGGCGGCCGACGCGAATGCCGACGCGAGGATCTTGCCTTCGAGGCCGATGTCGACGACGCCCGAGCGCTCCGCGAACAGGCCGGCCAGCGCGGCGAACATCAGCACCGGCGCGTTGCGGATCGTGGAGACGATGATGCTGGCGAGTTGAAAGTCTTCCATTCAAATCCCCTTGTTGGTACGAGTGACGTTGAGCAGTTTCAGGATGGCCGGGGCGTAGAAGTTTTCCATCGCGCCGCAGAACAGGATGATCAGGCCCTGGATGAAGATGAACGTCTCCTGCGGGATATTCGGTTTTTCCAGCGACAGGTCGAAGCCGCCCTGGATCAGCGCGCCGAACAGCACGGACGACAGGAAGATGCCGACCGGATGCTGGCGGCCCATCAGCGCGATGGCGATGCCCACGAAGCCCGCGCCGGCGGGGAAATTCAGCGACAGGTAGTGCGTCGACCCCATCACGGAATTGACGGCGCCGAGGCCCGCGAGCGCGCCCGATACGAGCATCGTGACGATGATCGTGCGGCTGA
This sequence comes from uncultured Massilia sp., assembly GCA_946481275.1. Next base: position 32,196 of record CAMLMV010000058.1, read on the forward strand.
TTTTCACGCCCGCGTAGTGCGCGGCGTGCGCGTTGAGCCCCGTCGCGCGCAGCTGGTAGCCCCACGACGAGCGCCACACGACGACGCCGTAGATCACGAGGGCGAGGATGGCAAGGATAAAACTGATGTTCAGCGGCGTGTCGCCCAGCACCGGCAGGAGCTTGCTCAGCAGGGGCAGGGCGGCGCTGTCGGCGAACACGCGCGAGGCCGGGTTCTGCTGGCCTTCCGGGATCAGGTATTTGACGATCACGAAGTTCATCAGGCTCGCGGCGATGAAGTTGAACATGATCGTCGTGACGACGACGTGGCTGCCCCGTTTCGCCTGCAGGTAGCCCGGAATGAAGGCCCACAGCGCGCCGAAGACGGCCGCGCCGATCATCGCGAGCGGGATCATCAGGATGCCGGGCAGGTGGGCGTCGAGCGCCAGCACGACCCAGGTCAGGCCCAGGCCGCCCACGTACATCTGGCCTTCCGCGCCGATGTTGAAGAGGCCCGCCTGCATCGCGATCGACACGGCGAGGCCCGCGAAGATGAAGGTGCTCGCGTAGAACAGCGTGTACGCGAGGCCTTCCGGATCGAGGATGGCGCTGTCGACGAGGATGCGGAGCGATTCCGACGGGCTCTCGCCCAGCAGGTGGATCACGAGCGCCGCGACGAGCAGCGCCGACATCAGGTTCAGGATCGGCAGGACGAAACCGGTGGCCCAGCGTGGCAATTCAGTCTTTGTCATGATGTCAGTGCTTGTGCATCCCGCCCATCAGCAGGCCGATGCGGGTGGTGTCGAATTCGTCGATGGGGAGGATGCCGGTGATGCGGCCGCCGGACATCACGATGATGCGGTCCGCGAGCGCGCGCACCTCTTCCAGTTCCACCGACGACAGCAGGATCGCCACGCCTTCGTCGCGCAGGCGCAGGAGCTGCGTGTGGATGCTTTCGATGGTGCCGATGTCCACGCCGCGCGTGGGCTGGCCGACCAGCATCAGCTTCGGCTTCGCGGCCACTTCGCGCGCGATGACGACCTTCTGCTGGTTGCCGCCGGACAGGAGACCGATGCGCAGGTCCGGATTGTTCGGACGCACGTCGAACGCCGTCATCAGGTGCGCGCAGCGCTGCGCGATCTTTTTATAGTCGAACAGGCCCCAGCGGTTCTTCACCTTGTCCTGGTAGCCGAACACCGTGTTCTGCATGACGGAGAAGTCCTTGATCACGCCGTCGCGCAGGCGGTCTTCCGGCACGTGGCCGATGCCCAGTTCGCGGAACGCTGCCGGCAGGCCGTCCGCGTTCGTGCGGCCCGTGTACGGCAGGTCCTGGCCGAGGAATTCGACTTTACCGCTCGTCGGCAGGCGCATGCCGGACAGGATCTCCAGCAGCTCGCTCTGGCCATTGCCCGACACGCCCGCGATGGCGACCACTTCGCCCGCGCGCAACGTAAAATCGATGTCGGACAGGAGGGCGACGCCGTTCGCGTCCCGCAGCTGCAGGTCCGACACCTTCAGGACCTCGGTGCCCGGGTTGTACGGCGCGCGCGGCAGTTCGCTCTGGATCGGGCGGCCGACCATCATGTTGGCCAGCTGTTCCTTCGACGTCTCCGCGGTCTTGACGGCGCCGACGACGCGGCCCGCGCGCATGACCGTCACCTCGTCCGTGATCTCCATGATCTCCTGGAGTTTATGGGTGATGAGGATGATGGTCTTGCCCTGTTCCTTGAACAGCCGCAGGATCTCGAACAGCGACGCCGTCTCCTGCGCGGTCAGCACGGCGGTGGGCTCGTCGAGGATCAGGATGTTGGCGCTGCGGTAGATCTGCTTGAGGATCTCCACGCGCTGCTGCGCGCCGACGGACAGGTCGTGGATCGTCGCGAGCGGATCGACGTCGAGGCGGTAGCGGTCGCAGATCTCGCGCAGCTTCGCTTCCACGGCGCCGCGCTTGGCGGCCAGCCTGAAGCCGCCCTCGTTGCCCAGCATGACGTTGTCGAGGACGGTCATGTTCTCGACGAGCATGAAGTGCTGGTGCACCATGCCGATGCCGAGGGCGATTGCGTCAATGCTCGTGCGGATGTCCTGGGGCTGGCCGTCGATGAGGACCTGGCCGCTGTCGGCGTTGTAGTAGCCGTACAGGATGCTCATCAGGGTCGACTTGCCGGCGCCGTTTTCGCCGATTACGCCATGGATCGAGCCCTTGGCGATCGCGAAGCTGACGTCGGCATTCGCCTGCACCGCCCCGAAGGCTTTGCTTATGTTGCGAAATTCTACGGCTGGCTGCATAGCGGTCTGTCCATTCATTTAAAAGCGCGCCGCGCCGGCATGAAAGCC
>CAMLMV010000059.1 GCA_946481275.1 uncultured Massilia sp.
CTCGACCTCAACCTTGGCAAGGTTGCGCTCTACCAACTGAGCTACTCCCGCTTCGTTTCGTTTGCTGCGTTGTCGTTGCAACAGGCAGGCATTATAGAGATGCTGAGCTATGTGTCAAGGATGACCCAGCAGAAACTTATACCGCGCCCGATTTTTCCTTGATCAGCGGCCAGGCGCGGCGCAGGTAGTAGAACATCGACCAGACCGTCAGCACACCCGCGATCCACAGCAGGATCTCGCCGCACTTGTGGATGTCGAGCACGCCGTCGAACATGGGGTCGTGGAACAGCAGCATCGGGATGGCGACCATCTGCGCGGCCGTCTTGATCTTGCCGAGCGAGCTCACCGCGACCGACTTGCGCGCGCCGATCTCGGCCATCCACTCGCGCAGCGCGGAAATCGTGATCTCGCGGCCGATGATGATGAAGGCGATGACGGCGTTCACGCGGTCCAGCTGCACGAGCACGAGCAGAGCGCCCGCCACCATCAGCTTGTCCGCGACGGGGTCGAGGAAGGCGCCGAACGCCGACGTCTGGTTCCAGCGCCGGGCGAGGTAGCCGTCGAACCAGTCCGTGATCGCGGCGACGATGAACACGAGCGTGGACGCCAGGTTGCGGTCGGCCACGGGCAGCCAGTGTTCGGGGAGGTAGTAGACGCCAACGACCAGCGGAATGAGGGCGACGCGTAGCCAGGTCAGGAGAATCGGAATATTGAAAGGCATGGGGTGAGGCTGATCGTGCTCTGCTTGTTGAGTTGCGTGCGCGCTAGTCTACATGGCTCTTGCCGTTTAAACCAGTTGAGCCACCGTGACGCGCGCCCCCTCCTCAGTGAAGCTGCCGATAAATCTCTTCCGCCAGCGTACTCGAGATGCCCTCCACCGACATCAGGTCCTCCACGCTCGCATCGATCACGCCCTTCAGCCCGCCAAAGCGCGCCAGCAGCTTCTGGCGGCGTTTGGCGCCGATGCCCTCGATCTCTTCCAGGCGCGACGCCTGGCGCGTCTTGGCGCGTTTGGCGCGCATGCCCGTGATGGCGAAGCGGTGCGCCTCGTCGCGGATCATCGCCACGAGCATCAGTGCGGCCGATTCCTTGCCCAGTTCCTGCGGCGGGCGGCCGTCCGCGAAGATCAGCGTCTCGAGGCCGACCCTGCGGCCCTCCCCTTTCGCCACGCCGACGATGTTGCCGATGTCGAGGCCCAGCTCGGTGAAGACCTGGCGCGCCATCTCGACCTGGCCCTTGCCGCCGTCGATCAGCGCGATGTCCGGCATCACGCCCTCGCCATTCGCCACCTTTTCGTAGCGCCGCGTCAGCACCTGGCGCATCGCCGCGTAGTCGTCGCCCGGCGTGATGCCGGTGATGTTGTAGCGACGGTATTCGCCGTTCTGCATCTGGTGGTGGTGGAACACGACGCACGACGCCTGCGTCGCCTCGCCCGCCGTGTGGCTGATGTCGAAGCATTCGACGCGCAGCGTTTCGAGGTCCTCGTTATCGATGCCCAGCACCTCCGCCAGCGCGCGCGTACGCGACTGCTGCGAGCCCTGCTCCGACAGCAGCCGGGCCAGCGAGATCTCCGCACCCTTCTGCGCCAGTTCCAGCCACTGGCGGCGCTGGCCCTGCGGCTGGAACACGAGGTTGATGCGGTGGCCGCACTGCTCCTGCAGCGCCATCATCAGCTCGGGCTGGTCGAATTCGATGTTCAGGATGATAATCCCCGGCACGAACTTGTCTCCATAGTGCTGCGCCATGAACGCCGCAAGCACCTCGACTTCGATCGGGCATTCATCCATCGCCTCGCCCACCTGCGTGGGGAAGTACGCGCGGTCGCCCAGGTGGCGGCCGCCGCGCACCATCGCGAGGTTGACGCACGCGCGTCCGCCCTGCACGACGACGGCGATGATGTCGACGTCGGCGTCGCCCGTCGTCTCCATGCTCTGCTGGTGCAGCACGCGCGACAGCGCCTGGATCTGGTTGCGCACGCTCGCCGCCTGCTCGAATTTCAGGTCCTCGGCATACGCGAGCATCTTCTTCTCGAGTTCTTCCAGCACCTCCGTCTGGCGGCCGCGCAGGAATTTCGCCGCATTGTCGACGTCGCGCTTGTAGTCTTCCGGTGCGATCAGGTCCACGCACGGCCCGCTGCAGCGGCCGATCTGGTGCAGCAGGCAGGGCCGCGTGCGGTTGGCGAAGACGCTGTCCTCGCACGTGCGCAGCATGAACACCTTCTGCAGCAGCTGCATGGATTCCTTCACGGCCCACGCGCTCGGGAACGGCCCGAAGTACTGGTTCTTTTTATCCAATGCGCCGCGATAGTAGGCCATGCGCGGATAGTCGCCCGCCGTCAGTTTTAAATACGGGTACGACTTGTCGTCGCGGAACAGGATGTTGTAGCGCGGCTTGAGCGTCTTGATCAGGTTGTTTTCAAGGATCAGCGCCTCGGCCTCGCTGTGCGTCACCGTCGTTTCCAGGCGCGCGATCTGCGACACCATCATCGCGATGCGGGGGCTCGACAGCGTCTTCTGGAAATAGCTGGACACGCGCTTCTTGAGGTTGCGCGCCTTGCCGACGTACAGGACCCTGTCTTCCGCGTCGAAATAGCGATACACGCCCGGCAGATCGGGCAGCTTGGCCACCGTCGCCAGGACTTGTTCGCGCGCCTCCTCGGTGGGGCGCACGGGGGATTCCGCATCCTTCGTCATCGTCGCGATCAATTCCTCTTTCATGGCTTGCCACGCATCCGGACGGGCGCGCGGTGCTCTCACCGGGGACGGCTGCGTCTTGCGCCGCCTGGGTACTACGACTTCGTCTGTCACTTCCGCTACACCTGCAGGCAGCGGACATCAACAACTACGGAGCCTGGGTGACGATGACGAACGCGACCCCGTAATCGGCTTCGTCGCTGATCGTCACCTGGGCCGTGAGCCGGTGCGTCCGCATGAATTCATCGAGCGCCCCGCTGCATACGATGATCGGCTTGCCGCTCGGGGCGTTGAGCATCTGGGCCGAGCGCCAGGTCATGGGCATGCGTAGCCCCAAGCCGATCGCTTTCGAGAACGCCTCCTTGGCCGAGAACCGCGTGGCCAGGAAGCGCAGCCCCCGCACCTCGTTCTTGGCGCGGCGGGCGTGGTATTTGACGAGTTCCTCGGGGCCGAGGATCTTTTCGGCGAAGCGCGGGCCGCTGCGCTTGAGGGCAGCCTCGACGCGCGAGATCTGGACGATGTCCGTGCCGATCCCGTAGATCATTACTGCCCCTTCGAGGCGTAAGACACGCCCAGGCGCGCGGCGACCATGATCGCCTTCATCTCGCGCACGGCGTTTTCGAAACCCGCGAACAGCGCGTGCGCGACGATCGCGTGGCCGATGTTCAGTTCGTGGATCTCGGGGATCGCCGCGATCGGCTGCACGTTCGTGTAATGCAGGCCGTGGCCCGCGTTCACGCGCAGGCCGTGCTTCACGCCGGCGCGCACGCCCACCTTGACGCGCTCCAGTTCGCGTGCGTGCTCCTCGGGGCTTGAAGCTTCGGCATAGCGCCCCGTGTGCAGTTCGATGACGGGCGCGCCGACAGCGGCCGCGGCCGCGATCTGCTGCTCGTCCGCGTCGATGAACAGCGACACGCGGATGCCCTCGCCTTTCAGCTGCCGGATCGCGGCTTCGACTTCCTTCTGGTAGCGGACGACGTCCAGGCCGCCCTCGGTCGTCACTTCTTCGCGACGCTCCGGCACGAGGCACACGTCCTGCGGCTTCACTTTGCACGCGAAGTCGATCATCTCCTGCGTGACGGCCGCTTCCAGGTTCATGCGCGTGGCCAGTTGCGGGCGGATGGCCAGCACGTCGGCGTCCTTGATGTGGCGGCGGTCTTCGCGCAGGTGCAGCGTGATCACGTCGGCGCCCGCCTGCTCGGCCAGCAGCGCGGCGCGCAGCGGCTCGGGATAGACGGTGCCGCGCGCGTTGCGGACGGTGGCGATGTGGTCGATGTTCACGCCCAGGTCGATCACCTGGCCGGCGGGTTGCAGGAAGCTCATGGTCGTAGTCTTTGTTCTTAAAGCTGCATCAGGTCGATCAAAATCTGGCGCGTGTTCAGCGGCGCGCCTCCCAGGTGATAGGCCAGCAGGAAGCGCATCAGCTGCTTGCTCTGCGCCTTCGTCTGCGGGTCTGCGTAATCTTCGCGTTCCATGTCGACGAGCGTCTTGCCGGACACCACCGGCCACGACTCGACGGCCTCCGCCGTGCGTGCACCGCGTTCCGGGTCGACGACGTACAGGCCGTCCGGCTCGACCGGCGCGCGCGTCGTCGTGCAGCGCGTGAGGTCGGCGGCGACCCCGGTTTCCTTAAGTAAGGCCCGTTCGAATTTTCGCAAGGCGATCGGCGCCGGTTCGCCGTGCGCCAGTTCGTTCAAGGTCGCGACGTAGTGGTTGAACAGCGCGGGGTGCGCATCGTCGCGCGCCAGCAGTTTCACGAGCAATTCATTGAGATAGAAGCCGCATAGCAGCGCGGTCTTCTCGATCGGCAGCATGCCGCCGACCCATTCGGCGTCGATCAAGGTGCGCAGTTCGGACTTGCCGGAAAACGACACGGACAGCGGCTGGAACGTCTGCAGCACGCCGCGCAGCTTCGAATGCGGCCGTTTCGCGCCCTTCGCGACGACGCCGATGCGGCCGTGGTCGCGCGTAAACAGGTCGACGATGAGGCTTGTTTCCTTGTACGGATAACTGTGCAGCACGAAGCCGGGCTGGCCGACGATACGACCTTCGCGCGCGGGCGTGCGCCGCTTGCTCGCGGTCGCGGGAGCGTCCTGGTCGTTATCGATGAGTTCGTCGTCGCGGCTCGGCATGCGTACGCTCCCGCCCCGGCTTGTTACTCGTAACCGTAAGCGCGCAGGCCCGCTTCGTTGTCGGCCCAGCCGGATTTCACCTTGACCCAGATTTCCAGGTACACCGGGCCGCCGAACAATTTCTCCATGTCGAGGCGGGATTGCGTGGAAATCTCTTTCAGGCGCGCGCCCTTGTTCCCGATGATCATGGACTTGTGCGTGTCGCGCTCGACGAGGATGGCGGCGAAGATGCGGCGCAAATTGCCTTCCTGCTGGAATTGCTCGATGAGGACGGTGCTCGTGTAGGGCAGCTCGTCGCCCAGCAGGCGGAACACTTTTTCGCGCACGATCTCGGCCGCGAGGAATTTCTCGCTGCGGTCGGTGATGTCGTCCGGGCCGAAGATCGGCGGGTTTTCCGGCAGGTGCCGCTTGATCTCGCCTTCCAGCGCATCGACCTGGAAGCGGTGCTTCGCCGACACGGGCACGACGGCCGTGAAATCGCGCAGGCCCGCGACCTTGGCCGCGAACGGCATCAGCTCGGCCTTGTCCTTCATGCGGTCGGACTTGTTGATGACGAGGATGACGGGCACGTTCTTCGGCAGCAGGTCCGCTACCAACTGGTCGGCCGGGCCGAAGGTGCCGGCCTCGACGAGGAACAGGATCACGTCGGACGCCGTCAGCGTGTTCGACACGGTCTTGTTCAGCGTCTTGTTCAGCGCGTTCGCATGGCGGGTCTGGAAGCCGGGCGTGTCGACGTAGATGAACTGGGCGTCGTCGCGGGTCTGGATGCCCGTGATGCGGTGGCGCGTCGTCTGCGCCTTGCGCGACGTGATCGACACCTTGGCACCGATCAGCACGTTCATCAACGTCGACTTGCCCACGTTCGGACGGCCGACGATGGCGATGTAGCCGCAGCGGAAGCCTTCCGGTGCGGTCTCGTTGGTCTCGGTGGTGGTCTCGATGTTCATGCTGGGGTGTTTCCTGACTTGTGATGCTGTTGTTGTTTCTGCTGCGACTGCGGCTCTTCCGCCTGCACCGACAGCTCGCTCTGGTCGGTGGCGATGCCGGCCAGCTTCAGCTGGGCCGACCGGGGCCGCGACTTGCGCGCCGCGGACGGGCTCTTCTGCAGCAACTGCTCGGCCGTTTCCAGCGCGAGCCGCGCCGCGGCCTGTTCGCCGGCACGGCGGCTGCCGCCGCGGCCAAAGACCTGGATGCCCAGCTTGGGCACGAGGCACTCGATCTCGAATTCCTGGCTGTGCGCGGCGCCATGCGTGGCGACGACGTTGTACGTGGGCAGCGAGATCTTTTTACTCTGCAAGAACTCCTGCAACAGGGTCTTGGCATCCTTGCCGAGCGTGCGCGGATCGACGGAATCGAGCAGCGGAATATAAAACGCGCGGATCGCGTCGCGCGCCGCGTCGAAGCCGCTGTCGAGGAAAATCGCGCCCAGCAGGGCTTCCAGGGTATCGGCCAGGATCGACGGCCGGCGGAACCCGCCGGATTTCAGTTCGCCCTCGCCGAGGCGCAGGAATTGCGACAATTCCAGCTTCTGGGCGATCTCGAACAGCGATTGCTGCTTGACGAGGTTGGCGCGCAGGCGCGAGAGGTCGCCTTCGGCGAGGTTGTTGAATCGTTCGTAGAGGATGGAGGCGACGACGCAGTTCAGGATCGAGTCGCCGAGGAATTCCAGGCGCTCGTTATGCAGACTGCTGTGGCTACGGTGGGTCAGCGCCTGTTGCAGCAGGCCGGGGTCCCGGAACGTATAGCCTAGGCGAGTTTGCAATAACTGAAGATTCATTGTCGTACCATTCTAATGGGCCGGCGCCGCGCGCCGATCCCATCGCGCGCCCTCCCGGCGTATTACTTGTCGGCCTTGTCGGCCTTGGCGGCATTGGCGCCGCTGGGGTCGGTGGTACCGTCAAAATTGAAAGTCAGGCTGATGCTGCCCGTCAGCGGAACCTTCTTCTCATAGGCGAAGCTGATCTCCGTGCTGCCGCCGTCGCGCGTGATCACGAGGTCGCGGCCGGAGATCGACGACACATCGTTGACGCCGGCGTTCCGGTCGAACGCCTGCTGGATCTCGCGCACGCTGCCGCTGCCGGCATCCGCCTTGGCCTTGACGATCGCATTCTTGACGGCCCGGTATTCGAGGAACGCCGGCGTCACCTTGATGGCCACCAGCGCGAGCGCGCCCAGCACGACCAGCACGACGATCAGGCCCGACAGCGAGACACCGCTCTCCGCGCCGATCCGATACCGCTTGCCACCTTTCATCTCACCCTCCGCGTCGTCGGCTTAGTGGATACCGCCGATGCGCTTCAGGTTGCTGAAGTTCATCCAAACAAACACAGCCTTGCCGACGATGTTCTTGTCCGGCACGAAGCCCCAGTAGCGGCTGTCTGCGCTGTTGTCGCGGTTATCGCCCATCATGAAATAATTGCCCTCCGGTACGATACAGGTAAATTCATCGTAGGAATAGGTGCAATTGTCGTGATGGGGAAACTCCTCCACGGCGCTCTGGTTGTAAGTACGGGCACCGTCCATGTTCAGGATGCGGTGGGGTGCGTTCGCCAGCTTTTCCAGGAATTGCTTGTGATAAACCGGGCGCTCGTCGTCCAGGTAATCGTCCATCGGCACGTACTCGACCGGCTGGCCGTTGACGGTCAGGCGCTTGTTCGCGTAAGTGATTTTATCACCCGGTACGCCGATCACGCGCTTGATGTAGTCCTGGCTCGGATCCTTGGGGTATTTGAACACCATGACGTCGCCCCGCTGCGGATTCCCGACTTCGACGATCTTCTTGTTGATCACCGGGAGGCGGATGCCGTAATCGAACTTGTTCACGAGGATCAGGTCGCCCACGAGCAGGGTCGGCACCATCGACGACGACGGGATCTTGAACGGCTCGAACAGGAAGGAACGCAGCACGAACACGAGCGCGATCACGGGGAAGAAGCTGCCGGAATACTCGACCCACGTCGGCTGGCGCAGGATCGATGCCTCCAGCACGGCGCGGTTGCCGTTGTCGACCTTGATGCCGTCGGCCGTCAGCTTGGCGTGGCGCGCGTCGTACTCGGCCAGCGCCGCGTCCGCCTTCGCACGGCGCTGCTTCGCGAGGACGAACACGTCCAGGCACCAGATGACGCCCGTGATCACCATGGCCACGAATAAAATCAGGGCAAAGTTCCCGAGGATCGGTTGCAGATTCATGTCTTATTTTTCTTCCACTTGGAGGATGGCAAGGAAGGCTTCCTGCGGGATCTCCACCGAGCCCACCTGCTTCATGCGTTTCTTGCCGGCCTTTTGTTTCTCAAGCAGCTTCTTCTTGCGGCTGACGTCGCCGCCATAGCATTTCGCCAGCACGTTCTTGCGCAGCGCCTTGACGTTCTCGCGCGAGATGATCGTCGCGCCGATCGCGGCCTGGATCGCCACGTCGAACATCTGGCGCGGAATCAGTTCGCGCATCTTCGCGGCGACCTGGCGGCCGCGGTAGGCGGCATTCGCGCGGTGCACGATGATGGCGAGCGCGTCGACCTTGTCGCCATTGATCAGCATGTCGACCTTCACGACGTCCGACGCGCGGTATTCCTTGAACTCGTAGTCCATCGACGCATAGCCGCGCGACGTGGATTTCAGGCGGTCGAAGAAGTCCAGCACGATCTCGGCCATCGGGATCTCGTACACGAGTTTCACCTGGCGGCCGTGGTAGCTCATGTCCATCTGCACGCCGCGCTTGCCGGTGCACAGCGTGATGACGGCGCCGACATATTCCTGCGGCATGTACAGGTTCACGGTGACGATCGGCTCGCGCACTTCGTCGATCTTCGACACTTCCGGCATCTTGGACGGGTTGTCGACCTTGATCATGGAGCCGTCGCGCATCACGACTTCGTACACGACGGTCGGGGCCGTCGTGATCAGGTCCTGGTCGAATTCGCGCTCCAGGCGTTCCTGGATGACGTCCATGTGCAGCAGGCCCAGGAAGCCGCAGCGGAAGCCGAAGCCCAGCGCCTGCGACACTTCCGGCTCGTACTGCAGCGCGGCGTCGTTCAGCTTCAGCTTTTCCAGCGAGTCGCGCAGCGCGTCGTACTGGTTCGCCTCCACCGGGAACAGGCCGGCGAACACCTGCGGCTGCACTTCCTTGAAGCCGGGCAGCGGCGCCAAGGCCGGACGCGAGGCCAGCGTGACGGTATCGCCCACCTTCGCGGCCTTCAGTTCCTTGATGCCGGCGATGATGAAACCCACCTGCCCGGCCTTCAGCTCCGGCAGCTGCACGGAGCGCGGCGTGAACACGCCGACCTGCTCGACGAGCTGCTGGGAGCCCGTCGCCATCAGGAGGATCTTGTCTTTCGGACGCAGCGTGCCGTTCTTCACGCGCACGAGCATCACGACGCCGACGTAGCTGTCGTACCACGAGTCGACGATCAGCGCCTGCAGCGGACCGTCCGGATCGCCTTCCGGCGGCGGCACCTTCGCGATCAGCGTTTCCAGCACGTCTTCCACACCCAGGCCCGTCTTCGCGGAGCAGGTGGTGGCGTCGGTGGCATCGAGGCCGATGACGTCCTCGATTTCCTGCTTCGCGCGGTCCGGATCGGCGTGCGGCAGGTCGATCTTGTTCAGGATGGGCACCACTTCCACGCCCAGGTCCAGCGCCGTGTAGCAGTTGGCGACGGTCTGCGCTTCCACGCCCTGCGACGCGTCGACGACGAGCAGCGCGCCTTCGCAGGCGGACAGCGAGCGCGACACTTCATAGCTGAAGTCGACGTGGCCCGGGGTGTCGATCAGGTTCAGGTTATAGGTCTGGCCATCGCGTGCCTTGTAGGACAGCGCCGCGGTCTGGGCCTTGATGGTGATGCCGCGCTCGCGCTCCAGGTCCATCGAGTCGAGCACCTGCTCGTCCATTTCACGTTCCGACAGGCCACCGCACAGCTGGATGATGCGGTCCGCCAGGGTCGATTTACCGTGATCGATGTGGGCGATGATGGAAAAGTTACGTATGTTTTTCATTAACAAACTCAAAACCAAAAAGAGCGGCACGCGGCCAGGCCGACAGGCTTGGATCCTGCCGGCGCAATACGAAAAAAGCGCCGCGTCTGGGGGACGGGAAGTTCCCCGGGCGAGCGCCTTATCGGGCGAATCGCGGCTCATGAGGGCCGCGGCTTGACCCGCAAGCTGCCCATTTTACCGGATTTCGAGGCAGAAAGCCCGGTTTCCGGGGGACGACCCCGATTCAAGTTGGGCAAGCTCTCGCCGTTAATGACTCATCGGCGGCCTGCCGCCCCTATTTTCGCCACCATGATCTACACGTCCGAACCGCAGCAATGGCGCGCCCAGCTTTCCTTGCCCATCGAGCAACGCATCCTCGTCCTGCCCGATGAGGTGCGCGACGTCGTGCACCAGGTGAACATGGCGACCGGCCTGGACGCCGTGCCCGCGCCATGCGTGCCCGACGTCGCCCTGCAGGCCGACCTGCGCGCCGCGCTGACGGGCATGCCGGCCGTCGTGCGCGGCCTCGTGGCCCCGCTGCTGCTGGGCGTGTGCACGGGCCGGGGACTCGGGTCGTCGGGCATCACGGACATCGTGGCGGATGCCGTCGACGGCCGCATTCTCGGCTGCGTCGTGTTGCTCGACATGGATCTGCTGGAAACGCATACGGCCAATTCCTGGGCCACGTGGAAGGAAAACCTGCCGTTCGGGGGCCCCGGCTTTTCGCTGTCCGCGACGATCGCCGCCCCGCACGACGACACCCGCGCGCACGCCCTGCAATTCCTGCTGCTGCACGAATTCGGGCACGTCGTGACGGCGGGCGGATCGTTCCTGCCGCGCTGGTGGGAGCCGGTGCCGCCAACCGTGTTCCCCTTCCTCGACCTGAGCTGGCATGTGACCGCAGCCGGGCGCTTCGTGCCGTGGAGCAGCTCCGATTTCGACCTGCGCGGCGCCGTCGATTTCTACGGCACGAACCAACTGCACAGCGACGCCATCGTGACCGCGTACGCGGGCCTGGAAGGCAGCGATTTTCCCAGCCTATACGGCGCGACGAATCCGTATGACGATTTCGCGGAATGCTTCGCGAGCTATGTCCACAGCGAATTGCTGGGGCGGCCGTACGTGTTGCGCGTCGATCATGACGGGGTGCCGCAGGCGACGCTGGACGGTTTCTGGGCGAGTCCGCGCAGCGGGGCGAAGCGCGCCTTCATGCGGGAATTACTCGGTGAGCCTGCGGTCGTCGCCGGGGACGTGCGGGTGCTGGTCGCAGCGTGACCGCAGCATCGCCTCGAACGCCCCGAACACCTTGTCCATCACGGGTCTCTTGTACGGATACCTGCCCGGATCGTCCATCGCGTGCACGACCATCGCGTTGTCCACTTCGAAGATGAGCAGCCGTCCATCGCGCGTCTCCGCGCAATCGATGCCCAGGTAAGGCAAGCCGATGCGCGCGTCGATCTCCGCCAGCGCCGCCGCGTGACGGCGTGCGAAACCCTCATCGAAGCGGGCCATCCCGGCCGCCTCCTCCGCCCGCTTGGCGGCGCTGTCGTCCATGCCCGCGTTCAGGTAGTGCACCATCCAGTGCGACGAGATCGCCAGGTGGCAGATGAACGGCTTGCCGTCGATGAGCACGACGCGGTATTTGCGGAACTGGCCGTCGGGACTGGAATAATCGACGAACGGCGCCAGATAAAACTCGCCGGCCGGGTGCGCCGCCACATAGTCGCCCAACGCGGCGGCGTCATCCACCTTTTGCAGGTCCGTGCCCGCGTGCGAATCGACTGGCCGCCCGATCATGGGAAACGCCACGTCGGTTAGTTGCATTGCGGCCGCACGGTCCATACGCACCGTGCGCGGCACCAGCATGCCGGGTACGCCATCGAGCTGCGCGCAGGCGCCGTCGCGCGACAGGCGTGCAATCCGTTCCGGCCGGTTGATGACGGGCCGCGGCCAGCCTTCCAGCATCCGCGCCACGTCACGCAGGAGCGGCGCGTTGGCGTCGCACTGCGCGATCGCCACGAACAGCACGTCGTGGCCGGGCACCTGTTCCGGCAGCGGCAGGTCGGGCGTCACGTACTGCACGGTCGCGGCGATGTTCGACGTTTGCAGCAGGAATTCGATGGGCGTGTTGGCCATGAAATCGCCGGGGCCCATCAGCAAGAGCAGGTTCAAGGTGGGCGTGCGGGCCGGCGCCGGCAGTGCGTACACCGGCCTGAGCGCCAGCGCATGCCGCTGCACATCCAGCCCTGTCTCCCGCTGGCCGAGCAGTTGCAGCACGAAGCTGGCATCCAGCCACGCGTTCGCATCGTCGGGATGCTCCCCGGCACGGGCCAGCAGCCGTTCGCCGACGGGGCGCAGGTCGGCGCGCTCGAAGGCGCAGCGCATCAGCGTCGCGGCACCGATCAGCGGCGCGTATGGCGTGCCGGCGGCGTCGAGGAGCCCGGTCGCGATCATGACAGGCGGCGGCCGGCGCGCAGCACGGCATCGACGAGCGCGTCGACGTCGGCCGGGCCCGTGCGGTGGTTGACGATGGCGGCGCGGATCGCGTAACGGCCATCGAGCGTCGTCGCGGATGGCGCCACGCGGCCTTCGTCATACAGGGCCAGCACGATCTCGCGGTTCACGCGTTCCGCGTCGGGACAGGCATAGCGGAAGCAGACGATGTTCAACGTGACGGGCGCCGCCAGCTCCAGTTCCGGCTCGGCCGCGATGCGTCCAGCGAGGCGGCGGGCCAGCGCGCACGCGGCAGAGATCGAGCGGCCGATGGCGTCGGCGCCGTGGACCTGGAACGCCAGCCACGTCTTCAGCGCGCGGAAACCCCGCGACAGGTCTGGCCCGAGGTCGCACGGCCACGCCGTCCCCGCCGCAAGTCCCCTCCCCGCGCGCTGCAGGTAGGCGGCCGGTGCCGCGAACGCGTCGAGCATGTGCGCGCCGTCGCGCGCCATGAAAAAACCGGCGTCGTACGGCACCTGGCCCCATTTATGAAAATCGAAGGCGATGGAATCGGCGCGGGAGATGCCGTCGAGTAGCGGCGCGACGTCCGGCGCCAGCATCCCCAGCGCCGCGTAGGCGCCGTCGACGTGCAGCCACAGCCCCTGTTCG
This sequence comes from uncultured Massilia sp., assembly GCA_946481275.1. The sequence continues at coordinate 12,893 of CAMLMV010000059.1, forward strand.
CGCGCGAAGTCGGCCAGTGCCGCGAGCGGATCGATGGCGCCCGTGTTCACGGTGCCGGCACTGGCGACGACGAGGAACGGCCGCAACCCGCCATGGCGATCTGCCGCGACCTGCGCAGCGAGATCGCGGACGTCCATGCGGCCGGCGGCATCCACGCGCACGGTGCGCAATGCATCGGTGCCGAAGCCCGCCATGTCCATCGCCTTCGCGATGCAGCCATGCGCTTCCGCCGACGCGTAGGCGCGCAGGCCGGCATGCGCCGCGAGCCCCTGCGCGCGCACGTCGCGCCCGAGCGCCCGCGTGCGCGCGACGACGACGCCCATGAAGTTGGCGATCGACGTGCCCGTGACGAACACGCCGCGGGCCCCGTCGGGAAAGCCGAACAGGGATGCCATCCAGTCCGACACCTGGCGCTCCACCTCGACGGGCGCCTGGTTGCGGCCGCCGACGTTCGCGTTCAGCGCCCCGGCGATCATCTCGGCGACGATGCCCACCGGCGTGCCCGCGCCGTGCACCCAGCCCATGAAGCCGGGGTGCGGGTTGCCGACGGTGTAGGGAATGACGTTGTCCTGCAGGCTACGGTATGCGTCCGCCAGCGAACCCGGAGCACGCGGCAGCGGTGCGCGCAGGCTCTCCCGCGCGGCGTCCGGCATCTGCTGCCAGACGGGCCGCGCGCGCACGCCTTCCAGGTGGTCGAACATGTCGTCCAGGATCCGGTGCGCGAGGGCGCGGAGTTCCGTCCAGTCCTCGGGGTCCAGCGTAGCGTCGGGGCCGTCAGCCATATGCATCATTCAGGAAGCGATGCGGCCGATTATCGCAGGTCGGCTGGCATTCGATCCATGGAGCAAGATGTAAAAATCCTGGCTATTGGCCGAATGTCTAGACGGCCGGCTCCTCCTGACCGAGATGGCGCCGCAGCGCCCCCTCGTCGAGGAAGTAATGACAAAGCTCGGTGCCGGCCGGCCCGGCGACCAGCACCGGCACCAGCTCGTCGTAGCGGGCGACGAGGACCGGGTCGGCATCGACGTCGACCACGTCCACCGTGTACGCCTGCCCCTGGCGGGCCATGAACGCCTGCAGCGCCGCGAGCATGTCCTCGCACAGGTGGCAGTACGACCGGGAGTACAACGTAAACCGTGTACTCATTGGCGCGGCCGGATGACGAGGTAGCGCGAGACATTATCTCTGCGCACCAGCAGCGCCACCGGCTTCTTCGCGTCGAGCTTGGCGACGAGGCCGTTGAACTGGGCGGCACCCGTGATCTCGACGTTGTTCATCTGCAGGATCACGTCGCCCTGGCGGATGCCGGCCGACGCGGCGCGTCCTTCGGCGAACTCGACGAGCACGCCGGCCTCCGTCTTGAGCTCCCGCTTCTGCGCTGCGGTGAGATCGGAGACGTGCAGGCCCAGTGCGTTCGGCGCCTGGTCCGGCGCCGGTTTCTTGGGCGTCGCTTTCGCCGTCGGCGATTTTTCGTCTTGCAGTTCGACGATGGTCACCGGCAGGTCGAGCTGGCTGCCGCGGCGCCACACGGTGACGGTGGCGCGGCTGCCGACGGCGCTGCCGCCGACGAGGCGCGGCAGGTCGGAGCTGCGCTCGATGTCCTTGCCGTTGAATTTCAGGATGATGTCGCCGACCTTGACGCCGGCCTTGTCCGCCGGGCCGCCCGACTCCACCATCGCGACCTCGGCGCCGCGCGCGCGGTCCAGGCCGAGCGATTCGGCGACGTCGGTCGTGACTTCGCTGATCTGGACGCCGAGGCGCCCGCGCGTCACCTTGCCCGTCTTGCGGATCTGGTCGGAAACGCGCATGACCTCGTCGATCGGCACGGCGAACGAGATACCGTTATAGGCGCCGGACAGCGTGGCGATCTGCGAGTTGATGCCGATGACCTCGCCGCGCATGTTGATCAGGGGGCCGCCCGAGTTGCCGGGGTTGACGGCCACGTCGCTCTGGATCAGCGGCAGGTATTCGCCCGTGTCGCGTGCCTTGGCGGAGATGATGCCGGCGGTCACCGTGTTCTCCAGGTTGAACGGGGAGCCGATGGCGATCACCCACTCGCCCACGCGGATCTTGCTGGAATCGCCGATGCGCACATTGGGCAGGTTGCGCGCGTCCACTTTCAGCAGGGCCACGTCGCTGCGCGCGTCCGAGCCCAGCACCTTGGCCTTGAATTCGCGGCGGTCGGTCAGGGTCACGACGACCTCGTCCGCGCCTTCCACCACGTGCGCATTGGTGAGCACGTACCCGTCGTCCGAGATGATGAAGCCGGAACCGACGCCCCGCTGCACACGCTCTTCCTGCGGCTGCTCCGCGGGGCCGCCGCGGCGTCCGCGCGGCACCATCTGGCCGCCGAAGAAGCGGCGCAGGAATTCCTGCATCTCCTCGTCGGGGCCGCCCTGGTCGAGGCGGATGCGTTCGGTGGTGCGGATGTTGACGACGGCCGGGCCGACCTTGTCGACGAGGTCGGCAAAGTCGGGCAGGCCTGTGACGGTCGGGGCGGCAACGGGAGCGGCCGCATGGGCCGCCGGGAGGGACATCAGACTCGCGCCCGCAAAGACGAGGGCGGACAGGATCGCGCTTCCAGTTTTGCTTGTCATAGGATCGGTAAGGTCTGTGCTTGGATGGTTCGTATGGTAAGACAAAAGTGCACTGTTGTCGCGTTGGCACGCCGTGCCGAACGGACTGCGCTGCCCGGGCCGGCAGCGATGACGCATGACCAGCGGATCGGCTCAGGTGGGGTCGGCCGCGACGGTCGCCTGGCCGGCGGCGTCGGTGGCGACGGCTGCGCGTTTGCCCGGCAGCGGCTCGGCCGCGAGACGGGCCGCCAGGCGTTCCGCGAAGCCGGGCGATACGTCCGGCGCGGGATCCGCGCGCAGGACGTCGCCGATCTGGTGAAAGCGGGCCCAGGCCTGGCGGCCGTCCGGCGTGTCGAGGGCGGCAAGCGCCAGTTCCTGGTCGACATCCGGGATCTCGCCGTCGCAGAGCGCCGAGATGAGTTCACGGTTTTTCTTGTTCGTGTCCATAGCCATCACGCCGGTATGTGAATTCCTGTCTTCATATCGCTACCTACCGACGTTTGTCCGCCGAGATATCGAGCAAGGGCCGCAATTTCTCGGCGATGACTTCGCGCGCCCGGAAAATGCGGCTCCGCACCGTACCGATTGGACACGCCATCACTTCGGAGATTTCCTCGTAGCTTAAACCTTCAATTTCACGCAGGACGATCGCCGTCCTCAATTCCAGCGGCAATGCTTCCATGGCCGCATTCACGGTATAGGCGATCTGCTTGCTGGCCAGCACCGATTCCGGTGTATTAATGTCTCGCAAGCTATCCGCGTCGTCAAATCCTTCCGCACGTTCGGCATCGGCTTCCGTCGAGGTCGGCGCCCGCCTGCCTTGCGTAACAAGAAAATTCTTTGCCGTATTAATTCCTATTCGATACAGCCACGTATAAAACGCGGAATCGCCGCGGAAATGGCGCAGCGCACGGAATGCCTTGATAAAGGTTTCCTGCACCACGTCTTCCGCCTCGGCCGGATCGTGCACGAGGCGCGACACGAGCCGCATCAGGCGGCGCTGGTATTTCGCCACCAGCAGGTCGAACGCCCGGCGATCGCCCGCCTGGACGCGCTCAACCAGCAGTTGATCACATTCGCGTTCGGTCGTCACTGCAATGCCCCGTTGGCTGCGGCGGCGTCCCTGTTATACGGAAACGGTGTGCACGTTTCCTTAAGAGTTGGTCCGCTGCAATGAGTTCGTCGTGAATTCGCATCCTTCGTCTGCATGTCCGCGCCGGCCGGCCACTGCCAGCGCGACGGCCAGCGCGCGCCACGCGGCGGCATCGACGCTGTCGCGCCACACGCACAGGACGCGCGGCCCCGTGCCCGGCGCGGCGTGCCGCAACACCATCAGCATCGGCCAGATGACCGATCCGGGCAGCAGGACCGCATTGCCCTCCGGCGGCAGGCCCACGCCCTGTTGTACCGTCACGCGTAAGTCGCCGGTTCCAGAAATATCAATCTGGTGCGTCTTTGGACGATGGGCCGCCGCGCCCAGCACCGCGCCGCCGGCGGCCGCCAGCGCCAATGCGACGAGCGGCGCGAGCCGGACATGGCCGGGTGCCGCCAGCCCGATGGCCAGCGCCGCTGCGAGGAAGGCCAGGCCGCAGCCACCCCATACGAACCGCTGGATGCGCGACGGCCTGACGAGCGCGGACACCGCGATCGACATGGGTGTTTCCAATTAGAAGTAGAGGAGGTCAGAAATGACAAACGCCCATTCCTTGGACAGGAATGGGCGTCCGAAAGTTCGACTATCGACGGATCGTTAGATCTTCGCGAAGACCAGCGTGCCGTTGGTACCGCCGAAACCGAAGGAGTTTTTCACCGCGTAATCGATCTTCATGTCCCGCGCCGTGTTGGCGCAGAAGTCCAGGTCGCATTCCGGATCCTGGTTGAAGATGTTGATCGTCGGCGGCGACACCTGGTTGTGGATCGCGAGCACGGTGAACACCGACTCCAGGCCGCCCGCGCCACCCAGCAGGTGGCCCGTCATCGACTTGGTGGAGTTGACGACCAGCTTGCCGGCATGGTCGCCGAAGGTGCGCTTGATGCCCTTCACTTCCGCCACGTCGCCCACGGGGGTCGACGTGCCGTGTGCGTTCACGTAATGCACCTGGTCCGGATTGATGCCGGCGTACTGCATCGCGGCGAGCATGCAGCGCGATGCGCCGCTGCCGTCCTCGAGCGGTGCCGTGATGTGGTTCGCGTCCGCGCTCATGCCGAAGCCAACGACTTCCGCATAGATCTTCGCGCCGCGCGCCTTGGCGTGCTCGTACTCTTCGAGCACCATCACGCCCGCGCCCTCGCCCAGCACGAAGCCGTCGCGGTCGCGGTCCCACGGACGCGAGGCCGTGGCCGGATCTTCATTGCGCGACGACAGCGCGCGCGCCGCGGCGAAACCGCCCAGGCCCAGCGGCGACATCGTCGATTCCGCACCACCGGCGATCATCACGTCGGCGTCGCCATACTCGATCAGGCGGGCTGCCTGGCCGATGCAGTGCAAGCCGGTCGTGCAGGCCGTCACGATGGCGAGGTTCGGGCCGCGCATGCCGAACTTGATCGACAGGTCGCCCGAGATCATGTTGATGATCGAGGCCGGGACGAAGAACGGCGAGATGCGGCGCGGGCCGCGGCTGTCGAACTCCGACTTCGTGTCTTCGATCATCGGCAGGCCGCCGATGCCGGAGCCCACGAGCACGCCGATGCGGTCGGCATTGTCCTCGGTGACGACGATGCCCGAATCCTGTATCGCCTGGATGCCGGCGGCCATGCCGAAATGGATGAACGTATCCATATGACGGCCTTCCTTGCCCGGCAGGTATTCCTCGACGTTAAAGTTCTTCACCTCGCCCGCGAAGCGGGTCGAGAATGGCGTTGCGTCGAACTTGGTGATGTTGGCAATGCCCGACTTGCCCGCCAGTGCTGCCTCCCACGCGTCGGCAATGGTGTTGCCGATCGGAGAGATGCAACCCAGGCCGGTCACTACGACACGACGGTTGCGTGAACTCAAGCGCTTCTCCTGAAATCCTGAAAGCTTAGGCCTTGACGTGAGCCTGTGCGTACTCGATAGCCTGGCGAACGGTCGTGATCTTCTCGGCCTGTTCGTCCGGGATTTCCATTTCGAATTCGTCTTCCAGGGCCATCACCAGTTCCACGGTGTCCAGCGAGTCAGCGCCGAGGTCGTCAACGAACGAGGAATCGATTTTGATGTCTGCTTCGGCAACGCCCAGTTGCTCAGCGACGATTTTTTTAACGCGTTGTTCGATATCCGACATGTTATGGCTCCATTAGGTATGTGTTGCGGAAAGTGCGCGCATTTTATCAGGGTTTGCGCGTTGAAAAACTATTTTCAGCGTCTGACGCTAAAACGACTGAAACTACTGCGAACTGCCGAGATCTCGTTAAAAAACGTATCGATCAGTTCATGTACATGCCGCCGTTCACGTGCAGCTCCGTGCCCGTGATGTAGGCGGCCTGCGGACCGGCCAGGAAGGCGACCGCGTACGCGATGTCTTCCGGCTTGCCCAGGCGGCCCAGCGGGATCTGCGTCAGCAGCGCCTCGTGCTGGCCTTCGCCCAGTGCCTTGGTCATGTCGGTGTCAATGAAGCCCGGCGCCACGCAGTTGACGGTGATGTTGCGGCTGCCGATCTCGCGCGCCAGCGCGCGCGTCATGCCGGCCACGCCGGCCTTCGCCGCCGCGTAATTCATCTGGCCCGGATTGCCGGCCGCGCCCACGACGGACGTGATGTTGATGATACGCCCCTGCTTCGCCTTCATCATCCCGCGCAGCACCGCGCGCGACAGGCGGCCGACGGCCGTCAGGTTGGTGGCGATCACGTTGTCCCACTCCTCGTCCTTCATGCGCATCGCCAGCTGGTCCTGGGTGATGCCGGCATTGTTGACGAGGATGCCGATCGTGCCGACGTTCTTCGTCACGTCGTCGATGACGGCCGCGCACTGGGCGGCGTCGGTGACGTTCAGCACGACGCCCTTGCCGCCGAACTCGGCGAGGTAGGCGCCGATGGCTTCGGCGCCGGCCGCCGTCGTGGCGGTGCCGACGACCCTGGCGCCCTGGCGTGCCAGTTCGAGTGCGATGGCCTTGCCGATGCCGCGCGAGGCACCGGTGACGAGGGCGACTTGGTTTTGCAGGTTCATTGAGTCCTCTTCTTCTCTAACGGGGGGATGTGCGGGGCTCAGCCTTTGACAGCGGCGAGCACGCGTTCCAGCGATGCCTGGTCGACGAGGGCTTCGCCCACCAGCACCGGATCGATCCGCTTGGCCATGCCGATCAGGGTCTTGCTCGGCGCGCATTCGATGACTTGCGTCACGCCATCGGCCGCCATCTTCTGCATGGTCTCGACCCAGCGCACGGGACCGGCCGCCTGGCGCACCAGCGCGTCCTTGATCGCGGCGGGATCGTTCAGGATAGCCACGTCGACGTTGTTGATCAAGTCGATCTGCGGCGCGGCAAAATTCAGGTTTGCCATGGTGGCGCGCAGGCGGTCCGACGCCGGCTTCAGCAGCGACGAGTGGAACGGCGCCGACACGGCCAGCTTCATGGCGCGCTTGGCGCCCTTGGCCTTGGCGATGTCGCAGGCGCGCTCGACGGCGGCCGTATGGCCCGCGATCACGATCTGCGTCGGCTCGTTGAAGTTGACGGCTTCCACGACTTCGCCCGCATTTCCTCCATTCTCGGCTTCGGCGCACACGGCGCGGACGTCGTCGGCCGAAAGGCCGAGGATGACGGCCATGCCACCCTGCCCGACCGGCACCGCGTCCTGCATGGCTTGCGCACGGAAGCGCACGAGCGGCACGGCATCCTTGAAGTCGATGACGCCGGCGGCGACGAGCGCCGAGTATTCGCCGAGGCTGTGGCCGGCGACGACCGCCGGTTTCGGGCCGCCCGCGGCGATCCACGCGCGGTAGACGGCGACGGCGGCCGTCAGCATCACGGGCTGCGTGTTCGTGGTCAGGTCCAGGTCTTCCTTCGGGCCTTCGGCGATCAGCTTGCCGATGTCCTGGCCCAGCGCTTCGGACGCTTCGGCGACGGTCTGTGCGACGACCGGGTTGCCGGCGAAGCCGTTCAGCATGCCGACGGCTTGCGCGCCCTGGCCGGTAAACAGAAATGCGAATTTGCTCATCGATTCCTCTTAGCGTGTTTTATCTTGTTATTACATGCGCGCCAGCACGGCACCCCAGGTAAAGCCGCCGCCCACGCCTTCCATCATGACGTTGTGGCCGGGCTTGATGCGGCCGTCGCGCACGGCGGCATCGAGCGCCAGCGGGATCGACGCGGCCGACGTGTTGCCGTGTTCGTTGACGGTGACGACCATCCTCTCGGTCGGCAGGCCCAGCTTTTTCGCCGTGCCGGTCATGATGCGCAGGTTGGCCTGGTGCGGAATCAGCCAGTCGATGTCGCCGGCCTGCATCTGTGCATGCGCCAGCGCTTCGTTGGCAACCTTTTCCAGCACGGAGACGGCCAGCTTGAAGACGGCCGGGCCATCCATGTACAGGAATTTCTGGTTCGCCGCCAGGTTCGACGGGTTCGCGGGACCGCACAGGATGTCGCCGTGGCTGCCATCGGCGTGCAGCTTGACGGCCAGCACGCCCGGCTCCCCGGACGCGGTCAGCACGACGGCGCCGGCGCCGTCGCCGAACAGCACGCAGGTGCTGCGGTCATCGAAGTCGAGGATGCGCGAGAACACTTCCGTGCCGATCACGAGAACGTTCTTCGCATTGCCGGCCTTGATGAACGCATCGGCCGTCGCCATCGCATAGACGAAGCCCGAGCACACGGCGCCCATGTCGAACGCGGCGCTGTTGTTGCGCATGCCCAGCTTGTTCTGGACGATGCAGGCCGTGCTCGGGAAGCTGCCGAAATAATCCGGCGTCGACGTGGCGACGACGATCAGGTCGATCTGCTCGGCTTCGAGGCCGGACGCTTCGAGCGCCCTGCGTGCCGCGTGCACGGCCAGGTCCGACGCGTTTTCCTCGGGCGCGGCGTAGTGGCGGGCGGAGATGCCGCTGCGGGTCACGATCCACTCGTCCGAGGTCTCGATCCCTTTGGCGGCGAGCTGGGCCGTGAGGTCGTCGTTCGTGACGCGCTGTGCGGGCAGGTAGCTGCCGGTGCCTATAATTTTGCTGTAAGTCATTGCTAACCCTGCTGAATAGTTGAGCCTGGCGCTTCCGGATTGGGAGCTTGCGGCAACATTTCGGCGATCAAGGTCGAGAGTTGCGCTTGCACATTATATTTCGCCGCGTCAAAAGCGCGTCGAAGTGCCCACTCGTAGGCGTAGGCATTGGCGCCGCCATGGCTCTTGAAGACCAGGCCTTTCAGACCCAGCAGGCCGGCGCCGTTATAACTTTCGGGGTTCAGCTTCTTGAGCGACTTGCGCGCGAACAGGGCACCGATCTTCGACATGGTCGTTTCGAGGAATACCGACTTGACGAAGCGCGACAGGCCTTCGATCGCCTTCAGGGTCACGTTGCCGACGAAACCGTCGCACACGACGACGTCGACCGTGCCCTTGAAGATGTCGTTGCCTTCGACGTTGCCGTAGAAATTCAGCACGCCGCGTTCATGGTCGGCCCGCAGCAAAGGCGCGGTGGCCTTGACCACTTCATTGCCCTTGATCTCTTCCGTGCCGACATTCAGCAGGCCGATGCTCGGGCGGCGGTGTTCCATCGCCTCGAACAGCACGGCGCCCATGATGGCGAACTGGTGCAGGTGATGGGGTTCGCAGTCGACGTTGGCGCCCAGGTCGAGCATGTACGTCGGGCCGCCCTTCGAGTTCGGCAGGATCGAGCAGATGGCCGGACGGTCGACGTCGGCCATGGTTTTCAAGACATAGCGCGAGATGGCCATCAGCGCGCCCGTATTGCCGGCGGAGACGCAGACGTCGGCGCTGCCGTCCTTGACGAGCTCGATCGCCACGCGCATCGACGAATCCTTCTTGCGGCGCAGGGCGACTTCGATGGGATCGTCCATCGCGACCACTTCGGAGGCGTGGCGGACGATCAGGCGCGGGTTCTCGCCCGCATGTTGTTTCTTGAGTTCAGCGCGGACCAGCTCTTCCTGGCCGACGAGGATCAGCTCGGCGTCGGGTTCGCGCTTGAGGAATGCGAGGGCTGCCGGGATGGTCACGGCGGGGCCGTGGTCGCCGCCCATGCAGTCGATGGAAATTTTGATTGTCATTTGTCGGGATGAACCGCGGGCTCAAGGTCGGCCGGCGGCTGCTCGGTCTCGTCGGGCTACAAGGTGAGCTGCAATGAGTGCCGAGTCAGTGGGATGGTAAATGACGGAGTTACCGCAAAAGAAAAAGCGGCGCCACGCATTCGACATACGTTGCACCGCTTTCATGGAACAAAACAGCAAGGCGTCGATTACTCGTCGTTCTTGGTCTTGAGCACTTTACGGCCACGGTAGAAACCGTTCGGGCTGATGTGGTGACGCAGGTGCGTTTCGCCGGTGGTCGGCTCGACTGCCAGGTTCGGGGCGGTCAGGAAATCGTGCGAACGGTGCATGCCGCGCTTCGACGGGGACTTCTTATTCTGTTGAACTGCCATGATGACTCCTAAACTTAAGTTCTAAAATTCTAACACATTCGACTTGCAAGTACATGCGCATCGAGTATCCCAGCGGCAATAACGTTGGGACTGCCATTGCCGACATGTTTAACGCTGCCTTACAACGATGACTCAATACTCGAGCTGCACGCGTTTGACACGTTTTGACGCTGCGAATCCTACCTGTCAGTAGCACCCACTGCAATTCTTTTATTCAGATTTGAGGCCTTTAAGTGCCGCGAACGGCGATACCTTCTCGGACTTGATGGCGTCCAGCAGCCTGGTATCGGGGCACACCTCGTGTTTCGGTGCCTGCGGCAGTGCCAGCAGGGCTTCATCTTCCAGCAGATCGCGGATGTCGCAGGCGTGGCTGCCGACGATCACGTCGATACTCTCATCGTCGAGGATTTCCTCGATCTCGTCCGCTTCCTCGTCGTCCTTGCCCAGCACCAGCACGGTCGACGAATCGATTTCGTAGCCGAACGGGGTCAGGCAGCGCTGGCAGGCCAGTTGCACGGTACCGGAGACGGACAGCGTCAGCATCGGATACCCCTGCCGGGTCTGGCCACCGTCGATGGCCCAGGCGATCTCGCCGGACTTGTCGGCGCAATCGGCCGACAGGCGAGTCATTTCCGCCACCGGCGTGACGCCTTCACGATGGCCGTTGTTCCGACAAAATTCAAAGGCGTCGATGACAAAAGCACTCATTTGGAAAAACATCCCCGGAAAACCTGCGATAATAGCAGGCTTCTGCCCGCGTAGTCAAAGACTTCCTCGCAAAGCGCTATCTTCCTGTTTTATTTACGAAAATCGATGCCAAGCTCCACCGTTCCGCGCCTCATCCTCGCCTCCAGTTCCGCCTACCGCCGCGAGCTGCTGGGTCGCCTGCAACTGCCTTTCGAAGCGATTGCTCCCGACATCGACGAGACCCCGCATCCCGACGAAACGCCGGAAGCGACGGCGCTGCGGCTGGCACGCGAGAAGGCAGCGGCCGTCGCCCTGCAGAACCCCGGCGCCCTGGTGATCGGCTCGGACCAGGTGGCCACCCTGGACGGCATCCAGATCGGCAAGCCGGGCGACCACGTCCGCGCCCTCGCCCAGCTGCAGATGATGCGCGGCCGCCGGGTCGTGTTTCACACGGCCCTGTGCCTGTGGGACGGGCGCGCAGGCACGGCGCAGGTCGAGAATGTGCAGGTGTTCGTGACGTTCCGCGACCTGCCGGATGCCGAGCTGGACGCCTACCTGCGCATCGAGCAGCCCTACGACTGCGCCGGCAGCGCAAAGAACGAAGGCCTCGGCATCGCCCTGCTGGAACGCATCGACAGCAGCGACCCGACCGCCCTCACCGGCCTGCCCCTGATCGCCCTGACGGGCATGCTGCGCCGCGCCGGCATGCCATTTTTTAATTGCAAGTAAATAAACAATAACAACCATGCCCGGTACGCTCTACCTGATCCCGAACACCCTCGGCCCGACCGAAGCCGCGCCGCACGCGCTGTCCCACATCCTGCCCGAACAGGTGCAGGACATCGCCAGCAAGCTCGAATACTTCGTGGCCGAGAACGCCAAGACGGCGCGGGCCTTCCTGAAACTGGTCGCCATCGACCATCCGCTCGCCATTCCATTGCAAGAGATCCAGATCGCCGAACTGAATGTGAACACGCCGCCGCAGGCGCTGGCCGCCCTGCTCGCACCGCTGCTCGACGGACGCGACGCGGGCCTCGTGTCGGAAGCGGGCGTGCCGGCCGTCGCGGACCCGGGCGCCGACCTCGTCCGGCTGGCGCACCAGCACGGCGTGCCCGTGCGCCCGCTCGTGGGGCCGTCGTCGCTGCTGCTGGCCGTCATGGCGAGCGGCCTGAACGGCCAGAGCTTCGCGTTCAACGGCTATCTGCCGACGGATGCCGGTCAGCGCACCAAGCGCATCCAGCAACTGGAGCAACGCTCGCGCAGCGAGAAACAGACGCAGTTACTGATCGAGACGCCGTACCGCAACGGCGCGATGCTGGAAGCCCTCGTCGCTTCCTGCCAGCCGGGCACGCTGGTGTGCGTGGCGACCGACCTGTCACTCCCGACGGAGACCGTGCGCACGCAGACGGCCGCGAAATGGAAAGCACAACTGGCCTCCGGCAAGGCGCCGGATTTCCACAAGAAGCCGACCGTCTTCCTGTTCCTGGCGCAGTAATCGTTAATGCACTTCGGCGCCGAGTTCGCGCACCCAGCCGAACGCGGCCAGTTCGATGTCGCGCACCTGTTTCACCGATAGCCCGAGCCGGTCCAGCGCAGCCGCCGGGTTGAGGCCCGGCTCCGCATGCTCCAGCGCTTCCGCCACGCTCAGCATGGCGCCATAGTCGCCGTCGCGCTCCAGCAGCGCGGCGCGGACGTCACGCGAGAGGTCGACCTTGTCGAGGATGTCGCGCATCGGCACGTCGAACAGCGCATCCATCAGCGACATGATGCCGACCGTAAAGGCCGTATTGGCGCCGGCCACGTCGCCCGGACGCAGGGTCAGCGTCATCAGCTCGAGCAGGCGGCCGCGCGTCGTCGCCATCTGCAGCAGCGGCGAATTCAGTTCGACGTGTCCCTCCGGGCCGCTGTACAGCAGGATCTGCACCCAGCGCTGCAACTGGCTGCGGCCGAGCTGGACGAGCGCCTGCGAAATCGATTCGACCTGCGGCGCGCCGGTGCCGGCCAGGTGGCTGTTCACGAGGCGCAGCAGGTTCAGGCTCAGCAGCGGGTCGCGCTTGACGGCGGCCTCGATCGCGTCGTTGCCGGCGTGCGAGTGGATCAGGTCCAGCAGGCGCAGCAACACGAGTTCGGACGGCGTGATCTTCTTGCCGGACAGGATCGCGGGACGCGCGAAGTAATAACCCTGAAAGTATTCGAAGCCGAGTTCCAGGCATAGCTCGAATTCCTCGATCGTCTCGACCTTCTCCGCCAGCAGCTTCTGGTGCGGCCCGCGCAAGGTGCGGACGAGTTCGGCGAGTTCGTCGCGCCCGACGCCCTGCAAGTCGATCTTGATGATATCGACGAGGCTCATGAGCTTGCTTACCTGCTCGGAATGGCCTATAACATCGTCGAGTGCGAACTTGAAGCCGAGCTCTTTCAATTCCCGCACGCGGGCCAGCAATGACGCGGTGGGACGGACGGTTTCCAGGATTTCCAGAATGACCTTATCGGGAGGCAGGAATCGGACGAAATCACTCATCAGCACGACCTCGTCGACATTGACGAAGGCAACCTGCTCACCCACCACCTGCTTCATCCCCAGCTGTGACGCATGGGAGATCACGGCGGCGGTGGCGGCGGCATAATCGGTCAGCTGCGCGTCCTCATGCTCCGGCGCGGCGCGAAACAGCAACTCGAACGCCACCAGTTTCTGGTCGCGTCCGAGGATGGGCTGGCGCGCCAGAAAGAATTCGTCGGACGGCGTGGACGTGGCTGCCGTTGCTACCGCATGCATGTAAAAACTCCTGAAACGACGGCACGCACCATGCGTGCCGGGACCGGTCTGGCCGGAATACCGGTCCGACTATACTACAGACGGGAAGTCTTTACATTTCGACATCGTATCAAATCGTTTCAGGCATAGATGTGCTTGCCAGAAACGATTGATGCGAAAGGATCAGGAACGGCCCGATCCGCTACGCTTGGCCGGACCGCGCGGTGCCGGTTTGGCCTCCGTGCGCGGGGTGCGCGGACGTCCTTCGGCGCCCTCGCCTTCCTTGCGCGGACGTGGATCGTCGCCGAACGGCTGGCCCGGCAAGCGCAGGCTGCCGGCGCCGGACAGCGGGCTCGCGCGGCGCGCATTGCCCACCGGCTTGCGGGGACCGCCCAGGGCCGGCACCGTGCCGGTGACCTGCGTCCCTTTTTCGATCCGGAACGTTGCACCGGCATCCTGACCCAACACCTGTACGAGATACGGCATCGTCTCGCGCAATGTCGCCTCCAGCGTGTACGGCGGATTCAGGATGAACATGCCGCTGCTGTGCAGGCCGTTGCCGTCGGCGCGCGGACCCGCGACGCTCAACGTCACGTGCAGCCACTCCTTGGCCGGCAGGCGCTTCAGGCGGTCGGGGAACTGGCGCGATTCCATGCGCTGCAGCACCGGATACCAGACGGCATACATGCCCGCCGGGAAGCGCTTGAGGGCTTCCTCGAGCGCGTCGCGCACGTGCTTGTAATCGAGCTTGACCTCATACGGCGGATCGATGAGCACCAGCGCCCGGCGCGACGGCGGCGGCAGCAGCGCCTTCAGGCCGTGGAAACCGTCCGCGTGGTCGACGAGGATGCGGCGGCCGCGCGCACGCTCGCCCTGCTCCGCGTGATGTGCCTCGAGCTTGCGGACGTTCTCCGCCAGCACCCTGATGTCGGCCGGATGCAGTTCGAACAGGCGCAGGCGATCTTCCATGCGCGCCTCGGCATCGGCCACCCACGGCGAGCCCGGATACCAGCGCAGCTTGCCGCTGGGATTGAGCGTCCGCACGAGATTCACGTAATCGGCCAGCGCCGGCGGCAGGTCGTCGCGGCCCCACAGGCGCGCGATGCCGTCGACGTACTCGCCACTCTTGACCGCCTGCGCACTGTCGAGCGCGTACACGCCGGCACCGGCATGGGTGTCGATATACGTGTAAGCCGTGTCTTTCTGGTTCATGTATTTGTGCAACTGAACCTGAATAAAGTGCTTCAGGACATCGGCGTGATTACCCGCGTGGAAGGCGTGGCGGTAGCTGAACATAGAGATTCCAATCTGGTTGATGCGGCGCCCGCGGTGCGATCGCTGATGCGGGCCAACCGCCATTATCCCTCAGATACGTCTCGAGCCCAAAAGCCCAAATTCGGGGTCAGAGCACATTTTCAGCAAAATTCGGGGTCAGAGCACTTTTCGGTGCAATTTCCAGCAGAGGATTCCTGCTCGTGACGGCTACGCATTTAAAGGGAACAGTCGGCGCACCACGCCAGGATCGCGAAACTTCTTGCACATCCAGACATTGATCGCAAATGTGCTCTGACCCCGAATTCGGAGCGAAATGGGACCTGACCCCGAAGTTTGGAAATAAAAATGCCGCAGCGGCTTGTGGCCACTGCGGCAGACCATCGCGAGGATGGGTGGAGGAAGGCGCTCAGGCGACTTTCTTATCGTCGAAGAATTGTTCGTCCTCGGTCGAGCCGTGCAGCGCCGTCGTCGAGCTCTGGTGCTGCTGGATGGTCTGGGTCACCGCGTCGAAATAGCCGGTGCCCACTTCGCGCTGGTGCTTGACGGCCGTGAAGCCCCTGTCGGCGGCGGAGAATTCCGCTTCCTGCAATTCGACGAAGGCCGACATGCCGCGGCGCGCATAGCCGTGCGCCAAGTTGAACATGCTGTAGTTCAGCGCATGGAAGCCGGCCAGCGTGATGAACTGGAATTTGTAGCCCATCGCGCCCAGCTCTTTCTGGAACTTGGCGATCGTGGCGTCGTCCAGGTTTTTCTTCCAGTTGAACGACGGCGAGCAGTTATACGCGAGCATCTTGCCCGGGAATTTCGTGTGGATGGCATCGGCGAACCGCTTGGCGAATTCCAGGTCCGGCTTGCCCGTCTCGCACCACACGAGGTCGGCATACGGCGCGTAGGCGAGGCCGCGCGCGATCGCCTGGTCGACGCCGGGCTTGACGCGGAAGAAGCCTTCGACCGTGCGCTCGCCCGTGCAGAACGGCTTGTCATTCGCGTCGACGTCCGCAGTCAGCAGGTCGGCCGCTTCGGCGTCCGTGCGGGCGACGAGGATCGTCGGCGTGCCCATCACGTCGGCCGCGAGGCGGGCCGCCGTCAGTTTTTCGACGGCTTCGCGCGTCGGCACGAGCACCTTGCCGCCCATGTGGCCGCATTTCTTGACGGAGGCCAGCTGGTCTTCGAAGTGCACGCCGGCCGCGCCCGCTTCGATCATGGATTTCATCAGCTCGAAGGCATTCAGCACGCCGCCGAAGCCCGCTTCCGCGTCGGCCACGATCGGCGCGAAATAATCGATGTCGTCCTTGCCTTCCGACCACTGGATCTGGTCGGCACGCTGGAACGTGTTGTTGATGCGCTTGACGACCATCGGCACCGAATTGGCCGGGTACAGCGACTGGTCCGGATACATCTCGCCGGCCAGGTTGGCGTCGCCCGCGACCTGCCAGCCCGACAGGTAGATGGCTTTCAGGCCGGCCTTGACCTGCTGCATGGCCTGGTTGCCCGTCAGCGCGCCCAGGGCGTTCACGTACGGCTCGTTGTTGATCAGGTCCCACAGCTTCTCGGCGCCGCGCCGCGCCAGCGTATGTTCGATCTGCACGGAGCCCCGCAGGCGTACGACATCTTCCGCCGTGTAATTGCGGACGATACCTTTCCAGCGCGGGTTGGACTCCCAATCCTGTTGCAGGGCGGCGATTTGCTGTTCACGAGTTGCCATGGCGTTCTCCTGATGAATAAACGAGGTTGGACAGTGATTCCGTTAGAAACATGATAGCGCCGGTTGTGCGCAGCACCAATACTCTTATATAAGACATATGACGATAACTATTTTCTTAAAAATCAAATGTTTACAACTTCGATTTCATGATACGAGAGCATATTTCTCAAAATGGAAACTGCCGGGCTGAGTCTTCTTGTGCGCTTTTCACATCTGCGAACAAGTTTTCATAATGTGAGATGAACCGCTTTGTTTCCACAAAGTATTTCGTAAATACTGCCGCAAATCTGACAATTTTGTCTGATTAAACAACACCATTCCTAAGATAAATAATCATAAATTGACGATTTGCATCAAATAGAGAGAAAATAATTTCCGAACACCATTAAGAAATTCTTAAAAGCAACTTTGCCGCGTTCCGAAAGAGACAACCGATGACACTGCGACTGACCGCACTGGCCGCCCTGCTGGGCGCAACGACGATGACGGCCCACGCCGGCGTCCTGACCCTCGATGGCGTGACGTTCACGTCGAGCTGGAGCGGCAATGTGCTCACGCTGGAAATCGATGCCGCCAAACGCAGCGGCGGCTGGAGCGGCGCCACGGGCCTGGCCGCGCTGGCGATCAAGGGCGTGGGCACTTACAGCAGCGTGAGCGTGAGCGGCGGGCCGGGCGGGACCGATGCGTGGAAACTGTCGACGTCCGAGCTGAAGGCGTCCGGCTGCTCCGGCACCAGCAACGGCGCGGCCGGCAGCCGCATGTGCTTCTACGGCCAGCAGATCGCGCTTGCCGACGACATGGTGTTCAAATTTACGTTCGCCGGCGCCAGCGTCGCGACGAACGAGCCGCACGTGAAGGTCGAGTTCGTCGATGCCAGGGGCAACAAGGTCGGGTCGCTGCTGTCGCAAGTCCTGCCTGCGTCGACCACGACGACGCCTGCCGCACCCGCTGCCCCGGCCGCACCAGTCACGCCGGTCATCCCGGTGATCCCGAGCACCCCGACCGCCCCGACCACGTCCACCGGGATGCAAACCAGCACGACTGCCGACACGACCACCCCGGTATCCACACCGAAGCAGACCGATACGAAAACGCCGACCGGCACGCTCGACGTTGCACTGGGCAACGAGGTCGCCTCTCCGTCCGGCACGCCCGCCGGCCTGCCGCCGCAGGAAGACCTGCCGTCGACGCTGCCTGTCACGGGCTCCGACGTCGTGCAATCTCCGGTCGGCAACGCCGCCACCTCGGCGAACGTGCCGGAACCGGAAAGCATCGCCCTGCTGCTGGACGGCCTCGGCCTGATGGGCCTCGTCCTGCGCCGCCGCCCGCGCTGAAGCAGCCTTCCTCGTCCAAACGCCCCGCCCGGCCACGCGCCCGGCGGGGCGTTGTTGTTACAACCGATGAGTTAGTCGGCTAACAGAGCCATATCGGGCCCCCTTCTACCCTTGCGGCACGGATCTGATCCGTATGTGCCCGGCGGTCTCGCAGGACGCGAGCCGTCGGGTCCTTGAAGTTACGTCAAGCAGGTGAAGGAGAGAACATGACATCACGCATCCGCACTACCCTGTTGTCGGCGCTGCTGGGCGCCGGCACGATCGCGTCGGCGCACGCCGGCACGGTGGAATTCCAGGGCGTCGACTTTACGTCATCCTGGTCCGGCAGGGTGCTCACGCTGGAGATCGACGCCGCCAACCCGACCGGCAGCTGGGCCGGCGCCACGTCCCTCGGCGCCCTGCAGCTGAAGGACCTCGGCAGCTTCGGCAGCGTGTCGCTCACGGCCGCGCCGGGCGGCGCCGCGAACTGGACCCTGTCCAGCAACGAGCTGAACGCGAACGGCTGCTCGGGCGGAGGCCATGCCGGCACGTCGCTGTGCTATGCCGGCGCACACGTCGCCCTGACGGACGACATGGTGTTCCAGTTCACCTTTTCCGGCGGCAATGTCGACCCGACGTCCCCCCAGCTCAAGGTGAACATGTACGGCGCCGACGGCGACAGGAAGGTCGGCAGCCTGATGGGCGAGCATCTCGTGGTCTCCGCGGTGCCCGAACCGCAGACGTACGCGCTGATGCTCGGCGGCCTGGGCCTGCTCGGCGTCATGGCGCGCCGCAAGCGCGCGTAAAAAAACGCCCTGCCGGCGCTGGCCGACAGGGCGTTTCCGTTCCAACGACAGCTTACTTCGCCAGCTCGACGGCCGGCTCCTCGCCGAACACCAGCTGGCCGCCGCGCACGCCGACCCGGATCGTATCCTTCGGCCCGAAGCGGCCCGCCAGGATTTCCTTCGACAGCGGATTTTCGATCTGCTGCTGGATCGCGCGCTTGAGCGGCCGCGCGCCATACACCGGATCGAAGCCCGCTTCCGCGATCTTCTGCAAGGCCTCGTCGCTGATGTCGAGCGCCATTTCCATCTTCTCGAGGCGCTGTTCCAGGTTCTTCAGCTGGATCTTCGCGATCGCGCCGATGTTCCTCTCGTCGAGCGCATGGAACACGACGATCTCGTCGATCCGGTTGATGAACTCGGGGCGGAAGTGTCCGCGCACCTCGGCCATCACCGCCAGCTTCACGACGGCCGGATCGTCGCTGTCCATCGACTGGATCTTGTGCGAACCCAGGTTCGACGTCATCACGATCACGGTGTTCTTGAAGTCCACCGTGCGGCCCTGGCCATCCGTCATGCGGCCGTCGTCGAGCACCTGCAGCAGGACGTTGAACACGTCCGGATGCGCCTTCTCGATCTCGTCCAGCAGGATCACGCTGTACGGCTTGCGGCGCACGGCTTCCGTCAGGTAGCCGCCCTCCTCATAGCCGACGTAACCCGGCGGCGCGCCGATCAGGCGGGCCACGGAATGCTTCTCCATGAACTCGCTCATGTCAATGCGGATCAGTGCGTCTTCCGTATCGAACAGGAAGTTCGCCAGCGCCTTGCACAATTCCGTCTTGCCGACACCGGTCGGGCCCAGGAACATGAACGAGCCGTACGGCCGGTTCGGGTCCGCGAGACCCGCGCGCGAGCGGCGGATCGCATCGGACACGGCCTCGATCGCCTCGTCCTGGCCCACCACGCGCTCGTGCAGCTTCTCTTCGATGTGCAGCAGCTTGTCGCGTTCGCCCTGCATCATGCGGGCGACGGGGATGCCGGTCGCGCGCGACACGACTTCCGCGATTTCCTCGGCGCCGACCTGCGTGCGCAGCAGGCGCGGCTTGCCATCGGCGCCATCCGGCTGCTCGCCCGCAGCCTCGGCATCCTTCAGCTGTTTCTCGAGCTCGGGCAGGCGGCCGTACTGCAGCTCCGATACCTTCTGCCAATTGCTCTGACGCTTCGCTTCGTCCATCTGCAGGCGGATACGCTCGATCTCTTCCTTGATGTGCGTCGTGCCCTGCACGGCCGCCTTCTCGGACGTGAGGATTTCCTCGTAGTCGGCGTACTCGCGCTCCAGGCGGACGATCTCGTCGTTGATCAGCTCCAGGCGGCGCTGCGAGGCCTCGTCCGTTTCCTTCTTGACGGCTTCGCGCTCGATCTTCAGCTGGATCAGGCGGCGGTCGAGCTTGTCCATCACTTCCGGCTTCGAGTCGATCTCGATCTTGATCTTCGAGGCGGCCTCGTCGATCAGGTCGATGGCCTTGTCGGGCAGGAAACGGTCCGTGATGTAGCGGTGCGACAACTCGGCCGCGGCGATGATCGCCGGGTCCGTGATCTCCACCTTGTGGTGCAGCTCATACTTTTCCTGCAGACCACGCAGGATGGCGATCGTGGCTTCCACGCTCGGCTCGTCCACGATAATCTTCTGGAAACGGCGCTCCAGCGCGGCATCCTTCTCGACGTATTTGCGGTACTCGTCCAGCGTGGTCGCGCCGATGCAGTGCAGCTCGCCGCGCGCCAGCGCCGGCTTCAGCATGTTGCCCGCATCCATCGCGCCTTCGGCCTTGCCGGCGCCGACCATCGTGTGGATCTCGTCGATGAAGACGATCGTCATGCCCTCGTCCTGCGCCAGTTCCTTCAGCACGGCTTTCAGGCGCTCCTCGAACTCGCCGCGGAACTTGGCGCCCGCGAGCAGCGCGGCCATGTCGAGCGACAGCACGCGCTTGCCCTTCAGCGAATCCGGCACCTCGCCGTTGACGATGCGCTGCGCCAGGCCTTCCACGATCGCGGTCTTGCCGACGCCGGGTTCGCCGATCAGCACCGGGTTGTTCTTGGTGCGGCGCTGCAGCACCTGGATGGCGC
>CAMLMV010000060.1 GCA_946481275.1 uncultured Massilia sp.
AGGCTAGTTATTAAGAAAAGCCCGCTCAGTATGCACTGAGCGGGCTTTTTGCTTTTCTACGACAAAAATGCCGAGGATTGAGCGCATGTCCTGCTCGACCCAGCGGGTACGTCCGTACGAACTGGCGAGCGGTAACATGCAGGCGGGAGCGAGCATCGGCGTGGCCCTGCAGTTGCCGTATGAACTGCAGGACCCTGTCCACCTGCCGGCACGCGCCGACAAGGCCGCGTCGCGCCGGTGGCGGAAGCGCTCGAGCGGAAAGCGTCCTGATCGGGTGGGCGTCAGACGCCCCAGAGCACGTCGGTCTGCTGGTCGCGCGAGGCGCGCAGCATTTCCAGCAGCGGGAACGCGCGGGTCGAGAAGGTCACGGTCTCGATCGGTTCGTGTTCCGCGTCTTCATCGCCTTGATGGGCCTTGACGTCCTGTTCCATCTCGTCCGTCGCCTGGTGCTTCCGGCTTTCTTCGATCTCGTTTTCCAGCAGTTTGACGGCTTGCGTCGCTTCCTGGGCGGTAATGACACCGCGGTCACTGTCCTTGTGCAAGAGGTCCAGGATCCGTTTGGCGTGGTCCTGGTACATCATGACGTTCGGATAAGCCTTGGATTTAAAGGTGATTAACATAGTTGTCTCATTCTATTGTGAGTATCCCAACGATATCACGAGTCGCGCCTGGAGGTCAGTGGGCTACCTCTCACACCGGGCGCCGCCGCAGCATGCGGGCGAGCAGCAGCACGAGCAAGCCCGCCGTCAGGGCCGCCGCGGATGCCCACAGCATCCAGCCTGCGCCTTCCGTGGCGAGCGCAACCAGCAGCCAGCCGAGCCCGCCCCAGCACAGGCTGCTGACCAGTTCCAGCATCGTGCACAGGAAATTTTCCTTGCCGCGCGTCTTGAAATCGCTGCGCGAGGCGGGACGGCCCGTCCACTGCACGATCAGGCCGGCGCTGAGCACGGCCGCGCTGACCGTGAACGCGACGAGCAGGCCCGTCAACGGCGTGCGCACGACGAGCCACAGCAGCGGCAGCGCGACGAGCAGCAGGGCCGGCATCGTGGCAGCCGCCAGCTTGGCCAGCTGGAGCGTGCGGCGCGGTGCCGGCGCGGACAGGAGCAGGTCCGGCGCATCCTCGGCCGAGATCACGATCCATGCCAGGCTGCCCGTCAGCGAACTGCACAGCAGCGTGAGGCCGGCGCCCAGCGCGGGACCCGCCGAGTCGCCGCGCAGGATCAGGAACAGTAGCGGCACGAGATAGATCAGCTGCAGCAAGACCTGGGCGATCAGGTGCGGGTCGCGCGCGATCAGGCGCCATTCCTTGATGACGACCGTGTCGAACAGGCTGCCGCGGAAACGGAAGCGCAGCGCGCCGGCAGGGCGGGCACGCACGCGGCCCATGCCGGCCGCCTGTTGCAGGCCATGGACGAAGAAGCGGTGCGTGCGGGCCAGGGTCAGGACGAACGCGAGCCCCGCCAGCAGGACGGCGACCAAGAGCGGCAGCGGCGCGCCGAGGACGGCGCGGCCCGGCAGCCACAACGCGCTGTCCGGCCCGAACAGGGACTGGTGCGTCATCATCTCCATGACGCGCGGCCCCATGTTCCCGTCATGGCGCATGAAGTTAGACGACTGCGACAGCAGGAAGATCAGCGCGCCCGCGATCGCGCCCAGCACCTGCGCCACCACGCGCGTGCGGCGCGCGCCGAGCACGCGCACGAGGCCGAGGGTCAGCAGCATGCCGGCGCAGGCCATCAGCGTCGCGCAGGAAAAGATCGTCACGTACAGCCCGAGCCAGCCCGGATGGCCCAGCACCAGCGCGACGTTGGCGAACGGGCCGGCCAGGTACACGTAAGGCAGGGCGGTGGCGGCCGCGATGCCGAGCAGGCGCACGGCGAAGATGCTGCGCGAGGGCAGGGGCGACGACAGCAGCAGATCGAGGTCGCCGCGTTCGAACAGCGCCAGCACGCAGGCCCGCAGGCTGCTCGACAGCATGAAGGTCGAACATACGACCACCACGAGGCTGATGGGGATGGCCAGCAGTGGATCGCCCCTGCCTCCGGGGCCCAAGGCATGCAGCATCGCGAACGCGATCAGGTGCAGCCCGATGAATCCGACCGCCCAGACGGCGATACTGCCCCAGCCGGGACGGCGTTTGCCGCCCTTGTTGATGGCCGCGCCATACCAGGCCAGGCGCAGTTCGTGGCCCAGCAGCCAGCGGATGCTTCCCGGCGCGGCACTCACCCTGGCTGCCCTTCGGTCAGGTGCAGGAACACGTCTTCCAGGCTGCCGCCCTGCGTGCGGTCGCGCAGTTCGGCCAGCGTGCCCTCGGCGATCAGGCGGCCCTGGCGGATGATGCCGATGCGCTGCGCGAGGCGTTCCGCGACCTCGAGGATGTGCGTCGTCAGGATCACGGTGCCGCCTTGCTCGACGTGCGACACGAGCAGGTCTTTTACCTGGCGCGCCGCGGCGGCATCGAGGCCCGTCAGCGGTTCGTCGAGGATCAGGAGTTCGGGTTCGTGGATCAGCGCACCGGCCAGCGCCAGCTTCTGCTTCATCCCGCGCGAAAACCCTTCCGTCAGTTCGTGCGCGTGCTTCGTGAGGTCGAGCCAGTCGAGCAGGCGGCGCGCACGCGGTTCCGCGTCCTGCGCGCGGATGCCCCACAGGCCCGCGACGAATTCCAGGTATTCCGTCGGCTTCAGTTTCCCGTACAGCAGCGGGTCGTCCGGCAGATAGGCCATGCCGCGCTTGGCGCCCGCGGGATCGCGTGCCAGGTCGATGCCGAGTACCTCGACGTCGCCGGCGTCCGGGGCCAGCAGGCCGGTCACCATGCGCAACGTCGTCGTCTTGCCGGCGCCGTTGGGGCCCAGCAGCGCGTACAGCTCGCCGCGCCGCACGGTCAGGTCGAGGCCGTCGACGGCGGGACGGCCGAAGGATTTGCGCAGGCCGGACAGGCGCAGGGCAGGGGTGTCGCTCATCATGTCAGGGAAGTTTGAAGGACGTGAGAAATTGTTCGACCTGTTCGGCGGGCAGCGCATCCGCGCGGCCGATCGCGATCACCTGGTAGAAGCGCTTGCCGCGCGCCTCGAAATGGCCGACGAGGTGCATCGTCGCGCCGTTGCGGGTGCCGCTGGCGTCGACGTCGCGCGTGGCGCGGTCCGAATCCGCCGTCGCCTTCTGGCTGGTGACGGTGGCGCCGATGTTGCGCACCAGCGCGACCTGCATCGCCTCCAGCGCGGCCTGGGCGCGCGCCGCGTCCGGCGCTTCGGCCGCGCCGACGGCGAACGTCGCGCCGTCGACCTCGGCCGCCGTCATCGTCATGGCGACCTGCATGCCGTCCAGGTCGATGGTGCGCGTGAACGTCGCCGGTTTCGCCGGGAACATGACGCGGTAGGGCGCGTCCGGGCTCGCATAGTCGCGCCAGTTGTACTTGGGGGAACAGCCTGCCAGAAGGAGGCTGAGCGCGGCCACGAGGGCCGCGAAGCGTCGTCTTGTCATGACGACATGGTAACAGGGCCGGGCGGTTCAGGCGACCGGGATCGGGTTCTCCGCGATGTGCGTATTGAACTCGTTGACCAGCTTGTGCTCGCTTGGCCCCGCGTTGTTGCGCAGCGGGACGGCGATGTCCACCAGCGCTTCTTCGCGGTCCGTCGCCAGCGCCTGCATGGTCTGCGCGATGAAGGCGTCCAGCGGCATGGCGCGCGGGTCGTCGCCTTTGTGGATCAGGTCGGTGTTGACCCACGGCGGCGCGATTTCCTGCACCGCGACGGCGGTGTCGCGCAGCATGAAGCGCAGCGACAGCGTGTACGAGTGCAGGGCGGCCTTGGTGGCCGAGTACACGGCGCTCGTGGCGATCGGCACATAGGCCAGCACCGACGTGTTGTTGATGATCGTCGCGCGCGGCTGCTTCTTCAGGTGGCCGACGAGGGCGGACGTCATGCGGACCGGGCCGAGCAGGTTAGTCTCGATGGTCGACACGGCCGTGGCGTCGTCGATGGGGCCGGACGGATCGTCGAACGGCATGATGCCGGCGTTGTTGATCAGGACGTTCAGCGTCGGATATTCGGCGGTCAAGGCCGCGGCGGCGCGCTCGATGCTGGCCGGATCGGCGATGTCCAGCTCGACGGCGCGCATGCCCGGGTTGGCGCGCGTCACCTCGTCCAGCAGGGCCTTGCGGCGGCCGCCGATGATGACCTGGTTGCCGAGCTTGTGGAAGGCTTCCGCCAGGCCCCGGCCGATGCCCGAGGTGCCGCCGGTGATGAAGATGGTATTGTTCGTGAGTTGCATGGTGATTCTCCGTTTTCTTTATCGGGGTTTGGAAGATGTTGTCTTCTGGGATCTATGTTGGCGCAAACATGTCTGGCTCGAACGACGAATAACCCTCGAATTCGGACGGCGTGTGCGTACGCACATATATTCAGAAGCCTATCTACTTTGTCAGTTGCTTTTGGCCCGGACGGAGCGGGTGTCGTATGATTACCATCATGCACTGCAGCAGTCGCTGTGGCGCCGGGCAATCCGGCGAACCTGATCATCACTGAGGACAACATGAAACGCAGAATCGGACTCTTGCTGCCACCCGGCTTCCAGGTCCTGGATCTCATGGCGACGACGGTCTACGAACTGGCCAATACCTTGCTGGAAGAATCCATGTACGAAGTCACGATGCTGTCGGAGCACGGTGGCGCGATGACCAGTTCCTCGGGCATCAGCGTGCTCACGGAAGCCGTCACGCGCTACGACTACGACACCCTGCTGGTGGCGGGGCAGATGTCGCCGCGGCGTCCATCGTCGCCGGGCTTCGTCGACATCCTGCGCCAGGCCGGCGCGCAGTCGCGCCGCGTGGGCAGCATCTGCACGGGCGCCTTCCTGCTGGCGGAAGCGGGTCTGCTGGACGGCAAGCGCGCGACCACCCACTGGTCGCTGGCGCGTGACCTGCAGCGCATGTACCCGAAGGTGCGCGTCGAGGAAGACCGCATCTTCATCAACGAGGGCAAGGTCTGGACGTCGGCCGGCATGACGGCCTGCGTCGACCTGTGCCTGGCCCTCGTCGAGAGCGACCACGGCATCGAACTGTCGCGCAACATCGCCCGCAAGCTGGTCGTCTACCACCGCCGCAGCGGCGGCCAGTCGCAGTTCTCGGCCCTGCTGGAACTGGAGCCGAAGTCCGACCGCATCCAGCAGGCGCTGTCGTACGCCAAGCGCCACCTGCGCAAGCCACTGTCCGTGGACGAGCTGGCTGAGGCGGCCAACCTGAGCACGCGCCAGTTCAGCCGCACGTTCCGCATCGAGACGGGCCAGTCGCCGGCCCGCGCGATCGAGGTGCTGCGCGTGGAAGCGGCGCGCGCCATGATCGAGGGCAGCAATCACTCGATCGACGTCGTCGCGCGCGAGACGGGCTTTTCCGATCCCGAGCGCATGCGCCGTGCCTTCCTGCGCGCCTTCGGCCAGCCGCCCCAGGCCATCAAGCGCGCCGCGCGCGAACAGCAGTCCACCGGCCTCGCCTGATCCTTCGACAGGGGAGCGATGGCCTGAATCGAGGCCGATTGGTCCCACCCGTCGACCTCCGTTCTGAAAAGATGCCTGCATCAGGCAACCAGAACGGAGTCGACGATGTCCACCGAACCCACCACCCTGCCCAAAGGCCTTTTGTATACGCTGGCGCTGGGCACCTTCGCCATCGGTACCGAAAGCTTCATGATCGCGGGCCTGCTGCCGCGCATCGCGTCCGACCTGGCCGTGACCGTGACGCAGGCCGGCCTGCTCGTGACGGTCTTCGCGCTGACCTATGCGATCGGCGGGCCGCTGCTGGCCATCTTCACGAGCGGCTGGCCGCGCCGCACCGTGCTCGTCGGCGGCATGGCCGCTTTCGCCCTCGGCAACGCGCTTGCCTACGCCAGCCATGACTACCTCGGCCTGCTCATCGCCCGCGTGCTGCTGGCGCTGACGGCCGGCCTGTACACGCCCAGCGCCAATGCCCTCGCCAGCGCCATCGCCCCGCCGGCGCAGCGGGGCCGAGCGCTGGCCATCGTCAGCGGCGGCCTGACCATCGCGATCGTCGCCGGGGTGCCGCTCGGTACGCTGCTCGGCACCCACTAGTGGTCGCCGCTTAATGGTCGCCGCTTAATGGTCGCGTAACCCGCGCCGGAACTGGATCGCCTCGGCCACGTGCATGGCAAGCACCGTATCGGCGCCCGCGAGATCGGCAATCGTCCGCGCCACCTTCAGCACCCGATGATAGGCGCGCGCCGACCAGTGCAGGTGCTGCATGGCGTCGCCCAGCAGCCGTTCGGCGGCGGCGTCGAGATGGCAATGGTGGTCGATCTCGCGCGTCGTCAGCTTCTGGTTGGCCTTGCCCTGGCGCGCCAGCTGGCGCGCGTGTGCCTGTGCGACGCGCGCGGCGATGACGGCGCTCGGCTCGCCGTCGGCCAGGTGCGCCATCGTGTCCGGCGTCATGGCCGCCACGGGTACCTGGATGTCGATGCGGTCGAGGAGGGGGCCGGAGATGCGGTCCTGGTAGCGCTGCACGGCGTCCGGCGTGCAGCGGCATTTGCCGGACGGGTGGCCGAGCCAGCCGCACGGGCATGGATTCATCGCGGCGATCAACTGGAAATTGGCGGGAAAGTCGGCCTGGCGCGCGGCGCGCGAGATCGTGATGGCGCCCGTTTCGAGCGGCTCGCGCAAGACTTCCAGCACCTTGCGGTCGAACTCCGGCAACTCGTCGAGGAACAACACGCCGTGGTGGGCCAGTGAAATTTCTCCGGGCCGCGGTCCCTGGCCGCCGCCGACGAGGGCCACGCCGGAACTCGTGTGGTGCGGACTGCGGAACGGCCTTTTTTTCCACCGGTCGATGGCAAAGCTGCCCGCGAGCGACTGGATCGCGGCCGTCTCCAGCGCTTCCTCCTCGCGCAGTGGCGGCAGCAGGCCGGGGAAGCGCGACGCGAGCATGCTCTTGCCGGCGCCCGGCGGTCCGATCAGCAGCACGGAATGCAGGCCCGCGGCCGCCACTTCGAGCGCGCGCTTGACCTGCTGCTGGCCCTTGACGTCGGCGAAGTCGGGGTACACGGGCGGATCGGCGGATGGCACGGGGCGGTAGCGTGCGAGCCGCGCCTCGTCGGAGGTCGCGGCGAAGTGCGCGCACACGTCAAGCAGCGAGCGGGCGGGGTAGACGACGGCGTCCGTCACGAGGGCCGCCTCGTCCGCGTTCGCCCACGGCAGCACGAAGGCGCGCGCCGGCGCCTCGCCGGCGTGCTGGCGCAGCATGGCAAAACTCATCGCCAGCGCGCCGCGCACGGGGCGCAGCTCTCCCGACAGCGACAGCTCGCCCGCGAATTCGTAGCCGTCCAGCGCGCCGGCCGGGATCTGGTCGGACGCGGCGAGGATGCCCAGTGCGATCGGCAGGTCGAACCGTCCGGACTCCTTGGGCAGCTCGGCCGGCGCGAGGTTGATGGTGATGCGCCGGCTCGGCACCTCGAAGCCGGAGTTCTGCAGCGCGGCGCGCACGCGGTCTTTCGATTCGCGCACCTCGGCATCCGCGAGGCCCACGATGTTCATCGCCGGCAGGCCGTTCGCCAGGTGGACTTCGACGCTGACGGCCGGTGCTTCCATGCCGGCCAGGGCGCGGCTTCTGAGGACGGCGAGGCTCAAGCGGGCTCCTTCGACGGTGGGCGAGGCCTCATCTTAGGCAAGCGGAGGCAATGCCTGTTGAGAGGGGACAGGCCTGTATGCCGAACTTTTTTCGCACGGGCTCTGGTAAGGTAGCGGGCATGCCCCGACTGATACTTACCCTGCTTGCCCTCGCGGTCCTGTTCTGTTTGCTGTGCGGACCCGTGACGTGGGTGGCGCTGCGCCTGTGGAAGCGCGGGGATCTCGAGGCGTTCCGGCCGCTGCGAGCCGTGTGGATCGCGCAGGTGGCGCTAGCCTCTGCGCTGATCTTTGCCGCGGACAGTCTCGGGCTGACCAATCCGATGGCCTGGATGGTGGCGATCGTGTTCGCGGTCAGCCTGGGCGGGGCAGCCTTGTTCGCGCCCTGGCGGATGATGGCGCGGATGAAGGTGCGGATGAGGGTGCGCGGCCGCCCGTAGGCGTCACGCCTTGGCGTCGGTCGCGGCCAGCTTCGCTTCCAGTTCCGCCACCCGCAGTTCCAGCGCCTCCAGCTTGGCGCGCGTCTTGGCCAGCACCTGGGCCTGGATGTCGAACTCCTCGCGCGTCACGAGGTCCAGCTTCGAAAAGCCCTGGGTCATCATCGCCTTCACGTTGCGCTCGATGTCCTTGGCGGGCGAGTTTTCGAACGCCTGGTTGAGCTTGCCCTGCAAATCATTAAAAAAATTGTTCATTTCACACTAGTCCTTGAGCCGGCATGCCGCACCAAGACGGTGCGTACATACCTGATTTGGTGCGTGCACCGTGACGGCGCACGCGTCCTGGTCTCGTTTGTTTTTTGAAATTAAAAAACTGGGGGCGGAAGGGGTGAAAAACAAGCGGGAACCCGCCCGGCATGGGGTGGCACGCATCCTGCTAATCAACCATTAACCATAACGAGGTCGCAATCCCGGATTGTAAACCTCAACCGAAGAATATGTTCAACTACAAGGGAGTGTCGTATGAAGCGTCGTAACAGCAACTGGTCCCACGTCGCAGTACTGGCAGCAAGCCTGTGGAGCCTTAATATCGGGCTGGCCGGCGCCGAAGAGCAGAAGCCGGACAATGAAGTGAGTTTCAACGCGGCGGTCACCAGCGATTATCGCTACCGCGGCATTTCCCAGTCCCGCCTCGACCCCGCACTGCAGGGCGGCGCCGACTACACGCACAATCCGACCGGCCTGTACGCGGGCACCTGGCTGTCCACCATCAAGTGGACCAAGGACCTGGGCGGCAGCGGCGACGTCGAGTGGGATCTGTACGGCGGCAAGCGCGGCAACCTCACGGGCGACATCACCTATGACGTGGGCGGCCTGTACTACTTCTACCCGAGCAATGGCCTGCATCCGAACGCCAACACGTTCGAACTGTACGGCCAGCTCGGTTTCGGCCCGGCCTACGTCAAGTACTCGCATTCGCTGACGAACCTGTTCGGCACGGCCGACAGCAAGGGCAGCGGCTACCTGGACATCGGTGCCAACGTCGACGTCGGCAACGGCTTCACGCTGAACCTGCACGCCGGCCGCCAGAACGTGCGCCACAACGGTTCGTTCTCCTACACCGACTACAAGCTCGGCGTCACCAAGGACCTGGGCATCTGCTCCGTGGCCCTGTCCTGGATCAAGGCCGACACCAGCGCGTACCTGAGCCCGTCCGCGGAAAACCTGGGCAAGTCCGCGGCCCTGCTCACTGTTTCAAAAACTTTCTGAAGAGGCAATCAAATGAAAATGATCACCGCCATCATCAAACCCTTCAAGCTCGACGAGGTGCGTGAAGCCCTCTCGGAAATCAACGTCCAGGGTATTACCGTGACCGAAGTGAAGGGTTTCGGTCGCCAGAAGGGCCATACCGAGCTCTACCGTGGTGCGGAATACGTCGTCGATTTCCTGCCGAAGACCAAGATCGAGGCAGCGGTCGACGATGCCATCGTCGACCAGGTGATCGACACCATCCAGAGCGCCGCCCGCACCGGCAAGATCGGTGACGGCAAGATTTTCGTCTCCAACCTGGAGCAGGTAGTCCGTATCCGTACCGGCGAAACCGGCAACGAAGCGCTGTAAGGGGAATCCGATGATCCATACCATCACAAAACTGATCGCAGGCGTATCCGTCGCGGTGGCGCTGGCAGCCGCCGCCCCGGCCATGGCCCAGGATGCCGCCAAGCCCGCTGCGGAAGCTGCAGCACCCGCAGCCGCACCGGCCGCCAGCGCACCGGTCGCTGCTGCCCCGGCCGCACCGGCAGCCGCCGCTGCCGCCGCACCGGAAGCAGCCGCCGCACCGGCTGCCGCACCGACCCCGCAGAAGGGCGATACCGCCTGGATGATGGTCGCCACGCTGCTGGTGATCATGATGACGATCCCGGGCCTGGCCCTGTTCTACGGCGGCCTGGTCCGTTCGAAGAACATGCTGTCGGTGCTGCTGCAGGTCTTCATGATCTTCGCGGTCATCATCGTCCTGTGGTGCCTGTACGGCTACTCGCTGGCGTTCACGGAGAACACCAAGTTCATCGGCGGCTTCGACCGCCTGTTCCTGAACGGGATCTGGGATCCGGTCAAGGCCACGTTCGCGCCGGCGGCCACCTTCAGCAAGGGCGTCGTCATCCCCGAGTTCATTTTCGTGGCGTTCCAGGGCACGTTCGCGGCCATCACCTGCGGCCTGATCGTCGGCGCCTTCGCCGAGCGCGTCCGCTTCTCCGCCGTGCTGCTGTTCGTCGTGCTGTGGTTCACGTTCGGCTACCTGCCGGTCGCGCACATGGTCTGGTTCTGGACCGGTCCGGATGCGTTCACCGCCGCGACCGTCGACGCCGAGACCGCCAAGGCCGGCTGGCTGTGGCAGAAGGGCGCCCTCGACTTCGCGGGCGGCACCGTGGTCCACATCAATGCCGCTATCGCCGGCCTCGTCGGTGCGATCCTGATCGGCAAGCGCGTCGGCTATGGCCGTGAATCGATGGCCCCGCACTCGCTGACGATGACCATGATCGGCGCCTCGCTGCTGTGGGTGGGCTGGTTCGGCTTCAACGCCGGTTCGGCACTGGAAGCGGGCGACGTCGCCGCGCTGGCCTTCGTCAACACCCTGCTGGCCACCGCCGCCGCCACCGTGTCGTGGGTCTTCGGCGAATGGATCACGAAGGGCAAGCCGTCGATGCTGGGCGGTGCCTCGGGTGCCGTCGCCGGCCTCGTCGCCATCACCCCGGCCTGCGGCTTCGTCGGTCCGATGGGCGGCCTGGTCATCGGCCTCGTCGCCGGCATCGTCTGCCTGTGGGGCGTGAACGGCCTGAAGCGCATGATCGGCGCCGACGACTCGCTGGACGTGTTCGGCGTCCACGGCGTGGGCGGTATCCTGGGTGCGCTGCTGACCGGCGTGTTCGCGGCACCGCAACTGGGCGGCCAGGGCATCTTCGACTACGTCGCCAACAAGATGTCCGCCGACCCGTACTCGATCGGCCACCAGGTCCTCGTGCAGGCGGAAGCCGTCGGCACCACCATCGTGTGGTCGGCCGTCGTCTCGTTCATCGCCTACAAGATCGTCGACGTCGTCGTCGGCCTGCGCGTCCCGGAGGACGAGGAGCGCGAAGGCCTCGATATCACGAGCCACGGCGAGCAGGCTTACCACTCCTGATTGCCAGGATGGCAATATGCGAAAGCGCCCTCCGGGGCGCTTTTTTTATTTCTAAATTGCATAAAGGTCTTTAAAAAACGTTCGAACACCCCAATCTCGGCTTACCATATCGCCAAGAAGCCCGAAGGACGTCATTTTTATGGTTCCCCACCTTGCCACCGCCGTGACCGGTCCCCTGCTGGACCTGGAAAAGAAGATCCTCGAAGCCACGCCCGCCATCGAACGCTGGTTCCGCCTCGAGTGGCAGGAGCACACGCCGCCGTTCTATTGCTCGGTGGACCTGCGCAATGCCGGCTACAAGCTGGCGCCGGTGGATACGAACCTGTTCCCGGGCGGCTTCAACAACCTGTCGACGGAGATGCTGCCGCTGACGGTGCAGGCCGCCATGGCCGCGATCGACAAGTATTGCCCCGACGCCCGCAACCTGCTGCTGATCCCGGAAAGCCATACGCGCAATCCCTACTATCTGCAGAACGTGCAGCGCCTGATGCAGATCTTCCGCCAGACGGGCCTGCACGTGCGCCTGGGTTCGCTGTCGCCCGAGGTGACGGAGCCGACGCCGCTCGCGCTCCCGGACGGGAACATGCTGGTCGTGGAGCCGCTCGTGCGCTCGCCCAACGGCCGCCGCGTGGGCCTGGCCGACTTCGACCCGTGCACGATCCTGCTGAATAACGATCTGTCCGCCGGCATCCCGAGCATCCTCGAAAACGTCCACGAGCAATCGCTGCTGCCGCCGCTGCATGCCGGCTGGGCCGTGCGCCGCAAGAGCAATCACTTCAAGGCATTCGACGAAGTCGCCAAGAAGTTCGGCAAGCTGATCGACATCGACCCATGGCTCGTGAACCCGCTGCATAGCAAATGCGGCGAGGTCAATTTCCAGGAAGACGTCGGGATGGAGTGCCTGGCCGATAACGTGTCTGCGCTGCTGTCGAAGATCAAGAAGAAGTACAAGGAATACGGGATGAAGGACCAGAAACCCTTCGTCATCGTCAAGCCGGATGCCGGCACGTACGGCATGGGCATCATGACCGTCAAGGATGCGAGCGAGGTCAAGGACCTGAACCGCAAGCAGCGTAACAAGATGTCGGTCATCAAGGATGGCGTCACCGTCACCGACGTGATGATCCAGGAAGGCGTGCCCACGTTCGAGTCGATCAACGACGCGGTGGCGGAGCCGGTCGTATACATGATCGACCGCTACGTCGTCGGCGGCTTCTACCGCGTGCACGCCGAGCGCGGCGTCGACCAGAACCTGAACGCACCGGGCTCGCAATACGTGCCGCTCGCGTTCGCGCAGCAGCATGCCGTGCCGGACCTGAAGGCCAAGCCGGGCACCGCCGCGCCGAACCGCTTCTATGTGTACGGCGTGGTGGCGCGTCTCGCGTTGCTGGCGGCGTCGCTGGAGCTGGAGCGCACGGACCCGGATCCCGAGATCTATTGATTCATCCGGTCCGTCGCCGGCTTGCGCGCCATGTAGATGAAATGCGAGCGCAGCGGCGGCAGCAGTGCCGCCAGCGCTTCCGGGATCAGCCAGGGCAGGGCGGCCAGGGTGCGGCCCACGGGCGGTGCGAGTACCAGCGTGCGGTAGTGGCGGCTCGCGGCGGGCCAGAAGCGCAGCAGTTCGATGTCCGTTACCTTGCACATGTGGGTATTCCGCGAACTGTCGTAGCGACAATCGAAGATCATCGTCCAGCCGCCGGGACGCAACACGCGCCACATCTCGGCCGCCAGGCCGCGCCGCAGGTCTTCGTCCAGGAGCGCGGAAAACACGGTGTGCGCGCTCACGAGGTCCATGCTCGCGTCGGGAAAGACGTCCAGTTGGCCCAGGTGCCAGCGCACGCCGGGCGCCGTGCGGCTTCGCGCCTGTTCCAGCCGGTCGGGCTGCAGCTCCGTGCCGGCCAGGTGGGATGGCGTGGCGCCCCAGTCGATCAGCTGGCGCAGGAAGCCGCCGCTGCCGCAGCCGACGTCCAGCGCGCGCACGGCGGACAGGTCGCGGCCCACCGTCAGCGGCAGCAGGTCGGCCAGCACGCGCGCCCGCGCCGCCGCCTGGCGGACGATGTCGGGCCGGTGCCAGGCGTATTTCGCCAGCCCGGCGCCGCCCTGCCATTGGCGATAGACCTGGTTGATGCGTTCCTGCTCGGCTTGGTCGCTCATCGTGTCCTCCTGGGACGCATCTTCCCAAGTGGTCCGGTGGCACGTTTGACGGTTCGCAAATGCAGATTGAATAGATGACTTTTTGCCAACAGGAAGATGCCCCGGTAACTCGTCCGCCGGACGCGGCCGCCTTTCCGCGAACATCCGCGTTTCCGGCTAAAATCGTGGCATTGCCTCCATTGGGACCATCATGAAAATCGCTTTTCTCGCCGATCCGCTGTCCGGCTTCAAAATCTACAAGGACTCGACGTTCGCGATGATGCGCGAAGCGGCACGGCGCGGCCATCGGATCTATGCCTTCGAACAGCGCCACCTGGTGCTGGAAGAGGGCGTCGTGACGGCCGAGGCCACCGAGATCCAGCTGACCGGCGATCCGGACGACTGGTACCGCGAAGGCGATACCGATACCGTGCCCCTGTCCGCGTTCGACGCCGTCATCGAGCGCAAGGACCCGCCGTTCGACATGGAATACGTGTACGGCACGTATCTGCTGGAACTGGCCGAGCGCCAGGGCGCGCGCGTGTTCAACAAACCCTCGGCGATCCGCGACCACAACGAGAAGCTGACCATCGCCCAGTTCAGCCAGTTCACGTCGCCCACGCTCGTGTCGTCGTCCGGCACGCGCCTGCGCGCCTTCCACGCCGAACACGGCGACGTGATCTTCAAGCCGCTGGACGGCATGGGCGGCGCCGGCATCTTCCGCGTCAGGGACGACGGCCTGAACCTCGGTTCCATCATCGAGACGCTGACGGAAAACGGCGCGCGCACGATCATGGCGCAGAAATACATTCCCGCCATCGTCAAGGGCGACAAGCGCGTGCTCGTCATCGACGGCAAGCCGGTCCCGTTCTCGCTGGCGCGCATTCCGCAGGCCGGAGAAGTGCGCGGCAACCTGGCGGCCGGCGGCACCGGCGTCGCGCAGCCGTTGACCGAGCGCGACCGCGAGATCGCGGAAAGTCTCGGCCCGATTCTGGCGGCGCGTGGCCTGTTGCTGGTAGGATTGGACGTGATCGGCGATTTCCTGACCGAGGTGAATGTCACCAGCCCCACGTGTTTCCAGGAGATCACCGACCAGACCGGTTTCGACGTCGCAGCGATGTTCATCGACGCCGTCGAGAAACGGGTAACGGGAAATTAAAATGGTAGGCATTCTGCTGATGACCCACGCTCCGCTGGGCCAGGCATTCATCGCCGCGGTCGCGCACGTGTTCCGCGGCCCCACCGAGCGCTTCGAAGCGATCGACGTGACGGCGGACCAGGACACGAACGAGATCCACGCACTGGCGAAGAGCGCGATCCAGCGCCTGGACGAAGGCGACGGCGTGCTGGTCATCACCGACATCAAGGGCGGCACGCCGTCGAACTGCTGCAATTCGCTGGCCGAGGCCGGCCGCGTGGAAGTCATCGCGGGCATCAGCCTGCCGATGCTGCTGCGCGCGATCACGTACCGGCGCGACACGCTGGACGTGGTGGTCGAGATGGCCCTGGCCGGCGCGCAGAACGGCGCCGTCCGGGTCGACAACCGCATCCGGGTCGGCACCTGACCGGACAGATGAACGAGAGAAACGACAACTAAAATATGATTCAACAGGAACTCGAGATCATCAACAAGCTGGGCCTCCACGCCCGCGCATCCGCCAAATTCACCCAGCTGGCCGCCAAGTTCCAGAGCGACGTCTGGCTCACCCGCAACGGCCGCCGCATCAACGCCAAGTCGATCATGGGCGTCATGATGCTGGCCGCCGGCAAGGGCGCCAAGGTGACGCTGGAAGCGGACGGCCCCGACGAACAGGAATGCATCGCCGCGCTCTCCGGCCTCATCAACGATAAATTCGGCGAAGGCGAGTAATGCCGGACAGCAGCCGAGCTGGCCGTCACCCGGGACCCTCCATGGCATCGTTCACACTGCACGGCATTCCGGTCTCGCGCGGGATCTCGATCGGGCGTGCGCACCTGCTTACGCCGGCCGCGCTCGACGTCAAGCACTACCTCGTGCCGGAAGAGCAGGTCGAGGCGGAAGTGAAACGCCTGCAGGATGCGATCGCCGAAGTGCACCGCAACCTGCAGGATCTGTGGACCGAGCTGCCGAAGGAAGCCCCGACGGAACTGGGCGCGTTCATCGACGTGCACGTGCTGATCCTGTCCGACCCGATGATCTCGGAGGCGCCGCTCGACATCATCCGTTCGCGCCACTACAACGCCGAATGGGCGCTCGTCACGCAGATCGACGAGCTGTCCGCGCAGTTCGACGAGATCGAGGACGAGTACCTGCGCGAGCGCAAGCAGGACATCCAGCAGGTGGCCGAGCGCGTGCTGAAGGTGCTGATGGGCACCGCGCTGTCCGCCCCGCCGGTGCCCGAGGAAGACCACTTCCAGCCGCAGATGATCGTCGTCGCGCACGACATCTCGCCGGCCGACATGCTCGCGTTCCGCGACCGCTCGTTCGTCGGCTTCGTCACGGACGTGGGCGGCCAGAACTCGCACACGGCCATCGTCGCGCGCAGCCTGGACATCCCGGCCGCCGTCGGCATGAGCCAGGCGTCGCGCCTGATCGAGCAGGACGACTGGGTGATCGTCGACGGCGACGCCGGCGTCGTGATCTGCAATCCGAGCGCGCTCGTGATGGAGCAGTACCGCGCGCGCCAGGCCAATTTGATGAAGGCGAGAAAACGCCTCCTCAAGCTCAAGAAGACGCCGGCCGTGACGAAGGACGGCACGCCGATCACGCTGCTCGCGAATATCGAGCTGCCGGACGATTGCGGCCCGGCGCTGGAGGCGGGCGCCGTCGGCGTGGGCCTGTTCCGTTCCGAATTCCTGTTCATGGGCCGCGGCGCGCAGGGTTTGAAAGTGCCGGGCGAGGACGAGCAGTTCGAGCAGTACCGCAAGGCCGTGCTGGCGATGAAGGGCCGCCCGGTCACGATCCGCACGCTCGACGTGGGCGCGGACAAGCCGCTCGACCAGACGGAACACACGGCGCTGAACCCGGCCCTGGGCCTGCGCGCGATCCGCTACTGTCTCGCCGAGCCGCAGATGTTCCTCACGCAGCTGCGCGCGATCCTGCGGGCGTCGGCATTCGGCAAGGTGCGGATCCTGATCCCGATGCTGGCGCATGCGTTCGAGATCGACCAGACGCTCAGCATGATCGAACAGGCCAAGGCCCAGCTGCGCGAGCAGAACGTCAAGTACGACGAGGCGGTGGAAGTCGGCGCCATGATCGAGATCCCGGCCGCCGCGCTGGCGCTGCCGATGTTCGTCAAGCGTTTGAACTTCCTGTCCATCGGCACCAACGACCTGATTCAATACACGCTGGCGATCGACCGCGTCGACTACGAGGTGGCGCACCTGTACAATCCGCTGCACCCGGCGGTATTGAACCTGATCGCGATGACGATCGAGGCCGGGCACAAGGCCGGCATCGACGTGGCCGTGTGCGGCGAGATGGCGGGCGACGTCAAGCTCACGCGCCTGCTGCTGGGCATGGGCCTGCGCGAGTTCTCGATGCATCCGGCCCAGCTGCTGGCCGTCAAGCAGGAAATCCTGTCCAGCGACCTGTCGCGGCTCGTGCCGCGCACGAAGCGCATCCTGCGCGCGATGGAACCGGCGGCCATCGCCGACGCCGTGGAGCAGCTGCAGTCCGTCTAGTTACAACTTAAGAGTCTTCATGGGATCGATCGGAATTGTCTCCCCCCAGGCGATGCACTTCGCCGAACCGTTGCGCCTGCAAAGCGGCGCGGCGCTCGGCGATTACACGCTGATGTATGAAACGTACGGCACGCTGAATGCCGACAAATCGAACGCGGTGCTGATCTGCCACGCGCTGAACGCGTCGCACCACGTCGCGGGCCA
Source organism: uncultured Massilia sp. (assembly GCA_946481275.1). Next base: position 17,242 of record CAMLMV010000060.1, read on the forward strand.
CTACGCCGACCAGCCGAAGAGCGCGGGCTGGTGGGACAACATGGTGGGGCCGGGCAAGCCGGTCGACACCGACCGCTTCTTCGTCATCGGCGTCAACAACCTCGGCTCCTGCTTCGGTTCCACGGGGCCGATGCACACGAATCCGGCCACGGGAAAACCGTACGGCGCCGCGTTCCCCGTCGTGACGGTGGAAGACTGGGTCGCCGCGCAGGCGCTGCTGGCGGACCGCCTCGGCATCGAATGTTTCGCCGCCGTGATGGGCGGTTCGCTGGGCGGCATGCAGGCCCTCGCGTGGAGCATCATGTTCCCCGAGCGCCTGCGCCACTGCATCGTGATCGCGTCCACGCCGAAGCTCTCGGCGCAGAACATCGCGTTCAACGACGTGGCGCGCCAGGCGATCCTCACCGATCCGGACTACCGCGGCGGCGACTTCTACGAGCACGGCGTCGTGCCGAAGAACGGCCTGAAGGTGGCGCGCATGGTCGGCCACATCACGTACCTGTCGAACGACGACATGGCGGAGAAATTCGGCCGCAAGCTGCGCAACGCGGCCGAGAGGAACGACTACAAATTCGACTTCGGCATCGACTTCGAGATCGAATCGTACCTGCGCTACCAGGGCGACAAGTTCTCGGAATACTTCGACGCCAACACGTACCTGCTGATCACCAAGGCGCTCGATTATTTCGATCCCGCGCGCGAGCATGGCGGCAACCTCGCCAAGGCGCTGGAAAACACGCGCGCCCAGTACCTGGTCGCATCGTTCTCGACGGACTGGCGCTTCTCGCCGGAGCGCAGCCGCGAGATCGTGGAAGCGCTGCTGGCCAACCGCCGCAAGGTGACGTATGCCGAGATCGACGCGCCGCACGGCCACGACGCCTTCCTGCTCGAGGATACGCGCTACATGAACATCGTCCGTGCCTACTTCGAGCGCATCGCCGGCGAGCAGAAGGAGGTCGCATGAAATACGAAGACCTGACCCTGCGCTCCGACCTCGCGTTCATCGCGCACTGGGTGGGCGACGGCGCGCACGTGCTGGACGTCGGCTGCGGCGACGGCGCCATGCTGCGCTACCTGGAGCAGACCAAGCGCTGCACGGGCTACGGCGTGGAGATCGCCGACGACAAGGTCCTGGAAAGCACGCAGCGCGGCGTCAGCGTGATCCAGCACGACATGGAGCAGGGCCTCGACCTGTTCGCGGACGACGCGTTCGACATGGTCCTGTGCCTGTCGTCGCTGCAGATGATGCAGCACGTGGAAGCGCGCCTGCGCGACATCGTCCGCGTGGGCAAGGAAGCGATCGTGTCGTTCCCGAACTTCGCGTACTGGCCGCACCGCGCCGCGCTGCTGAAAGGCCGCATGCCGGTGTCGCGCACCCTGCCTTACCAGTGGTTCGACACGCCCAACCTGCGCTACGCGACGATCTACGATTTCAAGGACCTGGCCGAGAAATGCGGCCTGGAAGTGCTGGAATACGTCGCGCTGGCCGAGGGCAAGCCGGTGTCGTTCCTGCCGAACCTGCGCGGCAGCCTGGCGGTGTTCCGCCTGCGCAAGCGCGATCTCGTGAGCAAGGCATGACGGACCGCTGCCCGCTTATGCGTATCGTGTTGTACTTACGAACGCGACGCGGGCATCATGTGTCCAGAACCCAGCAGGAGAACACCATGAATCGACTCTACAAGCATGGCGCGGCCGTGCTGCTTGCCCTGAGCGCGGCCACCCACGGCGCGGTCGCCACGGCCCAGGACACTCGCCCGAAGCAGGACCAGGTCGTGCAGGACGGCATCGCCGTCAAGCCCCTGAAACGCAATTCGATCGGCGGCGTGTGGCGCGACATCGCCGCGCCCGAGCAGGCCATCAACGAGCAGTCGGCCCAGCAATACCTGGCGCTGATGAGCAAGGCGAAGCAGGAAGGCGCGCTCGTACCGGAAACCGATCCGCGCGTGCAGCGCCTGCGCGCCATCGCGAAACGCATCATCCCGAACACGGCGCGCTGGAATCCGGATGCGCAACAGTGGAAGTGGCAGGTCAACCTGCTGCAGTCCGGCGACGTGAATGCATTCTGCATGCCGGGCGGACGCATCGCGTTCTACACGGGCATCATCGACAAGCTGCGCCTCACGGACGACGAGATCGCGGCCGTGATGGGCCACGAGATCGCGCACGCGCTGCGCGAGCACGGGCGCGACCGCCAGAGCAAGGCGGCGGCGACGGGCCTCGCGAGCCAGCTGGGCGGCGCCGCGCTGTCGGCCTGGCTCGGCGTGGACGTGCGCGGCGCGACCAATGCGGCCGGCCAGCTCCTCGTGCTGAAATTCTCGCGCGACGAGGAGCGCGAGGCCGACCTCGTGGGCCTGGACATCGCCGCGCGCTCCGGCTACGACCCGCGCGCCGGCGTCGTCCTGTGGAACAAGATGGCGGCGCTGAACCAGAGCGGCGCGCCGATCGCGCTGCTGTCCACGCACCCGGGCGGCGGCGAGCGTATCGAGCAGATCGAGAACCACATGAACGTGCTGCTGCCGCTGTATGCGCGCAGCAAGGGCACGTCCGTCGACCGGTTGCCGCCTTACCGCTCCAACGTCGCGCAACGGTAAGGAATCGATGGTTCGTTTCGTCAGGAAGGGCCACCAGGCCGCGGCCAACGCCGTCGTGCCGCTGCCGGTGCGGGACGGCGTGGCGCCCAGCTACCTGTGGATCACCGAAACGCGGACCGGCGGCATGCTGGCCTTCCTCGAGGAACGCTTTCCCGCCATCGCCGGCCCGTCCTGGGCCGAGCGCCTCGTGCGCGGCGACGTCGTGGATGCGCAGGGCACGCCGCTCTCGGCCGGCAGCCACGTGCGCCAGGGCATGCGCATCTGGTATTACCGCGAGCTGGAGCACGAGACGCCGATTCCGTTCGAGGAAAGCGTCATCTTCCAGGACGAGCACCTGCTCGTCGTCGACAAGCCGCACTTCCTGCCGATGATCCCGACGGGGCGCTTCCTGCGCGAGACGCTGCTCGTGCGGCTGAAGCAGAAGTTCGACCTGCCGCACCTGACGCCGATCCACCGCCTCGACCGCGAGACGGCCGGCGTCGTCATCTTCTCGCACAACCTCGCCACGCGCGGGACGTACCAGTCGATGTTCCAGAAGCGCAGCATCCGCAAGGTGTACGAGGCGCTGGCGCCCGTGCTGCACGGGCGCGACTTCCCGTTCGCCTACCGCAGCCGCATGGTCGACGGCGACAAATTCTTCGTGATGCGGGAAGAGGAGGGCGAGCCGAATTCCGAGACGTTCGTCGAGCTGCTGGAAACGCGCGGCGACGTGGCGCGCTACCGCCTGCACCCGCACACGGGCCGCAAGCACCAGCTACGGCTGCACATGGCGTCGCTGGGCGTGCCGATCCTGAACGACGCCTTCTATCCCGTCGCGCTGCCGTGCAAGGGCGACGATTTCTCGGCGCCCTTGCAACTGCTGGCGCGGTCCATCGCGTTCGAGGATCCGCTCACGGGAGAAGCACGCAGCTTCGAAAGCGGGCGCGTGCTGGACTGGCCCGCTGCCTGAGCCGTCAGGCCTGCCCGACGCCGAAGGTCGGGCTGCCGATGATGGCGATGTTGCCCGCCAGGTCCTGGACTGCGCCATTGTCCACGATGTGATACACGCCGCTGAGCGTCTTCAGGTTGAGTTCCAGCGTGTTCTGCACGCCGTTTGCGTCGGTTGTGACGTCCCAGTTGGTCAGCACGTTCCACGCATGGTGCGATTTGCCGTTGTTCGCGCTGTCCAGCACGTCGAGCGAGCCGTTCGGCGCGAGGGCGATCTGTTCGCTGAACGTCAAGGTGTGCCAGTTGTTGCCCGATTTCGCGAACGACTGCTGATCGCTGATGGTCGGTGCCGTCGTGTCGATCGTCAGCTCCAGCTCCGCGGAAGGCGCACTGGGGTTGCCGGCCGCATCCACCTGGACGACCTTGACGAAGTGCTTACCGTCCGTGAACGCCTTGTCGGTGCCGAGCGTGAACGTCCAGGCGTGGTCGGCGCCGACGTCGGCCTTGCCCAGCAGGGTCGTGCCTTCGTAGACCTCGATCTGGCCGCCGCTTTCGTACGCGGTACCGGTCAGCGTGGGCGTCGCGTCGCTCGTGATGCCGTCGGTGGGCGATGTGCCCGTGTCGCTCGATGCGTCCAGCACAGGCGTGCCCGGGGTGCCGGGTTCGAAAAGGTCGATCGCGAACGTGAACGGGACCGACTTGTCGCGTGCCGTCACATTGCCGCTGGCGTCCTTCAGTGCCAGTTCGATCGTGTGCTCGCCGTGCGCGAGGTTCCACAGCGGCGTGAAGTGCCATACGCCGTCGCTGCCGGCCGTGGTGGTGCCCAGGATCGTGCTGCCGTCCCACACCGTCACTTCGGTGCCCGCGGTTACGGTGCCGGTGAGCACCGGCCGCGCGTGGCTCGTGAGGTTGTCGCTGGCGGACAGGCCCGTGTCCTCGCCCGGCGCCAGCGCCGCCACCGCGGCGGTCGAGCCGGCGACGGTGATCGTCAGCGGCTGCGACGGCGCGCTCATGTTGTAGGCATCGTCGTACTGGACGGCTTTCAGCGTGTAGGCGCCATTGGTGCCCAGCAGGACGTCGGAAAAACTCCAGTGGCCGCTGCCGTCGGCATAGCCGCTGCGGGCCAGGCGGTCGCCCACGTACAGTTCGATCCAGGCGTCGGCACCGGCACCGCTGCCCGTGATGGTGGCCAGCGTGTTGCTCGTGATGTTGTCGCCGAGGGTGCCCGTGTCGGACGAGGCATCCAGCTTCGGCGCGGACGGGGCGTCGGGGGCATGGCCGTCGATCAGGATCGCGCCGCCGTAGCCGCCGTCGTACGTCAGGTGGCCGTACGTGATGTGCGCGAGGTCGAGCAGGTTGCCGGCGTCGTCCGCGAAATGGCCGGCCAGGTCGGCCTTGCTGCCGACGTCCAGGCCAACCACGTCGGTGTCGCCCGCCGCGACCGTGTACTCGAACACGGCGGACCGGTGATCATAGGACAGGCTCTGGAACGTGGCCGAGGCGCCGTTGCTGAGATGAAGGACGGGCGAGCCGGTGCCGGTCACGTTGACCGGTTCGCTGAACGTCACGCGGAGCTCGACCGTTGCGCCGATGCCGTAGGTGCCGCTCTCGCTGGTGCGTACGCCAGTCGCGCTCGGCCCTGTCACGTCGACGTACGTGCCGGACGTGTGGAAGCCGATGGTGCGCGTATCGACTTCGTTGCCGGCCAGGTCGGTCAGCGCATAGGGCACGTACAGGGTGTAATCGGTGCCCGAAGCGAGGTGCAGCTCGTCGGCCGTGAACGTGAGGGTCTTGCGGTCGCTCGAGAAGTTCGCGTCGGTCACGCCGACGTAGATGCCGGCGCCGTCGTGCGCGTACAACTGGATGCCGCTATAGGAACTCTCGCCATTCGTCCAGTACACAGGCTGGTCGAACGTGAGGACAAGATTACCGCCCACGTCGAACGCAACGCTGCCGTTGGGCGAACCGGTCAGGTGCGGGTGCGTCGTGTCGATCGTGATCTGCTTCGACACCGTGGCGCTGGTGTGGCCGGCGTCGTCGACGATGCGCGCGGTGTACGTGTACACGCCGTCGTCCAGGAGGGCATCGGTCTGGTAATACCAGTACGTCAGGCTGCTTTCCGACGAATTCACGTACACGCTGTCGAGATCCCGGCCGTCGAGCGTCACCTTCACGTGCTGGGTACCGGTCAGCTTGCCGATGAAATAGCCCGCAACGAATTCGCCGTTGCCGTTCGTGATGCCGTCGTTGTCGTACGGCCCCTCGTCGCTGATCACGATCTGGGACACATACGCCGCCACCGTCGTGTCATACGCATAGTTGTTCGAAAAGGTCGTGCCGGCGCCCGCGTTGCCGAGCGTATCGTGCACGCCCGTCAGGTCCAGGCGGACCGTATTGAAGTCGGCGACGACGCCCGGGTCTTTCGCGGTCAGGGTCGCATACCACGTGCGGTAATCGGCCGAGGGGGTCAGGTTCGCGAGCGTGGCGTGCGGCGTCGTGAAGGCGGCCGCGTCGAGCGCCGTCACGGGTGCCGAGAAGCTGACCGTGAGGCCGACACCGGCGCCAGTGACGAGCGTGCCGTCTTCCACGACGACGGTGGCCGTCAGCGCGGCCGTGTTCACGTCGTAGTGCGACAACGACGTGGCGCTGCCGCTGCCCGCGTTGCCGGCCGCGTCGTGCACCTGGGTCAGGTCGACACTGAGCGCGTTGCCGGTCCAGGTGCCGCTGCCGTCGGCGCTCAGGGTGCCGCTCCACGTCCTGCCGCCGTCCGTCGTCGTCAGGCTGCTCACCTTCGCGTGCGGGGCCTGCAGCGCGGCCGCCGTCAGGCCGCTCACGCTTTCCGAGAACGAGATCGTGAAGCCGATGCCGTGGGTGGAGCCGATCGTCGTGTCGTCGAACAGGATGTCGGCCACGGTGGGGGGCGTCGTGTCGACCGGGGGCGGGACGTCGGCCGTGATGCTGCCGAGGCCCGCGTTGCCGGCGGCGTCGTGGATCTTCGTCAGGTCGAGGGTGACGGGATGGCTGCCGTCGGCCTGCGGCACCAGGCTCGCGGTCCACGTCAGGAAATCGGCGGCGTGCTGCAGGTTCGTGAGCGTCGCGTTCCTGGCCTGCAGGGCGGCCAGCGTCAGGTCCGTCACGGCTTCGGTGAAATGGATCGTCGCGGTGGTCCCGTCGGACGCCAGCGTGGCGCCCGGCGCCTGCGTGTCGACGGCATACGCCGCACTGCTGAACGACCCGCTGCCCGCGTTGCCGGCCAGGTCCTTCACCCGGGTCAGGTCGATGCCGATGGCGTTACCGGTCCAGGTGCCGCTGCCGTCGGCCGTCAGCGTCGCGGTCCAGGTCTTGCCGCCATCGGTCGTCGCGATGCCGGTCACATGCGCATGCGGTGCGTTGAGCGCGGCGAGCGGCAGGTCCTGCACGGCTTCGTCGAACGTGAACGTGGCGTGGATGCTGGTACTGCCGCCGAGCGTGGCGCTGTCCAGCGCGATGGCGACGGCGCCCGGCCCGCGCGTATCGATGGCATAGTTGCCCGACGCCGCGCTGCCGCTGCCAGCATTGCCCGCGGCGTCGTGCACCTGCGCGAGGTCGAGCCGCACGGCGTTGGCCACGTCGCTGACGCCGGCCTGCGGCGTCAGGGTGGCCGTCCACGTCAGGTAATCGGCGGAGTGCTGCAGGTTGCCGAGCGCCGCGTTGGGCGCCAGCAGCGCGGCCGTCGTCAGGTCCGTCACGGCTTCGTTGAAGTGCACCGTCAGGCCGAGGGTGCCGCCCGCGTTCACGGCGGCGCCGTCCAGTACGAGCGTGGCGGTGGGGCCCTGCGTGTCGACCGTGTACGGGGCGCTCGCGCCGCCCCCGCTGCCGGTATTGCCGGCCAGGTCCGTCACCTTGGCCAGGTCGACGGTGATGGCGTTGCCGGTCCAGGTGCCGGTGCCGCTGGCGTTCAAGGTCGCGGTCCAGGTCTTGCCGTCGGCGCTGGCGACGAGGTTGGACACCGTCGCATGCGGTGCTGAGATCGCGTCCGGCGACAGGTTCTGCAGGCTTTCCGCGAACGTGAACGTGGCGTGGACGGCCTTGCCGGCGGCGAGCACGGCGCCATCGAGGGCGATGGCGACGGTGTCCGGTCCCTGCGTGTCGACCGTGTAGGCTGCCGACACCGCGTTGCCGCTGCCCACGTTGCCGGCCAGGTCCTTCACCTGGCCCAGGTCGACGGCAAGGACGTTGCCACCCGCGCTGGTGGCCGCGGTGCCGCTCAGCGTGGCGACCCAGGTCGTGCCGCCGTCCGTCGTGTGCAGGTTCGAGACCGTCGCGTGGCCGGCGTTCAGCGCGTCCGGGCTCAGGCCCGTGACGGCTTCGGAAAACTTGATGGTCGCGACGGCGTCGCGGCCGCCGCCGAGCAGGGGATTGTCGAGCGTGACGGTGGCCGTGGGCGCCTGCGTGTCGACCGCGTAGCTGGCCAGGCTGCTCGTGCCGCTGCCGTGGTTGCCGGCAGTGTCGAACACCTTGCTCATGTCCAGGCTCAGGACGTTGCCGGCCGCCGTGGCGGCGTCCGCCGGCGCCGTCAGGGTGGCATGCCACGTGATGCCGCCGTCGCTCGTCGTGAGGTTCGTGATGCCCGCGTGCGGCGCGGCCAGCGCATCCGCCGGCAGGGTCGCGACGGCCTCCGAGAATTTCAGCGTGACCGCGATGCTGCCGCCCGCCTTCAGGACGCCGCCGTCCGTGTCGACCGAGACGAGCGCCGGGCCCTGGGTGTCCGGCGCGGCCGGCGTCGTGAACGTCAGCTGCGACGTGGACCGCACGCCGCCGAACGACACGTGGCCGCTCGACTGCAGCGCGTCCGCGCCCATCACCACGCTGTACGTGTGGCCGGGCAGCAGGCCGGTGACGTCCAGCTTGACGTGCGACCCTTCGACGACGAGGCTGGCGGCGGACACCGTGTGGGTGTCGGTCGCACCCACCACCCGCAGCGTGGGCTCGCCCGTCGCGCGGTCGATCACGGTCTGCACGGCGCCGTCCGTGATGATGATCGTGCCGGCGGCGGCCGCCATCGCCGTATTGAAATCCAGCGCGATGCTCATGTCGGTGGCCGTGCCGGTAGGCGTGGCTTTCAGCAGGACGGGCGGAACGGACGGGGAGGGGGCGGTGGTCTGGGTGGGCATGATCGTTCGCGGTCAATGACGTCGTGGAAAAGATTCCACAAGGAAAGTCTAGTGAACGATCATATCAACAAACCCACTGCGGAAGTGGGTAAGTTGATGTTTTTACGACATATCTAGGTAGAATTCCCCCTTGCCGGGGGGGAATTATCAGAGGTGGTAATCGATGATCAGCGGCGCATGGTCCGAGAACCGCTCGTCCTTGTAGATCGAGACCGTGTGCGCCTTCGCCGCGATGCCCGGGGTGGCGACGTGATAGTCGATGCGCCACCCGACGTTCTTCGCCCACGCCTGGCCGCGGTTGCTCCACCACGTATATTGCTCGGGGCGCTGGTCGATGCCGCGGTGCACGTCCACGAGGCCCAGTTCGTCGAAGATCCGGGTCATCCAGGCACGCTCTTCCGGCAGGAAGCCCGAATTCTTCTGGTTGCCCTTCCAGTTCTTGAGGTCGATTTCCTTGTGCGCGATGTTCCAGTCGCCGCAGATGACGATTTCGCGGCCCTCGGCCTTGAGCTCCTGCAGGTGCGGCAGGAACACTTCCATGAAGCGGAACTTGGCTTCCTGGCGCTCCGGCGACGACGAGCCGGACGGGCAGTACACGGAAATGACGGTCAGGTTGCCCACGTCGGCGCGGGTGTAGCGGCCTTCGTTGTCGAATTCGTGGCAGCCGAAGCCCGTCCTGACGGCATCCGGCTTCGTGCGGCTGTAGACGCCCGTGCCCGAGTACCCCTTTTTCTCGGCATAGTGGAAATGGCCGTGGTAGCCGTGCGGCGCGAGGAATTCCTCGGTCATGTCGGCCTGCTGGGCTTTCAGTTCCTGGACGCAGATGAAGTCGGCGTCCTGGCTGGCCATCCAGTTGAAGAAACCTTTCTTGTGGGCGGAGCGGATGCCGTTCAGGTTGGCGGAGATAATTCGTGGCATGGATCTAAACAAAAGTACGGTGGGCCAAGGAGACAGTGTAGCGCTTTTTGACTTATATCAACACATTCGTTCTGAATGAAGGAACGTTAAATTCAATGCTTGACATGTTAAACTGATGCATTGTGTCCGAAGTCCGGGCACTCTCACCCCGCACAAGGAGCTGATGTGCTGATCAGATCGGATGATCTGCTGTCGGGGAAATACGGCAGGAGTGGACATTTCGTACGGTTCTACGACGAGGGCGACGTCATGCTGGACGAAGTCGCAACATTCCTCGGCCAGGCCGTGCACACGGGCGGCAAGGGCATCGTGATCGCCACGCAGGATCACATCGACGTGCTGCGCCGGCGCCTCGGCCCGGCCGCTGCCGTGCGGGTCGCCTGGATGGAGGCCGACGCCGCGCTGGCGCAGTTCATGGTCGACGGCTGGCCCGACCCGGCGCGTTTCGAGGCCGCGGTGGGCAGCGCGGTGGCCGCGGCATGTGCCGGCGGCACCACCGTCCATGCGTTCGGCGAAATGGTGGCGCTGCTGTGCGCGCGCGGCCGCCACGATGCGGCCCTGCGGCTCGAGGAACTGTGGAACGACCTGGCGCGGCGCCAGGTTTTTTCGCTGTTCTGCGCCTATCCCTGGAATGCGTTCCCCACGCCCGAGCTGGCGCAGGCATTCCGCCGCGTGTGCGCCGAGCACGATCACGCCTGCGCCGACACGGCGTTGGTCCTGCCGGCCGAGGGCGACGCCGACATCGGCCGCATCCGGCTCGAGCAGGAGGTGCGTGTGCTGCGCGCGGAGGTGCGCCGGCACAAGGACAACGAACGGGCGCTGCGCCGCAGCGAGCGCGAACTCGCGGACTTCGTCGAGAACGCGGTCGAGGGCCTGCACCGCGTCGGCGCCGACGGCACCATCCTGTGGGCCAACCGCGCGGAGCTGCAGATGCTCGGCTACGGCTGGGAGGAATACGTCGGCCACAACATCGCCGAGTTCCACGTCGACCGGCCGGTCATCGACGACATCGTCACCCGCCTGGCGTGCGGCGACACGCTGTACGACTATCCGGCCCGGCTGCGCTGCAAGGACGGCTCGATCCGGCACGTGCTGATCCACTCGAACGGCAGCTTCGAAGACGGCCAGCTGCGCTATACGCGTTGCTTCACGCGCGACGCGACCGAACGGCGCGAGCGCGACATCGCGCTCAAGCAGCGCGACCGCATGCTGCTCGACGCCCCGGTGGCGGCGGCCCTGTTGATGGGCCCGGACTTCGTGTTCCGCCTGGCCAACCGCTGCTACCGCGAACTGGTGGGCCGCGAGGGCATCGAAGGCCAGCCGCTGCTGCGCGCCTTTCCCGAACTGCGCGGCGGCGAGATCCACCACCTGCTCGAACAGGTCCACGCCACCGGCCGCGCGGCCCGCGTGGAAGAGTTGCACGTGCACGGACGCTTCCTCAAGTTCAGCGTCGAGCCGCTGGCAGTGGAGGAGGGCGAGGAGCGCGGCATGATCGTGGTGGCCGTCGACGTCACCGAGCATGTACGCACCCGCCAGGAGATCGAGCACGCCCACGCCGAGCGCGCCGAGCTGCTGGCCGAACTGACGGCCGCGAGCCGCGCCAAGGACGAATTCCTGGCCATGCTCGGCCACGAGCTGCGCAATCCGCTGTCGCCGATCGTCAGCGCACTGAAACTGATCCGCATGCGCGGCGAGACCGGTTTCGCGCGCGAGCGCGAGATCATCGAACGCCAGGTGCAGCACCTCGTGCGCCTGGTGGACGACCTGCTGGACATTTCGCGCGTCACCCGCGGCAAGGTGGAGCTGCAGTGTGAACGCGTCGACCTCGCACAGCCCCTGGGCAAGGCCATCGAGATGGCCCGGCCGCTGCTGGAACAGCGCCGTCACCGGCTCGACGTCGACATCGAACCCGATCTTTCCTGGGAGGGCGATCCGATGCGCCTGGCGCAGGTGGTGTCGAACCTGCTGACGAACGCGGCGCGCTACACGCCGCCCGGCGGCCGTGTCGTGCTGCGCGCGCATGGCGTGGACGGCGACCGCGTGCGCCTTGCGGTCAGCGACACCGGCATCGGCATGAGTCCCGAGCTGCGCGCCCAGGTATTCGACCTGTTCTTCCAGGGGAAGCGCGACATCGACCGCGCCGAGGGCGGCCTGGGCATCGGGCTGGCGCTCGTCAAGAACATCGTCGGACAGCATGGCGGCCACGTGGAAGCGCACAGCGCCGGGCCGGGCCGGGGCAGCGAATTCGTCGTGCTGCTGCCGCGGCGTACCCCGGCCGCCTGCGCCGTGCCGGACGTGGCGCCGCCTGCGAGCGCGCCGGCGGCGGTGCGGCGCCGCGTCATGCTCGTGGATGACAACGTCGACGGCGCGGACACGCTCGCGCGCCTGCTGGCCGCGCATGGCCACGACGTGCGGGTGTTCCACGAACCGGTGGCTGCCCTGGCCGCCGTGCCGGAATTCATGCCCGACCTGGCCGTGCTGGACATCGGCCTGCCGGTCCTCGACGGCTACGAGGTGGCGCGCCGCCTGCGCGTGCTGCTGGACGGCCACCCGTGCCGGCTCGTCGCCCTGACCGGCTACGGCCTGCCGGCGGACCGCGAGCACAGCGCCCGGGCCGGGTTCGATACGCACCTCGTCAAGCCGGTCAATCCCGACCTCGTGGTGCGGCTGGCCGCCGGCACGGACTGAACGTCTGTAACTCCTGCCGTTTTGATTTACATCAATACAACGGCGACCAGTCGGGCGGCCGCCGTCTTGATTGCGCTTGGTATGGATAGAATGTCATCTTTCATCCATCAGAAACGCCCATGCTGATCAAGACCGACGACCTGTTGTCCGGCAAGCACGGCAAGACGGGGCATTTCGTGCGTTTTTACGACGACAGCGACACGCTGCTCGACGAGGTCGCATCCTTCGTCGAGCGCGCATTGCGGGCGCGGGGACGGGGCATCGTCATCGCCACCGGGGCGCATACCGATGCGTTGCGCCGGCGCCTGGACGAGCTGACGCGCGCGGAAGGGCGTTCCGCTCCACCGTCGCGCGACGTCACGTGGCTCGACGCCGAAACGACCCTGGCCCGCCTGTTGGTCGACGGCTGGCCCGACCGCGTGCGCTTCGAGTACGAGGTCGGCCGCGTCGTGGCCGAAGCCTGCGCCGGCGGCGCGCCCGTGCACGCGTTCGGCGACATGATGCCGCTGCTGTGCGCGCGCGGCCGCTACGACGCGGCCCTGCACCTGGAGCGGCTGTGGAACGAGCTGGCGCGCAAGCTCGATTTTTCGCTGTTCTGCGCGTATCCCTGGACCCTGTTTCCATCGTCCGACGTGGCGCACGTCTTCCGCCAGGTATGTGGCGCGCACGACCACGCCTGCGCCGACGTCGCTGCACCGCTGCCGTCCGGGCATGCCGTCGACATCAACATGGTCCGGCTCGAACAGAAAGTGCATGCGCTGCAGGCGGAAGCGGCGCGCCGGCGCCAGGCCGAGCGCGACCTGCTGCGGCGCGAGCGCGAGTTCGCCGACATCGTCGAGAACGCGGCCGAAGGCCTGCACCAGGTCGGCGCCGACGGCACGATCCTGTGGGCCAACAAGGCCGAGCTGCAGATGCTCGGCTATCGCTGGGAGGAATACGTCGGGCACCACGTCGCCCGGTTCCACGCCGATCCGGCCGCCGCGGCCGACATCCTCGTGCGGCTGGCGGCGGGCGAGACGGTGATGGACCAGCCGGCGCGCCTGCGCTGCAAGGACGGTTCGATCCGGCACGTGGTCATCCGCGCCAACGCCTGTTTCGAGGAGGGCCGCCTGCGCTACACCCGCTGCTTCACGCGCGACACGACCGATCAAGTGCGGATGCAGGCCGAACTGGCGGCCGCCAGCCGCGCCGAGGATGCCTTCCTCGCCATGGTCGGCCGGGCGCTGCGGGGCCCGCGCACGGAACGGCGGCTCCACCGCATCACGCGGATGGTGGAACACCGGCTTCGCGGGCGGGGGCGGGGCGGATTACAATACCGGTTTTCACAGTTCGAGGGTCGTGTCGTGGACAATCTGCGCCAACAGTTCATTGCGTTTTCAGTCGAAGCCGAAGTCTTGAAGTTCGGCCAGTTCATCACCAAGGCGGGCCGCCAGTCGCCGTACTTCTTCAACGCCGGCCTGTTCCACGACGGCGCCACGCTCGGCAAGCTGGCCGATTTCTATGCCCAGACCCTGCTCGATTCCGGCCTCGAATTCGACATGCTGTTCGGCCCCGCCTACAAGGGCATCACGCTCGCCTCCGCGACGGCCGTGGCGCTGGCCGCGAAAGGCCGCAACACGTCGTTCGCCTACAACCGCAAGGAAGCGAAGGACCACGGCGAAGGCGGCACCATCGTGGGCGCCAAGCTGGCCGGCCGTGTCGTCATCATCGACGACGTGATCTCGGCCGGCACCTCGGTGCGCGAATCCGTGGCGATGATCCGCGCCGCCGGCGCCGAGCCGGCCGCCGTGCTGATTGCGCTCGACCGCATGGAGCGGGGCGGCAAGGACGGCGTGCTTTCGCCGCTGTCGGCCGTGCAGGAAGTCAGCCAGAACTACGGCATCCCCGTGATCTCGATCGCCAGCCTGGCCGATCTGTTCGGCTACCTGGAAGCCGATCCGTCGCTGGCCCAGCACAAGGATGCCGTGGCGGCGTACCGCCAGCAATACGGCGTGGCCTGAGTCACGCGGCCGCCATCTGCTGCCTGACGGCCATCGCGAGAAACGCGTCGAGCGCCGTGCCGCGGCCTTCGCTGCCGCCCACCTGGATCGACGGCACGAGCGCCACGTGGCCGCGCTCGATCGCTTCGGCGAAGCGCAGCAGGACGGTCTGCTGGAATTGCAGTTCGGGACCGCCGCAGGCCGCGACGTTCATCTCCGTCGGCCTGGCCTGGGCCAGGCCGACGGCTTCCATCTGAAAGGCTTCCGCCTCGGCCAGGCGGCGCTTGGCGTCGGCCGCGCCGGCCGCGTTCTGGCGCGCTTCCTCGGCCGCCTTGATCGCCTTCTGCACGGCCGCACTGCCCTGGTTCTCGGCGATGCGCACGGCGAGTTCCGATTCCGTGATCGACGTCTGCTGCTGCGCGCGCGCCTCCGCTTCGCGCAGGATGCGCTCCTGCTGCGCGGCCGCTTCCTTCGTGCGGTAGGTCTCCAGCTGCTCACGCGACACCTGGCGTTCGCGCAGCTGGCGCAGGATCGTCTCGATCTGCGTATCGCCTTCCTTCGCGCGCGGCGTGCCGATCAGGACCTCGTTCAGCGTCAGGTTATAGCCCTCGAAGTTGCGGCGCATTTCCGCCATCGCGCGTTCCTGGATGTCCGACCGCTCCTGCAGCAGCTCGATCAGCGTCTTGCGCTGGCCGACGTTCTTAAAATACGCGGCCACCATCGGATCGAGCGTCTGCTCGACCAGCTTGCGGATGTCGCCGAAGCGCTGGATCACGAGCGGCGCCATCTTGTAGTCGATGTTGACGACGACCGACAGCGGCAGGTCCGGCTCGAACGCATCCTTGGTGATCAGCGACACTTCGGACAGATGCTTGTCCAGCTCATGCGAGCCGATCGCGCCCGCCTGCCATTTCAGGATGAAGTTCGTCGTCGGCACCTCGATCACGCGCTTCGCATACGGATTCAGCGCGTACTTGCCGGGTAGCAGGGGCGTCGCCTGCACGCCTTTTTCGTCGGCGCCGACGAGTTCACCGTGGCGGTAATCGTCGCCGGTCAGGTCGGTGCCGGCCTTGCCCGTGTACGACACGACCACGCCGACGAAACCCACCGGCACCTCGGTCTTGGGCACGATCTGCTATCGAAAACGTGCACACAAGTGTGCAGCGTTCTCTTCCTGCCCCGAGCCGTCTTGCTGACCGTGCTCGTGCCTGACAGGCGT
>CAMLMV010000061.1 GCA_946481275.1 uncultured Massilia sp.
CGGTGCAGGCGTGGCCGACGGGGCCGGCGCGGGCTGCGTCATGTGACTGAGGACGTACCGCGGCTGCGGCGGCGTGGCTGTCGAAGGCGCGGCCGCCGGCGCGGGCGGCGTCTGGTCGCGCCGCATGCGTTCCGAAAACGCCGCGAATTTCGTGCCCAGGTCGACGCGCGCGTGGTCGCGGTTCAGCGCCTGCGTCGCATAGGGACGCGGCGCCCGCGCCTGCAGTTCCGGCGCCACGGGGCCGTTGCGGGCGGGACGTGGCGCGCGGGCGGACGCGGGTGCCGGTGCCGGGGACGACGGGCCCGGGTCGTTCACCGGTCGAAAATAATTTGTGATGCGGGTTTGTGGCATGGTGACCTCGCGTGGTTGGTCGGCACGTCCAGCATAGCCAGGCGCCCGTGCCGGGCGCCGTGGGGATGCGATCCCGCCGCGCCGCCAGCGAAGTTTCGCATTCCCGGCGCCGCGCTTCGCATCGACGCGGCCGTCCGCCCGCCGGCGGGGTTATCGTTGCGCCACTGCCGACCCGGCTCGGCCCACCCGAAACAGCGAGAGACCCCATGACCGCATCGACCGACCCCCGCGTGCAATCCCTCATTGAGAGCATCGACACCAGCCTGGCGCAGGCCGAACGCCTGCCCGGCACGGCGGCGCACGACGCGATATTCGACCGCGTGCCGGCCCTCAAGGCGCACATCGTCGACACGCTGGCCGGCGACGCCCAGGCAGAGGTCCTGGCCCTGGCCCACCTGACCGCCATGTTCGAGCGCTTCAAGCAGCGCCGTCCGATCTCGCGGCTGCCGTATTCGCCGCTGCTCGACGGGCGCTACCCGTTCCGCGACGCGACGCACAGGCCCCTGCACGTCGTCGCCGTGTCGGACGGGCCGGACAAGTTCGGCGCGTGCGACGATCCGCGCCGCGAGGCGGTGCTGCCGTTCCTCGATCCCGATGCGGGCGCGGCGGCGCTGGCCGCCCTCTACCACGACCGGCTGGTCTGCCGCACCATCACGGCCGCCGATCTCGCCGATCCGCGCGAGCGCGTGCTGGAGGGGCAGCTCGGCGTGTTTGCCGCGCGTAACCTGCGCTACGGCGAATGCCTCGGCGTGTACGGCGGCCAGCTGCTGACGCCGGCCATGTACTTCGCGTGCGCCGACGACGCGTTCATCCTGTCCGCCGTGTCGGGCGAGAATGTCGCGTTCATCGACGGCGAGAACATCCTCGCGATGGCCAATACCCGGCTCGACTACGACGCCGGCGGCCTGCCGGTGGCCCAGGCCACGGCAGGCTACAACATGAAGGTGGTGCGCTTCCACGTCATCGCGGAAGGCGGCCGGCGCTTTTCGATCGGCGCGTTCTTCGCCGCCGAAGACGTGGCGGCCGGCACCGAACTGCGCTGGCACTATGGCCATCCGGCCGAGGTCATCGCCGCCGTGTACCGCCCCATGTACCTCGCCGGTTAGCAATGCCCCACACATTCAGCCTTGTCCGCGACCTGCTGGACGAATTGGTGACCCTGGTGAATTCCGACCAGAGCTTTTCGGATATCCACCTGGAACAGGACATGCCGGTGATGATCAAGACGCCGCGCGGCTGGCGCCAGGCCGGCGCCGAACCCGTCACGCTCGAGGACATGGCGCCGGTGCTCGGCGCGATCGACGAACACTGGAAGGACAAGATCGCCGACCGCGCCATCGACCAGCCGTTCGCGCTGACCGACTACCGGCTGCGCTGCAACGTCTACCGTTCCGCGGGCGGCGCCAGGGTCACGGTGTCGATCCGGCGCCTGCCGTTGCGCCCGATCCCGCTGGCGCAGACCGGACTGCCGCCCCACGTACGGGTGTTGGTCGAGGCGACCCGCGGCCTCATCATGGTCACCGGTCCCACCGGCTCGGGCAAGTCGACGACGGTGGCCTCGATGCTGGACCATATCAACGCCACGCGCAGCGCCCACATCGTCACCATCGAGGAACCGATCGAGTACCGGCTGCAACGCAAGCAGTCGATCATCTCGCAAAAAGAAGTGCCGACCGACACGGCGACCTTTTCCGCCGGCCTGCGCGAAGCGTTGCGCCAGAAGCCGGACGTGCTCATGGTCGGGGAGATCCGCGATGCCGACACCGCCGAAACGGTCCTGCACGCGGGCGAATCGGGACACCTGGTGCTGGCGACGATGCATACCAACAGCGCGATCAGCGCGCTCTCCCGGCTGCTGGCCTTTTTCCCGGCCGAGCAGCGCGGCCAGCGCGCGGCCGCGCTGGCGCGGTCGCTGGTCGGCGTGATCTTCCAGAGCCTGGTGCCGCACGAGCGGGGCGACGCCCTGGTGCTGGCCCACGAAATCCTCTTCAATCACAACCAGCAGCTGGCGCGCTTCATCGCCGACCCGGCCAGGGTGCACCAGCTCGAGGACGTCCTGCGGCGCAGGGAAGACACCATGTCGCGCAGCCTGAACGACGTGCTGGTCCAGCTGGTGTCGCAGAACGTCGTCGCGGCGCGCGACGCCATGCGCGCGGCCTACAACCGCGCCGAGCTCCACGACATGCTGGGCAGCAAGCGTTAGTCGCCGGCGCCGTCCGCGCGCGCCAGCGCGACGCGGTTACGGCCCGCGTGCTTGGCCTCGTACAAGGCTTCGTCGGCCAGGCGGAACAGGTCGGCGGGCTCGGCGCCGCCGCCGGCGGTGTCCAGGTCCGCCACGCCGGCGGAAAACGTGGCGTGGAACACCGTGTCGTCCGCCTTGAGGCGCACGGTGGCGAACAGTGCGCGGATGTCGTCGAGCACGCGGCCCGCCGCCGCCGCGCTCGTGCCCGGCATGATCACGGCGAATTCCTCGCCGCCGTAACGGCCGATCAGGTCGCCGTGGCGCAGGCGTTGCTGCAGGAGGTGGGCGATGGCGCGGATGACGTGGTCGCCGACCTGGTGGCCGTAGGTGTCGTTGATCTTCTTGAAGTAATCCAGGTCGACCATGGCGAGCGCCATGGGATTGCCTTCGCGCTTGCTGCGCGCCATTTCGCGCAGCAGTTGTTCCTTGATGGAGACGTGGTTGTACAGTCCGGTCATGCCGTCGCGCATGATCAGGCTGCGCAGCGCGCGCGAGCGCTCGACGCGCATCATGACCGCGAGCGCCAGGTCCGCGCGCGTGCCCGGCGGTGCCAGGAAGTCGTCCACGCCGGCCGCCACGGCGCGCCGCCGCGCCGCGGGATCCCCGTCGTCCGACAGCACGAGCACGGGCAGGTCGAGGAAGGCCGGGTCCTGCCTGATCAGCATGGCCAGGTCGACGCCGTTGCAGCCGGGCCTGTCGACGTCGATGACGATGGCGTCCGGATGGTGCCGGCTGAGCGTGGCGAACAGCTCGAGTGGCTTGTGCAGGCGCAGCGCTTCCATCCCGGCCCGCGCCAGCGCCTCTTCGATCCCGTCGAGGCCGGCGGCGTTGCCGGCCACGACCAGCACCCGGCAGGGCGGCTGGTCCTGGCGCTGGACGAGCGTCTCGATGCGCGCCTTGAGTTCGTCGATTTCGAGCGGCCTGGCCAGGAATCCATCCACGCCCGCGCGGGCGGCCGCCAGGCGCGTCTCGAACTTGTCCAGGGGAGCGAGCCACAGGATCGGCACCGGCGCCGCGCACTGCGCGCGGATGGCCGCGGCGCAGGCCGGATCGCCGAGGCGGCTGCCGCTGCCCGCCGGGGCCACGACGATGCAGCACAGGCCTTCCTGCGCGGCGAGCTGGTCGATCTGCGTCGCCACCGCCACGTCGAAGCCGGCCGCGCGCAACTGCAGCGCGGTGTCGCGGGCGAGGAGGGCGTTGTCGCCGAGCAGGCAGATACGCCTGGCCGGCTTCAGTGCTTCCGGAAACTGCATCGTGCTGATCCTCATGTCGGCGTGGTTCTTACTTGGCGCCGAACAATCGGCTCAAGCGGCTGCCGGACTTCTTGGCGGGGGCCGTCAGCGCCGCGACCCGGGCATCCTGCTGGGCCTTGATCTTTTCCAGATGCGCCCTGACCTGGGCCGGCGTCTCTTTCGGGCGCGGCTCGGGGGCGACCCGTTTGCCGTGCACGTCCACGCCCGCGCCGGCGTAGGCCGCATCGCGCGCCGCGCGCAAGGCCTCCGGATCGATGTGGGGCCCGGCATTCACGCGGGTGTCGCCCGACGCGCGCAGGCGCTGCTCGACGAATTCCGGCGTGAGCACGTGCTGCTCGAAGGCGCGCACCTTCGGGCGCGCATCGACCAGCAGGCGCTCGTAGTTGCCGGTCTTGACGGCGATTCGGGCTTCCGGCGTCAACTTGTCCAGCAGGGGCTTGTAGAGCACACCGGTCTCTTCCCAGGTGGCCTTTTCCTGCGGATTGAGCGCGTCCGAGCCGAACAGGAAGCGGTCGGGATGATCGTTGATCAGCTGCGCCCAGGCCTGGATCGATTCGTGATCCGGCACTTCCTTGCCGTCGGCGTCGGTCTTGAGCACGATCTGGCGCGCCACGCGCGACCACGAAATGTCGATGTTGATGTGCTTCATTTCCGGATTCGACAGGATCGACCGCAGGTTGTTGGCGTGGTCGACCGGCTTCTGGACGAAGCGTCCGACGCCGCCGCAGTGCGCCCAGATGATGGTCGTGTTGCGCGTTTCGGGCGAGGCGAACAGCTGTTTCAGGTTGTCCAGGTGCTCGGGCTGGCCACGGCCGTTGGCGCGCTGGTTGGCGGTCGAGTCGACGTCGCAGTGCAGCACCACCGGCATGCCGACCACGCCGGCCGTGGCCACCAGATTCTTGAACGATTGCACGTTGTCGGTCAGGTTGGCCTGGCGCGCGCCTTCGTACTGGCTCTGCACCAGTTCCTTGTGAATCGTCACCTCGCCCACGCCGGTGAACATGCCCGGGTGCGTGGCCAGCTTGAACAGCAGCGCCTGGGGGCTCAACGGCGAACCCAGGTGCAGGCCGGTGACCATCGGATCGAGGCGGTCGCGCTCGGCCTGGCTCAGCTTGGAAATATTCATGAACAGCGCGGTGTCCGCATCGACCTGCTGGTTCAGCATCAGGTGGGCGCTGCCCTTGATGGTCTGCTCGACCTCGGCCGTCAATTCATGTGGCTTGATGTTGGCAAACTGCGCCGGCACGTAGTACGACTCGGCCGGGATGTGGTTGTGATCGCCGTGGTCGCCGCACGGCATGACGTCGGTCGGAATCGGCGACATCACCGAGCGGTGGATACCCACCTGGTCCATCATCTTGAGCATCTCGCGCGGCGTCATGCCTTGCTGGGTGTAGTTGGTGGGGTGGAAGTGCGAATCCGACATCCAGTGGCCGGTCGTCAGCTTGCCGGCCAGCGCGGCGGGCAGGCGCGTTTGCACGTCGCCCTGCTTCATCTTGTCGAGCGTGGTGGTCACGGCGCCGACCAGTTCGCCGGTCTTGCGCGGGGAGCCGGCGTGCGCGCCCTTGGCCTGCTCCGGCAGGTCGGCCACCGTCACCGATGCGCTGAGGTCGTCGAAAATGCGGGTCGTCGCGACCCTGATCCGGTTGCCCCCGCCGGCGGAGGATTTCGGCGCCGACGTGCCCGGGCCGCCCGCCGAAGCGAGCGGCGAGCCGCCCTTGCTGCGCGACGCGCGCGGCGTTTGCGAGGTGGAAGCCTGGTGTCCTGCCGAGTCCGGCGTCGGCACGGCCGAATGCGAGGGTGACTGGTTAACGCGTGTCATATCGTTTCCTTAAATGAAAGTGATGGGGCCTCCGGGGCAAGCCGCGAGGTGCCGGGAAAGCTTAATAAGACGCTATCGCGCGCATGGCGCCGCCAGCGAAGCGGAGCCCCCCGCAGCGAAGCGCCGGCCGGGCGCGCGCGGCGCTTCGCTGGCAGACACGGCAGTTCGCCGCGAGACTGCAGCCGGTGCGTGGCGCCCGCCCATACTTGGCCAACCTCGGCAAGCCTGCCCTGGGCACGCGCTACCCATTTTCGTAGAGACGCCTATGCCATCCCCAACCCGACTTTCCGGCGCCAGCTCATCCGACATCCATGAGATCGCCGACCAGAACGCAACGCCGGCGCAGCCCGCGCGGCAGGCGCCGACCCGGCCCTCGCGCACCCGCCAGAACGACGGCTGGATCGCGGCCATCAAGCGCACGCTGGCCCCGCGCCCGATGACCACGTCGAGCTCCGTGCTCGGCAGTATCACCAAGGCGCGCCCCATGACCGCACGCGCCAAGCTCAACCTCGCGCCCGACGAGGCGCACAAGCCAAACCCGAATGCCACCACCCAGGCCGCCGCCCTGCGGCACGGGCGCAATGTCGCCCGGACCGTCGGCGGCGCGGCCCAGACGGGCACGGTGCGGGTGGCGCCGGACACGCCCATCGTCGAACCGGGCGGCACCGAGGCGGTGGCGGCGCGCCTGTTCAATCGCGCCGGCGTGGGCGACAGCCATGACCTGCCGGCCCGGATCGCGGCCGACCTGCGCGCCTACCTGCCCGCGCCGGCAGGCGCCGGCGCCGACGTGGCGGCCGAAGCGGCCGGGCGCCAGGAACTGGTGCTGCGGCGCATGTCCCAGGCCTTCGGCAACGACGCGGCCGCCGCGCGCGGTGCGCTGGACGGCCTGGTGGCCGCCGCCAGTCCGCTGGCCGTCGAGCATGGCGCGTTCGAGCTGGCGCGCCGGCTGTCCGCCACGGCGCTCGGCCATTCGACGCTGAATACCTTGTGCGCGCTGGACCGCCCGCGGCCCGACGACACCGCGCTGGGCGCGGCCATGCGCAACGACGCCCAGCGCCTGGCCTTCACGGCCGCCAACGCGCTGATCGATGCCTTGCCCGAGGGCGCGCCGCGTCCGGCCAGCCTGGCCGAAGTCCGCGAGATCGCCCTGGCGGCGCTGGCGCCGCACGACCGGCCGCACGGCACGCCTTCGGAGGCGCCGCCGGCGCCGATGAAGGGTAACGCCAGCCTGGCGGCGAAAGCCTTCCTGGCCGCGCATCAGCTGGCGGCCAACCCGGAAGCCGAACCCGAACGCCATCTCAAGAATGCCTATTTCTCGTGGCGGTGCGGCTTCAAGGAGGAGGGCCCGGGCACCCCGCTGGCGCGGGCCCAGCAGCGCATGTTCAAGCTGTCGCGCTATGCAGGGCGCGCCAGCAACCCCGGCATGCTGGCGGCCCTGCGGCGCACGTTCGGCTTCAACAAGTCGCCCATGTCGGCCCTCGCCATGGGCACCGGCGGGGCCAGCCTGCGCCAGCCGGACGAGGACTTCGCCAAGACCAGGGTCATCCAGGACCTGGGCGACGTGCTCGTGGAACGGGCGCAGGCCCGCGGCACGGGCCCGCTCGCCGGACGCATCAGCGATGCCCTCAAGGGCGCCACGCTCGAGCAGTGGTACACGCGTACCGCGCAAAAGGGCTGGCGCGACAAGACCACGGTCACGCCGTCCATGCGCAAGGCCATCGCCGCGCGCGCCGCCGGGCTGGCCGGCGTCAGTGTGGCCGAGGTCAAACTGAGTCCCACCTACCGGGAGCTGAAGGGAACCCGTTCCGTGCTGCGCCCGCGCGGCGGCGCGCAGCTCGACGTGGCCACCCTGCGCCAGTGGATCGGACAGTGCGAGCCGGACGACACGGAAGCGGCCGCCCTGCGGGCCGGTGCCGACCAGTTGGCCACGCTGGAGCACCACGGCGAAGTGCCGCTCGACACCTCCACCCCGCAAACCGTGCTCCAGAACTTCAGGCGCGTGATCACCGAGCCGCGCATGACGTACGACGTGCGCTTGTCCAACGGCGGCCAGTACGGCGTCAACTTCAACGTGACGGAAGCGCTCAACCTGCCCGGGATCAAGCACCTCCCGTTCCTCCCCTTCGTGCTGGCCGGTCCGGACGTCAAGTTGATGCGGGGCCGCATGGCGATGATCAACGGCGGCTCGTCGGCCAACCACGGGCAGCTGTTCATCGGCAGCGACCGGCGGCTCTCCGGCCACCTGGGCGCTTCCGCCACCGCCGGCGTGCACCTGCTGGGCAAGCGCCTGGGCGCCAGCGGCACGGCGCAGGTGCTGCCGCTCATGCTCGACACGTCCAGCCCGAAAGGGGTGATGGTGCGCTGCCGCTTCCAGCCGATCGGCCCGGCGCCGGCCGGCCATCCCGATCCGTGGCGCGCCAAGCTGCTGTCCGTGGTCGATGCCGCCACCGCGAGCGGCCCGAGCGGCGGCTTGCCGACCGACGTCAACGCCATGTGGGACGCGCTGTCGCATACCTTCTACAAGGACCCCGACGTGTCGCTCAACTGGCTCGAGTCGCGTGGCACCTCGGTATCGAGTTCGATCGGCGCGTCGGGGGGCGCGCGCTACCAGCACAACGACTACAAGGTGGGGCCGAACGGCCAGGTCAGCGCCAGCAAGACCTGGTTGACGCGCCTGCGCAGAAAGGAGACGCCGGGGCCGTTGCGCGCCGAATATGCCGCCAGCTCGAGCTCGCGCCAGGTCGGCGTCGGGGCCACCCTGGTCGCCGCCGCCCCGCCGCAGGGCGACTTTTCCGGGGAGACCGGGCACGTCAAGTCAGTGGTGCTGCCGAGCGCGTCGATCATCGGCTTCGGCACCACCATCCTGCAGTCGGAAATCGGCTCGGTATGGCGCATCGCCGAGGAGGACGGGCACATCGATCCGGCCCTGACCTACCGCGACACGACCTTTACCAGCATGAAGGAGATGAAGCGCTACGTCGACAGCCGCCGGGCCAGCTGGGACGCGGTCTATCCCAACCAGCCTCCCGGTGCGTCCGATCCGGCCGAGCCGATCGACAATTACCTGGCCCGCGTGGAGCACGACGCGACGGCGGGCAACCAGCTGTTTGCCGAGCGGGTGTGGCTGCGTCCGGATGCGGCGCGCCAGATCAACGTGCTGCGCGAACTGCGCGACGCGATCGTGGCGCCGAACGCGCAGCCGAGCCAGGAACAGGCGGCGCAGATCGCCGCGCGCAACGCGCAGATCA
The DNA here is from genome assembly GCA_946481275.1 of uncultured Massilia sp. The sequence continues at coordinate 8,917 of CAMLMV010000061.1, forward strand.
GCGCCATGCTCGAATCGGACCAGAGCTGGGACAAACGCTTCTTCTATTCGCTGGAAATCACCGGCCAGTCGCGCGCGGTTGGACCGAACTTCATGGTAGCCGGCCAGCAAGTATCGGAGGTCTCGCATCCGCACCAGCTGAGCGTGCTGCGCGCCGAACGTCCGGCGCCGCCGGCCGGGCAGTAAGAACCGATCGCATCCCACCAGGAGACCAGGATGACCAGGATTAAGTCACCAACCACGGCGAGCCTTGCCGCCCAGCCGGGCGGCTTGCCGTCGGCAAAGACGATCAAGCCGAGCAACAAGATCACGATCAGCAAGCTGGGCGGCACCATCGGCCTGAACGTCTTCGGAACGAAAGGCAAGGAGAATACGTGGAAGTTCAACGGCGACAAGAAAAAGATCAGCTCGCACTGGCGCACGTATGACCTGCCGCCGGACAAGACCGGCAAGTCCGGCTCGAAGAGCCTGGACACGATGCTGGCGCGCGCCGAGCAGCGCAACCAGACGCGCGTGCCGGACCGGGCGCGTGAGGTCGTGGCGCAGACGGACCACGTCGCCGAACGGTTGGCCGCGCTCGAGGGGCGCCTGAAAACGGCCAGCGAGATCGCCGATACGGCCCCGTCCGATTCGCCCATCCACGCCACCGTCGCCAGTCTCAAGGAGAGAGTGGCCGAGCTGCGCCAGCAGTCGAAAACGCCGCTGGCCCAGCGCGCCGTCGCGCAGCGCGATGTCGCCGCCGACTCCATCGACGACGTGCGCGCGGCGGCCGACCATGCGCTGGCGGCATTCGCGCACGCGCCGTCCGAGGCGACGAAGACGGCCTACGAGAGCGCGCGCCTCGACCTGCTCGGCGCGTCCGTGCAAAAGTTTTTCCACGGCTACCGTACCCTCAACGACCACGTGAGCGACCAGGGGCGCGCCAAGGGCATGGCGTTGATGATGCCGGCGCTGGCCCGCCAGCTGGAGCTGCCCGCCAAGTACCTGGAGGGCGTGGCGGCGATGGAGGTCGCCGAGCCCAGGCTGGAGAGCCGCTCCGCGCCGGGCGAGCTGGGCGAGAACCGCGCGGCGGTACGCGATGCGCTCGTGGGCCGCCGCGTGCGCGACCTGACGGCGGGGCGTGCCTACGAGCTCCCCGGTACGCCGCCGCTGCCGTCGGAAGCGAAGCACTGGCAGGGCGAAGCGGCCAGGCTGCGCGACCTCGGCGACAAATTCTCGGTGGCCGACAAGCTGCTCGGCGACACCGTGACCCCGCTGAAGGCGCGCGTCGCGACCATGCAGCAGGCCTGCATGGACGACCTGGTCGCGCACCTGCCCGCGCTGACGACGATGAGTCCGGCGCAGCGCACGGAAACCCGCCAGGCGCTCTCCACGCTCGCCGAAAACCTGCGCAAGACCGCGGGCGACACGCTGCACAAGGACGCGGAACTGGCGCCGGCGCAGCTGATGCACATCGTCGACATGGCGGAGAAAGTGACGGGCGGGGATCCGGACCGCTGCATCGACGTCTACAAGTCGCTGGCCCAGGACAGCGTGCACCAGATCATCGGCGCCACCGTCGCGAGCCGGACCGCCGGCACGCCGCCCACGCAGGCGCAGCAGGATCTCGTGGCGATCTGGGAGATGGGCGCGCACCAGCTGCCCGACGCCGTCAACTCGCTGCTGGCGGCCAACCCGGAGCACCGCGCCGCCAAGGTCGACTGGCGCGACGTGCAGACGTTCTTCCGCTGCACGCAGGAGCACCAGCGCCTGTCGGCCCAACCCGGCGGCGACGGGGCGCACAAGGCACGCATGCTGTCGGCGATGACGAGCATGCGCCACGAACTGGCGACCGGCGAGAAACCGGCCGTCGGCACGCCCGAGCGGCGCGACTGGGCCATGGTCAAGAGCGCGGTGTGGCACCAGGATAACCTGAAGAACGTGGTGCAGGCGTTCGAAGCCTTCAAGACGACGACGGCGTTGCCGAGCACCGTGGTCAACCAGGTCTACCAGCACTTCGACGCCAAGGGGCGCGGCGCGGTGGCCGAGGAAGCCAGGACGCAGTTCAGCCAGGTGCTGCACGACTTCAAGGGGATCGCCCACGCCACGCTGGCCAGGCCCGACGCGACGCTGGCCCAGAAGGGCAATGCGAAGTTGCTGGTGGCGCTGTGCGACTACATGGGCAAGCACCGCGGCTCGGAGAAACTCCTGACCACCGCCAGGCGCAAGCTGACCGGGAAGGAGGGCACGTTCAATTCCGGCAGCGACGTCTGGTCCAATCCCCTCAAGGCGAAGGAAAAGAAAGCCATCCTGGAAGCGGCCGGAGCGGATATCTCGGTGGCCCGTGCCGATGCGCCCCTGCTGCGCAACCTGGAGGCGGGGCATGGTGCGCTGGACCTGCTGCGGGACGTGGTGAAGGACGTCCTGCCCGAAGCGGAACGGGGCGAACCGATGCAGCGGCTCGCGTCGCTGGACCGCCTGGTGCAACTGGCCAAGGGGGAGCCGCTGCATGGACCGGAGCAGATCCGCACGTTCCTGCACGACGCCATCGACCGCACGGCGCTGGGCGACCGCACCGATACCATCAACGCCCGGCAGTTCAAGCTGGCCATTCCGCTCGTCCTCCCGATCCCGTTCGCCACCCTGAGCGCGACCATCGGGGGTTCGAAGAGCAAAGGCACGATTGTCAACGTGCAGGCCAATAACGATTGCGTGCAACTGACCCTGGGCAAGATGTCGGAAAGATCGAACAATACCGGCCTGGGCGCATCGATGGCGCCGGAGATCCTGAGCGCGCACGCGGAAAAGGCGCTCAAGAAAACCTGCCTCGACGTACGCTTTCCGGCTTTGAACTGGAAGAAGGAGGAGAAGCAGCGCACCGACCCCGCGGTCGTGCTGAAGTTCTCGATCGAACCGGTCAAGGGCCTGCGGGACCTCGACGAAGCGCGCACGCAGCTCAAGAAGGCCGTCGACATCCTCGTCGACTTCGACCCGCAGAAGCCGGAATACGCGCACTACGGGTCGGCCTATGAAGCCTTGTGCGACAAGCTCGATTCCCCGTTCACGATCGACGACGAGGTGCGCGAATACTCGACCGTCAGCAACGAGACCGCGCTCACCCCCGGCCGCGTGGCGCTCAAGTACAACAAGGAAAAGTTCGGCGCCACGCCCAAGGGCAAGAACGATCCGGTGCGTACGGGTGTGGGGATGACCGTGAAGTTCACGGTGAACGAAGACAAGATGGCGTCCATCAACCAGCAAAAGGCGGCAGAGTTCTACGACACCGTCAAGAAGACCCTGGTCACGGACGCCTTCTTCGGCATCAACACCCGCCATACGACCGCCGAGGCGAAGAAGAATACCGGCGTCACCGACGGCAAGAAGCTGCTCGGCGTACCCGTGCAGGCGGGGGCGACGGGCTCGCTCACGGCGAACGTCGGCGGCCGCGAATACAAGGACAAGAAGCCGGTCGGTACCGACAAGCTGAAGGCCTACAAGTCGGAATACGGCGATTACAGCCGCGACATGAACAAGGCGATGGACGTGCTGCTCGAGGCGATGCCGTCGGTCAGCAACCGCGTCCAGGAAGTCGTCGACAAGGGATTCCGCGACCAGCTCATGGCCCGCCTGGCCGAGCCCGCGGCGGCGAAGCTGGCCGAACGCCAGCAGGACATCGCCCGGTTGCAGGCCGAGATCGCGGTGCTGCAGGGCCGCCTTGCGAGCAGCGCGCCGGACGCCGAAATCCAGGAGGAACCGTTGCCGGAAGCCGAGGCGGCGGCCCTGGCCATCGAGCTGTCGGTCAAGGAGGAGCTGCACGCGGCCCTGGTGGAGAAGTACGCCGGCACGACGGTCGACCAGGTCAGGAAGCAGATGGTCGACAAGGAAATCGGCAAGATGTGCGGCGAAGTGCTGATGAACTTCGTCCGGGCCCTCATGGAAAACAAGACCGACCGCTTCTCGGTGAAGCTGGAATCGAAGCAGCAGTGGGCCCACCGCGGCATCGACGCGGCCATCGCCAACGCCGAGGCGGCGGGACACCATGGGATGGCGGCCGTGATGCGCGCAGTGAATGCGGACATGTTCGAAGGGGAGCGCGACCAGGCGGTCAAGTACCTGGTCGCGGCGGGGGACATGAACAACAAGGAAAGCCAGTTCAACTGGAAGAGCCCGCTCGTCTTCAAGCGCCGGGAAACCAAGGGCATGACCGAGGATCCGATCCCCGACACCCGCACCGCGACCTTGCAGCCGACCGCCGACCGCCTCGTCGACGTGCGCCAGGTCGGGACCCCGCTGACGGACCTGCAGGCGGCGATCGTCAAGGAAAGCCTGGCGGAGGTGCGGGCGCACGCCAGGGCGCACGAGCAGAGCGTGAAATAACCGGCGCGCGGGCGAACCGGATGCAGCGTGGTGCAACTCATCGAAGTCAGTCACCATGAAAGGGAACCATCATGCATCCGGTAATTCACGCATCCCACGCCCGCGGCACGCTGTTCGCGTTCGTACTCGGCGCCGTGCTGTGCCTGGCCGCCACCGGGGCCCGCGCCGCGGGTCCCGCGCCGGCCGCCGGCCCCATCTTTTCCACCATCCCGGTCAGGGCGCCCTCGTTGGACGACGACGACTGCGCCGGCGACGAGGCGCCCGCGTGGGAGGTCACGCCGGCCGACGCGACGCTGAAGGGCGCGTTGACGCGCTGGGCCGAGGCGGCGGGCTGGCAGCTCGTGTGGGAACTGCCGGTCGATTATGCGGTGTCGGCGCGTACTGAGATCAAGGGCAATTTCACCACGGCGGTGGAGACGGTCGCCGCCAGCATGGCGACCGCCGACACGCCGATGAAAGCAATTTTCTACGAAGGCAACCGCGTGCTGCGCATCGTCGCCCGGTAGGGCAAAAGCTCAACAATTCTCAATGTCTCAGCAATCCTCACGGATCGGCTTTTTGCGCGAAATCGACAGGTATCTTTGATCCATCGCAACGTTACTGGAGATTGAACATGACGATGGATACGCAAGGCGCTGCCCTCGACCTGGACCAGCTGTTCCGCACGCATCACCGCCACCTGCTGCGCTTCGTGCAGCGCTACATGCGCAATGCCGAGGACGCGGAAGACGTCGTCCAGCAGACGTTCATCGAAGCGCTGCGCTGCGCGGACCGTTTTGCCGGGCACTCGAAGCCGTCGACCTGGCTGTTCGGCATCGCGCTGAACCTGGCGCGGCACCACGCGCGCCGCACGTACACGCAGGCGCACGACGCGCTCGACGAAGCGGCGCTGGAGCAGGTGGCCGACGTCCACGGGGATCCGGCCTTGCTGCTGGAGTGGCGCCAGACGGCCGCCATGGTGGAGGGGATGCTCGCCGCGCTGCCCGCCAGGATCCGCACCACGTTCGAAGCGGTGTTCGACGGGGACTCGACCTACGAAGAGGCGGCCGGCGAATTGCGGATTCCGGTGGGGACGGTGCGGTCGCGCGTGTCGCGCGTGCGGGCGGCCGTACGCGCAGGGTGCGGCCGCTAGGCCGGACTCACTTGCGCCGCGCGCCGGCGTGCCAGAGCATGTCCTCGTAGCGTGCGAGCGCGGCCTGGAACGGTTCGAGGCTGGCGGCCAGGTCGTTCAGCCTGCCGTCGTTCCCCGTTTGCAGGACGGCGTGTGCCGCCTGCCGGAGGTCGTCCATCGCCTGGCACAGGCCCGGCGCCCACGACGACCGGGTGCGCGCGGCGACTGCCGTGCGCGCCCTGGCGAGCCGGGCCACCTGCGAGGCGAAGTGCCGCCCGATGAACTTCCAGCCCTGTTCATCCGCCGACCCGGCCCGTGCCGCCATCGTGCCGGCCGCATTGCGCAGGCCGACGTAGGCTTCGTCGGCCGCGCGCAGCGCGTCGTACTTGGCACTGGCGACGGGCGCGCGCGTCGCGGTCTGCAAGGCGGGGTTGTGCCTGGCCGCGCGGGCGAGCTCGCTGTCGGCGGCGCGCGCCAGCTGGCCGTTCATCGTGACGTGCTGGGGGCGATACGGCGCGCCCCGGATCTCGAACAGCATCAGGCCGTTGCGCTCGTCGACGCCCATCGCGCCCATCCCGTAGTCGGTGGACAGGTCCCCGCTGTGCAGCGGATATCCGGGCGGCGGCGACAGCAGGTCCTTGTGCAGGAGGCCCTCGCGCCGCCCCTCGACGATGGAGGCCAGCCAATCCTTGATGGTCGGACCGGCCTGGCGGTGAGCCGGGTTCCGGTCGGCCCGGTAATACGGCTTGGCGAAGACCCGCTGCGCCGGATCGCGCATGTCGAGCGCTTCCATCATCATCGGCACGCCCTCGGGCGCCACGAGAAGGGCGCGCACGGCGTCCCGATCCTCGGGCGCCAGCAGTTTGGAGAACGCGGCGCAGAAGTCGCTGCGCGCCATCACGCGAAAGAAAATATGGACCGTACCGTCCGCGGGGAGCGTCGCTTGCGCGCGCGCGAGGTACATGTTGATGAGCTGGATGAACGCGCGCGCCTTGAGCGGCAGCGGCTCGCCGGTGCGCGCCGCATAGAAGTCGGCCACCGTTCCCGTCTTCGCATGAATCTCCGCGGCCTGTTTCTTCGGCAGCAATTCATCGATGAGCATCCCGAGATGATCCAGCCCGACGCCATACGTGGACTGCAGGCGCCCCGGCAGGTGCGGATCGGTCAAGCGCAGGACGGCGTCGATCTTCGCGTCGGCCGCGACGTCCTGCAACCGGACGGTCATGGCGCCGGCGAGCGCCCGCGTGCGGATCGCCGCCGCCACCGTGGTGATCTCCTTGATCGCCGCGCGCACCTCGTCTTCACCCGCGAGCGGATCCGTGACGAACTCCAGGTCGTGTTTGCCGCCGCCGACAAGATCGCACTCCAGTTTCCAATGGGGCCGCTCCAGCAGCACGGCGCCGCGGCGCAGGACGCCGGCGCCGGCGTCCGTCGACACGTCGACGCTCGGGATCTCGATCTCCAGGCCGAACTGCGCGTCGAGCGATGGGCTGAAAGCGGCGGGAGGCAGTTGCGCGCGCGGGCGGTTGGTCCCTGGACTGGACGGGCCGGCGCGCCTGAGCGCCTGCAGCTCGCCCGGCACCAGCCGTTGCCGCTTGGCCGGCGGCGGCGACGCGCTGCGTGAACGCGGCGGCGGCGGCGAATGTTCGCCGGCGGGTCCGGCATGGCCGGGACGGGTCAGTTTCATTCCTCGAGTGTGCGTCACCGAGGCATGCGTTGCAGCCGCGTCCCGCGAAAGGGAATGCCGTGAAACGAAGGATACCGACAGGCTATTCCGGCACGTCGGCAGCTTTCTGGCCCAACAGTTCCAGCCGATACCCCTGGCCGTACGCGGTGCGGATGCTGACGCCGCGTTCGGCGCCCAGCTGCAGCTTCTTGCGCAATTTGTACACGTGCTGTTCGATCGTGCGGCCGGCCACCTCGCTGTCGGAACTCCAGATCGACGTGCCGATCGTCTCGCGCGAGATATACACGCCGGGCGAAGAGAACAACATCCACGCCAGGCCGAATTCGCGCGACGTCAACATGATCGGCGTGCCGAGGTAGGCGAATTTGCTGCTTTCGCGGTCGAGTGAAAAACCGGCCAGTTCGATGCGACGGCGGGCGCTGCGCGGATTACTGCGGCGCACCAGCGCATGTGCGCGCGCCAGCAATTCGACCGGCTCGAACGGCCTCACCAGCAGGTCGTCGGCGCCGGCATTGAGCACCAGCGCCGTCATGTGGGCGTCACGCATGGGCGACATGGTGAGCACCGGCGTATCGTTGCCGGAACGGCAGTTCAGCCAGGACACGATGGCGTCGTCCGGCGTCGGTTCGAGGTCCAGGTCGATGAGGATCAGGTCGAATTTTTGCCGCAGCAACGCGCGGAACAGGACGACCTCGGACGTGAAGTGCGTGCATTCTGCACCGGTTTGCATGAATGCGGCACGGACGACTTTCAGAACGGCAGTGTTAGTTATCAGACATGCAATATTCATTCGCATCTTTAACTGAGCCCGATTGTTCGGTAGGGGCCACGCCGCTTGATGCGTGCCGGATGGCGGGGTCGACGTGAATGATGTCTATCATAATTGCAAACCGTCATTTTGTCCTCTTGAAAGATCGCCGCCGTACCCCGTCCAATCGTGCCATGTCACGAAGGAAAGGCATGTTATAGTCGGTCATTTGACAGAATTGCCGAGACCGGAAACCGGTCCGAACGGCATGACTAACCACTCCAAAAAAAGGAACACAGATGACGACCCAGGACTACGCGAACCGCATCAGCCAGCTCATCCAGGATCACGAGGCCGGCATCGGCGCGGAATGGATCGAGCAGCTGGAAGCGCTGACGGTGCGTGCGAACGTCGTCTCGAAAGACCAGCTGCGCAGGCACTGCCAGCAGTTCCTGACCGCATTCGCCCAGGCCACGCGCGCCGGCGAGCTGCAGAACATCGATCACCGCTCGTGGGACGAGGTGCGCGACATCCTCAGCGAAATCTCGTCGACCCGCGCGAAAAACGGTTCGACGCCGAGCGAAACGGCGACCTTCGTGTTCTCGCTGAAGCAGCCGCTGTTTACCCGCATGAACGAGGGCTTCGCGAACGACCCGGCCGCGCTGGCGTCGGCCTCGTGGACCATCGGCACGCTGCTCGACAAGATGGGCCTGTACACCATCGAGGTGTTCCAGCGCGCGCGCGACCAGATCATCGTGCGCCAGCAGCAGGAATTGCTCGAATTGTCGACGCCCGTGGTAAAACTGTGGGAAGGCATCCTCGCGCTGCCGCTGATCGGCACGCTGGACTCGGCGCGCACGCAGGTCGTCATGGAGAACATCCTGCAGAAGATCGTCGACACGGGTGCCGCGATCGCCATCATCGACATCACCGGCGTGCCGACCGTCGACACGCTCGTCGCGCAGCACCTCATGAAAACGATCGCGGCCGCGCGCCTGATGGGTGCGGACTGCATCATCAGCGGCATCCGTCCGCAGATCGCGCAGACCATCGTGCACCTGGGCGTGAACCTGGAAGACGTCGTGACCAAGGCCACGCTGGCGGACGCGTTCCTCGTCGCGCTCGAGCGCACCGGCACGTCCGTCATCAAGCGCACCGCCCACGCATAAGGACCGCGCATGGAACGCATCCCGATCCTCCGCATGGGCGACCTGCTGCTGGTGACGATCCAGGTCGACATGCACGACCGCCTGGCGATGACCCTGCAGGACGACCTCACCGAACGCATCGTGCGCGACCGCGCCAAGGGCGTCCTGATCGACATCTCCGCGCTCGACCTGGTGGACTCGTTCATCGGCCGCATGATCAGCAACACGGCCGCGATGGCGCGCGTGCTCGACGCGCAGACCGTGGTGGTCGGCATGCAGCCGGCCGTCGCGATCACGCTGGTCGAGCTGGGTCTCACGCTGCACGGCGTGAAGACGGCACTCAACGTCGAGAAGGGCATGGCCCTGTTGGGAAAGACTAACTTTTGATGAGCGCTGCTCTCAACAACGCGGTGGTCTTCGAGTCCGCACTGCTCGAGCGGCACCGCCAGGACCGCCTTGACCGCACGGCGCTGCCGCTGCGGTCGGACGAGGACGTCGTCGCGCTGCGCAAGCACGTGCGCGAGCGGGCCGTCGCGATCGCGCTGTCGCTCGTCGACCAGACCAAGCTGGTAACGGCGGCCAGCGAACTGGCGCGCAACACGCTCAAGTACGGCGGCGGCGGCATGGTCTACCTCGATGCGCTGACGGACGGCTTCCGCAAGGGCGTCGGCCTGATCTTCATCGATAACGGTCCCGGCATCCCGGACCTCGAGATGGCGCTGCGCGACGGCTACACGACGGGCGGCGGCCTGGGGCTCGGCCTCGGCGGCTCGAAGCGCCTCGTCGACGAATTCGACATCGATTCCCGCGCGGGAGAGGGCACTGCGGTGTCGGTCGTCAAATGGAAACGCTGATCAGTTCGCTGTCCCCGCAGCTCAACTTCGCCATCACCCACGCCAGCGACGTCTCCGCCGCGCGCCGCGCGGGGCAGAAGCTGGCGGATGCGCTCGGCTTCGACGACGTCAAGGCCGGCCGCCTCGCGATCATCATCACGGAAGCGGCCACCAACATCCTCAAGCACGCGGGCGAAGGCACCGTCACGATCATGCGCACGCAGTCCGGTGTCGCGATGCCGGGCGTGGACGTCGTCGCCGTCGACAACGGGCCCGGCATCGCCGACCTCGAATTCTCCCTGCGCGACGGCGTGTCGACGGCCGGCACGGCGGGCACGGGCCTCGGCGCGCTGCGCCGCCAGGCCGACGAATTCGACGCGTGGACCCAGCACGGCCGCGGCAGCGCGTTCTTCATGCGCATCTGGCAGGGCGCCGTGCCGCCGGAACCCTGCGGCGTCGAAGTGGGCGCGCTGTGCACGCCCCTCGCGGGCGAGGACGAGTCCGGCGACGGCTGGGGCGTCACCTGCGACCTCGATGGCGCGACCCTCGTCGGCGTGGACGGACTCGGTCACGGACCCGAAGCGGCGAAGGCCGCCGCCGGCGCCATCCGGGCGCTGGAAAAACGGCCGGCCGCCCAGCCTTCCGAGGTGCTGCACACGGCGCACGAACTGCTGCGCATCACGCGCGGCGCGGCGATGTCCGTGGCAAGGATCGACTACAGCGGCGACGACATACGCTTTGCCGGCATCGGCAACGTGGCCGCCGTCGTCCATGACGGCGCGGCGCGGCGCGCGCTCGTCTCGCACAACGGCATCGTCGGCCACAACATGCGCAAGGTGCAGGAATTCACCGCGCCGTTCCCGCCCGGCGCGCTGTGCGTGCTGGCCTCGGACGGCATCCAGACCCAGTGGGACCTGGCCGCGTATCCGGGCCTGCATGTGCATGCGCCCGCGCTCGTGGCGGCCGTGCTGATGCGCGACTTCATCCGCCGCCGCGACGATGCGATGGTGCTGGTCGCGCGCCGGAGAACGTCATGAACGTCCAGCGCATCCTGGCCGTGGGCCTCGACGACGAGCAGGACGTCGTGCTCGTGCGCCAGCGCGCGCGCCAGGTCTCGCACCTGCTCGGGTTCTCGCAGCAGGACCAGGTGCGCGTCGCCACCGCCGTCTCGGAAGTGGCGCGCGGCGCCAGCCAGGCCGGTTTCGGCGGCCGTGCCGCGTTCTTCATCCGCGAGACGGGCCGGCGCCAGTCGCTCGAGGTGACGATCAGCGGCGGCAAGGGCGCGCGGGGCGCGCTGCCGGACGATGCCGTCGTCACGGCGCATCGCCTGATGGACGAGTGCGACGTCGCGCAGGACGCCCAGGGTGCGGGCGTGATCACGATGCGCAAGGCGTTGCCGCCGCAGCTGTGGGTCGACAATGCGCGCCTGGCGGAGATCGCGGCGCAGCTGGCCAAGGACAGCCCCGTCGCGAACACGTACAACGAACTGCAGCTGCAGAACCGCGAACTGGTCACCACGCTGGCCGAGCTGCGCGAGCGCCAGGAAGACCTGCTGTCGCTGACGCGCGAGCTGGAAGACACGAACCGCGGCATCGTCGCGCTGTATGCGGAGATCGAGGACAAGGCCGAGCGTTTGCGCCGCGCCGACGAGATGAAGTCGCGTTTCCTGTCGAACACGAGCCACGAGCTGCGCACGCCGCTGTCGTCGATCCGCGCGCTGGCCAAGCTGCTGCTGGACCGCATGGACGGCGACCTGACGCCGGAGCAGGAACGGCAGGTGCGGTTCATCGAGGCCGCCGCGTCCGACCTGTCGGAACTCGTCAACGACCTGCTCGACCTGGCCAAGATCGAGGCGGGCCGCGTCGAGGTGGTGGTGGCGCCCGTCGTCGTGGACAACCTGTTCCGCGCGCTCAAGGGCATGCTCCGTCCGCTCGTCGACGAGGCGCGGGTCGACCTGATCTTCGAACCGTGCGACTATACCGGGGCATTCGATTCGGACGAGGGCAAGATCTCGCAGGTGCTGCGCAACTTCATCTCGAACGCCCTGAAATTCACCGAGCAGGGCGCGGTGCGCGTGTCGGCCTTCCATGACCCCGGGGCCGACACCATCACGTTTGCGGTGGCCGACACCGGGATCGGCATCAGCCCGGAGAACCTGCAGTTGATCTTCGAAGAGTTCAGCCAGATCGAACACCCGCTGCAGCGGCGCAGCAAGGGCACGGGTCTCGGCCTGCCCCTGTGCCGCAAGCTCGCGGATCTACTCGGCGGCCGCGTGGACGTGGTCAGCCAGCCCGGCGTCGGCTCCACCTTCAGCCTCGTGCTGCCGCGTCTCTTCCCGGCCCAAACTGTGCAGCGCAACGCTGGAACCTGAGGAACGCAACATGACTACCCCGACTTTGATCCTCAACGTCGACGACAACGACGGCGCCCGCTACGCCAAGACGCGGATCCTGCAGAGCGCCGGCTTCGACGTCGTCGAGGCGAGCAACGGCACCGATGCGATCGCCGTCGTCAAGCGCGGCGGCGTCGCGCTCGTGCTGCTCGACGTGAAGCTCCCGGACATCAACGGCATCGAGGTGTGCCGCCGCATCAAGGCCGACCCGGACAGCGCGATGGTCCTCGTGCTGCAGACGTCGGCCGCGCTGACGGGCCGCGCCGACAAGATCCGCGGCCTGGAGGGCGGCGCCGACAACTATCTCGCCGCGCCGATCGAGGCCGACGAGCTGGTCGCCAACGTCAACGCGCTGCTGCGCATGCGCCAGACCCAGAGCGCCCTGCGCGACAGCGAGGAGCGTTTCCGCCAGCTCACGGACAACATCGAGGACGTGTTCTGGATGTTCTCGGTGCCGGCGCGCGCGCTCGAATACGTGAGCCCCGCCTACGCGACGATCTGGGGCCGCCCCATCGACACCCTGGAGCGCGAGCCGGGCAGCTGGCTCACGGCCGTGCATCCGGACGACCGCGCCTACGTCGCGTCGCTGTGGGATGCGCTGCAGGCCGCGCCGCACTACGAAGCCGAATTCCGCGTGGTGATGCCGGACGGCTCGCAGCGCTGGGTGCGCGACCGCCTGTTTCCCGTGCGCGACCGGCGCGACGAGGTGTATCGCGTCGCGCGCGTGACGAGCGACATCACGCGCCGCAAGGAGATGGAAGCGCTGCTGCGCGCGGCGGACGCCAACAAGAACGAATTCCTCGCGACGCTCGCGCACGAGCTGCGCAATCCGCTGTCGCCGATCCGCAATGCGGCGGCGCTGCTGGGCGCCTCCGGCAGCGGCGCCAACGAGCACCAGGCGCGCGCGCGCGACGTCATCACGCGCCAGGTCGACCACCTTGCCCACCTCGTCGACGACCTGCTCGACGTGGCGCGCATTTCCGAAGGCAAGATCGTGCTGCGCCAGGAAGAGGTCGAGCTGAAAGGCGTGATCGCGCAGGCGGTCGAGACGGCCGGACCGCTGATCGCGGCGCGCGAACACAAGCTGGAAGTCGTCCAGCCGGACCGCGAGATCTGGCTGATGGGCGACCCGGTGCGCCTCGCGCAATCGATGGGCAACCTGCTGCACAACGCGGCCAAGTTCACGCCCAAGGGCGGCCGGATCAAGGTCGAGGTGACGCTCGCCGACGCGGTCGTGCGGATCGCCGTGCAGGACAACGGCATCGGCATCGCCGAGGACAACCTGTCGCGCATCTTCGGCATGTTCGCGCAGGCTGCGGTGCCGCCGGACCGCGCGCCGGAAGGCCTCGGCATCGGCCTGTCGCTCGTCTCGCGCCTGCTCGAGATGCACGGCGGCCGGCTGTCCGCCACGAGCCCGGGCATCGGCCTCGGCTCCACGTTCACCGTCGAGCTGCCGGTGCTGCGCACGGCGGAGCAGGGCGCACAGGCGGCCCAGGCGCCGTCCGGCGCGCCGGCGCCCGCGTCGGGCGGCCGCAAGATCCTGCTCGTCGACGACAACGTCGATGCGATGGAGATGATGGCCTTCCTGCTGGCCGAGATGGGCTACGAGGCGCATACGACGGCGGACGCGGGCAACCTCGTGCAGATGGCGCTGGAGCTGCGCCCGGACGTGATCGTGCTCGACATCGGCCTGCCGGGCGTGGACGGCTACGAGCTGGCGCGCATGCTCAAGCAGCATCCGCAGCTGGCCTCGACCCGCCTTGTCGCGCATACCGGCTACGGTTCGCCGGAAGACCGGCGCAAGGCGCAGGAGGCGGGGTTCGATGCGCACCTCGTCAAGCCGGCGGAGCTGGAGGATCTGGAAAAGGCCCTGCAGGGTTGATGCTACGTGCGCCAGCGCACGTACATCCGCACGCCATCGGCCTAATCTGGCGCCATCATTGTCACCGATGGAGGCCATCATGCCCAAGGGAGCCAGCCCGAAACGCGAGCGCGAGTACAAGAAGCTCGAGACGGAATTCAAGAAGGAACACCGCTATCCCGGCCGCGAGGAAGAGGTCGCGTCGCGCATCGTGAACAAGCAGCGCGCGGAGCACGGCGAAACGAAGCAGTCGTCGAGCGGCGGCTCGAAACAGTCGGCCAAAAAATAAGGCCTCCCTGTCCCGGGAGGCCTTTGTGCGCAGGAACGGTTACTTGTCGGTGACCGTGAAGTCCCCGTACGCCTTCAACTGCTCGCCGACGGCCTTCGAATCGCCCACCACGACGATGGACTGGTTCTCCGGCGCGAAGTACTTCTTCGCCACGTCGCGCACCTGTTCCGGCGTGACCTTTTCGATCAGCGGGACGTACTGGCCGAGGAACTCGGCCGGCAGGCCCACGAGCCAGTTGGCGGCCAGCGTGTTCGCGACGGCGCGCTGCATCTGGTTGCTGAGCAGGTAGCCGCCCGCCACGTAGCGCTTGTGCATCTTCATCTCGTCCGCCGGGACGAGGTCCGCGCCGATGCGCTTGTACTCGTTGAAGTACTCGGTCAGCGCGGCGCCCGTGACTTCGTTGCGCACGTCCGCGCCGCCGACGATGCCGCCGCCTTCGCGCAGCAGGCGCGCACCGGCCGAGGCGCCGTAGGTATAACCCTTTTCCTCGCGCAGCTTGATGTTCACGCGGCTCGAAAAACCGCCGCCCAGGATCGTGCTGGCCAGGCGCAGCGGGATCTGGTCGCTGCTTGTGGCGGCGATGCCGGGACTGCCCAGGCGGATCGTCGACTGCACGCTGCCGCCGCGTTCCAGCAGCAGGTGCACGGGCTTCGCCGTGGCCGGGGCCCTGGGCACCTCGGCCGTCGCCGGGCCGCTTCCTTTCCAGTCGCCGAACGCCTTCTGGGCGAGCTTCAGCGCGTCCGCTTCCTTGATGCGGCCCGTGATCACGAGCAGCGCGCGCTCCGGGCGGAAGCGCTTCGCGTGCTCGGCGCGCAGCAGGTCCTGCGTGGTCGATTCGATCGCTTCGGCCGTCGGCGTCATGTGGCCGTACGGGTGGTCGCCGTAGATCGCGCGGCTGATGGCGCGTTCGGCGCGGAAGCGCGGCGTCGTCTCGGACACGCGCAGGCTTTGCAGCGCGTTCGCCTTGGCCAGCGCCACTTCGTTCCCGGGGAAGGACGGCGTGCGCGCGACTTCGGCCAGCAGCTGCATCATCGGGCCGGCCTGCGACGCGAGCGCGCTGGCGTGCACCGAGATGCCGTCCGCACTGGGGCTGGCGGCCACGGAACCGCCCATGCCCTGCGCCGCTTCCGCGATCGCGCGCGAGTCGCGTTTGGCCGTGCCTTCGTTCAGCAGGCCGGCCAGCAGTTCGGCGAAGCCCGGATGTTTCGCATCGTCGGCGGCGAAGCCGGCGTCGCGCACGGCCAGCACCATGTCCACGCGCGGGATGCCCGTGCGCGGCACGATCCACACCTGCAGGCCGTTCGACAAGGTCTTCTTGCCGATGTGCGGGACGGGCAGGGGTTTGTCTTTCGCATAGGCCGGCATGGCGGCCGGCATCGTTTCCTTCGGCACGTCCGCGGCAAAGGCCGGGTGGGCGAACAAAGCACCCACGATCATCGTCAGCATCAGTTGTTTCATCGGGGCGCTCCTCATTTCTTGACTGCCGGTTTGCGGTCGATGACGGTGCGGTTCGCCTTCGTCAGGTACGTGGCGGCCACGCGCTGGAGGTCGGCGGACGTCACGCCCTCGATCCAGCCGGGCACCTTGTTGACGACGTTGGCGTCGCCCCACAGCGTCTGCAGCTTGGCGAGCGTGTCGGCGCGGGACAGGATGTTTTCCAGGTCGTTGTTCCAGTCCGCGAGCATGCGGGTCTTCACGCGCTTCAGGGTGGCGGCGTCGACGCCGTCCTTGACGACCTTCGCGATCTGCTCGTCCATCGCGGCCAGCATCGCGTCGGCGCTGCTGTTCGGCTTGTACAGGCCGAACACGGTGAACAGGGTGGGGCCGCCGTACTCGAACGGACCGGTGAGGCCGAAGCCGCCCTGGACGTTCAGCGCGATCTCGCGGCCCTTGACGAGATTCAGGTAGAACAGCGACGCGTCGCCGCCCGCCAGCAGTTCGGACAGCACGGCCATCGGCGCCTGGTCCGCGCTGCCCTGCGGCGGCACTTTCCAGCCGACGGCGACGGCCGGCACCTGCGCCAGCGCGTCGCTCTGCTCGATGCGTTTTTCCTGTGTGTTCAGGCCCTCCGTGAAGTCGGAGCCTTTCGGCACGGGGCGGGCCGCGATGCCGCCGAAGTACTTCTGCGCGAGCGCGAAGGCCTGCGCGGGCGTGACGTCGCCGGCGATCGCCAGCACGGCGTTGTTCGGGCCGTAGTAGTCGCGGTGGAAGGCGCGCACGTCGTCGAGGCTCGCGCCTTCGAGGTCTTCGAAGCTGCCGTAGCCGTCGTGGTTGTTCTCCCATTTCTGGAACGCGAGCTGGCTGATGTCGAGCCAGAAGAAGCCGCCGTACGGCTTGTTCTTGACGTTCACGCGGATCTCTTCCTTGACCACGTCCTGCTGGTTCTTCAGGGTGGCCGGGTTGAAGTCGAGCGTCTTCATGCGGTCCGCCTCGAGCCACAGGATCGGCTCGAGCGACGACACGGGCGCCGTCTCGATGTAGTTCGTGAAGTCGGGACGCGTGGAGCCGTTGTTGTTGCCGCCGCCGCCCGTGATGGCGCGGTCGAACACGCCCTTCGGCGCATTCGGCGTGCCCTGGAACATCAGGTGCTCGAACAGGTGGGCGAAGCCGGTGCGGTTACGCGGCTCCAGGCGCATGCCGACGTGGTACACGACGGACACGCCGACGGTCGGCGAGCTGTGGTCCTCGGAGACGACGACCGTCAGGCCGTTGTCGAGCTTCTTGACGTTGACCGGCAGGGTCCACTGGTCGCTGGTCGCGGCAGCCGCGGTCAGCGACAGCGACACGCCGGCCAGCAGGGCGGGCAGGTAGCGCAGGCGCATTGATCACCTTTTTATGAAGTTATGGGTCAGGGGCATCGAATTTATCTTAACGCAACAGATGAAAGACCGGCATGAAAATGTCGATACATACATCGATGACAATCGGTGACAAACGGTGACATTTGAAGGCGGCCCGGCGCGCGATAATGACCGGCTCGCCTATCCATGCCAGCGCATCCCCATGTCGTTCAGGCGGTCATTTTTGCAGTTCGTCGCAATCCGCTGGGCCGGGCGGGGCCGTCCGTTTATCCTGTTTTCCATAAACACCAACCCTTACAAAACAAAAACAGGAATTCGGAGAATCGGATGAACAAGATGTTCTCGCTCGCCCCCGTCGGTGCCGCCCTGTGTGTCGCGCAGTTGTTCGTCCTTGGGCTCGCGCATGCCGCGCCCGACCTCGCGACCGAAACGCGGCCCGTCGATGCCCGCGTCGTGCGGGTCAAGGTCGACGGCGCCGTCGACCTGAAGATCCGCCAGGGCGCCACGCCGGCCCTGACGCTCAGGGGAGAATCGCGCTACCTGGAACGCACGATGACGTCGCAGAACGGCGACACGCTGAACATCGATACGGACATCCGCGGCCACGTGCGCACCGGCTCGCTGCATGCGGAACTCGTCCTGCCGGCGCTGCGCGCGGTGACGTCCGAGAGCCTGGGCACGACGGAGATCTCGGGCTTTTCCGGCGACGAGCTGGAACTGACGCTGGACGGCGCGGGCTCGATGAAGATCGCGTGCAACTACCGCCTCGTGCGGGCGAGCCTCGGCGGCATCGGCAGCATGCAGATGCAGGGCCTGAACGGGGAGGGCGTCGAACTGAACCTGCAGGGAGCGGGATACATCTCGCTGGCGGGGCGCGCGAAATGGCTGAAGGCCGACCTCGGCGGCCTGGGCAACCTGGACGCGCAGCAGTGTAATGCCGACTCCGTCGACATCGACCTGTCCGGCCTCGGCAACGCGCGCGTGACGGCGCGCCAGAACGCGAACCTGAATTTGTCCGGCATGGGTTCCGTCACGGTGTACGGCAAGCCCCAGAACCGCAAGGTCGCGGTCGACGGGCTGGGGAAAGTAAGCTGGAAGTAGAAATAAACGACGTATCTCGAAGCAAAAGAACAAAGAGGCGAGGCCTCACGAAATCCGAACGAGACAATGAGAAAACTGACCTTTGCGATCCTGTTCGCGCTGGGCCTGCACGGTAGTGCGATGGCGGGCCTCGCGGAGGGCGCCAATGCCTACAATGCCCGCAACTACGCGCTGGCCCTGAAGGAAATCACCCCGCTTGCCAGGGCCGGCAACGCGGACGCGGAGCATTTGCTGGGCCTGATGTACTACATGGGCCGCGGCGTGCCGCGCGACTACAAGCAGGCGTTCGCCTGGCACTACAAGGCGGCCGTGCAGGGCAAGGCCGATGCGCAATACGTGATCGGCGCCATGTACTACACGGGTAATTCCGTGCCCCAGGACCAGAAACTCGCCGTGCAATGGTTTCGCAAGGCCGCCGAGCAGGGCCATCCCGACGCCCAGCACGCGCTCGCCCTGATGTACCGCTACCACGTGGCGGGCATGCCGCAAGACCTCGTCCTCGCCTACATGCTGTGCAACCTGGCGGCCGCCAACGGCCACCGCAATGCCATCGAGCAGCGTGCTTCGCTCGTCAAGCAGATGAACCAGGAACAGATCGACGAAGCCCAGGCGATGTCGCGCAACTGGAAGCCGGGCACGCCGCTGCCGACCCAATCGCACACGGGCGGCGGCGGTTCCTGAACTTTCTGTTACCTTCAAATGCAAGGACGACGCCGACGCGGGTATGGGGCATCGTCCTACGCGTGCATGGCCAAACCTTGGTGTCCCGTCCGTCTTTGCGGGACTACGATGAGAACCCCTAACGCAGTTTTCATGAGCTGTACGACAACTCATCTATTGGAGGCAATCATGGCAAACCAAGGCAACAACCAAGGCGGCAACAAGGGCAACAACCAGAGCGGCGATACCAGCAACCGCGGTTTCGCATCGATGGATCCGCAAAAGCAGCGTGAAATCGCCTCGGAAGGCGGCAAGGCTGCACACGCTTCGGGCAACGCCCACGAGTTCACGTCGGAAGAGGCACGCCGTGCCGGCTCGATGAGCCACAAGAACGACGGCGGCAGCCAGCAGAGCCAGGGTGGCGGCAGCCAGCAGAGCGGTAATCAATCGAGCGGCGGCACCCGCGGCGGCACGCCGGAACAGCACGCCAAGGCCGGCTCGCAGAGCCACAAAAACGACAAGAAGTGATCCTCTGATCATCTTGCGTTGAACTCGCCGGGCAGGCGTCCACCGGCAATGCCGGCGCATCGCATTCCTGCCTGTGTCGGTTCCGGAACCGCCAGCCCTCGGGCTGGCGGCTGCATTTCGTAAAAGCGTGTTGCGGTTGGCAAGCGGCAGCGTAGATGGCTATCGCAAGGTCGGCAATGATTACCGCTCCCGGAGACTCTCCTGCCTATACTGCAGCAATGGACTTAAAAAATACTCGATCACACGCCGTTGTCCAGTCTTGACTTCCACTGCAACGGTCATGCCGGGCGAAAGTTTGATCGCTTTTCCGTCCACGGCCATGGTGGCCCGATCCATCTTGACACGCATCGCGTAGATCAGTCCCTTCTTTTCGTCATTGATGGCGTCATGCGAGACACTGGCCACCGTGGCGTGGATCGTACCGTAGCGGGTGTAGGGAAAGGTCTCCACCTTGACCTCGGCCGTCTGCTCCGCATTCACAAAGCCAATATCCTTATTGTCCAAAAAAGCTTCCACTTCCAGCGCATGATCATTTGGTACGAGCATCATCAACGGCTGAGCAGCGGTCACGACACCGCCTACGGTGTGTACCGACAATTGTTGTACCGTACCATCCACTGGAGCAGTC
This sequence comes from uncultured Massilia sp., assembly GCA_946481275.1. The sequence continues at coordinate 29,059 of CAMLMV010000061.1, forward strand.
AGTTGCATCAGTTTGCCGTGAGCACCCGCCTTAATCAGGTCCTGCTGTAATACAGCGATCTTTTGCTCGGCATCATTCAAGTTGTCCAAAGCGGTGCGTCGCATCTCCGCCAACAAGGCAAGGTGGTGAGCGTGGCTTTCGCCTAAGGCGGCCCTGATCTCGCTCAGGCGGCTTCGCTGATTCGCTAGGTCTCCTTCTTGTTCAATGCGATTTTGCTCCTTGTCCAGATATGCGTGCTGCGACACGTAACCGTCCGCCGCCAGCGCTTGCAAGTCCTTGGCACGTCCCCGTGCCAGCGGCAGGGTCTGCTCCAGTTTATGAACCAGTTCCTGGGTCGAGCGAAGTTCTGCCTCATGCCGGGCGATATCGGCATCGATTTGGGAGAGTTTCGCGCGCATTTCCGTGTATTGTCCCGCTACCCAACGTTGTGCTTGCTCGACTTTAGCGGCGGCAAGTCCAGGCATAGCTGACAAAACTGGCTCGTTCCCGGTCGTAATCGCTCTCAACATGGCTTGTGCACGCAAGGCCTGCAAACGCGCTGCGTCTAAATCGTTGTTGACGCGTTCCGTGTCGGCGTCCGTGTTAGTGGCATCCAGTTCGATCAACACGTCGCCAGCTTTTACGCTTTGCCCATCGACAACATGTATCGCTTTGACGCTCGCCGTCTCGATCGCCTGGATCGTCTTGGTACGATCATTGGGAACGATCTTGCCTTGTGCGACCGCCACAATGTCGAGCTTTCCGAACACGGCGCCCAATAATGCCAGCACGGTAAAAGCCATCAGCAACCACATGGTCACTCGTGGTGCAGGTGACACTGGTGTTTCCTGTAGAGCCAGGGATGCGGGCAGGAACTGTGCTTCATGTGCCTGATATTTATTGCCTCCCATACGCTCGCGCTCCAGCCATGCATGCCAGAATATTGCCTTGTAACGCGCCAGCAGATCTCCCAGCGCCTGTATTCGTGCTGTCATTACTTATCCTTGCTGCATTCGATAGAGACGTGCAAAGTGGCCCTCTGGCCGTGCAAGAAGCTCCGTATGCGTACCTTGTTCCACAATCGAACCCTGGTCCATTACAACGATCCGGTGGGCATCGCGAACGGCAGATAAACGATGCGCAATGATCAAGACAGTGCGCCCTTGGCAAATGAGTTGCATATTGTCTTGAATGATGCGTTCCGATTCGTAGTCCAGCGCGCTGGTGGCTTCGTCGAGGATCAGAACTCTAGGATTGGATAGTAAGGCCCGTGCAATCGCGATCCGTTGCCTCTGTCCTCCAGATAGTCCGGTCCCATGCTCGCCGACCAAGTTGTCATACCCTTCCGGTAGAGCACTGATGAATTCGTGCGCCCCTGCCAGTTTAGCTGCTTGAATCACGGCTTCCAGCGGCGCGCCCGGATCGCTCAAGGCGATGTTGTCGCGAATTGAACGGTTGAAGAGCACATTTTCTTGCAACACCACACCAATCTGGCGTCGCAAGGATGAAACATCAGTCAGCGCCAGATCGATGCCATCGATCATGACACGTCCGCGTTCTGGCAAGTACAGGCGCTGGACCAACTTGGTCAAGGTACTCTTGCCGGATCCAGAGCGGCCGACGATACCAATGATTTCCCCGGGGCGAATCGTCAGATCGATTCCGCGCAGCACTTCTGGGCCGTCTGGACGGTAACGAAATCCCACCTGATCGAGGGTGATCTGTCCCACAATCGGAGGCAGGGCGCTTTTGTTGCCGGACACTTCTGTTCGGGTATTGAGAATGTCGCCCAGGCGCTGCATTGAGATTCCGGTTTGCTGAAAATCGGTCCAGATTTGCGCCAGCCGCATGACTGGCGTCGACACATGGCCTGCCAGCATATTGAATGCGATTAACTGGCCTACGCTCAGCTCGCCAGCGATCACCGATTTCGCACCGAAATACATGATCGCGACTGTCACCAATTTGCTGATGAGCGCCACGCCATTGTTGGCCATCGCCGCTAGTGCGGCGGTCCGAAAACCGGCAGTGATGTAGGCGGCCAATTGCTTATCCCAGGTGCGTGTCCATTGCGGCTCCACCGCTGTGGCCTTGATCGTGTCGATGCCGCTGATGGTTTCAACCAGAAAGGCCTGATTCACGGCGCCACGGTTGAATTTCTCATGCAGGCGGATGCGCAAAAGCGGTGTCAGGAATAAGGACAACCCGAAATAGCAAGGTAGAGACAATCCGACCAACACGGTTAGCCAGGGGCTGTAATACAGCATCACCCCGACGAAAACAACAGAGAACAGCAGGTCCAGCACCAGCGTCATGGCATTGCCGGTCAAGAACGAGCGTATATTCTCCAGCTCGCGGATGCGTGCCACAGAGTCTCCGACCCGCCGCGCCTCGAAATATGCTAGAGGCAAATTGAGCAGATGACGAAACAGCCGCGCGCCCAGTTCCACGTCGATACGGCTGCTCGTATGGGCGAAGACATAACTTCGTAAGCCGCTCAGGACTGCTTCGAACAGAGTCACGAGTAATAATCCTGCCGCGATCACATCAAGTGTACTGAACCCTTTGTGCACCAACACCTTGTCCATCACCACTTGAAAGAACAGCGGCGTGACCAAGGCGAACAGTTGCAGTACCAGCGAGACAAGCAGCACTTCGCCTAGCAGCTTGCGGTACTTGACAATCGCCGGGATGAACCAGGTGAAATCGAAGCGCGAGAGCTCACCCGACAGCGAGGCGCGAGACGATAGCAGGATCACTTCGCCGTTCCAGCGCGCCGCTATGGCTTCTGCGGTCAGGGTCTCCGGCCGTTGTCCGGCAGGATCCTGGATTAACGCGTACCAGCCGCTCTCGGTCTGTTCCAACCTGGCCAGCACAAAGAAGCGGCCATCGCGCCCGAGTGCGATGGCCGGCAGGGGCACGGCAGCCCATCTCTTTGCCGCCGGCTTAACCAGGCGGGCGGTCAATCCTAGTTGTTTGGCTGCCAGCAAAATGTCATTTGCGGCAAAGAACTGGCCGTTGAGCGCGGACGCATGCGCCAATTGGTCTGTGTCGGCCGCTAGCCCGTGAAAGCGGGCCAGCATCACCAAGCACGCCAAGCCGCTGTCAACTTCGTGCGTGTCGATCATTTCCAATTGGCCGCCAATACCGGCGCCAATGCCGTTTGATAGTCAGCGGGTAACGTGGTTTGGCCAGCCGCGGGCGGATTAAATGCCGCCATGGCGGCGACCAGATTTTCGACCTGAGTGTCCAATAGGATCTTGCCATTCGCCGCCATTTGATTGACGCGATTGGCGCTTCCCGAATACCAGTTGTTGATCGTCACACTGTCAGTGGTTCCGATGACGTCGATTTCCAAGTTGTTGCCAATGTGTCGAAACCAGAGTTGGTCGCTATTTATGCCAGTACCCAACTGCAGCACGTCCAGGTTCTTGCCTCCGGTCTTGGAATACGACCCGATTTCGCTGATCACATCCTGGCCGTCGCCCTGGT
>CAMLMV010000062.1 GCA_946481275.1 uncultured Massilia sp.
CTGTTAAGTAGAAAATTCTACTTCCAAACGCGCTCTTTTTGCGGGGGGATTACCGGCTACTGGCACAAATACGGCACAGTCAGTGTGCCAAAACGTGCAAAACATTGCACTACATTGCAACACATCGCAGTGCCTAAGCCATTGAATTTTCGGAAGGAAGGTGGCGCGGCTGGCGGGGATCGAACCCACGACCCTTGGCTTCGGAGGCCAATACTCTATCCACTGAGCTACAGCCGCGCTGGTCGAAGTGATGCGAAGGATACAGTCTTTCCCGTGCGTCGTCTATGGCAACCGGCCGCTCCAGCGGGAAATTGCGTTTCCACCAAGTGTCTTTGGGTCTATAATCGCCCGGCGGCATTGCATATAAATAAGTATTCCACGTATTCCGCAGGGCAGAAGCAGGTTTTTTTAATTTGTATTAAGGAAATCATGAGCGACGCGCACAACGAACACCAATCCTTCATCCGGACCCCCAAGCAACTGATCATCGCAGTGGCTGGTTTTTTCCTGGTCATCGTCATCGGCATCATCCTGCTGGTGATCTTTGCCACCAACAAGCCCCTGGGCGGCGCCGGGTCCGAGAGCCAGAGCGCGCAAGCCGTCGCGACGCGCGTGCGCCCGGTGGCCGAGGAAGGGTTTGCGTTCAAGGATGCGAACGCGCCCAAGGTCCTGCAATCGGGCCAGGCCGTGTATAACGCCACCTGCGTCGCCTGCCACGGCTCGGGCGCAGCCGGTGCGCCGAAGGTCGGCGATGCAGCCGGCTGGGGCGCCCGCATCGCCCAGGGCTACGACACCCTCGTCCAGCACGCCGTGCAAGGCATCCGCGCGATGCCGGCCAAGGGCGGCAATCCCGATCTCGACGATATCGAAGTCGCCCGCGCGGTGGTCTACATGGCCAACCAGTCGGGCGCCAAGTTCAAGGAGCCGGAAGCGCCGGCGGCAGGCGCGCAGGCACCGGCCCAGGCCGCAGCTGCACCGGCAGCGCCCGCCACGCCCGCACCGGCCCAGCCGGCCGCGACGCCGGGTACGCCGCCCGTCGCAGGCGCGATCGCGACCCCGGCCGTGGCCGGCAACAACGAGGCCGGCAAGGCCCTGTTCAATACGGCCTGCACCGCCTGCCACACCGCGGGCATCGCCGGCGCGCCCAAGATCGGCGACAAGGCCGCGTGGGCACCGCGCATCGCGCAAGGCACCAATACGCTGTACGAGCATGCCATCAAGGGCTTCCAGGGCAAGGCCGGCATGATGCCGCCGAAGGGCGGTTCCACGGCACCGGATGCCGACGTGAAAGCCGCCGTGGACTACATGGTCGCGGCCGCGAAATAAGCTGAACAAGCCGAAAAAACCGTCCCGCGGGACGGTTTTTTCATGGATCAGAGAAGGAATCGACGTGTCACCGTTGTACACCCCCGTTACCCGCAAACCGATATTCTCCCTTGCCCTCGCGACGGCGCTGCTGGCAGCCGGCAGCGCAGGCGCCGCCACGCTGTCGGTAGGGCCGGGCAAGACCTATGTCGCCCCATGCGCGGCCTTTGCGGCCGCAAAGGATGGCGACACCATCGAGATCGTCGGCGACTGGACGTACAACGGCGACACCTGCGCGATCGCCCGCAGCAACCTGACCATCCGCGGCGTGCAGGGCCGTCCGGTCATCGACGCGGCCGGACAGCAATTCGGCAACAAGGGCACCTGGGTCGTCACGGGCAACAACATCACGGTCGAGAACGTCGAGATGCTGGGCGCGAAAGTCAGGGACCGCAATGGCGCGGCGCTCCGTCTCGAAGGTACGAATTTCACGCTGCGCCAGGCTTTCATCCACGATAACGAGAACGGCATCCTGAGCGGCGTGAACCGGAACAGCACGATCGTGATCGAGCACAGCGAGTTCGGCCACAATGGCGGCGGCGATGGCCAGACGCACAACCTGTACATCGGCAACGCCAAGAGCCTGACCTTCCGGTACAACTATTCGCACGACGCGGTGATCGGCCACAACCTCAAGTCGCGTGCCATGTTCAACATGATCGCGTACAACCGCTTCTCGAGCACGCCGCCCGGCCGGCCCGGCAGCACCGCCAGCGGCAAGCCGTCGTACGAGATCGACCTGCCGAGCGCCGGTACGTCCTACCTCATCGGCAACGTGATCGAACAGCCGGCCATCAACGACAATCCCGCCATGGTGGCGTATGGCGAAGAAGGCGCGTCGAATCCTGGGCAGGATCTGTACGTCATCAATAATACGTTCGTGAACGACTTTACCAGCGGTACGTTCGTGTTCGTCAGCGGCAAGGTGTCGACGCCCGCCCTCATCCAGAACAACGTCTTTGCCGGTCCCGGTACCGTAAGCACGCAAGCCAGCGCCATCCAGAAAGACAACCGCCGCCTGGAAAAGCCGGGTTTCGTCGACCGCGCCGGCCTCACGTTGCGGCCGCTGGTCAATGAGATCGTCCTGAAGGCGGGTCCGGCAGCGGATCCGTGGACCAGCGGCGCCGGGTCGAAGGACGCCGCCGCCAAAGCCCGGCCGAGCGGTTACCCGCAGCACTGACGCTTATACGCAACAGTTCGCGTCCATCAGCGCTTTTTCTGCTGATTTTCGTCAAAAAGTTGGATTTTGAGGTTTTATGCCTGAATGCTAAGACCTCTTGCAAATCTTTAACTATTGGTTTGTTGCTTCCAGAACTCGACGTTTCATAGGGAGAATAAAAGTTGGGTTGCGGAAACACAAACGGCAGCGTTCCGAATAAAATGTGCAGGATGCCATCAAGATGGAATTTTTGGCATGAAGAATGGTGAACGAAGCGTCCATCGTTTTGTTTCAGGTCTTTTTAATTGAACAATCCCTGTTACATGCCGTTACAAAGCCAGGATGGGAAACCTCGTATTCTGCATCTTGCCCTTGGGAATTACTTCCCGCACAGAAACTTTACGAGGACTCTCATGCACACCTTGCGTAACCAATCACTCCTGGCTGCCACCGTTCTGTTGGCCTGCGCAGGTGTGACCTCCGCGTCCGCAGCCACGCTGTCGGTCGGCCCGGGCAAAACCTATGCCAAACCCTGCGCCGCCATCGCTGTCGCCAAGGACGGCGACGTCATCGAAATCGCCGGCAACACCACTTACAGCGGCGACGTCTGCAGCATCAACCGCCACAACCTGACCATCCGCGGCGTCAACGGCCGCCCGAAGATCGACGCCGCCGGCAAGAGTGCCGCCGACAAGGGTATCTGGGTCGTCAACGGCAACAACCTGACGGTCGATAACGTCGAGATGTACGGCGCGAAGGTCTGGGACGTCAACGGCGCCGCGTTCCGCCTGCAGGGCACCGGTTTCACGCTGCGTAACTCGTTTATTCACGACAACGAAAACGGTATCCTGGCCAATGCCAACGTCAACAGCGACATCCTGATCGAATACACCGAATTCGGCCACAACGGCGCAGGCGACGGCCAGTCGCACAACCTGTACATCGGTCACGTGAAGAGCCTCACGTTCCGCTACAACTACTCGCACGATGCGAACATCGGCCACAATCTGAAGTCGCGCGCGGAGACGAACCTGATCGCCTACAACCGCTTCTCGAGCACTCCGCCGGGCGTGACGGGCAGCACCGCGGCCGGCCAGCCGTCGTACGAAATCAACCTGCCGAATGCCGGTACGTCCTACATCATCGGCAACATCATCGAGCAGCCGGCCACCAACCAGAACCCGACCATGGTGGCCTACGGTGAAGAAGGCGTGACCAACGCCGGCAGCGACCTGTACGTCATCAACAATACGTTCCTGAATAACTATTCTGACGGCACGTTCCTGTTTGTCAGCGGCAAGGTCCCGACTCCGGCGGTGATCCAGAACAATATCTTCGCCGGCATCGGTACCCTCAGCACGCAGGCCAGCTCGATCCTGAAGTCCAACTATCGTTCGGTGGCGCCCGGCTTCGCCGATCGCGACAAAGGGGACCTGCACCCGACCGGCAGTGCGCTCGTGATCAATGCCGCTACGAATCCGGGCGTGTCGCCCAAGGGCGTCTCGCTGACCCCGGTCGCACAATACAAAGGCAACGCTTCCGGCGAAGCACGCCCGGTGGTCGGCCAGCTGGACATCGGCGCGTACGAAGCGACGGGCGATGCGGCGAACGTTGCGCCCGTCACCTGGACGGCTTGCGCCAACGAACTTTCGACCTGCTCGTTCAGCGGTACCCGTGAGGTCCGCTACGGCGCCAACGGCGTCTATACGACGAAGTTCGTGACCGCCTCGACCCCGTGCACGAGCGCCGTGTTCGGCGATCCGATCCGCGGCGTCGCCAAGACGTGCAGCTATTCCAGCACGCTGTCGACCGCGAGTACGGCTGCGGCCCCGTCCTGGATTCCCTGCGCCGGCGAGAACTACCTCTGCACGTTCACCGGCACCCGCGAAGTCCGTTTCGGCGCCGGTACCTCGTTCGTGACCAAGACGTTCACCGGTCCCGTCACCTGCTGGCCGAAGGCATTCGGCAGCGACCCGGCCCAGGGCGTGCTGAAGACCTGCAGCTACTCCAGCAACACGATCGCGACGTCGGGCTCGACGACCACGACGCCCACGGCACCGGCACCGGCACCGGCGCCGTCCGACAGCGGCTGGACGGCGTGTGCGGCCGAGGGCGGTATCTGCTCGGTGACGGGTACGCATCAGGTCCGCTATGGCGCCAACGGCATGTATGCAACCAAGACCGTGACCGGTCCGGTGGCCTGCACGAATGCTGTCTTCGGTGATCCGGCCTACCGGGTCGTCAAGAGCTGCAGCTATAAATAATCCCCGGCGTTCCCGATCCGGCAAAAAACGCGGCCTCGTGCCGCGTTTTTTTATTTTCGGTTATCGGTTTGACGGGGTATTTTGTGGCGCTAAAGTCTCATTAATTGTCCGCAATTACTCCAGAAACAACCTTTTGTCAGAAAATAGTTTCCATACCTGAACTTTTTCTGTAAATTCCACGAACGTAGTGAAACTCGGCACAACGATCTTGCCCGAAAAAATGCGGCGTGAACGCAACATCGGCTTAATTTCAAAAAATTTTTTTTGAAGCCATTCAGATAACATGCCCCGACATTGGAATTGCCAGAAAGACAGCCACGTTGTCATTCTAGCTTTGTCGATGAATTTTCCAGCGGAAATTAGATTCCATAGGGAAAAACCGTAAAAAACAGTTTCAGGCATCAATTTTTCTTGCGCTCAATGCTAGAAAGAGCAGCCACATAATGTTCTTTCGCTCTACTAAATAAGGCTAAAAGGAACATCAATTAGCCTCTTTTCAGGATTGCTGGTTCATTATTTTCGGTTACACTTCGTTACAGGCCCTCGATCTTAAAACTCGTATTCTGCAACTTTCCAGCAGGAACAACTGCTGACAGGCAATCTGCTTACGAGGATAAATCGACATGCAACAACTGCGTCAAACCGCATCGCGCAACACCCAATTCTCCGCTTCGCACCTGGCTGCTGCCGTCCTGATGGCGTTCGCAGGTGTGGCCACTGCATCCGCAGCGACGCTGTCGGTTGGCCCGGGCAAGACCTACGCCAAGCCGTGCGCTGCGATCGCCGCCGCCAAGGATGGCGACGTCATCGAAATCACCGGCAACACCACGTATAGCGGCGACGTCTGCTACATCCCGCGTAACAACCTGACGATCCGCGGCGTCAACGGCCGTCCGAAGATCGACGCGGCCGGCAAGAACGCGGCCGGCAAAGGCATCTGGGTCGTCAGCGGCAGCAACCTGACCGTCGACAACGTCGAAATGTACGGCGCTAAAGTGCCGGACGCAAACGGTGCTGCGTTCCGCCTCGAAGGGGCCGGTTTCACGCTGCGCAACTCGTTCCTCCACGATAACCAGAACGGTATCCTGGCGAACGCCAACGTCAACAGCGACATCGTGATCGAGAACACCGAATTCGGCCACAACGGCGCAGGCGACGGCCAGTCGCACAACCTGTACATCGGTCACGTGAAGAGCCTGACCTTCCGCTACAACTTCTCGCACGACGCCAACCTCGGCCACAACCTGAAGTCGCGCGCAGATACCAACCTGATCGCGTACAACCGCTTCTCGAGCCTGAACCCGGGCGAGACGGGCAGCACCGCCGCCGGCAAGCCGTCGTACGAGATCGACCTGCCGAACGCCGGTACGTCCTACGTCATCGGCAACATCATCCAGCAACCGGCATCGAACGCGAACGCGGCAATGCTGGCCTACGGTGAAGAAGGCGCGACCAACGCCGGCAGCGACCTGTACGTCATCAACAACACGTTCCTGAACGATATGGGCAGCGGCGGTACGTTCATGTTCGTCAGCGGCAAGGTGCCGACCCCGGCCATCGCCCAGAACAACATCTATGCCGGCGTCGGCACGTTCAGCACGCAGGCATCGACGGTCGACAAGACGAACTACCGTTCGGCCTCGCCGAGCTTCGCGAACCGCGCCGCGTACGACCTGCATCCGACCGGCAGCGCGCTGGTGATCGATGCCGGCTCGGATCCGGGCGTGTCGGCCAAGGGCGTGTCGCTGAAGGCTATCGCGCAATACAAGCATGTCGCCGCCGGCGAAGCACGTCCGGTGGTCGGCCAGATCGACATCGGCGCGTACGAATCGACGACCGCGCCGACCACGTCGACGACGTCCTGGACCGCTTGCGGCAACGAAGGCTCGACCTGCTCGTTCAGCGGCACCCGTGAAGTCCGCTTCGGCGCGAACGGTGTGTACACGTCGAAAACGATCACGGGCTCCACGCCGTGCACGACCGCCGTGTTCGGCGATCCGATCCGCGGCGTCGTCAAGTCGTGCAGCTACGCCAGCACGACCACGGCTGCGCCGGTGACCGCTACGCCGACGTTCACGGCCTGCGCCACCGAAAACGGCACCTGCTCGTTCACCGGCAAGCGTGAAGTCCGCTACGGCACCAGCACGATCTACACCTCGAAGGTCGTGACCGGTCCGGTCAAGTGCACCAACGCCGTGTTCGGCGACCCGGCACGCGGCCAGGTCAAGTCCTGCTCCTACTCGAGCGTGACGCAGTAATCGCTTCACCCGCACCATGAAAAAAAGCCGCTTCGAGCGGCTTTTTTTGCGTGCCGGCGTTACGCCATTACCAGATGATCACGCGCTCCTGCGGCGCCAGGTACATCTTGTCGCCCTGCTTGACCTTGAAGGCGTCGTAGAAGCCCGGCTGGTTGCGCAGTGTGCCGTTGGCGCGGAACTGGCCCGGCGAGTGCGGGTCGGTCTTCACCTGGACGATCTGCTGCTGTTCGCGCATCTTGGTGCGCCACACCTGGGCCCAGCCCATGTACAGGCGCTGTTCGCCCGTCAGGCCGTCGATCACCGGCGCCTTCTTGCCCTTCAGCGAAATCTTGTAGGCTTTATAGGCGATCGCGAGACCCGAGTTGTCGGCGATGTTCTCGCCCAGCGTCAGTTCGCCGTTCACGTGGTAGCCCTTGATCGGCTCGAACTGGTTGTACTGCTTGACCAGCATCTTGGTCTTGGCCTCGAAGTTCTTGTGGTCGGCCGCGGTCCACCAGTCGCGCAGGTTGCCGTCGCCGTCGTACTGGGCGCCCTGGTCGTCGAAGCCGTGGCTGATCTCGTGGCCGATCACGGCGCCGATGCCGCCGTAGTTGACCGCGTCATCCGCATTGGCGTCGAAGAACGGCGGCTGCAGGATCGCGGCCGGGAACACGATCTCGTTCATCTCCGGGTTGTAGTACGCGTTGATGGTCTGCGGCGTCATGCCCCACTCGTCGCGGTCGATCGGCTTGCCCAGCTTGTTCAGCTCGCGGTTGTACTCGACGTCGCGCGAACGCATCACGTTGCCCACCAGGTCGTCACGCGACACGACCAGTGCCGAGTAATCCTTCCACTTGTTCGGGTAGCCGATCTTCGGCGTGAACTTGGCCAGCTTGGCCTGTGCTTCCTTCTTGGTGGCCGGCGACATCCAGTCCAGCTTGTCGATGCTCTGCTTGTAGGCGACCAGCAGGTTCTTGACCAGCGCTTCCATGCGCGCCTTGCGCTCCGGCGGGAAGTACTCGGCCACGTACAGCTTGCCCAGCGACTCGCCCTGCGAACGCTCGATCGCGGCCACGCCACGCTTCCAGCGCGGTTCCATCTCCTTCACGCCCGACAGGGTCTTGCCGTAGAAGTCGAAGCGCTCGTCGACGAAGGCCTTGTTCAGGTAGCTCGCGTACGCGTCCACCAGGTGCATCGTCAGGTAGGCCTTCCAGGTGTCCAGCGAGGTCTTGTTGGAGATCTCGGCGAAGCCCTTCAGGTAGGTCGGCTGGCTGACGATCACATAGGTCGCCTTGCCGGCGATACCCGTGGCCTGCAGGTAGCCGTTCCAGTCGTAGTCCGGCGCGACCTTGCCCATGTCGGCCAGCGGCACCTTGTTGTAGGCCTTGATCGGGTCGCGCAGTTCGACCTTGGTCCACTGCACCTTCGCCAGTTCCGTCTCGAAGTCGACGATGGCCTTCGCGTTGGCGGCGGCGTTCTTGTCGCCGGCCAGCGCCAGCGTCTTCTCGACGTGCGTCAGGTACTTGGCCTTCGCGTCGGCCAGCTTGGCGTCGTCCGCCTTCAGGTAGTAGTCGCGGTCCGGCATGCCGAGGCCACTTTGATAGATGTCGGCGACGTACTTGGTCGAATCCTTGTTGTCCTGGTGGATGCCGAAGTCGTACGGCACGTTCACGCCGATCTTGCCGAGGTGCGCCAGCAGCGCGGGCAGTTCGGACTTGTCCTTCAGCGCCGCGATCTTCGCCAGTTCGCCGTTCAGCGGGGTGATGCCCAGCTGCTCCAGCTTCGCTTCGTCCATGAAGCTGGCGTAGTAATCGCCGATGCGCTGGGCGTCGGTGCCCTTGGCCGGGCTGCCGGCGGCGGCTTTTTCGATGATGCCGCGCAGCTGCGGCAGCGTGTCGTCGCGCAGCTTGGCGAACGAACCCCAGCTCGATTTGTCGGCCGGGATCTCGACCGTCTTCATCCACTTGCCGTTCAGGTATTCATAGAAATCGTCCTGCGGGCGGACCGCCGGATCGATGTAGTCGGTGGCGATGCCGGCCGACAGGGTCTGGCCCTTCTTGATGGCCGTGTTCTTGGCGGCGGCGCCTTCCGCCGCATGGCCGGCGTTGGCAAGCAGCGCCAGGGTCAGGGCGCTCAACAGGGTGTGCTTCTTCATCATCTCTTCATCTCCCTTGGGTTGTTATGGGTGGGATGGTGGGGCCGGCGGGGGTACCGCCGCCCCTGATTATCGCTGATGGCGATCCGTTTTTGTTACCAAATGGTGACGCGCTGCTCCGGCGGCAGATACATCTTGTCGCCTTCCTTCACGCCGAACGCCTCGTAGAACGCGGCCTGGTTGCGCAAGGTGCCGTTGGCGCGGAACTGGCCCGGCGAGTGCGGGTCGGTTTTTACCTGCACGATCTGCTGCGCCTCGCGCATCTTCGAGCGCCACACCTGCGCCCAGCCCATGAAGAAGCGCTGGTCGCCCGTGAGGCCGTCGATGACGGGGGCCTGCTGGCCGTGCAGCGAGATTTTATAAGCCTTGTACGCGATGGCGAGGCCCGAGTTGTCGCCGATGTTCTCGCCCAGCGTGAGGGCGCCGTTGACGTGGTAGCCCGGGAGCGGTTCGAAAGCGTCGTACTGCTTCACCAGCATGTCGGTCTTGGCCTTGAAGCGCGCCTGGTCCTGTGCAGTCCACCAGTTGCGCAAATTGCCCTCGCCGTCCGACTGGCTGCCCTTGTCGTCGAAGCCGTGGCCGATCTCGTGCCCGATCACGGCGCCGATGCCGCCGTAGTTCACGGCGTCGTCCGCGCTTGCATCGAAGAACGGCGGCTGCAGGATCGCGGCCGGGAACACGATCTCGTTCATGCGCGAGTTGTAGTAGGCGTTCACCGTCTGCGGCGTCATGCCCCACTCTTCGCGGTCGATCGGCTTGCCCAGCTTGTCGATGTTGCGGTTGTACGCGAACGTCGCGGCGCGCATCACGTTGCCGGCCAGGTCATCCTTCCTGATGCTCAGGCGCGAGTAGTCGCGCCACTTGTTCGGGTAGCCGATCTTCGGCGTGAACTTCGCCAGCTTGGCCTGGGCTTCCTTCTTGGTCTCCGGCCCCATCCAGTCGAGCTGGTCGATCGATTCCCGGTACGCGGCGAGGACGTTCTTCACGAGTTCCTCCATGCGCGCCTTGCGCTCCGGCGGGAAGTACCTGGCCACGTATTCGCGGCCCAGCGCCTCGCCCAGCGCGCCTTCGACGACGGACACGCCGATCTTCCAGCGCGGGCGGTTGACGTCCGCACCGGTCAGCGTCTTGCCGTAGAAATCGAAGTCCGCGTCGACGAACGCCTTCGACAGGTAGGGCGCGTATTCGCGCAGCAGCTGCCACTGGAAATACGCCTTGACCGTCTCGAGATCGGTGTTCGCAAGCAGCTTGTCCAGGCCCTGCAGGTAGGTCGGCTGGCCGACGATCACGTAATCGACCTTGTTGCCCACGCCGGCGGCGCCCAGCGCCGTCTTCCAGTCGTACCCCGGCGTCAGCGCGGCGAGCTGCGCCACGTCCATCCTGTTGTAATTCTTGTTCGGGTCGCGCAGTTCGACCTTCGTCCACTGCACCTTCGCCAGTTCCGTCTCGAACGCGACGATCGCTTGCGCCTTCGCGTCCGCATCCTTGTCGCCGGAAAGCAGAAGGATCTTCGCGACATGCTGTTCGTACTTCGCCCTGGTCGCGGCCATCTTGGCGTCGTCCGCCTTCAGGTAGTAGTCGCGGTCCGGCATGCCGAGGCCGCCCTGGCGGATGTACGTGGCGTACTTCGTGGAGGCTTTCGCGTCCTGCGCGACGCCGATGCCGTACGGCGTCGCGACGCCGATCTTCGACAGGTGCGCGATCAGGTCCGGCACGCCCTTCTTGTCCTTCAGCCTGCGGATGCGTGCCAGCTCGCCCGTCAGCGGCTTGTAGCCCAGCGTCTCCAGCTTCTTCTCGTCCATGAAGCTCGTGTACAGGTCGGCGATCTTCTGCGCGTCGGTGCCGGCCTTCTTGTGCGGGTCCTTCTGGTCCGCTTCGATGATGCCGAGGAGCTGCGGCTGAGTGTCCTCGCGCAGCTTCATGAAGGTGCCCCAGCTCGAACGGTCGGCGGGGATCTCGGTCGTCTTGAGCCACTTGCCGTTCAGGTAAGTGAAGAAATCGTCCTGCACGCGTACGCTCGGGTCGATGTATTGCGTGTCGATGCCGGCGCGGTCCGCCGCGGATGCGAAGGCGGCCAGCATGGAGAGGGTCAGGGTACTGAGAAGGTATCGTTTCACGAAAGGTCCTTTGTGCTGCAAATGCGGCTTGTGGCCATCGGCGAATGTAACACGGCCCGGTGTGCCGATACACCGGGCCGTCGTGGCAGCGCTACATCGTCATGTCATGACGGATGCAGGCAGTGCTGAGGTTGCGCAGCGGCACCAATTCTAGCGGGGAAGGATAGTCAAATCGGCGAAGCGCGGCGGATTTTTACTTAACGATACATTGTATGTACGCCTCACCCGCCGAGATTGATCGACGCGCCGCCGGGCCCGCCCATGCCGCCGCGGCCGTGGCCACCCATGCCGCCCGGACGGCCGCCGCCACTGCGCTCATTGCCTCGTTCTCCACCACGCTCGCCGCCCGGACGCCCTTCCGGCACCACGCGCATCAACTGCTCGCCGATGAAGGTCGCGACCTGGGCGCGCTGCCTGTCGTCGAGCGCATCGTTCACTTCCAGCCACGCTTCGCGCAGCTGCTTGTCCTCGGTATTGGTCGCCACGGCTTCCGCCTCGACGGCCCGGTTCAGGTCGCGCAATTCGACTTCCGGCTTCGCCAGCAGCGTCTTCGCCTGTTCCTGCAAGGCCTCGCGACGGCGCTGGCGCTCGCGCAGGATCGAACGCGAACGGCCTTCCATCTGGTTCCACAAGGTCTGCTGATTCGGGGTCAGGTTCAGGGATTTCCTTACGTCGGCGGACATGAACAGCAGGTCCTCGACGCGCATGTCCATCAGCGGGACGGCGAACGAAGGGACGGCGCTGCCGATGGCGAGCGCGCACAGGACAGCGCGGGCGAACCGGGTCGTGATCATTTGGGCTCCAGGCAGAAAAAAGCCCACGGTGGGGGAACCGTGGGCAAAGACCACTTCAAGAGTGGAGAGAGAGAGAAAAACTGATAAGAACTATATGCTCCACCCCTCCCCCTGTCCGGGCACTTTACAAATACTTACGCGGTGTTTGTCGGGGGATACAAGGATTAACAGGAACCCCGAAGTTGTACTTACAGCGGCAGGTGCCGGCTCCAGCCATCCGCCATCGCCCGCGCGAGCGCCGCGTAGTCCGCATGCCGGCTGGCGCGGTCACGCTCGCGGCAAAACGTCTCGTCGCGGTTGAACAGCGACGCCGCCAGGCCCCGGCCGGCCAGCGTGATCCCTGCCGTCTTCTGGAAGCGCAGCGCGGTGAAGGCGTCCAGGGCCTGGTCCACACGGCCCGGATGCGCCTCGACGCAGTTCGCCAGGTGCCACGCGTCTTCCAGCGCCTGGCACGCGCCCTGGCCGGACGTGGGCAGGGCCGCGTGGGCCGCGTCGCCGATCATGACCAGGTTGTCCCTGTGCCACGTCGGCACGGGGTCGTGGTCGTGCACGTAGATCTTGTTGATGCGCGCGGCGGGCGTGCCGGCGATGATCCTCCGTACCGGTGCCGGCCAGTCCGCGAAGATGCGCTGCAGCTCGTCCAGGTACGCGTCCGGATCGCGCGCACCGATCGTGGCCTGCGCCGCGCCGCCGGCCCAATACGCCTTGTCGCGTGCGACGGGCACGATGCCGAAGCGTTCGCCCGTGCCCCAATAGTCCGAGATCGTGTCCACGTCGAATTCCCCCTCGCAGACGCCGATCCAGTTGATGAACCCCTGGTAGATGGGCGTATCGTCACCCGTGACGTAACGGCGGGCACATGACGCCATGCGGCCGTCGGCGCCGACGACGAGGTCCGCCGCCAAGGTCGTCCCGTCGTCGAAGTGGACAATCGCCCCCGGTTCGATACGCGCGACGTTGCGGCCATACCGGACGGCGACGCCCAGCGCCTGCAGCCGCGCCGACAGGATGCGCTGGAAATCGCTTCTGAGGATGGACAGGCTGGGATAACCCATCCGCGCGTCGATCAGGCCGATGTCCAGCGCGCCGAGGTCCTCGCCGGCGCGCGACAGGCGGCGCATGGCGCGCGGACGGCCCGCGACGGCCGCCATGTCGTCCAGGATGCCGAACTGCGCCAGCACGAACGCGGCATTCGGCCACACGACGATGCCCGCGCCGATGTTCGCATCGGCGTCGCGCCGTTCGTGGACGGTGACGTCGTGGCCTTTCAGCTTGAGAGCGATCGCGCTGGCGATACCTGCCACGCCGCCGCCGAGGATGGCTATGTTCATTGGAATAAAAAAGGCTGCCGCAGCAGCCTTTCCGAAAGGAGTCGAATGCAGATCAGTTATTGAGCTGCTTCGCGTCGCCCAGCTTGTCCTTGTACGAATCGAAGATCTTGACCAGCGCGTCGCGCATCGAGACCTGCGGCTTCCAGCCCAGTTCCGAGACCGTGTTCTCGATCTTCGGCACGCGGTTCTGCACGTCCTGGTAGCCGGTGCCGTAGTAGGCGCCCGAGCTCGTTTCGACCAGTTTCACCTGCTTGGCCGTGTCGCGGTATTCCGGATACTCGGCGGCCAGGTCCAGCATCATGCCGGCCAGTTCGCGGATCGAGTAGTTGTTGGTCGGGTTGCCCACGTTGAAGATCTTGCCGGTGGCCTTGCCGTCCTTGTTCTCGATGATGCGCATCAGCGCGTCGATGCCGTCGTCGACATAGGTGAACGAACGCTTCTGCTGGCCGCCGTCGACGAGCTGGATCGGTTCGCCGCGCACGATGTGGCCCAGGAACTGGGTCAGCACGCGCGAGGAGCCCTCTTTCGGCGTGTGGATCGAATCCAGGCCGGCGCCGATCCAGTTGAACGGACGGAACAGCGTGAAGTTCAGGCCTTCCATGCCGTAGCCCCAGATCACGCGGTCCATCAGCTGCTTGGCGCAGGCATAGATCCAGCGCGGCTTGTTGATCGGACCGTAGACCAGTTCCGAGTTCTCCGGGTCGAATTCGGCGTCGCGGCTCATGCCGTAGACTTCCGACGTCGACGGGAAGATCAGGTGTTTCTTGTACTTGGCGGCCGAGCGGACGATCGGCAGGTTCGCCTCGAAGTCCAGTTCGAAGACGCGCAGCGGCTCCTTCACGTACGTCGACGGCGTCGCGATCGCCACCAGCGGGAGGATCACGTCGCACTTCTTGACGTGGTACTCGACCCATTCCTTGTTGATGGTGATGTCGCCTTCAAAGAAGTGCATGCGGGGATTGTCGAGCAGGTGCGCGATCCGCTCGGAGTTCATATCCATGCCATACACTTCCCAATCGGTCGTCTCCAGGATGCGCTTGGAGAGGTGGTGGCCGATAAAACCGTTGACGCCGAGGATGAGGACTTTTTTCATTTCAGGTAGGAAACATTTTCACGTATCGCCCGATTATACCACCGCGCAAATTCACGCAAACCCGCCTCCAGTGACGTCGTGGGTTTGTAACCTACCCAGTCCTGCAGCCTGCTCGTATCGGCGTGCGTGGCCGGTACGTCGCCCGGCTGCATCGGCTGGAAGTCCAGTTGCGCCTTGACGTCGAACGCGCCTTCCAGCGTACGGATGAAGTCCAGCACCTGCACCGGCGTCTGGTTGCCGATGTTGAAGATGGCGTGCGGCGGCTTGCCTTCCGGCTTCGTCGGCTTGAACAGCAGGCGCACGACGCCTTCGACGATATCGTCGATGTACGTGAAGTCGCGGTACAGCTTGCCTTCCGCGAACACGGGAATCGCCTCGTTCGCCAGCATCTTGCGCGCGAAGCTGAAGTACGCCATGTCCGGGCGGCCCCACGGTCCATACACCGTGAAGAAGCGCAGGCCCGTCGTCGGGATGCCGTACAGATGGCTGTACGAATGGGCCATCAGCTCGTTCGACTTCTTCGTCGCGGCGTACAGCGAGACCGGTGCGTCGGTGACGTCGTCCTCGCTGAACGGCGTCTTGGCGTTGGCGCCGTAGACGCTGCTGCTGCTGGCGTACAGCAGGTGCTCGACCTTGTGGTTGCGGCACGCTTCCAGCATGTGGCCGAACGCGACGAGGTTCGCCTGTACGTACGCGGCCGGATTCTTCAGCGAATACCGCACACCGGCCTGGGCGGCCAGGTGCACGACCAGCGCAGGCTTCACGCGCTCGAACAGCGCGGCCACCTGCGCGCCGTCGCCCAGTTCGACGGTCTCGCACGGCACGCCTGCCGGTTTCAGCAACGCTTCGACGCGATGGTGCTTCAGCGCCGGGTCGTAGTAATCGTTGAAGTTGTCGCAGCCGACCACGGTGTGCCCCATGGCGGTCAGGCGCACCGCCACCGCGCTGCCGATGAAGCCGGCGGCGCCGGTGACGAGGATGGTTCCCTTGTTGCTCACTGCTTCCGTCATTGCTCGACTTTCCCCGAACGGCGGCCGATGCCTTCGTAGACGAGGCCGGCGGCGCCGAAGGCGTCCGGATCGTAGATGTTACGACCGTCGAACACGGCCTTCAGTTTCAGGTTCTCGGCCAGGAACGGCAGGTCCGGCGCGCGGAATTCCTTCCATTCCGTGACCAGCACGAGCACGTCCGCGCCTTCGACGGCCTGTTTGGCCGACTCGACGATGCGCAGGCGGGTATTGCACAGCGCTTCGCCATGGTCGGCCACCAGGACACGCTTCGCTTCCGTGCTGGCGACCGGGTCGTACGCGACCACGTTGGCGCCCGCGTCGAACAGCGACTTGATCAGGATGCGGCTCGGCGCTTCGCGCATGTCGTCCGTGTTCGGCTTGAACGACAGGCCCCACAGGGCGATCGTCTTGCCGTTCAGGTTGCTCTCGCCGCCGAAGAAGCGCACCAGCTTCGTGAACAGCACGTTCTTCTGTTCCTCGTTGACCTTCTCGGTTGCGGTCAGCAGGTGCAGCTGCTTCTGGTGGTCGGATGCCGTCTTGATCAGCGCCTTGACGTCTTTCGGGAAGCAGGAACCGCCATAGCCCATGCCGGCGTACAAAAAGTCCGGGCCGATGCGCGGGTCCATGCCGATGCCCAGGCGCACGGCCTCGATGTCGGCGCCCAGCAGTTCGGACAGGTTCGCCAGCTCGTTCATGAAGCTGATGCGGGTGGCCAGCATCGCGTTCGCCGCGTACTTCGTCAGCTCGGCGCTGCGGATGTCCATCTCGACGAATTTCTCGTGGTTGCGGCTGAACGGCGCGTACAGCTGGCGCATCTGCTTGCCGGCGTCGGCATCGTCGAAGCCGACCACGATGCGGTCCGGCTTCATGAAGTCGTCGATCGCGGCGCCTTCTTTCAGGAATTCGGGGTTGCTGACGACGTGGAACGCGACGTTCACACCGCGTTTCTCCAGTTCGCCCGCGATGGCGCGTTTCACTTTTTCCGCGGTGCCGACGGGCACGGTCGACTTGTCGACGATCACGGCCGGCTTCGTCAGGCGCTCGCCGATGCTGCGCGCGGCCGACAGGATGTGCGTCAGGTCGGCGCTGCCGTCTTCGTCCGGCGGCGTACCGACGGCCAGGAAGATGATGTCGGCATGGCTGACGGCGTCGTCGTAGTTCGACGAGAACAGCAGGCGGCCGGCGGCCGCGTTGCGCTGGACGAGGCTGTCCAGGCCCGGTTCGTGGATCGGAATGATCCCGTCCTTCAACATCGTGATCTTGCGCGTATCGACGTCCAGGCACAGTACGGTATTACCGACGTCGGCGAAGCAGGCGCCAGACACCAGTCCGACGTAACCAGTCCCGATAACTGAAATTTTCATGATCTTCTACAGATTGAGGTAAGGGACCATGGGACGCCCGGCGCTGCATGCCGGTTCGCCTCATGAGGGAGCGGGCCGGAGGACTTGCCGCCGGACTAATAACTAGACGAATTTATCACAGATTTCTGACGAGCACGCTACACGTTTGCTTTTTTGCTATTAAACTGGCGCACGTTCCTCCGGAACAGACAAGTATTGCAATCTATTACATAATAGATGCTACGCTCTGCACCACTCCGCCTTGCGCACATCGTCGATGAAGCTCCTTACATTCAGTTCCCTCTTCCCGAACACGGTCAAACCCAGCCACGGCATCTTTGTCGAGACCCGTTTGCGCTACCTGCTCGCCAGCGGCCAGGTCGAATCGAAGGTCGTCGCGCCCGTGCCCTGGTTCCCGTCGCAGCACCCGCGGTTCGGCGACTACGCGGCCTTTTCCAAGGTGCCGGCCACGGAAACCCGCTACGACATCGACGTCACGCACCCCCGCTACCTCGTCATTCCGAAAGTCGGGATGACGGCGGCGCCGTGGCTGATGGCCCAGGCCTGCAAGAAAGAGATCGGGCGCATCATCGACGAGGGCTACGACTTCGACGTCATCGACGCACACTATTTTTATCCGGACGGCGTCGCCGCAGTGATGCTGGGCAAGTATTTCAACAAGCCCGTCGTCATCACGGCCCGCGGTACCGACATTAACCTGATTCCACAGTTCACGCTGCCGAGAAAGCAACTGATGTGGGCGGCAAACAACGCCGCCGGCATGATCACGGTGTGCCAGGCGCTGCGCGAAGAGATGATCGGCCTCGGCATTCCGGGCGACCGCATCGTGTCGCTGCGCAACGGCGTCGACCTGCAGCGCTTCGTCCCGATGGACCGCGCGGCCGCGCGCGCCCAGCTGGGCATCGACGGGTTCACGGTGATTTCCGTCGGCGTGCTCGACCCGCGCAAGGCGCACGATCTCACGATCGGCGCGCTGCCGATGTTGCCGGACGTGAAACTCCTCATTGCCGGCATCGGCCCGGAGCGCAAGAAGCTGGAAGCGCTGGCGGCCAGCCTGGGCGTGGCCGACCGCGTCAAATTCCTCGGCGCCGTGCCCCAAACCGAGCTCAAGCATTACTACAACGCGGCCGATGCGATGATCCTCGCGTCCAGCCGCGAAGGCTGGGCCAACGTGCTGCTGGAGTCCATGGCCTGCGGCACGCCGGTCGTCGCGTCGAACGTGTGGGGCACGCCGGAAGTCGTGGCCAGGCCGGAAGCGGGCGTGCTGATGAAGGAGCGCACGGCGAAAGGCATCGCGGAGGCGCTGACGGAACTGCGCCGCAGCTACCCGGACCACGCCGCCACCCGCCGTTATGCCGAAGGTTTCAGCTGGGACGACACGACCAATGGCCAGCTGACGTTGTTTTCGCGCATCATTAACAGCCGCGGCTCCTTGCCCGCGGGCAAGCGCGCCGTCGCCTGACGGCATTCCCGCGCGTTCGGGCGTCGCACCCCGGCCGCGGGACGGTTATACTGGACCGCAGTCCCCTTTCGCCCATCGCCCATGCGCTCCAGCTTCAAGAACGTCGCCCTCGTCACACTCGGTGTGATCCTCGGGGTCGGCGTCACGATGCAATACTCGGCCCTGGCCCACAAGCCGGTGGACGGCATGCCCATCGAGGGCCTGCACCAGCTGGCGCATGCCTACAACACGATCAAGGCCGATTACGTCGAGCCCGTGGAAGACCGCAAGCTCCTCACACAGGCCGTTTCCGGCATGGTGGGCGCGCTCGACCCGCACTCGGCCTACCTGGACCGCAAGGCCTACCGCGAACTGCGCGAAGGGACCGAAGGAAAATTCGTCGGCCTGGGCATCGAGATCAACCAGAGCGAGGAAGGCTATATCCGCATCGTCACCCCGATCGAGGATGCGCCGGCCGCCCGCGCCGGCATCCAGGCGGGCGATCTGATCACGCACATCGATGGCGCGGCGGTGAAGGACATGGACCTCGACGAGGCCATCAAGCGCATGCGCGGCGAGCCGCGCACGAAGGTCGTGCTCACGGTGCAGCGCAAGGATGCCGCGGCGCCGCTGTCGTTCACGATCGTGCGCGACGAGATCGTGCAAAAAAGCGTGAAAGGCAGGATCGTCGCGCCCGGCTACGCATGGGTGCGCGTATCGCAGTTCCAGGAACCGACCGTCGAGGATCTCGCCAATAAACTGGCCGCGCTGGCGCGCGAGGAGCCGGACCTGAAAGGCCTTGTGCTCGACCTGCGCAACGACCCGGGCGGCCTGCTGCAGGGCGCGATTGGCGTCTCCGCCGCGTTCCTGCCGAAGAATGCCGAGATCGTCTCGACGAATGGGCAGCTGGAGGATTCGAAGGCCCGCTTCTACGGCAGCCCCGAGTACTACCTGCTCAGCCGCGGCAACGATCCACTCGACAAGGTGCCGGACCTGTATAAAACGATCCCGATGGTCGTGCTCGTGAACACGGGCTCGGCATCGGCGTCGGAAATCGTCGCGGGCGCCCTGCAGGACCACAAGCGTGCCGCCATCGTCGGCAGCCGGACGTTCGGCAAGGGGTCCGTGCAGACGATCCGCCCGCTGGCCGGCGACACCGCGGTGAAACTGACGACGGCGCGCTACTACACGCCCAGCGGCCGCTCGATCCAGGCGCGCGGCATCGTGCCCGACATCCCCGTCGACGAGAACGCCGACGGCGACGGCCTGAACGCCCTGCGCATGCGCGAAGCCGACCTGCGGCACCACCTCGAGAACGACACCAGCCGCGCGGCCGAGGATATGACGAACCACGACGACATCGAGGAACAGATGCGCATCCTCGCGCTCGCCCGCACCCGCAAGCCGCTCGAATTCGGCAGCGCCGACGATTTTCAATTGACCCAGGCGCTGCACCATTTGCAGGGTCTGCCGGTGCAGTTGTCCAAACGCGCGACACCCCCCGCCTCGCTCGCCCAACAGGCCCATTAACGCCATCGGTACGATTGTGTAGAATCGCCTGCTTCGGCAGTGTTGCCACCGTTATTGTTCAAGAAAGTCAAGCATGAAATCTGTCGTCATCAGCGGCACCGGCCTGTTCACGCCACCGAATTCCATTTCCAACGATGAGCTGGTGACGGCCTTCAACCAGTACGTCGAGCTGTTCAACGCGGAGCACGCGGATAAAATCGCGGCCGGCGAGATCACCGCGCTGGAACCGTCCAGCAGCGCCTTCATCGAAAAAGCGTCGGGCATCAAGTCGCGCCACGTGATGGAAAAGGAAGGCATTCTCGATCCGGCCCACATGACGCCGCGCATCAAGGAGCGCGCCGACGAGGAACTGTCGCTGCAGGCCGAGATCTGCGTGGCCGCCGCGCGCCAGGCCCTCGCCCGCGCGGGCCGCACGCCGGCCGACATCGACATGGTCCTCGTCGCCGCCAGCAACATGCAGCGCGCCTACCCGGCCATGGCCGTCGAGGTGCAGGACGCCCTCGGCATCGAGGGCTACGGTTTCGACATGAACGTGGCCTGCTCGTCCGCCACGTTCGCGATCCAGACCGCGGCCGCCGCCGTCCAGACGGGCCAGGCGCGCGCCGTGCTCGTGCTCGATCCGGAAATCACGAGCGCCCACCTGAACTTCCGCGACCGCGACAGCCATTTCATCTTCGGCGACGCCTGCACCGCGATGGTCATCGAAGCGGCCGACACGGCCACGAGCGAACACCAGTTCGAGATCCTCGATTCGAAACTGAAGACGAAGTTCTCGAACAATATTCGCAACAACTTCGGCTTCATGAACCGCTTCGACGAAGACGGCGTCGGCCAGCCGGACAAGCTGTTCCGCCAGCAGGGCCGCAAGGTGTTCAAGGAAGTGTGCCCGATGGCGGCCGCGATGATCCGCGACACGGTCGAAGGCGCGGGCCTCCAGATCGGGGACATCTCCCGCTTCTGGCTGCACCAGGCGAACCTGAGCATGAACCAGCTGATCGTGCGCACGCTGCTGGGCCGCGACGCCACGCCGGAAGAAGCCCCGGTGATCCTCGACCGTTACGCGAACACGTCGTCGGCCGGTTCGATCATCGCGTTCCACTCGCACCAGGACGACCTGCCCAGCGGTGCCAACGGCGTCATCTGTTCATTCGGCGCCGGCTATTCGATCGGCTGCGTTGTCGTGCGTAAGAAATAGAGGGGCATTCCGTGCCCACACGCAATGTGGTAGTTCCAGTCCTACACGGGTGCGCTCCCTCTTCCTCTGGAATAGCGCGTTCCCCGCGCGCATGATCTTCCTGTCAGCGCAGCTCACAGGAGGATCAAATGTCGAAACAAAAAGGACCGGACACCACGCATTCGCGCGGCATCGCCAAGGAAAAAAACGTTCCCGTCGCGGAAGGCAGCCAGCAGCCGCGCGCACCGGGCTGGGTGGCGCCGGGCGGGGCCAACGTCCAGTCGGCCAATATCGAACAGCAGGGCGCGTCGCTGCGCGCCCGCGGCTCGCTGCAAGGCAGTATCGATGAGAACCTGGGCAGCCAGCGCGGCGGCCCGGGCGCCCAGCAGGCCGGCTGGAGCGCCCGCCAGAGCGGCCAGCGCATGCAGGCACGGGGCGAGGAAGACCGCCTGAACGCGTCGCGCCAGTCGGGCTACGGCGGCATGGAACAGCAGCAGAAAGGCGGCTCGCTGGAATCCTCGACGGGGTCCCGGCAGAGCGACCTCAACACGCCGCGCCAGGGTGACCAGGCGGCACAACCGGCGTCGGACTCCCGCAGCAGGAAGAGCAAGAAACGCGGCAGCTAGGTCCAGGCGGCTCGTCTTATAAACGCGCCGCCAGCTCCGCCCCTTCGCGGATCGCCCGCTTCGCATCCAGTTCGGCCGCCAGTGCCGCGCCGCCGATCTTGTGGAACGCCGGTCCGCCCTGCTGCCCTTCCGGCGGCATCAGTTCCGCCAGGCTTTCCTGCCCGGCGCAGATCACCACATTGTCCACTTCCAGCAGCTTGGACTCTCCGCCGACGGTGATGTGCAGGCCCGCGTCGTCGATGCGGTCGTATTGCACGCCCGCCAGCATCGCGACGCCGTTGCGCGCCAGCGTGGCGCGGTGCACCCAGCCCGACGTCTTGCCCAGGCCCGCGCCGGGACGCGTCGTCTTGCGCTGCAGGAGCCAGATGCTGCGCGCGGGCGTCACGCCATGCGGCTTCACGAGGCCGCCCGGGGCGGCCACCTCCAGGTCGACGCCCCATTCGCCGGCCCAGTCCGCGACGGGCTGCGGGCGCGGCGCGTTGGCGTCGTGCACGAGGAACTCCGCCGTGTCGAAGCCGATGCCGCCGGCGCCGATGATCGCCACGCGCGGCCCCACCGGCGCGCGGTCGCGCAACACGTCCAGGTAGGACAGTACCTTCGGATGATCGATCCCCTCGATCCGGGGACGGCGCATCGTGACGCCCGTCGCCACGATCACGTCGTCGTACCCGGCCGCGATCAGCTCCTCGCGCGTGACGCGCTGGCCAAGCCGCAGCTCGACGCCCGTCAGCTCCAGCTGGCGGCCGAAATAGCGGATGGTTTCCGCGAATTCCTCCTTGCCCGGGATGCGCATGGCGATGTTGAACTGGCCGCCGATCCGATCAAGCGCGTCGAACAGCGTGACGGCATGGCCGCGCTGCGCCGCCACCGTCGCGGCGGACAATCCGGCCGGGCCGGCGCCGACCACCGCAATGCGCTTGCGCTGGCGCGTTGGCGTGTACACCAGTTCCGTCTCGTGGCACGCGCGCGGGTTCACGAGGCACGTCGCGCGCTTGTTGGCGAACGTGTGGTCCAGGCACGCCTGGTTGCAGGCGATGCACGTGTTGATGCGGTCCGCCTGGCCCGCCGCGGCCTTGTTCACCCAGTCGGGATCGGCCAGGAACGGCCGCGCCATCGACACCATGTCCGCGCTGCCGTCGGCCAGCAGGCGGTCGGCGTCGGCCGGCATGTTGATGCGGTTCGACGCGACGACAGGAATCCTGACCGCCGCGCGCAGCCGCGCGGAGACTCCTGCGAACGCGGCGCGCGGCACCGACGTGACGATGGTGGGAATTCTCGCCTCGTGCCAGCCGTAGCCCGTGTTGAGGATCGTGGCGCCCGCGTTTTCCAGCGCCTGCGCCACCTGCACGACTTCGTCCCACGTGTTGCCGCCGTCGACGAGATCCAGCACGGAGTGACGCACCATCACGATGAACTCGCGCCCGACGGCCGCGCGGATGCGGCGCACGATCTCCACCGGCAGGCGCATGCGGTTTTCGATCGGCCCGCCCCACGCGTCGGTCCGGCGGTTCGTGCGCGCGCACAGGAACTGGTTGATCAGGTAGCCCTCGCTGCCCATCACCTCGACGCCGTCGTAGCCGGCCTTCTGTGCCAGCTTCGCGCAGCGGACGTAGGCCGCGATGGTCGACTCGATGCCGCGTGCCGTCAGCGCGCGCGGGCGGAACGGAGAAATGGGCGACTTGACGTTCGAGGCCGACACGACGAGGGGCTGGTAGCCGTAGCGGCCCGCGTGCAGGATCTGCAGCAGGATCTTGCCGCCCTCCTCGTGCACGGCGCGCGTGACCTTGCGGTGATTAAAAACGTCGCCGCGGAAGTTCAGCGTGCCGCCGAACGGCAGCAGCCAGCCCTGGCGGTTCGGCGAGATGCCGCCCGTGACGATCAGGCCCGCGCCGCCGCGCGCCCGCTCGCGGTAGAACGCGGCCAGTTTGCCGTAGTTCCAGAAGCGGTCTTCGAGCCCCGTGTGCATCGAGCCCATGACGACGCGGTTCTTCAGCGTCGTGAATCCGAGGTCGAGGGGGGACAGCAGGTGGGGATAGGCGGTATCGGGGAGCGAGGCGGTCATGGGCACGGCGATAGTGGTGATCCCGGCATTACACCGGGATTTCGTCGAGCCGTGGTTCTAATCGCAACGCTTACGCGGGATAACTCTCCGGCGTGCGCAGTTCCGCAAACTGCTCGATGCTGCCGATGCGCACCGTGATGGGATTCAGGCTCGTATGCGGCGCCAGCGAGCGCCACGCGAACTTCCACTCCTTTTCGCGCGCGTCGGAGATCGGACGGGAAAAGGCAGAGCCCAGGCGCGAGCGGATGCCGTATTCGACGGGACCGTCGATGCCGGCCCAGTTGGGCAAGGTGCGCTGGACGGCGCGGTGCAGGCGCTCGCCGAATTCTTCCGTGTTGTGGATGACGAGGCAGCTGTCGGCCGGGCCGAGGACGTCGAACAGACCTTTGTTCCACGCCGTCGAGAACGACAAGGTCAGGAAGCCGTTCTCGGGGTGGAGCTTGAACTGGCCGGTGGACAGCGCCAGTTCCAGCTCGGCGCGCAGGCCATAGCGGTGCAGGGTGGGGGGACGTTGATAGTCGTTCATGATGGTCTCGATTCGTAAAAACTAGTCCGGCCGGACCGGAGCGTCGTGGCGGTGGATGCGCATGTAGCGGAACGAGACGGACACTTCGCGCAGCAGGAAAATGAAACTGGCAATCAGGGCGACCATGGCGACGACGAACATGCCGGCGATATAGCGGTCCAGCGGCAGGTTGGTGGTATCGCCGAGGAACAGGCAGGCGATCACCACGCAGATCAGGAAGCCGCAGCCGGTGCTGGCCGTGATCGCATAATTGATCAGGCGCCAGCGCTGGTACAACACGTCGAGCTCCTCGCTGCAGTCCGGATCCGGTCCCTTGCGCAGTTCGATCTTGAGGTCGCGGGTACGGTCGATGATGCGCGCGAGGCGGTTCATCAGTACCGTGAGCTTGGTCGCCACGCCCGTCAGCAGGAACACGGGCGCGATCGACAGCTGGATGACATGGCCGATGTCGTTGGTCTGGATATTCATGCGGGTAGCTTGTCGTTATTGTAAGAAGCTGGGAACAGTGTAGCAGGCGGCGGCCTCTGTCCGGATTAACACCATTTCAATCGAAACGGCCGTGCCGCTTGAACTGTTCGGTGGCGGCGACGAGGGCGCGGGCAATGCCCGCTTCCAGCGCGCCGTGGCCGGCGTCCGGGATCATGCGCAGGCGCGACCCGGCCCAGGCCTGGTGCAGGCGGTACGCGGACAGCGGCGGGCAGATCACGTCGTAGCGGCCCTGCACGATCACGGCCGGCAGGTGGGAGATGCGGCCGACGTCGCGCAGCAGCTGGTCGGGCTCGAGGAAGCCGCCGTGCGCCATGTAGTGCGATTCGAGCCGGCCCACGCCCAGGTCGAGCGTGTCGGACGCGTGCTCTTCTTCCTGCGGCAGCAGGAACACGCGGCGGCCCTCGAAACGGCTCCACGCGCGCGCGGCGGGCCAGTACTGCTGCGGATCGTCGCACAGCAGGCGCTTCGTGTACGCGGTCAAGAGGTCGCCCCGTTCCTCGACGGGAATCGGCGCCACGAACTCGTCGTACAGTTCAGGATAGAACCACTGCACGCCGTACAGGAAGAATTCGATCTCGGCCGGCGTGCACAGGAAGATCCCGCGCAGGACGAAGCCGAGGCAGCGCTCGGGGTGCGCCTGCCCGTAGGCCAGCGCCAGCGTCGAGCCCCACGAGCCGCCGAACACGAGCCAGCGCTCGATGCCGAACATGGCGCGCAGGCGTTCGATGTCCTCGATGAGCAGCTGCGTCGTGTTGTTGCGCCATTCGCCCAGCGGCGTCGACTTGCCGGCGCCGCGCTGGTCGAACAGGATCACGCGGTAGGTGGCCGGGTCGAAGAAGCGGCGGTGCTGCGGCGACAGGCCCGCGCCCGGCCCGCCGTGCAGGAACACGACGGGGATGCCGTTCGGGTTGCCCACCTCTTCCCAATAAATCGTGTGCAGGTCGTCCACGGCCAGCATGCCATGACGGTTCGGGAGGATGGGCGGGAACAGCGACGGCGGGGTGGCGGGCATGATCGGTCAGCGAAAAAACGACAACCGATTGTAGCGTACCGCCCGGCCATTCTAGAAGAAAGTGTTGAGCGCGAAGCGTACGGCGTAGTCGTCGTCCACGGCCAACAGCAGCGGCCAGCGGTCGAACGTCGTGCACGGATGCGAGATGCCGCAGCCGACCAGGTCCCCCACCGCGAGCATCTCGCGCACCGGGCCTTCCGGCAGGCGCAGGTACGCGTGCTGGTCGTTCATCTTGACGATCTCGCAGCCTTCCGGCAGCGCATGCGCGGCGCCGGGGCCGGGCCGGTGGTGCCACAGCGGCACCGGCAAGCCGGCGTCGTGCGACGCGTCGCGCTTGCCCATCGTGAGGATCGCGAGTCCCGGTTCGGGGCGCGACTGCACGACGCTCCAGATCTCCAGCGCGGCCCGCAATCCCGCTTCCGGCTCGACGCCTTCGCGCGCGTCGAGTGCCGCGATGTGGCGCTGGTACATGCCGTGGTCGCTCGTCAGGTAGCAGCCGCTGCGCAGCACGGACACCAGTGGCCGCGACAGCCCATGCAGCTCCTGGAAGCCGCGCGCGACGAGGTCGAAGTACGACGAACCGCCCGCCGTCACGAGGATCTCGCGCGTACCGAACAGGCCTTCGTCGTCGGCCTCGCGCACGAGCGCACACAGGCGCGCAACGAAGCTGGACACGGCGCGCAGGTCGGCATCGTGGTCGTCCGATACCAGCAAACCTTCATAGCCTTCGAAGCCGGCCAGCACGAGGCCCGGCGCGCGCTCGATGGCACGCGCCACCGTCAGCGCTTCCTCCGGCGTGCGGCAGCCGGCGCGCTTGCCCGACAGGCCCAGTTCGACCAGGACCGGCAAGGGCCGCGTGAGGGGATGCGCATCGACTTCTTCCGCCAGGCGCGCCACGCCCGCGAGCGAATCGGCCAGCACGACGCATTCGAAGCCCGGATCCTCGTGCAGCAGTTGCAGCACCATGCGCACGTCGCTGCGCGCGACGAGCTGGTTCGCGACGAGCACGCGGCGCACGCCGAAGCGGTGCGCCACCCGCACCTGCACGGCGTTCGCCAAGGTGATGCCCCAGGCGCCGTTCGCGAGCTGGGCGCCGAACAGCTGCGGGCACATCGTCGTCTTGCCGTGCGGCGCGATGCGCACGCCGTGGCGATCGCAGAAATCGCGCATCCATTCGAGGTTGTGGCGCAGCGCGGACGTTTTCAACACCGCGACGGGATAACTCGTATCGCCATGCAGCACGTTCCAGCCCTGCACGCCGATCGCGCCCTGGCGCAGCGGCGCCGTCAACGGCAAGCCCTTCACGCCGGGCTGCAGCATCTGTTCTTCCAGGCTGGACAAGGCCAGCGCGCCGTGCGGCAATGCGTTCATGGTGTTTCCCTTCGCAATTCGTCCTCGAGGTCGACGCGCAGCAGGCCCGGCGTCGGCATCACGCCTTTCGAACCGGGCGTGCGGAAGATGCCGGGCAGGAGGCCGTCCTGCTGCAGCTGGGGCAGCAGCTCGGACAACAGCTCGTCCAGCGCAAACGCCTGCGGTTCATACCCTTCCCACTCGAATTCCGCGCACAGCCGGGCGAATTCCTCGTCCGGCCACATCGCGAACACGAGCGTGCCGTCATCCTTCTTCGCCAGCGCCCAGCCGTTGCGGTACAGGCCCCAGACGGTACCCGACGCGGCGACCCGCTTGACGAAATATTCATAGCGCTGCGGCGCCGGCAGGCGCACCACGGCCTTCACTTGTTCAGCATCGATCATTCAATTTTCCCACGCGCGCCCGGCGGCGGCTGTCGGGACGAGCATACGACACATGGCCAGCGCACGGCGCGCAACCAAAATTCGGGGTCAGAGCACATTTTCGGCAAAATTCGGGGTCAGAGCACTTTTTGGAAACATGGTCTTCGAGAAAGTCTGACGGCGTAACGCAGCTGATTCAATGTGACAGCCGCGCGATCGAGCCAACGTCGTCGCTTTCAAGCTCAGCGTGAAAATGTGCTCTGACCCCAAATTTCAGGAAAAATGTGCTCTGACCCCGAATTGGAGAACTAGTCGTCGAGCAGTTGTTCGAGGCGGCGCGGGTAATGGTTCAGGAAGTCACGCGTGACGGCGTAATGTTCCGTATCTTCGTAGCTGATCTCGGCGATGCCCGTGCCGTCGAAGCTGAGGATCTTCGCGCGCGGGTACGCGAGCAGGATCGGCGAATGCGTCGCGATGATGAATTGGGCGCCTTCCTTCACGAGCCGGTCGATGACGGCCAGCGCGGCCAGCTGGCGGTTCGGGGACAATGCCGCCTCCGGTTCATCCAGCAGGTACAGGCCGTCGCCGCGGAAGCCGAGCATCACGTCCATGAACGCCTCCCCGTGCGAGCGCAGGTGCAGCGACGGACCGCCGCCGGGCAGCTCGTCGAGGTAGGTGAACACGTTGAACAGGCTTTCCGCACGCAGGAAGTAACTGTTGCGCGGCCACCGCCAGCCTTTGACCACGCGCAGCAGACGATGCAGCGGCGACACGTCCTGCTGCTGGCGGTGCACGTTCTTCGTGCCGCCCTCCGCCGGCAGCCCCAGCGCCACCGCGATCGCTTCCAGCACGGTCGACTTGCCCGCGCCGTTCTCGCCGACGAAAAACGTGACGTCCGGATGCGGTTCGAGCACGCCCAGGTCGCGCACGGCGGGAATGGTGAACGGATAGCGGTCGAGGTCGATCTCCGCCTGCGGATCGATCTGGACGGAACGCAAATAAGGCTTGGCGGTGAGCGGCGGCATGGTTGCTCCGGAACGAAAAACACCGCCCGGAGGCGGTGTCGCTGTACGGCAAGCGGTAACCGCTTACTGCATGTGCTGGCCGCCGTTGATGGCGATGTTGGCGCCGGTGACGAAGGCAGCCTCGTCCGACGACAGGTACGCGACCAGGCCGGCCACTTCTTCCGGCTTGCCCAGGCGGCCCATCGGGATCTGCGGCAGGATCTTCGATTCCAGCACTTCGGCCGGGATGTCGGTGACCATCTTGGTGCCGATGTAGCCCGGCGAGATGGTGTTCACGGTGACGCCCTTGCGCGCCACTTCCAGCGCCAGGGCCTTCGTGAAGCCGTGGATGCCGGCCTTGGCCGCCGAGTAGTTGGTCTGGCCGAACGCGCCCTTCTGGCCGTTGACGGACGAGATGTTGATGATGCGGCCCCAGCCGCGCTCGACCATGCCGTCGGCGACCGGCTTGGTCATGTTGAACACGGAATCCAGGTTGGTCTTCATGACCGCATCCCAATTGACCTTGTCCATCTTCTTGAAGGTCATGTCGCGCGTGATACCGGCGTTGTTGACCAGCACGTCGACGGGGCCGACTTCCTGTACGACCTTGGCCACGCAGGCCTGGGCGGAGTCGTAATCGGACACGTCGCACTCATACGCCTTGAAGTCATGGCCCTGTTCGCGCATCGCGGCAAGCCAGCCTTCCGCTTTCTTGCTGCCCGGCGAGTACGTCGTCACGACCTTGTAGCCGAGCGCCGCCAGCTTGATGCAGATCGCTTCACCCAGGCCGCCCATGCCGCCGGTCACTAATGCCACTCTTGCCATCGTCTTCTCCTAGTTTTTCACTTAAACCGCGTACACCTTGTTGATTACGAACGCACGGCGCCCTCCGTGGCGCCGTGCCGGATTACTTTCAGCGCTCGACCGCCAGGGCCACGCCCATGCCGCCGCCGATGCACAGCGCAGCCAGGCCTTTCTTGGCGTCGCGGCGGATCATTTCGTGCAGCAGGGTCACCAGCACGCGCGCGCCCGAGGCGCCGATCGGGTGGCCCAGCGCGATCGCGCCGCCGTTGACGTTGATCTTCGACGTATCCCAGCCCATCTGCTTGTTGACGGCGACGGCCTGGGCGGCGAAGGCTTCGTTGATTTCCATCAGGTCGACTTCTTCGTGCGTCCAGCCGGCGCGTTCCAGCGCCTGGCGGGCGGCATCGACGGGGCCCATGCCCATGATGGCCGGGTCCAGGCCGGCCGACGAATAGGCCTTGATGCGGGCGATCGGGGTCAGGCCCAGTTCCTTGGCCTTCGAGGCCGACATCATGATCACGGCGGCGGCACCGTCGTTCAGGCCGGACGCGTTGCCGGCGGTGACGCTGCCCTCCTTGTTGAAGGCCGGACGCAGGCTGGCCAGGCCTTCCAGCGTGGCGCCGTGCTTCGGATACTCGTCGGTATCGAACACGGTGGTGCCCTTCTTGGAGGCGATCTCGATCGGGATGATCTCGTCCTTGAACTTGCCGGCCTTTTGCGCGGCTTCCGCCTTCAGCTGCGACTGCAGCGCGAATTCGTCCTGTTCCTGGCGCGAGATCTCGTACTTGCGCGCGACGTTCTCGGCCGTCACGCCCATGTGGTACTGGTTGTAGACGTCCCACAGGCCGTCGACGATCATGGTGTCGGTCAGCTTGGCGTCGCCCATGCGGAAGCCGTCGCGCGAACCGTTCAGCACGTGCGGCGAAGCGCTCATGTTTTCCTGGCCGCCGGCGATCACGATCGACGCGTCGCCGCACTTGATGGCCTGGGCCGCGAGATGGGTGGCGCGCAGGCCGGAGCCGCATACCATGTTCAGGGTAAAGGCCGGGACCTTGTCCGGCAGGCCGCTCTTGATGACGGCCTGGCGCGCCGGGTTCTGGCCGACGCCGGCCGTGAGGACCTGACCCATGATGACTTCGCTGACCGCCGCCGGATCGATGCCGGTCTTCGTCAGCAGGTGCTTGATGACCTGGGCGCCTAGCTCGGCAGCCGGAATTTTTGAGAGCGTGCCACCGAACTTGCCGATTGCAGTACGGCCAGCGGCCACGATTACGACATCTTCCATATCAATCTCCGGTATCCCGGCCCCAGCGGCCGGGGTTCAATGAGTGGACAGCCCTGCTGTCGGCCTTTTTCTGGCCAGGCCTGGAAGAATTCGAAAACCAGCACAACGCGCGCTTGAGGAATCACAATCTCCGCTCAGGCTTGGACAGAAAGCCAACAATATTAGTGACCTCGCTTAAATCTTGTTTAAGCAAAATCAATCTTATCAGCTTATTCATCGGAAAAAACAGCCTTTTTATTGATTTTGCTTAAGGCTGAGCATCTTTATCAGACATTATTTTTGTTCAGGAAACAGGAGTTTCCGGTCATCCAAACCCGGGCCAAAACCCTTTTCCGTTGAGTGAAATTTCACAGTAGAATGCACGGGCTAAGCCAACCACATTGATTTATGCCCAAAAGCTCGAGCTCCCTGCCCATCGAAATCAAGATCTCCACGGTCGTGGCCATTTCGACCATCCTGCACTCGGCCGATCCGATCGCGATCGATGCCGCGCTGAAGCAGATGACCGGGGGTGTATCCGATTTCTTCGAGGATGAATTCGCCGTCATCGACGTCGCCGGCATCGCCGACGACGCCGCGCACATCGACTGGGAGGCGCTGGTCACGCTGCTCAAGAAGTACCGCCTGAACGCCGTCGCCGTGCGCGGCGCGCCGGCCGCGCTGCACGACGTGATCCGCGCCCACGACCTGTTCCTGGACGACGGCACCAGCGGACTGCAAACGAACGCCGGCCGCGAACGGGAGATGCCCGCGGCGCCGGCCGAAACGGCAGAACCCGCACCGCCGCCCGCACCCGCGTCGGCCTCCGCCGCACCGGCACCGGTGCACGCGATGATCGTCGACACGCCGGTCCGTGCCGGCCAGCGCATCTACGCGCGCGGCACCGACCTGATCGTGACCGCCGTCGTGAACAATGGCGCCGAGCTCATCGCTGACGGCAGCATCCACGTCTACGCGCCGCTGCACGGCCGCGCGCTGGCGGGGGCGTCGGGCAATGCGGGCGCGCGCATCTTCGCGCTGCAGTTGCAGCCAGAACTGGTGTCGATCGCGGGCGTTTACCGGACGTTCGACGAAGGTTTCCCGGCAGAGGTCGCACGCCAGCCGGCACAAATCCGTTTGGTCGGCGACCGAATCGATATATCATCGCTGGGTTCGGCGACCCGCAGCTAAGGCGCGCCCCCTGTACCAGCACTGACCAGATACTGAAAAGGACACAATTTTTTCATGGCAAGAATTATCGTTGTAACGTCCGGTAAGGGTGGTGTGGGCAAGACCACCTCGAGCGCTAGCTTCTCGACCGGCCTCGCGCTGCGCGGCCACAAGACCGTCGTCATCGACTTCGACGTCGGCCTGCGCAACCTCGACCTGATCATGGGTTGCGAACGCCGCGTCGTGTACGACCTGATCAACGTCATCAACGGCGAAGCGAGCCTGACCCAGGCCCTGATCAAGGACAAGCACTGCGACAACCTGTTCATCCTGCCGGCATCGCAGACGCGCGACAAGGATGCGCTGTCGGAAGAGGGCGTGGAAAACGTCTTGAACGAGCTGATCAAGATGGACTTCGAGTTCATCATCTGCGACTCCCCGGCCGGCATCGAGCACGGCGCCCTGATGGCGCTGAC
>CAMLMV010000063.1 GCA_946481275.1 uncultured Massilia sp.
TCTTCTTGTCCTTGCACGCGAGGCGGTACATGTTCGCGGTCGGGCCGCCCAGGTCCGTGATGGTGCCGGCAAAATTCTTCGTCGTGTCGCGGATCAGCTCGATCTCGCGCAGGATCGACGGTTCCGAACGGCTCTGGATGATGCGGCCCTCGTGCTCCGTGATCGAGCAGAACGTGCAGCCGCCAAAGCAGCCGCGCATGATGTTCACGGAGTAGCGGATCATTTCCCACGCCGGGATGTGCGCCTTGCCATAGCTCGGGTGCGGTGCACGCGCGTACGCCAGGTCGTAGACGCCGTCCATCTCGTCCATCGCGAGCGGCAGCGGCGGCGGGTTCAGCCAGACGTCGCGGTCGCCGTGCTGCTGCACGAGAGCGCGCGCATTGCCCGGGTTCGATTCCAGGTGGAACACGCGCGATGCGTGCGCGTACATCACCGGATCTTCGCTGACGGTCTCGAACGACGGCAGACGGACGACGGTCTTCTGCGCTTTTTCGCGCGCGGCCGCCTGGCGCTGTTCGCGCGTCATGATGACGATAGGCTTCACTTCCGGTTCCGGCTGCGCATTGTCCAGCGCGCACTGCTTCGGGTCTTCCAGCGCCATCGCGTACGGGTTCGGTTGCGCGTCGATGCGGCCCGGCACGTCCACGCGGGTGGAATTGTGTACGGTCCACTCTTCGTCCGGCAGCCAGCCGTGCGGCACGAGGAACGCGGTACCGCGCAGGTCGCGGATGGACTTGATGTTCTCGCCTGCCGCGATGCGGCGGGTGACGTCGACGAGCGCACGTTCGGCGTTGCCGAAGATGACGAGGTCGGCCTTCGATTCGAACAGCACGGAGCGGCGCACCTTGTCCGACCAGTAATCGTAATGCGCGATGCGGCGCAGCGACGCCTCGATCGAACCGGCGATGACAGGCACGCCCGGGAACGCTTCGCGCGCGCGCTGGCAGTAGACGGTCACGGCGCGGTCCGGCCGTTTATTCGGCTCGGCGTTCGGGGTGTAGGCGTCGTCCGAGCGGATCTTGCGGTCGGCCGTGTAGCGGTTGACCATCGAGTCCATGTTGCCGGCTGTGATGCCCCAGTACAGGTTCGGCTTGCCCAGCGCGCGGAACGGTTCCACGGAGGTCCAGTCCGGCTGGCTGATGATGCCGACGCGATACCCCTGCGCTTCCAGCAGGCGGCCGACGAGGGCCATGCCGAAGCTCGGATGGTCGATGTAGGCGTCGCCCGTGATCAGGATGATGTCGCACGAATCCCAGCCCAGCTTGTCCATCTCGGCGCGGGACATGGGCAGGAACGGGGCCGCGGGCGCGCGGCTGGAACGCTTGGCGACGTTCGCGAAAAGATTGGCAGGGGAGTTCATTGGCCGGCATTTTACCGGAAAACGCCTGTTTAAGCTGCGGACCCCTCGAAAAATGGCTTAATTTTCAATGGCTTGTCGTTAAATCCCCATGCTCGCGAGGATGTTGCCGAGCTCACGCAGGGCCGGTTCCAGGTGCGGATGGCGGATGGCGAAGCGGGCCGTCAGCTCCTGCGTGCGGGAGGCCAGGCCGTACGTGTTCGCGTCGGCATCCTGGGAGCGCTTGTCGAGCACGTGCTTGATGTCGCCGTCGAGCTGGCGCAGCAGCATTTCCAGTTCGTCGTCGACTTCGCCGGTTTCCTCGAGGCTGCGGTGCAACGTCTTGAGGTGCGCTTTCAGGGTGTTTTCGTTTTCAGGCAGCATGGCTTTCTCACGTCATGATGTTGTGAGAAGTCTACACCCGATAAGGGCGGCCTGGCGCGCCGCCCTTGTCGTCGCGATTACTCGCCCGTCAGGCCACGGCGCTCCAGCAGCGGCTCGATCTTCGCATCACGGCCGCGGAAGTTGCGGTACATGTCCATCGCATTCATCGTGCCGCCGCGCGACAGCAGCATCTGGCGGAAGCGGTCGCCGTTCGCGCGCGTCAGGCCACCGTGTTCCTTGAACCATTCGACGGTGTCGGCATCCAGCTTCTCGGCCCACAGGTAGCCGTAGTAGCCGGCCGAGTAGCCGCCCGAGAACACGTGCGAGAAGTACGTCGTGCGGTAGCGCGGCGGGACGAGCGGGAAGTCGACGCCGGCGTCGTGCAGTGCAGTTGCCTCGAAGCCCAGCACGTCGGTCGGGATCTGCCCGGCGCCCAGCTGGTGCCATTTCTGGTCCAGGATAGCCGCGGCCAGGTACTCGGTCGTGCGGTAGCCTTCGTTGAACTTGGATGACGCCTGGACCTTCTCCAGCAACTCCTTCGGCATGGCCGCGCCCGTCTGGTAATGCCTGGCGTAGTTCGAGAGAACCTCCGGCCAGGCCATCCACATCTCGTTGACCTGCGACGGGAACTCGACGTAGTCGCGCGGCACGCGGGTGCCCGAGAAGCGCGGGTATTTCACGTTCGAGAACATGCCGTGCAGCGCATGCCCGAACTCGTGGAACATCGTGCGCACTTCGTCGTACGTCAGCAGGGTCGGCTCGCCCGCGGCCGGCTTCGGGATGTTCAGGTGGTTCGCAACGACTGGATGCGTGCCCAGCAGCTTGTTCTGGCCGACATAGGCATTCATCCACGCGCCGCCGCGCTTGTTCGAGCGGGCATACGGGTCGTGCAGGAAGATCGCGAGCTGCTTGCCGTCTGCATCGAACACGTCGAACACGCGCACGTCCGGGTTGTACACGGGCAGGTCGTGGCGCTCCTTGAACGTGATGCCGTATTCCTTGGTCGCGGCGAAGAACACGCCGTTCACCAGCACGTTGTTGAACTCAAAATAGGGACGCAGCTGGTTCTCGTCGAACGCATAGCGTGCCTGGCGCACCTTGTCCGTGTAGTAATTCCAGTCGTAGGCGGTCGCCTGGAACTTGCCGCCTTCGGCATCGATGACCTTCTGGATCTCGGCCGCTTCCTTCTTCGCATTGCGCACGGCAGGTTTGGCGAACTCGGCCAGCAGGTTGTTGACGGCATCCGTCGTCTTGGCCGTCTGGTCTTCCAGCATGTAGGCGGCGTGGTTCGGATAGCCCAGCAGCTTCGCGCGTTCGGCGCGGGCCTTGGCCAGGTCCAGCACGACCTGGCGGTTGTCGTAATCGCCGCCGTGGCTGCCGCGGGCCAGCGACAGGGCCAGCAGTTTTTCGCGCGTCGCGCGGTTGGTCAGCACGGACAGCGGCGCCTGCTGCGTCGTGTTCACGACCGGCACCTTGAACTTGCCGTCGAGGCCATCCTTTTTCGCCAGCGCGGCGGCGGCGTCGATCGCCTTGTCGGACATGCCGGCCAGTTCTTCGCGCGTGTCGACGACGAGCGCCGACGCATTCGCTTCCTTCAGCACGTTCTGGCTGAACTGGGTCTGCAGGGCGGCGATCTTGCCGTTATAGGCTTTCAGGGTTTCCTTGTCCGCGGCGGACAGTTTCGCGCCGGCGCGCACGAAGTCGGTGTGATAACGCTCGAGCAGATAGGCCGATTCCGGATCGAGGTGCAGCTTGGCGCGCTTGTCGTACAGCGCCTGGATGCGCTTGAACAGCTTTTCGTTCAGGCGGATCTTGTCGCTGTGGGCGGCCAGTTTCGGCGCGAGATCCTTGTCGAGCGCGTCGAGCGTGGGATTCGTGTTGGCGCCGACCAGGCTGTAGAACACGGTCGAGACGCGGTTCAGCAGCAGGCCCGAACGCTCCATCGCGACGATCGTGTTGTCGAAGGTCGGCGCCGCCTTGTTATTGGCGATGGCATCGATTTCCAGCGACTGCTGGCGCATGCCTTCCTCGAACGCCGGCGCGAAGTCCTCGTTCTTGATCTTGTCGAAGGCCGGGTACTGGAACTGCAGGGTGCTCGGCTTGGCGAACGGGTTGGACGCCGGCAGCAGCGAGGCAGGGGCGGCATGGGCCAGGTTGGCGACGGCTGCGGTAACAGCGACGGCCAGGATGTGCGAACGGTTCATTCTTTGGGCTCTCCGGAGGGTTGTCGGATCGGACCGTGCTTGTGCCACGGACCGATCTCTTCTTTCTCGTGCACTCCATAATGGAAACCGCCGGGACGAACCCGGCGGTGAAGTGCGCCCTAAGAATAGCAGGGATATTGCCCCAAGTTACATATTTACGGCCGAAAAAATAGGGTTTGCAGGCCGTTCAGCCCCGCTCCGATTGCTCTTCCTGTGCCACTTTTTCTTCGATGCGGCGGTCCGGAATCAGCCACACGATGGCGACGGCCGCATAGACGAGAAACCCGAGCCAGGCGCCAAACCACGACAGGGCGACGCCGCAGAGATACAGGACGCACGACAGCTTGCCCTTGCGATCCTTGCCGATCGCCTCGGCCAGCGCCGCGTTCTTCGGATGCTTCGCCGTCAACACCTGCACCAGGATCAGGTAGGCAACCGAGCACATGAACAGGACGAAGCCGTATGCCGCGGTCGGCCCGGCCTCGAAATGGTTTTCGCCCATCCACGCGGTGACGAACGGGATCAGCGACAACCAGAACAGCAGGTGCAGGTTGGCCCACAGGACGCCGCCGCTGACTTCCTTCACGGCGTGCAGCATGTGGTGGTGGTTGTTCCAATAAATTCCGACGTAAATGAAACTGAGCACGTAGCTCATGAAGACGGGCCACAGCGGTATCAATACGCTGAACTCCGCGCCGTGCGGGACTTTGAGTTCCAGCACCATGATGGTGATGATGATGGCGATGACGCCGTCGCTGAAGGCTTCGAGCCTGTTCTTGCCCATTCGTTATCCTTGTTTTTGCCGTGACCGGGCCACTATAAGCCGCATCGCCGGCAAGGCGCTAGAACGCGCTCGCTGCGCACGGCCGAGGCACGAAAAAATGGCCGCACGCGGCGGCCATCCGTGGAGCGCAGGCGCTTACTTCGGCGCCGGCTTCATGTAAGTGTCGTAGTTCTCGATGAAATCGTCGAGATTCGCTTCCATCATCTTGCGGAACTGGTCGGTGAAATACTCCAGCGCCCGCTCTTTTTCCGAGGTCATGGTCTGTGCGTTGCCGGTGGTGGCCGCGACGATGAAGGCGTTGAAGCGCGCCGAAGCGTACAGCGTCGATGCGCTGACTTCGCTCGGATGGGTCGACGCGCACTGGTCGTTCGCCAGGTTGATGAGGGCGTTGGCGCGGTCGAAGAATTCCGGGCTGGGGGCGTTGTTACTCATGGGTCACAGTAGCGGGTTGAATGATCGTGCCGCCACTATAACAGCAGCGGCGCGACCTCAAGCGGCCCTCAAGCCGCCTTCACCGCCCGCCGGCGCTGCGCCCGCCACGTCTGCGCCCGCTTGACCTGGAGGACCAGCGCGGCATGAACGGCGTCGCACATGCCGTGTGCCTTCAGCAGCATGGCCGTGCCGCTGCGCGCGCGATGCAGCAGGACATGGCCGCGTGTCTTCAGCACATGGGTGGAGCGGAATTCCGCCTGCGGCGCGCCGTAGCCGAAGTCGATATGCTCGAGCGTGGCGTGGGCCAGCAGGTCCTGCACCGCCAGGTGGACCGCGCTGGTGCCGATCGACAGCTGCGGGTAGCCATTCCGGGACAGGATCTTGTACACGTGCCAGACGGAAGCCGAACGCATGCCGTACACGACGCCGACGTCCGTGTCGCCGCAACGGATCACATACGACAGCAACAGGCCATGACGTGCCAGGTTTTCCAGACGGGCCCGCGCGCCTTCCCGCTGCTCGATGCGGGACGCATCCACGGCCGTCATCGCTTCCAGCAGGGTGGCGACCTGTCCCGGCTGGTCGATGCGCAGCACCTGCAACGGGCCGAGCGCCTCCGACATCATGCGCACCTGGCGCGACAGGTTGTAACGCTTTTTGGCGCTGAATTTCTGCAGGTAGGCATCGACGCCGTCCGGCAACGGCTGCGTATGGCACGCGCGCCAGCCGTTCAGCACATACGTCGACACGCCGGCGATGCCATCCAGGGCGGCACCGTTTTCTTCCGGCACGCTCTGCATGTAGAGCACCTCGCATTTTGCATAGCGCTCAAGCAATTGGTGCATGACAAAGTCTGCGAGGCCTTCTTCGCCCGGCGCCAGCAGTGGCACACTGCCGAGGACCTGGCACGCATCCACCGTTCGTTTGAACAGGGACAACGGACCGAGGCGGAAGTCGAGGTCCATGTCGATGATACGCACCGGAACGAAGCCGACGATCGCGTAGTCGCTGCTACGGCGCACGACGAACAATTCGTAGCTCGTCTCGTCCCCGGGGTTCGTGTCGATCAGGTGGTTGAAAAATTCCGGTGACTGATACAGCGTTTCCGGACCGTCCGCCTCGGCCAGCATCTGCCGCCACGCCTCGAGAATGTCCGGACGGTCATGATAAGCGGTCGCGACGTTCAGCTCGAACCGGCCCGGGGATTGCATGGTCCGCGACCGAATGGTCCTGCGGCCCAGCGCCGGCGGCGCGAAATTACTGATCATCTCAAGGTTACGCAACAACATCGTATCAGCCCTCGTAAGGCGCATGACGGTTCACGCGCGTATTTACGAATGCTACCTTCAGCTCATCAGTTACGTACAGTTAAATTTGATTACAATATGGACAGGAAAATAGTTATTGACACATAATAAAAGATGCGGAAGAAACAATCAAAGGCATATTATTTCTCTAATCCTGCATGAATATGCCGTCTCTTTCAAAGAAATGAGAAATAAGCGAATAAAAAATCAAAACCAACATCTTCAACCCACTCGCCCGCCAGTGCTCAAATAATCAATTTAAACAAATATAGTATTGCATAAACAACATATTAGATTCACATTTGCAAGAATGTTTCTTCAGCGCCGACCTGCTCAGTAGTGCGGCGGCCTGTCGTTGAGGGGCCCCTGCCCCGCATCGCGCAGCGTGCGCACGTGGTCGGCCAGCTTGGCCACCATGGCTTCGAGCTGGTCGATGCGGCGGCCCTGTTCGTAGATCGTGCGGTTGAGGGTGTCGACGAGGTTTTCCTGGTCGGCCAGCTTGATTTCGATGTCGATGAAACGGTTTTCGTCGCTCACGTCGGTATCCATGGATAAAAGTAAAAGGCGCATGATACTGCGTCCGCAAAAGCAAAGAGCCGCTGGCGTAGCGGCTCTTTGCGGGGTCGGGCGGAAACGGATCAGCCGTGCCAGGGGGTGTAGTCGATGCCGTTCTGGATGCTGCCGATGACCTGCGCCTGGTTTTCCGGGCTCTCGCTGAAGAACTTGACGATGCCGACGTGCGTCGTGTCGTGGTTCGCCAGGGCCTTCACCCAGAAGTCGTAGCCGGCCGCGTCCGGCGTGCGGTGCAGCACGTTGGCGTACAGCAGGTTCACGAATTGGGCGTCGGTCGGGTTGGCGCCGTATTTCTGGATGAATTCCGGCTGCGTATTGATGATGTCCTGCACCATGTCGTCCAGCGTCAGGCCGCGGTCCAGCTGGTAGATCCAGAAACCCAGGCCTGCCTTTTCCGCCGGGCGGTCGAGGGCGGCCTGGTACAGGCGGAACGCCTGGCCGGCGGAGCCGCTGAGGTCCAGCGCCACGGCGGTGTCGTCGAATTGCAGGCGCTCGACGTTGATCACGGCATCGT
This sequence comes from uncultured Massilia sp., assembly GCA_946481275.1. The sequence continues at coordinate 7,535 of CAMLMV010000063.1, forward strand.
GACCGCCGCTGCCGACCCTGTCCGTCACGCCGAAGCCCCAGGTTTCCTTGGCGACCGTGTAGTTCGACCGCGCACCCGTGAAGGTGACCGTGTCGATGCCGTCCAGGCCGTCGATCGCGCCATTGGCCGCGACGGGCGCCAGCTTGTCGTTGGCGGCGGTGCCGGTCACGTTGGCGCTGCTGTTCACCGTGAAGTTCACGTCGGTCAGAGTACTCTTCGCGTTACCGGCCAGGTCTTCCGACACGGCTCGGATCGTATAGCTGCCGTTCGGCAGCGGCGACGTGTTGACGCTCCATTTGCCGTCGGCGCCGACGGTCGCGGTGGCCACGTCGATGAAGTCGCCGACGCGCTTCAGGTAGATCGTCGTGCCGGCCTCGCCGGTGCCGCTGAACGTGCCCTGGTTGCCGTTCTGGCTGAACGCGGCCACCGGGGCCACGGGGGCGTGCGCGTCGATGTTGAACGTGACCGTGCTGCTTGCCGCGGACGTATTGCCGGCCGCATCGGTGGCCGTGGCAAAGATGCCGTAGCCCGTGCCGTCGGCGAAGGCTTTCGTCGTTACCAGGCTCCAGACACCGCTCACGTCGGCCGTGGCCGAGCCGACCAGCGTATTGTCCGTCGCATAGACCTTCACCGTGGCGCCCGCTTCGGCCACGCCGGTCACGGCCGGATTGCTGCCCGCGGCGTAGCCGTTCGCGTTCTTGGTCACGGCCAGCGCCGGTGCGGCCGGCGGTGTCGTGTCGGCATTGACGACGTCCGCGCTGCTGACGGTCTGGTCCGCGAATTGCAGCAGCTCGACCGAATGCAGCGTGTCGACGCCATCGCTGCCGTCCTTGCTCGTCACCTGCAGGTTGCCGCCCGCCAGGGCGCTGAAGGTGTAGTTGCTACGTACGCCGCGGAATACGGCGGTATCAAGGCCTGCTCCCCCATCGATCATATCGTTACCTCCATCTCCCTCAAGCTTGTCGTCCACGCCCGTCCCGGTGATGACGTCGGCACTGCTGGTGCCGACGAGGAAGCGGGCGCCCGTCGTCGAATTGATGCCCAGTTTGCCGCGCAGGCCGTCGTCGCCGTACAGCCACATGAGGGAGGCGATGTCGTCCTGGCGGTAAGTCGTGTACGGGCCGCCGACTTCGGTATAGGACATCAGCGTGTTCGACGTGTTGTCCTGCGATGCCGGCAGCGTGATGCTGTCTTCGAACGGGTGCTTCAGGCCGAGTGCGTGGCCCAGTTCGTGCAGCAGCGTTTCATAGCCCTGGCCGCCCTGGGCCAGGTTCGCGTTCTGGTAATTCCATTCGACGTTGTCGAGGTAGACGTAGGCGTCGGCGTCGTAGCTCCTCAGTTGCACGCCTTCGTAGCCGTAGCTGCTGTGCCAGCTGCACAGGCCCGTCACGTTGCTCGCGACGAGGTTGACGTCGGCAAAATGGATCTGCGCCTTGCTTCCGTCGGATATCTCGACAAAGTTTATGTGCGTCAACTCTTGAATATATTTCAACGCGGCGCGAACTGCGGCCTGCTGAGAGGCCGAAAAGACTTGCAGCGGTCCAGTGATGTTTTTTGCGGCGTCGCTAGGGTCTTCGGTTCCGGATGTAATCGAAAATGTGTAATTGATTGTGTTGGTTGGGTTACCGGAGTCGGTAAGAAAATTCCAATCGGGACCGGTATCGAGCAGGGCATCGATATAGTTCAACCCGGACAGAGGGGTGGTCGTGATGTCGGATACGGTAGCCATTGGATTAACGATGCTTGCTGCTTGAAAATTGATTCATGAAAGTATTTCCCGCGCAACAGTTGAAGTCAAATAAGAATTTCAATCGTGCGCACCCCTTACCTGCGATGGCGCTCAGACCTTCGGCGTGGCCAGCAGGGCTTTCAGGTTGGCGAGGCGTTCCTTGGGCGTCAGCACTTCGTTTTCCTTGGGCGGCGCGTCCCCCACGTCGAGTGCCATTTCCTTGATGAAGCGCGACGGATCGCAATGCACGAGCTCGCCCGCGCGCTTGCGCTTCTTGCACCACGTGACGTGCAGGCTGCGCTGGGCGCGCGTGATGCCCACGTACATCAGCCGGCGTTCTTCCTGGATGCGGGCGGCGATCTTCTCGACGGGGTCGTCCGGATCGCCCTTGTGCGGCAGGATGCCTTCCTCGCAACCGACGAGGTAGACATGCGGATACTCGAGACCCTTCGAGGCGTGCAGGGTCGACATGCGAACGGCGTCCGGCTCTTCGTCCTGGCCCTCGAGCATGGACATCAGCGCCACCATCTGCGTCAGTTCCAGCAGGTTTTTCTCGTCGCCGTCGCGGTCGCGTCCGCCGCGGCCCCGTTCCTTCAGCCAGTTGAGGAACTCGAGCACGTTCTGCCATTTACCCTGCGCGGCCCTGTCGTCGAAGTTTTCGTACAGGTAGTGCTCGTAGTTCATCTCCTTCATCATGTCGTCGATGAGCTCGGCGGCGTTATCGCCGCTGCCGGACGGGCCCGGACGCGTGGCGCGCGATTCCAGTTCGTCGATCCAGTTGCAGAACTCGCGCAGCGGGTACAGCTGGCGTTCCTGCAACAGCGCCTCGATGCCGCCCTTGCCCGCCGCCTCGAACAGCGAGCAGTTCCACTGGCGCGAGAATTCGCCCAGCTTTTCCAGCGTCGTCATGCCGACGCCGCGCTTGGGCGTGGTGATGGCGCGGATGAAGGCGGGGTCGTCGTCCTGGTTCGCGATCAGGCGCAGGTAGGCAATGATGTCCTTGATCTCGGCCTTGTCGAAGAAGCTCTGGCCGCCCGAGATCGTGTACGGGATGCGTTCTTTTCTCAGCGCCTGCTCGATCACGCGGGCCTGGTGGTTGCCGCGGTACAGGATCGCGAAATCGGACCACTTGTTCTTGCGCTGGAAATGGTCGGCCGAGATCATGATCGCGACCTGGTCGGCTTCCGTCTCGTCGTTCGGCATGCCCAGCACCTTGATGGGCTCGCCCAGGCCGTGCTCGGACCACAGCGACTTTTCGAACAGCTTCGGGTTGTTGCCGATGACGGCGTTGGCCGCCTGCAGGATGCGCGTCGTGGAGCGGTAGTTCTGCTCCAGCTTGATCACTTTCAGGTCGGGGAAGTCCGTCTGCAGCGTGCGCAGGTTTTCCACCGACGCGCCGCGCCACGCATAGATCGCCTGGTCGTCGTCGCCCACCGCCGTGAACATCGGCTTCTTGCCGAGGCCCGTCACCATCAACTTGACCAGTTCGTACTGGCAGGTATTGGTGTCCTGGTACTCGTCCATCAGCAGGTAGCGCAGGCGCCGCTGCCAGCGGTCGCGGATCGGCTCGTTATTGCGGAACAATTCCACCGGCAGGCGAATGAGGTCGTCGAAGTCGACGGCCTGGTAGGCCTGCAGGGTCGCGACATAGCTGCGGTAGATGCGGCCGGCCTGGGCTTCGTCCTCATCGCGCGCGTCCCTGATCGCGTCCTCGGGGTCGACGAGGCCGTTCTTCCACAGCGAGATGGCGTTCTGGATGCGGCGGATTTCCTGCTTGTCGGTGGTGACGGCCAGATCGGAGACGACGGTGTAGCAGTCGTCGCTGTCCATGATGGAAAACTTGTCCTTCAGGCCGACGCCGGCCGCTTCCTGGCGCAGGATTTTCACGCCCAGCGAGTGGAACGTGGACACCGTCAGCTGCTTGGCCTGCTTGGGCTGCTTGAGCAGCTTGGCGATACGCTCCTGCATCTCGAGCGCGGCCTTGTTCGTGAACGTGAGGGCGGCGATCGTGCGCGGATCGTAGCCGCGGTGCTCGATCATGTAGGCGATCTTTTGCGTAATGACGCGCGTCTTGCCCGACCCGGCGCCGGCCAGCACCAGGCACGGGCCGTCGAGGTAGAGCACGGCTTCGCTTTGCGGACCGTTCAGGCCGAAATTCGGGGTGTTGGACATTGGAAATATTGGAGAGGACAGCCCAGCATTGTAGCGAAGCTGGGAGCTCATGCGTAACGTTCGTGTCGAATCCACGACGCCGCTTGAGTAAACCGCAAGCCGCCACCACATGGGCGTTTTGCGTCAGTCCTGCGCCGCATGCGCTAAGATGGCCCGGGCTGCACCACCAAGGGATACAACATGAAATTTGAACACCTGATCGAGATTAACGACCCGCTGAATCCGCTGGCGGACACCATGACACGCGAACAACTGTGGCGCGGCCTCGTGCTGCGCGCGGAAGACCCGAAGATGTTCGTGCCGCACCTGGACGAATGCACGATCAGCGACCGCGAAAGCGGCAGCTTCATGCGCCGCCTGCGCTATGGCGAGCTCGTCATCGACGACAAGGTGGTCCTGCACCCGCTGCACGAAGTCCGCTACGAAGTGCCGGCGCAGGGAGATATTGCCCAGTCGCTGCTGACCATGACCATCGAGGCGCCATCCGAGGGCGTGCTGTGGGTGCGTTTCCTCTACGACGACGGCAATCCGTCGGCGACCGACGAGACGGGCCGCATGTACGAGGATTTCAAGAAGTCGGCCTACCAGGAAGCCGACATCGATACGATCAAGATCGTGCGGCAGCTGGCGTCCGAAGGGAAGCTGGACGCGTCGCTGCTCAACTGATCACGTTCCCGGCTCGACCGAGTCGGGATCGATGTCGCTTTCTCCCTTTGCGAGATTGGCGGCGAGATCCCGCAGGGCCGTGCGCACGCCCTCCTCGACCACGGGGTGATAGAACGGCATCTCCAGCATCTGGTCCACCGTCAGGCGCGACTGCACGGCCCAGCCGAGCAGGTGGCCGATGTGTTCGCCGCGCGGCGCGATCATCTCGGCGCCGAGGAAGCGTCCCGTACGGTATTCGCCGTACACGCGCAGCATGCCCTTGTTCTGCAACATGACGCGGCTGCGGCCCTGGTTCTCGAACGACACCTGCCCCACCGCGAATTTCGACTTGCCCGGCGCGCACAGCGCCTTGTAGCTGGCGCCCAGCGTGACGATGTTCGGCTCCGTGAACGCGGCCGTCAACGGCACGCGGCGCAGGCCGGGGCGGATATCCGGAAAACGGCCGGCGTTGTCGCCCGCGATCTTGCCGTGGTCGGCCGCTTCCGGCAGCACGGGGCGTTCCTGGTTCGCGTCGCCCGCGATGAAGATGTGGCTGTTCCCGCACTGCATGGTGCGCGGATCGAAGACCGGCACGCCGCTGTCGTCCAGTGCGATGCCCGCGTGTTCCAGGCTCAGGTCGTGCACGTTCGGCGTGCGTCCGGCCGCCTGCAGCACATATTGAAACCGTTCCGTGATGGCCTCGTCGTGGCGGCCCGTCGTCAGCACGACGTCGTCACCGTCCTGTTCCGCTTTCAGGATGCGCGACTGGAAGTGGATGTCGAGTTCCTCGCACAGCACGCGCGACGCCGTCTTGAGCACGACGGGATCGGACAACTGCGCCACGCTGCCGCCGCGCGCATACACGCGCGTGCGCACGCCCAGCCGAGACAGGGCCTGGCCGATTTCCAGGCCGATGACGCCCGTGCCGATCACGGCCACGGAGCGCGGCAGGTCGCTCCAGTAAAACACGTCGTCGCTCGTGATCACGCCCGGGCCCACGTTGTCCAGGGTCGGCAGGCGCGTGGGGCTGGAGCCGGTGGCGATGACGATGCGGCGGGCGTCGATCTCCGTGTGGTCGTCCACCTGCAGCGTATGCGGATCGACGAAGCGGGCATGGCCGCGCACCTTGTCCTCATCCGGCATCGCGTCGACGCCTTCGACCACGAAACCGACGAAGCGGTCGCGCTCGCGCCGCACGCGCTCCATCACGGCCACGCCGTCGATGCGGGTCGTCCCCGGATGGACGCCGAACTGGGGCGCCAGGTGCAGCATGTGGGCGGCCTCGGCGGCCGCGATCAGGAGTTTGCTGGGCATGCAGCCCACGCGCGCGCACGTGGTGCCGTACACGCCGCGCTCGATCAGCACCGTCCGCGCCCCCTGGGCCTTCGCCGCGCGGTAGGCGACGAGGCCGGCAGTACCGGCGCCGATCACGGCGACATCGACCTTCAGTTTTTTCATCAGACCTCCGGGAAGTTCACGAGCGTGACGATACGCTTTTTTGAAGAACTCGGCTTGGAGGTGCGTGTTTTTTCAGATATCGAGAGGATCCACCTCGAGCGACCAGCGCACCCGCGACTTCATCGCCCGCAGCGCATCGACCCACTCGTTGAGAAACGCCTGCAATGCGGGACGCGAATTCGATTCGACGAGGAGCTGCGCCCGGTCCACGTTGTGCACGCGGGTCATCGTCATCGGGATCGGCTCGTTGATGACGACCGTGTCCGACGGCACCGCGTCGCGCGCCGCCTCGAGGAATTCGATCGCCGTCGCCAGCTCGGGCGCCTCGGCCCGCAGCAGCGCCTGGTACATGTACGGCGGCAGCGCGGCCTGGTGGCGTTCTTCCAGCAGGCTGCCGGCAAAGCGGTCGTAGTCGTGCCGCATCACGGCGCCGTAGAGCGGATGCTGGCAGTAGCGCGACTGGATCAGCACCTCCGATTCCAATCCGGCGCGGCCGGCGCGGCCCGCCACCTGCATCAGCTGCGCGAACAGTCTCTCGCTGGCACGGTAGTCCTGCGAGAACAAGGCGGTATCGGGATTGAGCACGCCGACGAGCGTCAGCTTTTTGAAATCGTGGCCCTTCGCGACCATCTGCGTGCCGATCAGGATGTCGACGTCGCCCCGGTGCACCGTGTCGAACGCTTCCTGCGCGCTGCCCTTGCGGCGCGTGGAATCGGCGTCGATGCGCAGGATGCGCGCGTCGGGGAACAGTGCCTGCAAGCCCTCTTCGATGCGCTGCGTGCCGCGGCCCAGCGGCTGCAAATCGATGTTGCCGCACGTCGGGCACGCATGCGGGATGCGCAACTCGAGCGAGCAGTGGTGGCAGCGGAGCCGCCGCTCCGGCCGGTGCAGGACCATGAACGCGGTGCAGCGCGTGCAGTTGCTGATCCAGCCGCACGCCTCGCAACACAGCACGGGCGCATAGCCGCGCCGGTTCAGGAACAGCAGCGACTGTTCTCCCCGTTCCATGCGCAGGCGCAGCGCCTGCATCAGGGTCGACGTGAGGCCTTCCTTCGGCTTGTCGCGCTCCATGTCGATGAGTTTCACGCGCGGGAGCACGGCGTCGCGTACGGCGCGCTCGCGCAGTTCGAGCCTGCGGTAGCGGCCCGTCTGCGCGTGGTGCCAGCTTTCCAGCGACGGCGTCGCGGAGCCGAGCACGATGGGGATGCCGAGCTGGCGTGCGCGCCATACGGCCAGGTCGCGCGCGGAATAGCGCAGGCCTTCCTGCTGCTTGTACGACGGGTCGTGTTCCTCGTCGATGAAGATCATTTTCAGATTCGGCAGCGAGGCGAGGATCGCCAGCCGCGTGCCCAGCACGATGCGCGCGCGGCCCGTGTGCGCGGCCAGCCAGTGCAGCATCCGCTCGCCTTCCGACAGGCTGCTGTGCAGGGTCGCCAGCATCACGCCGGGGAAGCGTGCGCGGATGTTCGCTTCCAGCTGCGGCGTCAGGTTGATCTCGGGGACCAGGATCAGGATCTGCGCATCCTGGTCGCGCGCGAGCACCTGCGCGCAGGCCTGCAGGTAGACCTCGGTCTTGCCGCTGCCCGTGACGCCGTACAGCAGCATCGGACTGAATCCTTGCGCGCCGCCGATGGCGTCCGCCGCCTGCCGCTGGGCGGCGTTCAGGACAGGCATATCGGCCGGCGTGGGATCGTGGGCGTCTTCGACCTTGTTCAGTTTTTTCAGCGCACGGTCCAGCGCCACCGTCGTCGACAGGCGCAGGTTCTTCGGCAGGCCCGGCATCGCCACCTCGCCCAGCGGCCGGTGGTAATAGGCGGCGGCGAAGCGTGCCAGCGCGATCCACCGCTCCGGCAGCGGAGACAACTGGCTGCGCACGGCGAGCGCATCCTTCAGCTTGTCGGCCGGGACGTCCGTCTCGTGCTTGACCGCGACGATCAGCCCGACCGCCTCGCGCCGCCCGAAGTTCACGAGCGCCAGTTGCCCGACTTCCGGCTCGCTACCGGGTTCGCATGCCCAGCGGTAGTCGAACAGGCTGTCGAGCGGCGTGTCGAGCGCGATTTGCAGGATGCAGTGGGACAATCCGGTACCTTGTCGAGAAGCTGTGGAAAACTGTGGAAAACTTTGTGGAAAATGGAAAAGTTGACCGTGGAGAAGGTTTACGCTAGCTCAAAACGTTAGGAAATTCTCTATATGCATTCTGAAAATTTCCATATAAATTCAATGACTTACGATTTTCAGCTTTGAACCCACGAAATATCCCATCGCTCGAACGCTTCTGTGCATAACTGTGCATTTCCGGGTGAAAAACTTAAGCGCAGTGCAGCATAATCTTGATACAACACTTGAAGAAAATCCGTAAACCACGGTAAACCAAGCACTTTTCCGGATTATTCACAGAAGCTGTGAATAACTTTGTGAACAATGGGCTGAAAGCTTCGGTGGATAACTGGTCACCCTGCCGGGAGCGTCTCGCCGGGGCCTTCCTGCCCCGACAATAAACCCCATAAAATCAATCACTTACCATATGCGGTCGGGCACTGTACATTTCTACAGTTCCCGCAGGTAGCGTCCGATTTTTTGTGAATAAGTGTGATTGCCTGCTGATCGTGCGACGGATGCGTCAGGCGGCGCGCTGGCGGCGGCTGAAGTCGTGGACCGCGTCGACCATCGCCGTCACGGATTCCGGCGGCGTGAATTGCGAGATGCCGTGGCCCAGGTTGAACACGTGGCCGTGGCCCGCGGACGGCGTGCCGTAGCTGGCCAGCGCCTTTTCCACCTCGGTGCGGATCTGGTCCGGGCCGGCGAACAGGATGGCCGGATCGAGGTTGCCCTGCAGGGCGACGCGGTCGCCCACCTGCGCGCGGGCGCGGCCCAGGTTGACGGTCCAGTCCAGGCCCAGCGCGTCGGCGCCGATATCGGCCATGGCCTCCAGCCACAGGCCGCCGCCCTTCGTGAACACGATGGCCGGGATGCGCACACCGTCTTTTTCACGCTGCAGCTTCGCGACGACCTTCTCCATGTACGCGAGCGAGAACTGTTGATACGCACCGTCGGCCAGCGCGCCGCCCCACGAGTCGAAGATCATGACGGCCTGCGCGCCTGCGTCGATCTGGGCGTTCAGGTATTGCGCGACGGCTTCCGCGTTGATCTCCAGGATGCGGTGCATCAGGTCCGGACGCGAGTACAACATCTTTTTGATCGTGTGGAATTCGCGCGAGCCGCCGCCTTCGACCATATAGCAGGCCAGGGTCCACGGGCTGCCGGAAAAGCCGATCAGCGGCACGCGGCCGTTCAGGGCCGTGCGGATCGACGTCACGGCATCGAACACGTACTGCAGGGACGCCATGTCGGGCACCCGCAGGGCGGCGACCTCGCTTTCCGTGCGCACGGTGCGTTCGAATTTCGGACCCTCGCCGTCCTCGAAGTACAGCCCGAGACCCATCGCGTCCGGCACGGTCAGGATGTCCGAGAACAGGATAGCCGCGTCCAGCGGATAGCGGTCGATCGGCTGCAAGGTGACTTCGGTCGCGAAGTCCGGATTCTTGGCCAGGCCCATGAACGAACCGGCCTGCGCGCGCGTGGCGCGGTATTCCGGCAGGTAGCGCCCCGCCTGGCGCATCAGCCACACCGGCGTGTAGTCCGTCGACTGGCGCAACAGCGCACGCAGGAAGGTGTCGTTCTGGAGCGGGGCAAATTGTGGCATGGCTGGCAATCCGATCGAGAATGGGATGGGCAAACCTCTATTATCGCACCACTGGCGCCCGCGTACCGCACTTCCCGGACATACCCCGGCGCGGCACGCACTTATAATGTTTGTCTTCCTGCTGCCCGTCCCAGAACCGACCATGACCGACACCACCCGCAAACAGGCCGCGCCCTGCGGCACCTGGACTTCCCCGATCACCGCCGCCGTCGTCGCGGCCGGCGCCACGCCGCTGTCGCAGGTGCTGCTCGACGGCGGCGACGTGTTCTGGCTGGCCGGCCGCGCCAGCGAAGGCGGCCGCAACACGCTGCTGCGCCGCCGCGGCGGCCAGGTGGAAGAATTGACGCCGGCCCCGTTCAACGTCCGCACCCGCGTGCACGAGTACGGCGGCGGCGCGACGCTCGTCGCGGACAGCCACATCTGGTTCTCGAACTTCGCCGACAACCGCATCTACCGCCTCGACCGCGCCGGCAGCAGCGTGCCCGTCCCCGTCAGCGCCGGCGGCGACGAGCGCTGGGCCGACTTCGTGCTGGACCGCGCGCACCGCCGCCTGATCGGCGTGCGCGAAGACCACTCGAAGGGTGGCACGTATCCGGACAACACGCTCTCCGCGCTCGGCGCCGACGGCACGGTCACCGTCCTCGTCGACGGCAACGATTTTTATTCGTCGCCGCGCATTTCCCCGGACGGCAAGCATGTTGCGTGGCTGAGCTGGGACCATCCGCGCATGCCGTGGCAGGGCACGGAACTGTGGCTGGCCGAGATCGGAGAAGACGGCACCCTGCTGGACGGCCGCCTGATCGCGGGCGGAGACGAAGAAGCGATCGTGCAGCCGGAATGGTCGCCGGATGGGATGTTGTACTTCGTCTCCGACCGCAGCGGCTGGTGGAACCTGTACCGCTACGAGCACGGCGTCGTGCATTCCGTGTGCCCGCGCGCGGCGGAATTCGGCGGTCCGCACTGGATCTTCGGGAACAGCATGTACGGCTTCCGGTCGGCCACGGAAATCATCTGCACCTACATCGAGGATGGCGTGAGCCAGCTCGCGCGCCTCGACGTGCGCAACGGCCTCCTCACGCCCATTGCCACGCCCTACGAACAGATCAGCGAACTGCGCGTCGAGGGCGACAGGGTGGCGCTGCTGGGCGGCGCGCCCACGCTGGCGGCGGAAATCGCCTGTATCAACCTCACCACCGGGCAGCGCGACGTGCTGGCGCGCTCGATCGAGCAGCTGCCCGACGTCAGCTACCTCTCGGTCCCGCAAAGCATCCGTTATCCGAGCATGAACGGCCGGACGGCATACGCCTTCTACTACCCGCCCACGAACCGCGATTTCGCGCCGCAGCCGGGCGAGCTGCCGCCGCTGATGGTGATCGGTCACGGCGGCCCGACGAGCATGGCGGCCAGCACCCTGAAACTGGCCACGCAGTTCTGGACGAGCCGCGGCATCGCCGTGCTGGACGTGAACTATGGCGGCAGCACGGGCTTCGGCCGCACCTACCGCGACCTGCTGAAGGGTCAGTGGGGCGTGGTCGACGTCGAGGATTGCGTCGCGGGCGCCCAGTACCTCGTCGACAATGACCTCGTCGATCGCGAGCGCCTCGTGATCCGCGGCGGCAGCGCCGGCGGCCTGACGACCCTGTGCGCCCTCGCCTTCCACGACGTGTTCAAGGCCGGCGCCAGCTATTACGGCGTGTCCGATTTAAAAGGCCTGGACGCGGACTCGCACAAGTTCGAGTCGCATTACAACGAATACCTGATCGCGCCGAAGGAAAGCGCCGACCGCGTCTACGCCGAGCGCTCGCCCATCAACCACACGGATAAGCTGCAGCGGCCGATGATCTTCTTCCAGGGTCTCGACGACAAGGTCGTGCCGCCGCCGCAGTCGGAAGTGATGGTGTCCGCGCTGCGCGCACGCGGCGTGCCGGTCGCCTACATCACGCTGGCCGGCGAAGGCCACGGCTTCCGCAAGGCGGACAGCATCGTGCTCACGCTGGAAGCGGAGCTGTATTTTTATCTGCGCGTGTTCGGCATTCCTGTCCCCGAGAGCTTGCCCTCCGTCGAGATTGAAAATCTTTCCGCATGAGCGATGAAGTGTTGCATGCGGTCGTGGAGGCCTGCGACGAGCAGCGCAAGCTGATCCTCGCACTGCTGGCGCTGGCCGGCGAACCGATGGGGCGGCGACGCATCCACGAACATCTTGCGCCGCTGGAGGCCAGCGCGAGCGAGCAAAAACTGGCCGAGCCGATGGAGCGCCTGAGCGCCGATGGACTCGTCGGCGAGCTGCCGTCGCGCGGCTACGCGATTGCCGCCGATGTCGCCTGGCCCGCCATCCGGTGGGCGCTGCGCGCGCGCCGGTTCAACGAACTGCGCGAGGTGTACCAGCAGGCGACGCCGCTGCGCGTCGACTGGCAGGGCACGCCCATGCTGCGCAGCTACCGCCAGGGCGTGGCGCTGCTGCGTTTCGCGCTGCTCGCCGGCGAAGGCCCGAAAGCCATCGCGCCGCTGCTGGCCGCATGCCTGCGCTGCCACGAAGCGGCGTACCTGCATCCGCTCGTCGACATCTGCGCGCGCCCGTTCGAGCCGGACCTCATGGAGCGCATCAACGGGCTCGTACGCGACGACGTGCTCGCGGTCCTCGTGGGCCACGTGCAGCGCGAGCCGGCCAGCGCGCCCGCGATCCGCGCGTATGCCGAGGAACACGCGGCACAGGGCGGCACGTCGATGGCGCTGCGCACGGCGCTGGCCGAACACCTGATCCTGTGCGGACGCCTCGATGCCGCGGCCGACCTGCTCGTCGACCTCGACGAGTCCGCGACACTCCAATACCGCAGCGTGCTGCAACTGCTGCGCGGCGATACGGAGCCGGCGCTGGCCGGCTTCGACAAGGCATTGAAAGCACTGCGGCGCGAGACGGGCAAGAGGAAGGCCATCTTCGAAGGCATCGGCGGCCACCTGTACGTGACGGCCCTGCTGAGGAGCGGCGACGCGAAGCATGCGAAAGCCGTGGAGTCCTATCTGGACAGCGCCACGCGCGCCGTGCAAAGCCACGACACCGCGGTCTACCAGCAGCTGTCGATGCTGCGCCAGATCCGCGGCGGCACGGTCGATGCGGAAGTGCTCCCGTCGCGCAACTGGGAGACGAGCCTGCAGCCCGTGATGTTCCGCGCCCTGCTGCACTGGTGGCTCGGCATGCCGCAGCTGGCGGACAAGCGCGCCATGCTGGAGCAGCAGTTCGACGTGGCGCGGGAAGCGGGCTTCGACTTCATCGCGGCGCAGATCGCGTCCGTCCTGGGCCAGCTGGGCATGGTCGGCATCGACAAGCAGGCGATCGCGCTGCGCCAGCAGCACCGCTTCGTCGACCTGGCGCTGTGGTTCGAGCGCGAGCAGCCGTGGGAGCGCCAGCTGAACGCCCTCATCAACCTGCAGCCCGCCGTGAACGTGGAAGTCGTGAAGGAATCGCGCCTCGCGTGGCTCGTGGCGTGGGACGTGCACCTCGGCATCCGCGCCATCGAACCGCGCGAACAGAAGCGCGACGCACAGGGCGGCTGGACGCGCGGCCGTCCGCTGGGCCTCAAGCGCCTCGCGGAAGAGGCGGCGGAGCTGGACTTCCTTACCGCGCAGGACGTACAGGTAGCCGCCAGCATCGGCGCCTACCGCTACTACAGCGGCACGGGCACGCGCTACGAATTCGACCTGGACAAGGCCGTGGCCGCGCTGGCCGGCCATCCGCTGCTGTTCTGGATGGATTCGCCGGGCACGCGCATCGAACTGCTGCCGGGCGAGCCGCAGCTGGTCGTGCGCGCGGGCGGCGGCAAGGTCTTGATCACGCTGGTACCGCCCCTGCGCGAGCAGCAGGGCGAAGTCGTCGTCACGAAGGAGACGCCCACGCGATTGCGCATCGTGCGCGTAAAAGACGAGCACCGGCGCATCGGCGCCATCGTCGGCGACGGGCTCGAAGTGCCGCTCGAAGCGGAGAAGCGCGTGCTGCAGGCGATCAGCGCGATCTCCTCGATCGTCACCGTGCAGTCCGACATCGGCGGCAGCGCGGCGGACATCGAGCAGGTGACGGCCGACCCACGCCTGCACATCAACCTTCTACCGTACCAGCAGGGCCTGCGTATCCAGGTGATGGTGCGGCCGCTGCCGGATGCCGGCCCGTACTTCCGCCCGGGCGACGGCGCGGAAAGCGTCATCGCCGACGTGGGCGGCGTGCGCACGGAAGCGCGCCGCGACCTGAACGGGGAGCGCGAGGCCGAGCGCCAGCTGCTGGCCGACCTGCCCGCGCTGGAGCACGCGGAAGACGAGCATGGCGAGTGGCTGCTCGCGGCGCCGATCCACTGCCTGGAACTCGTCGTCCAGCTGCAGGAGCTGGATACCTCGAAGGTCGTCGTCGCGTGGCCCGAGGGCGAATCGTTCCGCGTGTCGAAGAAGATCACCTCGAAATCCGTGCGCCTGCAGATCCGGCGCGACAAGGACTGGTTCGCCGCCAACGGCGAAGTGCAGGTCGACGAGAACAAGGTGATGGACTTGCGCGAACTGCTCGCGCGCGTGCGCGAAGACCGTTTCATCGCGCTCGGCGACAACCAGTTTTTAGCACTCACGCACGAACTGCACCGCCGCCTGATGGACCTCTCCGCCTACAGCGACGCCGACCAGGAAGCGCTGCGTTTTCACCCCCTCGCCAGCTTCACGCTGGAAGAGATGGCGCTGGAAGCGGGCGGCGTCGATGCGGATAAAGCCTGGCGCGCGCACCTGAAGCACATGCAGGAGAATGCGGAATACCGCCCGCAGTTGCCCGGCACCCTGCAGGCGGAACTGCGCGATTACCAGGTCGAGGGCTTCGAATGGCTGTCCCGCCTCGCGCACTGGGGCGTGGGTGCCTGCCTCGCGGACGACATGGGCCTTGGCAAGACCTTGCAGGCGCTGGCGCTGATCCTGTCGCGCGCGCCCGGCGGGCCGACGCTCGTCGTGGCGCCGACGTCCGTCGCGACGAACTGGCTGGCGGAGGCCGAGCGTTTCGCGCCGACCTTGAACGTGAAGCTGTTCGGCCCCGGCGACCGCGCGGCGATGCTGAAGGAAGCGGGACCGTTCGACGTGATCGTCGTGAGCTACGGCCTGCTGCAGCTGGAGTCTTCTCTGTTCGACGGCATCCGCTGGCACACGATCGTGCTGGACGAGGCGCAGGCCATCAAGAATGCGACCACGCGCCGCTCGGCGGCCGTGATGGCCCTGCAAGGCGATTTCAGGATGGTGGCCACCGGCACGCCGCTGGAAAATCACCTGGGCGAGTTGTGGAACCTGTTCCGCTTCATCAACCCGGGCCTGCTCGGGACAAGCGACCAGTTCCAGCTGCGTTTCTCCGGCCCGATCGAAAAGGCGTCGGACAAGCGCGCGGAACTGGCGGCACGCACGCGCCTGCGTCGCCTCACGCAGCCGTTCATCCTGCGCAGGACGAAAGCGCAGGTGCTGTCCGAACTGCCGCCGCGTACGGAGATCGTGCTGCCCGTGCAGCTGTCGGAAGAAGAGACGGCGCTGTACGAATCGCTGCGGCGCGAAGCGCTGGAACGCATCGCCGCACTGGAGGCGACGCAGTCGCAAAAACAGATCCAGATCCTCGCGGAGATGATGAAGCTGCGCCGCGCGTGCTGCAATCCGGCGCTCGTCGCGCCGGAGAGCGGCATCCGCAGCAGCAAGCTGGAGACGTTCGCGCGCCTCGCCGACGAACTGCTGGAGAACCGCCACAAGGCGCTCGTGTTCAGCCAGTTCGTCGACCACCTCACCCTGATCCGCAAACACCTCGACGAGCGCGGCATCCGCTACCAGTACCTCGACGGGTCGACGCCCATGCAGGAACGCAAGCGCCGCGTGGACGCGTTCCAGGCGGGCGACGGCGATTTGTTCCTGATCTCGCTGAAGGCGGGCGGCGTCGGCATCAACCTGACGGCGGCCGACTACGTGATCCACATGGACCCGTGGTGGAATCCGGCCGTGGAAGACCAGGCCAGCGACCGCGCGCACCGCATGGGCCAGCAGCGGCCCGTGACGATCTATCGGCTCGTCGCGCGCCACACGATCGAGGAAGGCATCGTCGACCTGCACCGCCACAAGCGCGACCTGGCCGACAGCCTGCTGGAAGGGACGGACGTCGCTGCGCGCATGTCGCCGGCGGACATGCTGGCCATGCTGCAGGCGGGGCTCGCCGGGTCGGCGGGGCCGCGTCCACCCTCCGTCGCGGAGTGGCAAACCGGGTGACGATGCACGGCGTTGCGGGGACGTTGGCGGCGGATGGCGTCATGCTGCCTTCGTGACGTATTGTTTCAGATGCCCGCAAGCACGGTAAATGATGCTAATCTGACGCCCCCCATCTGGCCCTTCAATAAACCAGGCAGATAGAACATGATGAAATCGAAAATCGCACTGGCCGTCCTGCTGACCAGCGTCGCGCTGGCGCCGGCAAGTGCGCGCCCCAAGACGCATCACAAGGCCACCAGCAGCGCCAAGGCCAAGCCTTCTTCGAAGAAGGCCAAAGCCGCCGGCAAGCCCGTGCAGAAGGCCGCCGCGCCCGTCGCCGCGCATGTTACAGCCCCTACGCCGCAGAACCGCAACGACCGCTACATGGACTCGCTGTCCATGCAATTCCTTACCGCGCTGTGGCGCATCGATCCGGAAGACGGCATCTACGTCGGCAAGTTCGACGCCGCCGCGAAACTCACGATCCCGGACGCCGCCACGCGCGCGAAAAAGCTCGCCTTCATCGACGAGTGGCTCGACAAGTTCGGCAAGCTGAACGCCGACAAGCTGTCGCCGAACCAGCGCACCGACCTCGCCGTCCTCCTCAACAAGCTGAAATACGAACGCTGGCAGTTGACCACGTTCCGCGAATTCGAGTGGAACCCGGCCGAGTACAACGTCGCGCAGACCTTCGACCTGATCCTGACGACGGAATACGCCGCGAAGGCGCAGCGCCTGCGCACGATCCTGAAGCGCCTGGCCGACGTGCCGGCGTACTACCAGGCCGCGCAGGCGTCCCTCGTCAACCCGACGCACGAACACACGCAGCTCGCGATCCAGCAGGCGCCGGGCACGCTCGTCGTGCTGGCGGACCTCGGCAAGGCCGCGCAGGAATCGATCCTGACGCCGCAGGAGAAGGCGATCTTCGCCCAGCGCATCGCGAACGCCGGCACGGCGGTGGTGGCGTGGGTCGACTTCCTGACGGACCTCGACAAATCGCAGGTGCAGATGCAGCGCGCCCGCTCGTTCCGCATCGGGAAGGACCTGTACGAGCAAAAGTTCGCGTTCGAGATCCAGTCCGCCAGCACGGGCGAGCAGACGTATCGTAAAGCCCTGGCCGCGCGCGACGAACTCCTCACGCGCATGGACGGCCTGGCCGACCAGCTGTGGGACAAGACGATGGGCGGCGCCGCCAAGCCAACGGACCGCTACCAGAAGATCGGCATGGTGATCGACAAGCTCTCGCTGCAGCACACGACGGCCGCCAACTTCCTGCCCGAGATCCGCCGCCAGATCCCGCAGCTGCAGGAGTACGTGATCAAGAATAATCTTGTGACGATCGACCCGAGCAAGCCGCTGGTCGTACGCGAGACGCCGCTGTACCAGCGCGGCGTGGCCGGCGCCAGCATCGATGCGCCGGGCCCGTACCGGCCGAAAGATAAAACCTATTACAACGTGACGCCGCTGGACGGCCTCACGCCCGAGCAGGCCGAGAGCAGCCTGCGCGAGTACAACAACTGGATGCTGCAAATCCTGAACATCCACGAGGCGATCCCCGGCCACTACACGC
The DNA here is from genome assembly GCA_946481275.1 of uncultured Massilia sp. The sequence goes on from CAMLMV010000063.1 coordinate 25,046, forward strand.
AGCTGATGAACGCGAACCGTTCGCCGTCGCTGGTGAAAGCCCTGTTCGGCAACGGCGCGATGGTCGAAGGCTGGGCCGTGTACGGCGAGCGCATGATGCTGGAATCGGGCTATGGCGACAACGCGCCGGAACTGTGGCTGATGTGGTGCAAGTGGAATTTGCGCAGCGTCTCCAACACGATCCTCGACTACAGCGTGCACGTGCTGGGCATGACGCGCGAACAGGCGATGGACCTGCTCGTGCGCCAGGCGTTCCAGACCCCGCAGGAAGCGGCCGAGAAGTGGAAGCGCGCGCAGCTGTCGTCCGTGCAGCTCTCCAGCTATTTCAGCGGCTACAGCGACATCATGGAACTGCGCGAGCGCCGCAAGGAGCAGCTGGGCGACCGCTTCAACCTCAAGCAGTTCCACGACCAGTTCCTCGGTTACGGGAATGCGCCGGTGAAGATCATCGGCGAGCTGATGCGATAACGTGAAGCGCACGACGATCGTCGCGGCGCTCGCGGGCGTCGCCGTGCTGGCCGGCGGCGCGGCCCTGTACGTCTTCAACGCGCGCCAGAACGCGACGCCGGGCCGCGCGTTCTGGCGCCCCGCCGACGCGCCGACCAAACCGGCGTGGTCCGCACGCGTGACGCCGCTGCCGGACCGTTTCGGCGATCCGTTCGGCACCGTCGTCGACGCGCACGGCAACGTGTTCGTGGCCGACGGCGGCGACTGCAGCTGCATCCGCCGCATCGCGCCCGACGGCCAGGTGACCATCTTCGCCGGCGGCCACGCGGGCTTCGCGGACGGTGCCGGCGCCGCCGCGGCGTTCGACACGCCGTCGGCGCTGGCCATCGACCGTCTCGGCAATCTCTACGTCGCCGATACGCACAACAACGCGATCCGCAAGGTGGCGCCCGACGGCAGCGTGAGCACGCTGGCGGGCAGCGCCGCCGGCTTCGACGGGCCGGTCGGCGTGGCCGTCGACCGCGACGGCAACGTGTATGTCGCGGACACCTACAACGACCGCATTGGCCGCATCGGCAAGGACGGCGCGGTGACGACGGTGGCCGGCCATGGCACCCCCGGCCGCCTGGACGGCATGGGCACCGCGGCCGGGTTCGACACACCGAGCGCCATCGCGGTCGACAAGCACGGCGTGCTGTTCGTCGCCGACACCGGCAACAACGCGATCCGGCGCATCGACAAGACGGGCGCCGTGACGACGTTCGCCCGCGCCCCCGAGTACGAGCGGCGCCCGCTGCTGTGGCGCCCGGTCGCGCTGGCGCTGACGCACGATGGTTACCTGTACGCGAGCGGCGCGGGCGGCCGCATCCTCCAGTTCGACCCAAGCGGGCAGTATCACGCCCTGCCGGATACCGATCGCCCCGCGGGCGTGAGCTATGCCAGCGACGGCAACGTGCGGCTGTACGCGCCGCGCGGCATCGCCGTGAAACGCGACGGTGCGCTGGTGGTGGCCGACGGCCAGGCGCAGCAGATGTTCGTGCTGGCCCCGCCCCAACCGGGCACGCCGCCCCCGCAGGCGCGGCCGCAGGTGCTGCCCGCGGTGGCATCGATGCCCTGGCCCGTCGGTCCGCAGTCGGAACCGCACGAAGTGGTCGGCGTGCTGGGCGAGGTGCGCGGCAGCTACGACGGCGAGAACCGCGACCACTTCCATGCGGGCCTGGACATCCGCGCCGACGTCGGCGCGCGCGTGCTGGCGGTCCTGCCGGCGACGGTGAGCGATCCTTATCCCAACTGGGCGTTCGACGATCTGGGCGAAGGCATGAGCATCGGGCCGCTGGCGTACATCCACATGCGCGTGGGCCGCGACGCCAAAGGCAATGCGCTCGATCCGCGTTTCCAGGTGCTGCGCGGCGCGAACGGCAAACCGGAACGCGTGCGCGTGCGGCGCGGCACGCGGTTCGCCGTCGGCGACGCGCTCGGCACGATCAATCCGATGGCGCACGTGCACATGGAGTACTACCCCGGCGGCGTGGCCATCAACGCGCTGGCCCTGCCGTTCACGGGCCTGCGCGACACGGTGCCGCCCCGCATCCAGAGCATCGCCCTGTACGATGCGAACGGCCAGCGCCTGCCGCGCAAGAAGGGCCAGCGCCTGCACGTGGCGCGCACGCTCGGCGAGGTGACGATCGTCGCCGCCGGCTACGACCAGATGGACGGCAACCTGGCGCGGCGCCGCCTCGGCCTGTACAAGGTGGGCTACCAGCTGCTCCACGCGGACGGCAGCCCCGTCGCCGGATTCGAGAGACCGCGCATCACACAGGTCTACGACCGCCTGCCGCGCGAGCGTGAGGCCGTAAAACTGCTGTATGCGGAAAACAGCGGCATCACGGTCTACGGCAGCAAGGCCACCGTGTTCGCCTATGCCGTCAACAACACGCTGAAGGATGGCGTGGCGCTGCCGGGCACGTGGAAAGTGGACAGTCTGGCACCGGGCGACTACGTGCTGCGTATCTACGCGGCCGATTTCGCGGGACAGGTCGCGCAGGAAGGGCGCGACCTGCCGATCACGGTGGAATAAGCGCTTATTCGAAAGCGACGCGCGCCAGGTAGTCGTTGTCGACGACGGTGCGCTCGATCTTCGTATCGGACCCGATATAGACGTCGACACGGCTCGCGAGCGGCAGGCTCACGTCGATGAAGTAGTTGGCATGGAGACGGCGCGCGGTACGGAACTCGATGCTTGCGCCCGGCGCCAGGTGATCCTTGACGATATCGAAAAAATAGCGGCGCTCAGGACTGTTCCTGCGGCGCCTGCGTGGCGCGCACGAAGATCGGCGCCATCAGCAATCCGAGTTCGAACAGCAGGCACATCGGAATGGCCAGCGCCAGCTGGCTGACGGCGTCCGGCGGCGTCACGATCGCGGCGATGACGAACGCGCCGACGATGGCGTACGGACGGATCGAGCGCAGCTTCTCGACGGTGACGATACCCATGCGGACGAGGATCACGACGACGACCGGCACCTCGAACGTGGCGCCGAACGCGAGGCACATGGACATCACGAAGTCGAGGTAGTTCTCGATGTCCGGCATCACCGCGATGGAATTCGGCGAGAAGTTCCCGATGAAGTGGAACACGCGGCCGAACACGAAGAAATAACAGAACGCGACGCCGGCGATGAACAGGAACGACGACGAGATCACGAGCGGCAGCACGAGCCGCTTTTCGTGCGCGTACAACCCGGGCGCGACGAAGGCCCAGACCTGATAAAAGACCCACGGCAGCGCGAGGATGAAAGCGATCAGCAGCGTGACCTTCATCGGCACGAGGAACGGCGAGACGACGCCGGTGGCGATCATCTTGGAGCCGGCCGGCAGCGCGGCCAGCATCGGGGCGGCGAGGAAATCGTAGATCTGTGCCGGGCCCGGCCACAGCATCAGCACGATGCACGCGAGGACGATGCCGTACGTTGCCTTGATCAGGCGGTCGCGCAGCTCGACCAGGTGGGAGATGAAGGTTTCTTCGCCCGCGGTTTCTTCAGTCATCTGGCGCTAGGAGGCGGCGCCCAACGGCGGCCGTCATCAGAAAAATTTGGTGTTGGAAGTGGCGCCGGGACGGAACTTGCGCACGCGGGCCGCGCCGGACAGCACATGCTGGCGCGTGCCCTGGCGATTCTTGTACCAGGCCGGCATGCTCGACGTCTTCGCCAGCTTCTTGCGGCGGAAGTCGCGCGCCTTGCGCTCGATGTCGTCCGTCGAGGCCGTCGTCGGCATCACGGCCGTGTCGCCGCGCCAGGCGGACTCGACCTCGCCCATGTGGGTCGAGACGGTATTCTCGACTTCGGACTTGAACGTGTCGACCTCGGACTTGAAACTTTGCGCGCTATCCTGGATATCCTTGTGCAGATTGCGCAATTCTTCCATTTCGATCTCGCGCGAGACCTCCGACTTCACGTCGTGCAGGTAGCGCTGGGCGCGGCCGTACAGGGTGCCGGCCATGCGCGCCACCTTAGGTAGTTTCTCGGGGCCAATCACGACCAGCGCCACCGCGCCGATGATGGCGAGTTTGGTAAGACCGAGATCGATCATGCGGGGTCAGGCATGGGATTAATGGCGGGCTTAGTGGCGCGCTTAGTGACGCGTTTTTTCGCGCGCGTCGACGTCGATGGTCGACTTGTCGGCCACCTGTTGCGCGGTCTGTTGCGCCGTCTGGCTGGCCGGCGTCTTGCCGTCTTCCTCGCCCTTCATGCCATCCTTGAAACCCTTGACGGCCTTGCCCAGGTCCGAGCCTGCATTGCGCAGCTTGCTCGTACCGAACACCACCACCACCACGACCAGCACGATCAACCAGTGCCAGAGACTCATCGAACCCATTGTTTTCTCCTTGCCGGGCAGCAGCCCGATCAGCGTAAGCTAAAGCTACGCCAGTATAAGCGGTTTAGGGCCGGAATGCCCTCTTTCCTTTAGGGAATTACGTTCCCAGGCCACGCCACGGACGCGGCCCGCCGTACACATGCAGGTGCAGGTGGTACACCTCCTGCCCGCCGTCCGGTCCGACGTTGAACAGCGTCTTGTAGCCGCCGCTGCGCTGGCCGTCCGCGCCGGTTTTCACGGCGATGCCGTGTTCGGCCGCCAGCTTCGGCGCCAGCGCCAGCATCTTGCCCAGCACGGGCGCGTGCGCATCGGTGCAGTCGGACAGGCTGGCCACGTGCTGCTTCGGGATCACCAGCAGGTGGACGGGCGCGGCCGGGTTGATGTCCTTGAACGCGAGCAACTCGTCGTCCTCGTACACCACGCTGGCCGGGATCTGCTTGGCGACGATCTTGCAGAAGATGCAGTTATCCATGTTCTCTCCAGGTTCTTAGTCTTGCGGACGCGAAGCCTTCTCTTCGATACCGGAAATGCCTTCGCGCCGCGCCAGTTCGTCCAGCACCTGCTGCGGCGTGAGGCCGAACTGCGCCAGCAGGACGATCGAATGGAACCACAGGTCGGCCGTTTCGTACAACAGCTTCGACGCGTCCGCGCCGGCGCGCACGTCCTTCGCGGCCATCACGGTCTCGACGGCTTCCTCGCCGATCTTTTTCAGGATGGCGTCGTCGCCCTTGGCGAACAGTTTCGCCACGTACGAGGCCGTGGGGTCGCCGCCGTTGGCCGGCTTGCGGGATTCGATGACGGCCGCGAGGCGTTCCAGTTGCGTGCTCATGTGTCGCTATTTCTTCTTCGGATTGGTATAGATGGTGTCCGGATCCTGCAGGACGGGCTCGACGCTGTTCCAGTCGCCGTCCTCGAACTTCTGGAAGAAGCAGGAATGGCGGCCGGTGTGGCAGGCGATGCCGCCGGCCTGCTCGACCTTCAGCAGCACCACGTCTTCGTCGCAATCGAGGCGGATTTCCAGCACTTTCTGCACGTGGCCGGACTCTTCGCCCTTGTGCCACAGCTTCTTGCGCGAGCGGCTCCAGTACACGGCCTCGCCGAGCTCCACGGTCCTGGCCAGGGCTTCGCGGTTCATCCAGGCGAACATCAGGATGTCGCCGGTGGCGGCTTCCTGGGCGATCACCGGCACGAGGCCGTGCTCGTCCCATTGGACTTTCTTGAGCCAGGGCTGGGCCGGGATCGTCGGGGGGGTGGTCGGGGTCACCATGGTCGTCGGTTCCATCAATCAGTCGAGGCGCATCGGGATGCCGCGGTCCGCCATGAAGCGCTTGGCTTCACCGACCGTGTGCTGCCCGTAGTGGAAGATGCTCGCGGCCAGCACGGCGTCGGCATGCCCTTCCAGCACGCCATCGGCGAGATCCTTCAGGCCGCCCACGCCGCCCGAGGCGATCACGGAGATGCCGACGGCGTCGGACACGGCGCGCGTCAGGCCCAGGTCGAAGCCGACCTTGGTGCCGTCGCGGTCCATGCTGGTGAGCAGCAGTTCGCCGGCGCCCAGGCTTTCCATCTTGCGGGCCCATTCGACGGCGTCGAGGCCGGTCGGGTTGCGGCCGCCGTGGGTAAAGACTTCCCACTTGCCGGGTGCGACCTGCTTGGCGTCGATGGCGACGACGATGCACTGCGAGCCGTGCTTTTGCGACGCGTCGTACACGAGTTGCGGGTTCGTCACGGCCGAGGTGTTCATCGACACCTTGTCGGCGCCGGCGTTCAGCAGCCGGCGCACGTCCTCGACCTTGCGCACGCCGCCGCCCACGGTCAGCGGGATGAACACGGTCGATGCCACCGCTTCGATGATCGGCAGGATCAGGTCGCGGCCGTCGCTGGACGCGGTGATGTCGAGGAAGGTGATCTCGTCGGCGCCCTGCTCGTTGTAGCGGCGCGCGATCTCGACGGGGTCGCCGGCATCGCGCAGTTCGGTGAAGTTGACGCCCTTGACCACGCGGCCGCCGGTGACGTCCAGGCAGGGGATGATGCGTTTTGCGAGCATAAGAGTATTTGCGATATTCAGCCGCCGTCCCCGCGCAAACGGTGACGGCGACACGGGCACGGGCAGGAAATTACGCCTGCGCGCCCTCGGTGAGTTCATCCGCGCGTTCCTGCGCGCTGGCCAGGTCGAGCGTGCCTTCGTAGATCGAGCGGCCGCAGATCACGCCTTCGATGCCCTCGTCCTGCACGGCGCACAGGGCTTCCACGTCGGCCAGGTTGTGCAGGCCGCCCGAGGCGATGATGGGGATCTTGACGGCCTGCGCCAGGCGCACGGTCGCTTCGATGTTCACGCCGCCCATCATGCCGTCGCGGCCGATGTCGGTGTAGATGATCGATTCGACGCCGTAGCCTTCGAA
>CAMLMV010000064.1 GCA_946481275.1 uncultured Massilia sp.
GAACTGCTGAACGATCCGAAGGAAGTGGCGGAACACGTGATGCTGATCGACCTGGCCCGCAACGACATCGGCCGCATCGCCACGACCGGCAGCGTCAAGGTCACGGACCAGATGGTCATCGAGAAGTACTCGCACGTGCAGCACATCGTCTCCAACGTGGAAGGCACGCTCAAGGACGGCATGTCGAACCTGGACGTGCTGCGCGCCACCTTCCCGGCCGGCACGCTGACCGGTGCCCCGAAAGTGCGCGCGATGGAAATCATCGACGAACTCGAGCCCGTGATGCGCGGCATCTACGGCGGCGCCTGCGGCTACCTGTCGTTCGGCGGCGAGATGGACGTGGCGATCGCGATCCGCACCGGCGTGATCAAGGACGGCAACCTGTACGTGCAGGCGTCGGCGGGCATCGTCGCGGATTCCATCCCCGAGATGGAATGGCTGGAAACGGAACACAAGGCGCGCGCCGTGCTGCGCGCGGCCGAGCAAGTGCAAGACGGACTGGATGGGGAGATCTGACATGCTGCTCATGATCGACAACTACGACTCGTTCACCTACAACATCGTGCAGTACTTCGGTGAGCTGGGCGAGGAAGTGCGCACCGTGCGCAACGACGAGATCACCCTGGAAGAGATCGCGGCCCTGGACCCGGACCGCATCTGCATCTCGCCGGGCCCGAAGTCGCCGAAGGATGCCGGCGTGTCGGTGGACGTGCTGCGCGAATTCAAAGGGAAGAAGCCGATCCTCGGCGTGTGCCTGGGCCACCAGGCCATCGGCGAAGCGTTCGGCGGCAACATCATCCGCGCCAGGCAGGTCATGCACGGCAAGACCTCGAAGATCGCGCACATCGGCGAAGGCGTGTTCAAGGGCCTGCCGAGCCCCTTCACGGTGATCCGCTACCACTCGCTGGCGATCGAGCGCGCGTCGCTGCCGGCGTGCCTGGAAGTGACGGCGTGGACGGACGACGGCGAGATCATGGGCGTGCGCCACAAGGAATTCGATATCGAGGGCGTGCAGTTCCACCCCGAGTCGATCCTGTCGGAGCACGGGCATGCGATGCTGAAGAACTTCCTCGAACGCACCGCCTGACCGACTGAAAGACCTGCCATGATCACCCCACAAGAAGCCCTCCTCCGCTGCATCGAGCACCGTGAAATCTTCCACGACGAGATGCTGCACCTGTTCCGGAAAATCATGTCCGGCGAAATCTCGCCGACGATGGTCGCCGCGCTGACCATGGGCCTGCGCGTGAAGAAGGAAACCATCGGCGAGATCACCGCCGCGGCGCAGGTGATGCGCGAGTTCTCCACCAAGGTCCCGATGGCCGACACGACGCACCTCGTCGACATCGTCGGCACCGGCGGCGACGGTGCGCACACCTTCAATATCTCGACCGCGTCGATGTTCGTGGCCGCCGCCGCCGGCGCGCGCGTCGCGAAGCACGGCGGGCGCAGCGTGTCGTCGTCGTCCGGCAGCGCCGACGTCATCGAATCGCTGGGCGCGCACATCGACCTGAAGCCCGAGCAGATCGCCCAGTCGATCGCGCAGACGGGCATCGGCTTCATGTTCGCGCCGAACCACCACGCCGCCATGAAGAACGTCGCGGCCGTCCGGCGCGAGATGGGCGTGCGCAGCATCTTCAACATCCTCGGCCCGCTGACGAATCCGGCCGGCGCGCCGAACATCCTGATGGGCGTGTTCCACCCGGACCTCGTCGGCATCCAGGTGCGCGTGCTGCAACGCCTCGGCGCCCAGCATGCGCTCGTCGTCTGGGGCCGCGACAACATGGACGAAGTCTCGCTCGGCGCCGGCACGATGGTCGGTGAACTGGTCAATGGCGAAATCCGTGAATACGAGATCCATCCGGAAGACTACGGCCTCGCGATGATCGCCAGCCGCAACCTGAAGGTGGCCGACGCAACCGAATCGAAGGCCCGCATCATGGAAGCGCTGCGCGGCGAGCCGGGTCCGGCGCACGACATCGTGGCGCTGAACGCGGGCACGGCGCTGTACGCGGCCGGCGTGGCGGCGTCCATCGAGGACGGCCTGCAGCGCGCGCGCACCGCCATCGCATCGGGCGCGGCGCTGGCGAAGCTCGACCAGTTCGTGAGCGTCACGCGAGCGCTCGGCGCGGCGGGCTGACATGTTCGGCATCCACGATCTCGCGCTGTTCGTGGTGTCCGGCCTGCTGCTGAACATCATGCCGGGCCCGGATTCGCTGCTCATCATGACGCGCAGCGCGACGCAGGGCTGGCGCGCCGGCAGCGCCGCGGCCCTCGGCATCGGCACGGGCACGTTCGTGCACATCTTCGCCGCGGCCCTCGGCCTGTCGGCGATCCTGGCCACGTCGGCCGCCGCGTTCACCGTCGTCAAGCTGGCGGGCGCCGCGTACATCCTGTACCTGGCCGTCGGCATGCTGCTCAGTAAGCGCGGCGACGGTGGCGAGCCAACGGCACCCGCACTCGCCCCGCTGCCCCTGCGCCGCATCTATGCGCAAGGCATCCTGACGAACGTGCTGAACCCGAAGGTGGCGCTGTTCTTCCTCGCCTTCGTCCCGCAATTCATCGATGCGAACGCGCCGCACAAGGCGGTTGCCTTCCTGATCCTCGGCGCCATCTTCAACATCAACGGCATGTTGTGGTGCCATGCACTGGCGCTGTTCACCGCGCAGGCGCGTGCCCGTCTGAAACTGAATCCCGCCGTCACCTTGTGGCTCAACCGCGCCACGGGCGGCCTGTTCGTCTGGCTCGGCGTCAAGCTGGCGCTGGCGAAACAACACTGAATACCATCATGTCCGATATCCTGAACAAGATCCTCGACGTCAAAGCCACCGAAGTCGCCGCGGCGAAACAGCAGCGCGATTTCAACAGCCTGCGCCGCGACGTCGAAAGCGATGCCGCCCTGCGCGCCGACCTGCGCGGCTTCGAAGCGAGCCTGCGCCGCAGCATAGCCGCGGGCCGCGCCGGCGTGATCGCCGAAGTGAAAAAGGCGTCGCCGTCGAAAGGCGTGATCCGCGCCGACTTCCGTCCGGCCGAGATCGCCCGGAGCTATGCCGCGGGCGGCGCATCCTGCCTGTCCGTCCTGACCGACGTGCAATTCTTCCAGGGCTCGCCCGAGTACCTGAAGCAGGCGCGCGCCGCGTGCGACCTGCCCGTGATCCGCAAGGATTTCATCATCGACCCGTACCAGGTGGTCGAGGCCCGCGCGATGGGTGCGGACGCGATCCTCCTGATCGTCGCTGCGCTGGATCATGGACTGATGGCCGACCTGGAAGCATGTGCCCAGGAACTCGGCATGGACGTGCTGGTCGAAGTCCATGACGGCGACGAACTGGATGCGGCCCTGAAGCTCAAGACGCGCCTGCTGGGCATCAACAACCGCAACCTGCGCACCTTCGAGGTCACGCTCGACACGACCATCGGCCTGCTGCCGCGCATTCCGGCGGAGCGCCTCGTGGTCACGGAGTCCGCGATCCTCGCGCCCGCCGACGTCAAGCGCATGCGCGACGCCAACGTGCATGCGTTCCTGGTGGGCGAAGCGTTCATGCGCGCGCCCGATCCCGGCACGGAACTCAAGCGCTTATTCGACTGACATGGACACGATCATCCGCCCAGGCCTCGTTCTCATCACATTGATCGCAGGCTTGAGCGGATGCTCGGGCGTCAGGACGGCTACCGAGGCCGTCACCGCGCGCATCTTCCATCCAACCTCACCGACAGCGCCCTCGCCCCCTGGCCTGGACGACTACAAGACCCAGGTCGCGCACCACGTGGCCGACCACAATCCCGAACGCACCTACACGGGCACCCTGCCGCCCATGCTGCCGGCCATCGTCGTGCTCGAGATCACGGTCGACCGCGACGGCCAGCTGGCGGACGTGGCCGTGCAACGTTCGCGTAACGCGGATGCGTCCGCGATCGCGCTGGCGTCCGTGCGGCGCAGTTCGCCGCTGCCGCCTCCGCCGGCGGGCAGGCTCACGTTCTCCGAGACCTTTTTGTTCGCGGACAGCGAGCGGTACCAGTTGCGCAGCCTGGCGGGGCCGCAGGCGTCGGAATAAGCATTGCCATGACAATGCGCCTCGGGTGCGCCTGCTCTGCAATATTCCATCTATAATCCTGCGTTACATTTTATACATTTGATAATCATGTCGAAAGTTCAGCGCAGGAATAACGTCCGGGTGGCCGGCACCGGCCCGGCGACGATGGTGTTTGCCCACGGCTTCGGCTGCGACCAGACCATGTGGCGGTTCCTGGCGCCGGCCTATGAGGATCGCTTCCGCACGATCGCGTTCGACCTGGTCGGCAGCGGTGGTTCCGACCTGTCCGCGTACGACCGCGACAAGTACGGCACCCTGCACGGCTACGCGGACGACCTGATCGAAATCGTCGACGAATGCGCGACCGGTCCCGTCATCTTCGTCGGCCATTCCGTCAGCACGATGATCGGCCTGCTGGCCACGATCAAGGCGCCGGAAAAATTCGTCGCGCAGGTCATGGTGGGCCCGTCGCCCTGCTACATCAACGACGGCGACTACATCGGCGGGTTCAGCCGGGACGACATCGACGAGCTGCTCGAGACAATGGACGCCAACTACCTCGGCTGGTCCAGCAGCCTGGCGCCCGCGATCATGGGCGTGCCCGACCGTCCCGAACTGCGCGCGGAGCTCACGGAGAGCTTCTGCCGCAACGATCCCGAGATCGCCAAGCACTTCGCCCGCGTGACGTTCCTGTCCGACCACCGCGCGGACGTGCCCCACTCGACCGTGCCGGCGCTGATCCTGCAATGCAGCGACGACCTCGTGGCGCCCCGTGCCGTCGGGGACTTCCTGCACCGGCACCTGCCGGACAGCGTCCTGCACGTCATCGAGAACGTCGGCCACTGCCCCCACATGAGCGCGCCCACGGAAAGCTCGCGCGCCATCGACAACTTCCTCGCGCACGCCCTGCGCTGACATCCGTGCCGACCGCGCCGTCCGGCGACATCCTGTTCGACCACGCCGCCTGCGCGCTGCTGCTGACGGCGGCGGACGGCGTGATCCTGAAGGCGAACAGCATGGCGTGCACGTGGCTCGGCTATGCGGAGGAGGAACTCGTCGGCAAGGTGCGCATGCAGGACCTGTTGCCGGTCGGCGCCCGCCTGTTCTACCACACGCATTGCCAGCCGATCCTGCAGGTGCAGGGCTCCGTGGCCGAAATCCAGGTCGACCTGCGCAACAAGCGCCAGGAGCGCATCCCCGTGCTGATCAACATCAGCCGCCGCCAGGAAGCGGACGGCATGATCGACCACTGGGCCCTGTTCAAGGCATCCGACCGGCGTGCCTACGAGCGCGAACTGCTGGCGGCCCGCAAGGCGGCGGAAGCGGCGCTGGACGCGCGCCGCAGCGCCGAGGCGGAACTGAAGAAACTGAATGCGCAGCTGTCGGCCGCGGACCGGCGCAAGGACGAATTCCTCGCGACGCTGTCGCATGAACTGCGCAATCCGCTCGCGCCGATGCGCAGCGCGCTCGACGTCCTCAAGCTGAAGTTCGGCCAGGGCACGGACAACCGCCTGCTGCAGGCGTTCGACCGGCAGCTGCGCCACATGACGCGCCTCGTCGACGACCTGATGGAAGTCTCGCGCATCACGCAGGGACGCATGCAGCTGCAGCGCGCGCCGGTGGAACTGTCGGCCCTCGTGCACGGCGCGGCGCACGACCTCGCCGCGACGATGGAGGCGGCGCGTCACACGCTGCGCGTGTCCATCGCCGAGCCGCCCGTCATCGTGGACGGCGATGCGACGCGGCTCGCGCAGGTCGTCATCAACCTGCTCACCAACGCGGCCAAGTACACCCCGGAAGGCGGCACGATCGAACTGCGCCTGTCGTGCAACGACGGCACGGCCGAGATCAGCGTGCGCGACAACGGCATCGGCCTGCCCGCGTCGGCCCTCGCCACCGTCTTCGACATGTTCTCGCAACTGGAACCTGCGCTGGAGCGCTCGAAAGGCGGCCTCGGGATCGGGCTGGCGCTCGTACGCGGCATCGTCGAACTGCACGGCGGCAGCGTGCATGCGGACAGCCCGGGACCGGGCCTCGGCAGCACGTTCACGATCCGGCTGCCGCTGGCGCAAGGCAGCGTGTGCGCCCCCTCTTCACCGGCGCCGGCCGGCACGGCGGCGCCGGCCCAGCTGCGCGTCCTCGTCGTCGACGACAACGAGGATGCCGCCGAGACGCTGGCGATGACGCTGGAACTGCATGGCTGCGAGGTGAGGACGGCGGCGACGGCGACCCGCGCGCTGGAGATGCTGCCCGGCTTTGCGCCGGCCGTGGCCCTGCTCGACATCGGCCTGCCGGACATGAACGGCTACGAACTGGCGCGCCGGATGCGCCAGCTGCCCGCGGGGGCGGGCATCACGCTGGTTGCGACGACCGGCTGGGGCCAGCAGAAGGACCGCGAGCGGGCGTTCGCGGCCGGGTTCGATCATCACCTCACCAAGCCGATCGATTTCGACCTGCTGCGGTCGTATTTACCCCGTTAGCTCGCGCTCGGCCGCTTTACCACCGGCCCCTTGCGCGTGCCCGGCGCCACCGAGATCTGCACGCACGGCACGCGGTCGCCCTGCAGGGTGACGTCGAACGCCATCAGCTCGTCGCGCCGGAACGCGTGCACGGTTACCGTGTCGCCCACGCGGTAGCGCGCGAACAGCTGGTCCAGGTTGGACGGATTGCCGTTCACGCGCAGGTTATCCACGGCGATCAGGACGTCGCCGGCCGACAGGCCCGCCTGGTGCGCCGCGCCGCCTTCGTGCACCTGCGTCAGCTTGACGCCGGCCGCGTCGCGGCCGATGCCCGCGTCCAGCGACGGCCTGGCGTTCTTGCGTTCTTCCGTCACCTTCACGCTGAACGGCGCGTACAGCTTGGCCAGCGGGATGTCTTCCGTGCCGCGGATGTAGCGGTCGAAGATCGACTTCAACCGCACGCCGCTCGCTTCGTCGAACAGGCTTTCGACCTCCTGCTCCGTCACGCCGCGTGCGCCACCTTTGTAGAAATCGCGGCCATAGCGGTCCCACAGCGCGAGCATGATGTCGTCCAGCGACTTCGCGCCTTCCGTCTTCGCACGGATCGTCAGGTCGAACGCGAGGCCGACCAGCGAACCCTTGGTGTAATAGCTGATGATGGCGTTCGGCGCGTTCTCGTCCTGGCGGTAGTACTTGCTCCAGGCGTCGAAGCTGGAATCGGCGATGCTCTGCTTCGTGCGGCCCGTGCCGCGCAGGACGCTGCCGACGGTCTTGCCGAGCAGCTTGAGGTACGTGGCCTCGCTGATGATCCCGCTGCGCACGAGCATCAGGTCGTCGTAATAGCTGGTGAAGCCCTCGAACAGCCAGAGAAGCGGCGTGTAGTTCTCGACCTGCAGGTCGTACGGCGCGAACACGGCCGGCTTGATGCGCTTGACGTTCCAGGTGTGGAAGTATTCGTGGCTGCACAGGCCCAGGAACTTGATGTAACCCTCGTTCGGCTCGGCCGTCTTCGGTGCGGCCGTCGACGGCAGGTCGGTGCGCGAGCAGATCAGCGCCGTCGACGCGCGGTGTTCCAGGCCGCCGTAGCCGTCGCCGACGACCATCGTCAGGAACACGTAGCGGTCCATCGGCGCCTTCTTCGTCTTCGGCTCGAAGAACGCGATCTGGGTTTCGCAGATGGCTTTCAGGTCTTTTTCGAGACGCGCCATATCGAGGTTCGGCACGCGGCCCGTGATGACGATGTCGTGGCGCACGCCGTGCGCCGTAAAACCGCCCAGCGCGAAATCGCCCATCTCGACGGGGTGGTCGATCAGTTCATCGTAGTCGCCCGCGGCATAGGTGCCGAAGCCGTAGCGCTTTGCACCCGCTTCCGGCAGCGCCGTGGCCACGCGCCACGTGCGGGCGGCCGGGTCGGCGGGGCGCTGGATGTCGACCTGGTGCGGCCGCGTCTCCTGGCCCACCACGCGCAGGAACACGCTCGTGCCGTTGAAGAAGCCGTGGGTCTGGTCCAGGTGGGCGGCGCGCACCGACAGGTCCCACGCATACACCTCGTAATGCAGCGTCAGCGGCCCGGCGACGGGCGCGGCCTGCCAGCTATGCTTGTCCAGCTTCGCCAGGCGGACAGCCGCACCGCCCGCTTCGGCGCGGATGCGCACGATGTTGCGGGCGAACTCGCGGATCATGTAGCTGCCCGGAATCCAGGCCGGCAGCGCGAACACCTGCCCGTCCGGATGCGGCTCCGCCACGGTCACGGTGACGTTGAACAGGTGCCCGGCCAGGTCTTTCGGGACGATGGTGTACTGGATGGCCGGCGGCTGCTTCTGGGGTGCTTTTTTCATATGACGTGAACAATCTCTCTCCAATGCGCCGTAGTGTAACGGGATTTTTCAAGAAATAGCATGTTCACACGGTTGGGATCACGCTCCCGTCAGGTCGGCCGGCAGGTCGATGTCGCGAAAAATCCCGGGGTCGTCGACCGGTACTTCGGTCACGGGAAACGTCTGCAACAGACGTCGAGCACCTGCGTCACCGCTTAACGCCAGCAGCGCATCCAGGTGGACGGCGCCGAAACCGACCGGATTGCCCCGCCGCTCCTTCATGACTGGCGCCGCGATGCCCGCGCCGGCCGCCAGCGCGTCCGCGAGGCGGCGCAGCGTGTCCGGCTCCACGAAGGGCATGTCGCCCAGTGCCACGAGCCAGGCCTGCGGCTGCAGTGCCAGCGAATGGCGGATGGCGTGCGTGAGCGAGGCCGCCATGCCGCTGTCGGCATCCGGGCACACGGTCACGTCGCACCCGAGCGCGGCCAGCCGCGCGGCCACCCCGGCGTCAAGCGGCGGCACGACGGCGACGACCTGCGGGACAACGGCCAGCAGCTTGCGCGCGCTGGCCACGACGACGGGTTCGCCGGCCAGCGGCTGCAGCAGCTTGTTGCGCTGCCCGGCCGGATCGAAGCGGCGCCCCCGGCCGGCGGCCAGCAGAAGGCCGACAACATGCGCGACCGGGGACACGCTCACGCCGCCGCCAGGTCGAACGGCAGCCTGCGCAGGCGCTTGCCCGTCAGCTTGAACATGGCATTGGCCAGCGCCGGCGCCAGCGGCGGCAGGCCCGGTTCGCCCATGCCCGTCGGCGGATCCTGCGACGGCACGATGAACACATCGACCTGCGGCATGTCGTTCATGCGCGCCACCGTGTAGTCGCCGAAGTTCTGCTGCTCGACGACGCCGTCCTTCAGGGTGATGCGCGCACCAGGCAACGTCGTGCCGAGGCCCATCAGCGCCGCGCCCTGCACTTGCGCTTCGATGGACATCGGGTTGACGGGCAGGTTGCAGTGCACGGCGGCCGTGACCTTGTGCACTTTCGGGCTGCCGTCGACGATGGACGCCTCGACGACGTAGGCGACGACCGTGTTGAACGATTCGTGCAGCGCCACGCCGACCGCATGCCCTTTCGGCAGCGTCTTCCTGCCGTAGCCGGACTTCGCCACGGCGAGGTCCAGCGCCGCGTGATGGCGCGCGTGCTTCGCGTCGATCAGCTTCTTGCGGTACGCGACCGGGTCCTGGCCGGCCGCATGGGCCGCCTCGTCGATCAGCGTCTCCATCACGAACGCCGTGTGCGTGGAACCGACGGAACGCCACCACAGCACGGGCACGTTGGCTTTCACCGCATGGGCCGTCAGGTTCAGCGGCACGTCGTACGGCTCGCCCATGCCTTCGACCATCGTGGCGTCGACGCCGTTCTTGACCATCATCGGTTCGAACGGGGTACCGCTGATGATCGACTGGCCGACGATCGTGTGGTCCCACGCGACGATGTTGCCGCCGGCGTCCAGGCCGATGTCGGCGCGGTGCACGTGCGACGGACGGTAGTAGCCGCCGCGGATGTCGTCTTCGCGGCTCCAGATCAGTTTCACGGGGCCCGCATGGCCCGCGGCCTTATAGGCCTTGGCGATGTTGACGGCTTCCACGATGAAGTCCGACGTCGGCACGGCGCGCCGGCCGAAGCCGCCGCCCGCCATCATCGTGTTCAGGGTCACCTGCTCGGGCTTCAGGCCGGCCGTCGCGGCGGCGGCCGCCTGGTCGATGGTCTGGAATTGCGAGCCGACCCACAAGGTGCAGGCGTCATCCTTGAGGTCGACCGTGCAGTTGATCGGTTCCATCGGCGCGTGCGCCAGGTACGGGAATTCGTAGACGGCCGAGATTTTCTTGCTGGCGCCCGCGAGCTTGGACGTGTCGGCCTTGCGGGCGACGGCGCCCGGCGTCTTCGCCAGTTCCGCGAACTGCGCCAGCTGCTTGCCGCTGTCGACTTTTTCGACGGCGCTCGTGTCCCACTCGATGGCGAGCAGGTCGCGCGCCTGTTTCGCCGGCCAGTAACCGTCGGCGACGACGGCCACGCCGCGGCCGCCCCGGTCCACCGGGATCTCCAGCACGGCGACCACGCCGCGCACGGCCTTGGCCTTCGCTGCATCGAACTTCGCCACCTTCGCGCCGAACACGGGCGGGTGCGCGACGACGGCGACCTTGGTGCCGGCCGGCTTGACGTCCAGGCCGAACTGCTGGCGGCCCGTCGACTTGGCGCGGGCGTCCAGGCGCGGCATCGGCTTGCCGATGTAGCGGAACGCCTTCTGGTCCTTCAGCGTGACGGCCTCCGGCACCGGCAGGGCCATCGCCGCTTCGGCCAGCGCGCCATAGGTCGCTTTCTTGCCCGCCGGGCCGTAGACGACGCCTTTCGCCGTGCGGCACTGCGACGGCTCCACCTTCCACGCCTGCGCGGCGGCCGCAACCAGCATCGCGCGGGCGCGGGCGCCCACTTCGCGGTATTGCGTGAACGAGTGGGCGATGGTGCCCGAGCCGCCCGTCATCTGGATGCCGAAGGCCGGATCCTTGTACACGTCGGCGGCCGGCGCGAGCTCGCTGCGCACCTGGCTCCAGTCGGCATCGAGTTCGTCCGCGATCATCATCGGCAGCGCCGTGTGCACGCCCTGGCCGAATTCGAGACGGTTGACCAGCACGGTCACCGTGTTGTCCGGCGCCACGCGCAGGAAGGCGTTCGGGGCGTAGACGGTGGGCTTGGCGGCATCCGCGGCGCGGGCGAAGCGGCCGCCGGCCGGCAGCACGAAGCCCAGCACGAGGCCACCCGTGGCGAGCGTGCCGGCTTTCAGGAAGCCACGGCGGGATACACCACCGGCGGGAGCGACATTCTTGATCTGTTCGAATAGCATGCGGACCTCCTTACGCGAGCGTCCTGGCGGCATCCTTGATGGCCGCGCGGATGCGTTGGTAGGTGCCGCAGCGGCAGATGTTGCCGCTCATGGCGTTGTCGATGTCGGTGTCGGTCGGCTTTTTATTCACGCGCAGCAGGGCCGTGGCGCTCATCACCTGGCCGCTCTGGCAGTAGCCGCACTGCGGGACGTCGTGCTTGACCCAGGCGTCCTGCACGGCCTTGCCGACCTTGTCGGTTTCCATCGCTTCGATGGTCGTGATCTTGTGGCCCGCGGCGGCGGAGATCGGCGTGACGCAGGAACGGATCGCCTGGCCGTCCAGGTGCACGGTGCAGGCGCCGCACAGGGCGGCGCCGCAGCCGAACTTGGTGCCCGTCATGTTCAGGTTGTCGCGCAGCGTCCACAGGATGGGCGTGGAGGGATCGGCGTCGACCTGGACGTCGCGCCCGTTGATGTTCAGTGTGAGCATGTTGTCTCCCTTGTTCTGGTTTGTGTTACCGCGTAAAAAACCCGGCGGTGCCGGGCTTCTGGATTACTGCTTGAGGGTGGCCAGTTTGGCCTCGAGCGTTTTCTGGTCGACGGCGCCCGGGATCCGGCTGCCGTCCGAGAAGAAGATCGCCGGCGTGCCGGTGATGCGCAGCTTCTGGCCCAGTGCCAGCACCTTCTCGTTCGGCGATTCGCAGTTCGCCGGCGCGGCCGGTGCCGGCTTGTTGTTGATCATCCAGTCATCCCAGGCCTTCACGCGGTCCGGCGCGCACCAGACGTTCTTCGATTTCTCGAACGAGTCCGGCGACAGGATGTTGTACAGGAACGTGTAGATCGTCACGTTGTCCAGGTTCTTCAGCGTCGTCTGGCGCAGGCGCTTGCAGTAGCCGCAGTTCGGGTCTTCGAACACGGCGATCACCCGTTTGCCGTCGCCCTTGACCTGCTTGATGGCGTCGTTCAGCGGCAGGTCGGAGAACTTGATCTTGTTGATGTCGTCGATGCGTTCGCGGGTCAGGTCGCGCGTCGTCTTGGCATCGTAGACGTGGCCGATGATGAGGTACTCACCTTTCTTGTCCGTGTACAGGATGTCGCCGGCGACGCGCAGTTCGTACAGGCCGGCGTACGGCGTTTCCTTGATCGACTCGATCTTGGCGCCGCCCAGGCGCGGTTCGATCGCCTTCTTGATGTTCGCCTCGACCGAGTTCTGCGCACCGACGCAGGACGTGATCAGGCCGGTCGCCAGCAGGACGGCGAGCTTCGTTTTACCCATGAGTGAATTCCTTAAAGATGTGCCGCGTTACCTGCCCATCGCGTGGGCGATCAGCCGTCGCTTGACCAGAGGCAACTTATCCAGCAAGTTTAATCCTAAATTGCGAACGACGCGCACGGGCTCCAGATTTGCGCCGAACAGGCGCTCCAGGCCATCCGTGGCGAGTTGCATCAGCAACACGTCTTCCTTGCGTGCGCGGGCATAGCGCGCCAGCAGGCGCTCGTCGCCGATACCCTGGTGGGCGTCGCGCGCGGCGAGCGTGTCGAGCAGCGCATTGATGTCGGCGAAGCCCAGGTTCATGCCGTGCCCGGCCAGCGGATGCACGGCGTGGGCGGCGTCGCCGATGAGCGCCACGCGGGGCGCCGTGATCGCATGCGGGCGCACGAGCGCCAGCGGGATCGCCTTGACGTCTTCCGGCTGCAGCGGCTTCAGCAGGCCCAGCTTGTTCTCCGAATACTCGCCCAGGCGGATCGCCAGCTCGCCCAGCGATTCGTTCATGATGGTGTCGGCCAGCGTATCCGGCGCGGACCACACGAGCGACACTTTATTCCCCGGCAGCGGCAGCAGCGCGACGATGCCTTCCTTGCACGTGAACCATTGATAGGCCACGTTGTGATGCGGCTTTTCGCACGCAAAATTCGCCACGATGGCGCGCTGGTGGTACGAGCGGTAATCGATGCCGATGTCGCACTGCCCGCGCACCCAGGAATCGCGGCCGTCGGCGCCGACCAGCAGCTGGGCGGCGAGCACCTTGCCGTCTTCCAGCTCGACCTCGACGTCCTCCGCACTGCTCACGATGCGGCAGGCCCGTCCGGCGACGGTCTCGACGTTCTGGGCGAAGCGCAGCGCCGCGTCGAGCGCCTGGTTCAGGTTGCTGTCCTCGACGATCCACGCGAGCGCCCCGGCATGGGCGCCGAACGCGTCGAAACCGAGATGGCCGCCCTGCTCCCCGTCGCCCTGCACGTCCATGGCGTCGACGGGCGCCACGCGTGCCATGTCGAGCGCGCCCCAGACTTTCAGCGACGACAACAACGTATGCGCCGTGTGGTTGAGCGCATACACGCGCACGTCCCAGGGCTTCTCGCCTGACGCGGCCGGCGTATCCTGTGCCTCGGGCCGCGCGGGCGGCACGAGCAGCGTGACGCTGTGCCCGGCCTGCGACAGGCCCAGCGCTGCCGTCTTGGCGATGGCGCCATTGCCCACGATACAGATGTCGCTGCGGCGCGCGACGTTGCGATGAGGTGCGGAGGAAGTGGTCTGTGTGCTCATAATGAACATTATAGACTCTTCACCGTGGCCTGCTTCCGGCGAACGGGACGGGCATCTTGTCCTACCCTCTTCCAGAAAGTACTCGACAGGACTTGCAGCTTCGCAAACCCGTCGCTATAATCATGCCTCCTTTGGCCTGGTAGCTCAGTTGGTAGAGCAGAGGATTGAAAATCCTTGTGTCGGTGGTTCGATTCCGCCCCGGGCCACCAAAGAATTCAGCAGTATTTAACGAAACGCCAACCCATGCAGGTTGGCGTTTTTGTTTCTCGAGCGGGAAATCATGAACGTCGAAGAGCTGAAATCATTTTGCCGGGGATTCGCGGGCGCGACCGAAGTGCTGCATGGCGCGCCCACGAACGTTCTTGCGTACGCCGTTGGCGGAAAGAACTTCGCTTATTTCAAGACAAGCGAGCCGGAGAAATGGCGCTTCAGCACGAAAGTCTCGACCGACCGTTTTGTGGAACTGACAGACATTCCCGGGGTGAAGCCAGCCCGCTACATGGGACGTTTTCACTGGGTAACGATCGTCGAGGTCGAACATTTCCCTTCTGCGTATCTGACGGAACTGGTCGAGTGGTCGTATCAGAAAGCGTTCAGCTCGCTCAGCAAAGCCGCACAGCGTGCCATTGCGGGCACTTGAGCTACAGCTTGCCGACGCCGGCCGCGGCCGGTACCGCAGTGGCGAGATTGCCCGTACCATCCACCGAATAGCTGTAATAGCTGGCCGGCGTCGCCGACGGCGTCCCTGCCGGATTGCTGGCCGACGACCAGGGCGTGGACGTGACGGTCACCAGTGAATTGGCGCTGTGGGCCGTCGCCCCCAGGTTCACGGGCGCGCCGTTGAGCAGGTTGCCGCTGTCAAAGATATAGGGCGAGCAACGCACCGTGCTCATGCCCGACAGGGCCGCGCAATGGGTCAGCGCACTGCCGGACGAGACCGACGCACCGATCGTGTCGCCGGCCGTCGCCCCGCCGCTGATGTTGAAGACATTGTTCTCGACGTAGAGTTTCGAGCCCTGCCCCGACGTCAGCCCCACCATCCAGTTATACAACGTGACGCTGTTGCTGCCGGCGAAGTAATTGTTGTACAGGTGGACCATGCCATAGCGCACGCGCGGCTTGCGCTGCACGAGGTTCTGGAAGTAATTGTGGTGGAACGTGGTCTTCAGCACGCCCGGATTTTCCGCCGTCAGGCTGGCCGTATCCGTGCCGCCCATCAGCATCGACTTGTCGTGGTCGTGCAGGTGGTTGTACGACACGGTGATGAGGTTGGCCGACTTGGTGATGTCGAGCAGGCCGTCGTGGTGCTGCACGTGGTAGAGGTCGCCGTCATACGGGGCGGCCCACACGGACGGGAATTGGTCGTCGGTGCGCGCGCCGTCGGAGAACGTGCAGTGGTCGATCCACACGTGGGTGGCGTACTGGATCGACACGGTGTCGTAGTTCGAGTTCCAGCGCCCGCCGGAATCGGTCGGGTCCCACGCCGGGAAGAAGTCGAACGCGTCTTCGAACGCCACGTTGCGGATCACGACGTTGTCGACCGGCGCGCTCGACGTGCCGCTGATCATCAGGGTGCCGTGGATGATCTTCGCGGTCGAGTCGTTGCCGATGATCGACGTATTCGACGGCACGGTCAGGACTATGGTTTTCTTCATCTGGTTGCTGGCGCAGGCGCGGGCCGCCTCGACCTTGTCCGTCGACGGCGGCACCTTCGCGTAGGGTGGCTTGTAGGCGGCCAGGTAGTCGCTCCAGATCTTGTCGAACGTGGTGTAGCCGTAGCCGGCGCAGGTGCTGCTGGCCGCGTTGGCATAGGTCACGTAGTTGTTGGCCGTCAATTCGGTACCGGCCGCGTTCTGGTTCAGGCTGATGGTGCCCGAGATGTAGATGATCTTCCTGCTGTTGTCGAGCGTGCCGCTGAACGTGCCGTCAGGCTTGATCGTGGCCGTGTTGCCGTACAAGGCCTGGATCAGGCCGGCACGCGTCGACACGGTATGGATCCTGGCCGCCGCCGCGCCGTTGCCGCCGGTGGTGCCGGTCCCGCCCAGGTTGTTGGTGCCGGTGGCTGCCCAGCCGGTTGCGCCGAGCGACGAGATTTGCGCATGGACGCCCGCGCTGGTGCCGGCCAACACGGCCGCAATACAAAATGCCTGGCATAACTGCTTTTTGGAAATCGTCATGTCTTCTCCGGAATGGTGAACTCTGATGTACCCAAGAACAGCTGCACAGCGCCCGTCCTCGCCCCTACCGCTATCTGGTCGGTCCGGTTTTTACAAAACTGGCGTAGGAATCGCTGATTTGTTGAAAGTGGTCAGACCAATTCAACCGATGCAGTATGACCGCATTTGTGATGTGTTGCAATTTAATCTTGCGAGTTGGAGCAGCAATTTGGAGAACCATAATAAAAAACGGATTCACGTTGCACGTGAATCCGTTCTAGCTCCTGGCGCCAGCGGGTCAATGCCTTGAGCGACAGGCATTGCCCCGCAGGTGGCGTTTATTCATGCCAGTTTATTTGGCCTGCTTGCGACGGCGCGAACGCAGCATTGCGCCCGCCCCCAGCAGCATCAGCGCGGCCGAAGCCGGTTCCGGGACATTAACCGGCGGAATAACGGCACCGAAACCGTCGATATAGGCATAACCCGTGTGGCCGGTCGGCTCGCAATCCGCCGCCAGAATCGACAGCGTGAAATCGTGGCCCGACAGCGACGAATCGATTGCGAGCTGTTCGATTTGCCATGCCGAGGTATAAAACAGATCGCCGTTGACGGAGAAACGGCTGTCGACGCCGCCGCCGCCGTCGCCGGCATTGTAGACACGATTGATCAGGACCGTGCCCGTCGTGTCGTCGGTCAGCGTGATCAGCAGTTCGGCCGATTGGTCGTCGGAGTGGCCGCCATTTTCCAGCACGGCTTTCCAGGCGAAGAAGATGTTCGCTTCCGTGTAATTCGTCACCTTCTGGCTGAGGACCGACGCATTACCGCCGAACGTGGTGTCTTCCGTGCGATAAGAATACTGGCCCGAATAGACGGTCGAACCCAGCAATCCGCCCAGCAGCGGATCGGACGTGCCGGCGGCGTTGATGGCCGAGCGGGTGGCCGGCCCGGTGTACAGGCTGCCGCCCGGCAGGAACGTCGCCGGCGTCAGGCTTGGATTGTCGACTCCGCTCCGATTCCCTTCGCCAGTCGTCCAGCCATTTGCATTGCCAGCTTCAAAACCGCCATTGATAAAGGCGCCGGCGTGTGCGGTGCCGGTAATGGCGGTGAATGCGAGGGCAGCGGCCAGCGCGAATTTTAATTTCATCTCAGTGGTCCTTTCAAGTGAATAAGTGTAATAGGTGCGCGTAAAGCACTGCGACACCTTAGCAATTCCCGTGCCAATCACTTATCTATTTGAAAGAAAATGGATTTTTTAAAATTCTACCGATATAGATCCTGTAACTGTCAAATACTCCGACATTTAAATCGGGTAAATCGGTGATGGCATATAAAACATATGTACTCCTAATATCCGATACGCTTTCATATTATGTACATATTCTTATTTAACCCCGGAAAATATCGATTATTTTAATCAACTCTTGTACTCAACCGGCACGCCATAATTGCAATATCTCTTCCGCAATAACATCAGGAAATTCCTCCTGAAAAAATAGTTTTCCTTTTGGAACTCGGCGTATGCCCTGCGAGCGCGGGAAAACACGGTCAAGATAAGCGGCATCCGCCATGGGAAAAATGATGTCGCTGGCGCCCCATACCATCCGCACCGGCACCGTACTGCGTTTGAGCGCCGTCTCGATGCCCGCCAGCGGATTCGGCGCCAGCGCGTTGTGGAACGCGTGGTACTGCCTGCGCCGCAACGGCGTGCTCACCAGCGGTGCCACGTAATACTCGATGATGTCGTCCGTGAGCAGTGCAGGATCGTGGTACACGGCCGTGCCGAACGTCGCGCGCGCCAGGTTTCCGTCGGTCAGCCATGTCGCCGTATCGTCGGCCAGCGTGCCGGCACGGGCCATGTCGAGCACCGGCTGGATCAGCGGCGGCGGGCTGTTGGGTTCCGTGTCGCAGTTCGTCAGCAGCATCGAGCGCACCCGCGCCGGATAGCGGACCAGGAACAGCTGGGCGACCGCGCCGCCGCTGTCGGCAGCGACGATGTCGGCCTGGCCGACGCCCAGCGCATCGAGCAGCGCCGCCAGCATCGCCACCTGGGCGGCGGGTGCTACCGACTGGTCCTCGGGAACCTGCGAATAGCCGAGGCCCATGAAATCGGGGGCAATGCAGCGCCGGTGCGGCGCCAGGCGGTCGATCGCCCCGCGCCACTGGAAGCCGTTGAGCGGAGCGCCGTGCAGGAACAGCGCCGCCGCGCCCCTGCCCCGCTCGACGCAGGCGATGCGGCCGCACGGCAGGTCGACGTAGCGCCGCGCGCGGCGATAGCGTTCCACCTCCGTCTGCGCCGCCTGCGCACGGCCGGCCACGACGGCTGCCGCGGTCACATACAAGAAATCCCTGCGTTTCATGGTCGACTCTCCTTCGATGCGTTGGACATGGAAGGATGCTAGCGGCGCGTGCCGGTCCCGGCGCGCACCGGCGGCCGGCCGCGGACACGAACGGATGATTTCCTTGTACATTGGCGAGACGCGTACCGGAGGATGCGATGACCGACCGACCCTCTTGCTATCCCAGCCCATCGACGGCCCCGCTGCCGCTCCTCGACGTCCTGACGTCGCCGGTGCCGCCGGGCCGGTTCGATTCGCCCGTGGACGAGCGCCACGTCCTGTGCCTCCACCTGGGCGCGCCGGTGCCGGTGTCGTACCGGGCCGGCAAGGCCGAGCGGCAGGGCGTGCGGTTGCATGGACAGTTCTGCGTCGTGCCCGGTGGTTCCAGCACCCGCTGGACCCTGTCCCGGCCGGCCACCTCGCTGCTGCTGCGGCTCGCGCCCGCGCACCTGCGCGCCACGGCCGACGACATGGGACTGGGCGCGCGCACCTTCGACCTTGCGCCGGCGATCCACGTCCGCGATCCGCAGATCGAACGCATCGGCTGGATGATGCAGGCCGAGGACCATGCCGCCCACCCCGGCGGCAGGCTGTTCGCCGACAGTCTCGCGTCGGCGCTGGCCGTGCGCCTCGTCGCGCTGCAGTCGCCTTCGACGCCCGCACCGGCACGGGCGCTGCCCGCCTGGCGCCTGCGCCACGTCATCGACTATGTCGACGCCCACCTGGACCAGGACCTGACGCTCGCCGAACTGGCCGCGGTCGCGGGGTTCAGCCCGTCGCATTTCAAGGCCCTGTTCAGACAGGCGACCGGTACGCCGGTCCACCGGTTCGTGCTCGAGCGGCGCGTGGAACGGGCGCGCCTGCGCCTGCTCGAGGGGCGGCACAGCATCACGGAGATCGCGCTCGACTGCGGGTTCGCACATCCGAGCCACATGGCCCGCTGGATGCGCCGGCTGCTGGGGCTCAGCCCCTCGCAGATCCGCGCTTGATCAGCGCTTGGGCGGCTGCCCGAACAGCGAAAAATCCGGCAGCTTGCCGCGCGCCTGCAGGTCGGCCGCATCGCCGATGCGCAGGATGGTCGCCGGCCTGCCGTCGAACGCGGGCCAGTCGGGCAAGCCCTTGCCGTTCGGCGATCCCGTGCGCGCGAAGCTTGCCCAGGTGTCGGCCAGGCGCGCGGCCAGCTGCCGGTCATATGCGGACCACGGCCGCGGATCCTGGCCGAGATGGTCGAACACGTACTGGATCTCGGCGCCATGCCCCGCCCCGCAGCCATAGCCGCACGGTGTCAGGGGTTCGGTCGGCCGGTGCGTGAAATAGTAGAGGTAAGGCCTGGCCTTGCCGTACTGCGCCTGCAACGACGCCCAGTACCACGTGCGCCAGCCCCACCAGTCGGTCGTGAGCTTGTCGATCGACGCCCTGGCTTCGGCATCCGTCGCCCCTGGATACGCGGCCAGCACGGCGGCGGACGGCGCATGGCCCAGCAGCTTCGCCACGAGCGCCTTGTGGGTGGCGGCCGTGAACTTGTCCGTGCCGAGGATTTCCGGCGCCAGGTCCTTGCCCTCTTCCGCATTCCAGCCTGCGAGCAGGGGCACGTCGTTGTGGCGGTGGTTACGGTACGTCGTCGTCAGGTCTTCGCGCAGCAAATGGCCGTCGACGATGGGGTGCGGCGCCCACGCCGGTTTCTGCAGCGCGGCGGCGGGCAGCGCACGCAGGTCCGCGAGGCTCTTCGCGCCGACCGATCCGGTGAACGCCACGCCGGTCTTTTCCGCGGCCGCGCGGTCGAACAGGGCGTTCTCGCTGGCGTCGATCGGCATGGCGAAATTGCCGCTTTGCGAGATCGCGCGCTGGAACAACCCTTTCGCCAGCGGTGACGCGACGAGCACCGCGACGGATTCGCCGCCGGCGGATTCGCCCATGATCGTGACGCGCGCCGGGTCGCCGCCGAAGGCCGCGATGTTCTCCCGCACCCAGCGCAGCGCCGCGACCTGGTCTTCCATGCCCTGGTTGCCCGACGCCTTGTCCGGCGACTCCGCCGTGAGCTCGGGATGGGCGAAGAAGCCGAAGATGCCGAGACGGTAGTTGATGGTGACGACGATGACGCCGCGCCGCGCCAGGTTGGCGCCATCGTAACCGGGCTGGGCGCCCGTGCCGCCGTAGTAGCCGCCGCCGTGGATCCAGACGATCACGGGGAGTTTCTGCTTCTGCGTCTGCGCGGGGGCCCACACGTTCAGGTACAGGCAGTCTTCGCTTTTCGGATCCGGCACCCATTGCGCCGTCTGGGCGCAGGCCGGCGCATAGGCGTTGGCGGACTTCACGCCCTGCCACGGCACGACCGGCTGCGGCGCGCGCCAGCGCAGTTGGCCGACGGGCGGCGCCGCGAACGGCACGCCCTTGAATGTGTTCACGCCATCGGCCGCCGTGCCGGCGATCCTTCCTCCCGTGACCTGCACCGGGTCCGTCACCTGGGCCGCCTGGGCCGCGCAAGCCAGCAGGCATCCGGCGGCTACCGCCACACGTTTCATGGTGTCTCCTCATTATTGTCGAAATGGCATTCTAGCCGGGCAGGCTCTTCGGACATACCGCCTTGTCGAAAATAATTATCGAAATAATGGTTTTCGCGCTTGCAAAGCGCGGAAAGCTCGGATACAGTTATCGACATAATGATTATCGCGATAAGCAATTTACGACAGCAGATCACCTGAACCATTTACCGGAGGAATCGAAATGAACCAGTCCATCGCCCGCACGCTTCGCAACGTCTTCGGCGCAGCCGCCCTCACCGTCGCCGCCCTCGGCCCGGCCCACGCACAAACGGCCGACGCCTTCTCGTCCGTCAAGCAGATCAACGCGGGCGTGCTGAACGTCGGCTACGTCGACGCGGGTCCGGCCAACGGCCCCGTCGTGATCCTGCTGCACGGCTGGCCGTACGACATCCACAGCTATGTCGACGTCGTGCCGCTGCTGACGAAGGCCGGCTACCGCGTGATCGTGCCGCACCTGCGCGGCTACGGCACGACCCGCTTCCTCGATCCGAAGGCCGTGCGCAACGGCGAACCGGCCGCGCTGGCGCAGGACGTCGTCGACCTGATGGATGCGCTCAAGATCGACAAGGCGATCCTGGCCGGCTACGACTGGGGCGCGCGCAGCGCCGACATCGTGGCCGCGCTCTGGCCGGAACGCGTAAAAGGGCTGGTGTCCGTGAGCGGCTACCTGATCGGCAGCCAGGAAAGCGGCAAGCAGCCGCTGCCGCCGGCCGCCGAGCTGCAATGGTGGTACCAGTTCTACTTCGCCACCGACCGCGGCGCCGCCGGCTACGCGAAGAACCACCACGATTTCGCCAAGCTGATCTGGAAAACCGCGTCGCCGCAATGGCAGTTCGACGACCGCACATTCGACCGCAGCGCCGCGTCGCTGGAGAACCCGGACCACGCCGCCATCACGATCTTCAACTACCGCTGGCGCCTCGGCCTCGTCCGGGGCGAAGCGAAGTACGACAAACTGGAACGGCGCCTGGCGACCTTCCCGGCCATCACCGTGCCGACGATCACGCTGGAAGGCGACGCCAACGGCGCCCCGCACCCGGAACCGGCCGCGTACGCCAGGCGCTTCACCGGCAAGTACAAGCATGAACTCATCAAGGGCGGCATCGGGCACAACCTGCCGCAGGAGGCACCGCGCGCGTTCGCCGATGCCGTCATCGCCGTCGACCATCTGTAATCCGAAGTTACTCACCTAAACGAAAGGTATACATCATGAGCAAGATCGACAAGGTTCTCTACACCGGCAAAACCCGCACCACCGGCGGCCGCGAAGGCAGCGCAAAAAGCGACGACGGCCGTCTCGACATCACGCTGTCGCCGCCGGGCGGCCACGGCAAGGGCACGAATCCGGAGCAGCTGTTCGCCGCGGGCTGGTCGGCCTGCTTCATCGGCGCGCTGGGCCTCGCCGCGCGCGACCGGCACGTGGCCCTGCCGGCGGAAACCGCCGTCGACGCGGAAGTCGACCTCGGCACCGGCACCGACGGCTATTCGCTGCAGGCGCGACTGAACGTGAGCCTGCCGGGCGTGCCGCGCGACGTCGCGCTGGACCTGGTCCACGCCGCGCACTCGACGTGCCCGTACTCCAAAATGTCGCGTGGGAATATCGACGTGAACATCACGGTGGCGTAAGCCCCGGAAACGACAACGCCACCGGCTGGTGGCGTTGTCATTCGTTGCGGCGAGTTCCCACGATCAGTGGAAGAACAGGTACAGGATGACCAGCACGATGGCCGGCACGCCCATGATCCAGGCCAGGAAATATTTGCCCATGATCGTACTCCTTTCGTTTGCGATTGATCACGGGTTCAGGATGCCGCAGGCGGACGCGGGCGTCCGTACGCTAATGCACGAAGCGCGCGTGCCGGCCCAGGGTTGCGCGAACAGCACCTGCAGGTCGTCCCGGCCGATGGCCGCGGCGAGCCCGCCTTCGGCATCGAGCACGGCCAGTCTTCGAGCAATGGATCGTCCGGCGCCGGCAAGGCGAAGCCGGACGCCGCGCGATCACGTCGACGCCACCATCGAGCACGCTGAGTAATACGGGCTCGTCGATGCCTTCCGTGGAGAGGCCGTCGTAGTCGAACGTCAGGATGGCAATGTCGCGCCAGTCCCAGTCGCGGCGCGTCGGTATCTGCAGGCTGTCCTGCATGAGGTGGGGCACGGGCGCGATGTCGCGCCGCTCGCGCACCTCGAGCGATGCCGGCGCGGGCAAGAGGCCGTCCAGGCCCAGGTCGATCATGCGGCCTGCGACGCCGTTGCGCTGTTCCCCGCGCAGCGCAGGGGCCTGCGCGACGATGTCCAGGAGGACCGCCGGCGGGATGGCCGCCAGTTGTTCCGGCAGCGCCACCGCGCCGACCGCGAGACCGTCCAGGTAGACCATAGGGTCGGTGGGATACATGTGCTCGGGCAGCTGGCCGCCATCCGCGCGCCAGCCCAGGCTCACGGCCTCACGGTCGGCGTCATGCTGCAGCCCGCCGAGCGCCAGCGTACGCCGCGGCCCCGGCGCCACCCGTTCCAGGTGGCCGTACCTGGCCGCCTTCAGCGAGCGCGCGCTACAGCCAGCCTGCGGCACTGAGTTTTTCCAGCAACGCGGCGCCGAGGGCGCCCGCGGGTTTCGGCGTGTGATGGCTTACCTGCATCGCGCCCAGCAGGCGCAGCGGCTCGTCGTGCTCGCGTCCCACGTGGGACGGTCGCATCTTGAGCAGCCGCAGCGGATCCGTCTCGAGCATGGCTTCGGCGATGCTGCCGTCCTGCCGCAGGCGGACCGTGTGCGAATGCAGGCCCGGTACCTTGCCCTCGCGGTCCGGAGCGAGCACATAGATGAGCCCAAGCGGGGCGCCGCCAGTTGCCGCAGCCAGCGCTCGGCCGCCGCCGGTACATCCACCGGGCGGTGCGCGAGTTCGGCCAGGAGCGCGGCCACGACGTGCTTGCAGTTGCGGGTCATGGGGCAGCTGCAGTCGCCGCGGAAACGCACGCCGCGCTTGTCGCTCGTCACGCGTATTTCCTGGCGGTACGTCTTGCCGCCGCTGCCCACCACCTCGCCGTGGAGCGTGCCGGAAAACTCGATGTCGATGGAGATCACGCGCCCCTTGCGGGCGTACTCCTCGCCCCGGGCAAACGTGCCGGGGTCGAACTGGCGCCTGATGTCGTCGTGCGTGAATTCCATGTGAACGTGTATGTCGAACGAATCGACGCGCCATTATCCCCGATCCGCGCGTCGCGCCACACGCGTGCCGTTGACGGACCTCAGGCCGGCTGCGCCACCCGCGCCGCGCGCGCCATGCGCCAGATCGTCGTGCCGTTCACGACCGCCATCACGATCTCGAGCGCCGTGCCGCCGATCGAGCCGGCGATGATGTTGTTCGCGATCCATAGAAAGGTCCCGCACAGCATCACGAGGCGCATCGGAATGCCGCGCAACAGGAACAGCGCGAGCGTGCCGATGCAGGACGCGCCCAGCGGCAGCCAGTCCGTCATGCGCGTGGCGAGCGTCAGGCCCAGGGCGAGGTTCATCGCGACGACGCCCACCGCCACCCACACCGAACGCGTGTACAGCGCCAGCACGGAGCGCAGCAGCGACATGGTCGTGCTGGCGACGGGCGTCGGGTTACCGAGCAGCGCGAAGTGGACGATGTAGGCCAGGCATTCGCCGGCCATGAACAGCTTGAACCGGCGGTCGTCCTTCTGCATGGCGCAGGCGACGCCGAGGACGAACGCGATGTAGCCGACGCATTGGGCCGGCGCGAACCAGTCGAGGGACATGGGAACACTCTTCGGAAGGAGCGGCATTATAGCCCGCATCCTGGACTAGAATGTCTGGGCAGTCCTGACAACCGATGTCTTCCAAGGAGCTACCATGAAAGCACTGAAATTCGGTATCGCCTGTCTGTCCGCCCTCTTCGCCCTCTCCGCCCATGCCGCCGACCAGGCGCCGGTCAAGAAAGTGAACGGCGTCCTCGTCGACGCCCACGGCATGACGGTCTACACGTTCGACAAGGACGTCGCCGGCAGCGGCAAGAGCGCCTGCAACGGCCCATGCGCGGAGAACTGGCCGCCGGTGAAGGCCGGCGACGCGGCCGTGTCCGCGCCGTACTCCACCGTCACGCGCGACGACGGCAGCAAGCAGCTCGCCTACCAGGGCAAGCCGCTGTACACGTTCGTGAAGGACAAGAAGGCGGGCGACCGCGAAGGCGACAAGAAGATGAACGTCTGGCACGTCGTCACGGATTGACGGCCACTTGTCGCCATCGGGCGGCATCAGGCGGCGGGGTCGTGATCGTCGCGGCGCTGGCCCAGCGCCAGCCCGGCGCCCATGCCGCCGCCCCCGTCCATGCCGCCGCCTCCACCGCCCTTGCCGCCGCCCTCCCCTTTGCCGCGGCCACCGCTGCCCTGCGTGCGCGTGGGGCCCTGCAGCGGGATCGCGACGCCGTCCGGGACCGGCCCCAGGTCGAGCGCTTCGCGGATGAAGGCGCGCAGCGAGATCACCAGGTCGGCCGTGTGGATCGGCCGTCCCGCCGCGAGGTCGCTCGCGGCCTGTCCCGCGAGGCGGCAGTGTTCCTCCGTGCCGAGCAGCAGGATGTCGGCCAGCGCCGCCTCGACGGCATCGCGGATGCGGCGCGCGCGGTCCGACCCCGCGTCGAGGCCGGCCGCGCGCAGGTCGCGCAGATGCTTGGGATCGACCGTCAGCTCGCCCGTGAACGAGCCGCCCAGCGTGCGGTAGGCGGCGATCAGGGTGCGCAGGCGCTCGTTGATCTGGCGGTTCATGCGCTCGCGCCGCTGTTGGATCGTCTGCATCATGAGCACGCGGATGCCCACGCCGATCAGGGTGAAGACGGCGAGACCGAGGAAGGTCGTCGCCAGCGCCTGCCACGAACTGAAGTCCAGGTAGCGCATCGCTCGTTCAGTCGACGCTGCCGCGCACGACCCGCAGCTTCGTCAGCTGGCCACGGCGGTAGGTGTACAGCGTGAGGGCCGCGTCGCGCAGGTCGCCGTTCGCGTCGAAGGCGATGGTGCCCGTGATGCCCTGGTACCTGATCTTTGCGAGGGCCGGCAGGAACTTCACCGGATCGGACGATCCGGCCGCGCGCATGGCGGCGGCGAAGGTCATCGTCGCGTCGTAGGCGTACGGCGCGTAGGTCTGGAAGCCCATGCCGTAGCGCTTTTTGTAGCGGTCCGCAAAGGCCGCCATGCCCGCCTCCAGCGGCGCGTCGACGCCGCCCGCCACGACGCACACCACCTTGTCGTCGCCGAGCGCGCTGCCGGCCAGCTGCGGCAGCTTTTCCGAGCACACGCCGTCGCCCGACACGAACTTCGCGGCGATGCCCAGCGCCTGCATCTGCTTGAGCATCGGGCCGGCCGTCGCGTCCATGCCGCCGTAGAAGATCACGTCCGGCCGGCGCGCGCGGATCTGCGTGAGGATCGCATTGAAATCCGTCGCGCGGTCGTTGGTGAACTGGCGGCTGACGATCTCCGCGCCCTTCAGGCGCTTGACGTCCTTCGCGAACTGGTCGGCGAGGCCCTGGCCGAACGCGGTGCGGTCGTCGATGATGGCGATCTTCTTCGCCTTCAGCGTATCGATGGCGTAACGGGCCAGCACGCGGCCCACGAGATCGTCGTTGGCGACGATGCGGAATGCCGTCTTGTAGCCCTGGTGCGTGTACAGCGGCGTGGTGGCGGCCGGAGAGATTTGCGGGATGCCCGCGCTGTTGTAGATCTTCGAGGCGGGCACCGTCGTGCCGGAATTCAGGTGGCCGACGACGGCCACGACGCCGCCGTCGACGAGCTTTTGCGCGACCGCCGTGCCGAGCTTCGGATCGCTGCCGTCGTCCTCCGCCTGCAGCACCCATTTGACCTTCTTGCCCGCGATCGTCGCGCCCTGCGCGTTCAGGTCGTCGATCGCCAGGCGCGCGCCGTTCTCGATGTCCTTGCCCTGGTGCGCGCTGGGACCGGACAGCGGCGAGGCGCTACCGATCTTCACTTGCGATTGGGCGTGAGCCGAAAAGGCGACAAGGGCGGCGGCGATGAGAGTCAGGCGCATGGGCATTCCTTCGATGGGATGCCCGATTGTAAAGCCTCCCGGCCGCCGCCGGCGCGTCACCAGAACACGACGCGGTCCTGCGGCGCCAGGTACATCCGGTCGCCCGGCTTGACGTCGAACGCTTCGTAGAAGCCCGGGTGGTTGCGCAGGCTGCCGTTGACGCGGAATTCCGACGGCGAGTGCGGATCGGATTTCACCTGGGCGATCAGGGCGGCGTCGCGCGCCTTGCCGCGGCGCGCCTGGGCAAGGCCCATGAAGATGCGCTGCTCCGCCGTGAAGCCGTCGATGACGGGCGCCGGCTTGCCGTGCAGCGAGATCTTGTAGGCGCGGCTGGCCATGACGGCGCCCGCGTTGTCGGCGATGTTCTCGCCCAGCGTCAGTTCACCGTTCAGGTGGTAGCCCTCGAGGGGGCTGTAGCCCGCATACTGCGCAACCAGAACCTTGCCTTTCGCCGCGAATTTCTCGCCGTCTTCCTTCGTCCACCAGTTGCGCAGGTTGCCGTCGCCGTCGTACT
>CAMLMV010000065.1 GCA_946481275.1 uncultured Massilia sp.
CCGGCGTTCGGCGCGTTGGTGAAGCCGTTGATCGACAGGCCCGGGAAGGCGACCGACGATTCCACGCCCGGGATCTGCTTGGCCACGTCCGACATCTTGCGGATGACGGCATCGGTGCGGTCCAGCGAGGCGGCGTCCGGCAGCTGCGCGAAGCCGATCAGGTAAGCCTTGTCCTGCGCCGGCACGAAGCCCGGCGGCACGGCCTTGAACATGAAGATGCCGGCGATGGCGAGCAGCACGTACACGCCCAGCGCGGCGCTCTTGCGCTTCAGGACGCCCTTGACGCCGCCTTCGTAGGCATGCGAGGAACGGCCGAAGAAGCGGTTGAAGCCGGCGAAGAAGCGGCCGAACACGGCGTCCATCATGCGGGTCAGGCGGTCCTTCGGTGCGTGGTGCGATTGCAGCAGCGCGGCCGACAGGGCCGGGGCCAGCGTCAGCGACGAGAACGCGGAGATCACGGTCGAGATGGCGATGGTCAGCGCGAACTGGCGGTAGAACTGGCCGGTCAGGCCCGAGACGAACGCGATCGGGATGAACACGGCGCACAGCACGAGGGCGATCGCGATGATCGGGCCGGAGACTTCCTTCATCGCCTGCACCGTCGCATCATGCGGATTCAGGCCGCTCGCGATATTGCGCTCGACGTTCTCCACCACGACGATCGCGTCGTCCACGACGATACCGATCGCCAGCACGAGGCCGAACAGCGACAGCGTGTTGATCGAGAAGCCGCAGGCGAGCATCACCGCGAACGTGCCGACGACGGACACCGGCACGGCCAGCAGCGGGATCACCGAGGCGCGCCAGGTCTGCAGGAACACGATGACGACGATGGCCACCAGGATCACGGCTTCGATCAGCGTGTGGATCACGGAGTCGATCGACTCACGCACGAATTGGGTCGGGTCGTACACAATGCTGTATTCGACGCCTTCCGGGAAATCTTTCGACAGCTCCTTCATCTTGGCGCGCACGTCGGACGACAGCTGCAGCGCGTTGGCGTTCGGCGCCTGGAAGATCGGGATCGCGACGGCCGACTGGTTGTCCAGCAGCGCGCGCAGGGCGTACGAGTTCGAGCCCATCTCGAGGCGCGCGACGTCCTTCAGCAGCGTGGTCGCGCCGTCGGCATTGGTCTTGATGACGATGTTGCCGAACTCCTCGACCGACTGCAGGCGGCCCTGCGTGTTGACGGTCAGCTGGAAGTCCGCGCCTTTCGACGGGCCCTGGCCCACGACGCCGGCAGCCACCTGCACGTTCTGCTCGCGGATCGCGTTCACGACGTCGCTGGCGGTCAGGTTGCGCGCGGCGACCTTTTGCGGGTCGAGCCAGACGCGCATCGCGTAGTCGCCCGAACCGAACAGCTGGACTTCGCCCATGCCGTTGATGCGCGCCAGTTCGTCCTTGACGTTCAGGGTGGCGTAGTTGCGCAGATAAAGGTCGTCATAGCGGCCGTCCGGCGAGCGCAGGTGGACCACCATCGTGATGTTGGGCGAGCTCTTGACGGTCGTGACGCCGATCTGGCGCACCTCGTCCGGCAGGCGCGGGAGCGCGCGCTGGACGCGGTTCTGCACGGCCGTCTCGGCCTGCTCGACGTTGGTGCCGATCTTGAAGGTCACCGTCAGCATCAACGCGCCGTCCGACGTATTTTGCGACGTCATGTACAGCATGTTTTCGACGCCGTTGATTTCCTGCTCCAGCGGCGTCGCGACGGTTTCCGCGATGACCTTCGGATTGGCGCCCGGGTACTGGGCGCGCACCACCACGGAGGGCGGCACGACGTCCGGGTACTCGGAGATCGGCAACTCGAAGATCGAGATGAGGCCGGCCACGAAGACCAGCACCGACAGCACGGCCGCGAAGATCGGCTTGTCGACGAAAAAGCGTGAGATGTTCATTTGTTCTTGTCCCTCGGTCTTATGGGATTACTTCGTGTCCGCCATGGCGATCTTGGTGTCCTTGGCCGGCGCCAGCGACGCGACCATCGGCACGACCTGCGCCGTGATGGGTGCACCCGGGC
The DNA here is from genome assembly GCA_946481275.1 of uncultured Massilia sp. The sequence continues at coordinate 2,018 of CAMLMV010000065.1, forward strand.
GCACGCGCTGCAGGCCGTTGACGACGATCTTCTCGCCCGGCTTCAGGCCGGCGCGCACCACGCGCAGGCCGTCGACGACGGGGCCGAGCTTCACTTCGCGGTACTCGGCCTTGCCGTCCGCGCCAACGACGAACACGAACTTGTGGCTCTGGTCCGTACCGACGGCGCGGTCCGTGATCAAGAGCGCGGGCTTCGCTTCGCCGCCGCCGATCTGCACGCGGGCGAACAGGCCGGGCGCCATGCTGCGGTCCTTGTTCTCGAAGGTGGCGCGCATGCGCACGGAACCGGTCTGCGAGTCGAGCTGGTTGTCGACGAATTCCAGCTTGCCCTCGTGCGGGTAGCCTTCTTCGTTGACGAGGCCCACCTTGACCGGCACCGACTTGCCGTCATGTGCCTCCTTGGCGACGCGCAGGTAGGTCTCTTCGTCGCCGTCGAAGCTGGCGTAGATGCGGTCCAGCGACACGACGGACGTCAGCACGGCCGATGCGTCGACCAGGTTGCCGAGGGTGATCTCGGCCTTCGACACGCGGCCGTTGATCGGCGAGATCACGCGGGTGTACGACAGGTTCAGACGGGCAGCTTCGGCCTGCGCTTCGGCGGCGCGGGCGGCGGCGTCGAGTTCCTTCTGGCTCGACAGGCTCGCATCGTATTCGCGCTGCGCGATGGCCTTGTCGCCCAGCAGGCGCTCGGCGCGGGCCAGTTCCGTGCGGGCCAGGTCGGCCTTGGCGCGGGCCGATTTGGCGGCCGCGACGGCACGCTCGGCTTCGGCCTGGTACGGACGCGGATCGATCACGAACAGCACGTCGCCCTTCTTGACTTCGGCGCCCGGCTTGAAGTTGACGGCGGTGATGTAGCCGGACACGCGCGGACGGATCTCGACGCGCTCGATGGCTTCGAGACGGCCCGAGAATTCCTGCGTTTCGGCGATCGGCTTTTCGAGCACGGCGGCCGCCGACACGGGCGGACCTGCCTGCGCCTGGGTTTGCGCCTCGGCGGCCTTGCCGGTCGCATCCGAGCATCCGGCGATCAGGGCCGCGACGCCGGCTGCGCCCAGCGCCAGCACGACGGGTCGCACGGCCATCTGGAATTGTTGAATCGTTTTCATGGTTAGCCCTCCGGTTATTAACTAGCTTTTAATGATTGGACGAAAACGGTCCTTTCCAGGCTTTTGCAGGAAAAGACAGGTCTCCCGTGCCTCGAAGGCACGTATTTATGGTTGGTGGTGAATCCTGAGAACTACGAGGTCAACAGCTGGCCGGTTCGTCTTCCTCGTCGAGTCCGGCAATGAAGTTGGCGATCTCGCTCAACGCGTGGCTCCGACAGGCACACGTGTCGCGCGCATTCGGTTCCTGCAGGGCTTGCGCCGCATGCAGGCGTCTGACCGTCGTCGGCACGCCCGACTGGATCAGTTTGCCGCCGTAGGCTTCCGCTTCGTCGCGCAGCGGGTCGTCCTCGATCGACAGGATCAAGGCCGGCGGCAGGTTCTTCAAACGGCTCGACTGCAGCGGCGATGCATACGGATGGCTGCGGTCGGCCGCGTGCGGCAGATAGCCCCGGTAGGCGGCGGCGCATTCGTCGAACACCTTCGCCTTGTCGGGACAGGTCGGCATCTCGCGCATCGAGCAGGTCGACAGGCCCGGATCCAGCATCGGCATCAAGAGGATCTGGCCGGCCAGCCGCGGCGCACCCCGGTCGCGCGCCATCAGGGTACACACGGCGGCGAGGTTCGCGCCCGCCTCGATGCCCGCGACCAGCATGCGCTTGCCGGTCCAGCCGAGCTTCGTCTTGTTCTTCTTTGCCCACAGCAGCACGGCATGCGCATCTTCCGCGGCAGCCGGGAACGGCTTCACCGTCGCCAGCGTATAGGTCGACGACAGCACGACCGGATAACCGCTCGCCTCGGACAGGTGGCGCAGGAACGGATCGGCATCTTCCAGGTCGCCGTCGACGAAGCCGCCGCCATGGAAGAACACGATCAGCACGTCGCGCTTGCCGTCGACGGCGGCCTTGTACAGGCGGGCCGCCAGCGGGCCTTCCGCGCCCACGACCTGCAGGTCACGGACCGCCAGCGTATGGCCGTCGTCCGGCTTGCGCGCTGCGCTCATCGATTCACCTCGCTTTTGACCTCGTTTGCCGCCACGAGGACAGAAGGGATCGCGGTCGCATCGCATTGTTCGCCCGTGGCGACGACATGGAACAGCGCATCGTATCCGCGTGCCTCGGCACCGGCCGCATGCGCGTACTCGTCGGTGAGTACCGTGCCTGCCATGGCCACTACGCCGAGTATCAGCCCGAACACTGCCGCGATTCCATCGCGATGCGCTTTCATGATCCTCTCCTTGGGTGTGTCAAATATCGAAACTATCAGCTACCGTACCGACACTATAAACTTCGACTAGAATCTAATAAATAGCTCAATTGCGAATCCATTGTTCAGATTTTTGAACAATCACGCATTCTCACCGTTTATATGATGCCGATCTAGTATGAACAAGTTACAAGCGATGGAAGTTTTCGTGCAGGTCGTGGACGCCGGCAGCTTCACGCGGGCGGCCGAGATGATGAACCTGCCCAAGGCGACGGTGTCGACGCTCGTGCAGGCGCTCGAGGCGGCACTGTCGGCCAAGCTGCTGCACCGGACGACGCGCCAGGTGACGGTGACGACGGACGGTGCCGCCTATTACGAACGGTGCCTGCGCATCCTGTCCGACGTGCGCGACGCCGAAGAGTCCCTGTCGCGCACGCGCCTGTCGCCCAGCGGCCGGCTGCGCGTCGATTCTCCGACGGGACTCTCCAGCGAGATTCTCGTGCCCGCCCTGCCCGACTTCTTCGAGCGCTATCCCGACATCATGCTGGAACTGGGCAGTTCCGACCGCCCCGTGGACCTGGTCGAGGAAGGCGTCGACTGCGCCGTGCGCGGCGGCGTCCTGGGCGACACGAGCCTGATCGCGCGGCGCGTGGGCGTCGTCAACTTCCTGACGGCGGCGTCGCCCGCGTACATCGCGCGCCACGGCATGCCGCAGCACCCGCGCGACCTCGACCGCCACCGCTGCGTGAATTATTTCTCGGCCAAGACGGGCAAGATCTACGACTGGGACTTCAACCGCGGCGACGAACGCATCGAGGTGCCGATGCGCGGCGTGATCGCGCTGAACGATTCGAATGCCTACGTGGAAGCGGGATTGGCGGGCCTCGGCATCATCCAGATGACGGACTACCTGATCGACAAGCACGTGGCGACCGGGCGCATGGTGCAGGTGCTGGCGGACTGGCGCAGCGATCCGCTGCCGATCCACGTCGTGTATCCGCAGAACCGCCACCTGTCCGCGAAGGTGCGCGTGTTCGTCGAATGGGTGGCCGAACTGTTCGCCGCGAACCCGTACATGCACATGGGCGCCGTGCCCAGGGCGCCTGTGCCCACCCCGGTTGCGGCGTAAGCACGGGTGTAGAATCGAAAAGAAAAGAACGACAGGAGACTACGATGCCCCGGACCATCGACGTGCTGCTCGACCAGTACAGCGACAGCCACCGCAATCCGACCAACGAACTGATCCATATTGTGTGCGTGCCCGTGATCGTGTTCACCTTGCTGGGCATCCTGTGGAGCATCCACCCGGCGGTGACCGTCGTGGCAGTGCTCGCGGCGCTCGTGTATTACTTCCGGCTGTCGCCGCCGTTCGCGTTCGGCATGCTCCTGATGAGCGCCGTGATGTTGGGCCTGCTGGCGCTGATGCCGCCGTTCACCGTGCTGCCGCTGTCGATCGCGATCTTCGTCGTCGCGTGGATCGGCCAATTCATCGGGCACAAGATCGAAGGCAAGAAACCGTCGTTCTTCGACGACGTGCGCTTTCTGCTGATCGGTCCGCTGTTCGTGCTTGGTTTTTTGTATCGTCGCCTCCATGTCGCTTATTAATTGCTTTGGAGTGAATAATGAAACGCATCGCCATCCTCGCCCTCGTCCCGCTGACCGCCCTGCTCGCCGCGTGCGCGGGCCCGTCGAACTCGGGCAGCGTCTACAGCAGCTACCAGACGATGAATGAACAATCGGTGCGCATGGGCACCGTGGAATCCGTCCGCAACGTGACGATCGCGAATCCCGAATCCGGCGTCGGCACGATGGCCGGTGCCGCGCTGGGCGGCCTGGGCGGTTCGCAGGTCGGCGGGGGCAACGGCTCGGCGGCCGTCGGCATCCTCGGTGCCGTCGCGGGCGGCATCATCGGCAACCGTGTCGAGAACCAGGTCAACAACCGCCCCGGTTTCGAAATCACCGTCAAGCTCGACAACGGCGAACTGCGTTCCATCACGCAGGCGGCCGACGAGATGTTCAGGCCGGGCGAGCGCGTGCGGCTGCTCAGCAATGGCTACACGACGCGCGTGACGCACTGACATCGGCTACCGGCCACGACAGTTGAGGGATCGCGATATACTTTCGCGATGCCCTCCTACGTCCTCTTCACCATTGCGTCCCTGATCTGGGGATCGACTTTCTTCGCGATCACGCTCGAACTGGGTGAAGTTCCGCCCGCGGTGTCGGTCGTCTACCGGTTCGCGCTCGCGTCGCTGACGCTGTTCGCGGTCTGCCTGCTGCGCGGCGACAAGCTGCGACTGCCCTGGCGCGTCCAGCGCTGGACCCTGCTGCAAGGCTTTTTTACTTTCTGCGTGTCGTACGTCTGCACGTACAACGCCGAACAATATGTCGTGTCGGCGCTCGTCGCCGTGCTGTTCGCGCTGATGGTGTTCTGGACGCCCATCTGCGCGCGCATCGCGTTCGGCACCCCGATCCCGCGCCGCACGTGGGGCGCCGGCGCGGCCGCGATCGCCGGCGTCACGCTGCTGTTCTGGCATGCGATCGGCAATGCGCTGAGCGACCTGGGCCAGGGCGGCCAGGGACACTTTATTCTCGGCCTCGCGCTGGGCATTGTGGCGTCGATCGCCAGCTCGGCCGGTAGCATTGTCGTGGGCAAGGTGCGCGAGGAATCGAACAACCTGGTACTCACGACGGGCTGGTCGATGTTCTGGGGCACGTGCATGGTCGCCGCGTGGTGCCTCGCGACGGGCCAGGCATTCATCATCCCGCGCACGGCCAGCTACGTGCTGGGCCTGCTGCACCTGTCCATCTTCGGCTCGGTCGTCGCCTTCATCTGCTACTTCACGCTGATCAACCGCATCGGCTCGAACAAGGCCGTGTACATCGGCGTGATCACGCCCGTGATCTCCGTGCTGCTGTCGATCAAGCTCGAACACTACCGCCCCGGCCTCACCGAATGGCTGGGCATGGCCGTCTGCCTGGGCAGCGTCGCCTGGGCCCTGCGCGCCCCAGCGGCCAGGCCGACCGCTTCCGTCAACCTCAACGATTGCATCGAAACGACTCCATGACTCTTGATACCACCTTCGCGATCCGCCCCGCCACCCCGGCCGACGTCACCCACATCCAGTCGATGATCGTCGAGCTGGCCGTGTTCGAAAAGCTCGAGCACCTCGTCGTGGCGACGGAAGAGAAATTGCACGAAGGCCTGTTCGGCCCGCACCCGGCCTGCGAAGCCATCGTCGGCGAAGCGGATGGCGAAGTCGTCACGTTCGCCCTGTTCTTCCACAATTTCTCGACGTTCCTCACCAAGCGTGGGCTGTATCTGGAAGATCTGTACGTGCGGCAATCGCATCGCGGCAAAGGTTTTGGCAGCCGCATGCTGAAGCACCTGGCGCGCCTGGCCGTCGAGCGCGGCTGCGGCCGCTTCGAATGGTCGGTGCTGGACTGGAACACGCCGGCAATCAATTTCTACCAGTCGATGGGCGCGGAGGTCATGCCCGACTGGCGCATCTGCCGCGTCACGGGCGCGCCGCTGGAAGCGCTGGCCCAAGGCTGATTCAGGCAAGAAAAAACCCGCGGGCTGCATCGCAGCGCCGCGGGTGAACCCATTCGTCGATGGGGAGGGGAGACTTGAATCCAACGGCTTCAATATAGTCTCCCCACCGCCGCATTTGCAGCTTCCTTACAAATGCTTACCTCGGTAACAGAAACCTGGATTTTTGTGGGCCGGACCCGATTGAGTGATCACAAATGCAAGAACGCGTCGAGCGGGACAATGTGGTCATTCACGAGGACATGGACATGAAAATGATCACCCGATGGGTCTACCGGGTTTGGCTCCGCTCCCGGATCGACACCTATACCCGCAGCCTGCACGCCATCGCCGTCCAGCGCGAAAACGACTTCCACGCGGAACGCATCCTGCACCGCGCGATCTCCACGACCCGTTCCAAACTTCAATCGCTGTAGCGCCGACGCTGCGCCAGAAGACGCTCGCACAGTTCGAATGCCGCCTGGGTCAGCAAGGCCAGCAACGCGGCCGGGATCGCGCCTGCCAGCAGCATGTCGTTGTCGTTCAGCGCGAGGCCCGTCGTAATGCGTTCGCCGAAGCCGCCGGCGCCGATGAAGGCGGCGATGGTTGCCGTACCGACGCTCATCACGGCGGCCGTTTTCACGCCGGCAAGGATCGTCGGCATGGCCAGCGGCAGCTCGACCTCGACCAGCGATTGCCGCCGCGTCAGCCCCAGTGCCAGCGCTGCCGTGCGCAGGCCGGACGGCACCTGCAGCAACCCCGTGCACGTATTGCGCACGATGGGCAGCAGCGCGTAGGCGCACAGGGCGACGAGCGCGGGAACGGTGCCGATGCGGCCGAGCAACGGGATCAGGATCGCGAGCAGCGCCAGCGACGGCACGGTCTGCAGGACGCCCGCCACCGCCAGCACGGCCTGGCGCAGGCGCGGCACGAGCGCGGCCACAATGCCGAGCGGAATGCCGGCGATGCAGCCCAGCAGCACGGCCAGCACGACCAGCAGCAGGTGCTGGCGTGCAAGGTTCATGAAACCATTGCCGAAAGTTTTGGCGAAGAGGCCGTCGCGGACCGTGGCCTGGGCATCGTGGGATAACCACGCGCGTGCGACCGCCGGGAACGGCTGCCCATCCAGCTCGGCCGCCGCGTTCATCGCAATCATGTCGTCCGCCTTGATCGTGCCTTCCAGCTGTTCGATGGCACGCCATGCCTGCGGGAACCGCTGCGGCACGTCGAGCCGGTACAGCAGCACGGCGTCGTAGCGCGGGAAATAGTGCTTGTCATCGTCCAGCACGCGCAAACCGTACTGGCGGATCTTGGCGTCGGTCGAATAGATGTCGATGGCGTCGACCTGGCGCTGCGCCAGTGCCTCATAGGCGATGCCGTGATCGAGACCGCGCGGTTGCTGCACCAGGCCGTAGCGCCGCGCGAGCCCCGGCCAGCCGTCCGCGCGGCCCAGGAATTCGTGCGACAGCCCGATTTTTATTTCCGGATGCGCCGCCAGGTCGGACAGGCGGCGCACGTTGGCATCGCCGCGTACGGCCAGGGCGTAACCGTTGGAAAACCCCAGCGGCACGGCGACACCGAGGCCCAGCGGCCGCAGCGCCGCGCGCATCGCGTCGAGCGACGTCGGCTGCGGATTCTTGAGGATTTCGAGATCGATGGTGCCCAGGTATTCCGGGTAGACGTCGATGGCGCCCGAACGCAGCGCGCCCAGCACGATGGCCGTGTTGCCCAGGCCTTGCTTATGTTCGGCCGGCCCGGTGCGCGCCGCGGTCTGGGTGAGGATCTCGCCCAGGATGTACGACTCGGTGAAGCGCTTGGAGCCCACGCGCAGGGGTTCCTCCGCGTGGACGGACGACAGGATGCCGGCGCAGGCGAGCACCAGCATGGCAAATCTCAGCATGCGGTTTCCGGTGGCGTGGTGGATGAGCCGTCAGGATACCTGATCGCGCCACACGCCGGCCCGGACGACGCCCCGGCACGGGTTCGCGCCGATCGCATACGCCAGGTCGGCCGGACGGGCGATGTCCCACAACGCGAAGTCGGCGCGCTGGCCCGGCGCCAGCGTGCCCGTGCCGGAGAGGCCCAGCGCGCGCGCCGCGTTGACGGTCGCGCCGCGCAGGGCTTCCAGCGGCGTCAGGCGCCACAGCGTGCACGCCATGTTCATCGCGAGCAGCAGGGACGTCATCGGCGACGTGCCCGGATTGCAGTCGGTGGCGACGGCCAGCGGCACGCCTGCGTCGCGTAACAGGGCAAGCGGCGGCATGCGCGTCTCGCGCAGGAAGTAATACGCCCCCGGCAGCAGCACGGCGACGGTACCCGCGCGCGCCATCGCGGCCACGCCCTCCTCCGACAGCCATTCGAGGTGATCGGCCGACAGTCCGCCATGGCGCGCCACGAGCGCGGCCCCGCCCTGGTCGGACAGTTGCTCCGCATGCAGCTTCACGGGCAGGCCGAGACGCCGCGCCACGTCGAACACGCGCGCCGTCTGGTCGTGCGAGAAGCCGATGCGCTCGCAGAACGCGTCGACGGCATCCACGAGACCCTGCGCGGCCAGCGCCGGCAGCATCTCGCTGCACAACATGTCGATGTAATCGTCCGCGCGGCCCGCGTACTCGGGCGGCAGCGCGTGCGCGCCGAGGAACGTCGTGCGGACCGTCACCGGCAGCAGTTCGCCCACGCGGCGCGCCACGCGCAGCATCTTCGCTTCCGATTCGAGATCGAGGCCGTAGCCGGACTTGATTTCCAGCGTCGTCACGCCCTCGGCCAGCAGCGCGCGGATGCGCGGCAGGCTGGCTTTCAATAAGTCGTCCTCCGATGCCGCCCTGGTGGCGCGCACGGTCGACATGATGCCGCCACCGGCCCGCGCGATGTCTTCGTATGTCGCGCCGTTCAGGCGCGCTTCCCATTCGTCGCTGCGGTTGCCCGCGTAGACGACGTGCGTGTGGCAGTCGACGAGGCCCGGCGTGAGCCACAATCCACCGCAATCGTGAACGGACAAGGCCTGCGGCGCCTCGGCACGCGGCCCGACCCATGCGATGCGTCCGCCACGCACGGCCACGGCGCCGTCGTCGATGATGCCGTAGCCGTCCGCCAGCGTCGCGACGCGCGCGTTCGCGTACAGGACGTCGACGGCTTCACTCATACATGCCGTCCTCGTTGTCGAGGTCGTCCTCGTCGTCGTAGTAATGGATGTCGACGATGAAGATGGCGCCCTGCTCCGCGCGCAGCTTCCACTTCGTGTCCGGGTCGAGCACGACGGCGTCGAAGCGCACGAGGTTGATGCGCTGGTCGTCGCTGCACAGTTCCAGGCTGTCGCCTTCGGCCAGGAACAGCACGGTGACGTCGGCACGCGCGACGAACGTCGAGTCGCCGTCGAGCCGGCGCCGGCCGAAGCGGTGCCAGCAGCGGTCCGTCCGCGTCATCACGTTGAAGTCGGTGCTGGCGCCGCGGTTCAGCTTGGCCTCCACGCGCGACTCGCCGTCGAACGCGGCGACCGGCTCGCCCTTCGACAGCAGCGTGGGCGTGCCGTCGATGTCGAGCGTCATGCCCGGGCCGTCGACGAGCACCAGCGTGCGCTCGACGCCGGGGAACATGGAAAACGGGCCGTCGTTCGCGATCGTGGCGAGGCTCACGCGCCAGTCGAAGTCGTCGAAGCCCGCGTCCGGTGGGAACACGGCGATTTCGGTCGTGCTGCCGCCCCCGTTCTTCCACGACACGGGTTCGAGGTTCGCATACGGAATGAGCATCGTCATGGCTTGCACCCCTTCGTCGTTGGCATCAATGTGCGTGCAGTGTACGCGTTGCGGCCTTGTAGCGCTGCGCGATCGTGTCCTGCGCCTTGTGGCGGCCGCCCTGCACGACCCAGTGGCCGCCGGCCAGCACGTCGCGCACGAGATTGTCGTTGCCGCAGAACAGGAAGCGGCCCAGCACCTCCTGCGGCGGCACGCCGTCCAGGTTCGGGTGCGCGCTGTCCAGCACGAGCAGGTCGGCGCGCCGGCCCTGCGCGAGCACGCCGAGCCGGCGTCCTGCCGCCTGCGCGCCGCCCGCCAGCGCCTGCTGCCACAGGAAGGCGCCGACGTCGCGTTCCTCGCCACGGACGGCGATATTGCGGCGCTGGTGGGCGAGACGCTGGCCGTATTCGAGCCAGCGCAGTTCTTCCACGGGGCTCTGCGACACGTGGCTGTCGCTGCCGATGCCGAAGCGTCCGCCCGCCGCGATATAGGGCGCCAGCGGGAACAGGCCGTCGCCCAGGTTCGCTTCCGTCGTCGGGCACAGGCCCGCGACGGCGCCGCTGGCCGCGATGCGGTCGCGTTCCCCGTCCGACAGGTGCGTCGCGTGCACGAGGCACCAGCGCGCGTCGACGTCTACCTGCTCCATCAGGTAATCCACCGGGCGCATGCCGGTCGCCTCCAGGCACTGCGCCACCTCCAGTTGCTGCTCGGCGATGTGGATGTGCAGCGGCCGCCCGGCCGGCAGCCCCTGCGCCAGTTCGCGCAACTGGCCCGCCGACACGGCGCGCAGCGAATGCGGCGCCGCGCCCACTTCCAGCTGCGGCCCGCGCAAGGGTTCCAGTGCTTCGACGATGCGCAGCACCTGGGCCGGGTCCGTGCGGAAGCGTTCCTGGTCCTGGCGTAACGGCGTGTCGTTGAAGCCTGCGTAAGCGTACATCACGGGCAGCAGCGTCATGCCGATGCCGGATTCGTGCGCGGCCTGGGCGATGTGCTGCGCCGTCTCGGCCGGATGGCCGTAGACATGGCCGCCCGGCGCCCGCTGCACGTAATGAAATTCGCAGACGGCCGTGTAGCCGTGGCGCAGGCATTCGGCGTACAGCTGCGCGGCCACGGCTTCCATCTGCTCGGGCGTGATGCGGTTGGCGACGCGGTACATCAGGTCGCGCCAGGTCCAGAAGCTGTCGGGGCTACTGCCTGCCCTTTCGGTCAACCCGCCGATGGCTCGCTGGAACGCGTGCGAATGCAGGTTGATCATGCCCGGCAGGACGTAATCGACGCGCGCCACGCCGAGCGGCGGCGACGCTTCCGGCGCGACCTTCGTCATGTCGCCGCGCACGTCCCATTCGAGCAGCACGTCCCGCTCCCAGCCGCCGGCCAGCAGCGCGTGGCGCGCGAACAGGGCACTCATTGGCGTCCTCCTGCGTGTCCTCCGGCGCGCGCCCAGCCGATCGCAGACTCCAGCAATTCACGCAACAGAGGCTGCACCTTGCCGGCGGCCTCGGGCTGGTAGTCGAACGGCGGCGCCTCGTCCATGTACAGGGACTGGCACATTTCGAGCTGGATCGCGTGCACGCCGGCGGAAGGAATCCCGTAGAAGCGCGTGATGTGGCCTCCCTTGAAGCGGCCGTTGAAGACGAACGTAAACAGGTCCTGGGAGCCGGCCACGCGCATCATCTCGCCCTGCAGCTGCAGCGAGCATGACCGGCCGTCCGCCGTGCCGAAGTTCAGGTCGGGCAGGCGGCCGTCGAAGAAGCGCGGCACGACGGACGCAATCGAATGCGCGTCCCACAGCACCACCTGCCCGTGCAGCGCGAGCAGGCGATCGAGTTCCGCGCGCAGTTGCTGGTGATACGGGCGCCAGTAGCGCTCCAGGCGCCGCTCGATCTCGCCGGCGTCCGGCTCGCGGCCGTCCTGGTATAACCGTTCGCGCGCGAACGTGTCGACGGGGCACAGGCGCGTCGTATCCTGGCCCGGGTACAGATTCGTGTCCTCGGGCGGCCGGTTCAGGTCGATGACGTAGCGCGACCAGCGCGCCGACAGGGTCGATGCGCCGATGCTGTCCGCGAACGCGTACAGGTCGGGCAGGTGCCAGTCCGTGTCGGCCCTCACCAGCGCGCATGGCGCCATGTTCGCCGCGATGTCGTCGGGAATGTCGGTGCCCGCATGCGGCATCGACAGCAGCAGCGGCACGGAACCCGGCTTGAACCTGAAATCCATCGTGACTCCCGTCCTTTCAGTGGAGTGCGGCGAACAAGTCCTTGCACGCGGCCGACAGCTCGCCTTCCATCACCATCCGGCGCGCCGCCTCGATGTCCGGCGCGAAGAACCGGTCTTCGTCGAACGCTGGCACGTGCTCGCGCAATTTTGCATGGACATGTTCCAGGTGGCTGGAGCTCGTCAGCGGGCGGTGGAATTCGATCCCCTGCGCCGCCGCCAGCAGCTCGATGCCGACGATGACACCCGTATTGTGCGCCATCTGGCCGAGACGGCGCGCCGCGAACGTTGCCATGCTGACGTGGTCTTCCTGGTTGGCGGACGTCGGCAGGCTGTCGACGCTGGCCGGATGCGCCAGCGACTTGTTTTCCGACGCCAGCGCGGCCGCCGTCACGTGCGCGATCATGAAGCCGGAATTCACGCCCGGCTCGCGCACGAGGAACGGCGGCAGGCCGGACAAGGTTGAATCGATCAGCAGCGCGATGCGGCGCTCGGCCAGCGCGCCGATCTCGGCGATGGCCAGCGCCAGGATGTCGGACGCGAATGCGACAGGTTCCGCGTGGAAATTCCCGCCGGAAATGACTTCCCCGGAGTCCGGGAACACGAGCGGATTGTCCGTGACGGCGTTGGATTCGATCAGGAGGGTGCGGCCGGCCTGGGCGATGAGGTCCATCACGGCGCCCATCACCTGCGGCTGGCAACGCAGGCTGTACGGATCCTGCACGCGCTCGTCGCCGACGAGGTGCGACGCGCGGATCGCGCTGCCGGCGACGAGTTGACGATAAATCTTCGCCGCCGCGATCTGGCCCGGCTGGCCGCGCACTTCGTGCACGCGCGGGTCGAACGGGGCGTCGCTGCCGCGGGCGGCGTCCAGCGACAGCGCGCCCGACACCATCGCCGCTTCCAGCAGGCGTTCGGCCAGGAACAGGCCGTTCAGGGCCAGTGCCGTCGACACCTGCGTACCGTTGATCAGCGCAAGTCCTTCCTTCGCGGCCAGCACGACCGGGGCGATGCCGGCCGCGTCCAGCGCGGCGCGCGCGTCCATCAACTCGCCGCGCATGCGCACCTGGCCGACGCCCAGCATCGCGAGGGTCATGTGCGCCAGCGGCGCGAGGTCGCCGGACGCGCCGACCGAACCCTGCGACGGAATCGCGGGCATGATGCCGGCGTTGTACAGGGCGATCAGCGTGTCGACGATCAGCGGCCGCACGCCGGAATAGCCGCGGGCGAGGCTGCCGATCTTGGTGAGCAGGATCAGGCGCACGACGTGGTCCGGCAGGAGTTCTCCGGTGCCGACGGCGTGCGACAGGATCAGGTTCTGCTGCAGCTGCTCGAGCTGGGCCTGCGGGATGTGGCGCTTGGCCAGGATGCCGAAGCCCGTGTTGATGCCGTAGGCGGGGTCGCCCTTGGCGACGATGGCCTGCACGGTGGCGGCCGACGTCTCGATGGCGGCATGGGCTTCCGGCGCGAGCGTGAGCGGACCGTGCGCGCCCCAGACGGCGCGCAGGTCGTTCAGGGACAATGCGCCCGGTTGCAGGATGAGGTGATGGTCTTGAGTCATGGTGGCTGTATTCTGTATTACTTGATCATCGGGAGGCGCAGGCCGAAACGCTTGGCCGTCTCGATCGCGAGTTCGTAGCCGGCATCCGCATGGCGCATCACGCCCGACGCGCAATCGTTGACGAGGACGCGGGCCAGGCGCTTCTCGGCCGCCTCGGTGCCGTCCGCCACGATGACGACACCCGCGTGCTGCGAATAGCCCATGCCGACGCCGCCGCCGTGGTGCAGCGACACCCACGTCGCGCCCCCGGCCGTGTTCAGCATGGCGTTCAGCAGCGGCCAGTCGGACACGGCGTCGGTGCCGTCGCGCATGGCTTCCGTTTCGCGGTTCGGGCTCGCGACGGAGCCGGTGTCGAGGTGGTCGCGCCCGATCACGATCGGCGCTTTCAATTCTCCCGTGCGCACCATCTCGTTGAACGCGAGGCCGGCCACGTGGCGCTCGCCGAGGCCCAGCCAGCAGATGCGCGCCGGCAGGCCCTGGAACGCGATGCGGTCGCGCGCCATGTCGAGCCAGCGGTGCACGCGCGTATGCTGAGGGAACAGCTCCTTGATCTTCGCGTCGGTTTTATAAATGTCTTCCGGGTCGCCTGACAGCGCCACCCAGCGGAACGGACCGCGGCCTTCGCAGAACTGCGGACGGATGTACGCCGGGACGAAGCCGGGGAAGTCGAACGCGTTTTTCACGCCCTCGTCGAACGCGACCTGGCGGATGTTGTTGCCGTAGTCGACGGCGTACGATCCCATCGCCTTGAAGTCGAGGATCGCCTGCACGTGCACGGCGCACGATTCGGCCGCGGCCTGCTTCAGCGCCGCGTGCTGCGCGGGGTCGCGCTGGGCCGCGAGCCACTGCTCGACGGTCCAGCCTCGCGGCAGGTAGCCGTGGATCAGGTCGTGGGCGGACGTCTGGTCCGTCACGAGGTCCGGCACGAGGCCGCCCTCTTTCGCACGGCGCACGAGTTCCGGCAGCACGTCGGCGGCGTTGCCCAGCAGGCCGATGGAGACGGCCTCCTTGCGCACCTTGTGGTCGCGGATCATGGCCAGTGCCTCGTCGATGTCCTTGGCCTGCTTGTCGAGGTAGCGGGTGCGCAGGCGGAAGTCGATGCTGCTCTGCTGGCATTCCACGTTCAGCGACACGGCGCCGGCGAACGTCGCGGCCAGCGGCTGCGCGCCGCCCATGCCGCCGAGGCCCGCCGTCAGGATCCACCTTCCCGCCATGTCGCCGCCGAAGTGCTGGCGGCCGGCTTCCGCGAACGTCTCGTACGTGCCCTGCACGATGCCCTGGGTGCCGATGTAGATCCAGCTGCCCGCCGTCATCTGGCCGTACATGAACAGGCCCTTGCGATCGAGCTCGTTGAAATGCTCCCACGTGGCCCATTTCGGCACCAGGTTCGAATTCGCGAGCAGCACGCGCGGGGCGTCGGGGTACGTCTGGAACACGCCGACCGGCTTGCCGGACTGGATGAGCAGCGTCTGGTCGTCGTCGAGATCGCGCAGCGACGCGAGGATCTGGTCGAAGCAGGCCCAGTCGCGCGCCGCGCGGCCGATGCCGCCGTAGACGACGAGGCCTTGCGGGTTTTCCGCCACCTCGGCATCCAGGTTGTTCTGCAACATGCGGTAGGCCGCCTCGGTCAGCCAGCTTTTACATGTGAGCTCGCTGCCGCGCGGGGCGCGGATGACGCGGGTGGGATCGAAACGCGGGTCTTTGGTCATGACGGACTCCTCGATGGGCATGCCAGGAAGTCTAGGTTGTCTATACAACTTCGTCAAGGGCGATAACTGAGGTTGGGTCGATAGCGCAGCAATTCGTTATCGACCCGGTCGACGAGGCCGGACAAAGTGTACGGCGTCCCCAGCACGGCAGCCGCACCGAACGACGGCACGGCGCGCATCAGCACATACTGCGGCGCCTCGCCGCCCGCCTGCAGCCGGTACCACGTCTGGCGGGATGCGCCCCGTGCGCGTGCGACGGCCTGCTCGAACGCCGCTTCCTGGCCGGGACGGATGTGGTAAGTCGTCATGGACAGGAACGGCGACGTATCCGGCAGCGGCTCGCCCGCGCTCATCGCGTCCATGCGCTGGTAGATGCCGTGGCTGGCGAAGTCCGCGTGCGGCACCACGTTCACGTTGTTGTCGGCGGCGTCGGCCGCCGGCTGCACGGCCGCGTCGAAGTCGGCGGCCGCGTGGCCGAACGTGCCGTCCATGAACCGGTTGATGCGGTTGCCCAGCACGAAGGTCCAGCCATACCACGTCCACGGATCCTGGACGCCTTTGTGCCATTGGAGGTGGCGCTCGTAGCCCTTTTCGAACGCCTCGACCTGGCCGGGCTTGGGGACAATGACGACCATGCGGGCATAAGACTGCGCCCAGGCCGGGGAAACGGCCACGAATGCGAGAACGGCGACGAGAGCTTTCATCATGGCTTGCGATACACCTGGCGGCCGCCAACCCACGTCTCGAGCACGCCGATCTGGTGGATGTCGTATGGCGAGATTTTGAAGAGGTCGCGGTCGATGACGATGAAGTCCGCGTACTTGCCCGCTTCGAGCGAGCCAAGCGTCTTTTCCTGGTGGCCGGCGTATGCCGCGTCGAGCGTGAAGCAGCGGAAGGCTTCTTTCAGTGACATCTCCTGCTCGGGATACCAGCCGGCGATCGGGTTGCCGTTTGCATCCTGGCGCGTGACGGCCGCGTGGATGCCGAAGAACGGGTTCGGCGCCTCGACCGGGAAGTCCGAGCCGCACGCGATGCGCGAACCCTGTGCGAGGAACGTACGCCACGCGTACGCGCCCTTGATGCGCTCGGGGCCGATGCGCTGCTCGGCCATGTTCTTGTCGGACGTCGCATGCGTCGGCTGCATCGACGGGATGATCCCGATGCGCTTGAAGCGCGGGATGTCGGCGAGCGTCACGACCTGGGCGTGCTCGATGCGGTGGCGCAGCGCCTGGCCGCGGTTGGCCGGGATCTCCTTCGCGAACGTGTCGAGGATCTGGCGGTTGCCGGCATCGCCGATCGCGTGCACGTTGACCTGGTAGCCCTTCTTCATGGCCTTGGCGATCATTGCGTCGATCTCGCCGTTCGAGTGGAACAGCAGGCCGTGCGAATGCGGATCGTCCGTGTACGGCGCCAGCAATGCGGCGCCGCGGCTGCCCAGCGCGCCGTCCGCGTACAGCTTCACGGCGCGCAGCGCGTACATGTCGTGGCCGTACGTGTTCAGCGGGCCGCTCTTCGCCAGCTGGTCGAAGTCGGCGCCCGTCCCGCCGATCATCGCGTAGATGCGCGCCGTCAGCCTGCCGTGGTCCGCGTAGTCGCGGTACAGCCGGTCCTGGGCGACGTTGACGCCCGCGTCGTGCGCACTCGTGAGGCCGACGCTGGCCATCGTGCCCAGCGCGCGGTCGAGCATCGTGCGCGCTTCCTGTTCCGTCGGTTGCGGCAGCACCTTCTGGATCATCGCCTGCGCCGCGTCGACCAGCACGCCCGTCGCATGGCCTGCGCTATCGCGCACGATCTTGCCGCCGACCGGGTCCGGCGTCTTGTCCGTGATGCCGGCCAGCGCCAGCGCACGGCCGTTGGCCCAGCCCGCGTGGCCGTCGACGCGTTCCAGCCAGACCGGCCGGTCGGCCACGACGCCATCGAGTTCCTGCGCCGTCGGGAAGCGCCCCAGCTTCCAGTTCTCCTGGTTCCAGCCGCGCCCGCGCACCCACGCGGCCTTTGCGTTGCCGCGCGCGTAGTCGCCGATGGCGGCCAGCGCCTGTTGCAGCGACGTCGTGGCCGACAGGTCGAGCTGCGTCAGCATCTCGCCCAGGCCGAACACGTGGCCGTGCGCATCGATGAGGCCCGGCAGCACGGTGCGGCCGGCCATGTCGACATGTTTCGCCTGCGGGGCCTTCGCGCCGACTTCAGCGGCGGTGCCGACGGCGAGGATGCGGCCGGCGTCGTCGAACGCGAGCGACGCGAACTGGATGACGTCCCCTTTCGCGTTCAGCGTGTAGCCGTTGGCGTTGTCGATGACGGTGGTGGCGTGGGCCGTGGCGGTGGTGAGGGCCAGGGCGATCAGGGTGTGCCTTGGTTGCTTGTGGCGCAGGCGCATCGGGGTCTCCGTTGTCGTTGTGGATGAACCGGGGTACGGCTCATTAGCAAGAAACAGAGTGTATCGAAATTTACAATGTGGTCAATCGCGGTGCCATCGGTTCGATGGCAAGAACCGGAGGGTACGGCGTGTCGTACGGTGGTCCAATCGTGGTCCGGCTCAAGGAGACCAACGATGCTTACCCTGTACGATTACCTGCCCTCGCAGAACGCCTGGAAAATCCGCCTGCTGCTGAACCATCTCGACATCCCCTGCCGCACGGAGATCGTGCGCATCTTCGAAGGCGAAGGCCAGCGCCCGGACTTCCTGGCCGTGAACCCGACCGGCGCCGTGCCCGCGCTGCGCCTTGAGGACGGCCGCACGCTGGCCGAGTCGAGCGCCATCCTGACGTACCTGGCGCACGGCACGCCGTATCTGCCTTCCGATCCGTTCGGGCAGGCGAAGGTGCAGCAGTGGCTGTCGTTCGAGCAAGACCACGTGGCGTCGATCGCGACGCTGCGCCACTGGACGCTGACGGGCAAGCTGGCACGGCGCGCGCCGGCGCTGGTCGACCGCCTGCGCCGCGTCGCGTGCCGGGCGCTGGCGATCCTCGACCGTGAACTGGAAACGCGTACTTTCATCGCGGGCGCCGCATACACGATCGCCGACATGTCGTTGTTCGCGTACGTGCACCGGACCGACGACGCCGGGCTGGCGCTGTCGGACTATCCCGGCATTGTCCGCTGGATTGCCGACGTGCGCGCACAGCCGGGGTTCCTCGGCACCGTGTACCCGTACTCGATCGACCCGTTTTCGGGCGGCGAGCTGCCGTAAAGGGCGGGCTTACTCGAGCTGGATGCGCGTGATGTAATAGCCCGGGTAGGCGGCGCCCTGGCCCTGCCAGATGAGGGTGTCGATGATCTTCCCGGCCGCGTTGATGTCCTTCAGCGGCACTTCGACGGCGGCCCACGTCTTCGCCTTCAGCTGGATGGCGAAGTCGGCCTCGATCGCCTTGCCGTCGGCCATGGCCTTGACCATCAGCGTCTGGCCGCCGTTCATGCCGCCGTTGATGACGAAGGTCAGCTTGCTGTAGCCCTCGGTGGAAAACGGCTCATGGTGCAGCGCAAGCGCGCTCCACGGCTCGCCTTCGACGCGGATCGGCTTGCCGTTCCCGACCGGCACCGACAACTGCGTCTTGGCCCAGCTCCAGTTCTGGAAACCGTTCTTCAATTCGTCATCGTAAATGACGAGGGGTTGCGGCAGGTCCCCGGCCCGGGCCAGGCTCCCGCCGGACACGCTGGCCACGCCGAGGGCGGCCAGGAACAGGCGACGCGATACGCTCATGGTTGTCTCCGTTGGATTGTCGTTTTATTGCCTGCTGAGTGCAGGTCCATCGATGCTACGACGGAAACGTATGCATGCCAAACGCCTGGTAAAAATTCTACTTCCCTTAGCACATTTCATAAATTCGGGGTCAGAGCACATTTTCCCTGAAATTCGGGGTCAGAGCACTTTTTCCTACAACGGCATGCGTTCAATTGAGCCGTATCCATGGCTGCGAATACGTCTTGGCTAAGGTCGTGACTTTCACTCAACCACGCCTGCCATGTCACGACATAAACGCCTGATCCTGCCCGCGGTGCCGCTTCACGTCATCCAACGCGGAAACAATCGCGGCCCCTGCTTTACGAGCACCGCTGACTACCTGGTCTACTTGACGTTGCTGCGCAAGTACGCGCCCGAAGCCGCCTGCCATATCCATGCCTACGTGCTCATGACCAATCACGTTCATTTGCTGCTGTCGACAGGCAGCCGTACCGGTCCAAGCGACCTCATGCGGCGGCTCGGCCAGCATTACGTCCAGTATTTCAATCGTCGGCACGGACGCAGCGGGACGTTATGGGAAGGCAGATTTCGCTCCTGTCTCGTCGACACCGAACAATATCTGTTGGTCTGCCAGCGCTACATCGAACTGAATCCCGTGCGGGCGCGAATGGTCAAGGCTCCGGAGGCTTACCCCTGGTCGAGCTATCGCGCGAACGCCCTGGGTACCGATGATGCACTTGTGACGCCGCACGTCGTCTATGCCAGCCTGGGCAAGCACGACGTTGACCGACGCGCGGCCTATCGCCATCTGTTCCTTGAAGACTTACCGGAACAATTGCTTGCGGAGATCCGACATGCGAGCAACAGCAACCGGCCGCTTGGACCGGAATCGTTTCTTGAAGAGGTCTCGCAGGCGGCAGGACGGCGACCGGTGCAGCGGCGGCCCGGACGGCCTCGCGGCAGCGGAAAACAATTGTCCTGAAATGTGCTCTGACCCCGAATTTCGCCGGAAATGTGCTCTGACCCCGAATTTTCAGCTGGCGTCGTGGAAGATGATGCCCAGCGTATGCCGCTGCCCGCTACGCACGCGGCTCACGCCGTGGCGCATGTTGACGCGGTAGATGCCGCGCGTGCCGTTGACGGGACGGGTGTGCACGGGGAAGACGACGGCGTCGCCCTGCCCCAGCGGCACCACTTCGACGCGTGACTGCATGCGCGGCCGCTGTTCCGTCAGGACGAACTCGCCGCCGCCGAAATCCACGCCGGGGCGCGACAGCAGGACGGCCACCTGCAACGGAAAGACGACATCGCCGTACAGGTCCTGGTGCAGGCAGTTGTAGTCGCCCGCACCGTATTGCAGCAGCAACGGCGTCGGGCGCAGCTGGCCGGCCGCGTGGCAACGTGCCAGGTAGTCGGCGTGCGCGTCCGGGTAGCGCTCCTCCAGACCGAGCGCGGCCTGCCAGCGGTTGGCGATACGCGCCAGCGGCGGATACAGCGCCCTGCGCAGGTCCGCCAGGCGAGGCGGCAGCGGGTACGCGTAATAGCGATATTCTCCGCGCCCGAAGCCGTGGCGTTCCATCACGACGCGGCTTCGGAATAACCCATCGTTCGTGTAGCCCGCCGCATATGCCGCGCACTGGTCCGCATCCAGCAGCGAGGGCAGCACGGCGCAGCCAAAGGCGTCGAGGTCGTCGGCGACGCGGTTCCAGTCGATACTCATGACGCCTCGGCTTCGCGCTTGAGCAGCGCCTGCTTGCGTTCGACGCCCCAGCGGTAGCCGGAGATTGAGCCGTCGTTGCGCACGACGCGGTGGCAGGGAATCGCCACCGCCACCGGATTGGCGGCGCAGGCGCCGGCGATGGCGCGCGCGCCCTGCGGCATGCCGAGGCGTGCGGCCAGTTCGGCGTAGCCGACCGTCTGCCCGGCCGGGATCTGGCGCAGCGCCTGCCACACGCGCTGCTGGAAGGCGGTCCCGCGCACGTCGAGCGGCAGGTCGAGCCCGAGGCGCGGCGCCTCGACGAATGCGACGACCTGCGCCACCGTGCGTTCGAAGCCGGGTTCGGCGCCGATCAGGTCGGCCTTCGGAAAACGGTCCTGCAGGTCGCGCACGAGCGCGTCCGGATCGTCGCCCAGCAGGATGCAGCAGATGCCCTTGCCGGTCGCGGCGACGAGCAGCGCGCCCAGCGAGCACTGCGCCACGGCGAAGCGGATGGCTTCCCCGCCGCCGCCCGCGCGATAACGCTTCGGCGTCATGCCCAGCACGCCGGACGACGCGGCATAGAAACGGCCGCTGGAATTGAAGCCGGCATCGTAGGCGGCCGCGGTGACGGTGCCGGCCTGTGCGAGGCCCTGCTTCAGGCGCTCGGCCCGGCGCGCCGCCGCATAGGCCTTCGGCGTGATGCCCGTGTGCGCCTTGAAGATGCGGTGGAAGTGGAAGCGGCTCATGCCGCAGGCCTCGGCCAGGCTGGCGAGGTCCGGCTCTTCCTCGGCGGCCTCGATCAGGCGGCAGGCCTTCGCCACGGCTTCGGCCTGGCGTTCGGCCAGCGGCGGCGCGTCCGGGCGGCAGCGCAGGCAGGCGCGGAAGCCGGCGGCCTCGGCATCGTGCGGCGTCGCGTGAAAAGCGACGTTGGCGCGGCGCGGCGTGCGCGACGGGCACGAGGGCCGGCAATACACGCCTGTGCTGCGCACGGAATAATAAAACTGGCCGTCGGCCGCGCGCGCGCGGGCGACCACGGCGGCCCAGCGCTCGTCGTCGGTGACGTAAGCGGCAGCGGGTCGATGGATGGTGGCGGTGTTCATCTCGGTCTCCAGATTCTCGATGGCCCCATCGTAAGCGCGGGCGTTGCGGCAAACACTTCGGGTCTTGCTTTCGAATTCGCGATGCTAGAATGTCGCCTCCCCGACGAGGTGACAGATTCCGGAGAGTAGTTTGGACGAACAGATCGCGCAAGACAGCACCCCCATTTTCCAGCGGATCAAGGATTATCTGCTCGGCGAGATCGCGTCGGGCCGCTGGAAGGAAGGCGACCTGGTGCCGTCCGAGCAGGCGCTCGTGCGCCAGTTCGGCGTCTCGCGCATGACCGTCAACCGCGCCGTGCGCGAGCTGACCGCGGAACAGGTGCTCACGCGCCGCCAGGGGTCGGGCACGTATGTCGCGCCGCAGAAGTACCAGGCGACGCTGGTCGAGATCCGCAACATCGCCGACGAGGTGCGCGCACGCGGCCACGTGCATGCGAGCCATCCGCGCCTGCTGGAACAAAGCCCGGCGGGCGAGTCGCTGGCGCGCCAGTTCGAACTCGAGCCCGGCACGCCGCTGTTCCACTCGCTGATCGTGCACGACGAGAACGGCCAGCCGATCCAGGTCGAGGACCGCTGGGTCAATCCGGCCTGCGCGCCCGCCTACCTGGAGCAGGACTTCGCGCGCATCACGCCCAACGAACACCTGATGGAGGCCGCGCCGCTGCAGGGCGCCACCTACAGCATCGAAGCGCTGCCGGCCCCGCGCGAGGTGGCGGAGATGCTCGGCATCGCACCCGGCACGTCGTGCCTCGTGCTCAAGCGCCGCACGACATCGGGCGGCCGCGTGGCCTCGGTCGTGACGATGTGGCACCCGGGACATTTATATAAATTCACGGGCAGCGTCGGCTGATTGTGGTGATAATTGGTGAGGTCAATCAGGAACCTTGAGCATGTTGAGATTTTGTACAAAGCTCACGAACACGTTCCAAAAAAATCGGTTATTATTCCGATTAAACCCCGCCTGACATCCTCTTGCAGCTCTTCCACTATTGAATATTGCACACATTGGCACCACCTTTGTGCAGCAAGCCAGTCTGACAAGTACGGGAACCGGCTGACACTACCGAGCAGGATTGGATAAAAGGGCACCTTGAAAACCGTCGCGAGCGGCGGCAATGCAGTTCGAGAAGCGCAGCTGTACGAGAGTACAGCGAGCATCGCAGGACTGCAGTGCAACGCGCAGTAGGTTTGCAACGTGCCCAAAGACCTGCAGGCGTTAAATTGACCTACCTCTCTTGAGGAAAACATGAGCGAAAACATCAAACACATCAGCGATGCATCTTTCGAAACCGACGTGCTCAAGTCCGAGCGCCCGGTCCTGGTCGACTTCTGGGCCGAGTGGTGCGGCCCCTGCAAGATGATTGCCCCGATCCTGGAAGAAGTCGCGAAAGAATATGACGGCAAGCTGCTGATCGCGAAGATGGACGTCGACGCCAACCAGGCCGTTCCGGCCAAGTTCGGCATCCGCGGCATCCCCACGCTGATCCTGTTCAAGAACGGTGTCGCAGCCGCCCAGAAAGTCGGCGCGATGGCAAAAGGCCAACTGACTGCTTTCATCGATAGCAACATCTGATACCATAGGTGGCGGCAGCGCGCCCGCACTGCCGCCTGTTCCGGCCCGGGTAGACGATCGATTCCGATCCTATCCCTTTGATTAACCCACGCAGTTCCCTCCCCTACCTTTACTTTCCCGTCACGGGACACCCGACACATGCACTTATCTGAACTGAAGGCAATGCACGTCTCCGCCCTTCTGGAGATGGCGATCAGCCTGGATATCGACAACGCAGCCCGCCTGCGCAAACAAGAACTGATGTTCGCGATCCTCAAGAAGCGCGCGAAACAAGGCGAACAGATTTTCGGCGACGGTGCGCTCGAAGTGTTGCCGGACGGGTTCGGTTTCCTGCGTTCGCCGGATGCGAGCTACATGGCTTCCACCGACGACATCTACATCTCGCCATCGCAGATCCGCCGCTTCAACCTGCATACGGGTGACTCGATCGAGGGCGAGGTCCGCACGCCGAAAGACGGCGAGCGCTACTTCGCACTGGTGAAGGTGGACAAGGTCAACGGCGAATCGCCGGAAGCCTCGAAGCACCGCATCCTGTTCGAGAACCTGACGCCGCTGCACCCGAACGAGCCGCTGCGCCTCGAGCGCGACATGAACGGCGCGGAAAACATCACCGGCCGCATCGTCGACCTGATCTCGCCGATCGGCAAGGGCCAGCGCGGCCTGCTGGTCGCGTCGCCGAAGTCGGGCAAGTCGGTCATGCTGCAGCACATCGCCCACGCGATCACCGCCAACCACCCGGACGTCACGCTGATCGTCCTGCTGATCGACGAACGTCCCGAGGAAGTGACGGAGATGCAGCGCTCGGTGCGCGGCGAAGTCGTCGCCTCGACCTTCGACGAACCGGCCACGCGCCACGTGCAAGTCGCGGAAATGGTGCTGGAGAAGGCCAAGCGCCTCGTCGAGATGAAGAAGGACGTCGTGATCCTGCTGGACTCGATCACCCGCCTGGCACGCGCCTACAACACCGTGATCCCGGCTTCGGGCAAGGTGCTGACCGGCGGTGTCGACGCCAACGCGCTGCAGCGTCCGAAGCGCTTCTTCGGCGCCGCCCGTAACGTGGAAGAAGGCGGCTCGCTGACCATCGTGGCCACCGCGCTGATCGAGACCGGCTCGCGCATGGACGACGTGATCTACGAGGAATTCAAGGGCACCGGCAATATGGAAGTGCACCTGGAGCGCCGCCTGGCCGAGAAGCGGGTCTACCCGGCCATCAACCTGAACAAGTCGGGCACGCGGCGCGAGGAACTGCTGATCAAGCCGGACCAGCTGCAGAAGATCTGGATCCTGCGCAAGCTGCTGTACTCGATGGACGAGATCGAGGCGATGGAGTTCATCCTCGACAAGATGCGCGCGACCAAGAACAACGTCGAATTCTTCGACCTGATGCGTCGCGGCGGCTGATCCTCCAGCCCTGGCATCGAACGGAAAAGGCGAGTCGTACTCGCCTTTTTTGTTTTATGCGCTACGATTCATGCAGATCAAGCCGAGGGGCGTCGGGGCGCGGAAAATCCGCAGCACGACAACCAAGGAGGCCAAGATGATCTTCAACGACTTACGCGACGTCCCGGCGCAGCACAAGGACGTAGTGCTCGGCCGCCGGCTGACGGTTCTCGAAACCCGCTTCGACACCACGCTGACCATGTTACCCAACAAAGCAGACCTGGCGGACCTGAAGGCCGAGCTCAAGGCCGACATCCATGGCGAATCGGCCCACCTGAGCAAGTGGATGGCGGCAACCGCGATCACGATGGTCATCGGTTTCGGCGGCATGATCCTCACCATGATGTCGCGCCTGCACGGCGCCTGAGCGGTGCAGAAACTGCAACGGTTGCCTTGGGTGCAGGGCTGGCTTATAATCGCCGGTTCCGTATCCAACCCTGGCAAGTGATCGGCAATCGGGTCAAGAAGCAGGTCGACCGACGAAGTGCCGTTTGGCTACCAACTTAACCGAGGCAAAACCATGAAGACCGATATCCATCCGGATTACCGCGAAGTCGTGTTCCACGACCTGTCCTGCGATTTCAAATTCATCACCCGTTCGACCATCG
>CAMLMV010000066.1 GCA_946481275.1 uncultured Massilia sp.
CATCATCTGGCCGGACGCCATCGCGCCGTTCGAGCTGGTGCTGTGCCCGATGGGCTATGACCGCAGCGATCTGGTGAAGACCGAAACCGATCGCCTGTACGCCGAGCTGCAGGCAGCCGGCGTGGACGTCATCGTCGACGACCGCGGCCTGCGTCCGGGCGCCATGTTCGCCGACTGGGAACTGGTCGGCGTGCCGCACCGCGTCGTGATCGGCGAGCGTGGCCTCAAGGAAGGCAACCTGGAATACCAGGGCCGCCGCGATGCCGAGGCAACCGCCGTCCCGGCTGCGGACATGGTCGGCTTCATCAAGGGCAAGCTGGGCAAGTGATGGCACGACGGTTGATTGCCCGGGCAGCCGCCCGGCTCGGCCCGGTCTTGCTCGCCGCTGCACTGATGAGCAGCGGCGCGGCGCAGGCCGGCAACCAGAAAGAAGAAGCGCTGGCCGATTCGGTCCGGCTCGCGCTCGAAAATGCCATCCGCGACGGCCGGCCGCCCAAGCCGGCCTTCCGCGACGAGGTCGCGCGCGTCCGTTACCAGCAATGGTTCGATGCGATGTCGGCGCGCCTCAAGCGCCGCGTGCCGGACGACCAGACGCGCACGGAATTCCTCGAAATCGCCTGGTACGAAGCGACGCGCGCGGGCCTCGATCCGGGGCTCGTGCTGGGCCTGATCCAGGTCGAATCGGCGTACCGCAAGTACGCCGTGTCGATGGTCGGCGCGCGCGGCTACATGCAGGTGATGCCGTTCTGGACGAAGGTGATCGGCGATTCGAACCGCCGCGCGCTGTTCGACATGCAGACGAATCTGCGCTACGGCTGCTCGATCCTGCGCATGTACATCGACATGGAAGGCGGCAATCTGTACCTCGCCCTCGGCCGCTACAACGGCAGCCGCGGGAAGCCCGAGTATCCGAATGCGGTGCTGGCGGCGTGGAAGAACTGGGAGTTCAAGCAGGACGTGATGGTGTCCAGCCGCTGATCATGCCCTGATCTCCTCGATCAGCTGCTGCGCATGGCGCGGCAATCCCTCGAAGCTGCGCATGCACAGCGACAGCTGGCGCAACGCCCACGCGTCGGCCAGTTCCAGCACGGCGATGTCCATCGTGCGGGCGCAGCGCCGCGCGGCCGGTTCGGACACCAGGCCGATCCCGACCCCGCTCTCCACCATCCGGCACACGGCGTCGAAGCTGCGCAGGCGCACGCGCGCGCGCAGGGTGCGGCCGGCGCGTTCGGCCAGCTGGCTCAGGTAGCGGAACAGCGCGCTGTCGCCCGTCAGCGTGACGTGGTCGAAGTCCACCAGTCGCGCGAATGTCACCGCTTGTCCCTCTTGCGTGACGAGCGTGCGCGCCAATGCGGGCTGCGCGACGGCCACGATGCGGTCCGTGCAGAACGGGAACGTATCCAGGCCGGACAGGTCGACCGTGTCGGCCACGATGCCGAGGTCCGCGCCGCCTTCGCGCACGGCGCGCGCGATATCGCTGGAGGTGCGTTCTTCCAGGTCGATGTCGACGTCCGGATGGCGCGCCATGAAGCCGGCCAGCCGCTCCGGCAGATACTCCGACAGCGCCGCCGTATTGCACAGCAGCCGGATCTGGCCCTTGAGGCCCGCCGCATGTTCGCCCAGTTCCGCGCGCAGGCGCGCGAGCTGCTGGAACACGAGGCGCGCGTGGCGCTGCAGGGCGAGGCCCGCGGCCGTCGGCTGCACGCCGCGCCGGCCGCGCACGAGCAGGGGCACGCCCAGCGTCTCTTCCATGTGCTGGATACGCTCGCTCGCGGACGCCAGCGCCAGGTGCGCGCGCCGGCTGCCAGCCGTGATGCTGCCGGCGTCCAGCACGTGCAGGAACAACTGCAGGTCGGTCAGGTCGAATCGCATATGAGACATGTCATGCAAAACAAAAAGCCCCGGCTCGCCGGGGCTTTTCGTATGGGGCCATGGGGCAGCCAGCCAGATGTTCTTATTTGAGGTGATCCGAGATCAGCTTGGTCATTTCGAACATCGACACCTGCGCCTTGCCACCGAAGACGGCTTTCAGCTTGTCGTCGGCGTTGATCATGCGGCGGTTGGCCGCGTCCTGCAGGTTCTGTGCCTTGATGTAGTCCCAGACCTTCTTGGTCACTTCCGTGCGCGGCAGCGGTTTCGCGCCGACGACGGCGGCCAGCGGTGCCGACGGGGTCATCTCTTTCATGAAAGCGGCGTTCGGCTTGCGTGCCGCTGCCGGCTTCTTTGCTGCGGCGGTTGCTTTCGGTGCTGCTGCTTTGGCAGGAGCTGCTGCCTTCTTCGCTGCCGGCTTCGCCGCCGCAGCAGGCTTGGCAGCGGCTTTTTTGGCGGGCGCTGCGGTGGTTTTTTTGGCTGTTGCCATCTTCGAGCCTCCTAAACGGAACACATGGAAATTTGCGCGTGAGCGCACCCGGCTTATATTGGTAGGGTTTTAGTGTTCGTGCAAGTCTTTTTCGAAATTTTTTCACTCTTACAAGCCCTAAAACGGCCCGTTGTGTTACCCGGCCCTCCCTAGAGCGAAAAAACAGCCGTCCCAAGCACAAAAAAGCCGTGCGGGACGGTGGTCGCGCACGGCTTTATAGGGATGGATCAAGGATCAGCGCATACCAGGCATCATGCCCTTCATCCCGCGCATCATCTTCATCAGGCCGCCGCCCTTGAGCTTCTTCATCATCGTGTTCATTTGCTCGTACTGGGTCAGCATGCGGTTCACTTCCTGCACCTGCACGCCGGCGCCGGCCGCGATGCGGCGCTTGCGGTTGGCCTTGATCAGTTCCGGCTTGGCGCGCTCGAGCGGCGTCATCGAATCGATGATGCCGCACATGCGGCGCACCTGTTTTTCGGCCTGGTCCATGTTGGCGCCGCTCGCGGCCTGCTGGAACTGGGCCGGCAGCTTGTCGAGCAGGCCGGCCATGCCGCCCATCTTCTTCATCTGCGCGAGCTGGGCGCGGAAGTCGTTCATGTCGAACTTGCCGCCCGACTTGATCTTGTTGGC
This sequence comes from uncultured Massilia sp., assembly GCA_946481275.1. Next base: position 2,993 of record CAMLMV010000066.1, read on the forward strand.
CATGTCGGCCGCGGCCTTCATGTCCACGCCCTTGCGCGCTTCCTCGACCAGCGCAAGGATGTCGCCCATGCCCAGCACGCGGTTGGCCATGCGGGCCGGGTCGAACGCTTCCAGGCCGTCCAGCTTTTCCGACACGCCGGCGAACTTGATCGGCTTGCCCGTCACGTGGCGCACGGACAGCGCCGCGCCGCCGCGCGAGTCGCCGTCGAGCTTCGTCAGGATCACGCCCGTCAGCGGCAGCGCGTCGTTGAAGGCTTTCGCCGTGTTGATCGCATCCTGGCCGACCATCGCGTCGACGACGAACAGCGTCTCGATCGGATTCGCGGCCGCATGCACGGCGGCGATCTCCTGCATCATCGCCTCGTCGATGGCCAGGCGGCCGGCCGTGTCGATGATGACGACGTCGTGATAGTGCTTCTTCGCCCAGTCGATCGCGTTCTTCGCGATGTCGACCGGCTTGTCGCTGGCGGTGGACGGGAAGAAGTCGGCGCCGACCTGCTTCGTCACCGATTCCAGCTGCGCGATTGCGGCGGGGCGGTAGACGTCGGCGGAGACGGTCAGGACCTTTTTCTTTTTCTCTTCCTTCAGGTACTTGGCGAGCTTGCCGGTGGTGGTCGTTTTACCGACACCCTGCAGGCCGGCCATCAGGATCACGGCCGGCGGCTGCTGCGCGAACGACAGCTGCGACGCGTCCGGACCGAGGTCGGCGCCCATCAGCGCGCCCAGTTCCTTCTGCACGACGCCGACGAGGGCCTGGCCCGGCGACAGGGAGCCGATGACTTCCTCGCCCAGCGCCTTTTCCTTCACTTTGGCGATGAATTCGCGCACGGCCGGCAGCGCGACGTCGGCCTCGAGCAGGGCCAGGCGCACTTCGCGCAGCATCTCGGCGGTATTCGCCTCGGTGAGGCGGGCCTCGCCACGCATCGTCTTGACGACCTTGGCGAGGCGTTGTGTCAGGTTATCCAGCATGTTCTACCTTTTGTACTGATATATATAAGCGGCGGGCGCGCAACACGCCATTTTACCGCATGTCGGGGCGGCTTTTCCCCCGTCAAGACCCCAATTCAGCCATTCGCAACGCGCCCAGTCAACCTGGCTATTTGATTCTTGGTAAAACCTGATTGGACGGTTTGACAATGTATTGCTTCGAGTTTATGTTCCAGAGGCGTCACGCAGTTCATTCCAATAAAAGTTCTACCCCCAATCGGAGAGACAGGCAATGAAAGCACACGTGTTCGGCAAGACCCTCGCCATCGCCGCGCTGCTGGCCGCGAGCGGCGCCCAGGCGCAGGACGTGGTCCGCCTCGGCAACCTCAAGTTCGCGCACTACGGCGCGGTGTCATACATCAAGGAAATCGCACCCAAGTGCGGGATCAAGGTCGAGGAACGCATCTTCGCGAAGGGCCTGGACGTGATGCAGGCCATCATCGCGGGTGAACTCGACGTCGGCACGACGGCGTCCGAGGCCGCGATCTCGGGCCGCGCCGGCGGTGCCCCGATCTACGTCGTGGCCGGGTTCGCGAAGGGCGGCGCCCGGCTCGTCGCGCGGGCGGACGCCAACGTCAAGTCGGTCCGCGACCTGAAAGGCAAGAAGGTGGGCGTGACGCGCGGCGGCATCCAGGAAGTGCTCCTGATGGCCGAGCTGCAGAAGGCGGGCCTCACCGCCGACCCGGCGCCCGGCAAGGACGTGCAGATCGTCTACCTGGCGTACGCCGACCTCAACCAGGCGCTGCTGGGCAAGAACATCGACGCCATGATGCAGTCGGAACCCCAGTCGTCGCAGGCGATCAACAAGGGCTTCGGGGTCGAGGTCCTGAAACCGTACGACACGCCGATCGGCGAACCGGTGCGGACGATGGTCATGACCGAGAAATTCCATGACACGAAGCGCCCCGTGGCCGAGAAATTCATGCGCTGCTTCGTCATGGCCACGAGCGCCTTCATCCGCGACCGCGCGCTGGCCGAGAAGTACGTGCGCGAAGTCGTGTTCAAGGGCCAGATCACGAAGGACGACTTCGACGACGCGATCAGCAATTCGCCCTATACCTACGACATCACGCCGGAACACATCCAGACCACGACCGACATCATGGTCAAGACGGGCGTCGGCCGCATGGCCAAGCCGCCGGTCGCGAAGGACTGGGTCAAGACCGATTTGCTGGATGAGGCGAAGAAAAGCCTGAACATCAAGTAAACCACGCAAGGAGCCAAGATGCTGAAACGCAGGTGGCAGGACATCGCGATCGGCCTGGTCGTGCCGATTGTCGCGATCGCGATCTGGCAGTGGGTGGCGAGCATGGGATGGGTCAACGAGCACGTCCTGCCGTCCCCGCTGCAGGTCTGGCACAAGTGGATCGCGTACCTGCTGCCGCTGCAGGACTACCCGGCCTGGCACGAGGCCAACGGCGGCGGGCGGCTGGCGTGGATGGTCTCCGGCGAATTGATCACCGACGCCATCGGCAGCATGTACCGCGTGATCGTCGGCTTCCTCGTCGGCGCCGCGCTGGCGCTGCCGATCGGCCTCGCCATGGGCGCGAGCCGAATAGCGCATGCCTGGCTGAATCCGTTGTTCCAGCTGCTGCGCCCCATTCCTCCGATCGCCTACATCCCGATGTCGATGCTGTGGTTCGGCCTCGGGAACCCGCCGGCCTTCTTCCTGATCGCGCTGGGCGCCTTCTTTCCCGTGCTGATGAACACCATCGCGGGCGTGCGCCAGGTCGACGGCATTTATTTGCGCGCGGCGCGCAACCTTGGCGCGAGCGGGCCGACGATGTTCCTGCGCGTGATCCTGCCGGCGGCCGTGCCGTACATCCTGACCGGCATGCGCATCGGCATCGGCACGGCGTTCATCGTCGTGATCGTGGCCGAGATGATCGCCGTGAACAACGGCCTCGGTTTCCGCATCTCGGAGGCGCGCGAGTACTTCTGGTCGGACAAGATCATCGCCGGCATGATCACGATCGGCCTGCTCGGTCTCGCCATCGACGCCGGCATGAATAAACTGAACAACCATCTGCTGCGCTGGCACCGCGGCCTGGAGCACTGACCATGACCGCACACATCGTGATTGACCATGTCAATAAAGTGTTCGAAGGGGACGGCCGGCGCATGGTCGCGCTGCAGGACATCACGTTGGAGATCCCGCACGGCCAGTTCGTCTGTTTGCTGGGGCCGTCCGGCTGCGGCAAGTCGACCCTGCTGAACGCCGTCGCCGGTTTCGCTCCGCCGACGACCGGCCGCGTGCTGGCCGACGGCGTGCCCGTCGCCGGACCGGGGCCGGAGCGGGGCATGGTGTTCCAGGAATACGCGCTGTTCCCGTGGATGACGGTGGAGCAGAACGTCGGCTTCGGCCTGGAGATCAAGGGCATGGCGCGCGCGCAGATCGCGGCGCGCGTGGGCGAGCTGCTGAAACTCCTGTCGCTGGAGGATTTCGCGAAGCGCTATCCGAAGGACCTGTCGGGCGGCATGCGCCAGCGCGTGGCGATCGCGCGCGTGCTGGCGCTGGATTCGCCGATCATGCTGATGGACGAGCCGTTCGGCGCGCTCGACGCCCTCACGCGGCGCAACCTGCAGGACGAACTGCTGCGCCTGTGGGCGGAACTGAAGAAGACGGTCATCTTCGTCACGCACAGCATCGAGGAAGCGATTTATCTCGCCGACCGCATCGTCGTGATGACGTACCGGCCCGGCACGATCAAGCGCGATATCCTCGTCGACCTGCCGCGCCTGCGCGATCCGGCGGCGCCCGAGTTCAATGCGCTCAAGCGGGAATTGGGGCTGATGGTGATGGAGGAGCAGCAGCGCCACCACGACGCGGAAATCAAGGCCGCGGCCGTCGATTAATAAAATGCCAAGCTGTTCCCGCTTTGGTGGGATGGTGTAGACTCGCGCGTATGCAACTTACCCTATTCATCGCCGCGGCCGTCTTGTACGCGGTATGCGCCCTGCTGCCGTCGCGACAGGGCTCGGCCATTTCGGCCGTGACCGCCGTGGCCTGGGCCGTGCACGGCGCCGCGTTGTGGCCGGACATCGTGTCGAACGGCACCTTGCGCGTCGGCTTTGCCTTCATGCTGTCGGCCGCGCTGTGGATTTCCGTCGCCGCCTACTGGATCGAAAACCGCAACTTCGCGCTGGACGGCATGCGCCGCATGGTCATGCCCTGTGCGGCCGTCGCCGCGATCCTGCCGCCGCTGTTCCCGGGTAATCTGATGCCCGTGCAGGCCCAGTCGCCCGCGTTCGGCTGGCACGTCGCGGTTGCCGTGTCGGCGTACAGCACGCTCACGATCGCCGCCTTCCACGCCGTGCTGATGGCGCTGCAGGAGGCGCGTCTGCACACGAAGAGCGCGAAGAAGGGCTGGTTCACCGGCGCGCTCGACCAGTTGCCGGCGCTTCTCACGATGGAGCGGCTGCTGTTTCGCATGATCGGCATCGGGTTCATCCTGCTCAGCTTGACCGTCCTGTCGGGCATCGTGTTCTCCGAACAGCTGTTCGGCCGCGCGCTGCGCTGGGACCATAAAAACTTTTTCGCGCTGCTGTCGTGGCTCCTGTTCGCCGCGCTGCTGGCCGGACGCCGCTGGCGCGGCTGGCGCGGCAAGACCGCGCTGCGCTTCACGCTGGCGGGATTCGCCACGCTGGCGCTGGCCTACGTCGGCAGCCGGTTCGTTTTCGAAGTCGTTCTGCACCGGGGGTTCGTATGACGCGACTGCTTTTCTGGATTGCGCTCGTCATCCTCGTGGTGGCCGCCATCCGCAGCAAACTGCGCGCCGCGATGACGCGCGCGCAACAGGGCCCCGCTGTCAATCCGGCCTCCGGGCCGGCACCGGCATCAAGCGGCGGGGACGCCAAGGCCTGGCGCCGCGTCGAGGACCAGTCCGAGACGATGCTCAGCTGCGCCCATTGCGGCATCTATTTCCCGGCGTCGGAAGCCGTGCGGGCCGATGGCCGCGATTACTGCGGCACGGCGCACGCGCGCGAGGCGCACCAGCAGGCCCGGTAAGCGGCCGCATGGCGACCAGGCTGCCGCTTTCCGCCGAGTCGCGCTCGACGTTCTGGCGCTCGCTGCAAACGCTGACGGTCACGCGCATCGTGATCGCGCTCGTGCTGCTGCTGTACCTGTCGATCGACGTGCGGCGCGGCCGTGTCAACGGCAGCGCTTATGCCGAGACGTGCATCATCTACGTGCTGGCGGCGCTGCTGTTCGCGGTGGTCGCCCAGCGCTGGCGCCGGCGCTTCCTGTGGCAGTTGTCGGTCCAGGTCATCGTCGACATCGTCGCGATCTCGCTGCTGTACCTTGCCGCCGGCGGGATGCGCAGCGGCCTTGCGCTGCTGTACCTGTTTCCGCTGGCCGGCGCCGCGATCCTCGCGCCGCTGGTGCTGGCCCTGTTCTCGGCCGCGCTGGCCTCGCTGTTCGTGCTGGGCGAGAGCGCCTGGGGCATCTTCGTGCGCGCGGAAGAGCCGCCGCTGACCCAGGCCGGGCTCACCGGCGCCGCGTTCTTCGCGGTGGTGCTGGTGGTGAACCGCCTGGCCGCACGCCTCATCAAGCAGGAGGAACTGGCCGCGCGGCACGGCGCCGACCTGCGCATCCAGCAGGCGATCTACCGCATCGTCGTGGACGACGTGGACGACGGCATCCTCGTGCTGGGGCGCGACGGCACCGTGTTCGGCGGCAATCCGGCGGCGCGCCGCATGCTCGGGCTGGAGACGCAGCCGGGCGAGGACGGCAACACCTTCCTGCTGGCCGACGTGCCGGCGCTGGAGCCGGTGGCGCAGCGCTTCGCGGACTGGGTCGGCCACGGCATGGACGGACCGGCGACGGGCGGCTACGTCACCGTCAAGCGCTGGCACGAGACGGACGGCCCGGTGCGCGGCCGCCTCGACCAGCCCGTGCACCTGAAGCTGCGCTTCGCGCGCGTGGACACGCCGGAGGGCACGGCCGGGCGCGGTCTCGTCTTCCTGCAGGACGTGAGCGCCATCGAAAACCAGGCGCAGCAACTCAAGCTCGCGTCGATGGGACGCCTGACGGCCAGCATCGCGCACGAGGTGAGGAATCCGCTGTCCGCGATCGGGCATGCGACGTCGCTGCTCGCCGAGGACCTGCACGGGCCGGCCGAGGTGCGCCTGCTGCGCATCGTGAACGACAACGTGGCGCGCGTGAACCGCATGGTCGAGGACATCCTGAAACTGTCGCGCAAGGTGCAGCCGAACGGCACGCCCGTGGCGCTGGACGAATTCCTCCCGGAGCTGCGCGCCGAGTTCACGGAAATGCACGACATGGCCGGTGATATAGTGTGGGTGGGCGATGCGGGCGGGCGGTCCGTGCGTTTCGATGGCCTGCACCTGCGCGAAGTGCTCGTGAATTTGCTCGGCAACGCGATCCGCTACGCGAGCGGCAAGCCGGCCAGCATCCGCGTGGTCCCGGTGCTCGACGCGACGGGCCGCATGGAATTGCACGTGCAGGACGACGGTCCCGGGATCACGCCGGAAGTGCGGGCGCATCTGTTCGAGCCGTTCTACACGACGTCGAGCAAGGGCACGGGCCTCGGCCTGTACCTGGCGCGCGAGCTGTGCCTGAACAACGGCGCGATGCTCGACTATGAATACCGCACCGAGGACGTGCGGCCCGGCGCGAGTGCCGCCGGCACGGGCGAGGCCAGCGGCCGCTTCGTGATCACGTTCGGCGCCTCCATCTAACGTTACGGAAAGATAGGCATGAGCTCACCCCGCATCCTGGTGGTCGACGACGAACCCGACCTGCGCGAGCTGCTCGAGATCACCCTGCTCAAGATGGGGCTCGACGTGGACGGCGCCGCGACCGTCCGCGAGGCGCGCACGCTGCTGGGCCAGAAGCCGTATGCGCTGGTGCTGACCGACATGCGCCTGCCCGACGGCCTCGGACTGGAACTGGTGCGCGAGGTCGCGGCCAACCATAAAAGCACGCCCATCGCCGTGATCACCGCGTACGGCAGCGCCGAGAATGCCGTCGTGGCGCTGAAGGCCGGCGCGTTCGACTACGTGTCGAAGCCCGTCGTGCTGGACGACCTGCGCGCGATGGTGCGCTCGGCATTGAAACTGTCCGACCCCGCGGCCGCGCCGGCCGCCAGCCAGGCCGGAGAAACGTCGCGCCTGATCGGGCAATCGCCCGCGATGCAGGCGCTGCGCGCGCAGATCGCGCGGCTGGCCCGCTCGCAGGCGCCGATCGCCATCAACGGCGAATCCGGCAGCGGCAAGGAACTCGCGGCGCGCGAGATCCATGCGCAGAGCGCGCGCGTGGGCAAGCCGTTCGTCGCCGTGAACTGCGGCGCGATCCCCGAGGCGCTGATGGAGGCGGAGTTCTTCGGCTACCGCAAGGGCGCCTTCACGGGCGCGAACGACGAGCGCGACGGCTTCTTCCAGGCCGCCAACGGCGGCACCCTGATGCTCGACGAGGTCGCGGACCTGCCGCTCGCGATGCAGGTAAAACTGCTGCGCGCGATCCAGGAGCGGCGCGTGCGCAAGATCGGCGCCACCGTCGAGGAGCCGGTCGACGTGCGCATCATCAGTGCCACGCACAAGGATCTTGCCAAGTGTGTGGAAAATGGCAGCTTCCGCCAGGACCTGTTCTACCGCCTGAACGTCATCGAATTGACACTACCGCCGCTGCGCGAGCGCCTGGACGACCTGCCGCTGCTGGTCGATGCCATCCTCGCGCGCCTGGCCGGGCCGGGCGGCGCGCGACTGGGCCCCGGCGTGCTGGACGCGCTGCACGGCTACGCGTTCCCGGGCAACGTGCGCGAATTGGAAAACGTGCTGGAACGGGCGCTCGCGTTTGCCGACGACGGCGTGATCGAAGTCGGGGACCTGCTGCTGAAGGGCGCGAAACTGGGCGATGCGGCCGTCGTGCCGCAGGTGCCGCAGACGCCGGTGAGCGCGGCACCGGAGCCGACATCGGAGCTGGAGCAGGCCGCGCCGCCACCGCAGCCGGCCGACGACGCGCTGCCGAGCAACCTGCCGGACTACCTGAGCCAGGTCGAGCGCGACATCATCCTGCGCGCGCTGAACCAGACCCAGTTCAACCGCACGCAGGCCGCGAGCCTGCTCGGCATCAGTGTCCGACAGCTGCGCTACCAGATGCAGAAACTGGATATCCACGCGCCGGAACCTTGATGTTGAAAGTGTGAGCGACGTGGTCTTTTCGCCAACGCAGCAACGCGAAAGGGGCGGATTTTGCACGATTAATAAGCACGCGAATTCGCGCTACAAATTCAATGTTAGTGCTTACTTCGCCGTGGAGGCTTCAGGTATCGGCACTGATCGATGTCAAGAAAAAAATCTTAGTCGCAGAGCTCATAAAAATCGCGGACATCGACTACAATTAGGTCTGTAAGGCCGTTGTCTACTACATCTAGTGGTCAACGGCCTTAATGCCGAACAGGCTCAGTAGGGGCGCCACTGCGGTTTCTCAACATTGCTGCTCCTATTTTTTATCGGCAGAAAGTTATCGAGTTGCCAATTTTGATGAGTTGGCAGCGTTCCCTGGATTCACTCCGAGGGGTCCATATCTACCTAATTCGTGAAGGCGGTGGCAGTCTGTGACGCCAATGCTGGGAGGCTCAATGCAAACATCTTCGGACATTTCCATCAACACCGTCGCGGCAGCTACGACGGCCGGCAAGAGCGCGGACGAACTGGTCGCGGGCAGCGACTACCGCATCATCCGCCGTAACGGCGCCGTGGTGCCGTTCGCGCCGAGCAAGATCGCCGTCGCGATGACCAAGGCGTTCCTGGCCGTCAACGGCGAACAGGGCCGCGAGTCGGCGCGCATCCGCGAGCTGGTCGCGCAGCTGACGAACAACGTGGTCGCGGCCCTCGTGCGCCGCCAGCCGAACGGCGGTACCTTCCACATCGAGGATGTGCAGGACCAGGTGGAATTGTCCCTGATGCGCTCGGGCGAGCATGACGTCGCGCGCGAATACGTGCTGTACCGCGCCAAGCGCATGGAAGAGCGCCGCGCCGCCAAGGAAGCCGCCGGCACGACGCAAATCGCCGCCCCGCAGATCCACGTGGTGGACGGCGGCGCGCGCCGCCTGCTCGACATGAACGAAGTGTCGGCCCTGATCAACGCCGCCTGCGCCGGCCTGGAAAAGCACGTCGACGCCGACGCCATCCTGGCCGAGACGGTCAAGAACCTGTACGACGGCGTGCCGGTCGAGGAACTGCACAAGTCGGCCGTGCTGGCCGCGCGTGCGCTGATGGAAAAGGACCCGGCCTACAGCCAGGTCACCGCGCGCATCCTGCTGCACTCGATCCGCAAGGAGATCTTCGGCAAGGACGTGCCGCAGGCCGGCGCCGCCGCCGAATACGTCACCTACTTCCCGCAATACATCGCCAAGGGCATCGACGCCGAGCTGCTGGACGAGGAACTGGGCAAGTTCGACCTGCAGAAGCTGGCCAAGGCGATCGTCGCCGACCGCGACCTGCAATTCGGCTACATCGGCCTGCAGACCCTGTACGACCGCTACTTCCTGCACATCCGCGAAACCCGCATCGAAATGCCGCAGGCGTTCTACATGCGCGTCGCGATGGGCCTGGCCCTGCGTGAAGAGAACCGCGAAGCGCGCGCCATCGAGTTCTACAACCTGCTGTCGACGTTCGACTTCATGAGCTCGACCCCGACGCTGTTCAACTCGGGCACCCGCCGCTCGCAGCTGTCGTCGTGCTACCTGACCACCGTCGCCGACGACCTGGAAGGCATCTACGACGCCATCAAGGAAAACGCGCTGCTGTCGAAATTCGCCGGTGGCCTGGGCAACGACTGGACCCCGGTGCGCGCGCTGGGCTCGCGCATCAAGGGCACGAACGGCAAGTCGCAGGGCGTCGTGCCGTTCCTGAAGGTCGCGAACGACACCGCCGTCGCCGTCAACCAGGGCGGCAAGCGCAAGGGCGCCGTCTGCGCCTACCTGGAAACCTGGCACCTGGACATCGAGGAATTCCTCGACCTGCGCAAGAACACGGGCGACGACCGCCGCCGCACGCACGACATGAACACCGCGAACTGGATTCCGGACCTGTTCATGAAGCGCGTGATGGAAAAGGGCGAGTGGACCCTGTTCTCGCCGTCGGAAGCCCCGGACCTGCACGACAAGGTCGGCAAGGCGTTCGAGGAAGCCTACCTGAAGTACGAGGAAAAGGCCGCGCGCGGCGAGATGACCGTGCACAAGAAGATCCAGGCGCTCGACCTCTGGCGCAAGATGCTGTCGATGCTGTTCGAAACGGGCCACCCGTGGATCACGTTCAAGGATCCGTGCAACATCCGTTCGCCGCAGCAGCACGTCGGTGTCGTGCACTCGTCGAACCTGTGCACCGAGATCACGCTGAACACGAACGAAGACGAAATCGCCGTCTGCAACCTGGGTTCCGTGAACCTGCCGGCCCACATGAAGGGCGATGGCCTGGACGTGGTCAAGCTGCAGAAGACCATTCGCACGGCGATGCGCATGCTCGACAACGTCATCGACATCAACTACTACGCCGTCGACAAGGCCAAGAACTCGAACATGCGCCACCGTCCGGTCGGCCTGGGCATCATGGGCTTCCAGGACTGCCTGCACATGATGCGCGTGCCGTTCGCCTCTAGCAAGGCCGTGGAATTCGCCGACCGCTCGATGGAAGCCGTCTGCTACTACGCCTACCTGGCGTCGACCGAGCTGGCCGAGGAACGCGGCCGCTACCAGTCGTACGAAGGTTCGCTGTGGGACCGCGGCATCCTGCCGCAGGACTCGATCAAGCTGCTGGCCGAAGAGCGCGGCGGCTACCTCGAGCAGGACACGTCGGAATCGATGGACTGGAGCATCGTCCGTAACCGCATCAAGCAGTTCGGCATGCGCAACTCGAACTGCGTGGCGATCGCCCCGACCGCGACCATCTCGAACATCATCGGCGTGTCGGCCTGTATCGAGCCGACGTTCCAGAACCTGTACGTGAAGTCGAACCTGTCGGGCGAGTTCACCGAGATCAATGCCTGCCTGGTGCGCGACCTGAAGGCGCGCGGCCTGTGGGACGAGGTCATGATCAACGACCTGAAATACTTCGACGGCTCGCTGTCGCGCATCGACCGCGTCCCGCAAGACCTGCGCGACATCTACGCCACGGCGTTCGAAGTCGAGCCGAAGTGGCTGGTGGAAGCCGCGTCGCGCCGCCAGAAGTGGATCGACCAGGCCCAGTCGCTGAACATCTACATGGCCGGCGCTTCCGGCAAGAAGCTGGACGAGACCTATAAACTGGCCTGGCTGCGCGGCCTGAAGACGACCTACTACCTGCGCACGATCGCCGCGACGCACATGGAGAAGTCGACCACCCGTACCGGCGCGCTGAACGCCGTGCCGGTCGACGGCGGCCTGTCCGCCGCACCGGCGGCCGCACCGGCACCGGTGGCAGCCGCCGCTCCCGACGTCGTGGATGGCGCGGCCTGCTACCTGCGGCCGGGCGATGCGGGCTTCGACGAGTGCGAAGCCTGCCAGTAACTAGATAAACCCTAACGTAACCACGCATCGCCCGGCTTCCCGGGCGATGCCGCTAAAAGAATTCAAGAAGGAAAAACATCATGGCTCTCTCCTGGGACGATGAACCGGCCGCCGCACCGGCCCCCGCCGCCGCCGCCGTCAATCCTGAAGCCAGCGCCGCCGACGTCGCCAAGCGCGTGAACGCGGACGACAAGCGCATCATCAACGCCAAGACCGACGTCAACCAGCTGGTCCCGTTCAAATATAAATGGGCGTGGGACAAATACCTGGCCGGCTGCGCCAACCACTGGATGCCGCAGGAAGTGAACATGCAGCGCGACATCGAGCTGTGGAAGAACCCGAACGGCCTGACCGAAGACGAGCGCCGCATCGTCAAGCGCAACCTGGGCTTCTTCGTGACCGCCGACTCGCTGGCCGCCAACAACATCGTGCTGGGCACCTACCGCCACATCACGGCGCCGGAATGCCGCCAGTACCTGCTGCGCCAGGCGTTCGAGGAAGCGATCCATACGCACGCGTACCAGTACATCGTGGAATCGCTGGGCCTGGACGAGAAAGAAATCTTCAACGCCTACAACGAGATCCCGTCGATCCGCGACAAGGACCAGTTCCTGATTCCGTTCATCGAAGTCATCAACGATCCGACGTTCCACACCGGCACGCTGGAAAACGACCAGAAGCTGCTGCGTTCGATCATCGTGTTTGCTTGCCTGATGGAAGGCCTGTTCTTCTACGTCGGCTTCACGCAGATCCTGGCGCTGGGCCGCCAGAACAAGATGACGGGCGCCGCCGAGCAGTACCAGTACATCCTGCGCGACGAATCGATGCACTGCAACTTCGGCATCGACCTGATCAACACGATCAAGATGGAAAACCCGCAGCTGTGGACGGCGGAATTCCGCGAAGAGGTCAAGGGCCTGTTCCTGCAGGCCGTCGAGCTGGAATACCGCTACGCCGAAGACACGATGCCGCGCGGCGTGCTGGGCCTGAACGCGGCCATGTTCAAGGGCTACCTGCGCTTCATCGCGAACCGCCGCGCCGTCCAGATCGGCCTGGATGCGCTGTTCCCGAACGAGGAAAACCCGTTCCCGTGGATGAGCGAGATGATCGACCTGAAGAAGGAGCGCAACTTCTTCGAGACGCGCGTGACCGAGTACCAGACCGGTGGTGCGCTGAACTGGGACTGATCCAGGCACACGCTGCAACGAGGCCCGCCACCCGGCGGGCTTTTTTTATTTGGGCAACACCAACGTCAGCCCGCCGCCATGCGCAGCCGGAAGAACGCATTCACCGTCAGCCGCCCCGTGCGCGGGTCGCCCGTCATCAGCTCGGGCATGTGGATATGCCCCGAGTGGAAGAGGCCTCCGTTGTAGAAGATCGCCCGGTTGTAGCGCGGTTCGACCGTCAGCACCTTCTCGAACCAGCGGCTCGACGCGACCGCGAAGGTCTGCGGCACGTCCGGCATCGCCGCGCCGGCCTGTTCGCGGCGCCTCAGGTCGTGTTCCAGGGCCGTGATCTCGTGCTCCGGCACCTTCGGCCTGAAGAAGCTGGTGCCGCCGAAGCGCTCGTCCCGGAACAGGTACAGCACCATCGCGCCCACGCCGACGCCGGCCGGCAGGCCCGTGAAATCGCGGTGCGGCAGGCGCTGGCCCGGCAGCAGGTCCTGCGGGCGGCGCGTCACGAGCGACAGGCGGCTCTTCATGTCGAGGATGCGGCGCGCGCCCAGCGGCGTGCGCGCGTGCTGCAGGAAGCTGTCCTGGATGCGCGCCGCGAGCGCGCCGCCGATCGGCAGCTCCGGACCCGGATAATAATTGCCCGCCAGGTCCTGGAAATGCATGTGGTTGTTCGCCGCGTAGTTGACCAGCTCCTCCGGCTCCAGCATGAAGTCGTCGATGATGACGCACCGGTGGTCGTCGAAGATCGGTACCACGCTGACGCGCGGCTGCGGATTGAGCAAGGGGAGCATGGCGGTGGCGGCGTTGTGAAGGAGCGCCCATGGTACAACGCCGTGCTATGCTGCCGCCATTTCGACCTTGCCCGCCGCAGTCCGTCATGTTCACCAGCCCGCTCCTCGACCATCCCGCCATCGTGCACGGCTTCGGCACGCGTCATGACGACATGGCCGCGCTGCTGCCCGGTTACTGGCCGCGCCGGCCGATCCAGCGCGAGCGCCACGGCACGCGCATCGCGGTCGCGACGGCGGCGAACGAAGACTGCGGCGAGGCCGACGGCATGCTGACCGACCGGCCCGGCCTGTTGCTGGCCATCGCCACCGCCGACTGCGTGCCGGTGCTGCTGGCGCGGCGCGACGGGCGCGAAGTGGCGGCGCTGCACGCGGGATGGCGCGGCGCGCTGGGCGGCATCGTCGACGCGTTCGCGGACCTCGCGCGCGCGCGCGGCGGCGATCCCGGCGACTGGATCGCGGCGCTGGGTCCGGCCGCGCGCGCGTGCTGCTACGAAGTGGGGCAGGAGGTGATCGACGGTTTCGTCGAGCGCTGGGACCTCGCGCCCGCCTTCGTCGCACCGCGGCCGCGCCGGCTCGACCTGCCTGCGATCGTGCGCCGCCAGCTCGAACGCGCGGGCGTGGAGGCCGTGGCGGCACGGGACGAATGCACGATGTGCCACACGCGCGCCGATGGACGCTGGACCTTCCACAGCTACCGCCGCGACCGCGCGACGCGCACGCCCGTGGTCGATGTGCACTGGTCCGCGATCGCGATCGCGGACCGGTAGTCCGTACCTTCGACGATACGTTGATGCCATCTTGCGTGGTCCAACGCACGCATTCTTCACGATTTTGTACGTGCGTCGCGCCACGACGTGAAGTCTGAGGCTATCATGCGTTCAATTCCAACTTGTCGTCGTCGTCACGCGAACCGAACGTCATGACCCGAGTCCTCTTCATCCACCAGAATCTGCCGGGCCAGTTCCGCCGGCTGATGCGGTATCTGCAGACGCGGCCCGACTTCGACGTCGTCGCGATCGGCGAAGAGACCGCGGTGCGGCGCGAGAACGCGGGACCGAAGGTGCGGACGATCGGCTACGCCAGGCCGGACGGTCCGGGCGAGAAGACCCATCACTACCTGCGCCACTTCGAAGGCTGCGTGCGCCGCGGCCAGGCCGTCGCGCGCGTGTGCGTCGCGCTGAAGCAGGACGGCTTCGTGCCCGACGTCGTCGTGTGCCACCCCGGCTGGGGCGAGGCCCTGTTCGTCAAGGACGTGTTCCCGCAGGCGCGCCTCGTCGTGTTCTGCGAATTCTGGTGGGCGGCAAGCGGGTTGGACGTCGGCTTCGATCCCGAGTATCCGGTGAGCTTCGACGATCGCCTGCGCATCCGCATCAAGAACTCCGTGCTGATGCAGTCGCTGCTTGCGGCCGACGACGGCGTCGCGCCCACGGCCTGGCAGCGCGGCGTGCACCCGCCCGAACTGCGCGGCAAGATCCGCGAAGTCCACGAGGGCATCGACACCCAGCAGCTGAGCCCCGACCCGCATGCGCGGCTGGAGCTGCCCGGCGGCGCCGTGCTCACGCGCGCGCAGCCGGTGCTGACGTTCGTCGCGCGCAACCTCGAACCCTACCGCGGCTTCCACGTCTTCATGCGCAGCCTGCCGCGGCTGCTCGCGGGGAATCCCGAGCTGCAGGTCGTCGTCATCGGCGGCGACGGCGTCAGCTACGGCCGCCGTCCGCCGCAGGGCCACGCGAGCTACCGCGAAGCCCTCAAGGCCGAGCTGGACGGCCGCGGCGAGACCGTCGACTGGTCGCGCGTGCACTTCCTCGGCAAGGTGCCGTACGCCATGTACCGCAGCGCGCTGCAGGTAGCGAGCCTGCATGTCTACCTGACGTATCCGTTCGTGCTGTCCTGGTCGATGCTGGAGGCGATGGCCGTCGGCGTGCCGGTGCTGGGCTCGGATACCGCGCCGGTGCGGGAAGTGATCCGCGACGGCGAGAACGGGTTCCTGACGCCGTTCTTCGACGTGGCGCTGCTCGCCGACCGCGCGCTCGACCTCATCGCGCGCCGCCGCGAGATCGCGCACGTCGGCATGGCCGGGCGCGAGACGGTGCGCACGCGCTACGATTTCGAAACGGTGGGCCTGCCGGTCTACCTCGACCTGCTCAAGCCATTGGATGAGCGCATGGACGCGTGCATGCGCACGGAGGAGGGCGCATGACGGACCGCTTCGCCTTCCACTACGCCCCCGACGGCTACTCGACGGCAGGCCCGCGCCTGATGGGCCGCCAGGCCGCCGGCGCCGGGCTGCTGCGCGCGATCGCGACGGCGTCCGGCCTCGAGTCGGTTGGATGCTTCGCCGGCGGCCAGGCCCACGCGGCGGAAGGCGAGCGCCTGCTGCGCGAACACGGCTACAAGGGCCAGGTCGACTGGATCGCGCAGGGCCGCCCGCAGGACCTGGAGCGCTACGGCACGCTGTATCACCCCGCGCCCGGCATCGAACGGCTCGCGTGGCGCCGCCAGGGCGTCGGCGAGCGCCGCTACAGCCTGTGCGGCATCACGCACACGACGGCCAGCCACGCCGTGATGACGGGCCTCGCGAATCTGCTCGTGGCGCCCGTGCGCAGCTGGGATGCCGTGATCTGCACGTCGCGCGTCGTGCGCGACAGCGTGCGCCGCGTGCTCGAGCGCCAGGCCGAGTATTTGAGTGCGCGCCTCGGCGCCCAGCGCTTCGAGCTGCCGCAGCTGCCCCTGATCCCGCTCGGCGTGCACGCAGCCGACTTCGACGTCGACGCCGCCCGCCGCGCCACCGTGCGCCGGCACCTTGGGATCGACGACGGCGACGTCGCCTTCCTGTTCCTCGGCCGTTTGTCGTTCCACGCGAAGGCGCATCCGCAACAGATGTTCGCGGCGCTCGAAGCGGCGGCGCGGGGCGGCAGGCGCGTGCACCTGGTGCTGTGCGGCTGGTTCGCCAACGAGGCCATCGACAAGGCCTTCCACGAGGCGGCCGCGCAACTGTGCCCGTCCGTGACGCTGGCGGTGCTGGACGGCCGCGTGGCCGCGAACCAGCTCGACGCGTGGGCCGCCGCCGACGTCTTCATCTCGCTCGCGGACAACGTGCAGGAGACCTTCGGCCTGACGCCGCTGGAAGCGATGGCGGCCGGCATGCCGTGCATCGTCAGCGACTGGAACGGCTACCGCGACACCGTGCGCGACGGCGTGGACGGCTACCGCATTCCGACCGTGATGCCGGATGCGGGCGCCGGCCTCGATCTCGCGCAGCGTTACGACGACGGCGTGGACAGCTACGACGCGTACTGCGGTCACACGAGCCAGGCGGTCGCGGTGGATGGACCGGCCCTCGCGCAGGCCTGCGCGCGCCTTGCCGGCGATGCCGCGCTGCGCCGCGAACTGGGCCAGAACGCACGCCGGCGCGCGCGCGCGGAATTCGACTGGGCCGTCGTGTTCGGGCGCTACCGCGCGTTGTGGCGCGAGCTCGACGAACGGCGCCGCGCCGATGCGGCGCTGGGTCCCGCGCTGCCCGCGGTCGTGCCGGACCGGCTCGATCCGTTCGAATTGTTCACCACATACCCGACGATGCGGATCACGCCGGCGTCGATGGTGGAACTCGCGCCGGACGCGTCGCTCGCGCTGCTGCGCCAGTATCGCGAGCTCGCGATCAACCGCTTCGCGCATGCGTCGCTGCCGACGCTGGAAGAGTTTGGACAGATCTTCGGATCGATCGAATCGCGGCCGACGCAGGTCGACGAGCTGCTCGACGCGCTCGGACCATGCGATCGGCCGACTTTGCTGCGCGGACTCGCGTGGTTGTGCAAGATGGACTTGCTGCGCATCACTGCGGCGGCGGACTGATTTTGAATATCGCCTTTATTTAAAGGCTTTATGCGAAATGGTAGTAACGTAATGCGCATCGATTTGCGCGCTTGTTTTTGGAGACCAAGCAAGACGAGGAAGGAATCAAACGTTATCGCAGCGATCGTTTCGGTTGATGCAATCGCTGGTTCACCGAGTAAAACACATGAAAAATATTGTGTGCGGGTTGCGCACTGACAAGGTTTTCGTGTACTTTACGTGATTGAATTTGTCAAAACGTGAAGAGGCCGATTTTCGGGGCTCTGAACGGGAAACAAACCGATCAAAAATGGGACGCTGATTCATTCAGTATGCACGTAAGCTTAGCGAAAAGAACAAGCCGCATTGCCTGATAAATGTCGGGCATGGCGGCTTTTTCTTTTCGCGGCCCGCGGGCTGCGATGTGGACAGCGCAGTGAGCCATCGGACTTTAGTCGTTTCGGTCGTCGGCGACGACGATTAGCCGGAGAGTCGCGGATGCCGATTGAGCGACTACTGTATGAAAATACAGTATAGCGTAAATCGGCGATGAATGCCCGGATGTTTTACGGGTTTTATCGAATCGCCGCGGCAGTCCGGCTGGTGCCGGATTCATTGACGCAAACGCCGCGTTTGCGCCGATGAATAATTCGCCCGACCAAGCAGACCGGGTTGGACGGGTTCAAACCATGTAGCGTAATTTCTCATCGCAGAGAAGGAGAACAGAAAATGGCAACCGCCGCGAAAAAACCAGCAGCAAAACCGGCTGCAAAAGCCGCCACCAAACCGGCCGCTAAGGCAGCAGCAGATAAACCCGCAACCAAAACCGTAGCCGCTAAAGCCGCTGCGAAGCCGGCTGCGAAAAAAGCCGCAGCAACCAAAGCTCCGGCTAAATCGGCAGCAACCAAAACCGCCGCCAAGTCGACCGCCGCCGCTAAACCGGCTGCAAAGAAAGCTGCAGCAACCAAGACCGCCGCCGCTAAACCGGCAGCAAAGAAAGCCGCTGCAACCAAGTCGACCGCGACCAAGTCGGCTGCAACCAAGACCGCCGCCAAGTCGACCACCGCCGCCAAGCCGGCTGCGAAGAAGACTGCAGCCAAGTCGACCACCGCCGCCAAGCCGGCAGCGAAGAAGACCGCAGCCAAGTCGACCGCAACCAAAGCCGCCGCCAAGCCGGCTGCGAAGAAGACTGCCGCCAAGTCGACCGCCGCCGCCAAACCGGCTGCAAAGAAAGCAGCAGGCAAGACCGCTGCCAAGTCGACCGCCGCCGCTAAACCGGCTGCCAAGAAAGCAGCAACCAAGACTGCCGCCAAGTCGACCGCTGCCGCTAAACCGGCTGCGAAGAAGACTGCTGCCAAGTCGACCGCTGCCGCCAAACCGGCTGCCAAGAAAGCAGCAGGCAAGACCGCCGCCAAGTCGACCGCCGCCGCCAAGCCGGCTGCCAAGAAGACCGCTGCCAAATCGACCGCTGCCAAATCGACCGCCGCCGCCAAACCGGCTGCCAAGAAAGCAGCAGGCAAGACCGCTGCCAAGTCGACCGCTGCCGCCAAGCCGGCTGCAACCAAGACCGCCGCCAAGTCGACCACCGCCGCCAAGCCGGCTGCGAAGAAGACTGCAGCGACCAAGACCGCAGCGACCAAGACCGCAGCCACCAAGGCCGCAGCTCCCGCCGCCAAAAGCGAAGCCAAGCCGGCAGTGAAGAAGGCCGCCGCCAAGCCGGCCGCCAAGGCTGAAGCGAAGCCGGAAGCCGCTGCTGCTGCGAAGAAGCCGGCCGCCAAGAAAGCCGCGACGAAGACCGCAGCGAAGGCCGAAGCCAAGCCGGAAGCCAAGGCCGAGTCGAAAGCTGAAGCCAAGGCCGACACCAAGGCCGAGACGAAAGCCGAAGCCAAGACCGACGGCAAGGACAGCGGCGCAGCTGCAGCCCCGGCACCGGCAGCCAAGTCGGTGATCGCACCGGCGGCATGGCCGTTCCCGACCAGCAGCCGTCCGTAAGCCATTCCTGCCTGGTTCAGGCAAAATACCGCTGTGTGAGCTTTCACACAGCGGTTTTTTTTTCTAAGGAGTCCTCGTGCTGCCCATTCTTAAATTGATCGTCGATACCGCGGCCGGTGTGCTGGGTGGCGTCTTGCTGCTGCGTTTCTGGATGCAGGTGACCCGCGTGCGTCCGCCGGCGTCCGTCGCGCAATTTACGTTCACGTTGTCCGACTGGCTCGTGCGCCCGCTGCGCCGCATCGTGCCGGGCATGGGTGGTTACGACTGGGCCAGCCTGCTGGGCGCGTTCCTCGTCGTGCTGGCAGCGTCGTCGATCCTGCTGCTCGCCGGCACGAGCGGCCAGGCCGTCGTGCTGATCGCCGTGGTCCGCCTGCTCGACTGGATCCTGTACGGTTTCATGGGCCTGTTGATCATCGAGGTGATCTTCAGCTGGGTCAATCCGCATGCGCCGCTGGCGCCGTTCATCCACGCGCTCAACGACCCGCTGCTGCGCCCGTTGCGCCGCGTGATCCCGCCCGTCGGCGGCCTCGATCTGTCGGTGCTCGTGGCGTTCATCCTGATCCAGATCGCGCAGTACCTGCTGCGCCAGGTGTTCTACATCTGACGCTGGCTTCTGCCCAATAAAAAGCGCGCCGTTCCCGCGAAGGACGGCGCGCTTTTTCTTTGTCTTATGCTTTAGAAGCGGTAGCCGAACGCCGCCTCGAACTTGTCGGCGATTTCCGAGGACGTGAAGCTGTGGTTCTGGCCGCCCTGGTGGGCGATCTTGATGGAACCCAGCAGGCTGGCCAGGCGGCCCGTCGTGGGCCAGTCGAGGTCGTTGGCGATGCCGAACAGCAGGCCGGCGCGGTAGGCGTCGCCGCAGCCCGTCGGATCGACCACGCTGGCTGCCGGCACGGCCGGGATCTTGTGATGCTCGCCGCCGGCGTAGATGTCCGAACCGTGCTCGCCGCGGGTGACGATGAGTGCGTCCAGGCGCGCCGCGATGTCCTGCAGGGGCAGGCCCGTGCGGTCCATCACCATCTCGAATTCATAGTCGTTGCAGGCGAGGTAGCTGGCCTGGCCGATGAAGGTCAGCAGCTCGTCGCCGTTGAACATCGGGAGCTGCTGGCCCGGGTCGAAGATGAACGGCACGCCCCGTTCCGCGCAGTCGCTGGCGTGCTTGATCATGCCGTCGCGGCCGTCCGGCGCGACGATCGCGACGCGCAGCGGCAGGTAGTCGGCCAGGCTGTTCTCGTGCGAGAACTGCATCGCGCCAGGGTGGAAGGCGTTGATCTGGTTGCCGTCCAGGTCGGCCGTGACGAAGCACTGGGCCGTGTACGCGTGGGCGATGGTGCGGATGGCGTTGGTGGCGAGGCCCTGCTGTTCCATGCGGTCGAGATAGTCGCCGCCGTCCTGGCCGATGGTGCCCATGATGAGCGGCTCGCCGCCCAGCAGCTTCAGGTTGTACGCGATGTTGACGGCGCAGCCGCCGTATTCGGTGCGCAAGGTCGGCACGAGGAACGAGACGTTCACGCGGTGCAGCTGGTCGGCCAGCAGGGTTTCGCCGAAACGGCCGTGGTATTGCATGATCTTGTCGAAGGCGATCGAGCCGCAGATCAGCGACGTCTTGGTCATTGGAAGCCTCAAGGATAGAAAACGAAGGTGTGATAGCCGGACGGCTGCAGGCCGTCCAGCGTGAAATGCAGCGTGACAGGTTGCTCCGAATGCGGCGCGAAACCGGTCGCCGCCGACGTGCCGCGCGGCAGGTAGTCGGCGGGCGCCAGCACGCGGCGCAGCACCGGCTTGTCGCCGGCGTCGGTCAGCTCGAGCTCGATGCTGGGCCAGGCCAGCACGAGGCTGCCCTGGTTGCGCAGCAGCGTATTGAGTGCGTAGGTGTTCGGTCCCAGCGTGGTCAGTTCGCCCGTCTCGATGACGAGGTTCTCGGCCTGCGCGGGCAGCTCCACGCGGCAGCCCAACACGGCGCACGCGCCGGCCAGGGCCGGTTTCAGGCCCGGATGCTGCGCGGCCAGCGTGTTGCGGAAGCCCAGCACCGCCTGCGCCAGCAGCAGGAGCAGCAGCACGACGGCGCCCGCGGCCATCAGCATGCGTTGCGTGCGGCCCATGCGCTCCTGGCGGCGGCTGCGCTTGACGAATTCGGGCTCGTCGGCGTCCCCCTCGGCCGCGAGGCGCAGCTTCGGCGGTTCGATCTTCGTCGGCGTCAGCTTGGAGCGCCGTGCGCGCGCCTCGGACACGCGCGCGGCCTTGCTGCGCGCCGGCTTCACCACGGGCGGGATCATCGCCGGCGCCGGCGCGGGCGGTTCGCTCGCGGCCGATGCGCGCAGGGGCAAAAAGGGCGGGGCGTCGGAGACCGGCGCCGGCGGTTCCGGGACGGGCTCCGGCTCCGGTTCGTAATCCGGCAGCGGCTGGGCGACGATTTCCTCGGCCACCGGCAGGTCGAAACTCGGTTCGATGCGGTAGGCGGGCGCGTACGCGCTCGCAGGCGGCTCTTCCGCGACGGTGTCTTCAGGTGGCTCGGGGACGGGCTCCGGCGCGGTATCGGGCGCCGCGTGGACAACCGGCTCCTCGACTACGGCCGCTTCCGGTGCTTCCTCCGCCTCCGGCGCGCGCCGCCACACGTGCGCGCGCGGGGGCTCGGGAGCCTCGTCGGCAGGCTTCGGCAGGATGCCGAGCGGATCGAAGGTGTGGTCGAAGTCGAGGGTGTAGACGGGCAGCGCGTCGTCTTCCTCGACAGGCGCGGAGGCGGGAACGGACGGCGCCGGCGCGGCCGGCTTGTCCAGGTCGATCAGGTGGGCGTTGCCGTCAAAGATGCGCTGGCAAGACCCGCAGCGGACGATGCCGCCGCGGAGCTTGAGCTGGTCCGCGGCGACGCGGAACGTGGTGTGGCAATGCGGGCACTGGGTGGCGAGCGCCATGCCTTATTTGCTGCCGTCTGTCTTGGCGACGGTGCGCGCTTCTGGTGCCTCATTGCGACCGAGCTGCCCGTGAAGAGCGACCCAGCCGTCCAACTCGGCCCAGACGCCCAGCTTGATGAAAGGTGCGTACGCGGCGGCCACTTCCTCGGCCTGGCGTGCCAGCACGCCCGACAGGATCAGGTTACCGCCCTCGGCCACGCGGCTTGAGAGCATCGGCGCCATCAGCTTCAATGGGCTCGACAGGATGTTCGCGACGACGATGTCGAAGCGTTCTTCACCGTGCTTCGAGGCGACGAAGTCGTCCGGCACGTAGAAGTCGATCTCGCAGCGGTTGCGTTCCGCGTTCAGCCTGGCGGATTCGATGGCCTGCTCGTCGATGTCGACGCCAGAGACTCCCGCCGCGCCGAGCTTCTTCGCGACCATCGCGAGGATGCCCGAGCCGCAGCCGTAGTCCAGCACCGACTTGCCGGGCGCCGGGTGGGCTTCCAGCCATTCCATGCACAGGCGCGTGGTCGGATGGCTGCCCGTGCCGAATGCGAGGCCCGGGTCGACTTCGAGGATCAGCGCGTCGGGATCCGGGGCTTCGTGCCAGCTCGGCACGACCCAGATGTTCTTGCCGATGTGGATCGGCTCGAACTGCGATTGCGTGAGGCGCACCCAGTCGGCGTCCGCGACGGAACGGGTCGTGAATGCAGGTGCCTGCTGCAGGCCGATGGCGCTTGCTGCCTCGGCCACGATCGCGGCCTGGTCGGCATCCTCGTCCGTCAGCGCGACGACGCGGCTGTGGTCCCACGCGGCTTCCTTCGGCACCATGCCCGGTTCGCCGAACAGGGGTTTTTCGTCTTCCGTGCCTTCGTCCGCATCTTCCACCGAGACCGACAGCGCGCCCGCCTCCATCAGGGCATCAGAGAGCCCTTCGGCGTGCTCGCGTGCGATCTCGATGACAACTTCAGTCCAGCCCATCATTCAACCTCGGCTTTGGCGCCGATCGCGCCATCCTTCGGCAGGTCCGGCTTGTGGGCCAGCTTCTGCTCCAGGTAGTGGATGTTGGTGCCGCCCTCGATGAAGCGGGCGTCGACCATCAGCTCGCGGTGCAGCGGGATGTTGGTCAGGATACCCTCGACGACCATTTCCGACAACGCGATCTGCATGCGGCGGATCGCCTGCTCGCGCGTGGCGCCGTAGGCGATGACCTTGCCGATCATCGAATCGTAGTGCGGCGGCACGTAATAGCCGGCGTACGAATGCGAATCGACGCGGATGCCGGGGCCGCCCGGCGGATGCCAGCCCGTGATGCGGCCCGGCGACGGGGTGAACTTGAACGGGTCTTCCGCGTTGATGCGGCACTCGATCGCGTGGCCCGACAGCATGATGTCGCGCTGGCGGAAGCGCAGGCGCTCGCCGCAGGCGATGCGGATCTGTTCCTGCACGATGTCGATGCCCGTGATCATTTCGGTGACCGGGTGTTCGACCTGCACGCGGGTGTTCATCTCGATGAAGTAGAACTCGCCGTTCTCGTACAGG
>CAMLMV010000067.1 GCA_946481275.1 uncultured Massilia sp.
GAAGCCCTGTACTCGGCCGTGGCCGAAGTGCTGGCCTACGTCTACCAGCTGCGCGCCTACAGCAAGGGCACGCTCGACCAGTATCCGGACCGTCCGAAGAAGCTGCCGGTCCCGCCGGAGATGGACCCGTTCAACCCCGCGTCGCAGAAGCCGGGCGAACCACGTCATTGAAATACGGCGGTTTTTCCCGTCTCCTTCCTGCATAGTTTCCGTGGGGCATCAGCAATAATGGCGTATCCCTGAATGATGGAGTACGCATGAACGGTTTCAGACTGCCTGGCTGGCTGCAACAGATCGGTGCCCGCGGCAACGCGCTGGCGGCGCCGATCCTGATCATCCTGCTGCTGGCAATGATGATCCTGCCGTTGCCGGCATTCGCGCTCGACCTGTTCTTCAGCTTTAACATCGCGATGTCCGTGATCGTGCTGCTGACGGCGTTGTACACGGTCAAGCCGCTCGATTTCATGGCGTTCCCGGCCGTGCTGCTCGTGACGACCATGCTGCGCCTGTCGCTGAACGTGGCGTCCACGCGCGTCGTGCTGACCGAGGGTCACACGGGCGGCGCGGCGGCGGGCAAGGTGATCGAGGCGTTCGGCCACTTCCTGATCGGCGGCAACTACACGGTCGGTCTCGTCGTTTTCATCATTCTCACCATCATCAACTTCACGGTCGTCACCAAGGGTGCGGGCCGTATCGCCGAGGTGGGCGCACGCTTCGCCCTGGACGCGATGCCCGGCAAGCAGATGGCGATCGACGCCGACCTCAATGCCGGCCTGATCGGCGAACAGGACGCCAAGCGCCGCCGCACCGAAGTGTCGATGGAAGCCGAGTTCTACGGCGCGATGGACGGTGCGTCGAAATACGTGCGCGGCGACGCGGTAGCCGGCATCCTCGTCACCGTGATCAACGTCGTGGGCGGCCTGATCGTCGGCATGGTCCAGCACGACATGGCCTTTGGCGACGCCATCAAGAACTACACGCTGCTGGCCATCGGTGACGGTCTCGTCGCGCAGATCCCGTCGCTGATCATCTCGATCGCGGCCGGTATGGTCGTCTCGCGCGTGGCCAGCGACAAGGACGTGGGCTCGCAGGTCGTCGGCCAGCTGTTCGCAAAACCGGAAGTCATGTACATCACGGGCGGCATCATCGGCGGCATGGGCCTGATCCCGGGCATGCCGAACCTCGTGTTCCTGCTGCTGGGCAGCACGCTGTTGGGCGGTGGCTATCTGCTGGAAAAGCGCCGCAAGAACATGCCCCCGGAGGACATGCAAGGCGCGGCCGGTGGTGCGGGCCCTGCGGGCCCTGCGGGCTCGCCGGGCGGCGGCGGTGCGGCCGCCACCACGCCTGCGGAGCAGGAAGAGGCGAGCTGGCAGGACGTCATGCCGGTCGACACGC
The DNA here is from genome assembly GCA_946481275.1 of uncultured Massilia sp. The sequence goes on from CAMLMV010000067.1 coordinate 1,396, forward strand.
TCGGCCTGGAAGTGGGCTACCGCCTGATCCCGCTCGTCGACAAGACGCAGAACGGCGAGCTGCTGAAGCGCATCAAGGGCATCCGCAAGAAGTTCGCGCAGGAAGTGGGCTTCCTGGCGCCGCCCGTGCACATCCGCGACAACCTGGAGCTGAAGCCGTCGGCCTACCGCATCACGCTGAAGGGCGTCGAAGTGGGCAGCGGCGAGGCGATGAACGGCCAGTACCTGGCAATCAACCCGGGCATGGCGAGCGGCACCCTGCCGGGCCTCGTGACGACGGATCCCGCCTTCGGCCTGCCGGCCATCTGGATCGACGCCGCGCTGAAGGACGACGCGCAGAGCATGGGCTATACCGTCGTCGACGCCGGCACGGTCGTCGCCACGCACCTGAATCACCTGATCACGACGCATGCCTCGGAACTGCTGGGCCGCATGGAAGTGCAGGCGCTGCTGGACCACTTGGCCAAGGACGCGCCGAAGCTGGTCGAGGACCTGGTGCCGAAGATCGTGTCGCTGTCGACGTTGCAGAAAGTGCTGCAGAACCTGCTGCAGGAAGGCGTGCACATCCGTGACATGCGCACGATTATCGAGACGCTGTCCGAGCATGCGGGCATCACGCAGGATCCGAACGACCTGACGGCGCTGGTGCGCGTGTCGCTGGGCCGCGCCATCGTGCAGCAACTGTTCCCAGGCACGAACGAACTGTCCGTGATGACGCTGGACAACCGCCTCGAACGCCTGCTCGTGCAGGCCCTGAATGCGGGCGGCGACGGCACGGGCATCGAACCCGGCCTGGCGGATACCATCGTCCAGCAGGCCGCCAATGCCGCGCAGCAGCAGGAGGCGATGGGACTGACGCCGGTGCTGCTCGTGCCGGGGCCGCTGCGCACGCTGTTGTCGCGTTTCCTGCGCCGGGCGTTGCCGCAATTGAAAGTGTTGTCGCATTCCGAGATCCCGGAATCGAAGACGATTCGGGTGACGAGCCTGGTGGGAGCAGCTTGACGCTGCAAATGACGTGTCACGCGCCCGTGCCACCCGCAGCAGCGCGACTGTCAGCGGGCGTCGCGCTTCCTGCGGGATAGATCACTTCATCTAAGGAATGGTTGCGTATATCTGCTAGTACTTATTGACAGTTTGTCGGTTGTTGCGCCGCAACGGAAGTGGGTGCTAAAAGTCAAATTGAAATATTGATTCGTGATAACATCGTGCCTTGGAAAAATTGCGCACGGTTCTGATTAAATATCACCCGACCCGCCATCTGGGGTCAGCGAATCAGTAACACATCTTCATCGATCTGGAAACACGCGTCGGTCATGCTAGTGACGCGTGGGGAAAACAGGATAATGTCGGAAATTCAGCTCTTTCAGCTCGCGTTGATCGCTTTCGCTGCAAGTCTCTTGGTTAGTGTGCTCATCATCCGTTCACAGAAATGGCATGGCGGGCTGTCGCACGACCATGACCTGGATGGTGTTCAAAAAGTCCATACGACGGCGGTGCCGCGCATTGGTGGATTGGGCGTCATCGCTGGCATTCTGGTCGGATGCGTGATGTTCCGTAGCCTGTCCCATGACGGGCAGGCCTCCATGCTCCGTGCTGAGATGTTTCTGCTGCTCGTCGCGAGCCTGCCGGCGTTCCTTGCCGGCCTCATCGAAGATTTCACGAAACGGGTATCGGTCCGGATGCGCCTGATGGCAACCGCGCTGAGCGCCCTGGCCGCCAGCGCCTTGCTGGGCGCGACCGTGACCGAGCTGGATATCTGGGGCGTGGATACGCTGCTCGCCTTTACGCCGTTCGCGCTACTCGTCACCGCCGTCGTCGTCGCCGGCGGTTCCAACGCGATCAACATTATCGACGGCTTCAATGGCTTGTCGAGCAGCACCATCGTGATCATGTCGGCCGGCCTGGCAGCGGTCGCGCTTTGTTGCGGTGATCAGCTCGTTGCAAATCTCGGCGTGCTGTGCATCGGCGCGACGCTCGGTTTCATGGCCCTGAACTACCCGCGCGGTAAATTGTTCCTGGGCGACGGCGGTGCGTATTTCCTCGGTTTCTGGGTGTCCGAAATGGCGGTCCTGCTGCTGGTCCGTAACCAGAGCGTGAATGCCTGGCAAGTGCTGTCCATCTGCGCCTACCCGGTGATCGAAGTGTTGTTCAGCATTTACCGCCGGCGCTTCATCCAGAAAGTCAGCCCGGGCGCGCCGGACGCGCTGCACCTGCATACCCTCGTATATCGCCGGCTCGTGTTCAAATACGTCGACAAGAATTCCAGCAATCCGTGGAAACGCAACGCCGCAGTGGCGTGTGTGATTCCGCCCGTGGTCGCCGTCTGCGTGGCGGTCAGCGTGATGGTCGGGAACTCGATCACGATGAGCATGCTGACCGTGCTGGCCCAGCTTGTGATCTACGTTGCAGTCTACGGACGACTGGTACGTGGCCGCTGGACGACGGGCGAGGCGGGAAGGATCGGCTCGGATATCAGCGTCAACGCGAAGCTGCGCTAAAACGCTGCAGAATCTGGAACCTCAAAACAAAACGGACCCTCAGCGGGTCCGTTGTTGTATCCACCAGTGCTGAAACCATATCGCGCACTGGAGCAAAAGGCCGGTAACAAAGAGAAAGTCGGACAGGATGCCCGTACGCGCCGCCGCGGCGATCACGCCAGCCACGATGAAAAACGTCCGCAGAACGGGAATACAACGATCGAGCGACTCGCAGACGTGCACGAGCATGGCTTCCACGTTGACGGCGGAATGACGCTTCGGGAGTCTCAGTTTCATCTGCTGGCCTTTCCAGGTCTGACCATCTCAACGTTTTAAATGCAGTCTAGCATGAGAAGATTGCCAGCCGTTACAATTGAATAGATTTCTGTACATAAATTTGTCATTTTGGTGAAAAACATTGCCGGATTCTACATTTTTCCCAATGACCATTACATTGTGCATGCCAAATTGGCAATGCGCCACACAATTGATGTTTGCGACCCGCACTTTTCCATTCTTGGGCAACCGCAGGCCCTCGATTTGAGTTTTCTTGAATAGGCGGATTTTCCCCCGCCTTTTCCCTCATTCGTTTCCTCCCGGCATCGTCAATAATCCTATCCGTGAATGGGCCTTTGTGCCCGCGTGACCGGATAGCGAACCAAGCCAGCAAGAGCGGAGAACAACGATGAACGTGAAGAAATTTACAGCGGCGACTTCCCGTGAGGCCCTGCGCAAGGTGCGCGATGCCCTGGGACCGGACGCGGTCATCCTGTCGAACCGCCCGGTCGACGGCGTGGTGGAAATCCTGGCGCTGGACAACGACGACGTCGCCTCGCTGGCTTCGCCCGCACCGGAATCGGAAATGGCTGCGCCGCGCCCGAACCTGCGCATCCAGGAACCGTCGTTCGACGACTTCGAGCCGGCTCCCGCCCCGGCACCGGCACCGGCCCCGCGTCCGGCAGCCCGCCCGGCGCCGCGCGCATTCCAGGAAACCCCGGCTGCCCGCCAGCCGATGAATTCGCTCTACGACATGGACGAGCCGGCCGCGCCAAGCGTGCCGCCGACCTACGCCAACCGCCGCGCCCCGCAAGCGGCGGACGTTCCGGCCTTCGACATGGCCGCGATGACCGCGATGATGTCGGCCGCGATCGCCCAGGCGAAGGAATCCGCCGCCGCCGAAATGCACGGCATGATGAACGAGATCCGCGCCATGCGCGGCATGATGGAATCCCAGCTGGCCGAGCTGTCGTGGGGCACCACCCAGCAGCGCGAGCCGCAGAAGGCCGCCGTGCTGCGCGAAATGCTGGCCGCCGGCTTTTCCGCGAGCCTGTCGCGCTACCTGATCGACAAGCTGCCGGCCGGTAAGGATGCCGCCGAGTCGCTGCGTTGGGTCAAGACGGTCCTGGCGCGCAACATCACGACGATGGCGGACGAGGATGCGATCCTCGACCGCGGCGGCGTGTTCGCGCTGGTCGGCCCGACCGGCGTCGGCAAGACGACGACGACCGCCAAGCTGGCCGCCCGTTGCGTGATGCGCCACGGTCCGGAAAAGCTGGCGCTGATCACGACGGACGCCTACCGTATCGGCGGCCACGAGCAGCTGCGCATCTACGGCAAGATCCTGGGCGTGATGGTGCATTCCGTGAAGGACGAGGCCGACCTGCGCATCGCGCTGAAGGAACTGCGCAACAAGCACACCGTGCTGATCGACACGATCGGCATGTCGCAGCGCGACCAGATGGTGACGGAGCAGGTCGCCATGCTGACGGAGTCCGGCGCCGACGTGAAGCGCCTGCTGTGCCTGAACGCGACGTCGACCAACGAGACGCTGAACGAAGTCGTGCGCGCCTACCAGGGCACGGGCCTGGCCGGCGCCATCATGACCAAGATGGACGAAGCCGCCTCGATCGGCAACGTGCTGGACGTGCTCGTGCGCCAGAAGCTGAACCTGCACTACATCTCGAACGGCCAGCGCGTGCCGGAAGACCTGCACCTGGCCGACCGCGCGATGCTCGTCGACCGCGCCTTCCGCACCAGGCGCGACGCCGCCGCACAGATCGCCGACGCCGACCTGCCGCTGATGATGGCCGGCCTCGGCAACCTGAACAACGACCGTTCGCTGCGCGAGGTGTACGTTGGCTAGTTTCGACTTCGACCAGGCGGAGGGCCTGCGCCGGATGCTGGCCGGCCCCAAGCCGCGCATCGTGACCTTCCTCTCCGCCACGCCCCAGGACGACAAGGGCGCCATGCTCGTCAACCTGGGCGCTTCGCTGGCCCAGTCCGGCAACGACGTGATGATCGTCGACGCCTGCATGCGCGACTACGGCGTCGCCCAGCGCCTCGGTGTCGACCGTGGTCCGAGCCTGCTGCAGGTGGCGCGCCAGGAATGCGCGCTGAACCAGGTCATCCACCCGGTGCCGCAGGGCTTTTCCGTCGCCACGATGGCGCGCACCGGGGCTGCCAGCGCGGACGAGGCGCGGCGCCTCGCCAAGACGTTCGACGTGCTCGTCAAGCAGGCCGGCAGCATCATCATGGTCGACGGCGAGTTTTCTGAAGATTCGGAAGGCGGCACGTTCCCCGTGCCGATCATGGCGTCGTCCGAGATCGTGGTGCAGGTGTCGACGAGTGCCACGTCGATCACGAATGCCTATGCGCTGATCAAGCGCCTGTCGCAGCATCTCGGCCGCCGTCCGTTCGGTATCCTTGTCACGGGCGCTACCGAAGCCGAGGCGAAGGTGGTATACGATAATATGTCATCTGCGGCAACTCGTTACCTGGCGGTAACGCTGACCTCGATGGGCTCCGTGCCGGCGGACGAGTACCTGCACCGCGCCGCGCGCCTCGGGCGCGCCGTGGTCGATGCATTCCCGCTGGCCGGCGCGTCGGTGGCGTTCCGCCGCCTGGCCGGGCGTTTTGCGCGCACCGGCATGCAGCAGGGACGGGCCGCCTGAAGCGGCGAAGAATAATCAATTACAGAAACCATGTACACGGTCAAAGGGAAAGCGGACAAGAATTCTTTGCTGACGGAGCACGCGCCGTTGGTGAAGCGTCTCGCCCACCAGATGAAGGCCAAGCTCCCGCCGTCCGTCGAAGTCGATGACCTGGTACAGGCAGGCATGATGGGCCTCCTCGATGCGATCAACCGCTACGAGGAGAACCACGGCGCGCAGTTCGAGACCTATGCGGTGCTGCGCATCCGCGGCGCGATGCTGGACGAACTCCGCAGCAGCGACTGGATGCCGCGCTCCACGCGCGCCAACATGCGCAAGGTCGAGCAGGCCATGGCTACGCTGCAACAGCAACTGGGCCGTCCGCCCAGCGAATCGGAGGTCGCGAAGTCGCTCAAGCTGTCGCTGGCCGATTACCAGGACCTGCTGGGCGATTCCGGCGGCCACCAGCTCGTGTACTACGAAGACTTCCATGACGAGGACGGCAGCGACGGCTTCCTCGACCGCTATGCCGTGGACGACGACGATCCGCTGAAGAGCCTGCTCGACACGGACTTCCGCCAGACCGTCATCGACGCCATCGACGCGCTGCCGCCGCGCGAGAAGATGCTGATGGGCCTGTACTACGAAGAAGAACTCAACCTCAAGGAGATCGGCGCCGTGATGGGCGTGTCGGAATCGCGCGTCTCGCAGCTGCACACCCAGGCCGTCGCGCGCCTGCGCACATATCTGCGGGAGCGTTCGTGGACCTGACCAGCCTGCTCGGTCTCGCGCTGGCGCTGGCCGGCATCTTCGTCGGGCACACGCTCGACGGCGGCAAGTTTTCCTCGCTGTTCCAGCCCGCCGCGTTCGCCATCGTCGTCGTCGGCACGTTCGGCGCCGTCCTGCTGCAGACGAAGTCGCAGGCCTTCGTGCGCGGCGTGCGCATGCTGCGCTGGGTGTTCGTGACCCCGCCCGACCGGCGCCAGGCGCTGGCCCGCGAAATCCATTTGTGGAGCCTGTCCGCGCGGCGCGACGGCCTGCTGTCGCTCGAGCAGTACATGGCCAAGGCCGATCCGTTCATCCAGAAGGGCCTGCGCCTCGTCGTCGACGGCATCCAGCCGGACAAGCTGCGCAGCCTGATGCACACGGAAATCAACAACTACGAATTCCGCGAACGCCAGGCCGCGCGCATCTGGGAATCGGCGGCCGGCTATTCGCCTACCGTCGGCATCCTCGGTGCCGTGCTGGGCCTGATCCACGTGATGGAAAACCTGTCCGACCCGTCGAAACTCGGCGCCGGCATCGCCGTCGCGTTCGTGTCGACCGTGTACGGCGTGGGCCTCGCGAACCTGTTCTTTTATCCGGTCGGTAACAAGATCAAGGGCATCGTCTCCGAGCGCGTGGCCCAGTACGAGATCCTGGCCGACGTCTTCCACGACATCGCCACCGGCGACTACACGCGCGTGCTCGACGAACGCGTGGCGTGCCTGCTGGCCGAACACTGATCGCGACCATGGCGCGCCGCAAGAAGTACGAGCAGGACTTCGAGAACCACGAGCGCTGGCTGATCTCGTACGCGGACTTCATCACCTTGCTGTTCGCGTTCTTCGTCGTCATGTACGCGGTGTCGGTGGTCAATATTGGCAAGTACACGGTGCTGTCGGAAGCGCTGGGCGACGCGTTCGGTGGCCGCGGCGCGGCGAACAAGTCGAACACGATGGTCGAGGTGGAGGCGCTGCCGCTGTCGGCCATCCTCGCCCGCAAGCGCGCGGAAGCCGCCAAGCGCGACCGCGAGCGCCTCGAGCTGCTGGCGCAGAAACTGGACAGCATCCTGAAACCCCTCGTCAACACCGGCAAGATGCGTGTGACGCAGACCGCGCGCGGCGTGACGCTCGAGATCAATGCCAGCGCCCTGTTCGACGAGGGCGACGCCGCCCTGACGCCCGCCGCGCAGGAGACGCTGCGCACCGTCGCCGATCTGCTGAAGGACGATCCGCACGGCATCGAGGTGGAAGGTTTTACGGATAACACGCCGATCGGCAACCCGGCGTTCGCGTCGAACTGGGAATTGTCGGCCGTGCGGGCCACGACCGTCGTGCGCCTGTTCGCGGCGAACGGCGTGGCCGAAGAGCGCCTGGCCGCCGTCGGCCGCGGCGCCAACCGGCCGGTCGCGCCGAACGACGACCCCGCCGGCCGCGCGCGCAACCGGCGGGTGGCGGTCACGATCCTGTCAGGCGCCGGTACCTGAAAGGCCCCGGTACAATCGCTCCAGCCCGACAGTAATGAGGAGGCCGGATGAATCTGCACGCAAGCCTGAGCGTCGACGCGAGGCATGACAAGGTATGGATCACCTTCAAGGCGGAAAACCGCGGCGAGAGCCGGGTCTGGCTGCCGCGCGCGCTGACCGACGATCCCCGGCCCGCCGGCCGCGTGTTCGACGTGCGCGTGCATCCCGGCGGCGCGCCCATCGCCTACGTCGGCGCCAACGCTGCGCGCAGCGGCGCCGACTGGTTCGAATTGCCCCCGCATTCCGCCCACACGCACACGGTCGACATCACGGCCGACTACGCGTTCCGTCCCGGCGACCACACCTATGAACTGCGCTACGCGGGCCTGGCGCTGGCCGACATCCACCATCCCGAAGCGACGACGCCGCTCGTCACCGAACCCGTGCTGTTCCGCCACATCACGCCCTAACGTCGGCGCAGGTTTCGATAGGGCGTATTCTCGCCGAAGTATTCGTGCGAATCGGCATTGTCGATCGCGCGGTCGGGATTGCTGCCCGCCAGCGCGCCCGCCGCGGCCTGGCCGTAGGCCCAGTCGTCCGTGCCGGCCACGACCGTGAAATGGCTCATCTCGTGCACCAGCGTGCCCCCCTTCGAATCCGTGCCAGTCATGGGCGCGGTCCAGAACGCCTTGCACACGTGGATCGTGTACGGCTGGTTCGGATAGACGTAGGCGTACCACGACTGCGTGCACGCGCAGTCCACCGTGATGGGCCGCGTGGCGAACGCGTCGCGGATGGCCTCGAAGTGGCGGGAAACGGTCGCCGCGCGCGCGTCGTCCAGCGGGCCGAACCAGCCGGTATAGCGGTCCGCCAGCGCGCCGGCGCGCAGATACGCCTCGCCATCCTGCGCCATCGACTGGGCGGCCTGGACGCTGGCGGCGATGCTCTCCTGCTGCGCGTTCGAGCAGCGGTTGAACGTGAGACCGCTGCCGGCGGGTGCGGCCGCTGCGCGGGGTTCGTAGCTCGACTCCGGCAGGCCGCGCGGCAGCCGGCCGTCGATCCAGACCGACGCCGCCGGCGGGGGTGTCGCGCCCTGCAGCCGGTCGGTCCGGTAACGTATGGTGTACGCGCCCGTGATGTCCATGCGGTAGAGCGAGGACAATTCCACGCGGCTGCTCCGTGCCGCACCCGGCGCAAGGGCGATGAGATCGGCGGACGTGGGCGGCGCCCGCTTGACCCGGATGCCGAGATAGCTGACGGGCAGCCCGTCGCGCGTGACGTCGAACAGCGGCGCCTCCACGCCCGCGAACGGTGTCTGCCACTTCGGCACATACTGCCAGGCGCGCGACGTATTGCGGATCGTCACCGTCACGACGACGTTTTCGTTGCCTGCCAGGCCATGCCGTGCCGGCGTCACCTCGACGACGAGGCCGCCTGGCGTCGCCACCGGGCTGGCACCGCCAAGCAGCAGGAGGGCCGACAGTGCGGCGGCCCGGCGTCCGTTACCGTTCATGGTCTCTCCCGATGCGGTCGAAACCCTTCTTGTAACGCAGGGTGCCTACCCCGATCTTGTAAAATCGCAATATTCATCGTCGCTAGGTCGCGATCTTGGCGTTCAATTTGCTGCATTAACGCAACATTCCGACCGTTAATGTAAGTATCGCTCGATCCACATTTAATAAACTGTTATCATATATTGATTCTCTGGATATAAAAGTTGCATTCAGGAATCTTCTCCTTCCATGCCGGCGCGGCCTTGCCCACGGCGTCATTCGCTTCAGCCCATGAATATCGAGCACGACAGCCAGGTATCCCGCGTGAGCGGACTTCGCACGCAGCGCCGCCCAACCGCAGGCATGGCGGCATGAGGCGGCACGCGCGCAAGATTCCGTCCACTGTACGGCTGTCCATCCTCACCACGCTGCTGGCGCTGTTCATGGCCTGGCTCGCGCTCGGCAACGCGGCGCGGTTGCCGTGGAATCCGCACTGGTACCTGACGGCGCACACGGCGATGGAAGTGTTCTCCGTCGTCGTGGCGATGCTCGTGTTTTCCACCGGCTGGCACGGCATCGGGCGCGACATGCCGATCCGCGTGGCCCTGCTGTCGCCGGCCGCGCTCGCCATCGGCCTGCTCGACATCGGCCACCTGATGTCCGTCCACGGCATGCCGGGCGTCGCGGGGCCGGGTTCGGTCGGGCGCGGCATCGAATTCTGGCTGCTGGCCCGCCTCGTCAGTGCCGCGGCACTGCTCGTCGCGGCGTTCGCGCCGCGCGAGCGGACCGTCGGCCGGCGCGTGCGCGGCTGGGCGCTGCTGGCGGCGCTGGGTATCGTCGCGTTCGGCTTCTGGCTGGCCCTGGCCGATCCGCTGGGCCTGCCGGCGACGTACGTGCCGGGGCCGGGGCTGACGCCGTTCAAGATCGGTTGCGAGCTGGTACTGATCGCGCTGAATGCCGTCGCCGCACTGTTCCTGCTGCGCCGCGCACTCGTCACCCGCCTGCGCACCGACCGCTACCTGGCCGCCACGGCCGCCGTGATGGCCCTGGGCGGCGTCAGTTTCACGCTGTATGAGCGTCCGGACGACGTCGTGAACATGGTCGGCCACGTGTACAAGGTGATCGCCTACCTGTGCCTGCACCGCGCGATCTGGGTGGCGGCCGTGCAGGCGCCGTACCTGCGGCTGCAGCGTTCGGAACGTTCGCTGGCCGAGAGCGAGGCCAGCTTCCGCAGCCTGATGGAATGCGCGCCGGACGCGATCCTGCTCGTCGGCGCGGAAGGGCGCATCACCATGATGAATGCGCGTGCGGAAAGCCTGTTCGGCGTCGCGCGCGAGACGGCCGCCGGTCTGCCGCTGGACGTGCTGGTGCCGGCCGCCACAGGCGACGCCGAGCTGGATTGCCGCCGCCTGTACGGCGCCGCCTTCCCGGCCGACGTGCGCCGCGCGGGCATGCCGAGCGGGCAGCAGGTGGCCATCGTGCGCGATTTGTCGGAGCGGCGCCGGCTCGAGCGCGCGCTCGTCGAGCAGCTCACCCACGACGCGCTGACGGGCCTGCCGAACCGCAACCGCATCCTCGAGACGCTCGACGAGGCCATCGCCGCCGCGCGCCAGGATGGACGCACGCTCGCCGTGCTCGTGTTCGACCTGCATGAATTCCGCAAGATCAACAGCGGCTACGGCTATGGCGGCGGCGACGACGTGCTGCGCGAATGTGTCGTCCGCCTCTCCGGCCTGCTGGCCGGCGGCGACATGCTGGCGCGCCAGGGCGGCAACGAATTCATCGTCGTGCAGAAACAGTCCGGCGAGACCTCCGCCGCCGCGCTGGCCGTCCGGCTGCTGGAATCGATGCGCGAACCGTTCCTGCTCGACGGCCAGCGCGTGTTCCTGGCCGCCAGCGTCGGCATCGCACTGCTGCCTGCAAGCGGCTGCGGCGCGCATGAGCTGCTGCAGATGGCACAGGTGGCGATGGCCGCCGCGCGCACGGAAGGCCCCGCGCGCTACCGCTTCCACACGGACGCGATGGCGCAGGCGATCCGCGAGCGGGTCGATATGGAAGCGCTGCTGCGCCATGCCATCGAGCGCAACCAGTTCGCGCTGCAGTATCAGCCGCGCGTCGACCTGGCCAGCGGCGCCGTGATCGGCGTGGAAGCCCTCGTGCGCTGGCGCCATCCGGTGCTGGGCCTCGTGCCGCCGGCGCGCTTCATCCCGCTGGCGGAGGAGACGGGCCTGATCGACGATCTCGACATGTGGGTGCTGGACGAAGCCTGCGCGCGCGCGGCCGCGTGGCGTGCGCAGGGATTGCCGCCGCTGCGCGTGTCCATCAACCTGTCGGCGCGCCAGTTCCAGCAGGCCGGCCTCGCGCAGCGCGTCAAGGCCGCGCTGGCGAAGAGCAGCCTGCCGCCGCATTGCCTGGAGATCGAGATCACGGAATCCACGGTCATGCGCGACACGGGCGAGGCGACGAGCGTGCTGCGCTCGCTGAAGGCGCTCGGCGTGGCGCTGTCGATCGACGACTTCGGCACCGGCTATTCATCGCTCAGCTACCTGAAGCGTTTCCCCATCGACGTGCTGAAGATCGACCGCTCGTTCGTCAGCGACGTGACGACCGACCCCAACGACGCGGCCATCGCGTGCGCCATCATCGCGCTGGCGCATACGTTGAACCTGGAGGCGGTGGCGGAGGGTGTCGAGACGGCCGAGCAGGTGGCGTTCCTGCGCGAGAATGGCTGCGATGAGATCCAGGGCTATTACTTCAGCCCGCCGGTGTGGCCGGAGCAGATCGAGCGGATGTTTGCCGAGAAGAACGTCGGCGTGACGTCTTAACCGACGACGAACCGCCGCGACGGCCCCGTCGCCATGGTCTGGCCGGCCGGGCCGTAGACGCCGCCCGTGCCGCCGCCGGGACCGCGCAATTCGGAGAGGGCCGCCTGGGTCTGGCCCAGTTGGCGGTTGACGAGCATGCCGTTGACGCGGTTGAGTTCTTTCGCTTCGCGGGTCAGGTCGAGCAGGCGGTTCCAGGCATCGCGGTGTTCCGCGTTGCCGCCGACGGCCAGCCAGGGTTCCATTCCGGCCTCGCCCGCCGGAAAGCCGGCGGCGCCGAGGGCCTTGTGGCGCACGCGCGACAGGGTCGCGGCACGTTGCGCCAGCTGCAGCTTGTTGGGGGTGATGGTCGAGAGGCCATCGGCATCCGCACTGATCAGGAGCTGTTGCTCGGTTTTCATCAGCTCCACGATGGAACCGATCACTTGCTGTTCGTCGCGCAGGGTTGCGCCAGGGGATGCAATGGCCATTGGTTATCTATTGTTTGCGGGAATGCAGCAGATCGCGCACCGTATCCAACAGGCCGTCCGCCACTTTCTCGGAATTGACGTGGAACTGGCCATCCGCGATGGCCGCCTTGATGCGTTCGACCTTCTTGCTGTCGAACACTTGACTAGTACTGCCGGCCGCAAGGGCCTGGCCCTGGGAGGACAGGCGCACGGTGTCGGTCGCTGCGGGCGTGACGGATTTCGCGGCGGCCGCGTCGCTGCTCTTCGCAGTCGTGGCCGGCGTGTTGTTGGCCTGAACGCTCGCGTTGTTCTTGAGTGTATCGTTGATTTTCACAGCATCATCCTTCTCAGGTCGGAGCAGAAAGCCCGGGATCTGCCTTCAGTATCGGCGGCCTTGCCAAAAACTTTAGGGGATATCAAAGAAAGTGCGGCCGCATGCCACACTTTCAACGCCCTTGCTCCTGTGCTGTTATTAAAACGCCACTTCGACCATCCCGCCGCTCCGCGCCGTCCCGCTCACGACCGAGCCGGACGGCGTGCGCACCTGCACGATCTGGCCGTCGCCGGCGTTGCCGATGGCCTTGCCTTCGGCTGATACCGAAAATCCATTTCCACTGGTGACCAGGCGTACGGCCTGGCCTTGCTGCACGACGGGCCGGCTGCGCAGCGTGTCTGAACGCAATGGCGTGCCGGCCACGAGCGACACGGTCGGGGTGCGGCCGATTGCCTGGGCCATGTCCGTGATGATGCCGTTCGGCATGGCGGCAATGTCGCCTTTCATCAGCACGAGCTGGCTCTGTTCGATCGGCTGGCCCTGGGCCAGCGGCAGCGCGGCGGCCACGTAATCCGCCTGCACGTTCACCTGCGCCTGCACGAAGATCGTCCAGTTCGACGGCGCCGTGCAGCGCACGCCCACGGTCGTCTTGCCCCAGGCGCGCGCGCCCGGCTGCAGGAACGCTTCCGGCGCGGGGCAGGCGGCCAGGGCCGTACGGGCGTCGATCGCGCCCACTTTCACCGTCACGGTGCCGGGCAGGCCGGCCGTCTGCGTCTGCAGGAATTGCTCGACGACGGTGCGCAGGGCGTTGACGTTTTGCCGGCCTGCGGCGGGCGCCGTCTGCGCGAGGGACAGCGCGGCGGTGCCGAGGAGCAGGGCGGTAAGGAGCATGCGTTTCATGAATGAATCCGTGATACGGGTTTTTGCGACGGTGCCATCTTAGGCCCCGCACGCCGCCATCGAATCGCCGAATAGCCGGGTTTTGGGTCGCTTTATTGCCCGATTGGAAGAGTCCGCCCGTCCGTATGATCCATGCTGTCACCACCAGATAGATGCCTGGAGTAATCATGATCGGCAAACTCGACGACTACCTGCGTTTCAATGAAACCGCGCTGAGCCTGCGCTCGCAGCGCCAGGAATTGCTGGCGTCGAACATCGCCAACGCGGACACGCCGAACTTCAAGGCGCGCGACATCGATTTTTCCAGCGCCCTGCAGGGTGCGCTGTCGCGTGCGGCGAACACGGGACCTTTGACGACGACGGCCGGCGCCCATTATCCGAACGGCCAGGCGGCCGCCGACGGCAAGACGCTGGGCGACGGCGCGACGCCCGTGCTGTACCGCACGGTGACGCAGGGTGCCGTCGACGGCAACACGGTCGACATGGATACGGAACGCACCCAGTTCGCCGACAACGCGCTGCGCTACGAAGCCGGCATCACGATGATCAACCAGCAGATCCGCAACATGCTCGCGGCCATCCAGGGAGGCCAGTAATCATGTCCTTATTTAATGTCTTCAATGTGGCCGGCTCGGCGATGAGCGCCCAGGCCCAGCGCCTGAACACGACGGCCAGCAACCTCGCCAACGCCGACAGCGCGACGAGCGCCACGGGCGAGGCCTACCGCGCCAAGCAGGTGGTGTTCGAGGCCGTCCCGATGGACAGTGGCACGGGCGTCAAGGTGCGCGAAGTGGTCGAGGACGCTTCGCCGCTGAAGCAGGTGTACGACCCCAAGAATCCCCTCGCCGACGACAAGGGCTATGTGTCGATGCCCAACGTGAACGTGGTCGACGAGATGGTCAACATGCTGTCGGCGTCGCGCTCGTACCAGACGAACGTCGAGACCATGAACGCGGCCAAGACCATGCTGCTCAAGACACTGACCCTCGGCCAGTAATCCAATCCACCTTTCCTGACACGCTCCCATGGCGACCGTAACCGATACCACCAGCACCCCCATCACCGACCTGATGTCGACGATGAACGCGAAGAAGCCGACCAGCACGGACGGCGTCTCCGCGGACACGGACAAGTTCATGACCCTGCTGGTGACCCAGCTGCAGAACCAGGATCCGCTGAACCCGATGGACAACGCCCAGATGACGAGCCAGCTCGCGCAGCTGCAGACCGTGACGGGCGTGAACAAGCTGAACACGACGCTGGAATCGTTGCAGTCCAGCTACAAGAGCTCGGAAGCGATGCAGGCGACAGGCCTGATCGGCCACGGCGTGCTCGTCGACGGCAGCGGCGTCACGCTGTCGAGCGGCAAGGCGATCCTGGGCGCGGAACTGGCCACCGATGCCGACAACGTCAAGATCGTCATCAGCGACGCCAAGGGCAACGAAGTGGACACGATCGACCTGGGCGCGCAGAAGGCCGGCGTCGTGCCGCTCGCGTGGGACGGCGTGCCCGATCCGAAGAACCTGGACAGCAACGGCAAGCCCGTCACGCTGGCCGACGGCAATTACACATTCAAGGTCGTGGCGACGCGCGGCGGCGCCAACCTGACCGATGCGAAAGGCCTGTCGTTCGACAGCGTCGCGAGCGTCACCACCAACAGCGCCGATGGCGTCAAAGTGAACCTGTCCGGCAAGGGCGCGCTCACGCTGGCCGACATCAAGCAAGTCCTCTGAACGCGGTCGGACCCGCGAAACGAACGAACAACAGGAGCACAACATGTCCTTCCAACAAGGCCTGAGCGGCTTGAACGGCGCAGCGAAATCGCTGGACGTCATCGGCAACAATATCGCCAACTCGAGCACCGTCGGCTTCAAGGGCTCGCAAACGCAATTCGCGGACGTCTATGCGCGCTCGCTGAACGGCGCGGGCGCGACGCAGGCCGGTATCGGCGTGAGCGTGGCGGCCATCGCCCAGCAGTTCACCCAGGGTAATATCGAGACGACGGCCAACCCGCTCGACATCGCCATCAACGGTGGCGGTTTCTTCCGCACCGAGATTTCCGGCACCGTCCAGTACACCCGCAACGGCCAGTTCTCGCTGGACAAGAACGGCTACATCGTCACGCCGCAGGGCGCCAACGTGACGGGCTACGGCGTCGCCGCGAACGGCCAGATCCTGGCCAGCACGCCGGCCCCGCTGAAGATCAGCACGGCCGACATGAAGCCGGTCGCGACCACCAAGGTCGACACGTCGATCAACCTCGACTCGCGCGAGGCCGCGCCGACGAACTTCCCGTTCAACGCGAACGATGCGACCACGTACAACAAGCAGGTGCCCGTGAGCGTGTACGACACGCTCGGCAACGAGCACACGATGTCGATGTTCTACGTGAAGACGGGTTCGGGCACCTGGGACGTGTACGCCGGCGCCGACGGCACCGAGCTCACCAACGTCAACGTCGCCAAGGCCGCCTCGGGCGACGCGGCGGCGCAGACGGCGCGCGACGCGTGGACCGCTGCCACGAAGGCATCGCCGCAGGATCCGGCCGCCATCGCCCAGGCGCTGGCCGACTACGCAGCCGCGGCCTCCGCCGCCGTCAGCGGAGCCGCGGGCACCGCCGGCGCCACGGCGGCCACCGTCACCGCCATCCAGACGGCCGCCACCGACGCGGGCAACACGGCCGGCTATACCCCGGACCAGGTCGACAAGGACATCGCCGCCGCCGTGTCGGTGCCGTCGGTCCCGATCGGCACGCTGAAGTTCGACACGAACGGCGCGCTGTCGGCCGCCCTGATGTCGCCGCAGACGCTGCCGCTGAACGTGACGTTCCCGGTCTACCCGTCGACGGGCGCAAAGGAAACCCTGTCGATCAAGCTCGGCTTCAACGGCAGCACCCAGTACGGCTCCGACACCAGCGAGAAACTGACCACGCAGGACGGCTACAAGCCGGGCCACCTGCAGCGCTTCTCGGCCGCCGCCGACGGCACGCTGCTGGGCCAGTACAGCAATGGCCAGACCAAGGCGCTGGGCCAGATCGTCCTCGCGAATTTCACGAACTCGGGCGGCCTGGAACCGATCGGCAACAACTCGTGGGCCGAAACGTCGGCCTCGGGGACGCCGCTGCTGGGCACGGCGGGCACGGGCGGCTTCGGCGTGCTGCAGTCGTCGGCAACGGAAAGCTCGAACGTCGACCTGACGGCCGAACTGGTCAACATGATCACGGCCCAGCGCGTCTACCAGGCCAACGCCCAGACGATCAAGACGCAGGACTCGGTGCTGCAAACCTTGGTGAACCTGCGCTAATCAATTCGGGGTCGCTAATCAATTCGGGGTCAGAGCACATTTAACTGAAAATTCGGGGTCAGAGCACATTATTTTCAAGTGCTTCAAGCAGTTGAACAGCTTGATAAGTCGAATCGCTTGTCGAGAGCAGCAAGCGCCAAAAAATGTTCGCTGAACATTGTGCGAAAAAGTGCTCTGACCCCGAATTTAGAAAAAAACGTGCTCTGACCCCGAATTTGCGACAGTACTTCGGAGAACTATAGATGGACCGCCTGATCTACACCGCCGCCTCCGGCGCCAAGCACATCCTGGAACAGCAGGCCACGACGTCGAACAACCTGGCCAATCTCTCCACGACGGGTTTCCGCGCGCAGCTGGATACGTTCCGCGCCGTGCCCGTCGTCAGCGAAGGCTTGCCCACGCGCGCGTTCGTCGTCGACAACACGGTCGGCGCGGATTTCTCGACGGGCCCGCTGCAGGTGACGGGGCGCGATCTCGACGTGGCCATCAAGGGCCAGGGCTGGATCGCGGTGCAGATGCAGGACGGCACCGAAGCCTATACGCGCAACGGTTCGCTGCAGGTCAGCCCGAACGGCATCCTGCAGACCGCGAACGGCCAGACCGTGATGGGCGAGGGCGGTCCGATCGCGATTCCCCCGAATACGACGGTGTCCGTCGGCAAGGATGGCTCGATCGCGTCGCTGACGACGGATACCGTGCCCGCGACGTCCACCATCGTCGGCCGCCTCAAGCTCGTCAATCCGGACCAGAAGCAGCTCGTGCGCGGCGACGACGGTTTCTTCCGCCAGCAGGACGGCACCCCGGCCCAGGCCGACCCGGCCGTGACGGTGACGAGCGGCGCGCTGGAAGGCAGTAACGTCTCCGCCGTCGACTCGATGGTGAACATGATCTCTTTGGCACGTTCTCTCGAGACACAAATGAGCCTGTTGAAGAACGCGGAGAATAACGCGGCGAAAGCGACGCAGATCCTCGCTTTGACTTGATTTCTGCTGGGACATAATTTCATGGTGGGTGACGGGTTTGCCGTCGCCAAAGGAGAACACCATGATCCGTTCGCTCTACATCGCGAAAACTGGCTTAGAAGCGCAGCAGACCAACCTCGACGTCGTCACCAA
Organism: uncultured Massilia sp.; assembly: GCA_946481275.1. Next base: position 19,385 of record CAMLMV010000067.1, read on the forward strand.
CAACCTCGCCAACGTCAGCACGAACGGCTTCAAGAAGTCGCGTGCCGTGTTCGAGGATTTGTTGTATCAAAACGTGCGCCAGCCCGGCGCGCAATCCTCGCAACAGACCCAGCTGCCGTCCGGCCTGCAGATCGGTACCGGTGTGCGCGCCGTCGCCACCGAGCGCATCCACACGCAGGGTAATCCCCAGCAGACCGGCAACTCCAAGGACGTGATGATCAACGGCTCGGGCTTCTTCCAGGTCCTGATGCCGGACGGTACCACGGCCTACACCCGCGACGGCTCGTTCCAGACCGATAGCAACGGCCAGCTCGTCACCTCCAGCGGCTATGTGTTGCAGCCGCCCATCACCGTGCCGAACAATGCGTTGACGATGACCGTCGGCCGCGACGGCACCGTGTCCGTCACGACGCCGGGCACCGTCGCGCCCACGCAGATCGGCTCGATCCAGGTGGCGAACTTCGTCAACCCGGCCGGCCTGGAATCGCTGGGCGAGAACCTGTATGCCGAGACGGGCTCGTCCGGCACGGCGCAAGCCAACACCCCGGGCACGAACGGTGCGGGCGTGCTGATGCAGGGCTATGTCGAGACGTCCAACGTGAACGTCGTCGAAGAGATGGTCAACATGATCCAGACGCAGCGCGCGTACGAGATCAACAGCAAGGCCATCACCACGTCCGACCAGATGCTGGCAAAGATTTCCCAGTTATGAAAACGCTTGGTTTCCTCGTGTGCGCGCTGGCCCTGGCCGGGTGCGCAGCCACCCCGACCTCGATCGTCACGGGCCCGACGTCCGTGCGCCCGATGCTGGCCGATGCCGGCACGCCGACGGAAGGCGCGATCTACAACGCGAACTCGTTCCGCCCGATGTTCGAAGACCGCCGCGCGCGCCACATCGGCGACGTGCTCACGGTCAGCATCGTCGAGAAGACGGCCGCCAACAAGAGCGGCGCCAGCACCGGCAACAAGTCGGGCAGCGCCGAGCTTAACGTGCCGGGTCCGCTGCAGGGCCGCCTGGGCGGCAACCTCGCCACGAGCAGCGGCATCAAGTACGCCGACGGCGACACCCAGACCGCGTCGAACGCCTTCACGGGCACGATCGGCGTGACGGTGTCCGAAGTCCTGCCGAACGGTAACCTGATCGTCGTCGGCGAGAAGCAGATCGCCATGAACAAGGGCGTCGAATTCATCCGCTTCTCGGGCATGGTGAATCCGGATTCGATCCAGGCGGGCAATATCGTGCAATCGACCCTGGTCGCCGACGCCCGCGTCGAATACCGCACCAACAGCCAGATCGACCGCGCCGAGATGACGTCGATGATGTCGCGTTTCTTCCAGTCCCTGCTCCCATTTTAAATATTGGGGTCAGAGCCCGAATTTCTCGCTTGGGCTCTGACCCCAACTGACTAAAAATGAACTTCAAAACCTTCGCCCTCTGTGTCGCCCTGCTGGGTCCGCTGACCGCCACGACCGCCCACGCCGAGCGCCTCAAGGATCTCGCCAGCATCGGCGGCGTCCGTCAGAACCAGTTGTCCGGTTACGGCCTCGTCGTCGGCCTCGACGGCACCGGCGACCAGACGACGCAGACCCCGTTCACCGTGCAGTCGATCACGGCGATGCTGCAGCAGAAGGGCATCAGCCTGCCGGCCGGCACGCAGCTGCAGCTGAAGAACGTGGCGGCCGTGATGGTCACCGCATCGCTGCCTGCGTTCGCCCAGCCGGGCCAGACGATCGACGTGACCGTCTCGTCGATGGGTAACGCGAAGAGCCTGCGCGGCGGGACACTCCTCATGGCGCCGTTGCAGGGCGCGGACGGCCAGGTGTACGCGATCGCCCAGGGCAACGTGCTCGTGGGCGGCGCGGGTGCGTCGGGCGGCGGTGCGCAGGTGCAGGTCAATCAATTGTCCGTCGGCCGCATCTCGGGCGGTGCCACGGTCGAGCGCGCCGTTGCGTCGAACCTCGGCGCCGACAACCAGGTCAAGCTGGAACTGAACACGACCGACTTCGCCACCGCGAGCCGCGTCGTGGAAGCCGTCAACGACAAGTTCGGTCCGGGCATCGCCACGGCGCTGGACGGCCGCGTGATCCGCGTGCGCGTGCCGTCGTCGAGCGACCAGCGTGTCAGCTTCCTCGGCATCCTGGAAAACATGGACGTCAAGCCGGCCGAAGCGGCCGCCAAGATCATCCTCAACGCGCGCACGGGTTCCGTTGTCATGAACCGCTCCGTCACGCTGGACCCGTGCGCGATTTCGCACGGTAACCTGTCCGTCAGCATCGGCGCCGACACGCAGGTGAGCCAGCCGAACCCGGGTTCGCTGGGCCGCACCGTCGTCACGCAGAACCCGCAGGTGTCCGTCAAGAAGGATGCCGGCAAGGTCATCATGCTGAACGGCGGCGCGTCGCTGGCCGAAGTCGTCAAGGCGATGAACGCCATCGGCGCCACGCCGCAAGACCTGCTCGCGATCCTGCAGGCGCTCAAGGCCGCCGGTTCGCTGCGCGCCGAACTCGAGATCATCTAACCATCGAGGCCATCATGCTCGGCTCCACTTCCGACCTGTCCAGTAAATTTGCGCTCGACGCCAACAGCCTCGGCGACCTCAAGCAGTCTGCGAAAGCCGGCTCGCCGGAAGCGCTGAAAGGTGCCGCGACGCAGTTCGAGTCCATGTTCGTCAACATGATGATGAAGAGCATGCGCGACGCGACGCCGCAGGACGGCATGACCGATAGCCAGGAAACGAAGACGTTCACGGGCATGCTGGACCAGCAGATGAGCCAGAAGATGGCCAAGCGCGGCATCGGCCTCGCCGACGTGCTCGTGCGCCAGCTGACCGTGCAGCAGAAGGGCCAGCAGCTGATGCAGGACATGAACAAGCAGGCGCTGGGCATCGGCGGCGAACAGCAGGCGGGCAGCGCCGGCGGCGCCGCCGCCCTGCGCATGCAGGCCGATCCGGACACGATGCCGACGGACGGCGTGGCCAAGGCAGGCGCGGCCGGCGTGACGGGCGCCGCGCGCGGTACGGACAACGCGAACAAGCCGGCGCACGTGCGCGCGTTCCAGGAAAAGCTGGCCGACGCCGCCGAGGAAGCGCAACAGGCGACGGGCGTGCCCGCGAAATTCATGATGGGCCAGGCCGCGCTCGAAACGGGCTGGGGCCGCCGCGTGATCCGCAATGCGGACGGCACGTCCAGCAACAACCTGTTCGGCATCAAGGCCGGTCCGGGCTGGAAGGGCAAGGTGGCGACGGCCGTCACGACCGAATACATCAACGGCAAACCGCACACGCGCGTGGAAAAATTCCGTTCCTACGATTCGCACGCCGACGCGTTCAAGGATTACGCGCGCTTGCTGAGCAACAACCCGCGCTACGAAAAAGTGCTGGCGCACGGCGGCGACGCGGCCACGTTCGCGCACGGCCTGCAGCGCGCCGGCTATGCGACCGACCCGCAGTACGCGGCCAAGCTGTCGCGCATCATCAAGCATTCGCTGGCGTGATGGGGTGATGCGAAAAGAACAAGAATAAAGTTTTGGCGGAATTTGCCGTCAATGACATAGCAGAAAGAAAACCACCATGTCCCTCCTCAGCATCGGCAAAACCGGTTTGTACGCCGCCCAGGCAGGCCTGGCGACGACCGGCAACAACATCACCAACGCCAACGTGGCCGGCTACAGCCGCCAGGTGGCGGTACAGGCGACTGCGATCTCGATGGGGGGCTCCAACGGTTACATCGGTACCGGCACCCAGATTGCCCAGGTCAAGCGCTATTCGGACGATTTCCTGAACGCCCAGGTGCGCACGGCCCAGGCATCGAGCAGCGGACTGGACGCCTACCAGGCGCAGGTCCAGCAGATCGACAACCTGCTGGCCGACACGACGTCGGGCCTGTCGCCGGCGCTGCAGGATTTCTTTTCGGCCGTGCAGAACCTCACGGGCGACGGCGCGGGCGTGTCGTCGCGCGGCTCGTTCCTGACGTCGGCCGACACGCTGGCCGCCCGCTTCCAGAGCATGACCGGCCGCCTGGAGGAGATCCGCAAGGGCGTCAACACCCAGCTGACCGCGAGCGTCACGACGATCAACACGTATGCCAAGCAGATCGCCCAGCTGAACGACAAGATCGGCCAGCTGACGGAAGCCGGGGGCCTGAACCCGCCCAACGACCTGCTGGACAAGCGCGACCAGTTGATCATGGACCTGAACAAGCAGGTCAAGGCCACCGTCGTGCCGGGCGATAACTACAGCCTGACCGTGTCGATCGGCAACGGCCAGCCGCTCGTCGTCGGCGTGAACGCCTTCGAGCTGGCGGCGACGAATTCGCCGACCGACCAGACGCGCGTGACGATCGGTTACGTCACGCACGGCAAGGTCACGCCGATGGCCGAGAGCGCGCTCACGGGCGGCGAACTGGGCGCCGTGCTGCAGTTCCGCAGCCAGTCGCTGGACCTGGCGCAGAACTCGCTGGGCCGCGTCGCGATCGCGCTGGCCACGACGATGAACGACCAGAACAAACTCGGCCTGGACGGCAACGGCAACCCGGGCGGCGACATCTTCACCATCGCGCCGGCCGACGTGACCAAGAACGTCAACAACAACCAGACGAGCACCACGGCGATCACGGCCACGGTCGTCGACGCCACGCAGCTCACGACGAGCAACTACAAGGTCGACTTCGACGGCACGAACTTCAACGTGTACCGCCTGTCGGACAACAAGAAGACGGTGATCTCGCCGTTCCCGCAGACCGAGCCGCAGGTGATCGACGGCCTCGCGTTCGACATCCAGGGCGTGGCCGATTCCGGCGACAACTTCCTCGTGCGTCCGACGCAGAACGGCGCCGCCAACTTCAGGCTGGCGCTGACGGATGGCGCGCAGATCGCGGCCGCCGCGCCGATCGCCACGAGCGTCCCGCTGACCAACAGCGGCACGGGCAAGATCAGCGCGGGGTCGGTCGACAAGAACTACCTGGCCGCGCCGCTGACGGGCCCCGTCACGCTCGCCTACGACAAGGCGACGGGCGAGTTGTCCGGCTTCCCGGCCGGCCAGGACGTCAACGTGACGGTGAACGGCGCGACGACGACCTACCCGGCCGGCACCAATCCGCCATTCCAGGACGGCGCCAGCTACACGGTGGCCGGCATGAGCTTCACCATGAACGGCGCACCGGGGAATGGCGACACGTTCACGATCGCGCCGAACACGGGCCTGGGCGACACCCGCAACGCGGGCCTGATGGGCGACCTGCAATCGAAGAACATCCTCGACGGCGGCAAGGCCACGTACCAGTCGGCCTATGCCACGCTGGTGTCGACGATCGGCAACAAGACGCGCGAAGTGCAGGCCAACGCCGAAGCCGCGGCGGCCCAGCTGACGCAGGCGGAGACCGCCGCCAACAACGTCTCCGGCGTGAATCTCGACGAAGAGGCCGCCAACCTGCTCAAGTACCAGCAGGCGTACCAGGCGTCGGGCAAGGTGATGCAGATCGCCGATACGATCTTCAACGCGTTGCTGCAGATCGGCCATTGATTAACGGAGCCACGCCATGACCTTACGCATCAGCACCAACGCGATCTACCAGGCCGGGACCACGCAGCTCAACACGCTGCAGGGCCAGATGGCCAAGACGCAGATGCAGCTGTCGACGAACAAGCGCATGCTGTCGGCGGCCGACGATCCGATCGGTTCGGCGAAAGCGCTCGAACTGACGCAGTCGCAATCGATGAATACGCAGTTCGGCACCAATCGCACGAACGCGAAATCGTCGCTGTCGCTGGTCGACAAGACGCTGTCCGACGTTTCAAACCAGATCCAGGACATCCAGTCGCTGATCGTCACCGCCGGCAACGGCGGCTACACGCAGAGCGACCGCGAGGCGCTGGCCACGGAGCTGGAAGGGCGCATGGCCGACCTGCTCGGCTCGGCCAACACGACGGACGGCACGGGCACCTATCTGTTTTCCGGCTACAAGACGACCACGCTACCGTTCACGCAGACCCCGACGGGCGCCACCTACCAGGGCGACCAGGGCCAGCGCATGCTGCAGGTGGGCTCGGCGCGCAAGATGGCGATCAGCGAAAGCGGCAGCGCCATTTTTGAGGCCAACGTCACCGGCAACGGCACCTTCGTCACGCAGGCGGCCGGCACGAACACGGGCGGTGGCATCATCTCCCCGGGCGCCGTGACGGACACGACCAAGCTGACGGGCCACGATTACGCGATCGACTTCCAGGTCACGGGCACGCCGGCCGTGACGACGTACACGGTGACGGACAACTCGACGTCGCCCGGCACCGCCGTGCTGAGCAACGAGCCCTACACGGCGGGCGCGGCGATCTCCTTCGACGGCGTCTCGTTCGACATCAAGGGGGCTCCCGCCAACGGCGATTCGTTCAGCGTGCAGCCGAGCCAGAAGCAGTCCGTGTTCACGACGATCACGAACCTGATCCAGACCTTGCGCAGCCCGTCCGACGGCTCGGCCGGCAAGGCCGCGCTGGCGAACAACCTGAACACGGCCAGCCTGAACATGAAGAACGCGCTGGACAACGTGCTGACCGTGCAAGCCTCGGTGGGATCGCGCCTGAAGGAAGTCGATTCGCTGGACAGCACGGGCGACGACCTCAACGTCCAGTACCAGACCACGCTGAGCGGCCTGCAGGACCTGGACATGGTCAAGGCCATTTCGCTGTACACCCAGCAGCAGCAGACGCTGCAGGCGGCCCAGCTGTCGTTCAAGACGATGTCGGGCCTGTCGCTCTTCAACTACATTTCCTGAAACCGGGGTCAGACCCTAATGCCAGTCAGTTAAGCTGATTGGCATTTTTTCATTGGATATTTGTTTCTG
>CAMLMV010000068.1 GCA_946481275.1 uncultured Massilia sp.
CCTCGCTCTGGCGGCAGCGCTGCTGCGGCAGGCGCAGCAGCCATTCCAGCGCCACGAGCAGCGGATTCACGCTGCGGTCCTTCACGTCGCCGATCTCGAACGGGATGTAGCGCGGGTCGCTGCGCTTGTGCTGGTCGAACACGGCGTGGACGGCGGCCGAGAAGGTCTCGATGTCCGGCACCATCACGACGACGTCACGCGGGCGCAGCGGATCAGGTCTCTCTTCGGCGAACCACGACAGCAGCTGGTCGTGCAGCACCTCCACTTCGCGCTGCGCGCTGTGGGCGATGTGGAATTCGATCGAGCGGTCTTCCGGTGGCGGCGGCGTGCGCGGATGTTCGGACAGCGGCAGCAGGTCGCGCACGGCGGCCTGCACCTGGCCCAGCAGCGTCTCGCCTTCCTCGTCGGAGAACAGGTCGATGCGCAGGTTGCCGAATTGCGCGCCTTCTCCGTTGTCGAATTCGTCGAGCATGCGCACGAAGTCGCGGCCTTGCCGTCCCCAGCTCGCGAGCAGCGGATGGCTGTGCGCGTGCAGCTGTTCGACGGGGATTTCGGACAGGTCGCTGCCGTTGCGGTGCTGTTGCCGCTTGTACGCCGCGCGCAGCAATTCGCGCCCCTCGATGATGTCGCCCCAGTAGAACTGGCACGGATTCGGCACGGCCAGCAGCACCTGCGTGTGGCGCGACAGGCCCGCCATCGCCTGGATCGTCTGGTACGGCAGGGTCGACATGCCGAACAGGATCACGCGGCGCGGCAGGCGCAGCACGGGTTCGCGGTCTTCCAGCACCGCCGCCATGAATTGCTGGTGGATCGTCGCGCGGCCGGACCAGCGCCGCTCCGGCGGCAGGCTCGCGTGGATTTCGCGCCAGAGCTGCGCCTGCCAGCACTGGTCCTGCGCCAGCGGGATCGGATCGCCGCCCGGGCGGCGCAGCTGGTCGCGGTCTTCGGCCCAGTCGGTGAGCCAGTCGGCGCGGTACACCTGGTACTGGTCGTACAGGTCCGCGAGGCGCTCGGCCAGCTGCAGGCGGCGCTCGGCGTCGCCGTCGGACAGAAAATGGCGCAGCGGTTCGAATTTATCCTTTTCCAGCAGTTCGGGCAGCAGGCGCATGAGGCGCCACGTGAGCGCATCCTTGTCGAACGGCGAGCGGCGCGGCACGCGTTCCGGACCCAGCATGCCGCGGTAGGCCTCCCACTGGAAGCGCGCCGGCAGCGCCACGCGCGTGGCCGCGCACACGCCCAGCTCCTCCGCCAGCGCGATCTTGAGCCACTCGGCGACGCCGTTCGACTGGACGAGCATGATCTCTTCCTCCAGCGGACCGAGCGGGTTGTCGCGCAGCCAGTCGAAGACGGCGGCGCGCAGCAGCTCCATCTGGTTGCCGTGCAGGATGAGGAGGCCGGGGCGGATCGGGGATGGCATGACGGGACGTGGCGAAGAGACTCGCGCAGCATACTACTTCCGGCCGCTCGACGGTAGGCCTAACCGGGTCTCAGGTCTGGTGATCCTGCTGGCGCGCGCCCAGTTCGGCAAGGATGTGGCGCTCCAGCCGCGGCAGCACGCCGCGCAGCCGGGCCGCCAGCGTGCGCGCCTGGCCCAGCGCGCCCGGCTCGACCTGGCGTTCCAGGTCGGCGCACAGGTCGCCAAAGCCCAGCGCCCCGACCGTGCGCGCGGCCGACTTCAGCCGGTGCGCCACCGCCGCCGCCCGGGCCGGCGCCGAGGCCACCAGCGCGCGGTCGATCTCGTGCATGCCGTCCCGGGCCGAGTCCAGGAACATGAACGCGTATTTGCGCATGCGCTCCGGCTGGCCGCCGAATGCGTCGGACAGCACGCCCAGGTCGAGCAGCGTGTCCGACCTAGGCGTGTCCGGCACATCCGGCCGGCGCCGCTGTTGCGTGTCCATGCGGCCGAGCGCGCGTGCAATCGTCGCGACCAGCGTCTCGGGCGCCGCCGGCTTCGTCAGGAATTCATCCATGCCGGCCGCCAGGCAGCGGGCCTGGTCCTCGATCCCGGCGTTCGCCGTCATCGCGATCACTTTCATGCAGGCCAGCCGCGCATCCGCGCGGATGCGCCGCGTGGCCTCGTAGCCGTCCATCACGGGCATCTGCACGTCCATCAGGACGCAGTCGACGCTCTGCTCCGCCAGCCGGTCCAGCGCCTGCGCGCCGTCATCCGCGACGACAACCCGCGCGCCGGCATCCTCGAGCAGTTCGCGCGCCACCAGCTGGTTGAAAGCATTGTCCTCGACGAGCAGGATCGTGCAGCCCGCCAGCGCCCCCGCTTCTACCCCCTCCTTCGCCTGCGGCGCCGGCGCCGCGGGGCGCAAGGCCGTCAACGGCTGCAGGCGCGCGGTGAACCAGAACGTGCTCCCCTGTCCCGGCACGCTCGTCGCGCCGACCTCGCCGCCCATCAGCTCCGCCAGCTGCTTGCTGATGACGAGGCCCAGGCCCGTGCCGCCGTGCACGCGCGTCGTCGACGGGTCGGCCTGGTGGAACGGCGTGAACAGCTGCGCCAGGTCGTCCGCCGCGATGCCGATGCCCTCGTCCTCCACGTCGAAGCGCACGAGGACGTCGGCGCCCACGGTCCGTTCGACGCGGGCGCGCACGTGGATGGTGCCGCGTTCGGAAAACTTGATGGCGTTGCCGACGAAGTTCAGCAGCACCTGTTCCAGCCGCAGCGGATCGCCGCGCACGGGCCATTTCAGCTCGGGCGCCACGTCGAACGCGAGCTCGAGGCCGCGCGCCGTCGCCTGCGCGCCCAGCTGGCTCTCGACGTTGCGCTTCAACGCGTCGAACGTGAAGTCGCGCAGTTCCAGCTCGACCTTGCCGGCCTCGATCTTGGAGAAGTCGAGGATGTGGTTGATGATGCCCAGCAGGTGCTGCGCCGAATGCCGGATCTTGCCCAGGTAGTCGCGCTGCTTCGGGTCTTCCGCGCGCTTGTCCGCCAGGTAGGCCATGCCGATGATGCTGTTCATCGGCGTGCGGATCTCGTGGCTCATGTTGGACAGGAAGTCGCTCTTGGCGCGGCTGGCCGCGTCGGCCCGTGCCTTCAGCGCGTGCAGTTCCGTGACGTCGGTCGACACGCACAGCACCGCCCCGACATCGCCGTCGTCGGCGAAGCGCACGGGCACCTTCACGCTCCACAACTCGCGCACGACGCCATCGCGGCCCGCGAACGCGTTCTGCACGGCGCGCTTTTCGCCCAGTTCCAGCACGGGCTGGTCCAGCGCCCACAGCGCGTCGGCCTGCGCGGGCGGCATCACGTCGCGGTCGCGCCGGCCCACGATCCCGGTCGCCGGCAGGCCGCAGGCGGCGGCCATCTTCGCGTTGACGTAGCGGTAGCGGCGGTCGCGGTCCTTCAGGTAGACGTAGGCGTCGACGTTGTCCAGCACGAGGTCGAGCAGCCGGCGCTCGTCCACCGCCGTCCTGCGCGAGCGGGCCAGGTTGAGGAACAGCGCATAGACGAGGAGTGTCGCGCCGAAGCCGCCCGCGCCGGCCAGCCAGGGGAAGACGCGGCCGAAACCGTCGACGAGATCGGCGCGGCGGGCGACGAAGCGGGCCTTCCACAGGTTGTCGTCGAAGCGCACGGGCAGCACGGTTTCCAGCAGGTCGCCGGCATTCGTCACCGTCGCACCGGCGCCGTCGTACAGCAGGTTGTCCGCCTCGTTGACGTGCATCGGGCCGGCCGCCCCGCGTTCAGCTTCCCGGCTATCGGCCGCCGCATAGAGCTGCAGCGCGACGGGCTGGTCGCCGCCCGGCAGCGCGCCGCGCACGAGGGCCGGCACGGAGAATCCGATGCCGACGGAGCCCGCATACGCGGCGCGGCGGCCTTCGACGTCGGGCGGGACGGCGCCATCCGTGCGGTAGACGGGCATGCGCAAGCCCAGGCCGAGATGGCGCACGGGGTGTTCCACGACGATGGGCTTGCCGGATGCCGTCATGCGCCCGCTGTCGCGCGCCCGCGCAAGCGCCTGGGCGGCCGCGGGCGGGCCGCCCGCCAGGTCGGCGCCGGCCTTCTCCGGCAGCCACGGCTCCAGGTAAGTCAGCACCGTGTGGGACGGGCGCCGCACGCCGGGCCGGATCGCGAACTCGGGATAGCCGGCCGGATCGACGCTGCGGTCCGCACGCACGCCCGCGACGAACGCGTCGCGCGCGCCCGCTTCCACGTACGCCGCGTAATTGACCGATTCGAGCGCCGGATAGTGCTCGGCCACGCCCAGCGTTTGCACGTAGCGGTGGAATTCCAGCCGCGTGACGGTGCCGCTTGCCTGAAACAGTCCGGCCAGGCCGCGCACGACGTCGGCATAGGAATGCACCGCGCCGGCCAGCTGCTGGCGGCCCGTGCGTGCCAGGTGGGCGAAGCGGGCCTGCGCCTCGACGTCGACCGTGTGGGCCGCGCCCAGGTACAGGCCGGCGCCCACGAGCAGGGACAGCACGACTCCGCCGGCCCACAGAGCGGCCGTCTTTCCCGTGTTGCGCGTCGTGATGTCTGCTTTGGACATATTTCCGTACGGAAATTTTTAGATGTTTGTTAGTATGTCCGAATCGGACCGAAATTGCGAGCTCAACAATAAGGAATACATATGCGTGAAGCGGATAACGAGCATCTTGACTCCTGGCTGTGGCTGGAAGACGTCGATTCCCGCCGTGCGCTCGGCTGGGTGGCCGAACGGAATACGGAAACGGAACGCGAACTCACCGCCCTGCCGGGCTACGCGGCCCTGCGCACGCGGCTGAAGACGATCCTCGATTCGCGCGACCGCATCCCCTACGCCGGCCACCACGCCGGCCGCTTCTACAACTTCTGGCGCGACGCGGACCACGAACGGGGCATCTGGCGCCGCACGACGCTGGATGAATACCGCAAGCCGCAACCGGCCTGGGAAACGGTGCTGGACCTGGACGCCCTCGCCCGCCTTGAAAACGAAAACTGGGTCTGGGCCGGGGTGACGTTCCTGGAACCGCACGGCACGCGCTGCCTCGTTTCGCTGTCGCGCGGCGGCGGCGATGCCCACGTCGTGCGCGAATTCGACGTGGGGACGCTGTCCTTCGTCGCCGACGGCTTCACCTTGCCCGAAGCGAAGTCGAGCGCCGGCTGGGTCGACGCGGACACGCTGTTCGTCGCGACCGACTTCGGGCCGGACTCGATGACCGAATCCGGCTACCCGCGCATCGTCAAGGCGTGGCGGCGCGGCACGTCGCTGGGTGAGGCCACCCTCGTCTACGCCGCGCGGGAAGACGATCTGTCCGTCTCCGCCTGGCAGGATCCGACGCCGGGCCACGAGCGCCAGTTCGTGCTGCGCCAGATCGATTTCTACACGAGCGAGTTGTTCCTGCGCGATCCGGCAAGCGGGCAGCTCGAGCCCATCGCCAAGCCGCTGGACGCGAACGCGTTCGTGCTGCGCGACCAGTTCATCGTCGAACTGCGCTCGGACTGGGCAATCGGGGACCGCACGTGGCCGCAAGGCGCCCTGCTCGCCATCGCCTTCGACCGCTTCCTGGCAGGCGCGCGCGACTTCGACGTGCTGTTCGAACCGACGCCGACGACGTCGCTGGACGGCATCGCGGCCACGCGCGGAGCGCTCTTCCTCACGATCCTCGACAACGTCAAGAACCGCGTTATCGAATGGAAGCGCGTGGATGGCCGCTGGCAGCGCCGCGACATGGACGCCCCCGGCATGGGCGCGCTGCACGTGTCCGCCGTCGACGAATACGACTCGGACCAGGCTTTTCTCACCGTCACCGACTTCCTCACGCCGAGCAGCCTGTACCTGATGGAGGCCGGTCGCGACGGGCGCGAACTCTTGAAATCCATGCCGGCGTTCTTCGATGCGGCGCCGTATGCCGTCAGCCAGTTCACGGCGCAATCGCCCGACGGCACGCACGTTCCGTATTTCGTCGTGATGCGCAAGGACGCGCCGCTGGACGGCACGCATCCGACCCTGCTGTACGGCTACGGCGGCTTCGAAGTGTCGCTGACGCCGTTCTACAGTGGCACGACGGGCGAGGCGTGGCTCGCGCGAGGCGGCGTCTATGTCCTGGCGAACATCCGCGGCGGCGGCGAGTTCGGGCCGCGCTGGCACCAGGCGGCGCTGAAGGAAAACCGGCAAAAGGCGTTCGACGATTTCCTCGCGGTCGCCGAAGACGTCATCCGGCGCGGCATCACGACCCCGCCCCATCTCGGCATCATGGGCGGCAGCAATGGAGGCTTGCTCGTGGGCGCGGCCCTGACGCAGCGCCCGGACCTGTTCGGCGCCGTCGCCTGCCAGGTGCCCCTGCTCGACATGCGCCGCTATCACGAACTGCTGGCCGGCGCGTCGTGGATCGGCGAGTATGGCGATCCGGACGACCCCGACGAGTGGGAGTACATCGCCCGCTACTCACCTTACCAGAACGTGTCTCCCGACAAGCGCTATCCGCGCGTGCTGTTCACGACGTCCACCCGCGACGACCGCGTCCACCCCGGCCACGCGCGCAAGATGGCGGCGCGGATGCGGGACCAGGGGCACGACGTGCTGTACTGGGAGAACACGGAGGGTGGCCACGCGGGTGCGGCGAACAACGAGCAGACGGCGACCATGTGGGCGCTGACCTATGCCTTCCTGTTGAGGCAACTCAAGTAATTTCACCTGGAAAACGCTGGAAGCGACCCATTTCGCAGGTAACCATCAGTTAGCAAGCTAACGCAACTAGGACATTCGATATGAAACTAGCAGGGTTGCTAGGACGCTAAATGAATGTTGCATGGAATACTTGTTTCTCACACATCTTTCCATGGAGGAGCGGCGATGGCTAATGATTTCGTTACCGAAGCAAGCCTGCGGGAACCGTCGGCAGGCACCCTGATGATGAAAACGCCCGCATCCCTGGCGCCCTCCATCAGCGATCTCAAGAAATACCGGATCAGCAAACGCGAGAGCCAGGAGAAATTCTGGGGTCGGTTTGGCGTCACGCAATCCAGCGGCAGCCGCTTCGAAACGGGTCTGGCCATTCCGGCCCCGGTCGCCCTGCTGCTGAAACTCTATGTCAACGGCAAGCTCAACGATGGTGATCTTCTGGGGTAATCAACCCCAGCGAGATGGCTCTCACGACCGCCTGTTGCCGGGTGTTGACGTTGAACTTCTGGCGTATATTGCCCATATGGAAGTTCACCGTCGCCTCGGAACAGCCGGTGATTTTTGAAATTTCCCACGACGATTTGCCCACCATGACCCAGTTGAGCACCTCCAGCTCGCGCGGGGTCAGGCGCGGCGCCGCTTCCTGCGACGGCGGCGGGCAGAAACGCACGCCGGACGCGTACGCATAATCGCGCAACAGCGCCAGATCGGGCAGCATGCTCGACACGTCGCGCAGGAACGCGCCATCCGCCGCCGTGTCGACGGCAAAGCTCAGCAGGCCAAACTCCCCGTTCGGACCATGGATCGGAAACGTCACGCCGGCGCGGATGCCGTACGTGCATGCCTCTTCGTACAGGGCACGCTGGGCCGGGCTGCGGAAGATCTCCGGCTGCCAGATCAGCGGCAACGTGGTGGCGAGGCAATGGCTGACGACGGGATCGACGTACGCGAACCGCTCGGCGTCATAGCGCTCGCGCCACTTTGTCGGGTAATTGCTCTGTACAAATGCGTTCTCGAGCCGCGCGTGGCGCGAGCCCGACATGCCAAACAACACCTTCTCGAACCCGTAGTGGCGGCCGAGGGCGAACAGCGCTTCGCCCCAACTGGACGCGGTGTCGGTATGTAACAACTCGTCCAAATCGACGGTCTTCATGGATGCCTCGCGCTGTTGAATGGGGTGTAATGACACCCCGCTATGCTAGTTGAGTTGTAACCAAAAAGCACGAAAAATTGGTGTTTTATTCATTATGGCAGAGCTTTAACTTTGGATCGGTTGTCGTTCCGATACATCTTGAACACACCCTGCCATCGAATCGTGCGCCAGTCTTTACAATTTTCGATTAACCTCGCGCGAATTGTCCATTTAAAATTTCAAAAATGCAAGTTTATGGTGGATCCGTAACAATCATGTCTAGCAGCACATATGCATGCTTGACTTGACCGGACACAGGTGTATCGTTGCGTTTTCTTGGCATTTAACAATGCGCATTGTCTAAAAATCGTGCGCGCCCGCCCTTCCGCTCTTCTCAATCGAGGATTCCTAGTCAATGAATAACATGACCGACATGGCTGAACAGCTCGATGTCAAGCTGCTGCTGTCCACGCTGATGGCGCTGAAAAAAGGCGACTTCTCGGTACGCATGCCGTCCGACTGGACTGGCGTGTCCGGCAAGATCGCGGATACCCTGAACGACATCATCGAGACCAAGGAAAAGATGGTCGAGGCGGTCACCGAGGTGTCGCGCGTCGTCGGCCGCGAAGGCCATTTGACGCAGCGCGCCTCCGTGCCGGGCGTCGTGGGCGGCTGGTCGACCATCATCAGCTCGGTCAATACGCTGATCGACGACCTCGTGCGTCCGACGACGGAAATGGCGCGCGTCATCGGCGCCGTCGCGAAAGGCGACCTGTCGCAGACGATGGCGCTGGAAGTGGACGGCCATCCGCTGAAGGGCCAGTACCTGCGCGCGGCGACCACCGCGAACACGATGGTGGAACAGCTGTCGTCGTTCTCGTCCGAGGTGACGCGCGTGGCGAGGGAGGTCGGTACGGAAGGCAAGCTGGGCGGCCAGGCCTACGTTCCCGGCGTCGCGGGCACGTGGAAGGACTTGACGGACTCCGTGAACTCGATGGCGGGTAACCTGACCTCGCAGGTGCGTAACATCGCGGAGGTGACCACCGCCGTGGCGAACGGCGACTTGTCGAAGAAGATCACGGTGGACGTGCGCGGCGAGATCCTGCAGTTGAAGGACACGATCAACGTGATGGTGGACCAGCTCCGCTCCTTCGCGTCCGAGGTGACCCGCGTCGCGCGGGAGGTCGGCACGGAAGGCAAGCTCGGTGGCCAGGCGTACGTGCCCGGCGTCGCGGGCACGTGGAAGGACTTGACCGACAACGTGAACTTCATGGCGTCGAACCTCACGGGCCAGGTGCGTAACATCGCGGCGGTGACGACCGCGGTGGCGAACGGCGACCTCGGTAAAAAGATCACCGTGGACGTGAAGGGCGAGATTCTGGAGCTTAAAAACACCATCAACGTGATGGTGGACCAGCTGTCCTCGTTCGCATCGGAGGTGACCCGCGTCGCGAGGGAGGTCGGTACGGAAGGCAAGCTGGGCGGCCAGGCAATGGTGAAAGGCGTCGCGGGCACGTGGAAGGACTTGACGGACTCCGTGAACTCGATGGCGGGTAACCTCACGGGCCAGGTGCGTAACATCGCGGACGTGACGACCGCCGTCGCGAACGGCGACCTGTCGAAGAAGATCACGGTGGACGTGAAGGGCGAGATTCTCGAACTGAAGAACACCATCAACGTGATGGTCGACCAGCTGAACTCCTTCGCGTCCGAGGTGACGCGCGTGGCCCGCGAAGTGGGTACCGAGGGCAAGCTGGGCGGCCAGGCGAACGTGCCGGGTGTCGCGGGTACGTGGAAAGACCTGACGGACGGCGTGAACTCGATGGCGGGTAACCTGACGGCGCAGGTGCGTAACATCGCGGACGTGACGACCGCCGTGGCGAACGGCGACCTGTCCAAGAAGATCACGGTGGACGTGAAGGGCGAGATTCTCGAACTGAAGAACACCATCAACGTGATGGTGGACCAGCTGTCCTCGTTCGCCTCCGAAGTGACCCGCGTGGCGCGCGAGGTGGGCACGGAAGGCAAGCTGGGTGGCCAGGCCTACGTGCCGGGTGTCGGCGGTACCTGGAAAGACTTGACGGACAACGTGAACTTCATGGCGTCGAACCTGACGGGCCAGGTGCGTAACATCGCGGCGGTGACCACCGCCGTGGCGCGCGGCGACCTTTCCAAGAAGATCACGGTGGACGTGAAGGGCGAGATTCTCGAACTGAAAGACACCATCAACGTGATGGTGGACCAGCTGTCCTCGTTCGCCTCCGAGGTGACCCGCGTGGCGCGCGAGGTGGGCACCGAGGGCAAGCTGGGCGGCCAGGCCAACGTGTCCGGCGTCGCGGGTACGTGGAAGGACTTGACGGAGAACGTCAACCAGCTGGCGGCAAACCTCACGAACCAGATGCGCGCGATCGGTGAAGTGGCAACGGCGGTGACGCGCGGCGACCTCTCGCGTTCCATCCAGGTGGAAGCGCGCGGCGAGGTGTCCTACCTGAAGGACAACATCAACGAGATGATCCGCAACCTGAAGGAGACGACGCAAAAGAACGCGCAGCAGGACTGGCTGAAGACCAACCTGGCGCGCTTTACCCGACTGCTGCAGGGCCAGCGCGACCTGCAGGCCGTGACGAAGCTGATCCTGTCCGAACTGGCACCGCTCGTCTCGGCGCACCACGGCGTGTTCTACATGATGGATTCGCAGGAAGCCGACGCGCGGCTGCGCATGATCGCGTCGTACGGCTACCGTTCGAGCAGAAAACTGCCGACGTCGTTCCTGCCGGGCGAAGGCCTCGTGGGCCAGTGCGCGCTGGAGAAGACCCGCATCTGGCTGACGGACGTCCCGCGCGACTACATCGTCGTGTCGTCCGGCCTCGGGTCCGCGCCGCCGACCAACATCGTCGTGCTGCCGATCCTGTTCGAACAGCAGGTCAAGGCCGTCATCGAGATCGCGTCGCTGGACCGCTTCACGGAAACCCACCTCTCCTTCCTCGACCAGCTGATGGAATCGATCGGCGTCGTGCTGAACACGATCGAGGCGAACAGCCGGACGGAATCGCTGCTGACCCAGTCGCAGTCGCTGGCGCAGGAACTGCAGCAGACGAACCAGGAGCTGGCGGAAAAGGCGCGCCTGCTGTCCGAGCAGAACATCGAGGTGGAACGCAAGAACCGCGAGGTGGAACAGGCGAAGCTGGCGCTGGAAGAAAAGGCGACCCAGCTGGCGCTGTCGTCGAAATATAAATCCGAGTTCCTGGCCAATATGTCGCACGAGCTGCGGACGCCTTTGAACTCGCTGCTGATCCTCGCGCAGCAGCTGTCCGACAACCCGGAGGGCAACCTGTCGTCCAAGCAGGTGGAATTCGCGAAGACGATCCACGGCTCCGGCTCCGACCTGCTGACGCTCATTAACGACATTCTCGACCTGTCGAAGATCGAGTCCGGTACCGTCACGCTGGACGTGTCGGAATACCGCTTCTCGAACCTGCGCAACTACGTGGACCGCACGTTCCGCCACATGGCCGAGGCGAAGCACCTCGGTTTCGCCGTGGAGCTGGCGGAGAACCTGCCGACCGCCGTCATGACCGACACGACGCGCCTGCAGCAGGTCCTGAAAAACCTGCTGTCGAACGCGTTCAAGTTCACCAGCCACGGCAACGTGTCGCTGACGATCAGCCTCGTGACGAGCGGCTGGACGGCCGACCATCCGCACCTGCTGCATGCGGACGCCGTGCTGGCGTTCTCCGTGCGCGACACCGGCGTGGGCATCCCGGCCGACAAGCTGCAGCTGATCTTCGAAGCGTTCCAGCAGGCCGACGGCTCCACCGCCCGCAAGTACGGCGGCACGGGCCTGGGCCTGTCGATCTCGCGCGAACTGGCGCGCCTGCTGGGCGGCGAAATCCGCGTGGAATCCACCGTCAACATCGGCTCCACGTTTACCCTGTACCTGCCGTACAACCGCGCGGGCTTCATCAACTACGAGCAGACCCGCCAGCCGCAACCGGCGCGCCTCGCCCCGCCGCAGCCGCAACCGTCGGCCGCCCCGGCACCGACCATGCTGCTGGAAGTGGAACCCGAAGCAGTCACCAGCGTCACCCTGCCCGATCCGTCCGGCAGCCTCGTCGAATACGCGACCATGCTGGACGACCGCGGGCTGATCGTGCCGGGCGACCCGTCCGTGCTGATCGTCGAGGACGACGAGCGCTTCGCCAAGACGCTGCTTGAATTCGCCCGCGAAAAGAACTTCAAGGGCATCGTCACGCACCGCGGCGATTCCGCGCTGTCGCTGGCGCGCGACTACCTGCCGTCCGCGATCCTGCTCGACATCGACCTGCCCGACATCGACGGCTTCACGGTGCTCGACCGCCTGAAACGCGATCCGAGCACGCGCCACATCCCGGTGCACGTGATGTCGTCGCTGCGCGAGCGCGAGCGCGCGCTGCGCCAGGGCGCCATCTCGTACATCAACAAGCCCGTGAGCCGCGACATGCTGCAGGAGGAATTCAAGCGCATCCAGAAATTCCTCATGGGCGGCAAGCGGAGCCTCCTCGTCGTCGAGGACGACATGGCGCAGCGCGAATCGATCGTGGGCCTGATCGGCGATTCCGACGTGCGCATCGTGACGGCGGAAGACGGCAAGGCCGCGCTGGAAGCGCTGGCGCAGCAGCACTTCGACTGCATGGTGCTGGACCTCACGCTGCCCGACATCTCCGGCTTCGACCTGCTCGACCAGATCGGCAAGCAGCAGGCCTTGCGCGACCTGCCGATCGTGATCTACACGGCGCAGGAACTGTCGCGCAAGGAGGTCACGAAGCTGAAGCGCTACGCCAAGACCATCGTCGTCAAGGATGCGCGCTCGCCGGAACGCCTGCTGGACGAGACGGCGCTGTTCCTGCACCGCTCGCAGGCCAGCCTGCCGGAGACGCAGCGCCGCATGCTGGAAGAGATCCACGCGGCGGACGGCGGCCTCGCGGGACGCAAGGTGCTGATCGTCGACGACGACCTGCGCAACATCTTCGCGCTGTCGTCGCTGCTGGAGCGCCAGCAGATGCAGGTGCTGTTCGCCGAGAAC
Source organism: uncultured Massilia sp. (assembly GCA_946481275.1). The sequence continues at coordinate 12,806 of CAMLMV010000068.1, forward strand.
GGCCGCGACGGCATCGAGGTGCTGGAAAAGGACCCGACCATCGAGATCGTCCTCATGGACATCATGATGCCGGAGATGGACGGCTACGACACGATGCGCGCCATCCGCCGCATCCCGAAGTTCAAGTCGCTGCCGATCATCACGCTGACCGCGAAGGCGATGAAGGGTGACCGCGACAAGTGCATCGCCGCGGGTGCGTCCGACTACATCACCAAGCCGGTCGACGTGGCCCAGCTGTTGTCGATGATGCGGGTCTGGTTGCACTGATGACGTCCGTATCGAACACCTGGACCGGCCTCGCGGCCGGGCTGGCGGTCGAGGAGCTGGAAACGGAGCTGCTGCTGGAGGCCCTGTTCCAGCGCTACGGCCACGAGTTCCGCGGCTATGACCGGGCGTACCTGCGCCGCCGGCTGGCCGACGCCATGCGCGCGCATGGCGCCGTCACCTTGTCCGGGCTGCAGGAAAAGGTATTGCACGCCGCGGGCGCGGCATCCGCGCTGCTGCGCACGCTGGCACCGCAACCCGTCGACCTGTTCGAGAACCCGGGCCACACGCAGCGCCTGCGGAGCGTGCTGGCGCCGTCGCTGCGCGCGTGGCCCGTGCCGCGTGTATGGCTGGCGGAATGCGCGGGCGTCGGCGAAGCGTGGGGTCTCGCCATCGTGCTGGCGGAAGAAGGCGTGCTGGGCAAGCTGGACATCCACGCGACGCTCGCCAACGAGGAACTCGTGGCCGAGATGCAGGACGCGTGGCTGCCCGTGGCCGAGCTGGATGCCGCGCAGACCCGTTATGCGGCCAGCGGCGGCCATGCCGCGCTGTCGACGTACTTCGAAGTGCGCGACGGCCAGGCGCGCCTGCAGCCGCAGCTGCGCCGGCGCATCACGTGGTCGCAGTACAGCCTCGTGACGGATGCGTCGTTCAACGAATTCCAGGCGATCCTGTGCTGCGGCGCGCTGTCCGACTTCGGGCCCGTGCTGCGCCAGCGCGTGCTGCGGCTGTTCCACGACAGCCTCGCGCGCTTCGGCGTGCTGTGCCTCGATCGGCCGCTGGCCGTGTCGGATGCGTATGCGGGCACGTACCAGGCGTTCGAGGGGGATCGTCCCTGGTACAAGCGCGTGGGGTGATCACACCGCCTGCGCACTGGGGCGCTGCGCGATCCGGTCGCGCCACGCCTGCAGATTCGCCAGGCCCTCGTCCGAGGGCCTGAACTTCATCAACCCGCGCGCAAACTCCAGCGCGCAGAACGCCGTGATGTCGGCGATCGTGAAGCGCTCGCCCACGACGTAGTCGCGGTCCGCGAGCACGCCATCCAGCCAGCGCGCCGTCTCGCGCATCCTGACGCCCTGCGCCGCGCCGAACTCGCCGAACTGCGGCTGCTCCAGCGGCGCGAGGCCCGGATGCGTGTGGCGCACGCAGTTGGCGATGCGCAGGAACAGCTGCAGCTCGCAGCGGCGGTCCATCATCTCGATGAACGCGCGTTCCTCGAAGTCCTCGCCCATCAGGTTCGGATTCGGGTAGACGCCCTCCAGGTACGTGCAGATGGCGCGCGTCTCGGCCAAGGTGCGGCCGTCGGGCAGTTCCAGCACCGGCACCTGGGCCATCGGGTTCAGCGCCGCGAACGCCTCGCTGCGGTGCTCGGCCTTGCCCAGGTCGATCTGCACCGTGGCGATGTCCGTGATGCCCTTCTCGGCCATGAACATCAGGACGCGGCGCGGGTTCGGCGCGCGGGTGCTCGTGTACAGTTTCATGCTGGTCTCCTCGTTCGTTATCGCCGCCGATCATAGCGCATCCTGTCCACTTGCTCATTTGACAGCGTGCGCCCTTTGACCGTAGATTGCCGGCTTGGCCGCGCGCGTCCATCCGACATCACGCGCGGCTCCGACATACATACACGACAGGATTTCCATGCACCGCAAGCTGCTTTCCGCCGCCGTCGCCCCAGCTTTTACCCTTGCTCTGGTGACTGCGCCCTTTCACGTCAACGCCGCGCCTACCCGCGCAGGCGCGACGGCGAACGCCGACACCACCACGCAACTGCCGCGCGGCGTCGTCCCGACGCATTACCAGGTCGCGCTGACGCCGGACGCCGTCAACGCCTCGTTCGGCGCCCGCGCCGTCGTCACGATCGACGTGGCCAAGGCCACCAGCACGATCACGCTGAACGCGGCCGACATCAAGTTTTCCAGAGTGACGCTGGCCCCGGCCGCCGGCGGCGCCGGGCGCGACGCCTCGGTCGCCGTCGACAACGACGCGCAGACCGCCACGTTCACGTTCGCCCAGCCGATCGCGCCCGGCATGTACCGCCTGGCGATGGAATACACGGGCGTGATCGGCACGCAGGCCGTCGGCCTGTTCTCGCTGGACTATCCCGGCGCGGACGGCAAGCGGCAGCGCGCGCTGTACACGCAGTTCGAGAACTCCGACGCGCGCCGCATGATCCCGTCGTGGGACGAGCCCGCGTATAAAGCCAGCTTCGCGCTGGACGTCGTCGTGCCGGCAGCCCAGATGGCCGTCAGCAACATGCCGGCCACAAAAACCGAGAACCTGCCGGACGGCCGCAAGCGCGTGAGCTTCGCGACCACCCCGAAGATGTCGACCTACCTGCTGTTCTTCGCGCTCGGCGACTTCGAACGGGCGGCCGCGAAGGTGGGCGGCACGGAAATCGGCGTCGTCACCCGCCGCGGCGCGCTGCCGCAGGCGAAGTTCGCGCTCGACGCGTCGCAGGCCATCCTGCGCGAGTACAACGATTATTTCGGCGTGCGCTACCCGCTGCCGAAGCTGGACAACGTGGCCGGCGCGGGCCGCAGCCAGTTCTTCAGCGCGATGGAAAACTGGGGCGCGATCTTCACGTTCGAATACGCCCTGCTGCTCGACCCCACGATCGCCACGCAGCACGACCGCGAAGAGATCTTCGCCACCGCCGCGCACGAGATGGCGCACCAGTGGTTCGGCGACCTCGTGACGATGCGCTGGTGGGACGACCTGTGGCTCAACGAAGGCTTCGCGTCGTGGATGGAAAGCCGCACGACCGCGCGCCTGCATCCGGAATGGAACACGCAGCTGGGCGCCGTCGGCGTGCGCGAAAGCGCGATGCGCCGCGATTCCGTCGCCGGCACGCACCCCGTCGTGCAGCACGTGGAGACGGTCGAACAGGCCAACCAGGCCTTCGACGAGATCACGTATTCGAAAGGCGAATCCGTCATCCGCATGCTGGAAGCCTATGTGGGCGAAAACGCGTGGAAGAACGGCGTGCGCGCGTACATGAAGGCGCATGCGTATGGCAACACGGTGTCGGACGACCTGTGGAAACAGATCGAGAAGGCGGCCGGCAAGCCCGTCACCGCGATCGCCCACGATTTCACCTTGCAGCCGGGTGTCCCGCTCATCAAGGTGGGCGAGCCGGTATGCCGGAACAATGCGACGGCCGTCCCGCTGACGCAGGCCGAATTCACGCGTGACCGCGCCGATAAAGCCCCGCTGGCCTGGCGCGTGCCCGTCATCGCGCAGATCGCCGGCAACACGAAGCAGGCGAGCACGCTCGTCACGGGCGGCAAGGGCACGATCACGCTCCCCGGCTGCGGCGCCGTCATCGTCAACGCGGGCCAGAGCGGCTACTACCGCACGCTGTACACGTCGGCCGATTTCGCGCAGCTCGCGCAGCGCTTCGCCGGCCTGGCGCCGATCGACCAGATCGGCCTGCTGGCCGACAGCGGCGCCCTCGGCCTGGCCGGCCTGCAGAGCGCGTCGGACGTGCTGGACCTCGTGAAGGCCACGCCGGCCGGCGCCGATCCGGCCGTGTGGACACGCATCGCCGTCCTGCTCGACGGCGTCCACAACCGCTACCGCGAACAGGCCCGCGGCGGCGACGCGACCCGCCGGAAGCGTTTCGACACGTTCGCGATCGCGCGCCTGGCGCCGCTGATGGCGCAGGTCGGCTGGAATGCGCGGCCGGGCGAGGCGTCGTCCGTCGCGAACCTGCGCGAAGAGCTGATCATCGTGCTGAGCAACCTCGGCGACGCCAACGTCATCGCCGAAGCGCGCCGCCGCTACGCCGCGCTGGCGACGGACGCCAATGCCGTACCGGGACCGCTGCGCAAGACCGTGATGGGCGTCGTCGCCCAGCACGCGGACGCCGCGACGTGGGACCAGCTGCACGCCGCCGCGCGCAACGAGACGACGCCGCTCGTGCGCGACCAGCGCTACACCCTGCTGGCCGCGACGGAAGACCGCGCCCTCGCCATGCGCGCGCTGCAGCTCGCGCTGACGGACGAACCGGGCCTGACGATCAGCGCCGAGATGATCTCCGAAGTGGCGCGGCGCTACCCGGACATGGCGTTCGACTTCGCCATCGCGAACCTCGCGAAGATCAACGAGCGCGTGGATGCGAGCTCGCGCAGCCGCTACCTGGCGCGCCTCGCGACGGGATCGTCGGATGCGGCAATGGTCGACAAGCTGGGCGCCTATGCGCAGGCCAACCTGGCGCCGGGCTCGCGCGGCGACGTCGAGGCGGCCGTCGCGGCCATCAGGGACCGCATCCAGGTGAACGCGGCGCGGCTGCCGGAGATCGATGCCTGGCTGGCGAAGAACGCGCAGTAAGGCCGGCTACTGCGCGGCGACCGTCCCACGGCGCCGCGCGGTCAGCCACGCATCGAGCCGCTGCGCCGCGCCCGGCGCCACGTGCAGTCCCAGTTTCGTGCGGCGCCACAGGATGTCGTCGGCGCACGTGGCCCACTCCTGGCGCACGAGGTAGTCGGCCTCGACCTCGTACAGGCCCGGTACGATTTCCGCGCCCAGGTCGGTGCGGGTGCGGCAATGGGACAGCAGCGCGGACAGCCGCGTGCCATAGCTGCGGGCATAGCGCGCCAGCAGGTCTTCCGGCAGCCAGGAAAACTGCTGGCGGCGCGTGCGCACCCACGCGTCGTATTCCAGCACGGCGCGCGCGACCGGCTCCTTGCCGTACAGGTCGCCGCCCGGCAGGCAGGCGTGCGCCGTCCACGCCGGGACGTGGCGCCCCAGCACTGGGCCCATCCAGTCGACGGCCTGTTCCGCGAGCTTGCGGAACGTGGTCACCTTGCCTCCGAACACGGACAGCAGCGGCGCGCCGCCGGCCGTGTCGTGCTCGAAGCGGTAGTCGCGGCTGGCGGACGAGGCGCTGCCGCCATGGTCCCCGATCAACGGGCGCACGCCCGCATAACTCCACACGACCTCGTCGGGCACGACGCGGCGTTCGAAGCAGCGGTTCACGGCATCGCACAGGTAGGCCGTCTCCGCGGGGCTGATGGCGACGCGGTCGGCGTCCTGCCCATCGTAGTCGACGTCGGTCGTGCCCACCAGCGTGAACGCGCCCTCGTACGGCAGCGCGAACACGATGCGCCCGTCCGGCTGCTGCAGCAGGAACGCCTGGTCGCCGTCGACCAGGCGCGGCACGACGATGTGGCTGCCCTTCACGAGCCGCAGCGGACGCGCCGGCCCGGCGCCCGCCGCCTGCAGGAAGCTGCCCGCCCATGGTCCGGCCGCGTTCACGAGGCAGCGCGCGTGGACGTGGACGGTGCCGTCCGGCCCCTCCAGGTCGGCCTCCCAGCGCGTCGCGCCGCGCCGCACCCGTGCGCAGCGCGTGCGCGTGAGGATCGTCGCGCCCCGTTCGCGCGCATCGAGCGCCGCCAGCACGACGAGGCGCGCATCGTCGACCCATGCATCGGAATACGCGAACGCCCGCGTGAAGCGGCGCTGCAGCGCGGCACCGGCCGGATGACTCCGCAACGCGACCGTGCTTGATGCCGGCAGGAAGTCGCGCCGGGCCAGGTGGTCGTACAGGAACAGGCCGGTGCGGATCATCCATGCGGGCCGCTGGCCCGCCGCATGGGGCATCAGGAAGCGCAGCGGGCGGATGATGTGCGGCGCGCTCTTGAGCAGCACTTCGCGCTCCGCGAGCGCCTTGCGCACGAGCCCGAAATGGTATTGCTCCAGATAACGCAGGCCACCATGGATCAGCTTGCTGGACGCGGACGACGTGTGCTGGGCGAGGTCGTCCTTTTCGCACAGGACGACACGCAGGCCGCGCCCGGCCGCGTCGCGCGCGATGCCGGCGCCGTTGATGCCGCCGCCCACGACGAGGACGTCGCACTCGATTCGTTTGCCGTGTTCACCCATGAAGCACCATTCCGGATCGCCGGGCCCCCGCCCGGCCGCAGCCTACTCTACACCGCGAACGGCGCCCTGTGTTCGGCCACGTCAATCCGGCCGGGGTCGGCCCGCGCGGTTGTGTAGAATCAGGCCATGTCCACCGTTTCACGCCACCGCTGACATGGCGCCCGATATGCGCGCCTGGGTCCGCATGCCGTCCGGCAAGCGCCTCGACCTGCTGAATCCGACGCCGTTCGACTGGGACGACAGCGACCTCGCCCTCGGCCTCGCGCGCACCTACCGCTGGGGCGGACATTCCGCGTGGCCGCTGCCGCTGTCCGTCGCCCAGCACTCGATCGCCGTGATGCTGCTGCGGCGCGGGGCGTCGCCCACGCCGCTCGCGCCCGTCGTCGAATTGCGGGAACTCCTGCACGACGCCGAGGAAGGCCTGCTCGGCTTCGACGCCGTCTCGCCAATCAAGCCGTTTCTCGGCGAAGGTTTCCGCGCCCTCACGCGGCGCCTGGAGCAGGCCGTGTTCCTGCGCTACCGCCTGCCCGCGTGGACGCCGGCCGAGCACCAGCTGCACAAGCGCGCCGACCGCCTGGCCGCCGCCAGCGAAGCCGTCCACGTGGCGGGCTGGTCGGAGCAGGAAGTGCGCACGACGCTGAAGATCCGCTCCGCCGTACTGGACCGGGATCCGCTCGTCGAGGTCTACGGCTGCGCGCCGTGGGAACCGTGGCCGCCGGCGCTCGCCGCGGAGCGCTTCCTGGACGCGCTGGAACATCTGCAACACCGCATCGACGCAGGGGATGCGGCATGACCACCGGCGAACTGGCCCGGGCCGCCGCGCTGCTGCGCGACGCGGACGGCCTGCTGATCGGCGCCGGGGCCGGCATCGGCGTCGATTCCGGCCTGCCCGACTTCCGCGGCGACCACGGTTTCTGGCGCGCCTATCCGCCGCTGGCGAGCCTGGGCATCCGCTTCGTCGAGATCGCGAATCCGCACAGCTTCGACACGAACCCGGAACTGGCGTGGGGCTTCTATGGCCACCGCCTCGCGCTGTACCGGGACGCGGTCCCGCACGCGGGCTTCGCGATCCTGCGCGACATCGGCGCGCGTCTTCCGCATGGCGCCTTCGTCTTCACGAGCAACGTCGACGGCCAGTTCCAGCGCGCGGGCTTCGGCCACGACCGTCTGGTGGAATGCCACGGTTCCATCCACCACCTGCAATGCACGCGCCCGTGCGGCAGCGCCATCTGGCCGGCCGATGCCATCGCTCCCCTCATCGATCCCGCCTCTTGCCTGATGACGCCGCCGCTGCCCCGCTGTCCGCACTGCGGCGCCCTGGCGCGGCCGAACATCCTGATGTTCGGCGACGGCCGCTGGCTGGACGCGCGCACGGAAGCGCAGTACGCCCGCCTGGAGCGTTGGCGCGCGCAGGTCGGTAAGCTCGTCGTCGTCGAACTGGGCGCCGGCACGGACGTGCCTTCCGTGCGGCGCCTGTGCGAGTCCCAGGGCGCGCCGCTCATCCGGATCAATCCGCGCGAGCCCGACGTCCGTCCCGGCCGGGGTGTCGGGGTGGCGCTGGGCGCCCTGGAGGCGCTCGTTACCCTCCGCGCATTGCTGGATTGATGCGGCCCGATCCGGGCAAAACATCTCGATGCCGCATCAAGTCCGCGACCTAAGGCATTGATTCGACGGGATTAATTTTAATATCCACAAGAAATGTGGATAACTGTGTGGACAAGCGCCTCTTGACAAGCCGGAAGCCCAGTATTGATGCGGGTTTCAACAAACTGCCCATTGAACGGGCAAAATCGAAACTCAATAAAATCAGTGCCTTAGCATTGCTCGTGTTTTAAGCAAGCACTGGAACTAAGGCAAAATCCTACAAAATCGACCCAACGTGGATAACTTTGTCACGCTGTTCCGATTCTGTCCACTTTTGCCGTCATCTTGCCGCCATTTTCACTTCCACGCGTTGCGCGCCCGTTCGCGCACCATCATCCGCACGCTGTCCGGCATAGGCTTGCGTACCTGCAACGTTTCGGCGTTCGTCCACACGCATTCCTCGAAATGCTTGAGCATCACGGGCGTCACGAAGCGCGTGCGCTGCGCGTAGACGTGGCGGTCGCCCATCTGCGCCTGCTGCTTGATGAAGAATCGGTTCGGGACGATGAGGTGCAGGTGCTCCTTCGCACGCGTCATCGCCACGTACAGCAGGCGGCGCTCTTCCTCGATGTCCTCGGCGCTCCCCGTCGCCATGTCGGACGGGATGCACCCGTCGACCACGTTCAGCACGTGCACGGCCTTCCACTCCTGGCCCTTGGCCGAGTGGATCGTCGACAGGATCAGGTAATCCTCGTCCAGCAGCGGCGGGCCGGCGCGGTCGCTCGTCGCTTCCGGCGGATCGAGCGTCAGTTCGGTGAGGAAGTTCTCGCGCGAGCCATAGCCGCCGGCCAGCGCCACCAGCTGGTCGAGGTCGGCGGCGCGGACGGGCGCGTCGTCGTGCAGGCGCTCGAGGTGCGGCAGGTACCAGTCGCGGACAAGCTCGATCTCCAGCGGCCAGCGCAGGCCCGTCGTGCGCAAGGTGCGGAACAGCGCGGTAAATTGTTCCCACTCCCCTTGCGCGCGCGGGGGCGCGGGAAACGCCTCGACCGCCGCGACGGGATCCGCGGCCTCCGCCACCGCATCGAGCAGACGGGCCGCCGTCGCCGGGCCTATGCCGGGGATCAGTTGCACGACGCGGAAGCCAGCCACGCGGCCCGCCGGATTCTGGGCGAAGCGCAGCATCGCGAGCACGTCCTTGATGTGCGCCGCTTCCAGGAATTTCAAGCCGCCGAATTTCACGAACGGGATGTTGCGCCGCACGAGTTCCAGCTCCAGCGCCGCGCTGTGGCTGGCGGCGCGGAACAGCACGGCCTGCTGCGTCAGTTTGATGCCCGCCTCGCGCTGCTCCAGCACGCGGTTGCACACCCAGCGGGCCTGCTCGGCCTCGTCCGGGATCAGTACGAGCTGCGGCTTGCCGGTGGCGGCCTTATCCGTCCACAAGGTCTTCGCATGGCGCTCCAGCGCGGCGGCGATGACCGCGTTCGACGCATCGAGGATGGGCTGCGTCGAGCGGTAGTTGCGGTCCAGCGTGATCATCTTCGTGTGCTCGCCGAACTGCTTCGGGAAGTCGAGGATGTTGCGCACCGTCGCGCCGCGGAACGAATAGATCGATTGCGCATCGTCGCCGACGACCATCACGCCCCGCCCGTCCGGCTTCATGCCTTGCAGGATCGCGGCCTGCAGGCGGTTCGTGTCCTGGTATTCGTCGACGAGCACGTGGTCGAACAGCGCGCCCAGCTCCGGCCCGAGTTCCGGATCGGACGCCATCTCGGCCCAGAACAGCAGCAGGTCGTCGTAGTCGAGTACGTTCTGTTCCTGCTTGGCGTCGACGTAGGCGCCGAACAGGCGCTTGAGCTGTTCTTCCCATTCGCTGCACCACGGGAAGGTCGACTGCAGCACGTCGGCGAGCGGCTCGCGGGAATTCACGACGCGCGAATAGATCGCGAGACACGTGCCCTTCAGCGGGAAGCGCTTCTGGCCGGTCGATGCGCCCAGGCCCACGTCCTGGCGCACGAGGCCCATCAGGTCTTCGGAATCGGCGCGGTCGTGGATCGTGAACGATGCTTCCAGGCCGATGCGGCCCGCGTATTCGCGCAGCAGGCGCGCGCCGATGCTGTGGAACGTGCCGGCCCACGGCAGGCTGCCCACGGCCGTCGGCGACGTGCCCAGCACGCGCTGCAGCACGCCGGCGGCGCGCTGGCCCATCTCGTTGGCCGCGCGGCGCGAAAACGTCAGCAGCAGGATGCGCTGCGGATCGCTCCCCGCCAGGATCAGCTTCGCCACCCGGTGCGCGAGCGTATTCGTCTTGCCCGAGCCGGCGCCCGCGACCACCAGCAGCGGCCGGACCATCCCGGCGCCCACGTCGTGCTCGACGGCGGCGCGCTGCTCGGGATTCAGGCCGGCGAACGGATCGGCGGGCGCGGCGGGCTGGAGAGACTGGGAAACGGGGGTGGCGGTGGCGACGGACATGGCGGTTGAGGATAGATGCTCAACTGTACATTTGTCCAGTATCTTTATGCAAGCGCAGATATCAACGTAGCAAAACTGCATCAGCGGGCACGGCGGGCCCGCTGCGCTTGCCTCTTCAACAAGGCTTGTTCAGATATCCACAAAAACTGTGTATAAGGTTGTGGAAAAACACCCTCTTGACATGCCAAAACCAAGCAGGAATGCGGGTTTCAACAATTTGCCCGTTGCGTGGGCAAAACTCAACCTTCACAAAATCAATGAGTTACCGAGTCAAGTGACGCACCAATCGAAAAAATATGCAAGATGCAATCGAGCAAGTTTGTGCACAACTGCCGAGCTTGTCCTTACCTGCACCACGAACGCCTGCGGCCCGGTTCCGTCAGCACGCGTTCGATGACGTCGTTGCCCACGTTCTGGGAACGCAGGTATTCCACGGCCGACATCGTATTGCTGCGCTGCTGGAGCGCAATACCCAGGTCGACGATATCCTTCTGGTGCGTGTCGCGCCGCTGGTAGGGAACGGTCACCTGACCGTCTTCGAGCTCGAGGGTGTCTTCGTTCATCGCAGTTCCTGACTTTGATGGGTTAACGGGATTGCTGCTTAACGAGTATTTCCCACCTTTGGCCAAAGTCAAGATTATTTTTCAATTAATGTGGCACGCCTTTGTGAATTCCTCATGACAAACCCGTGCAGCATGCGCGCGCCGCACCCTGGTCACTGCGCCTAGAATGGATTCGTCATTCAACCATCACGAGGATTCCATGAGCGCCATGCCCGATCCCGACCTGAAACCCGGCGACGAAGCCGAACCCGGCACGCCAGGTGCCGGTGAAGACCTGTGCGAAACCTGCGGCGGCAGCGGCAAGCTGGCCGACGGCAAGATCTGTCCCGAATGCGAGGGCACGGGACGCGTGATCCGGGGCATCGGCGGCGGTTGACCGCCGGAATGCCGGACCGCCGGACCGCCCGACCGCGGACCACCGCATGGACAGGATGCCGGGCGCGGCGCGATAATCGGACGATGAATGCTCCGCCCAGCTCCCCGCAATCCGACACGCCAGCCACCGCCAACCGTCCTGTTCTCCAAGACCTACGCAAAACTAACCGTAGTTAACTTTTGCCGCTGGGTTCCTGCTTCACGGGGACCGGTTTCGCCCCGTGCGCATGCACGGGGCCAGAGCCAATCCCTCCACAGGCAGTTGCGATGGAACTCATCGCCATATTCTTCAGGTTGACGGCCGCGTTGACGTCGCGGTCGTGCTGTATCCCGCACGCGGGACAGGTCCAACTGCGCGTCCCGAGCGCGAGCTCTTCCAGCCGATGTCCGCAGCACGAGCACGTCTTGCTGCTCGGGTACCACCGGTCGGCCACGACCACATGTCCGCCGCGCCATGCGGCCTTGTATTCAAGCTGACGGCGTAGCTCATAAAAACCCATGTCCGCGATTGCACGTGCCAGGCACCGGTTCCCGAGCATGCCCTTCACGTTCAGGTCCTCGATTCCGATCGTATGAAAGCGCCGGGCGACGCTGGTCGTGAGCTTGTGCAAACCGTCGCGGCGCAGACTGGCGATCCTCGCGTGCAGCCGGGCCAGGCGCCGCTTCGCCCTGTCCCGGTTGCGGGAGCCCTTGACCTTGCGCGACAGCGAGCGCGACAGCCGCCGCAGCCGGTCGAGGAGCGAACGCAGCGCCTTTGGGCCCGGCCACTGTTCGCCCGTCGACAGCGTGGCCAGCGCCGACACGCCGAGATCGATCCCTACCACACCACCTTGGTTTTCGGCTGGTGGCGGGGATGCTTCGGTTGCGTCGACAGTGATGCTGACATGCCATCGGTCCGCGTGGCGGGAAACGGTCGCCGAGACGATGCGGCCGCTAAAGCGTAACGCTTCGCGCATGCGTAACCAGCCCAGCTTGGGGACGTAAAAGCGCCTGCCGTCCACGCGGAACTGGTCATTCGTGAGGGTAAAACGATCATCGACGCCCTTGCGGCGAAACCTGGGGTAGCGGGAACGATGCGCGAAAAAGTTCTTGAACGCCTCGCCCAACTGGGTGATCGCCATTTGCGGCGCGTTTTTCGTGACGTCAAGCATCCAGGGGAATTGTTCGCGCTTGATCGCGTTCAGCTGGCGCCGCAGCGCGAGCTGCGATGGCGCCGGCAGCGTCGGATCGGCCTGGTGTGCCGCATATTGTCGCTGCCATTCGGACAGGGCCCAGTTGTAGGCGAAGCGCGCGACGCC
>CAMLMV010000069.1 GCA_946481275.1 uncultured Massilia sp.
CCGTGTGCCACAAGTGCGTGACGCCGTGCCCGGTCAACATCGACTTCGGCGACGTCTCGATGAACATGCGTAACCTGCTGCGCAAGATGGACAAGCGCAGCTTCAAGCCGGCGCAGCGCGCGGGCATGTTCTTCCTGAACGCGACCGACCCGACGACGATCAACGCGATGCGCAAGGGGATGATCGACTGGGGCTACAAGGCCCAGCGTCTCGGCGCGACCGTGCTGAAGGCCGTCGCGAAGGAACAGACGAAGGCCCCGCCTCCGACGACCGGCAAGGCGCCGATCCGCGAGCAGGTGATCCACTTCGTGAACAAGAAGATGCCGGGCAACCTGCCGAAGAAGACGGCGCGCGCGCTGCTGGACATCGAGGACGACAAGATCATCCCGATCATCCGCAACCCGAAGGTCACCAACGCCGATACGGAAGCCGTGTTCTACTTCCCGGGCTGCGGCTCCGAGCGCCTGTTCTCGCAGGTGGGCCTCGCCACGCAGGCGATGCTATGGGAAGTGGGCGTGCAGACCGTGCTGCCGCCGGGTTACCTGTGCTGCGGCTATCCGCAGCGCGGCGCCGGCCAGTACGACAAGGCCGACAAGATGGTGACGGATAACCGCGTGCTGTTCCACCGCATGGCCAACACGCTGAACTACCTCGACATCAAGACGGTCGTGGTGTCGTGCGGCACCTGCTACGACTCGCTGGCGAACTACGAGTTCGACAAGATCTTCCCGGGCTGCCGCCTTATCGACATCCACGAATACCTGATGGAGAAGGGCGTCAAGCTGGAAGGCGTCACCGGTACGCGCTACATGTACCACGACCCGTGCCACACGCCGATGAAGCTGCAGGATTCGGTGAAGACCGTGAACGCGCTCGTGCAGACCGTCGACAACGTCAAGATCGAGAAGAACGACCGCTGCTGCGGCGAGTCGGGCACGTTCGCCGTGAGCCGTCCGGACATCTCGACCCAGGTCCGCTTCCGCAAGGAGCAGGAAATGGTGAAGGGTGCCGACAAGCTGCGCGAAGACGGCTTCAAGGGCGACGTCAAGATCCTGACGAGCTGCCCGTCCTGCCTGCAGGGCCTGTCGCGCTACAACGACGATTCGGGCACCACCGCCGACTACATCGTCGTCGAGATGGCGCGTCACCTGCTGGGCGAGAACTGGTTGCCGAACTACGTCGCCAACGCCAACAACGGCGGCATCGAGCGGGTGCTCGTATGACGCGCGTGGCCGGCTGCGAGCTGTGCGACCTGTCCGCGCCGGCCGTCGTCGACAACGACAAGTTCGCGGTCATCCTCGTCGACGACGCGAACTATCCCGGCTTCGCGCGCGTGATCTGGAAGGATCACGTGCGCGAGGTGAGCGACCTGGCGGACGCGGACCGGCTGCTGCTGAACGATGCCGTGTACAACCTGGAACTCGCCGTGCGCGAGGTGATGCAGCCGCTGAAGGTCAACGTCGCGAGCCTGGGCAACGTCGTGCCGCACCTGCACTGGCACGTGATCCCGCGCTACGCGGACGATGCGCACTTCCCCGCGCCCGTGTGGGCGCCGGCGCAGCGCACGACGGACGAGGCGGTGCTGGTGGCGCGCCGGGCGTTGGTGCCGCAGCTGGCGGAGGCGATCGCACGCAGGTTCGCGAGCCGTTAAAATAGGCTTTCGCTCACAGCACACGACATCATGGCTACGCCCACCAACCTCACCATCCGCCAGCAATCGAAGATCCTGGAAATCGCCTTCGACGACGGCGCCGCCTTCTCCATCCCGTTCGAGCTGATGCGCGTGTATTCGCCGTCGGCCGAAGTGAAAGGCCACGGTCCGGGCCAGGAGGTGCTGCAGGTCGGCAAGCGCGACGTGGGCATCCGCGGCGTCGAGCCGGTCGGGAACTACGGCGTCAAGCCGCTGTTCACGGATGGCCACGAGTCCGGCATCTTTACGTGGGACTACCTGTACAAGCTGGGCAACGAGCACGACGCGTTGTGGCAGGACTACCTGGGCCGCCTGCATGCGGCGGGGTATGAAGGCGACAGCGGGCGCGAAGCGAGTGCCGTGCCGGCGGCCGGGCCGAAAGGCGGCGGTTGCGGCAGCGGTGGGTGTAGCCACTAACGAAAACGAAAAAAGCGCCGGTTTGCACACGGCGCTTTTTCGTTTACCGGCCTGGAATTATTGCGGCTGGATGTTTGCAGCCTGCTTGCCTTTTGGGCCGGAGGTCACGTCGAAGGTAACGCGCTGGTTTTCCGCCAGCGATTTGAAGCCTGCCGAATTGATGGCCGAGAAGTGTGCGAACAGATCGTCGCCACCATCGTCAGGTTTGATGAAGCCAAAGCCTTTTGCGTCGTTGAACCATTTCACGGTGCCAGTCGCCATGTTTCTCTCTCTAAATAGATTTTTTTAACAAGTATGAGTTATCGCCGGCGGCACATGGTTAAGCGATAAGGCATCCCTGTTCCAGACTGTGCGCAAGCGAAAACCATTATAAGCAGAGTTTTAACAATTGCGATGCACGTTTGTTATCTTGTGTGGTAAAGCCGACATTGGCCGCGAAGCAAACGTTTTCGTCGTGTCCGTCCGGTAAGTCATCTTTAAGCCGGCCCGTACACCCCGGCTTGTATAATGTGGCAAGACTAAACGGCTTGCTACTATGACCAACACCACCCATTTCGGCTACAAGACCGTCTCGGAAGACGAGAAGGTCCACGAGGTAGCCAAGGTATTCCACTCGGTCGCGTCCAAATACGACGTGATGAACGACCTGATGTCCGCCGGCCTGCACCGCGTGTGGAAGGCGTTCACCATTGCCCAGGCCGGCATTCGTCCCGGCTTCAAGGTGCTCGACATTGCGGGCGGCACGGGCGACCTGTCGAAGGCGTTCGCCAAGCAGGCGGGGCCGAGCGGCGAGGTGTGGCTCACGGACATCAACGAGTCGATGCTGCGCGTGGGCCGCGATCGTCTATTGAACAAAGGTCTAGTCACCCCCACCTTGCTCTGTGACGCGGAGAAACTGCCGTTCCCGGACAATTATTTCGATCGCGTCAGCGTGGCCTTTGGCCTGCGCAACATGACGCACAAGGATCAGGCACTGGCGGAAATGCGCCGGGTGCTCAAGCCGGGCGGCAAGTTGCTCGTGCTGGAGTTTTCGAAAGTGGCGGCGCCGCTGCAAAAGCCGTACGACGTGTATTCGTTCTCGGTGCTGCCATGGCTGGGTCAGCGCATCGCCAACGATGCGGAAAGCTACCGGTACCTGGCGGAATCGATCCGCATGCATCCGGACCAGGAAACGCTGAAGTCGATGATGGAAACGGCGGGCCTGGAACGCGTGCAGTACTACAACCTGACGGCCGGTGTGGCCGCACTGCACACCGGCATCAAACTTTGAGGTGAGCTGATGAAAAAGTTAATGGCCAGCATGATGATCGCGCTGATGACGCTGTCGAGCGTCGCCGATGCGCGCCCGGTCGGCGGCAACCGTTCGTTCGGCCGCCAGTCGCAATCCGTGAGCCGCATGCGCGCCCCGGCGCCGGCACCGGCACCTGCCCAGCAGCCGTCGTACCAGCAGCGTCCGGCGTCGGCCCCGGTGGCCCCGGCCCAGGTGCCGCAGAAGCGCCCGAGTATGTGGAAAGGCGTGCTGGGCGGCGCGTTGCTGGGCCTCGGCCTCGGCGCGCTGTTCTCGCACTTCGGCATCGGCGGCGCGATGGCCAGCGCCCTGTCGTCGATCCTGATGATTCTGCTGCTCGTGTTCGCCGTGATGTTCATCATCCGCATGTTCCGCCGCAAGGACACGCCGGCCAACCCGACTTTTACGGGCTTTAACCAGAATCCCGTGCCGGCCTCGGCCACGCCGGAAATCGGTTCGGGCCTGAACAATGCCTATGCCGGCAACCAGGGCGGCTTCCAGTCGGGCTTCTCGAACGCGCCGTCGCTCGACAAGGCGGCACCCGCCCACGAGCAGTGGGGCGTGCCGGCCGGGTTCGACACGGATGCATTCCTGCGCCACGCCAGGTCCTCGTTCATCCGCATGCAAGCGGCCTGGGACCGCGGCGACCTCGCCGACCTGCGCGAATTCACGTCGCCCGAGGTGTACGCGGAACTGTCGCTGCAGATCCAGGAACGGGGCGGCCAGCCGGACTATACGGAAGTCGTCAGCATCGATTCCCAACTGCTGGGCATCGAGACGACCGACCGCGATTACCTGGCGAGCGTCCAGTTCAACGGCATGATCCGCAACGCGCCGGGCGCGCCGACGGAACCGTTCGTCGAAGTCTGGAACCTGGCCAAGCCGCTGGCCGGCAACGGCGGCTGGGTCCTGGCGGGCATTCAGCAGATCACTTAAAATTTTCGCAAGAAAAAAGCTTGTGCTCCGGGGTTTATGCTCTGGTGAACTGGTAAGATCGAAACCGCCCGACCTATGCCGGGCGGTTTTATTTTGTGTAGATGAAAATGGTCATGTCTTCGACTCCCTCTTTCCTGTCGCCATCGGCCCCGGCCGTCGCGACGATCAACCACCTGCTGGCACAGGAAGCGTGGGCGCGCGATGCGCTGATGCGCCACGCCGGCAAGGTCGCCGTCATCGATACCGGCCATTTGGCCCTGCGCATGCGCGTCGCGCGCGACGGCATGCTCGAGGCGGCGGGCGTCGATGATGCGGCCAGCGTCACCATCCACGTCAAGCTCTCCGACCTGCCGCTGATCCTGCAGAACCGCGACCGCGCGTTTTCGTACGTACGGATCGAAGGCGATGCCGAGTTCGCCAACACGATCTCGCAATTGTCCAAGGGCCTGCGCTGGGATGCCGAGCACGATCTCGAACGCGTGGTCGGGCCGATCGGCGCCGTGCGCCTGGCCGGCGGCGCGCGTTCCGCAGTGACGGGCGCGGCCACGGCCGGACGCCGGCTCGCGGAGAACGTCGCCGAATTCCTGCTGGAAGAACGCCGCGTGCTCGTGCGCCCGGCAACTGTAGATAATTTCGCCGACGACGTCGGCCGTTTGCGCGACGACGTCGAGCGCACGGCCAAGCGCATCGCCAAACTGGAGCAGAAGCTCGCTGCACGCAGCATCGCTCCCGTTCCGACGACCCCTGACACGCCTTCGGACCACTGATGATCCTGAAATTCCTGCGCCTGCTGAAGATCTTCACCGTCATCGTCAAATATGGCCTGGACGAGATCGCTATTTCCGGCCTGCACGTACCCCGCACCGCCCGCCTGATCAATACCGTCTTCTTCTGGCGCCGCATCACGTCGCCCCGCGCGATCCGCCTGCGCCTCGCGCTGGAAGAGCTGGGGCCGATCTTCGTGAAATTCGGCCAGGTGCTGTCGACCCGGCCCGACCTGATGCCGCCGGACATCGTGGCCGAGCTGTCGCTATTGCAGGACCGCGTGCCGCCGTTCGATTCCGACCTGGCCGTCGCCCAGATCACGCGCTCCCTCGGCGCCTCGCCGGAGAATTTGTTCGCCTCGTTCGAGCGCACGCCCGTCGCTTCCGCATCGATCGCCCAGGTGCACTTTGCCACGCTCAAGAATGGCAAGGAGGTGGCCGTCAAAGTGCTGCGTCCGGGCATGAAGAGCACGATCGATGAAGACATTGCCCTGATGCAGATGGCCGCTGGCGTCATCGAAAAAGTGTGGGCCGACAGCCGTCGCCTGAAACCGCGCGAAGTCGTGGCCGAGTTCGACAAATACCTGCACGACGAGCTCGACCTGATGCGCGAGGCTGCCAATGCGAGCCAGCTGCGCCGCAATTTCGCGAATTCCGACCTGCTGATGGTGCCGGAAATGTATTGGGATTATTGTTCCAGCAGCGTGATCGTGATGGAACGCATGAACGGCATCCCGATTTCGCAGACGGACCGCCTTGTCGCGGCCGGCGTCGACCTCAAGAAATTGTCCAGCGACGGTGTCGAGATTTTCTTCACGCAAGTCTTCCGCGACGGCTTTTTTCACGCGGACATGCACCCGGGTAATATCCTTGTGTCGATCGATCCGGACACGTTCGGACGCTACATCGCGCTGGACTTCGGCATCGTGGGCACCCTGAATGACTTCGATAAAGATTACCTGTCGCAGAACTTCCTCGCGTTCTTCCGGCGCGACTACAAGCGCGTGGCCGAGGCGCACATCGAATCGGGCTGGGCGCCGCGCGAGACCCGCGTCGACGAACTGGAAGCCGCCGTGCGCGCCACGTGCGAACCGATCTTCGATCGCCCCCTGAAAGACATTTCCTTCGGCCAGGTGTTGCTGCGCCTGTTCCAGACGTCGCGCCGCTTCAACGTCGAAGTGCAGCCGCAGCTCGTGCTGCTGCAAAAGACCATGCTGAACATCGAGGGCCTGGGCCGCCAGCTCGACCCGGACCTCGACCTGTGGAAGACGGCGAAGCCGTACCTGGAGCGCTGGATGGCAGAGCAGGTCGGCTGGCGTGGCATGGCCGAGCGCCTGAAGGCCGAGGCACCGCGCTTCGGCCAGATCCTGCCGCAACTGCCGCGCCTCGTGCACCAGGTCTTGCACAAGCGTGCGTACAGCGATCTCGACATGGGTGACCTGATGGCCAAGCTGGTGGACCAGCAGCGCCGCACCAACCGCCTGCTGGCCTTTCTCGCCTGCGTGACGGGCGTGCTGACGGTGATCGTCGTCGGCCTGGAGGTCGCCGGGCACCTGCACTGGACGCCGTGATGGCCTCGGCGCCGGATTTCGCCAGCCGCGATCCGCTGTCGCCGCAATTCTGGGACGAGCGCTTCGAGCGCGACTTCACGCCGTGGGAGCGGGGTGGGGTGCCGGTGGCGTTGCGGCGGTTCGCGGCTTTGTCTCGACCACTCGTTACGCTGATTCCAGGTTGTGGTTCCGCACACGAATTGACGCTGATGTGCGAGGCCGGCTGGGACGCCACCGCCATCGATTTTTCGCCCGAAGCCGTCGCGCGTGCCCGTGCGCTGGCCGGACCGTGGGCAGACCGCATCCAACAAGCCGATTTCTTCGGGTATGCACCGGAGAAGCCGCTGGACCTCGTCTATGAGCAGGCGTTCCTGTGTGCGCTGCCGCGGGCACGCCGGGCGGACGTGGCGCGGCGCTGGGCCGAATTGCTGGGGCAGGGCGGTCTGCTTGCTGGCTATTTCTTCTTCGACAATGTGCCGAAGGGGCCGCCGTTCGGGATCGCACGTGACGAACTGGATGCTTTGCTGGAGCCCGC
Source organism: uncultured Massilia sp. (assembly GCA_946481275.1). The sequence continues at coordinate 7,181 of CAMLMV010000069.1, forward strand.
GTTCGAGTGCGTGGCCGATGAAGCCGTCGAGGATTCGATCCCGGTGTTCGCAGGCAAGGAACGCTGGATGATCTGGCAACGCCGATAAAAGAAAAGGGCCCGCAAGCGGGCCCCGAGTGAAGTGCTTTTCTTCGGTATTGCGGCGTGCCGGAAGCCGGTCGCGCAAACTTCTGTTTCTTAATCCTTGTGCAGCATTGCTGCTAAGAATGCTATTTAATCAGTTAAGTTGATGTTCGGCAAACAGAACCAATCGTGTGCTGACGAAAAACAACACTGTTTCCACAGTGCAGCAAGCCGGCCAGGCGTCCATCTGCTCCATAAAAGCTTTATAATTCAGGGTTTTGATGATTTTTGCGGAGTATTCAGATGCCGATTTACGCCTACCGCTGCGATGAATGCGGTTTTGCCAAGGATGTACTGCAAAAGATTTCCGATCCGGTTCTGACCGTTTGCCCCTCGTGCGGCAAGTCATCGTTCAAGAAGCAAGTCACCGCCGCCGGTTTCCAGTTGAAGGGTACCGGCTGGTACGTGACCGACTTCCGCGGTGGCTCGGCGCCGGCTACGGGCACGGCACCATCGGCGCCGTCCGACAATAACGCCAGCGGCACGAGCAGCACCGAATCGTCGCCGGCGCCGGCGCCCAGCGCCGCACCGGCGAAGGACAGCAGCAGTACCTGACCGCGGCGCCGGCCCATCGCGGCCGGCGCATAATGAGCACCCGACAAATCATCGGACGAGATCCGTCACGACAATCGATGCGTAAATATTTCATCACAGGCGCGCTGGTCCTGGTTCCCCTGGCGATCACGGCCTGGGTGCTGAACTTCGTGATCAGCACGCTGGACCAGTCACTCGTGCTCGTGCCGAGCGAGTGGCAGCCGCGCACGTATATCCCGGGCCTCGGCGCCATCATCACGCTGGCCATCGTGTTCCTGACCGGCGTGCTGACCAATAACCTGGTCGGCAAATGGTTCGTGCGCATCTGGGAACGGCTGCTGCAGCGCATCCCGGTCGTGAACTCGATCTACGGCAGCGTCAAGCAGGTGTCGGACACGCTGTTCTCGTCCTCGGGCAACGCGTTCCGCAAGGCCGTCCTGATCCCGTACCCGCACGAGAATTCGTACACGATCGCCTTCCTGACCGGCGTGCCGGGCGGCGACGTCAGGAACCACCTGGTGGGCGAGTACGTGAGCGTGTACGTGCCGACCACCCCGAACCCGACCTCGGGCTTCTTCCTGATGATGGAAAAAAGCCGCGTCGTGGAACTGGACATGACGGTCGACGCGGCCCTCAAGTACATCGTCTCGATGGGCGTCGTGGCACCGCCGCCGCCGACCGAGGCAGCGGCCGGGACGTCCGCCGTCGCCACCGCGGAATAGAACCAACAAGGCAGCAAAGAATCCAGGGCCGGCCAAGAGCAGGTCCACCGAATCAACCAACCAGGATCGAAAAACTATGTCCTCCATGCGTACTCACTACTGCGGCCTCGTGACCGAAGAGCTGCTGGGCCAAACCGTCAGCCTGTGCGGCTGGGTGCACCGTCGTCGCGACCACGGCGGCGTGATCTTCATCGACCTGCGCGACCGCGAAGGTCTCGTGCAGGTCGTCTGCCACCCCGACAATGCGGAGGTCTTCAAGGTCGCCGAGCACGTGCGCAACGAGTACTGCCTGCGCGTGACGGGCACCGTCGTGAACCGCCTGGAGGGCACCGCCAACGCCAACCTGAAGTCGGGCAAGATCGAGATCAACACCACGAAGCTGGAAGTGCTGAACGCCTCCGTGCCGGTGCCGTTCCAGCTGGACGACGACAACCTGTCCGAAACCACCCGCCTGACCCACCGCGTGCTGGACCTGCGCCGTCCGCAGATGCAGAACAACCTGCGCCTGCGCTACAAGGTGTCGATGGAAGTGCGCAAGTACCTGGACAACCTGGGCTTCATCGACATCGAAACCCCGATGCTGACCAAGTCGACGCCGGAAGGCGCGCGCGACTACCTGGTGCCGTCGCGCGTCAACCCGGGCAACTTCTTCGCGCTGCCGCAGTCGCCGCAGCTGTTCAAGCAGCTGCTGATGGTCGCCAACTTCGACCGTTACTACCAGATCACCAAGTGCTTCCGCGACGAAGACCTGCGCGCCGACCGCCAGCCGGAATTCACCCAGATCGACTGCGAGACGTCGTTCCTGACCGAGCAGGAAATCCGTGACCTGTTCGAAGACATGATGCGCGTCGTCTTCAAGAACGCCGCCGGCATCGACCTGCCGAACCCGTTCCCTGTCATGGACTTCGCCACCGCCATGGGCTCGTATGGTTCGGATAAGCCCGATATGAGGGTAAAGCTCCAGTTCACCGAACTGACGGAGCTGATGAAGACCGTCGAATTCAAGGTCTTCAACAACGCCGCCAACATGGTGGGCGGCCGCGTCGTCGGCCTGCGCGTGCCGCAGGGCGGCTCGATGCCGCGTTCGGAAATCGACGCGTACACGCAATTCGTCGGCATCTACGGCGCCAAGGGCCTCGCCTACATCAAGGTCAACGAAAAGGCCAAGGGCCGCGAAGGCCTGCAGTCGCCGATCGTCAAGAACATCTCGGACGACGTCCTGGCCAAGGTGCTGGAGCTGACCGGTGCCGAAGATGGCGACCTGATTTTCTTCGGTGCGGACAAGGCCAAGGTCGTGAACGACTCGATGGGCGCGCTGCGCGTGAAGATCGGCCACTCGGAATTCGGCAAGAAGGCCGGCCTGTTCGACGACGTCTGGGCGCCGCTGTGGGTCATCGACTTCCCGATGTTCGAGTACGACGACGAAGGCGACCGCTGGAACGCGACGCACCACCCGTTCACGGCACCGAAGGACGGCCACGAAGACATGCTCGAGACGAATCCGGGCGCCTGCGTCGCCAAGGCCTACGACATGGTCCTGAACGGCTGGGAACTGGGCGGCGGCTCGATCCGTATCCACCGCGAAGAAGTCCAGAGCAAGGTGTTCCGCGCGCTGAAGATCGACGCGGAAGAAGCGCAGCTGAAGTTCGGCTTCCTGCTCGACGCGCTGCAGTACGGCGCCCCGCCGCACGGCGGCCTGGCGTTCGGCCTGGATCGCCTGATCACGCTGATGACGGGCTCCGAGTCGATCCGCGACGTGATCGCCTTCCCGAAAACCCAGCGCGCGCAGGATCTGCTGACCAACGCGCCGTCGGAAGTCGACGAGAAGCAGCTGCGCGAGCTGCATATCCGCCTGCGTAACGAGCCGAAGGTCGCTTGACGCGTACGTTGGACGGGCATGGCGTTACAATCACGCCATGCCCCACAAAATCCCCGAATCCGTCCTCGTCGTCATCCACACCGCCGACCTGGACGTGCTCCTGATCGAACGCGCCGACCGGCCCGGCTTCTGGCAATCCGTCACCGGTTCCCTCGACCGTCCCGACGAACCGCTGCTGGAAACCGCGACCCGCGAACTGTTCGAGGAGACGGGCATCGTCGCCGACGGCGACAGGATAGTCCTCGTCGACTGGCATCTGTCGAACATCTACGAGATCTACCCGACCTGGCGCCACCGCTACGCGCCCGGCGTCACCCACAACACCGAACACGTGTTTTCCGTCTGCGTCCCGCGCGACATCCCGGTCACCCTCGCGCCGCGCGAGCACCTGCAATATGCCTGGCTGCCGCTGCTGGAGGCGGCCGACCGGTGCTTCTCGTCGTCGAACGCCGAGGCCATCCTGCAGCTTCCCAGGCATGTTCCGGGCAAACGATGAACCTGCCCTATGAATGGGTCATCGGCCTGCGTTACACCCGCGCGGGCAAGCGCAGCAGCCGGAACAGCTTCATCTCGTTCATCTCCCTGATCTCCGTGGCCGGCATTGCGCTGGGCGTGGCGGCGCTGATCGTCGTCCTGTCCGTCATGAACGGCTTCGAGAAGGAAGTCACGGCACGCATGCTGTCGGTGCTGGCGCACATCGAGGTGTTCGACGCGCGCGGCAGCATGCCCGAATGGCAGGCGGCGGCGCGGGAAGCGGCGCGCAATCCGCAGGTGCGCGGTGCGGCGCCGTTCGCCGAGACCGAGGCCATGCTCGTGCGCGACGACACGATGAAACCGGCCGTGATCCGCGGCGTGCTGCCGGCCATGGAACCGCAAGTGTCGGACGTCGCGCGCCAGATGCGCGAAGGTACGTTGGCGACGCTGCGCGCCGGCTCGTCGAACATCGTGCTGGGCAGCGCGCTGGCGCGTGCGCTCGGCGTGGGCGTCGGCGACCGCATTACCGTGCTGACGGCGGCGCCGGCCGCGCCCGGGCAGGGCGGCGTCGCGGGCATGCTGCCGCGGCCGCACACCTTCACGGTGACAGGCATCTTCGAGGCCGGGCATTACCAGTTCGATTCGACCCTGGCCTTCGTCCACCTCGACGACGCCGAGCGTTTGCAGGGCACCACGGCGCCAGCGGGCCTGCGCCTGCGGCTGGCGGACATGGATACCGCCCCGCGCGTGGCGCGGGAGCTCAAGCGCAGCATGACGGGTGACCTGGTCATGCGCGACTGGTCGCGGGTGAACGCCACGTGGTTCGCGGCCGTGCAGTCGCAAAAGGGCATGATGTTCATCATCCTTGCCATGATCGTCGCGGTGGCCGCGTTCAATCTCGTGTCGACCCTCGTCATGACGGTGCGCGACAAACAGGCCGAGGTGGCGATCCTGCGCACGCTGGGCGCGTCCCCGGGCGCCGTCATGCGGATCTTCATGGTGCAGGGCACGCTCGTCGGGCTGCTCGGGACGTTGATCGGCGTGGGTCTCGGCGTTGCGGTGGCGCTCAACGTCGACGTGATCGTTCGTTTCATCGAGCACGCGTTCGGCGTGCATTTCCTCGACAAGAACATCTATTTCATCAGCGAGATGCCGTCCGACCTGCTGTGGAGCGACGTCGCGCGCGTGGGCGGCGTGGCCGTGCTGCTGGCCTTCATCGCCACGCTGTACCCGAGCTGGTCGGCGGCGCGCGTGAATCCGGCCACGGCGCTGCGTTACGAATAAGCGCGCCGCCGCCCTCCCAGAATTGCCAGTTCACGCGGCCGCCGGGCCATCGGTAGAGTGGCGTTCCTGTCACTCAAGGAGACACGATGACCGCACGATTCCTCGTCCTATCCCTGATGGCGCTCGCCGCGTGCGCCGCCCGGGCCCAGGTGCCGGTGCCGATACCGGTATCCGATCCGACCGCCTACCTGGCGCCGCTGGCCGCGGCCGAGCGCGCGGCCGAGGCGCGCAGGCAGGCGTTCGAACTGCAGCAACTGGGCATGCAGCGCGCGTTCGCCGGCGATACGGAGGGCGCCATCGCCGCCGTCGACGCACAGCATCCCGCAGCCGCCGCACCTCCGCCGGACGCGGCGGGCGCGCTGGCCGATGCCCATGCCGAGGACGCGATCGAGGCCATCGTCGCGCAGGCGCGCACGCGGCGTGTCGTCATTCTCAACGAAGCGCACCACGTGCCCATGCATCGCGCCTTCGCCATGCGCCTGGCGGCCGCGCTGCGCAGGATCGGCTATGCCTACCTCGCCGCCGAAACGTTTTCCGGAGACGACACGGGCGTGCCCGCGCCCGGCCAGGTGACCACCGCCACGGGCTTTTTCACGCGGGAGCCGACGTTCGCCAATTTCGTCAACGCCGCGCTGGCCGACGGCTGGAAGCTGGTCCCGTACGACGTCGTCGCGCCGCCGAAACCGGGCCAGGATTGGATGGAAAGCATCCGCGCACGCGAACAGGGCGGAGCGGACAACCTCGTCGAGCGCATCTTCAAGAAGGACAAGGATGCCAAAGTGTTCGTCTACGTCGGCTATTCGCACGCCTATAAGTCGGTGCCCGGCGCCACCGGCGACGTCGACTGGATGGCCGAACGCCTGCGCCGCGCGACGGGCCTGGACATCCTGAGCGTCGACCAGACGGAGTTTTACGCGCACCCCGACCGTGCGGCCGAGCACCCGTTGTACGCCGGGCTGCTGGCGGCGTTTCCCGTGTCGGCCCCGTTCGTGCTGCGCGCGCCGGATGGCCGGTATGCAGTCCCCGGACTCCCGAAGGGGCGCGTCGACATGCAGGTGATCTACCCGCGCTATGCGGTCCACGACGGGCGTCCCGACTGGTTGCGGACACTGGCCGGCCGCAGTCCGCATCCGGTTCCCGCCGCGCTGCTGCCGGAGCAGGGCAGGCGCGTCGTCAAGGCGTTGCGCGTGGGTGCCGTGAAGGAGGCCGTGCCGGCGGACGTCGTCCTCGTCGAAGCCGGCAAACCGGCGCCGGTGCTGATGCTGCCGCCGGGGGAGTTCCGCTATGTGTACGAGGAGTAAACAAAACGTCGGCCACGCGTACGAAATCGTCCATTTCAGCCGTGCGCGGCCGAGTTGTGTTATTTTGCCTTGCCTTATAGCAACCGAGTCCCGACCACTTCCGCATGCGCAGCGCAAGACACCTGAAGTTCGTTGCCCTGGCCGTCTTCATCGTCATGGTCCTGATCGCGGCGGTGCCGTTCTGGCTGAACCGCTCGGTCAGCGTGCTGCTGGCGCAATCGCGCGCCGAACTGCTCGCGCAGCAGCGCCTCGATGACATCCTGACCGCCATGCGCGACGCCGAGACGGCGCAGCGCGGGTTCGTCATCACCGGCAACGACGTCTTCCTCGAACCGTACGAACGGGTCCGGCGCACGCTGCCCGTGGTGCTGCACGACGCCAAGGACAAGGCGCGCACGGATGCCGAGCGGGCCACCGCGTGGCGCATCGCGCGTCTCGCGGAACTGAAGCTGGCGGAACTCGACGAGACCATCCAGTTGCGCCGCCGGGAAGGGTTCGGCGCGACGGAGCGCGTCGTCAGCTCCCTGCGCGGCAAGCAGTACATGGACGACCTGCGCCGCATCGTCGCGGCGGAGGATGCGCGTAGCATGGTGCGGCATGAGGGATTGCAGGCCGACCTGCTGGCCCGTTCCGCGCGCTCGTTCACCGTGAGCGTCGCGGCCACCGCCTGCAACATCATCGCGTTCGGGATCCTGCTGCTGGTCGCCATGCGCATGCTGCGCGCGCGCCGCGCCATCGCCGGGCAGCTGGAAACGCAGGCCGGCCAGCTCGCGGAAGCCGTCGCCCTGACGACGCGCCACAACCGCGAACTGAAGCTGGTCGCGGAACTGCTGCGCGCCGTGGAGGCCGTGCCGTCGGTGCCCGACGCCGCGCCCGTGATCGCGCGCTCGCTGCCCAAACTCCTGCCCGGCGTATCCGGCACGCTGTTCCTGCTGCGCGACGAGGACGACCATGTGCTGGACCGGCACACGCAATGGGGCACGCCGTCCGACCAGCCGCCCGAGATCGACATCGAGTCGTGCTGGTCGCTGCGCCACGGCGCGCGCTACCGCACGGCGGACTGCGGCGACCTGCCTTGCGCGCACTACCGCAAGCCGGCGGTCGAGCCCACGGGACGCCTGTGCATCCCGCTCGTCACGCACGATGAACTGGTCGGCATGCTGCACCTCGAGGGCCTGGAGACCGGTCCGGCCCATGAAGAACAGGAGCACCTCGCGGTGACGGTCGCCGAGCAGCTCGCGCTGGCGCTGGGGAATGCGCGCCTGCGCGAATCGCTGCGCCGCCAGTCGGTGCTCGACCCGCTCACGGGCCTGTTCAACCGGCGTCATTTCGACGCCGCGCTGAAACGCGAACTGGCGCGGGCGCGCCGCAAGAACGTGCCCGTGAGCCTCGTGCTGGTCGACATCGACCATTTCAAACGTGTCAACGACGACTACGGCCACGCCGTCGGCGACGCCGTGCTGCGCACCATCGCGCAACAGCTGCGCCTGGGAATCCGCGAAGGCGACATCGCCTGTCGCTACGGTGGCGAGGAGATGGTACTCTTGCTCCCTGAATGCACCGCGGCGGACGCAGGCACGCGCGCGGAGGCGATCCGCATCGCGCTGGCCGCCGTCGCGCCGCACCCCCAGGGCGAGGGACCGGAACAGGTGACGGCGTCGTTCGGCGTCGCGGCCTTTCCCCAGCACGCCCAGGATGCCGAGGCGCTGTTCTGGGCGGCCGACAAGGCGCTGTACCGCGCCAAGCAGCAGGGCCGTAACCGGGTGGTGGCGGGCGATTGATTTGTGGCGTGGCCGCCGGGATTGTGTCATCGATTCCACATGGCAACAAATGTTTCTTGACCGAAATGGGTGGGAGTTGATACTTTCGGTCTGTAAGACTTTCCCCATCAAGGCCCACGTTTCGAGGCGCAATCATGGCCGACACGCTCACCATTCCAATCGACCAGGTCCAGATCGGCCTGTACATCCACCTGGACCTGAAGTGGTTCCAGCATCCGTTCGCGTTCAGCCATTTCAAGGTCAAGACCGAGGACCAGCTGCGCATCCTGCGCGGCCTGGGTCTGGCCACGGTCCGCGTCGATCCCGCGCTCAGCGACGTGCCCATGCCCACGGCGGCACCGGCATCGGCGCAGCCCGTCCCGGCCGCGCCGGCGCCGGTGGCGCCGGAGGCGCGTGCCGAGTCGCCGGTCATGGCGGCGAAACGGGAAATGATGGAACGCATCCGCGAACAGCGCGAGAACGCGGCGCGCATCGAGCAGGCGTTCGTGAACACGGCGCGCGCCATCCGCGACATCGACCGCAACCTGTTTTCCCAGCCGGCCGAGACGGTCCGCGTGGCCGGCAAGCTGATCGGCCAGATCACGGATTCGATCCTGTCCGCGCCCGAGCTGGCGATCAACCTGATGGGCGACAAGCTGGGCGGCGAGGAAATCTATGTCCATTCCCTCAACGTCACGATGCTGTCGATGATGATCGCGCGCGACATCAAGCTGCCGCACGAGGTGGCGAGCCTGCTGGGCATGGGCGCGCTGTTCCACGACGTGGGGACGAAGAACATCCCGGACAAGGTGCTGAACAAGCTCGACGCCTATACCCACGCCGAGCAGGCGCTGGTCGAAACGCATTGCGAGGGCGGCTACGAGATCGGCAAAAAGCTGGGCCTCGCGGCACCCGCGCTGGCCATCATCCGCGACCACCACGAGATGTTCGACGGCAGCGGCTATCCGCGCCACCAGCAGGGGGAGGCGATCAACATCCTCGCCCGCATCGTCGCGATCGCGAACCATTACGACGAATTGTGCAATCCGCGCAATCCGGCCGACTCGCTCACGCCGCACGAGGCGTTGTCGCTGATGTTCGCCAAGATGCGCAGCCGCTTCGACCCGAAGCTGCTGCAGGTGTTCATCCGCTGCCTCGGCGTGTACCCGCCGGGCACGATCGTCCAGCTGGCCAACGGCGTCGTCGGCATGTGCGTCAACGTCAACACCGCCAAGCCCACCAGGCCGCAAGTCATGATCTACGAGGCCAGCGTGCCGCGCGAGGAAGCGATCGTCGTCAACCTCGAGACGCAGCCGGACCTGAACATCGTGAAGTCGATCCGTCCGTCCCAGGTGCCGAAGGATATCTACAACTACCTCAGCCCGCGCAAACGCGTCAGCTATTACTTCGACGCGGGTGACCCGGCGCGGAGGAGCCAGCCATGAACCTGCACCAGCTGATGGTCGACCACAGCCCGCACATGGTGATGCTGGTCGACCCGGCCGACCTGCGCATCCTCGTGGCCAACCGCATGGTCGAACAGACGCTCGGTTACGCGGCCGCGCAATTGCGCGACATGGTCATCACCGACATCGAAAGCTCGCTGCAGGACGTGTTCTATTGGGAGGACGTGCGCGCCGGACAGTACCTCGACGTCGAGGCGCAGGAAGGCGAGTACCTGCGCGCCGACGCCTCGATGCTGACGGTGATGAAGTCCGTGCGCGTGATCCAGGAAGGCGACCGCCCGCTGCTGCTCGTGCGCGCGCAGGATTGCCGCCACGAGCGCCAGGTCGAGGCCCTGCTCGAACAGACCCTGGCCCAGTTGCGCACGACGCTGGAGTCCACCGCGGACGGCATCCTCGTGATCGACTGGCACGGCAAGATCACGAGCATGAACCGGCTGTTCTCGGCGATGTGGGACATCCCGGCCGCGCTGCTGGAGGCCGGCGACGACGACGGCATCATCGAATACATCGCGGGGCAGGTGGAGCAGGGCGACCTGATCCGCGTCCGGCTGCGCCAGGTGGCCGATGCGACCGAGACGCAGGACCTGTTCCGCCTGAAGAACGGCCGCTTCTTCGAGTGCCGTTCGCGCCCGCAGTTCCTGGGGGAGCACATCATCGGCCGGGTGTTCGGCTACACCGACGTAACCGAACGGCACCGGGCCGAGGAAGCGCTGCGCGAGTCGCGCGACCAGCTCGAATCGAAGGTGCGCGAACGCACCCGCGACCTGCAGGAAGCGAATGCCACGCTGGAAAAGGAAAAGGCGCGCCAGGCGGAGCTGATCAAGAAGCTGGGCGAGGCCCAGAGCCAGCTGCTGCAATCGGAGAAGATGGCGTCGATCGGCGTGCTGGCGGCCGGCGTCGCGCACGAGATCAACAACCCGATCGGCTTCGTCAACTCGAACCTGGGCAGCCTGCAGCGGTATGCGCAGGGCATGCTCCGGCTGCTCGACAGCTACGCGGCGCTGGAAGGGGCGTTCAGCCCCGAAGACCGCGCCGGGATCGCGCAGGTGAAAGAGGAAGTCGACGCCGAGTACCTGCGCGAGGACCTGGAGCCGCTGCTGCGCGAATCCCTCGACGGCATCGACCGCGTGCGGCGCATCGTGCAGGACATGAAGGATTTCTCGCACGTCGACGGCGGCGACCTGCAGTACGCCGACCTCGAGGCGGGCCTGAACAGCACCCTGAACGTGGTCTGGAACGAGATCAAGTACAAGGCCGAGGTGACCAAGGAGTACGGGGGCATCCCGCAGATCGAGTGCTACCCGTCGCAGTTGAACCAGGTCTTCATGAACCTCCTGGTGAACGCCGCGCACGCGATCGAGAAGCACGGCCGCATCACCCTGCGCACGGGCCACGACGAGAAGCACGTGTGGATCGAAGTGGAGGACACCGGCACCGGCATTCCCGAGGACCGGCTGGGGCGCATCTTCGAGCCCTTCTTCACGACCAAGCCGGTGGGCAAGGGCACGGGCCTCGGCCTGTCGCTGTCGTACGGGATCGTGCAAAAGCACGGCGGCCGCTTCGAGGTGAAGAGCGAAGTGGGCAAGGGCACCCTGTTCCGCGTCGTCCTGCCGCGCTTCCGGCCGGTGCCCGAGGCGGGCGTCGTCATCTAGCCGGCGCCATAGCATATGCGCGAAATCTTTTAACGAAAACGGTATATCAAAACGTAAAAGCATTCGTTCCGCTTCGATCAGATGGTGCGCAACATCCGGCGCTGACGCTGATACCGCTCGTGATCTTGTGGTTCGACATCGACGAGGCAGCGAAGCTGTTCCTGCTGTCCGTGGGCGTGTTTTTCCCCGTCTATCTGAACACCACGGCATCCGGTCGGTCGACGAGGGGCTGATCGAGATGGCGCGCAGCTACGGCCTGTCCGGCTGGTCCCTGTACCGCGACGTGATCCTGCCCGGCGCGCTGCCTGGAACGCCGCTTCCTGCGCTGGAATCCCACCTGCCGCTGATCCTTCATGCCAAAAGACAATCAAGACAACAGGGTGGGTGCGCACCTCGACGTGCGCAGCCTGACCAAGCGCTACGCCGGGCGTACCGTGCTCGACGCCGTCAACCTCCGCATCGAGCCGGTGAATTCGTCGCCATCGTGGGCCGCAGCGGCTGCGGCAAGAGCGCCCTGCTGCGCGAGATCGCGGGCCTGGAACTTCCCGACGCCGGCCAGGTCAAACTCGGCGGTAACGGGCCGAACCCTGAGACGCGCATGATGTTCCAGGATGCACGCCTGCTGCCGTGGAAGACCGTGCTTCACGGCCGTGCTCGTGACGCACGACGTGCAGGAAAAGTGCTGGATCGGGTGCCGCAGAGTCATCAATCCGCGTGAATGTGAGAGTTTTTGATTGACCAATTCTGCTCGATTATTGCGTCGAGCGTTTCCCCTTCATTGTATAAACGGAATTAAATTTACCAAAATTTGATGCACACAATACAATCACTTGTTTGACAGCTAGAAATGATTTCATTAAGTTCCACAAGTCGTTTCTGGCGACTTTTCAATTTAGCAATGTCCAACAAAGGGAGGAATCATGAGCGAACGCAGACACGAGCAGAAGGTCAAGGACGTTGGCGTCGATAACGATTACCTGTGCATCGAGCTATTGAGCGGTCTCCGCCTGATGGGCCCGTTGCGCACCAACCCGGTCTACCGGGACCCCGTCATACCACCTGAAGCGCGTCCTCTGCCGAACGGCGACTTCATGCGCGCCGTTGCCCCCTGAGCTGTACGCCTACGCCCTTCCTGGCCACGAGCCGGGATGGGCGCCAACCGGCGCACGATTGCGCTCCCCGCCCGGGAAAGGCACGGACTGATGGGGTTACAATGTTCCCATGAAAATCCGTGTCGCGACCTACAACATCCACAAGGGCGTCTCTTCCTTCCGTAGTACGCCGCGCGTGTTGGCGCTGAAAAAAGCCATCGGCGCCTTCGATGCGGACGTCGTGTTCCTGCAGGAGGTGCAGGGACGGCACGACCGCTACCAGGCCCGCTACGGCGAAAAGGTGCGCAGCCCGCATCATCATTGGCCCGAGAAGGCCCAGCACGAATTCTTTGCCGGTGAAAACCTGCATGCCGCCTATGGCATGAATGCCGTGTACGACCACGGCCATCACGGCAACGCGCTGCTGTCCGGCTTTCCGATTTCGAACCAGAACAACCACGACGTCTCCGACCACGCCTACGAACAGCGCGGCATCCTGCACTGCGTGCTGGAGACGCCGTCCGGCAACGTCCACTGCTATGTCGTGCACCTGGGCCTGTTCGAAGTGAGCCGCCGGCGCCAGACCGAGGCGCTGGTCCAGTGCGTGCAGGACTCCGCGCGCCCGGACGAGCCCGTCATCATCGCCGGCGACTTCAACGACTGGCGCAATACCCTGAGCGATTGCCTGCGCTTGAAGCTGGGCGTCGTTGAGGTATTCGATGAATTGGAGCGGCCGGCGCGGCTCGGCGCGCGGATTGGTGATATCGTGAGGAATGCGGCCGGGCGCGAGAAACGCCTGGTGCCGGCGCGGACGTTTCCCGCCGCGCTGCCCTGGTTCCGGCTCGACCGGATCTATGTGCGCGGCTTCCGGGTCGAGCATGCCGAAGTGCTGCACGGCCCGCAGTGGGCGCGCCTGTCGGACCACGCACCGATCGTGGCCAACCTGCAGCTGGCATAGCGATGCGCACAGTCACTTATGTAGCCAATAACGACGTCACTCTCCTCGAAAGCGGCAGCACCTATTTCCCGGCGCTGCTGGCCGCCATCGACGCGGCCAGGCACGAGATCCTGTACGAGACTTATATCTATGCCGAGGACGACACGGCGCGCGCCGTCACCGCCGCGCTGATCCGTGCCGCCAGGCGCGGCGTCAAGGTGCGCGTGCTGGCCGACTGGTTCGGCACCGGCAACCGCACCGCCTTGCGGTTGAAAGAGGAGTTTTGCGCGGACTGCGTGCACTACCGCATGTTCAATCCGTGGTTCAAGCGCGGCGCCGCGCGCAGCCACCGCAAGATCGCCGTGATGGACCGCCAGGTCGCCTTTGTCGGCGGCATCAACACGAACGACGACAACCTGCACGACTACGAGCCGCACGCGCCGCTGCCGGCGCCCCGCTGGGATTTCGCCGTGCGCGTGCAGGGGCCGCTCGTGGCGGAAATCCACCGCGAAGCCCAGGCCCAGTGGACGCGGGCGGGTCATTTGCCGCTCGTCCGACGGATCAATTTGTTCCGCGAAATGCGCAAGCAGCCGGCCGCGCTGGGCGACCACCCGATGCGCGCGGCATTCGTCGTGCGCGACAACCTGCGCAACCGCCGCACGATCCAGCGCGCCTACCTGCAGGCGATCGGCCGCGCGCGCAAGCGGGTGCTGATGGCCACGCCGTATTTCGCGCCGGGCCGCAAGTTCCGCGAGGCACTGTGCCAGGCCGCGCGCCGCGGCGTCGACGTCTGCCTGATGATCGGCGTGGGCGAATTCCGCATGCAGGATGCCGTCGCGTCGTCGTTCTACCCGCAGCTGCTGGCGGCCGGGGTGCGCATCGTCGAATACCGCAAGACGCAGCTGCATGCGAAGGTCTGCGTCGTGGACGACAACTGGGCCACGGTCGGTTCCAGCAATTGCGACGGGCTGTCGCTGTTCGTCAACCAGGAAGCGAACGTCGTCGTGCGCGATGCGCAGTTCGCCGGCACCCTGGCGCGCCAGATCGAGCGGGGCGTGGCCGATGGCGTGCAGGTTTGCCTGGATGACTTGCGGCAACTCGGTTGGGTGCGCCGCTGCGGCCACGAAATGGCCTATCTTCTCTATAAAATGACCATGCGGGTCGTCGCGATCGGCTACGCATGATGGAAAGACACTATGACGGACAATGACAACGTAAGGATCGACAAATGGCTGTGGGCGGCGCGCTTCTTTAAAACGCGCTCGCTGGCGGCGGATGCGGTCGACCGGGGAAGGGTGCGGATCGGCGGCGAGCCCGTCAAACCCGCCCGCTCCGTCAAGGTCGATGATAAGATTTTCATCGACAACGGGTCGAATCGCTGGGAAGTGATCGTGCTGGGCCTGTCCGACAAGCGGGGCCCTGCACCCGTCGCCCAGGCGTTGTACCGCGAGACGGAAGAGAGTATCGTCCGTAGGGAAAACGACCAGGAAGCTCGCCGTTTGTTCCCCGAACCGGGCAGCACGATCAAGGGCCGCCCGACCAAGCGCGACCGCCGCGCGATCACCCGTGCGGGCGGCTGACAACACACTAGAACGTCGCCTCTAAGTTCCCGTTTGACATTTCACGGCTGGTAGATAATAGTACGAGCGTTCGGATTTTTTCGACTAGAGAAAAGGAACCTCGAGAACCCGTAGCGAGCGGCAGCAGATTTGGCCGAGAAGCGCAGCTGTACGAGCAGTACAGCGAGCATCGCACGCCAAAGCTGCAACGCGCAGTAGGGTTATCGAGCTTCCGACTTACGCGAGGCATATTATTAACACGACAGCTAAATCGATGAGCATGCGCAAGGGCGAGATGACGCGGGCCGCCATCCTCGATGTTGCGCTCGAGCTCGCCAGCCGCGACGGTCTGGAAGGCCTGACGATCGGCCTGCTGGCCGATCGCATGAACATGAGCAAATCGGGCGTCTTCGCGCACTTCGGGTCGCGCGAAGACCTGCAGATCGACGTGCTCAAGCTGTACCACCGCCGCTTCGAGCAGGAAGTCTTCTTCCCCAGCCTCAAAGAACCCCGCGGCCTGCCGCGCCTGGAGGCGATGTTCAATCGCTGGCTCAAGCGCGTCTCGGTCGAGATCGCGTCCGGCTGCATCTATATCAGTGGTGCCGTCGAATACGACGACCGTCCGGGCCCGATCCGCGAAGAACTCGTGGCCATGGTCCGCACGTGGCAGGGCGCCCTGCTGCGCTGCGCGCAACAGGCGATCGACTGCGGCGACCTGAAGCCGGGCACCGACCCGGAGCAACTCGTGTACGAAATGTACGGCCTCGTGCTGGCGGTGCACCACGATGCGCGCTTCCTGCGCATCCCGGGCACCGTCGACCGCGCGCACCGCGGCTTCGCGCGCCTGATCGAAGATTACCGCAATCCCAACAAGCAAAGCAGCCAGCCGGCGACCGCCAGCGCTCAGTAATTCATACCAAATATTTACCTGTCAGGAGAACAACCATGGGTCAGTACGTCGCGCCACTTCGTGATATGCAGTTCGTTCTGCACGAGTTCCTCAACGTCACCGAAGAATTCAAGAACCTGCCGGCGTACCAGGAGATCGACGCCGACATCATCAACCAGGTGCTGGAGGAAGGCGCGAAATTCACGCAGGAAGTGCTGTTCCCGCTTAACCACAGCGGTGACCGCGAAGGCTGCCACTACGACGCCGCCACCAAGACCGTCACCACGCCCAAGGGTTTTAAAGAAGCCTACAAGCAGTACGTGGAAGGCGGCTGGGCGGCGCTGGCCTGCGATCCGGAATACGGCGGCCAGGGCCTGCCGGTCTCGCTGAACAACTCGTTCTACGAGATGCTGAACTCGTCGAACCAGGCATGGACCATGTATCCGGGCCTGTCGCACGGCGCGTACGAGTGCCTGAAGGAACACGGCACCGACGACCAGAAGAAGTTCTACCTGCCGAAGCTCGTCTCGGGCGAGTGGACCGGCACGATGTGCCTGACCGAAGCGCACTGCGGCACCGACCTGGGCCTGCTGCGCACGAAGGCCGAACCGCAGGCCGACGGCACCTACAGCATCACCGGCTCGAAGATCTTCATCTCGGCCGGCGAGCACGACATGTCGGAAAACATCGTCCACCTGGTGCTGGCCCGCCTGCCGGACGCACCGGAAGGCTCGAAAGGCATTTCGCTGTTCCTCGTGCCGAAGTTCCTGCCGAACGCTGACGGTTCCGTCGGCGCGCGCAACGGCATCACCTGCGGCGCCATCGAGGAAAAGATGGGCATCCACGGCAACTCGACCTGCCAGATGAACCTGGACGGCGCCATCGGCACCCTGATCGGCCAGCCGCACAAGGGCCTGAACGCGATGTTCGTGTTCATGAACGCCGCCCGCCTGGGCGTCGGCATGCAGTCGCTGGGCCTGACGGAAGTCGCGTACCAGAACGCACTCGTCTACGCCAAGGACCGCATCCAGATGCGCAGCCTGTCGGGCCCGAAGGCACCGGACAAGCCGGCCGACCCGATCATCGTCCACCCGGACGTGCGCCGCATGCTGCTGACGGCGAAAGCCTACGCCGAAGGCGCGCGCGCCCTGACGTCGTACGTCGCGCTGCAGATCGACCGCGAACTGAACCACCCGGACGAAGCCGTCCGCAAGGAAGCCGCCGACGAAGTCGCGCTGCTGACCCCGATCGTGAAAGCCTTCATCACCGACAACGGCTGGATCGCCACGTCGGAAGCGATGCAGGTGTACGGCGGCCATGGCTACATCAGCGAGTGGGGCATGGAGCAGTACGTGCGCGACGCCCGCATCAACATGATCTACGAAGGCACCAACACGATCCAGTCGCTGGACCTGCTGGGCCGTAAGATCCTGATGGACAACGGCGCCAAGCTGCGCAAGTTCGGCGAAAAGATCCGCGCCTTCGTGGAAGAAAACGGCACCGACGAAGCGATGTCCGAGTTCATCACCCCGCTGGGCGACCTGGGCGAGAAGCTGACCAAGCTGACCATGGAAATCGGCATGAAGGCCTTCCAGAACCAGGACGAAGTGGGCGCCGCCGCCGTGCCTTACCTGCGCGTCGTGGGCCACATGGTGTTCTCGTACTTCTTCGCGCAGATGGCGAAGATCGCGCTGGCCAAGAAGGATTCGGGCGACAAGTTCTACGAAGCCAAGCTGGCGACCGCACGCTTCTACTTCGCCCGCCTGTACCCGGAAACCGCGATGCTGATCCGCCAGGCACGTTCGGGCGCATCGAACCTGCTGGCGCTGGACGCAGACCTGTTCTAAATCGCACGATCACAACTAAGGATTACGAGAGATGACTAATTTCATCGTCAAGAAAGTCGCCGTGCTGGGCGCCGGCGTGATGGGCGCGCAGATCGCCGCGCACTGCGTCAACGCCAAGGTCCCGGTCGTGCTGTTCGACCTGCCGGCAAAGGAAGGCCCGAAAAACGGCATCGTGCTGAAGGCCATCGAGAACCTGAAAAAACTGTCGCCGGCACCGCTGGGCAACAAGGAAGACGCGGCGCTGATCGAAGTCGCCAACTACGAGGACAACCTCGACGTGCTGGCCGGCTGCGACCTGATCATCGAAGCCATCGCCGAGCGCATGGACTGGAA
>CAMLMV010000070.1 GCA_946481275.1 uncultured Massilia sp.
TGATTACCGACGACTGCATCAATTGCGACGTGTGCGAGCCCGAGTGCCCGAACGACGCGATCTCGATGGGCGCGGAGTTCTACCAGATCGATCCGCACAAATGCACGGAATGCGTCGGCCATTTCGATGAGCCGCAATGCCAGCAGGTGTGCCCGGTCGCCTGCATTCCGTTCAATCCCGAATGGCGCGAAACGCGCGAACAGCTCCAGGCGAAATACGAACGCCTGACCGCGGACAAGGCCAAGGTGGCCTGAATCGCAAAGCCGGCCGCGAGCCGGTTTTTTTTCGCGTCCGCGGCGATCCGGATGCCCATGCCATGCTCGATTCATGAGCGACGATTCCGCTTCCCGTACCCGCTTGCCCGCTTCGGTTATGTGACGGCGAACATCCTGTGCATCGTCGGCTGGATCGCGGCCAACGTTGTTCCAAAACACAACACTCGCGATGCCCGATCCTGGTGCACAGCGCCCGCCTTTGTCATTCACATGCCGCTGATATGACGCCCGACATTGTGCTCTTGCAGCATTGAAATAGTTTTGAGTCTCTAATCTTGCCAATTTGATCGGTGCTATATTTATCTTGCAAAATTAGCACGCCCATTCTTTTTTCGGACGGGGAGACTCACAATAATGATTAGAAATATGAGTATCGGCCAGCGTCTGGCCGTCGGGTTCGGGGTCGTGATTGCCTTGCTGGTGCTGCTGGCGGGGCTGTCGTATGTCAGGATTGCCAGCCTGAACAAGGAAATGGAGACCCTGGTCAAAGTGCGCTACGCAAAGACCGTCGCGGCCAACCACATCAAGGAAGACGTGAGCGAAGCGACGCGCAGCATGCTCAACGTCCTCATCATGACCGACCCGGAACAGATCAGGAAGGAATTGGCGAACACCGAAGCGAGAAGCGCCAGCGCCACGGCCCAGGTCGCCGAACTGGCGAAGAGCACGGGTGATGCCGAGGCGGCCGACATCCTGAAGGCGCTGGCCACCATCCAGAACAAATTCCTGCCGGCGCAAACGGCGTTCATCAAGCTCGTCAACGAAGACCGCAAGGACGAGGCGATGATGAAATTCATGTTCTCGCTGCGTCCCCAGCAGACGCGCTACTTCGAACAACTGGATAAATTCGTCGCCTGGCAAAACGCCGCGATGCGCCAGGCCGGCGACGACACGGCCGCCGTCACGCAGCGCACGGAAATGCTGATCCTGGCGCTGACGACGATCGCGGCCGGGCTGTCGCTGGGCGTCGCCTGGCTCGCCACGCGCAGCATCACCCGTCCGCTGGGGCAGGTGGTGGACATCGCGCGCCGCGTCGCCGACGGCGATCTCACGAGCGACATCGCCGTCGACAGCCGCGACGAGGCAGGCCAGATGATGGAAGCGCTGCGCCACATGAATGCCAGCCTGACGCGCATCGTCGGCGAAGTGCGCACGAGTACCGAATCGATGTCCTGCGCATCCGGAGAAATTGCCACCGGCAACCAGGACCTGTCGACGCGCACGGAATCCCAGGCCATGTCCCTGGCGCAAACGTCGAGCTCGATGCGGGCGCTGACCGGCACCGTGCAACAGAACGCGGACAATGCGCGCCAGGCGAACCAGCTGGCGGCCCAGGCGTCGGAAGTGGCGGCGCGCGGCGGTTCCGTCGTCGCGCACGTCATCGAGACGATGGGATCGATCACGGCGTCGTCGAAGAAGATCGTCGACATCATCGGCGTGATCGACGGCATCGCCTTCCAGACGAATATCCTTGCCCTGAACGCGGCGGTCGAGGCCGCGCGCGCGGGCGAGCAGGGGCGCGGCTTTGCCGTCGTGGCATCCGAAGTGCGCAGCCTGGCGCAGCGCTCGGCCGCGGCCGCCAAGGAAATCAAGCTGCTGATCGGCGATTCCGTGGACAAGGTCCAGGAAGGCAGCACGCTCGTCGAGCAGGCCGGCGTGACGATGGAAGAGGTCGTCGCAAGCGTGCGCCGCGTCACCGACATCATGGGTGAAATTACGGCTGCCAGCCTCGAGCAGAGCGCCGGCATCGCCCAGGTCAGCCAGACGATCGTCGCGATGGACGAGACGACCCAGCAGAATGCCGCCCTCGTCGAGCAGGCCGCCGCCGCGGCCGCATCGATGCAGGAACAGGCGCAGCGCCTGGCGCGCGCCGTCAGCGTGTTCAAACTGCAGAATGCCCAACCGGCCCTGGCACTGGCACTGGCCGCAGCCTGAATCGCGGCCGACGATTTTCACAACGATAGCCTTCCCATCAAGGAGACAACCATGACTACCCCGACTTTTGCCATCAAGGGCCTGCTCGCAGGCGCCATCCTGACCCTGGCCGCCAGCCTGCCGGCGGCCGCTGCCGTCGTCGACGTGAACGGCTACAAGTTCGAAGACATGACGAAGGTCGCCGGCAAGGACCTGAAACTGAACGGCGCCGGCATGCGCACCAAGTTCATCGTCAAGGTCTACGCGGCCGGCCTGTACCTGCCGGAGAAGAAGAACAACACGGCCGAGATCCTGAAGGAAGAGGGCCCGCGCCGCGTGACGCTGCAGATGGCGCGCGACATCTCGTCCGAAGATTTCGGCAAGGCCTTCATGGATGGCCTGAACGAGAACATCGACAAGGCGGAAAAACAGCGCATCGTGGCCCAGATCAGCAAGATTGGAGAGATCTTCGCCTCCGTCGACGGCCTCAAGAAGGGTGACGTGCTGCACCTGGACTGGATCCCGGGTACCGGCACCCAGGCCGAGCTGAACGGCCAGAAGCTGGGCGGGCCTATCCCGGACATCAACTTCTACAACGCGATCCTGCGCATCTGGCTGGGCGACAAGCCCGTCGACCGCTCGCTCAAGCCGGCGCTGCTGGGCGACACCAAGTAATCGCCTCAGTTTTTCCCCGCGACGCGGCCCCGGGCAACCGGTGGCCGCGTTTTTTTTCGCCCCTCGTTTTTTGACTGCGTACGTCCCGGATTTTTGGATGAGGTGGGGTGCCAGCCGGCACGTCGAGGCCTCTGGCGCCGCATGCATTCGATCAGATCGATAATTACCTTAACTCATCCATACAGCACAACCAATTATGAACTTCTCATATTTTGCAACGATATCGACGTGAACGACGGCGATATCATCGCTAACTCTTCGTTATAATGCTGCCTGATCCTGTCATCCACCAGTTCGGCGAATTTCTTCATATCCCATCAATCTGATGCGATCCTTTGGCAACTTATCGATAACTCATCAGTTAATAAATCATCGATTTTTTGATACCAACATCTTTATCGACCAATTGTTAAATGAAATCGGCAAAAAAAGCGCCTGACAACTCGAGCGACCACGAGTTACCGGCGACGGGTAAGAGTAGGGGCGAAAAAAAAGCGGCGCCCGGTGATCCGGGCGCCGCTTTCGGGAAATAAGCTGTGTAGACTAGACTGTAAGGATCAGTGCGATCCCACCGCTGCGGCCTGCGCACGCTGCCTGCGTGCCGCCAGCTCGTCCTTCGTCGGACGGGGGCGTACCACCAGCACCAGCGCGCGTACGATGCCGACCAGCAGCGGGCGGAAGAACATCAGGACGCCGCCCAGCAGGGTCAGCTGGACCATGCACAAGAGCAGATGGGTGAAGGGCAGAGCCAGCACCGGGGTCTGGAAAAGGGTGGCGGAGAAGGACATGGGAAGTCTAAGTGGCAAGCTGATCTATTCGTTCGATGTCACTATAGTGCAACGCAACATATAAATCTAATTACACTTAGTAATAGCTATTATATTGATCGTGAATGGAAATCGGGTACACTTACCGTACCGACAAACCATTTACTGCCAGTCCTGAACGGAGTCCCATGAGCTTCCTCACGCTTGATCTGAACCTGCTCCGCGTCTTCGACGCCGTCATGACCGAGCAAAACCTCACACGCGCCGCCGGCCACCTCGCCATGACCCAGCCGGCCGTCTCGAATGCCATCAAACGCCTGCGCGAAAGCCTCGGCGACGAGCTGCTGATCCGCACCGCTTACGGCGTCAAGCCGACGCCGCGCGCGGAAGCGCTGTGGCCCGCCGTACGCCAGGCGCTGGCCGCGCTGGAAGCGGCCGTGATGCCGGAAACCTTCGACGTGTCCAAGGCCCAGGCGACGTTCCGCATGGCGATGGCCGACGCCACCGCCGCCCTGTGGCTGCCGTCCCTCGTGCGGTCGATCGAAAAAGAAGCGCCGGGCGTCAACATCCGCATGGTGCCGCTGACCACGCGCGAACCGCGGCCGATGCTGCTGCGTGGCGACATCGACCTGGCCGTCGGCTTCTTCCCCGGCGTCGCGGCCCAGCTGTCGTACGAAACGGGCTCGCCGATCCGCCACGAGCGCCTGTATTCGGGAGAATATGTGGTCGTGATGCGCAAGAATCACCCGCTGGCGCAGGGCACGCTCTCCCTCGACGATTATTGCAAGGCGAACCACCTGCTCGTGAGCTTCTCGGGCCGCGCCCACGGCCTCGTCGACGAAGCGCTGGCGCAGATCGGCCGCGAGCGCCGCATCCTGCTGACCGTGAACCAGTTCTTCACGGCCGGCCGCGTGGTCGCGAACTCCGACCTGGTGACGGTGCTGCCGAAGCACCTGATCGCCTCGACCGGTGCGGCTGAACAATTGATCTGGCGCGAGCTGCCGTTCCAGCTGCCGGCCGTCCACCTGGACATGCTGTGGCACGAACGCGACGGCCGCAGCCCGGCGCACCGCTGGCTGCGCAAGAACCTGGAAAGCCTGTCCGCGACGGCGCAAAAGATGGTTCCGCAGAAGTCGGAAGCGTCGGAGAAAATGGAAAAGATTGCCTGAAGATACAACGCCCCGCCTGCCGGGGCGTTGTTCATTTGATGGGCAGCTTGGTCGTATTCTTGACCTCTTCCATCACCGCATACGTGTGCGTCTCGCGCACGCCTTTCTGCAGCAATGTCTTGCCGAGGAATTCGCGGTAAGCTGCCATATCTTTTACACGCGCCTTGACGAGGTAATCGAAACCGCCGGCCACCATGTGGCATTCGAGCACTTCGGGAATCAGCTGCACGCTCTGCTTGAACGCGTCGAAGACTTCCGGCGTCGTGCGGTCCAGCACCACTTCGATGAACACCAGCAGCGACACGTCCAGCAGCTGCGGATTCAACTGGGCCGTGTAGCCCATGATGTAGCCGGACTCGTGCAGCTTGCGCACCCGCTCGAGGCAGGCGGCGGGCGACAGGTTGACCCGTGCGGCGAGCTCGACGTTGCTAATGCGCCCGTCGCTCTGCAGCTCGGCCAGGATTTTCTTGCTGATCTTGTCCAGCATGTGTTCTCTCTCCACTATAAATATTATTTGGTGAAATTCTCTCACCAAAAACTATCTATTGCTAGTCTTCTGTAAAAACAGAATTAATCCAGAAGATTTCCTTCTACAATCGAATCATTGATCCGCACCTCAGACCGGCGTTTGCCGGTGCTCGTCCTCATCCATTTTTTCCAGACCGTTCATGAACATTGCCGCCTTCCCGGCTTCCACCTACGTCCCTTTCGACGCCCTGCAGGCCGAAACCCGCCGCGAACAGACGCCGCTGCGTTCCGCGATCACCGCCGCCTACCGCCGTGACGAGACCACCGCCGTGGAATGGCTGCTGGCCCAGGGGGCCTGCGCCAACGGCGACGCCTACCTGCTGGCGCACCGCCTCGTCTCTGCCGTGCGCGAAAAACGGACGCGTTCGTCGGGCGTGGATGCGCTGATGCACGAATTCTCGCTGTCGTCGGAAGAAGGCGTCGCACTGATGTGCCTGGCCGAAGCGCTGCTGCGCATTCCCGACACGGAAACGGCCGACCGCCTGATCGCCGACAAGATCAGCAAGGGCGACTGGAAGAAGCACCTGGGCGAATCGCCGTCGCTGTTCGTGAACGCCGCGACCTGGGGCCTGCTCGTCACCGGCAAGCTCGTGTCGTCCAGCAGCGAGAAGGGCCTGGGCGCCGCGCTGACCCGCATGATCGCCAAGGGCGGCGAACCGCTGATCCGCAAGGGCGTCGACCTCGCGATGCGCATGCTGGGCAACCAGTTCGTCACCGGCCAGACCATCGATGAAGCGCTGAAGAACAGCCGCGAGAACGAAACCCGCGGCTACCGCTATTCCTACGACATGCTGGGCGAAGCGGCACTGACGGAATCCGACGCCGACAATTACTACGCCTCGTACGAAGCGGCCATCCACGCGATCGGCAAGGCCTCCAACGGCCGCGGCATCAAGGACGGTCCGGGCATCTCGATCAAGCTGTCGGCCCTGCATCCGAGATATAGCCGCGCGCAGTACGCCCGCGTGATGGGCGAGCTGCTGCCGCGCGTGCGCAAGCTCGTGCTGCTCGCCAAGGAGTACAACATCGGCATCAATATCGACGCCGAGGAAGCGGACCGCCTGGAAATCTCGCTGGACATGCTGGAAGCTCTGGCTTTCGATCCATCCTTGGCCGGCTTCGAAGGCATCGGCCTCGTCGTGCAGGCGTACCAGAAACGCTGCCCGTTCGTGATCGATTTCGTCGTGGATCTTGCCCGCCGCAGCGGCCGCAAGTTCATGGTGCGCCTGGTCAAGGGCGCGTACTGGGATGCGGAGATCAAGCGCGCCCAGGTCGACGGCCTGCCGGGCTATCCGGTCTATACGCGCAAGATTTACACGGACGTGTCTTACCTCACGTGCGCGCGCAAGCTGCTGGCCGCGACGGACGTCATCTATGCCCAGTTCGCCACGCACAATGCGCACTCGCTGTCCGTGATCTACACGTGGGCAAAGGCCGACAACGTCACCAATTACGAATTCCAGTGCCTGCACGGCATGGGCGAAACCTTGTACGACCAGGTCGTCGGCAAGGAGAACCTGGGTAAAGCCTGCCGCATCTACGCGCCGGTCGGTTCGCACGAGACGCTGCTCGCCTACCTCGTGCGCCGCCTGCTGGAAAACGGCGCCAATTCGTCGTTCGTGAACCAGATCGTCGACGAGAGCGTGCCCATCGACACCCTGCTGACCGATCCATTCGAAGCCGCGCGTGCCGCGCACTGCCTGCCGCACCCGCGCATTCCGCTGCCTTTGGCTCTGTTCCCGGACGGCCGCCGCAACTCCGCCGGCCTCGATCTCGCCAATGAACACGTGCTGGCCGAACTGGCCGCCGACCTCGGCACGCCGCGCCACTACCTGGCCGCGCCGCTCGTCGACGGTGCGGTCGCCGCCGCCGGCGTGCTGAACATCGTGAATCCCGCGCAGTCGGCGGACATCGTCGGCCAGGTGACGGAAGCCACCACCGCCGATGTCGACACCGCCCTGCAGGCCGCCGTGAACGCCGCGCCCGGCTGGGAAGGCATCGGCAATGCGGCCCGCGCCGACATCATCGCCCGCGTCGGCGATTTGTTCGAACAATACCGCGGCGAACTGATGGCCCTGGCCGTGCGCGAAGCGGGCAAATCACTGCCGAACGCGATCGCGGAAGTGCGCGAAGCCGTCGATTTCCTGCGCTATTACGCGGCCGAGATCCGCAATGCCCCGCAAGCCCGCGCGCTGGGACCGGTGACGTGTATCAGCCCCTGGAACTTCCCGCTCGCAATCTTCACGGGCCAGGTTGCGGCCGCGCTGGCCGCCGGCAACGTCGTGTTGGCAAAACCGGCTGAGCAGACGCCGCTGATTGCCCACCGCGCCGTGCAGTTGTTCCACCAAGCCGGTGTGCCGACAGGCGCGCTGCAACTGTTGCCGGGCCGCGGCGAGACCGTCGGTGCGGCGCTCACGGGCGATGCCCGCGTCAAGGCCGTGATCTTTACGGGCTCAACGGAAGTCGCGCAATTGATCAACCGCACGCTGGCCGTCCGCGCCGCACAGGAAGGCGCCGACATCCCGCTGATCGCCGAGACGGGTGGCCAGAACGCGCTGGTCGTCGATTCGTCCGCGCTGCCGGAACAGGTCGTGCAGGATGTGCTCAGTTCCGCATTCGACAGCGCCGGCCAGCGCTGCTCCGCGCTGCGTGTGCTGTTCCTGCAGGAAGATATCGCGGATAAAACGATCAAGATGCTCAAGGGCGCGATGCAGGAACTGCGCGTGGGCGTGCCGGACCGCCTGTCCACCGACATCGGCCCCGTCATCGACAAGGAAGCCCAGCAGAACCTGCTCGGCCACATCGAGCGGATGAAAACGACGGCGAAGCAGCATTTCTCGCTGGTCCTGCCGGATGCCTTGCTGTCGCAGGGAACGTTCGTGCCGCCGACCGTGCTCGAGATCGGCTCGATGAGCGAACTGAAGCGTGAAGTCTTCGGCCCCGTGCTGCACATCGTGCGCTGGCGCCGCTCCGAGCTGGACAAGGTCGTCGACACGATCAACGCCACCGGCTACGGCCTCACCCTGGGCGTGCATTCGCGCATCGACGAGACGATCGAATTCATCACGACGCGCGCCCACGTCGGCAACATCTACGTGAACCGCAACATCGTGGGCGCCGTCGTCGGCGTGCAGCCGTTCGGCGGCGAAGGCAAATCCGGCACCGGTCCGAAGGCAGGCGGTCCGCTGTACCTGAAGCGCCTGCAAAAGGATGCGGCGCCGCTGCTGCGTCACGCACGCCGCAGCAATAACGCGCTGGACGGCCTGCTCGCCTGGGCGTGCGCGAACGGCCACGGCGACATCGCCGACCTCGCGCACGGTTACATGGAAACGACGCTGGACGGCGTGCGCATCGACTTGCCGGGCCCGACGGGCGAGCGCAACGAGCTCGATTTCGTCCCACGCGGCACCGTCCTGTGTGCGCCGAACGGCACGGCGAGCCTGCTGAACCAGCTGGCGGCCGCATTCGCGACGGGCAATCGCGCGCTCGTGCTGGCGGAAGCGCTCCCGGCATTGCCGATCGCCGTCAGGGAACGCGTGCGTTTCATCACCGCGCAGGAACTGGACGGCAGCGAGTTCGCCATGGCTCTCGTCGAGCAGGGTCTCAAAGGAAATCTGCAGGCGCAGCTGGCGGCCCGTCCGGGCGCGATCGTCGGCATCGTCGATACCCGTGCGGGCGAACCGGTGGCGTTGTGGCGCCTGGTGGCGGAACGCGCCCTGTGCGTCAACACGACCGCGGCTGGAGGTAACGCAAGCCTGATGACGCTCGGTCTGTAATCCGGGTCCAGATGGCTTCGACGCCGCGGCGGTAGGTTCACACCTGCGCTGCGGCGTTTTGTTTTTGTAGGTAATTAAACCTGGAGGCAGACATGTTGATAGGCGTACCAAAAGAAATCAAAAACAATGAATTCCGGGTGGGCTTGACGCCCCCCAGCGTGCACGAACTGGTCGCGCGCGGCCATAAGGTCATCGTGCAGACCGGCGCCGGTGCCGGCATCGGGTTGACGGACGAGCAGTACACGGCCGCCGGCGCCACGATCGTCCCGTCGGCGCAAGAGATCTTCGCGCAGGCCGAGATGGTCGTGAAAGTGAAGGAACCGCAGCCGCAGGAATGCGCGATGCTGCGTCCGGGGCAGATCCTGTACACGTATCTGCACCTGGCGCCGGATCCGGAGCAGACGGCGGCCCTCGTGAAATCCGGCGCCGTGTGCATCGCCTATGAAACCATCACCGGCCCGGGCGGCGGCCTGCCGCTGCTGGCGCCGATGAGCGAGGTGGCGGGGCGGATGTCGATCCAGGCCGGCGCCAGCCACCTGGAAAAATCGAAGGGCGGCGCCGGCATCCTGCTGGGGGGCGTGCCGGGTGTGGCGGCGGGCCACATCGTCATCATCGGCGCCGGCGTCGTCGGCACGAATGCGTTGCAGATGGCGGTCGGCATCGGCGCGCGCGTCACCGTGCTCGACAAGAACGTCGACCGCCTGCGCCAGCTCGACCTCGTCTACGGCAACCGGATCTCGACCCTGTATTCGAACGCCCACGCGATCGAGGAAGCGGTACTGTCGGCCGACCTCGTCATCGGCGGCGTGCTCGTGCCCGGTGCCGCGGCGCCGAAGCTCGTCACGCGCGACATGGTGTCACGGATGAAAACGGGATCCGTCGTCGTCGACGTGGCGATCGACCAGGGCGGCTGCTTCGAAACGTCGCATCCGACGACGCACGCGGATCCGACATTCGTCGTGGACGGCGTTGTTCACTACTGCGTGGCGAACATGCCGGGCGCGGTGGCCCGCACGTCGACGTTTGCGCTGAACAACGCGACGATTGGCCACGCCGTCGCACTGGCGAACAAGGGCTGGCGGCAGGCGATGCGCGACGACGTCCACCTCAAGAACGGCCTGAATGTTTGCGAAGGGAAAGTTACCTACGCGGCCGTCGCGAAGGATCTTGGCTACGACTACGTGCCGGCGGACACCCTGCTGGCCTGATTCTGCCAGCCCAGGCAGAACTGCCTGACGATGTAAAAGGCATAACGCGCGGCCACCGATTTCACGAAACGCATGAAATCCGTGGCCGCGTGTTCATTGGCGTTGTCGGAAATCGTCCGGATGACGCCGAACGGGATGCCCAGCTCGAAACAGGCCTGCGCGACGGCGGCGCCTTCCATCTCCACCGCCAGCAGACCCGGCAATGCCGCATTCAACGCGTGTAGACGGTCCCTGTCGCTCACGAACTGGTCGGCGCTGGCGATGAGCCCACGATGCAGCCGCGGCCCGCTGAGCGCGAATACGGCCCTTTCTCCGGGGTCGACGGCCAGCGCGAAGTCGTCTTCCAGGAACCGATGTGCCGCATCGGCCAGTTGCAGCGCCATGTGGTGGTCCGACAGGAAGTGCGTCAAACCCGTCAGCGGTACCTCATAGCGGGGGAACAAAGGACTTGCATCCATGTCGTGCTGGACGAGCGATTCGGCCACGACGATGTCGCCGACACGGATCGAAGCATCTCCAGCACCAGCCACGCCCGTAAAGAGGATGTGGGTAACACCGAACTTCTCCACAAGCGTTGCGGTCGTCAATGCCGCTGCAACCTTGCCTATACGCGATAAAACGCACACAGCGTCGATTTCCCACAGTCGCCCGACAAAGTACTCGCGCATGCCGTGCGTGAGCTTGTAGGGCCCTTCCATGGCCTCCACGAGCCCCTGCTGTTCTTCGTGCAACGCACTGATGATCCCTAATCGCATGTTTCTGCCTTGTTCTGAAGCGGTTTATGAAGGGTTCTCGCGGCTTGTTCACGCTGTTCCCGCTGCTTTTGTATTAATAAAACAAAGATGTATATAAAAAATGGTAGTGATAGTAAACGCGTTCCCAGCTGTGGATAAGACGGAATTTGTCTACAGCGTCAACGGTTTACGTGCTCCCGGAGCGGCTGGACAAGCATTGTATCGATGCTGAACCGATGTTGGACAAAAACCGGGCGAGCAGAAAAAGCGGTCGTTCTGCACATCCGGTGCTGTGGATATGCAGCGGCTTTTCCACAGTCGAGCTGATTTTGTCTGCCAACAGGACACTTGCAGGCTGCGAACGTTGTTCCGGTTGCAACGTTGGCATCAAGTTCTTTCTGTAGACAGTACAAACGCCGAGTAGTGGTTGCGTCAGCTGGTTTTGCATGCTCACCAGGCCTGCAGGATGCGGACGGTGTTCCCACTGCGACGTCGGCATCGCGTTCTTCCTGTAGACAAACGGCAGTCGAACAGTGGTTGCGTCAGCTTTGTATGGGACGGTGCGCAGTTTCTTTTTTTTTTTGAAGACAAAAGAGCGTTTGCGTTGTGTCGGCTTCGCCGTTCAGCGCTGTCGGGCGAGTTGTCCTTCTTTAGTTAACTTGGAGAGAAAGAAAGGATAGTGATGATAGTAAACGCCGCCTGAACTGTGGATAAGCGGGATTTTTTCCACAAGCTCAAGGGTTTACATGCGTTCAAAGCGGTCGAACAAACCTTGTTTCTGTAGAGGACCAAAACTGGAGAAAAAATTCGCGATCGCCTTTCATGGCAGTTCCGCACATTCGATCCTGTGGATATTCAGCAGCTTATCCACAAAAGGATAGCAAACAGGGCGGTTGGGGCTGCCGAAAGCGGGCTTGGTCGACGTCGAGCAGGTGTCGTGGTCATGAACGTATCCGGAGTCGGTCGATTTTTTTGTCGGGCAGGACAGGACGATGTCGAAGATGCGTTGTGGCCGACGATAAGAATTTTTTCGGCAGGACCGCAGTCTTCGAAGCGCGTCGTCAGGTTTACAACCAAAAGCTTGTATACAGAATGATGGTAATAGTTAACGGTGGTGCTCTTCTGTGGATAAGCCGGGTTTTTTCCACAACATCAAACGTTTACGGTTCGCATAAGGCGGTGGGCTGGTCTTGTATGTGCCTTGTGGCAAAACTGGATAAAAATCCGGGCTGTGCGAAAAACCGATCTTCCTCACATTTCGTACCTGTGGATATTCATACGCTTATCCACAGTCCTGGGACCCCTTGTTGAGCTTGATCATCTGGTAAGCTTGCCTCAACGAATCACGATGCGAGGGTCCATGGAGTCCGCAGGGGAGTTCGATGTCATCATTGTCGGGGCCGGTACCGCCGGCTGCGTGCTGGCCAATCGCCTCACGCGCAGGTCCGACGTGCACGTGCTGTTGATCGAGGCGGGCGGTAAGGACGATTACCTGTGGATCCACATCCCCGTCGGCTACCTGTACTGCATCGGCAACCCGCGCACGGACTGGCTGTACAAAACGGAAGCGGATCCCGGCCTGGCGGGGCGGGCGCTGATCTATCCACGCGGTAAAGTCCTGGGCGGCAGTTCGTCGATCAACGGCATGATCTACATGCGCGGCCAGGCCGACGACTACGACCGCTGGGCCGCCATCACGGGCGACCTATCCTGGCGCTGGGATAACGTCCTGCCCATTTTTAAGGCAAGCGAAGACCATCACGGCGGCGCCAGCGCCATCCACGGCAGCGGCGGCGAGTGGCGAGTCGAGCGCCAGCGGCTGTCCTGGGAAATCCTCGACGCCTTCCGGGAAGCGGCGCACCAGACGGGCATCCCGAAAGTCGACGATTTCAATGGCGGCGACAACGGCGGCTGTGCCTATTTCGAAGTCAACCAGCGGCGCGGCATCCGGCTGAATACGGCCAAGGCGTTTCTCAGGCCGGCCTCCACGCGGCCGAACCTGACGATCATGACGGGTTGTCACGTCGAAAAGCTGTTGATCGAGCAGACGGAGCAGGGCGCGATCTGCCGCGGCGTGCAATTCACGGGCGGCGGCCGCGCGTTCACGGCCACGGCGCGACGCGAAACCCTGCTGGCCGCCGGCGCCATCGGCTCGCCGCACATCCTGCAGTTGTCCGGCATCGGACCGGCGTCTTTGCTGCATCAGCATGGGATCACGCCCGTCGTCGATGCGCCCGGCGTGGGCGAAAATCTGCAGGATCATTTGCAACTGCGCATGGTGTATCGCATCACGGGCGCCCGCTCGCTCAATACGAGTGCCGCCTCTTGGTACGGCAAGATGAAAATCGGCGTGCAATACCTGCTGTTCCAGAGTGGGCCGATGTCGATGGCGCCATCGCAGCTGGGCGCGTTTGCCCGGTCCGATCCCGGCCAGGCGACGCCGAACCTCGAATACCACGTGCAGCCGCTGTCGCTGGAAAAATTCGGCGATCCGCTGCACGGTTTCCCCGCCTTCACGGCCAGCGTGTGCAACCTGCGGCCGACGGCGCGGGGCCACGTCCGGCTCGCGGCGAACGACAGTTACGCGCCGCCGAAAATATCTCCGAACTATCTCAGCACGCCGGAAGACCGCAAGGTGGCGGCCGACGCGCTGGCGCTGACCCGGCGCATCGTCGCGGCACCCGCACTGGCGAAATACCGGCCGGAAGAGTTCAAGCCGGGCCCGCACTACCGCACGGAGGAAGAGCTGGCGGAAGCGGCCGGCCTCATCGGCACGACGATTTTCCACCCCGTCGGCACCTGCCGCATGGGCAAGCGGGACGATCCGCTCGCCGTCGTCGACAGCGAACTGCGGGTCAAGGGTGTCAGGGGACTACGCGTCGTCGACGCGTCCATCATGCCGACGATCACGTCCGGCAACACGAATTCACCCACGTTGATGATTGCCGAAAAGACGGCCGCGCTGATCGACCGCGCGTGGTCGTAGTGCGTTTTTGCACAATGGGTTTGCGCTTCGTCATGACGTAACGCAGGGCGATACGCGGCGCACGTGCTGTATCTTGACGAGTTCCAAAAGTGTGTATGATTTGTAAAGCTTGAATGGACGAAAGCGGGGAGACGCAATGCCGGACGTCATTCTGGAAACACGTGATCTGACGAAGGAATTCAAGGGTTTTACGGCGGTCAACCAGGTGAGTCTGCAGGTGCAGCGCGGCCATATCCACGCGCTCATCGGACCCAATGGCGCCGGCAAGACGACGTGCTTCAACCTGCTGACGAAGTTCCTGGCGCCGTCCGCCGGCCGCATCCTGTTCAACGGCACCGACATCACCTCGCTAAAACCGGCGCAGATCGCGCGCATGGGCATCATCCGCTCGTTCCAGATCTCGGCCGTGTTTCCTCATCTCACCGTGCTGGAAAACGTGCGCATCGGCCTGCAGCGCGCCCTCGGCACCAGCTTTTATTTCTGGCGCAGCGAAAAGACCCTGAACCAGCTCAATGATCGCGCCATGGCTTTGCTGGCCGAAGTTGACCTGGCCGAATTCGCCGACACCATCACGGCCGACCTGCCGTATGGCCGCAAGCGCGCGCTCGAGATCGCGACGACGCTCGGCATGGAGCCGGAACTCATGTTGCTGGACGAGCCGACGCAAGGCATGGGCCACGAAGATGTGCATCGCGTGACGGTACTGATCAAAAAAGTGTCAGCCGGCCGCACGATCCTGATGGTGGAACACAACATGAACGTCGTCTCAGGCATCTGCGACCGCATCTCCGTGCTGCAGCGGGGGGCCGTGCTGGCAGAAGGCAGTTACGCGGACGTATCGCGCAACCCGCAGGTCATCGAGGCGTACATGGGCAGCGCCGACAACAATCTGGCGGGAGCGCACGGATGACGCCGGCACTGGAGATCGAGAACCTGCAAGCCTGGTATGGCGAATCGCACATCCTGCACGGCGTCAGTCTGTCCGTGCAGCCGGGCGAAGTCGTCACCCTGCTGGGCCGCAACGGTGCGGGCCGCACGACCGCCTTGCGCGCGATCATGGGGCTGACGGGGGCGCGCACCGGGTCGATCAAGGTCAATGGCGTCGAGGCGATCCGCCTGCCCACGCACCGCATCGCCCACCTCGGCATCGGCTATTGCCCGGAAGAGCGGGGCATTTTCGCGTCGCTGTCGGCCGAGGAAAACCTCATGTTGCCGCCGAAGCTGGCCGGCCGTGATGGGAAAATGAGCGGCATGAGCGTCGCCGAGATCTACGAGATGTTCCCGAACCTGTACGAACGGCGCCACAGCCAGGGCACGCGGCTGTCCGGCGGCGAACAACAGATGCTGGCCGTCGCGCGCATCCTGCGCACGGGCGCGAGACTCCTCTTGCTGGACGAGATCTCGGAAGGGCTGGCCCCGGTGATCGTGCAGGCGCTGGCGAAGATGATCACGACCCTCAAGGCAAAGGGCTACACGATCGTCATGGTGGAACAGAATTTCCGGTTCGCGGCGCCGCTGGCGGACCGGTTTTACGTCATGGAACACGGCCGCATCGTCACGACGATCGCGGCCGCGGAACTGCAGGCCAGCATGCCGGCATTGACCGAGCTGCTGGGCGTTTGATCATCGACAACGGAGACCACATGAAAACAGCGATTGCTTTTGCCGCCGCCGCCTTCGCGGCCGGTTTGTCCATGCCGGCGCTGGCCCAGATCTCGGGCGACACCATCAAAATCGGCATGATCACGGATTTATCGGGCGTGTATTCGGACATCGACGGCAATGGCGGCGCCGAAGCCGTGCGCATGGCGATCGCCGATGCAGGCGGCGCCATCAATGGTAAAAAAATCCAGTTCATCGTCGCCGACCACCAGAACAAGCCGGACATCGCCGCCAGCAAGGCCCGTGAATGGTTCGACCAGCAGGGCGTCGACATGCTGATCGGCGGCACGAACTCCGGCGCCGCCCTGGCCATGGCCAAGGTCGCGGCGGAAAAGAAAAAAGTGTTCATTGCGATCGGTTCCGGCAGTGCGCAGCTGACCAACGAACAGTGCTCGCCGTACACCGTGCACTACGCCTACGACACGGTCGCGCTCGCTCGCGGCACGGGCGCCACGATGGTGAAGCAGGGCGGCAAGAGCTGGTATTTCCTCACGGCCGATTACGCGTTCGGCCAGTCGCTGGAAAAGGACACGACGGACGTCGTGAAGGCCAATGGCGGCACCGTGCTGGGCAGCGTGAAGCACCCGCTGGGGGCGTCCGACTTTTCGTCGTTCCTGCTGCAGGCGCAGTCGTCGAAAGCGCAGGTGCTGGGGCTGGCGAATGCCGGCGGCGACTTCATCAACTCCGTCAAGGCGGCGAAGGAATTCGGCCTCACCAGCAAGATGAAGATCGCGGGCCTGCTCGTGTTCATCAACGATATCCACACCCTCGGGCTGCAGACGACGCAGGGACTCTACCTGACGGACGCCTGGTACTGGGACATGAACAACGACACCCGCGCGTGGGCGAAAAAATACTTCGCGAAGATGAAGAAGGAGCCGTCGTCGCTGCAGGCGGCCGATTATTCCGCCGCGATGAACTACCTGAACGCGGTGAAAGCGATCGGCACGGACGATAGCGACAAGGTCATGGCCCAACTCAAAAAGACCAAGATCAACGACATGTTCACGAAGAACGGCGAGATCCGTCCGGACGGCCGCATGGTGCACGACATGTACCTGATGCAGGTCAAGACGCCGGCCGAATCGAAAGCGCCATGGGATTACTACAAGGTCGTGGCCACGATCCCGGGTGCCCAGGCATACACGACCAAGGCCGAGACCAAGTGCGCGGCCTGGAAGTGAGCCTGACGTAAGCACGTGCCCATGGAAATTTTCGGCGTCCCCCTGCAGGCGATGATGAGCCAGCTGCTGCTGGGCCTGGTGAACGGTTCGTTCTACGCGATGCTGTCGCTGGGCCTGGCCGTCATCTTCGGCCTGCTCAACGTGATCAATTTTTCGCATGGCGCGTTGTACATGATGGGCGCGTTTGCCGCGTACATCGGCGTCACGTCGTTCGGATTGAATTACTGGACGATGCTCGTGCTGGCGCCGCTCCTCGTCGGCGCGTTCGGCATCCTGATCGAAAAGACGATGCTGCGTTGGCTCTACAAGTTCGACCATTTGTACGGCCTGCTGCTGACCTTCGGCATCACCTTGCTGCTGGAAGGCCTGTTCCGCTCGTTCTTCGGCGTGTCCGGTCAGACTCTGGACGTGCCGGAAGTGCTGTCCGGCGCCACCGACCTCGGCTTCATGATCCTGCCGAACTACCGCGCCTGGGTCGTGTTCGCCTCGCTCGTCGTGTGCCTGGCGACGTGGTTCACGATCGAAAAGACGCGGTTGGGCGCCTACCTGCGCGCCGGCACGGAAAACCCGAAACTGGTCGAAGCGTTCGGCGTCAACGTCCCGTTGATGGTGACATTGACCTACGGCTTCGGCGTCGCGCTGGCGGGCTTTGCGGGCGTGCTGGCGGCGCCCGTCATCAACGTCACGCCGCTGATGGGCTCCAACCTGATCATCGTCGTGTTCGCCGTCGTCGTGATCGGCGGCATGGGGTCCATCCTCGGCTCCATCGTCACGGGCCTGGCGCTGGGCGTCATCGAAGGGCTCACGCGCGTGTATTACCCGGAAGCGTCGGAAGTCGTCGTGTTCGTCGTGATGGTGATCGTGCTGCTGCTGCGTCCCGCCGGCCTGTTCGGCAAGGAGAAATGAGGCCATGATCATGAACAGAACCCTCGGCTACGGCCTCGCATTGGTGGTGGCGCTGGCGGCGCCGTTCGTCGGCTACCCGGTCTTCCTCATGAAGCTGCTGTGCTTCGGCCTGTTCGCCTGCGCCTTCAACCTGCTGATCGGCTATACCGGGTTGCTGTCGTTCGGCCATGCGGCGTTCTTCGGCGGCGCCGGCTACGTCACGGGCCATGCGCTGGCGGTGCTCGGTCTGCCGTTCGAGGCGGCGCTCGTGCTGGGCGTACTGGCGGCCGCGGCGCTGGGTTTCGTCATGGGACTGCTGGCGATCCGCCGCCAGGGCATTTATTTTTCGATGATCACGCTGGCGCTCGCGCAGATGGTGTATTTCGCGGCGCTGCGCGCGCCATTTACGCATGGCGAGGATGGGCTGCAGGGCGTCCCGCGCGGCAAGCTGCTGGGCAGCATCGACCTCGGTAACGACCTGACCCTGTACTACGTCGTGCTGGCGATTTGCGTGGCCGGCTTCGCCCTGATCGTGCGCACGGTGCATTCGCCGTTCGGGCAGGTGCTGAAGGCGATCAAGGAAAACGAAGCGCGCGCCATGTCCCTGGGCTACGACGTGGACCGCTATAAACTCGTCGCCTTCGTCCTGTCGGCCGCGCTGGCCGGCCTGGCGGGTGCGACGAAGACCGTCGTGCTCGGCTTCGAGACGCTGACGGACGTGCACTGGACGATGTCCGGCCTCGTCATCCTGATGACGCTCGTGGGCGGCATGGGCACCCTGGCGGGCCCGATCCTGGGCGCCTTCCTTGTCGTCGCGCTGGAGAACAAGCT
Organism: uncultured Massilia sp.; assembly: GCA_946481275.1. The sequence continues at coordinate 18,595 of CAMLMV010000070.1, forward strand.
GGGCGACCTGGGGAACTTCCTGGCCGAGACGACGCATGTAGAATGGTTCGCATCACTCGGAGAATCGGTGGGCATCGTCACCGGCCTCATCTTTGTCGCCTGCGTGCTGTTGTTCCGCCGGGGTATCGTCGGCGAGATCGCTGCGGTACTTCACGCTCCGGTTTCAAGGAGGTGAACGTGATCGACGAATCCCTCATGCTGGACGTCAACGGCATTCGCATCCACACGACGACGACGGGGCAGGGACCGGCCGTGCTGCTGCTGCACGGCTTTCCCGATACACACATCGTCTGGCGCAAGCAGGTCCCGGTACTGGCCGCTGCGGGCTTCCGCGTGCTGGCGCCGGACCTGCGCGGCTATGGTCGCAGCGACGCGCCGGGCGGCGTCTTCGACTACACGATGGACAAGCTGCGCGGCGACATGCTGGGCCTGCTCGACGCGCTGCACATCGACAAGGTCTTCCTCGTCGGCCACGACTGGGGCGGCATCATCGGCTGGCAGATCGCCGCGCTGGCGCCGGAGCGCGTGCACCGCTACGTGGCGATGTCCACCGGCCACCCGTACGCCATCGCGCGCGCCGGCATCCTGCAGCGCTTGCGCATGACTTATATTCTCGGCTTCATCATGCCCGGCATCGCGGAACATACGCTGCGCGCGGGCGACTGGTTCATCATGCGCCAGTTCACGGACGAGCCCGGCCAAGCCGACCACTGGAAGCGCGACCTGTCGCCGCCGGGCCGGCTGACGGCCGCCCTGAACTATTACCGCGCCAACCTGAGCCTCGCCCTGCCGCGCGGACATCGCCAGGTGCGAGTGCCCGTGATGGGCTTGTGGAGCGACCGCGACCCGGCGCTGGGCGAAAAGCAGATGCGCGACTCGGCCCACTACGTCGACGGCGAATTCCGTTTCGAGCGCATCCGCGGCGCGGATCACTGGCTGCAACTGACGGCGGCCGACGAGGTCAACCGTTTGCTGCTGCAATTTCTCGAAGAAGGACGCGCGGCCGCGGTCTGAGTTTGTTGCGTCGCAACAAGGCTGCCGGACTACAATAGCGCTTTTAGGCGCTATTCATCATGTTCGATTTTGCCCTGCTGGCCGTCGCGGCCTTCGTTGCCGGTCTCGTGGATGCTGTCGTCGGTGGGGGAGGATTGATCCAGATCCCGGCGATGTTTGCCATGTTCCCGCGGGAGGTGCCGGCGACCTTGCTTGGCACGAACAAGTTGGCGGCGATGTTCGGGACGGCCGTGGCCGCGATCAAATACTCCCGTCGCGTGACGGTTGCCTGGAGCACGGCGGCGCCGGCGGCCCTCGCCGCGTTCGCGCTGTCGTTCATCGGTGCGTGGACGGTGACCCGTGTGCCGGGCGACTTCGTGAGAAGTCTTCTGCCGCTGATCCTTGTCGCGGTGGCCGTGTACACGTACAAGAAGAAAGACCTGGGCGCCGTACATGCGCCGGCCCACAGCGGCATGAACGAGCGGCTGCTGGCGATGGGTGTCGGCGCCGCGATCGGTTTCTATGACGGCTTCTTCGGTCCCGGCACAGGCAGCTTCCTGATCTTCCTGTTCGTCCGTTTCTTTGGGTTCGACTTCCTCAGCGCGTCGGCGGCGGCGAAGATCGTCAACGTCGCCTGCAATATCTCCGCGCTGATCTGGTTCGGCTACAGCGGCCATCTGCTCTGGCAACTGGGCTTGCTCATGGCCGTGTGCCAGATCGCCGGGTCACTGGTCGGGACGCGACTGGCGCTAAAGCACGGCAGCGGCTTCGTGCGCAAGCTGTTCCTCGTCGTCGTCGGGCTGTTGATCGTAAAGACAGCATTCGATACGTTCAAACGTCTGGGCTGGTGATTGTTTCACGTGGAACAGTCAACGCGACTTGCGGACGTGCGTTGGTAGACCCCACGCGTCACCGGGCCGTCGACGACCCAGTAGCCGGGCCGATTCGGTCCGGCGAGGCGCTTCAGCAGGATGGTGGCATGCGGACCGTCGTCTTCGTCAGCATAACCGGCGGCGTGGCGCGTTCTCGTATTGTCGCAGGCGAGCTCCCACGCCGACAGTGGGGCTCGCGGCAAGGTCGAGTGAGTGTGGCGAAAACCCTAACACGACACTGTTTCACGTGAAACAAATCGTCGTTTTCGCGGCCGAGCCGAAGCCGCACGGAAAAAAGAATCTATAATCCCTTCTTAATCCTCCTCGCAACACACTCCATCATGCTATTTCCGACTGAATTCGACGTGATCGTCGTTGGCGGCGGCCATGCCGGCACCGAAGCGGCGCTCGCGTCTGCGCGCATGGGCCAGAAGACCCTGTTGCTCACTCATAACATCGAAACCCTGGGTGCGATGTCCTGCAACCCGTCCATCGGCGGTATCGGCAAGGGCCATCTCGTCAAGGAAGTGGACGCCATGGGCGGCGCGATGGCCATTGCCACCGACGAAGCCGGTATCCAGTTCCGCATCCTGAACTCTTCGAAGGGTCCGGCCGTGCGCGCCACGCGTGCGCAGGCCGACCGCATGCTGTACAAGCAGGCGATCCGTTCGCGCCTGGAAAACCAGCCGAACCTGTGGCTGTTCCAGCAGGCCGTCGACGACCTGATGGTCGAAGGCGACCGTGTCGTCGGCGCCGTCACGCAGATCGGCCTGCGCTTCCGCGCGCGCGCCGTCGTGCTGACGGCCGGTACTTTCCTCGACGGTAAGATCCACGTCGGCCTGCAAAATTACTCGGCCGGCCGTGCCGGTGACCCGCCGGCGGTATCGCTGTCGTCGCGCCTGAAAGAACTCAAACTGCCGCAGGGCCGCCTCAAAACCGGCACGCCGCCGCGCATCGATGGCCGCAGCATCGACTTCGCCGTCATGACGGAACAGCCGGGCGACCTCGATCCGGTCCCGGTGTTTTCGTACATGGGCAATGCCGCGATGCATCCGAAGCAATTGCCCTGCTGGGTCACGCACACAAATGCGCAGACGCACGACATCATCCGCAACGGCCTCGACCGCAGCCCGATGTACACGGGCGTGATCGAGGGCGTCGGCCCGCGCTACTGCCCGTCGATCGAAGACAAGATCCACCGTTTCGCGTCGAAGGAATCGCACCAGATCTTCCTCGAGCCGGAAGGCCTCACCACGAACGAGTTTTATCCGAACGGTATCTCGACGAGCCTGCCGTTCGACGTGCAGCTGGCCTTGGTGCGCTCGATGCGCGGCCTGGAAAACGCATTCATCCTGCGCCCTGGCTATGCGATCGAATACGATTATTTCGACCCGCGCGGCCTGAAGGCATCGCTGGAGACGAAGGCGATCCAGGGCCTGTTCTTCGCCGGCCAGATCAACGGCACCACCGGCTACGAAGAAGCGGCGGCCCAGGGCATGCTGGCAGGTATCAACGCGGCGCTGCAGACGCAGGGGCGCGATGCGTGGACGCCGTCGCGCTCCGAAGCGTACCTCGGCGTGCTCGTCGACGATCTCACGACGCAGGGTGTGGCGGAACCGTACCGCATGTTCACGAGCCGCGCCGAATACCGCCTGTCGCTGCGCGAAGACAATGCGGATATGCGCCTGACAGAGATCGGTCGCAAGCTGGGCGTCGTCGGCGATGCGCAGTGGGAAGCGTTCGAGCGCAAGCGTGAAGCGGTCGCGCGCGAACTGGAACGACTGCGGGCGACGTGGGTGAATCCACGCATCCTCGCCGCAGCCGAATCCGAACGCGTGATCGGCCAGGCCATTGAGCGCGAGTACAACCTGGCGGACCTGCTGCGCCGTCCGGGTGTGGAGTACGACAAGCTGGTCACCCTGCAGGGTGTCGACGGCCAGGCGCTGGGCGGTCCGGGCGTGGAAGATCCGGCCGTGAAGGAGCAGGTCGAGATCCAGCTGAAGTATTCGGGCTATATCGACCGCCAGGCACGCGAGGTCGAACGCCACGATCACTATGAAAACCTGAAACTGCCCGAGAACCTGAACTATCTCGAGATTGCGGCGTTGTCGATCGAAGTGCGCCAGAAGCTCGATAAGCAGCGTCCGGAAACGCTGGGCCAGGCCTCGCGCATTTCTGGTGTGACGCCGGCGGCAATTTCCCTGCTGCTCGTGCACCTGAAAAAACGTGGCGCCAAAGGTTTTGGGAGTGTCCCGAACGAGGAATCGGCCGCATGAAGAATTTCGATCGAGCGGCCTTGTCTGCCGTGCTGGACGAGGGCATCGCCGCGATGCGTCTCGACGTCAGTCCGGCCCAGCAGGACAAGCTGATGAATTACCTGGCCCTGATGTTCAAGTGGAATGCGGTCTATAACCTGACGTCGTTGCGCGACCCGATGCAGATGGTCACGCACCATCTGCTGGACTCGCTGGCCGCCGTGCCGGCCTTCGCGGCCGCGAAAAACGTGCTCGACGTGGGTTCTGGCGGCGGTCTGCCCGGCATCGTGCTGGCAATCGTGCGGCCAGACATGAAAGTGTCGATGATCGACACGGTCCACAAAAAAACGGCGTTTCTTACGCAGGTGAAGGCGGAGCTGGGCCTGGCCAACGTCACGGTGTACACGGCACGGGTGGAGCAACTGCAGGTGAGCGAGAAATTCGACGTCATCACCTCGCGTGCATTTGCCGACCTGTCGGATTTCGTCAACTGGTCTTCGCACCTGCTGGCAGACGGCGGACGTTATATCGCCTTGAAAGGGGTGGCCCCGAAAGACGAACAGGAAAGGCTGCCGGCAGAATGGAAGGTCGACAAGGTGGAACCGCTGGACGTACCGAGGCTAGGCGCCGAACGCCACCTGGTATTCATCGAACGTTCCACGTGAAACAATCCCGGCAACGCACAAGCAGATAAACTGTATAAACAGTTTATACCGTTATTATCATATAAATCGTATAAATCGTTTTAATGGTATTAACCGTATGACTGATAAAGGCATACATGGCGAAAATTTTTTGCGTAGCAAACCAGAAGGGCGGGGTCGGCAAGACCACGACCAGCGTGAACCTGTCCGCCGGCCTCGCCAGGCTGAACCAGCGCGTGCTGCTGGTCGACCTCGACCCGCAGGGCAATGCCACCATGGGCGCGGGCATCAACAAGGCGGGGCTGACCTCGTCGATCTATGAGGTGCTGCTGGGCGAGGCCGATGTGGCCACGGCGCGCCTGCGCAGCGAAGCAGGGCGCTTCGACGTGCTGCCCGCCAACCGCGAACTGGCAGGCGCCGAAGTGGAGATGGTCGAGCTGGAAAACCGCGAGCGCCGCCTGAAGGAAGCGCTGGCCAAGGTCGATGCCGACTACGATTTCATTTTGATCGACTGCCCGCCCGCGCTGTCGATGCTGACCCTGAACGGTCTCGTGTCCGCGCACGGCGTCATCATCCCGATGCAGTGCGAGTATTACGCGCTGGAAGGCCTGTCGGATCTCGTGAACACGATCAAGAAGGTGCATGCGAACCTGAACCATGATCTGCGCATCATCGGCCTGCTGCGCGTGATGTTCGATCCGCGCATGACGCTGTCGCAGCAGGTGTCGGCGCAGCTCGAGCAGCATTTCGGCGACAAGGTGTTCAAGACGATCATCCCGCGCAACGTGCGCCTGGCGGAAGCGCCGTCGTACGGCATCCCGGGCGTCACGTTCGACCCGTCTTCGAAAGGCGCGCAGGCCTACATCGCCTTCGGTGCCGAGATGGTCGAGCGCATCAAGACTATGTAACCAGAACTTATCAACGTCATGGCAACCAAAAAACTCAAAGGACTCGGCCGCGGTCTCGACGCGCTGCTGGGTGGAGACGCTCCCGAGACGCCCGCCGCGCCAAGCGGTGCGCCGTCCCTGCTGCCGGTCGGTCAGATCCAGGCCGGCAAATACCAGCCGCGCACGCGCATGGACGACGGTTCGCTGGCCGAACTGGCCGCGTCGATCAAATCCCAGGGCATCATGCAGCCCGTGCTTGTGCGCCCGATCGACGTATCGTCATCCGGCGCGCGCTACGAGATCATCGCCGGCGAACGCCGCTTCCGCGCCGCCCAGCTGGCGGGACTGGACGAGATCCCCGTGCTCGTGCGCGAAGTGGACGACCAGAACGCCGCCGCGATGGCGCTGATCGAGAACATCCAGCGCGAAGACCTGAACCCGCTGG
>CAMLMV010000071.1 GCA_946481275.1 uncultured Massilia sp.
GTATTCGGTACTGCCTTGCTGCGCTTGCGAATCGTTTTGTTCGTCAGCAGCAGAGGAGTGAGATTATGCAGTGCTTCGCTTAACTCGTCAACCCCTCGTTTTTCTGCAACACATTCGATGTAATCGATCTGACAAGCTTAACTAGTTGATTCAGTTAAACTTTTTGTGCGCTGCAGAAGCAGGACGCGAACTATAGCAAACCCACGGCCACCTGCGCAAGGCCTGATTTGAAGCACCTGAAAAGCTGGCATCCAGCTTGCTTACTGTGTGTTGCATAAAACAAAGCATCGATGAAACGGAACACATTTACACGCTTGATTGTTCCGTTCTGGTACAGGTGCTACATTTGTGAACAGTCGATTCCCAATATAGAGCCGCGGTCCAGGGCCAACCAGGAGACTTGGAATGACTTATCAACACGCAGGCTTGCTCGTCCCCGGCGACGACATGGCAACGATGATCGCAATCTCGCACCGACGCTCCGAACAATTCGGCCTGAATCCGGATTCACGGCCCGATTTCACGCCGGCATCCGGCACCGATCTCTCTCACCTCGTCGAGCAGAACCGCCTCTTGTATAGTCATGCGGTGCCGGCGATGGAAACGCTGTACCAGCAGATCGCCAACACGCACAACATGGTCTTGCTGACGGATGCGCAGGGCGTGATCGTGCATTCGCTGGGCGATGCCGACTTCCTGGAAAAGGCCAACCGCGTAGCGCTGACGCCGGGCGTCGCCTGGTCCGAGGAAAGCAAGGGGACGAATGCGATCGGCACCGCGATCGCGGAACGGGTGCCGACGACGATCCACGCGGACCAGCACTTCCTCTCCGCGAACCACTTCCTGACCTGCTCCGCGGCGCCGATCACCGACCACCGCGGCAACGTGGTCGGCGTGCTGGACGTCAGCGGCGACCGGCGCAGCTTCCACAAGCACACAATGGCCCTCGTGCGCATGTCCGCGCTGATGATCGAGAACCAGCTATTCGCGGCGACGTTCGAGAACGCGATCACCCTGCACTTCCACACGCGCCCCGAATTCATCGGCACGCTGATGGAGGGGATCGCGTCGTTCAGCCCGGGCGGCCGCTTCCTCGCCGCCAACCGCAACGGCCTGTTCCAGCTGGGCCTCTCGTATCCCGCACTGCAGGCGCATACGTTCAGCTCCCTGTTCGGCCTCCCCGTCTCCGCCCTCTACGATCACTACCGCACGGCGGCACCGGACCTGCTCGACCTGTGCATGCACAACGGCGTGCGCGTGCGCGGCCGGGCGGAACTGCGGCTGACGAACGGCGTGCACGTGCTCACCGGCGCGTTCGACGATGCGGCGCAGATGGCGCCCATCGCGCAGCCGCAGGTGAAGGCACCGGCGCGGCGCCTGTCCGGCCTGCGCTACCTGAACACGGGCGACCCGCAGCTCGAACAGGTCATCGACAAGGTCAATCGCGTACTGGGCCGCGACGTGCCGATCATGATCATGGGCGAGACGGGCACCGGCAAGGAATTGCTGGCCCAGGCCATCCACAACGATTCGCCGCGCGCGCAGGGGCCGTTCGTCGCCGTGAACTGCGCGTCGATTCCCGAGACGCTGATCGAATCGGAGCTGTTCGGCTACGAGGACGGCGCGTTCACTGGCGCACGCAAGAAGGGCGCCGTCGGCAAGATCCTGCAGGCGAACGGCGGCACGCTGTTCCTCGACGAGATCGGCGACATGCCCTACCCGCTGCAGGCGCGCCTGCTGCGCGTGCTGCAGGAACGGATGGTCACGCCGCTCGGCAGCGGCAAGTCGATCCCGGTGAACGTGGAAGTGATCTGCGCGACGAACCACAACCTGCGCCGGCGCATCGCCGAAGGCCTGTTCCGCGAAGACCTGTATTACCGCCTGAACGGCCTCGTGGTGAAACTGCCGCCGCTGCGCGAGCGCACCGACCTCGAAACGGTGGTGAGAAAAATTCTCTCGTCCGAGACCGAATCCGGCGTCACCCACACGATCTCCGACGAAGTGCTGCGGCTGTTCAAGCGCCACAAATGGCCCGGTAACTTCCGCCAGCTGACGAACCTCCTGCGCACGGCGGCGATCATGGCCGGCGACGAGGAAGAGATCGGCCTGCGCCACATGCCGGACGACTTCCTGGACGACATCGCAGAGACTGGCGAAGCCGCCCCCGCGAGCGCGCCCGCCGCCCAGCAGATGATCGCGTCCGGCGCCAACCTCGAAGAGATGGAACTGGCCGCGATCCTCAAGTCGCTGGAGGCGAACGGCGGCAACGTGTCGGCCACGGCGCGCGCGCTGGGCGTCTCGCGCAACACCATTTACCGCAAGCTGCCGCATCTGAAGACCTCCCCATGAATGATTAAGCGGCCGGGAAACCGGACGACTTCCAGCGCGCGCCGTCCTTGCCGATCGTGAGCAGGTCCACGCCCGGCAGGTGCGCCGCCAGCGCATGCGCGCGCCGGGCGCCCATCACCATGAATGCGGTCGACAGGCCGTCCGCTTCCAGCCCGGTGGGCGCCAGCACCGTGACGCTCGCCAGCTCCGTCGGCGAATCGCCGCTGGCCGGATCGAAGATGTGGTGGTGCCGCAGGTCCGACGTGAATGCCGATGCATAGTCGCCCGACGTGGCGACGCAGCGCCCGTCCAGCACGAGGCTCGCGGCCACGGTGTCCTCGTTGCGCGGATCGCGGATGCCCAGGTGCCACGGCCGTCCGCCCGTGCGGCCCAGCGCGCCGTATTCGCCCGTGTCGACGAGCGCATGGCGGATGCCGTGCCGGCGCAGCGCCGCCAGTGCGAGATCCGTCGCATAGCCCTGCGCGAGGCCGTTCAACGTGATCGCCATCCCTTTGCGCGCCAGCACGACGCGTTCCGGCCCCGCCTGCACCTGCGTCCAGCCGACGAGGCGTTGCGCGCGCATGCGCTCGGACTCGGGCGGCACCCCATGCGCCGAATCGAACGCGCGCCACAGCGGTTGCACCGTGATGTCGAACGCGCCCTGCGTGAGGCGCGACAGCGTGCGCGCATGCTCCAGCACCGTCAACAGGTGCGGATCGGGGCCGTGCAGCACCTTGTCGCGGTTCAGCCGGAACACCTGGCTGGGCGGCTGGTGGAGACTCATCAGCGCATCCACGCGGCGCGCCTCGCCCAGCGCGGCGGCGATGGCCTGCTGCGCGGCTTCCGGGTCCGCGTGGCGCACGGCGATGCTGATCGTCGTCCCGAACGCCAGCGCGGCGCCGCTGTGCAGCGGCAGCTCGTCGGCGACGGCCGCATCCACTACCGCGGCGCCGGCCATGCCGCCCAAGGTGGCGGCGATGAAGGTCCTTCTGTGCATCATGGTCCCCTGTCGATGACGCTGGACGCCGGCACGATCGGAATCGTCCGGCTGCGCTTCCGTTCCAATATCCGCGGCGCGCACTGTTCGTCGCTTGCGTGGATAACGACACATTCCATACATTGAAAACACTCCTCGTAGTCGACCTTCCCGCTCGGGACGATCGCGTTGTAGCCGCAGCGGTGGCGGCAGGTCTGGCACGGCGTGCCGCATTCGGCCCGGCGCGGGATCCAGTCGAGCAGGCGCGCGCGGCCCAGCAGCGCCAGCGCCGCACCGAGCGGACAGAGATAGCGGCAGAACGCCTTGTTGACGACCATGGCGACGAGCAGCAGGCCAGCGGCATACGCGACGAACGGCCAGGCGCGCACGAAGTTCAGCGTGATCGCGGTCTTGAACGGCTCCAGCTCGACGAGCCGGTCGGCCTGCGCGGGCGCCCACACGGCGGCCAGCAGGATCGCGGCCAGCACGCCGTATTTCACACGCTTCAGGCGCGCATCGAGCACGCGCCGCACCACGACCTGCGGCAGCCGCAGCGCCTGTCCGGCCAGGCCCGCGAATTCCTGCAGCGCGCCGAACGGGCACAGCCAGCCACAGAACGTGCCACGTCCCCAGATGAACAGCGAGACGAGCACGAACGCCCACAGCGCCACGGTCATCGGATCGAACAACAGGTAATCGAGCCCTCGCCCCCCGCGCAGCGCCTGCACGACGCCGGTGAGATTGACGATGGACAGCTGCGCCTGCGCCGCATAGCCGATAAAGCCGATGGTGAACAGCAGCCATGCGCGACGCAGCCAGGCGAAGCGGCGCGCATGCGCCACGAGCCAGCGCTGCTGCCACAGCGCCACCGCAAGCAGCGCCAGCGCCACGCCCAGCACGGCCAGCTGCACGCGGCGCGCCTTCCAGCTGGCCTGCCACGCTGGCGCGGCGCTTTCGGGCGCGATGTAATATGCCTCCGGCAGGCGATACGAGAACCCGATCTCGCGCGTGATCCGCTCCGGGTACACGATGCCCTTGCTGCGCGTGACCGGCAGCGCGAAGTCGAGCGCGCGCGCCGGATCGAGTCCAGCCTGGGCGATGACGCGCAACAGCAGCATCTCATCGGCCGGCAGGTGCACGCCGTCGGCCAGGCGCGGTTCGAGATCGAGGTCGCGCATCTCCACCGGCAGGCGATCCTGGCGCAGCACGATGCCGCGCGGGACGCTGCCGCGCACGAAGTCCGCGCCGGTGAGCGTATGCGGACCGGCCGTTAGCACGAGCAGCGCGTGGTCGCCCGGCTCCAGCCTGCCCTGCAACCGGTTCCACGTGCGCGGCGCCAGCAGGTTGCGGCCGACGGCCGGCACCGAAGCCCAGGCCACCCACAGATCGATGAAGACATCGTCCGGCTGCGCGAGCGCCTGCGCATCCAGTCCCGCGCCGGCGCTGCCCGCGAACAGCTGCTCGACATCGCCCATGCGCACGCGGACATGGCGTACCAACCCCGCATCGAGCATCTCCTGCAGCGACATCGGCATGAACACGTCATCGCGAATACGGCCGATACGGCCCGGATCGCGTCCCTGCGCAAAACCGAGTTTGGCGCGCCCGACCTTCAGCGCGGCCGACAGGACGCTCTGGTTGATGATGCGGACGGACGCCGTCGCCTTCGACACGCCGTCCAAGGCGCCCTTCCCGCCGCCCACCGTGATCCCCTGCCCCAGCGACCGCCCGCGGTACTGCTGCAGGAACTCGCGCAGCGGCGCCTCGCCCAGCCCTTCCAGGAAGACGGGTTCATGCTGCGACAGCACGGCCACGTCGAGGAAGGTGCCCTTCGGATCGATGACCACGAGGAGGTTCGGGGGCACGCCGGCGAAGCCCGGTACTGGGGCCAGGTCCGCGGATTCGAACGCGTAGCCGACGAGTTCCGTCGCCGTGCCGTTCTGCTTGAACAGCGGCCAGGCAGGGACGTCGGCCGCCTGCTCGCCGACGATCAGCGGCGCAGGGAAGCGCCGCGCCAGCTCCGCCTGCGTCAGCGTGCCGGCGTGCGCCGCAGCGCACACCAGAAGCCAGCAGATGACAAGGCGGAGCAGGTTCATGGCGGCGTCAGAAGAAGATGATGCCGCCGACCGAGCCGCCGTTCATGCGCGCGGTGGCGCCGCCGAAGCCCTTCGAGCGGGTCTGCCCGACCTCGGCCACCAGCGTGATCGCGCTGTTCAGCGCATAGTAGGCGCCGGCCGTCAGGTTGGCATTCGACTTCAGGCCGCCCGTGCCGACGGTGTTGTCGTCGTTGGCGCTGCGGCCCCACGACAGGCCCAGCTTGAGCGCGTCGGTCGTCTTGAACGTGCCCTGCACGAGGAAGTTCTTCGATCGGACATCGCCCTGGTCGGCGTCGGACAGGATGCCCAGCGCGCGGCCCGTCTGCGCGTTGACCAGGAGACCGGCCGCGCCCAGCTGGTACGACGCGCCGGCTTCGAAGCCGTTCATCGTGAGGTCGCCCGCGCCGGCCGTCTGCGACTCGAAGCGCTGGGTCTTCGCGCCCAGCCAGGCCTTGAAGCCGTCCTGTTCGAACGAGAGGCGCGCCTGCACCTGCGGGCTCGAACGGGTGGAGTAGCGCGGACCGGCGATGACCGGCGTGTCGGACACGGGGCTCATCACGCCGAAGTCGAAGCCGATGCCGGCGTCGTTCCTGGGCGTGCTGTAGACAATCTGGCCATACGTGCCCAGGTAGCTATAGCCGGCGCCGATGTGGCCCAGCGTGACGCGGCCGCGCTGCGTCGCCTGTACGGGCGCGCCGGCGCCGACGAGGGTCATGTCGTTCAGGATCGCGTTGGCGCCGAAGATGCCGTAGTCGCGGCCCAGCTTGAACGTGCCGAGATCCGCGCGGCCGAACGTAAAGTAAGCCTGGCGCACGTCGACCGTGCTGTTCTGGGCGATCGCGCTGTCCGTCGCCGTGGCGGCGTAGATGCCGATCTTGGCGCTGACGTCGAAACCGCCCTGCGTCGACGACACGGACGTCACGAGGCCGCTGGGCAGCAGGCCGTTGCCGATGGTGGTGCGGTGATCCTCGCCGCCACAGCCGAGGGCGCGGCCGGCCAGCGCCAGTCCGCCGACGGCGTCGCCGCTGCACGACACGCCCGTGTAGTAGGCGTTGACGATGCCGCCGACGTTGACCGTCCAGTCGCCGGCCTTCAGGTCGACCGCGTGGGCCTGCTGCGCGCAGGCGCCGATCGAGGCCAGGGCGGCCAGTACGTAAACCTTCTTCATTTGTCTCCTCGCTTTCTTGTTTGTAGTGGAATACATCGTTGAGATGTACCGACAGTGATGGCAAGTTGCGTGCCCGGTCGTTGCACGGGGGAGAGCGCGTCGAGAAGGTGTTTCTGCTGTAGCGAATCGGATCAGGTGTTGCAGTTTTGACCGTCCGCACACGGAAACGATATAAACGATATAAATAAAAAAACCGCGGCCGAAGCCGCGGCAAAACAGGGTCTTGACGCCGGCCGCCGCCGCAGCCGATGCATAACCCTCCCTGACCACTTACCTGGAGTTCAAATCAAATCCTGGCGGCGAGCTTAAAGACCCAGACCGAGCCGCCCTGCTCCAGGAAGTTGACCTTCTTCGCGACTTCGCCGCCCCACAGCGGCACCGCACCGCCCCAGCCGGAGACGACGGCCACGTATTGCACGCCGCCGTCTTCCCACGTCACCGGCGGCGCGACGACGCCGGAACCGGTCTGGAACTTCCACAGCTCTTTACCCGACTTCGCGTCGACCGCCTTCAGGTAGCCTTCCGGCGTGCCGTAGAACACGAGGCCGCCGGCCGTCGTCATCACGCCGCCCCACAGCGGAGCCGAGTTCTTGTTCTCCCAGACGATCTTGCCCGTCCTGGGATCCACGGCACGCAGCGCGCCGATGTAATCCTCGTTCAGCGGCTTGATCGTGAAGCCGGCGCCGAGGTAAGCACCACCCTTCTTGTACGTGATCGGCTCGTTCCAGATCTCCATGCCCCACTCGTTGGCGGGCACGTAGAACAGGCCGGTCTGCGGGCTGTACGCCATCGGCATCTGGTTCTTCGCACCGAGGAAGGCCGGCGCGGCGAACACGGTCGAACCCTTCTTGCCGTCGCCCTTCGTCGGATCGCTGGGGCGGTTGGCGGCGATGAAGTTCGGGCGGCCCGTCTTGAGGTCGATGCTGCTCGCCCACGTGATCTTGTTCACGAACGGGAAGGCATTGGCAAGCTGGCCCGTCTTCGCGTCGATCACGTAGAAGAAGCCGTTGCGGTCGGCCTTGCCGCCGTAGCGCTTGCCGTTCATGTCGAACGTGACGAATTCGTTGGCGCCGTCGAAGTCCCACGAATCGTTCGGCGTGCTCTGGTAGGCCCACTTGATCTGGCCCGTCGTCGGATCCAGCGCGACGGTCGACGACGAATACAGGTTGTCGCCGGGGCGCAGGTGGCTGTTCCACGGCGCCGGGTTGCCGGTGCCGAAGTAGGCGAGGCCCGTGGCCGGGTCATACGTGCCGCCCATCCAGGTCGACGCGCCGCCCGTCTTCCACAGCTCGCCCGGCCAGCTCTTGTTCACGGTGCCCGTGATACCGGCCTCGGTGGCCTTGCCGTCCTTGTCGTACTTGTAGCCCATATGGCCTTCGACGGTCGGACGCGTCCACAGCAGCTCGCCCGTCAGCGGATCGCGGCCTTCCACGCGGCCGACGATGCCGAATTCGCCGCCGGAGACGCCTGTGATCAGCACGCCCTTGGCGATCAGCGGCGCGGCCGTCATGGAGTAGCCGGCCGCATAGTCGTCGACCTTTTCCTTCCACACGATCTTGCCGGTGTTCTGGTCGAGGGCGACGAGTTGCGCATCCAGCGTGCCGAAGATGACCAGGTTGCCGTACACGGCGGCGCCGCGGTTGACGACGTCGCAGCAGGGCATGATCGCTTCCGGCAGCCGGTGCTCGTACTTCCACAGTTTATTCCCCGTCTTCAGGTCGATCGCGAAGATGCGCGAATACGACGCGGTGACGAACATCTTGCCGTTGGCGATGATGGGCTGCGACTCCTGCCCCCGCTGCTTCTCGCCGCCGAACGAGAACGACCAGGCCGGGACCAGCTGGCCGACGGTCTTCGTGTTGATCTGGGTGAGCGTCGAATAGCGCTGACCCTGCGTACCCATGCCGAAGGACAGCACGTTCTTCGTGTCCTTGGCCGAGTTCTCGATCATCGCGTTGGTGATGTCGGCCGCCTGGGCGATGAACGCCAGCGGGGCGAGTCCTGCGAGCAGGATGGTCATTCTCGTCTTCATGCTTGTCTCCTTTGTTGTCGTTATGAGTTACTCAAGGTCCGGGCGCCTGGCTGCGCAGCTGGCCGTTTTCCTCGTCCGTGAACAGGCGCGAGCGCGTGAGGAAGCGCCGGCCCGTGCCGTTATCGAGCGAGAACATGCCGCCGTTGCCTTCCACCACATCGATGATCAGCTGGGTGTGTTCCCAGTAACCGAACTGCTCCAGCCCGATGTAGAACGGTGCGCCGTCCAGGTTGCCCAGGTAGACGTCCGTGTCGGACAGGTCGAACTCCCCGGCGGCGTAGCACATCGGCGTGCTGCCGTCGCAGCAGCCGCCGGACTGGAAAAACATCAGCGGCCCGTGGCGCCGCCGCAGCTCGCCGATGAAGGCCAGCGCGGCGGGGGTCGCCGTCACACGTTCGATATTGGTTGTCATGGCGCCCCTGGTGCTCGGTACTTAGAAGAAGCCCAGCGCTTTCGGGCTGTAGCTCACCAGCAGATTCTTGGTCTGCTGGTAGTGGTCGAGCATCATCTTGTGATTCTCGCGGCCGATGCCCGACTGCTTGTAGCCGCCGAATGCGGCGTGTGCCGGGTACAGGTGGTAGCAGTTGGTCCACACGCGGCCCGCCTGGATCGCGCGGCCGACGCGGAAGGCGCGGCTGCCGTCGCGCGTCCACAGGCCGGCGCCCAGGCCGTACAGCGTGTCGTTGGCGATGCGCAGCGCGTCCGCCTCGTCCTTGAACGTGGTCACCGACACGACCGGGCCGAAGATCTCTTCCTGGAAGATGCGCATGCTGTTGTCGCCCTTGAACACGGTCGGACGCACGTAGTAGCCGCCGGACAGGTCGCCGTCATGCTTCGCCTGCTCGCCGCCGGCCAGCACCTGCGCGCCTTCCTGGCGGCCGATGTCGAGGTAGGACAGGATCTTTTCCAGCTGTTCCTTCGATGCCTGGGCGCCGATCATCGTGCCCTCGTCCAGCGGGTTGCCGGCCTTGATCTGCGCCACGCGCGCCAGCGCACGCTCGATGAATTTCTCGTAGATCGATTCCTGGATCAGCACGCGCGACGGGCAGGTGCACACCTCGCCCTGGTTCAGCGCGAACATCGCGAAGCCTTCCAGGCACTTGTCGAAGAAGTCGTCGTCCGCATCCATCACGTCCGCGAAGAAGATGTTGGGCGACTTGCCGCCCAGTTCCAGCGTCACCGGGATCAGGTTCTGCGCGGCGTACTGCATGATCAGGCGGCCGGTGCCCGTCTCGCCGGTGAAGGCGATCTTGGCGATGCGCTTGCTCGACGCCAGCGGCTTGCCCGCTTCCAGGCCAAAGCCGTTGACGACGTTGACGACGCCTGCCGGCAGCAGGTCGGCGATCAGCTCGACCAGCACCATGATCGAGGCCGGGGTCTGCTCGGCCGGTTTCAGCACGACGCAGTTGCCGGCGGCGAGGGCCGGGGCCAGCTTCCACACGGCCATCAGGATCGGGAAGTTCCACGGGATGATCTGGCCGACGACACCCAGCGGCTCGTGGAAGTGGTAGGCGTAGGTCTGGTCGTCGATGGTCGAGATGGCGCCTTCCTGCGTGCGGATGCAGCTTGCGAAGTAGCGGAAGTGGTCGATCGCCAGCGGGATGTCGGCCGCCATCGTTTCGCGGATCGGCTTGCCGTTGTCGATGGTCTCGGCGGTCGCGATCAGGCGCAGGTTCTGCTCCATGCGGTCGGCGATGCGGTTCAGGATGTTGGCGCGTTCGGCCGGCGACGTCTTCGCCCAGGCGTCCTTGGCGGCGTGCGCCGCGTCCAGCGCCAGCTCGACGTCTTCGGCCGTCGAACGCGCGATTTCGCAGAACGGCTGGCCGCTGATCGGCGTGACGTTGGCGAAGTACTCGCCCTTGACCGGCGCGACGAATTTACCGCCGATGAAGTTGTCGTAGCGTTGGCGGAACGGGTTGGCGACGCCGAGTTTGCTGATGTCCGCGAGATTCATGTCATCCTCTTTCACTATGAGTTGGAATAGGCCGTTGCCGGCGCAGATGTTTGTTCGGTACATCCCTTCTTTCGCAAACCCCGTGCCAGCCCGCTTTCCCCTGTTTTTGCCGTCCTGGGCCGCCTGGCGCCGGCCGTTTCTGGTACAGGTGTCACAAACTTGAACAGGTCAGCGGATCACCACGCCCCACGGCAGCTGGCCCACGGCGATGTCGCCCGTCTTGCTCCCCGCGGCCGTGTCGATCACGGACACGCTGTCCGAGCGCCCGTTCGCCACGTACAGCCGGGTGCCGTCCGGCGTCAACGCCATGTTCCACGGCCGCTTGCCGACGGCGATGGTGGCGTCCACGGCGTTGCGCGCCGGATCGATGCGCATCACGCTGCCGTCCGCGCCGTTCGACACGTACACGGTCTTCCCGTCGGGCGACACGACGATGCCGGCCGGGTTCTTCCCCGCCGGGATGGTCGCGATGCTGCGGCGTTTTTCGATGTCCAGCACATACACCGCGCCCGCCAGCTCGCACGCGACGTACGCCCGCGCGCCATCCGGCGAAAAGCCGATGCCGCGGGGACGCAGGCCCACCGCGATCGAGCCGACCTGGCGGCGCGCGGCCACGTCGATCACGTCGACCTGTTCCGCGTTCTCGGCCGAGACGAGCAGCCAGCGCCCGTCCGGGCTGAACACGGCATGCTCGGGGTTCTGGCCCTGCACGGAGATGTCGGCGACGAGCTTGCGCGCGGCGGCATCGATGAGCGCCACGCTGTTACTGTCTTCCACGGCGACGGCGACCCAGCGGCCGTCGCGCGACGCGTTCACGCCTTCGGGCGAGCTGCCGAGCGGGATCGTCGCCAGGGTCGCGCCGCTGGCGGCATCCAGCACGAGCAGCGCACTGCCGGCGGCATCGGTGACGTACAGCCGGCTGCCCGCCGGGTCGGCCGCGATGCCGCGCGGGCGCTTGCCGGCCGCGATCTGGCGCACGGCCGTGCCGGTGGCCGTGTCGATCACGCTGACGTTGCCGGATTTTTCGTTGGGGACGTAGGCGAAGGGGGCCGCCTGCGCGGCGCCAAAGCTGCAGGCCAGCAGGACGATGAGGGAGCGAATGCGTGACATGATGGTCCTTTGAAGTGATCGGTACTCCCAGGATTGCAAGCGCCATGCCATGCGGGCAGCACGTTTCCGCCCTGGCAGGTATATTGCATGCGCTGATGGTCAGCGCCCGGACGACAAGGGCGGACCATTCGACTGGAGATGAGATGACACACCGTTTGAATTTCGTGGCGGCGCTGTTCGCCGCCGCGCCCCTGGCCGCCGCCGTGGCCGCACCCGATGCGCCGATGAGCGTGGTCGTCGTCAGCGCCACGCGCGCCGAGCACCCGAGCTTCGACCTGCCGGCCGCGATCGACGTCGTCGACGCGGACCGCATCGGCGCGGCCCAGCCGCGCGTCAACGCGTCCGAGGCGCTGACCGCCGTGCCAGGGCTCGTCGTGCAGAATCGCCAGAACTATGCGCAAGACCTGCAGATTTCCTCGCGCGGCTTCGGCGCCCGGTCCGCGTTCGGCGTGCGCGGCGTGCGCCTCGTCGCGGACGGCATCCCGGCCACCATGCCCGACGGCCAGGGCCAGGCCGCGACGTTCAATCTCGACATGGCCGAGCGCATCGAAGTCCTGCGCGGCCCCTTCTCCACCTTGTACGGCAACCATGCCGGCGGGGTGATCCAGTTGTTCACTCGTGATCCACGTGGCGCACCGTACATCGAAACAAATGTCTCCGCCGGCAGCGACGGCATGCGCAAGCTCGATGTCAATACGGGCGGCAAACAGGGCGCCTTCGGCTGGCTGCTGGACGGCTCGCGTTTCGAGACGGACGGCTACCGCGCCCACAGCGCCGCCACGCGCGACCAGGCTTATGCGAAGCTGACCTTCGACACCTCTACGACCGGCAAGCTGACGGTGACGGCCAGCGGCCTGCGCCAGGACGACACGCAAGACCCGCTCGGCGTGACGTGGGCGACGTTCCAGCGCGACCCGCGCGCCGGCGAGATCGACACGACGGACACGCAGACGCCCAAGCGCACGCTGGCCGACCGCTACGACACCCGTAAAAGCATCCACCACACGCAGGTCGGCCTCGCGTGGGACGAGAAATTCGGCCAGGACCGCCTGCACGTCGCGGTCTATGGGGGCAACCGCAGCGTGATCCAGTACCAGTCGTTCTCGAAGGCGTTCCAGGCCCCGGCCAGCCATTCCGGCGGCGTGGTCGACTTCGACCGCGATTTCTACGGCATCGACGCGAACTGGCTGATGGTGCGCCCGCTCGGCGACGGCACCTTGCGCACGACCGTCGGCCTGGAAGCCGGCAAATCGAACGATGCGCGCAAGGGTTACGAGAACTACGTCGGCACCACGTTCGGCGTGAAGGGGAACCTGCGCCGCGACGAGGAAGACGACGTGCGCAACGTCGATCCTTACCTGCAGCTGGAATGGGAGCGCGGACAATGGGTGTTCACGGGCGGCCTGCGCCACAGCCGCGTGAGCTTCGACGTCGACGACCACTACCTCGCCAACGGCAACGACGGCGGCAGCGTCGACTACCGCCACACGACGCCGCTCCTGGGCGTGCTGTACAAGGTCACGCCGACCCTGAACGTCTACGCCAGCGCGGCGCGCGGCTTCGAGACGCCTACGCTGAACGAAGTGTTCTACTCGGGCACGGGCAACGGCTTCAACTACCGGCTCGGCGCGGCCACGAGTACGCAACTGGAGGCCGGCGCCAAAGCGCTGATTGGCCAGGACGTGCGCGTCAACGCGGCGGTATTCCAGGTGCGCACGCACGACGAACTGGTCGTCGACAGCTCCAGCGGCGGCCGCACCAGCTACCGCAACGCGAGCGCCACCCTGCGCCAGGGCCTGGAACTGTCGCTCGACGCCGACCTGCGCGCGGGCTTTTCGGCGCGCGTGGCGGCCACGGTGCTGCGCGCGATCTACGACGAAGCGTTCACCGGCGTCGCCGAAGGCAACCGCCTGCCCGGCGTGCCGCGAACGAGCCTGTTCGGCGAGCTGGCGTGGAAGGATGCGGACGGGCGCCTGCAGGCGGCGCTGGAAACCATCGCCAGCGGCAAGGTCAATCCGGACGATGCCAACGCGGCGACGCCGGCGCCAGGCTATGCCATCGTCAACGCGCGGGTGCAGGCCAGCCAGCCGCTGGGCGCGTGGCGCGTACGCGAATACGCCCGCGTGAACAACGTGTTCGACCGTACGTACATCGGCTCCGTCATCGTCGGCGACAGCAACAAGCGTTATTACGAACCGGCGCCGGGCCGCAACTGGGTGCTGGGTGCCAGCGTCCAGTATCAGTTCTGAATACGCGAGGCGCATAACATTCATGCACGCCGGCATATGACCGGCGTGCGCGTTGCCTGTTACGCTCGCGTGATGGACAAACTCTCGGAATGGCAAACGCGTGTCGACCTGGCCGCGTGCTACCGCTTATGCGCGCTGGACGGCTGGGCCGACGGCATCTACACCCACATCTCGGCCGCCGTGCCCGGCGAACCGGGCCACTACCTGATCAACGCGTTCGGCTTGTGCTTCGATGAAGTGACGGCGTCGAACCTCGTCAAGGTCGACAGCGCCGGCAACGTCGTCGGGGCACTCCCTGCCCCGGTAAACCAGTCGGGTTTCCGCCTGCACGCGGCCGTGCACAAGGCGCGGCCCGATGCCGCCTGCGTCATGCACCTGCATAACCCCGCGGGCATCGCCGTCGGCATGCAACCAGACGGCCTGCTGCCGCTGTCGCCGTACGCGCTGCGCTTCCATGGCGAACTCGCGTATCACGACTACGAAGGGATCGCGATGACGCCGGAAGAGCAGGCGCGCCTCGTCGACAACCTGGGCCACCGCCCTGCGATGCTGCTGCGGAACCACGGCAGCCTGACCGTCGGCCGTACGATCGCGGAAGCGTTCGTGCTAATGGAAACGCTGGACCGCGCCTGCGAGGTGCAGTTGCGCGCGCAGGCGCCCGGCGTGCCGCTCGTCCGGCCCACGGACGCGATGTGCGCGACGGCCCATGCGCAGCTCGTGGGCGATGGCTCGCCCGAAGGCGTGCTCGAATGGCCGTCATTGCTGCGCCGCCTGGACGCCGCCAGTCCCCGATACCGAACCTGAAGGAACCCTATGCCGACCATTAACGTTCAACTGTTCGAAGGCCGTACGCCGGAACAAAAGCGCGCCTTCGTAAAGGCCGTCACGGAAGCCACCGTCAAGTCGCTGGAATGCCCGCCCGACTCCGTGGACATCCTCATCCACGAAGTCAGGCGCGAGCACTGGGCCACGGGCGGCAAGCTGTGGTCCGAGGAGTGATCAGGGCCTGACGGCCTGCACTCCGTATTTTGCGAAGATCGTCTTCAATTCTCCGCTGGCCGCCAGGTCGTTCAGCGCGGCCTGCAGCTGGCGCGCGAGGCCGAGGTTATCCTTTTTCACCGCCATGCCGACCGCCCAGCCGCCGCGGGGCAGGCGGTCGAACGGCACGTCCTGCAGCGGGAACGCGGGATCGCCCTTCATCACGGATTCGATCTGGGCACGCGTGGCCAGCACCGCATCCAGGCCGCCCGCCTTCAGCTGTTCCAGCGCCTCGGTCGCGGTCGGATAGATGTGCACCTGGTCGCGGAAGCGTCCACCGCCTTCGCCCAGCATCACCATGCCGGAGATCGACACTTTCTCGACGCCGATGCGCTTGCCCGCGAGCGCCTCCACGCCATCGAACTGCGGAATGGCCTGCGCGCTGCGCACGAGCCGCACGGTCTCCACATAGTACGGCGCGAAGATCTCGACCTGCGGATTCGCATTCATCAGCATGCGGTCCACGGGCACGTGCAGCATCACGTCGGCCGGGCCGTAGCCGAGGTAGTGGCCCTTCCACACCATGTTGCGCAGGTCGTCGCCGAGGTCGTCGCCGGCATTGAACGGCAACAGCGTCGGCTTCAGACCGAGCTTGCCGGCCAGCGCGGCGCCGAGGTCGGCGTCGATGCCCTGGCCCTTGTCGGAAAACGGCGCGAGATCGTTGTACACGGCCACCTTCAGGTGGCCCGCCTCGCGCAGCACGGGATTGTCTGCCGCGCGGGCGGGTGCGGCGATGCCCGCACCCAGCAGCAGGCCGGCGGCGAGCACGCGCCGGCGCGATGGCGACGTCGGGGTCGACATGATGGTCCTCAGTCGGCGGCGCGGCGGGATTCGAGGTAGGTCTTGATGGCCCACATCGCTTCCTGGTTGAACACCCCTTCGAACGGCGGCATGTAGACCGCGCCGTTGCGCACCTTGCCGTGGCGGATGCTGGTCAGGTAGTAGTTGTCGACTTCCTTGTAGCAGGCGTCCTTCTTCTTGTCGTTCTTGATGCCGGTGCAGTCGCGGTCCAGCAGGCGCAGGTCCGGCGCGATCCCGCCCGACACCGCTTCCAGCCCGTGGCAGCGGGCACAGTTCTGCGTGTAGGCCGAGGAACCGATCTTCAGCGCGAGCTTGTTGGTGCGGTACGGGTTCTCGTCGCGCCATTTGTCGCCCAGGGTGGGCAGCCCCGTCGTGTCGACGCCTTGCGGGACCACGTTCCCGTGCGCGTTGGCCCAGAGCGAGGTGAGTGCGGCGGCGGCAACGGCGACTGCGCCGGCGGCGATGCGGAATGTGTGCTTCATGGTGATGTCTCCTGTAGGTTTATCGGTCTATCCCTACATGAGCAATCGGCGTGCCATGTGTCATACGCCCTGGATGACGGCGTTCGCGGCCCGGCGCTGTCCCAATTTGCAACAGGTGTCACATGTCCGCGCGTGCCAGCGCGCGTGTCGCCGCCTCCGGATACAGGTGTTCGAGCGTTTCCGCCGTCACGCGCCCCAGCAGCGCCTGCACGGGCGCCGCGGCCGCCGCCGCATCGGGCGCGGCACGCACGGCCTTCCACAACGGTGCCAGTTCGGCCTCGTGCGCGGCGATGCTGCGTTCGACCTCGGCCTGCCAGAACGGCGGCGCCTCGCCTTCGACGAAGTTGCCGCGTCCGCGCCCGAAATGGGCGACGGCCAGGTAGCGCAGCACGCTGCCGACGAGGAGCGTGCGCAGGAACGGATCCGCGAACTGCACGGTCGGCCGGTCGCGGTCCGTCGTCGTGTTGAAGCCCCAGGCCGCACCGGCCATCGTGAGCGCGCCGACGATCGCGCCGAGCAGCGCGCCGCCGCCCAGCGTGAGGCCGCCGGCCATCAGGTCGGCCGACAGGCCCGTCGCGGCGCCGGAAACGACGGCGCCCAGCAGCCCGGCCTGCGCCTTGTCAATGGGCGCGCGCACGGCGAAATTCTCGCGCACGCGGGCATTGATGCGGCCCGCGTCGCCCGGATCGAGGCGGTGCAGGCGCAGCAGGCCGACGGTCGTGTCGCCGATACGCCGCTCCAGCCGCTCGACGAGGCCGGCCATCGCCGCGTCCTGGCGCTTCTGTTCATCCTTGCCGAGGCCGACGGCCTTCAGCGCGGACTTGAACAGGCCCGCCTTGCCCTCCTGCTCGATCGCCTGGCTGTCGCGCGCGGCGCCGGCCAGCATCTGCGCGCCGAGGTCCACGGCCTCGCGGAAGCGCTGCACATTGTTCGCCTGCCACGCGGCGAGCAACCGCGCATAGCCGTCGCGTTTCGATTCGTCGATCAGCTTGCCGACGCGTTCGTAGAACACGTCCTCGTGCACCCAGCAGCGCGCGAACGCGTCCAGCGCGAGCACGTCGCGCACGATCGTGTACTGGTCGAGATGCGCCTTCCAGCGCGTCTGCTCCGCCTGTTCCTGGTCGTCCGGCCGTGGTGGACCCAGCTGGTTGAGCAGCACGACGACGGGTTTGCCGAGCCATTCCAGGATGCGCATCTCGGCCGGCAGATAGCCCGCGTCGCGCGGATCCTCGGACGAATTCACGAGGTACAGCACGACGTCGGCCGCATCCTTCGCCGCGCGCAGCGCCTGCTGGCTGAGCCAGAACGGCCGGTCGCGGTAGCGGTCGAACACTTCCCGCATGAACCAGCCGATCGGATTGCCGGCCTGCGCGAGGCGCTTCAGCAGCCGGACCGAATCGCCGAAGCCGGGCGTGTCCCACAACAGCAGGCGGTCGCCCGCGCCGCTGGTCTGCAAGGTATGCGCTTCGGCGAACACGGTCACGTGGGCGGCATCGCGTACCTCGCCCACGTCCATGCCGACGAGCGTGCGCGCCAGGGTCGTCTTGCCGTTGTTCGTGTGCGAGACGAGCGCGAACTGGATGTCCACGGGTTGCGCGCTCATGCGCCCCCCGATACGGGCAAGCCGCTGCCGAGATCGAGCGGATGGCGCTCCGGATGCAGCAGGTCGACGACGGTCGCCTGGATGTGGTGATACTGGCAGAACTGGTGCCACAGCGCGACGCGCTCCACCAGGCGGGCGTCGGCGGCGCCGCGCTCCACGAGGCCCGATTCGTCGAGCAACACGGCGATGCCGCGCGGCGTGTTCCGCGCCAGGTACTCGAGAAACGCGCCGTGGTTCTCGCGTTCCGGCGTCGCGGCCAGGTTGAACAGGACGGCCGTGATGGCGACGCCGGCATCGTCCAGGCGCGCGTCGCGAAGCAGCTCCTTCGGTTCCTCGCCGTACGGGCACGACGGCCGCAGCATCAGTTGCGCCTGTTCGCCGAGCACCATCGCCGCGACGGCCGCGAGGCCTTTATGGCGCGCCTCGTCGACGGTGAAGCTGTACGGGATCACGCGCAGCACGGCCGGACCGGACGCGCCGACGCGGTCGGCCAGCCGCCGGTAATACGGCTCACCGAGGTCGAGCGGAAAGCGGTGCGCGAGGCGGCGCGCGCGCAGGCCGGACACGATGGCCAGCACGAGGCGCGGCAGCACGACCAGCAGGAACAGCGTCGCCGCATACAGGTGCACCCAGCGCGCGCCACCGGCCGGCGACGGCTCCTGCACGAAGCGCAGCGCCTGCACGTCGGCCAAGGTAAAGCCCTGCAGCGGAAACACGGCCAGCGCGGGAGCGAACAGGACCGACAGCAGCGTGTGCACCTGCTGCGCATCGAGGAAGGTGCTCTCCCACCCGGCCGCGTACTGCGTCAGCACGCCGCGCGCGTACAGCGACGCGATCGCACCGAGCGCGAACGCGGCGGCCGCGAGGTGGATCGTGCGGCCGAGGCGTAAATGCGTCAGCTTGGCCGTCAGGGCCGACCAGTCCGTGAAGTATTGGGCGATGCCGGCGGCGAGCGGCGCTGGCAGCTTGCGCGGCAGCGCGGCCTTGCCAACCGAGAGGCGCCGCAGCAGTTGCGGGCTCGCCCAGCCGGTCCGCTTCGACGGCACGAGTGCCCACACGATCAGCGCGAGATACACGAGCAGGTTCCACGCGAGGATCGCGAGCAGCGGCGCCGACAGCAGGTCGACGCGGTGCGGGTTGCCGATGCGGTCCAGCCCCGCGCCGGCCACGAAGCCGACGATGGGCAGCAGCACGGCCAGCATGGGCAACAGGCTGCGCCGCTGGCGGAACGCGGCAAACGCGGGCGTGCGTTCGGCCAGCCGCTTGAGGATGAGTTCCGCGCGCTGGCCGAGGAAGTGGTCGAGCCGCGGCTCGCTCTTGCCTTCGGCCGCCTGCCAGTGCGCCAGTTCGCGTGCGCTGCGGCTGGCGTAGACGCGATCGTCTTCCGACAGGATCTCGCGTTTCGTGTCGGCGGTTTCGATGGCGCGCATCAGGACGACATCGCGTGCGGTCCGTTCGTTCATGGGCCTCCTCGCTGGATGAATTGACAAGCTTATCAGAAATACTTCACCCATCCTTTCCCGCTTGTGCGCTTGTATCTGCCGAACTGCCGCGTCGGCACAAACAGGAAGGCGGCCAGCAGCGCCGCGATCGCCCAGACCTGCCAGACGTGCGCCACGTCCGCGCGCGGCACGCCCAGCGCGGCGGCGGCGAGCTTCTGCAGCACCAGCAGCGCATACAGGTGCAGCAGATAGTAGAACAGCGGCGCCCCGCCGAACACCGCCGCCACGCGGGTCGCCGTCGTGTCCACGCGTTCCAGCCACGCGAGCACGATACAGCCCACCCCGAGCGTCAGCAGGAGGAAATCGAGCGAGGGCGGGTACTTCGTGAAGTTGAGGAAGGCCATCGTGGCGTGCACGAAGTCCGCCTGTGGGGTCCAAGGCACCGGCTCGCCGTACGCGTTCATGCTGCGCAGGACGATGAGCAACGCCAGGCTGGCGATGCCCGCGAGCGTCAGCCAGCGCGTGCGCCGCGCGGGCGCGGCCGCCCTGGCATACAGGGGGCCGCACGCGTAGCCCAGCAGGATCACGCCGATCCAGGCCAGCACGGGATAGCTGACCTTGATGCGGACTGGGTCCAGTGCGAGGAAGCCGCGCTGTTCGAGGATCGTCCACGCCGCCGAGGGCAACATCCCCTGTTCCAGCGCATTGTGCCCGCCCACGATGAGGAGGCCCAGCACGCCGAGCACCGCGAGCGGCAGGCGGTGCAGCAGCGCCAGCGCGAGCATGGCGATGCCGATGGCCCAGATCACCTGCAGGTACACGGTGGACAGCGCCGTCCCCGACCACGCGGCATTCACCACCGTCACCTCGAGCGCGAGCAGCAACAGGCCGCGCTTGACGAGGAACCCCGTCGCGCTGCGCGGGCCGCCGGGCGGATGCGCGTACAGCCACGCCGACAGGCCCGTGAGGAACACGAACATCGGCGCGCAGAAATGCGCGACCAGGCGGGTGAAGAACAGCGCGGGCGGCGTCGCGCCCACGTCCATCGGATCGCCGACCTGGTGCTGGAGATAAAACGTCTCGCGCACGTGGTCGACCGTCATCAGGAGCATGACGAGGCCGCGCATCGCGTCGACCGGGACAATGCGTTTGCCATTCATGGCCATTCCTCAGTAGCGGTAAGACAGGGTTGCCGTCGCGGTGCGCGTGCTGCCCGGCATGACCCACAGCCGGCTGTAGGAACTGGCGTAATAGCGGCGGTCGAACAGGTTGTCGACGTCCAGCGCGATGCGCCAGCGTTTGTCCGGCGCATACGCCGCCATCAGGCGGGCCGTCGTGTAGCCGGGCAGCCTGAAGTCGCTGGACGCCGCCACGTCGCCGAAACGCTCACCCACGTACGCGAGTCCCGCGCCGGCCGACACGCGCGCATCGCCCGCGACCAGCAGCACGTTGGCGCTGTGGCGCGGCACGTTGGGAACACGGCTGCCGGTACGGATGGTGTTGTCGCCACGGGTCACGCGCGCGTCCGTGTACGCATAGGACGCCGACAGCTTCAGGCCGCGCCGCAGCCGTCCCGACACG
Source organism: uncultured Massilia sp. (assembly GCA_946481275.1). The sequence continues at coordinate 20,861 of CAMLMV010000071.1, forward strand.
TCCAGTTCCACACCCCGGCTCGCGACTTCGCCCGCGGGAATGGAGTAATCCGTGTTCGCCGGGTTCGTCGTCAGGACGTTGTTCTTGCGGATCCGGTAGAGCGCGAGGGTGCCCGCCAGCCCACCGGGCATGTCGAGCTTCGCGCCCACCTCGTCGGCGCGGCTCTCTTCCGCCGGGAACGCCTGGTTGTCGATGCCGATGCCGCTGTTGGGGCGGAAGCCGCGGGCCATGCTCGCGTACAGCGCGACCGTGGCGTCGGGCTGGTAGACCAGTCCCGCACGCGGGCTGGTGGCGCCCAGGTGCTGATGGTTGACGGCCGCGGTGCGGTGGTTGATCACGGTCTGGCGGTACCGGTCATGGCGCACTCCGACGAGCGCTTTCCAGCGCGCCGTCAGGTTCAGCTGGTCCTGCACGTAGAGCCCCGTGGCGCGCTGGTATTCGAGCGTATCGATCGACAGGGCGAGCGGCGCGGCCACACCACCGTACACGGGGTCGAAGATGTCGAGCGCGTACGGATTGGCAACCGACGGATTGCGGCGCAGCTGCACGCGCCGGTCGTCGAACCGGTAGGTATCGGCGCCGACCAGCACGGCGTGGTTTGCGAGCCTGCCCAGCAGCTCCACGCGCGCGGAACGGTCGATGGCCGCGAAGTCGCGCTGCCGCCGCTGGCGGCGCAGCGTCCGGCCATCCGGTGCCAGGTCGCTGGCTTCCGTCGAATAGCCGGCCAGCGCACTGTCGCGATAAGACGCACCGCCCTGCACCGACCAGCCTTCGCCCAGCGCGTGCTGGACGAACAGCTGCTGCCCCACGGATTGCACGATGACCGGACCGTCGCCAGGCTCGCCGAGGAAACGCGAGACGGGCAGCCGGCCCGGAACCGCGACGACGCCGCGGTCGAACGGCGTGCGTTGGCGCGTCGCTTCGATCTCGTACGACACCGTCGTGTCCTCGCCCGCGTGCCAGAGGATGGACGGCGCGACGTAGGTGCGCTCCGTGTGCACCAGGTCGCGAAAGCTGCCGCCGGCCTGGTGCGCCAGGTTGAACCGGTACGCGACGCTGTCCGACAGCGGTCCGGTCAGGTCGGCGGCGGCGCGCCGCGTCGCGTGGCTCGCCAGCGCGACGTCGATGCCGTATTGGGGCGCGAAGCGGGGCTTCTTCGTCACGATGTTGACCGTGCCGCCCGGCTCGCCGCGGCCGTACAGTGCCGATGCCGGTCCTTTCAGGATCTCGATGGACTGGGTGCCGGCCACGTCGCGCCGGCCATTGTAGCCGCGGCTCGAACTGAAGCCGTTGACCATGTAATCGGACCCGAAGTTCGGATCGCCCGTGAAGCCGCGCATCGCGTAGCTGTCCCACAGGCCGCCCAGGTCGCTCTGGCGGGCGATGCCGCTGGCCAGTTCCAGTGCATCAGCCAGGTTCGTGACGCCCGCGTCGCGCAGCAGGTCGGCCTCCAGGGTCCGGGTACTCTGCGGCAGGTCGAGCGGTTGCGCATCGGTTTTCGTGGCGCCCGCCACGGAGAGGCCATGGTAGGCCGTGCGCTGGCCGGAGATGCGTACGGTGTCGACCGGCGGTTCGGCCATGGCGTGGAAAGACAGCGTACCGGCGAGCAGCGGCACGCACCTCAAATGGGTGTTCTTGATATTCATGTTTCCAGGTTCTGATCAGCGGATAACGTGCAACGCCGCCAGGGCGCAGATGCCGTGGCGGTACGTTGTTTCGATTGCGGGACAGATCAGGCGCGGGGTGGACCGCGCGGCTGGAAAACGTGGACCGGCTGCGGATGGATGCCGGTGCGGACAGGGTCGACCGGGCTGTCGTCGGCCAGCGCGAGCGGCACGAAGACATGCGCCGGCGGTGGCGCCGCAAACGCCAGCTGGGCGCCGTCGAGACAGAGGGCACAGAGGTCGCGCAGCGCCGGCTTGCCGCCGGCGCCCTGCTCCACCTGCGCAGCCGCTTGCGGGCTGGCGGCTTCCGCGACGTGCGTCGCCGCATGCTGCAACGACATCTGCTGCGTGATGAGCAGCAGCAGCGACAGCAGTACATGGACGAAGGAACGCGACATTCGACGTAATGGAAAGACAACCTTGCGTATTGTAGCGGAATGCTTGACTCTCCACCCGGTGGAAACCTCATTCTGGAGTCATGGGAGCCAAGACGTACACGATCGGAGAACTGGCGCGGCTGTCCGGACAGCCGGTGCGACGCATCCGTTTTTATTCTGATGAAGGCCTGCTGCCGCCCGCGGCGCGCACCGACAGCAACTATCGGCGGTACACCGAGGACGATCTGGCGCGGCTCGATCTCATCGGCGCGCTGCGCGACGCCGGCGTCGGCCTGGATGCGATCGGCCGGCTGCTGCGCACGCACGGCGACCTGCGCGATGTGCTGGGCGCGCGCCTCGCCATCCTCGATGCCGAGATCGCGGCGAAGCAGCGGACTGCGTCCGTGCTGCGTGCGACGTTGGCCCTCCCTCACCTTGACGTTGACACCATGAGGAGATTTTGGAAGATGAGCAGAGTAAACAACGAGCAGATGAAGGCACTGGTCGCCGCGTTCATGGAACGCGTGACCGGCGGTGCGCCCGTCGATGAGGCCTGGCGCAACCGGACTGCGGCGATGGCCCCGGAACTGCCGGCGCATCCGACGCCGGCGCAGATCGAGGCGTGGACCGAGCTGGCCGGCATGCTGCAGGACCCGGACGTCATGCGGGAATTCGAGGCGGGCATCAGTGCGTTCTGGGAGGGTGCGCGGGATGCCGACGCGTATCGTGCCGCGGCGGTCGACGGCTACCGCGCCGCCGTCGATGCGGTCGCGCGGGGCGTCGCACCGACGGCGCCCGAAGGCGTCGCCGCCGGCCGCGCGTGGCTCGACGCGTCCGCCCGTGCCATGGGGCGCGCGCCCGACGACGCCTTCGTGCAGTGGCTGCAGGATCAGTATGCCGCCGGGGGATCACGGGCGCGCCTCCAGGAATTGCTGGCCGTGCTGAAAGGCGATACGCCTGCGGCGGAGGAGACGCGCGCCTGGCGCTGGCTCATCGAAGCGGCGCGCGCTGCCGCCTGACGACGCCGGCGCGGCGCCCCGCGATGCACACCAGCGGCGCGAGGGCCAACAGGCCGAACAGCCAACGGGCCGCACGGCCGGCCCCTGTCAGCAAACTACGCCAACCGCTCTGGTCATGCCCGTGCATCTTGCAGCTCCGTTCGGCCGCATGCTCCGGCGTGGCCTCGTCGATCAGGGGAATGGGTTCGGGCAGCCGGCTGCCGATGTAATTCACGCGCGACCGTTCGGCCGAACGGATCGCATCCAGGCAATGGTGCGTGCACGCGGTGGCCAGCCACTTCAGGTACACCTCCTGCACCGCGTCCTCGGCTTCGGCACGCGTACCGAGCATGCGGTAGGCCAGGCCGAACAGGAAACGACGGGTGTCTTCGAACACGCTCACGACATACACCTTTCTTGTTGACGAATGGTGTAGCCAGGACGGACCAGAGGGTCTGTTTGTGACTCCCAAAGCAAAAAGCCCGCTCAGTGCATACTGAGCGGGCTTTTCTAATAACTAGCCTG
>CAMLMV010000072.1 GCA_946481275.1 uncultured Massilia sp.
TCGCCGATCAGCACCGGGTTGTTCTTGGTGCGGCGCTGCAGCACCTGGATGGCGCGGCGGATTTCGTCGTCGCGGCCGATCACCGGGTCGAGCTTGCCGCTGCGGGCCCGCTCCGTCAGGTCGAGCGTATATTTCTTGAGCGCTTCGCGCTGGCCTTCGGCATCCTGGGAGTTGACGGATTCGCCGCCGCGTACGGCGGAGATCGCCGATTCCAGCGCCTTGCGGGTGAGACCGTGTTCGCGGGCCAGGCGACCGGCTTCGGACTTGTCTTCCGTAAAGGCCAGCAGCACCATTTCGCTCGACAGGAACTGGTCGCCGCGCTTCTGCGATTCGCGGTCGGCCAGGTTCAGTAGCGAGACGAGCTCGCGTCCGACCTGCACGTCGCCGCCCGTGCCGGATACCTTCGGCAGGCGGTCGAACGCCGTGCGCAGCGCCGCCTGCAGACCGCCCACGTTGACGCCGGCCCGCTGCAGCAGCGAGCGCGCGCCGCCGTCGCTCTGGCCCAGCAGCGCGGCCAGCAGGTGGACGGGTTCGATGTACTGGTTGTCGTTGCCGACCGCCAGGCTCTGCGCGTCGGCAAGCGCTTCCTGGAGCTTGGTCGTCAATTTATCTTGTCGCATATTCTTGATCCCTGTGGGTTGGATTTTGGATTGACATCAAGTTAGGGATGCCGTAGCGACTTTTCAAGATGTGAACACGCGGCTGAGGGCGGCAAATCGTGCTGGGATAAAATGTCCGGCATGGAACATTCCTTCTTATCTGAACAACGCCGCCTGCTGCCCTACATGGGGAAATGGCTGCTGCTCGCCCTCGCCGTCGGGCTGCTGTCCGGGTCCGCCTCCGCCTTTTTCCTGTTCGCGCTCGAACTGGCGACCGGGACGCGCAATGCCCACCGCTGGCTGATCGCGCTGCTGCCGCTGGCCGGCTTCGCCGCCGGCTGGCTGTACCTGCGCTTCGGCAGCTCGGTCGAGGCCGGCAACAACCTGCTGATCGACGAGATCCACGACCCGAAGAAAGTCATCCCGCTGCGCATGGCGCCGCTCGTGCTGGGCGGCACCGTGATCTCGCACCTGTTCGGCGCGTCGGTCGGCCGCGAAGGGACGGCCGTGCAGATGGGCGGCGCGCTCGCCGACCAGCTCACGCACGTGTTCAAGCTGAAGATGGAGGACCGGAGGATTGTCCTGATGGCCGGCATCAGTGCGGGCTTCGCCTCCGTGTTCGGCACGCCGCTGGCGGGCGCGATCTTCGGCCTGGAAGTGCTGGCCATCGGCCGCCTGCGCTACGACGCCCTGCTCGCCTGCCTGGCCGCCGCCATCGCCGGCGACCAGGTCTGCCTGCTGTGGGGCCATGCGCTGGGCCTCCACCACACCCATTACGCCATCGCGTCCGTACCGGCGCTGGGACTGTGGCCGCTGGCGGCCGTCGCCATTGCCGGGGCGCTGTTCGGTCTTGCAGGAAAACTGTTCGCGGATTGCACCCATGCGCTGTCGGGCTGGATGAAGCGGCGCGTGCCCTACGGCCCGCTGCGCCCCCTGCTGGGCGGCAGCGTCGTCGCGGCCGTCGTGCTGGTATTCGGCGCGGACCGCTACATCGGCCTCGGCATCCCGACCATCCAGGCCGCGTTCGCGCAGCCGCTGGCGCCGTGGGACTTCGCCGGCAAGCTGGTGTTCACGGTCGCGTCGCTGGGCAGCGGATTCAAGGGCGGCGAAGTGACGCCGCTGTTCTATATCGGCGCCACGCTCGGCAATGCGCTGGCGCCATTGCTGCACCTGCCCTTCCCGCTGCTGGCGGGCGTCGGCTTCGTGGCAGTATTTGCCGGCGCGGCCAACACGCCGATCGCGTCGACCCTGATGGCCATCGAGCTGTTCGGTGCGGAGGTCGGCGTGTATGCGGCCGTCGGATGCGTGCTGGCCTATCTGTTTTCCGGCCACACGGGGATTTACCGGGCCCAGCGCATCGGCCACGCCAAGCCCGGCAAGTCGTGATGGATTACGCCTGCTGCGCTTCGGGCACGTCGCCCGCGGCGGCCAGGTCGCGCACATTCTTTTGCACGGCGATGATGGCGAACAGCGTCAGCACGAACGACATTGCATAAAACCCCTTTTCGCTGAGCAGCAGCGTCGCATTCCACAGGCCGACGGTAAGCAGCAATACGGCCGCAATCATCGAAATCCAGCACAAGCCAACGTACGTCCCCGTCACCGGCAGGCCCTCGGCGCGGTCGCGCACGGTCTTTTGCAGCGACACGGCGGCAAAGCAGCCGTACAGCAGGATCGTCAGGTAATAGCCCTTTTCGTTGAGCTGCATCTGCGCATTCCATAAACCGATGAGGTAGGCCAGGATGCCGACGATCATGGCGCCCCAGGATGCGCCGACAAAGGCAGGGCTCGGGCGTGCGGACGGTTGCTTGGTCATGCTGTTCTCCGGTCAATGAAAATTAAGACATTGCCAGATTGCAGCCCGAGCACTTTGCGCGCAAGCGAATGACGTGCCGGTATCAGGCGATGGCACGCCAGGTCGCATATCCCGCGACGCAGCAGCCGATCGACCCCAGCAGGTGCAGCGTGGAATGGGCCAGCGCCCAGCCGTAATGGCCCCGCTGCAGCAGCACCATGGCTTCGCCGGAAAAGCTGGAAAACGTGGTCAGGCCGCCGAGGAAGCCCGTGATGACGAACAGGCGCCAGGCCGGGGACAGGGCCGGCATGGCATCGAAGAAGCCCAGCGCCAGCCCGATCAGGTAGCCGCCGACGAGGTTGGCGACGAGCGTTCCCAGCTGGATATGGGCGTGCAGCTGGCCGAGAAAGAGGGTCAGCCCCCAGCGCAGCCAGGCACCGAGAGCCGCCCCGACGGCGACCGCGATCCAGCTCAGCGGCTGGCCCACTTGGCCCGGGCCGTGTCGTCCGTCACGCGCGCATCGACCCAGCGCGCACCGTTCGGCGTCTGCTCCTTCTTCCAGAACGGGGCGTCGGTCTTGAGGTAATCCATGATGAATTCGCACGCGGCGAACGCTTCGCCGCGGTGCGCAGCCGTGCAGGCGACGAGGACGATCTGGTCCAGCGGCCGCATCGGCCCGATGCGGTGGATCACGAGGACGCCGTACAGCGGCCAGCGTGCCCGCGCCTGCAGGGCGATGTCGTGCAGGGCCTTCTCCGTCATGCCCGGATAATGTTCCAGCTCCAGTTCGGCCACGTTGTCGCCGTCGTTCATGTCGCGCACTGTGCCGACAAAGCTGACGACGGCCCCCACGCGCGCATCGCCCGCGCGCAGGCGCGCGATTTCCGTGCTCACGTCGAAGTCCGCGGTCTCGACCCGGACTTCCGTCACATCCTTCTTCACTTGCCCTCCTTGGCCACACGCAGCGCAAGCTGCTCGATCCGGGACGCGGTACGCGCATCGACGAGCGCCGGCAGCGCGCACAGGTCGCGCAGCTGCGCCGTCGCGCCGCCATGGGCGCCGCGGCCGCCGCCGTGCCCCGACTTCAACGACGACTGCAACACCTCGACCTGGAGCTTCAACCGCTCGCGCGCGAACTCCGGGCCGCTGTCGATGCCGGCGCCAATCTCCAGGCGCAACAGCTCGTGCAGCAGCTTGCCGCGGTTCTCTTCCAGCGTGTGCGCATACGCGGACTGTTGTTCCGCGCTCCCGCGCAGCGCGGCCAGCGCGGCGTCGTAACGGGTACGCAGGGTGCGCTCCATGTCGGCGTCGAGGGGCGGCAAGGCGGACCAGCGCGCATCCCAATCAGTGTCTCCGGCGTTGTCCGCCGCGACGGCCTGCTCGAGTTCCTGCACGAGCCGCAGCTTGTCGCGCAACATGCCCGCCTGGGCGACGCCGGCGGCGCGGCGGGCCTGGTCGGCATGCTGCTGCACCAGCGCCACGGCCGCGTGGAAGCGTTTTTCGACGCGGGCTTCATGCGCGCGCGGCACCGGGCCGATGGCCTGCCATTCCGCCTGCGCCTCGCGCAACAGCTTGCCGACCGTGGCCGGCGTCACGTCGGCGGCAGCCGCTTCGAGCCGCGCGCTGATGGCTTCCTTGGCGGCCTCGTGGGCGCGCCGTTCGATGTCGGCCTCGTGCATCGTTTCCTTGCGGCGCTGGAACACGTCGTCGCACACTGCACGGAAGCGCTGCCACAACGCCTGCTCGCTCTTGCGTTCGAGCGGCAGCGCGCGCGCATGCTCCTGCCAGCGCTGCTGCAGCGCGCGCATCGTGTCGATCGCATGGCGGTCGTGCGGGTCGATGGCGGACGCTTCCTCGATGATCGCTTCGCGCTCGGACATCTCGGCCTTGCGCTGCTCTTCGAGCGGTCCCTGCAGGATGTTCAGGGCATCGGTGAACAAGGCGTCCAGGCGCTTCTTTTCCTTGCGGTCGATGGCGCCAAGGTGGCTCCACGCGAGGCGCAGCCGCTGTACCGTGCCCGCCACGTGTTTCCACTCGACGCTGCCGTCACGCAGGCGCGCGATCTCGGCCTGCGCTTCCTCGACGAGGGCCTGGCCGCGCGCCGCATTCGCATGGCGTTCGTCGGCCAGGTGGCGGAAGTGGGCCGCGGCCGGCGCATAAGCGGTCGTGCAGGCCGCGTCGAACCGTTCCCACAGGCTCTTCGGTGCGGCGCCGGACAGGCTGTCGAGCGCCTTCCAGCGGTCGCGCATGCTGCCGACTTTCTTGGCCAGCTCGCTCATCGACAGGTTTTGCGTGGGCAAGGCCTCGACCGTCTTGATGAGTTCCTCGCGCGACACGTTGCCGCCCCAGCGCGCCCAGTCGGACAGGCGCTTGAGCTCGGCCCGCAGATGGGCCAGGCGGTCGGACTGCGCGGGCGTCAGGCGCATGCCCTTCTCCCGTGCCTCTTTCAGCGTCTTGTCGTGGTCGGCGGCGGCGCCCAGCGAACCCTGTTGCAGGGCCGCTTCCATCGCATCCATCGTGTCGATGAAATGCTGGTCGGCGCCGCGCGGCCTGTTGTCCTTCGTGCCCTCCTTGGTGCCCTCCTTGGTGCCCTCCTTAGTGCCCTCTTTCGCGGGGGCTTTTGCAGCGCCTTCGTGTGCCGGCCTGGACTCGCGCGGCTCTTTCGGCTTGCGCGGCTCGGGCTGCGGTACCGTGGCCAGCAGGGCGTCGAAGCGGCGCTGCAGTTCGGCCGACTGCTCGTCCTGGGGCAGCTGCGGCAGGGCTTTCCATTCGCGCCGCAATGTCTCGGCATTCAGCTCGGCAACGGGTTTCGCCTGCTGGGCGTCGATGAATGCGGCGCGCGCGGCCACTGCGGCCTGGCCGGCTTCCTGCACCTGCAAGCCGGCGCGCAGCTTCTCCATCCCGGCCGCGAATTCGGCCACGAGGGCGCGCGGCAGCGACGGATGTTCGGGCGAACGCAGCGCTTCGTCCTGCGCCTGCACCAGCGCGTCCAGCCGCTGCGCCAGTTCCGCAGCCGGCAGGCCGGCGCCACCCAGCTGGCGCAACGCGGCCACGCGGTCGATCATGGCGCGCTGCAAGGCCACCTGCGCTTCCAGGCGCTGGGCCAGCGCGGCCCGCGCCGTCTGGAACGCGGCGTCGAGCTCGGGCGCGGAGATCACGGACCATTTACGGTCCAGCTCGGCCACGTGGTTCGGGGTCAGCAACGCGTCTTTGAGGAGGGATTCGGCCTGCTCGACGGCGGCCTGTGCACGCCGGTGCTCCGCTTCGCGGTGACGGTGCGCATCGAGGCGCGACTGCATCAGCTTGGCGACGCGGCGATCGGTGTTGCGCATCGCGGTGTGCACACGCTCGACCAGCTCGGGGCTATGGACGAACTCGGCGGCAGCGAGCCGCAGTTCGGAGAATTCGCATTGGAGGATGAATTCCACCGCGGCGGCTTCATCATCCCCGATCCGGCCCAGCTTTTCAGCCTGGGCCGCGCGTTGATGGTTGGACGAATGCGTGGCGGCGGACGCGGACGGTTCCGCTTGCGCCCCCGCCTGTCCTCCCTGCCCGGCCGGCTTGTCGCCGGGCTTGTCGCCCGGCCGCTTGAATAGGAACTCGAACATGATGAAATCGCACTTCCAAAATCGCCATCATAGCAAAGAACCCTGATGGCCTCGTGACACCAGCCTGGCGCGTGCGAGCAATCGTTCGTCGTTTCCCACTGACAATGTCGATCCTCAGTGGGCAACCGTCAGCGTCGCCTGCCGTCGCCCATGCACATCGTGGCCGGCATGTCCGACCAGCTCGTGACGCAGGCGGCGGGGATCGGCCCGGCGCTCCTGCGCATACGCGTCGTGCGCGAGCATCTGGTTGGCAATCGCGAACCACGCGTCGCCGCCGACCGCCGCGCGCGCCAGCGGGAACAGCTCGTGTTCCTCGCGCTCCAGCCGGCAGCGCAGGGCCGCCACGCAGCCCTCGACGGCATCGCAGAACACGTCGCGCGGCACCGGACGGTCCGCCGCGCCGACGCAGGCCTCGGCCGCGCCCATCGCGGTGGCCGCCTGGCCGCTGAGCCGTTCCAGTTCCGCCAGCAACGGGTCGGCCGCCGCCGTGCTGCGGCGCAGGGCCGGCACGAGGAACTTGTCGAGCTTGCGCCAATGACAGTTGTCGTACACCTGGCGCAGGGCACCGCACAACTGTGCGGCCCGGCCGGCAGCCAGGGTACTGAAGTCGCCCGGCAGCGCGCGCAGCTCGTCGAGCAGCGACTGCAGGGCCGCGCGCACCGTCGTCTGTTCGACGGACAGGGCGACGAGGGTATAAGTCGATGTCAGCATTCGGTCTCCACCTTTTTCTCACGAGTGAGTTCGACAAATCCGCTCCCCGGCCGCATGGCATGCGCGGCGCTATGCAGGGTCCGATGGGAGCGTTGTTGACAGGCCCGGGGCGCTCTCGAATCACGAGTCTCGAGTTGCGAGGCGTCCTCTGGTTGGTTTCGGCCTGAAGGAAGGTCTAGTGTAAGGAGGCCGGCCGGGTACCCGTTTGATCTATCACAAACGGCTACCCGGCGTCAGGCGGCGGCCGCCAGCGTCTGGCCCAGCGCGGCGGCCAGCGGTGCGGCGAGCCCGGCCGGTTCGGCATGCGCCAGCACGACCTGCGGACACCCGTGCCAGCGCGCACAGCGGGCGAACGCGGCGGCCAGGTCGCGTACGAACCGGTCGCTGATGCGAACGCCAGGCTCGAGCACGAGCGACTTCAGCTCGAAGACGCCGGTCTTGCGGTGCGCCTTGGCATCCACGCGGCCCACCAGCGCCCCGCGCCGCAGCAGGGGGAGCGTGAAATAACCGTAGCGCCGTTTCTCGGCGGGCGTATAGCACTCCAGGCGGTAATCGAACCCGAACAGGTCGAGGGCCCGGCGCCGGTCCCAGACGATGGGATCGAACGGCGACAGGACGCTGGTGAGCGTCGCCTGCAACGCGCCGTCCACGGCCTGCCCCAGCAGCGCCGCGTGGTCGGGGTGGACGTACACGGGTTCCTTCCAGCCCTCGACGCGGGCGCGCAGCAGCAGGCCCGCGTCGGCCAGCCGCTGCGGATCGAGGTGCGGCGGCTTCGTACGGTGGTAGTCCGGGATCCACGCCGCCTTCGCCACGCCCAGCGCGCGTACGGCGTCCAGCACGAACCGCCGCCGCGTATCGTCGACCGACGGCATGCGCGCATCATCCCAGCCAGGCAGCACGCGCTCGGCCAGGTCGTACACTCGGTGAAACTGCTGGCGGCGCGCGATCATCAGCCGCCCCGTCGTGAACAGGACTTCCAGCGCGCGTTTTTCCGGCTTCCATTCCCACCAGCCGCCGGCCTTGCCGTCCGTGCGCTCGAAGTCGGCCGAGCGGGCCGGCCCGTTGGCGCGGATATGGGCCAGCACGCGCTCGACCTCGTCCCGGTGCGACGCCAGCCACGTCCCCGCGTATTTCCAGCCGAGCGAGCCGGGATCGACCATCCGGTGCCGGTACAGGCCGTAATCCTCGATCGGGATGAAGCACGCCTCGTGGGCCCAGTACTCGAACAGCCTGCCTTCGGCGAGCAACTGGTCGAGCCAGTCCGGGTCGTAGTCGCCCACGCGGCTCCACAACACGAGATACGGGCTGCGCGCGACGACGCTGATGGTGTCGATCTGCAACACGCCCATGCGGCGGATCGCGGCCAGCACGTCGTCCTTCGTGGCGCGGACGCGCCTGGCCTGCAGCATGCCCTGGGCCGCCAGGTGGAGGTTGCGGGCGACAGCAGGAGTCAGAATTGGTTCGCTCATCCGCACATTCTAGTGACATCTCATCAACATTTGTACAGGTCGCCGCGAAAAAGTACTGGTTTTTTTTACAGTATCTCGCCGCATGCGATATAGTTGGCGCCCTGGCTCAACCCCTTGTTGATGACTGATTGACGATCATGCGGCTGCTGCACACCTCAGACTGGCACCTCGGCCAGACCCTGCACAATTTCGACCGGACCTACGAACACCAGTGCTTCCTCGACTGGCTGCTCGACACGATCGTCGCCGAGGAAGCGGACGCCCTGCTGATCGCCGGCGACGTGTTCGACAACTCGAACCCGTCCGCCGTGGCGCAGCGCCAGCTGTACCGTTTCCTGCAGCAGGCCCGGGCGCGGGCACCGCAACTGGACATCGTCATCATCGCCGGCAACCACGATTCGCCGGGCCGGCTGGAAGCGCCGGGGCCGCTGCTGGAAGCGCACGGCACGCGCGTCGTGGGCCACGTCGTGCGCGACGCCGAAGGCAGCATCGACCTGGAACGCTTCATCGTGCCGCTGACCGGCAAGGATGGGAACGTGAAAGCCTGGTGCGTGGCGATCCCGTTCCTGCGCCCGGGCGACGTGCCGCGCGTGGCGTCGCAGGCAGCGGGCGACGATGCCTTCGACGCCTACCTGGCCGGCATCCGCCTGCTCTACCAGCAGGCGTACGACCTGGCGCGCGAGCGCGCCGCGGGGGGCCAGGCAATCCTCGCGATGGGCCATTGCCACATGGTCGGCGGGGATGCGTCACCCGATTCGGAACGGCGCATCGTCATCGGCGGCACCGAGGTCCTGCCCGCATCGATGTTCGGCCCGGACGTCGCGTATGCCGCGCTGGGCCACCTGCACCTGGCCCAGCGGGTCGGCCAGCAGGAGCACCTGCGCTATTCCGGCAGTCCCCTCCCCCTGTCGTTCGCGGAGGTGGGGTACAGGCACCAGGTGCTGCGCATCGACCTGGACGGCCCGCGCGCGGCCGCCATCGAACCGCTGCACGTGCCGCGCGCCGTCGAACTGCTGCGCGTGCCGGCCAGCCCGGCACCCGTCAAGCAGGCGATCGCGGAACTGGTCGCCCTCGACCTGCCCGACCTGCCGCGCGACGTGTGGCCCTACCTGGAAGTACGCGTACTGCTCGACGCACCCGAGCCGGGGCTGCGCGCCCAGGTCGAGGCGGCGCTGGAAGGCAAGCCCGTGCGCCTCGCCAAGATCGAACCGACGCGGCGCGTGGTGACGACGGCCGGCGTGGAGCCCGCGCTGAGCCTCGACCAGCTCGCGCAACTGCAGCCGGACGACATCTTCCGCCGCCTGTGGCAGCAGCGCTTCGGCGCGGACGCGCCGGACGACCAGTTGGCCGCGTTCACGGAACTGCTGCTGCCGGCCGATGGCGCAGACAGGAACAAGAACCGGGAGGCCGCATGAAGATCCTGCGCATCGGCGGCAAGAACCTGGCTTCGCTGGCCGGCGAATTCGAGGTCGATTTCGAAAGCGAACCGCTCGTCTCGTCCGGCCTGTTCGCGATCAGCGGCCCCACCGGCGCCGGCAAGAGCACCCTGCTGGACGCCCTGTGCCTGGCCCTCTACGACGCCACGCCGCGCCTCATCAAGGGTCCGCGCGTGGGCAACTACCTGCCCGACGTCGGCGACGAGACGCTGTCCGTGGCCGATCGCCGCACGCTGATGCGGCGCGGGACGGCGGACGCGTTCGCCGAAGTGGACTTCGTCGGCAACGACGGGCAGCGCTACCGGGCGCGCTGGAGTGTGCGGCGCTCGCGCAACCGCGCGGCCGGGGCCTTGCAGCCGTCGGCGATGAGCCTGCAGCAGCTGCCCGGCCTGCAACCGCTGGGCGGCACGAAGACGGAGGTGCTGGCCGAGATCGAACGCCGCATCGGCCTGTCGTTCGAACAGTTCACGCGTTCCGTGCTGCTGGCGCAGAATGAATTTTCCGCCTTCCTCCGTACCGACGAGAACGAGCGCGGCGAACTGCTGGAGACGCTGACGGGCGGCGCCGTCTACAGCGACATCTCGCGCCGCGCCTACGAGCGCTGGCGCGTGGAGCAGGAAGCCATGCGCCGTTTGACGGGGCGCCTGCAGGACCAGGCGCCGCTCGGTCCGGACGCGCGCACCGAACTCGACGCCGAGCACGCCGCCGCCCAGGCCGCGCTGACGGCGGCCGAGACGCGCCGCGCCGCGCTGGAACGGCAACTGCGCTGGCACCAGGAACTGGACCGCCTGCGCGCGGGCGAATCCCAGGCGGACGGCGCGCTGGCCCATGCCCGCGCGGCGGCCGACGCCGCCGCCGACCGCCGGCGCCGGCTGGCCACGCTGGATGCCGTGCAGCCCGCGCGCGCCCTCGTGGCCGACCTGAACCGCCTGGCCGGCGAACAGCGCCAGGTGCAGGCCCAGTTGGCCGGCAGCGAACACGAACTGGCGCGTGCCCTCGATGCCCAGCAACAGGCCGCGCGCGGCCTGATGGAGGCCGAACGCAAGCTGGAAACGGCCGAGGACGCGCAGCGCGCGGCCGCCCCGCAACTGGACCGCGCAAAAGCCCTCGACGCCACGCTGGACACGCTCGCGCCCGCGCATGCGAAGGCGCGCGCGGCGCAGGACGGCGTGCGCACGGAATCCACGCAAGCCCAGGCCGCCCTGCGGGCCAAGGCAGGGGAACTGGAAGCGAGCCGGCGCGCCCTGCACGACGCGACGGCGTGGCTCGGCGCGCACGGCGCCCGCGAACTGCTCGGCACGCAATGGACGCGCTGGGACCAGCGCCTGGCCCAGGCCGAGCAGGCCGCGCGCCAGGATGCCTCCAGCGCGCAAGCCCTGAACGCCGCCCGCGCCGGCGCCGAACAGGCCGCCGCAATGGCGCAGCGCACGGCGCATGCGCTGTCGGCTTCCGTCGAACTGCTGGCCGTGCGCGAAGCCGCGCGCAAACAGGCGGCCACGGCGCTGGACGGCATCGACGCCGACGCGCTGCGCGCGGAACGCCGCACGCTCGACAAGCGGCGCGAACACCTCGCTTCGCTCGACCACACGTGGCAGGCATTGCGCACGCAGCGCGGCCGCCTCGCCGACCTCGATGCACAGACCGCGCAGGCCACCCGGGCGCAGGCCAACGCCCAGGAAGGTCTCGACGCCGCGCGCACCGCGGGCATCGCGCTGGACGCCGCCGTCAGCCAGGCCGAACGCATGCTCAAGACGGCCCAGCTGGCCTGCGCCGACGGCGTCGAGAAGCTGCGCGCCACCCTCGTGGACGGCGATGCCTGCCCCGTGTGCGGCGGCACGGAACACCCGTACCGCCATCAGGACGACCGGCTGCACGCCGTGCTGGAAGACCTGTCCGCCGAGCTGGCCGCACGCCGCGCCGAACAGCGTGCCAACGTCGACCAGCAAGCCGGCCAGCGCGCCGCCTTCGATGCCGCCGGCGAGCGGCTGGCGGCGCTGGCGCGCGAACGCGACAGCCTCGCCGCCGCCCTCGCCCAACTGGATGCGGAATGGGCCGACAATCCGCTCGCGGCGGACGCGCCCGATGGCGACGCCGGCATCGACGCCCGCGGCCGCTGGCTCACCGCGGAACAGGCCGCGCTGCGCAAGGCCTACGAAGAACTCGAGACCCGCGACGGGGATCTGCGCCGCGCCGAACTCACGCGTGACGCCGCCCAGCAGGCCTGGGACCAGGCCAACCGCGAACACGCGCGCCTGCTCGACGCGGCGCAGACGGCGCAGGGCACGCTGGCGCGCCTGGATGCCGACATCGCCGCGCTGGCAGCCCGGCGCGAGGCGGCCGCGGCCACGCTGGCCGAGTTGCTTGCGGAACTGGACCCCGTGCTGGCCGAAGCGTGCGGCGACGGCTGGCAGGGTCACTGGCAGCGCGACCCGGCCGGCTGGCGCCAGGCCCGCGCCAACGAGGCGCGCGAATGGAACGACCAGGCGGCGCGCCTTGCACGGCTGCAGGGCGCCATCGGCACCCTCGACGCCGAACACGCCGCGCTGGCCGCGCGCGTGGCGCATGCCGGCCAGCGCCTCGTCGAGGCGGAGGCCGAATTCGCCCGCCTGGACGCGGACCTGGCCGCGCGCCGCGCCGAGCGTGCGGAACTGTTCGAAGGCCGCGCCGCGCGCGAGGTCGAGCAGGTACTGACCGGCGCCGTGAACACCGCCCGCGAAGCGGTGAACGCCTGCCAGGCCGCGAGCCTGCAGGCCGCGCAGGCGGAGGCGCGGGTACGGGAAGCGCAGTCGCTGGCGGCGCGCCGCATCACGGACCTGCAGGGCGAACTGGCCGACGCCGGCGAGCGCCTCGCGCAATGGATTCAAGACTTCGACGGTAGCGATCCCACACTGGAAAGCGTGGCCAACGAACAGCAGCTGGCCGCCCTGCTCCAGGTGGGCGCGGCCTGGATCGCCCAGGAACGCGCGGCCCTGCAGGAACTGGACACGGCCGTGCGCCAGGCCACGGCCGTGCTGATCGAACGCCGCGCGCAGCGCGAGCAGCATGAACGGTTGCGCGAAGAGGTGGCGCCGGCGCAGGCAGATATAGAACAACCGGATGCGCCGGCCGGGGACGGCGCTCCCGCAACCGCACAGGCCACCGCGCAGGCCCAGGATGCCGACTCGGTCGCCGCCGCCCTGCGCCGCGCCCAGACCGAACGGGACGCCGCCCACGAAGCGGCGGCCAGCCTCGCGCTGCGCATCCGCGAGGACGAGCAGCGCCGCGAGCGCGCACGCTCGATGATGGCCGAGATCGAGCGCCAGCGCGCCATCGAGGAACGGTGGGCGAAGCTGGCGGAACTGATCGGCTCGGCCGACGGCAAGAAGTTCCGCAACTATGCCCAGCAATTCACGCTCGACGTGCTGCTCGGCTATGCCAACACGCACCTGGCCCAGCTGGCGCGGCGCTACCGGCTGGAGCGCGTCGTCAGCACGGCCGGCCCGTCGCTGGCGCTGATGGTGCGCGACCAGGACATGGGCGGCGAAGTGCGCTCCGTGAACTCGCTGTCCGGCGGCGAATCGTTCCTCGTGTCGCTGGCGCTCGCGCTGGGTCTCGCCTCGCTGTCGTCCAACCGCGTCAAAGTGGAATCGCTGTTCATCGACGAGGGATTCGGCAGTCTCGACAGCGATACCCTGGGCGTCGCGATGGACGCGCTGGACGCGCTGCAGTCGCTGGGCCGCAAGGTCGGCGTCATCTCGCACGTGCAGGAGATGACGGAACGCATCGCCACCAAGGTGCTCGTCCGCCCGGCCGGCGGGGGCAGCAGCGCCGTGACCGTGCAGTGCTAAAATGCGCCCCTTCCATTGATTCATCGCTCACTTTCATCATGAACAAACCCGCCCGTTTCCTGACCTTCAAGTGCGCCAAATGCGCCAGGCCGGTCAAGGTCACTTTGCAAAAAGTGTCCGCCTGCTCGCACATCCAGCCCTACCAGGGCATTTGCGAATGCGGCGAAATCAAGCGCCACGCGACCGGCAATCCGGATGCCGTGAAATCCTTCGTCGAGTCGAACGAACTCCACTGGCACCACCACCACTGATCGGACGCGGCGATGACGACTCCCGACGGCGCGGCGCGCATCCACTGGATCGAACACGGCGAGGAACGCTCGGCGCGCTGGCGCTCGGAAAGCGGCTGGCCGGCGCCGAAGAAGGTCGTGCTTGCGGACGACACGATGTCCGCCGACGCGGCCTGGCGCCACGCGCTGGACGGCACGGCGCTGCTGTGGCGCGGCGACTTCCAGAACGCGCGCCAGCTGCTGCAGGCGCTCGTGCGCCGCGTCGACCATAAAGGTCCGCGGGCCAAACGCGCCAAGGCCGGCAAGGCCCCGGCGACGCTCACTGAGCAATTTCACCGCCACCGTCTCGCACAACTGCAGCGCGCACGCACGCTGGCGATGCTCCTGATCCCGTTCGACGCGGAGCACGGCATTCCGCTGCGCCGCGCGCCGGACGTGCGCGAAGCGTGCACGGAAGCGTATGGGCCGGCGACGGAACCGTACGTCGCATCGCTGCGCGAACTGCTGGGCGTGATCGGCGCGCACGAATGGCGCCGCAAGGGCGTGTTCATTCCCGCCCTCGACGAGCGCATCCACCCGTGGTACGGCGTGTTCTCGCCCGTGCGCGGCGAATATGTCGAGCTCGTCGCGCAGGCACCGCTGCCGGCCGGCGCGAAGCTCGCGTTCGACATCG
Source organism: uncultured Massilia sp. (assembly GCA_946481275.1). Next base: position 14,349 of record CAMLMV010000072.1, read on the forward strand.
GCGCCGGTACGGGCGTGCTGTCGGCCGTGCTCGCGCATCGCGGCCTGCAGGGCGTGCTCGCCACCGACGTGGACGAGCGCGCGCTCGGCTGCGCCCGCGCGAACGTCGAGCGCCTGGGTCTCACCGGACAGGTGGAGATCGTGCGTGCCGACCTGTATCCCGAGGGGTGCGCCGACCTCGTCGTCTGCAATCCGCCCTGGCTGCCGGGCAAGCCAAGTTCCGCGATCGAATACGCTGTCTACGATCCCGACAGCCGCATGTTGAAAGGTTTCCTCGCGGGCTTGAAAGAGCACCTGCGCGATGGCGGTGAAGGCTGGCTCATCCTGTCCGACCTGGCCGAGCACCTGGGCCTGCGTTCGCGCGATCAATTGCTCGGGTGGATTAACGAGGCCGGGCTGAAGGTCGAAGGCCGCCACGACATCCGCCCCACGCACGCGAAGGCCAGCGATCCCGACGACCCGCTGGCGGCGGCACGCATGGCCGAGGTAACGTCGCTGTGGCGCCTGCGGGTGGCTTGACCGCGGGCCGGGCAGATAGCGGTTTGGAAACCCGATTTGCGCTTCGGCGCCGTTCGCGCTAAAATAGCGTTCTCAGACGCGGGGTGGAGCAGTCTGGCAGCTCGTCGGGCTCATAACCCGAAGGTCACAGGTTCAAATCCTGTCCCCGCAACCAAATACCGTAACAACAAGCCCGACTCTTGTAGCCGGGCTTTTGTTTTCTGGGCCAGTGCAGCGCATGAGAGACAAGAAAGACAACGCGACCTTCGACCTGCCCGGCTTCGAGCCGGCGCCGCATGACGATGCCGCCGTTGTCCCGTCCTCTGATCCTGCGCCCGCCAAGCGCCCCCGGGCGCGCCGCACGGCACAGAAACAGGAACAGCTGATGCTGATGAACCTGGCAGAAACGGATGCGACCGGCCTGCCGGTCTGGAAACACGATCCCGATCTGGACCTCACCGGCTTGCCTGTCTGGAAGCCGGCACCCTGAAGCACGCGACATGAACGCCGGTTCGTCGCGCCAACGAAACGCCGACACCATGTCCGACACCACCTTTTCCTCGCTGCAGCTCGCAGCCCCCTTCCTCGCCAACCTCGACCAGCTCGGCTATAAAGACATGACGCCCGTGCAGGCGGCCACCCTGCCGCTCGCACTTGCTGGCCGCGACCTCATCGCGCAGGCCAAGACGGGCAGCGGCAAGACGGCCGCGTTCGGCATCGGCATGCTGCTGAAGCTGAATCCGACGCTGTTCGCCGTGCAAGGCCTCGTCATGTGCCCCACGCGCGAGCTGGCCGACCAGGTCGCGAACGAGCTGCGCCGCCTGGCGCGGGGCATCGGCAACGTCAAGGTCGTCGTGCTGACGGGCGGCATCTCGATGCGTCCGCAGATTACGTCCCTGGAATTCGGCGCGCACATCGTCGTCGGCACGCCGGGCCGCATCCGCGACCACCTGCAGCGCCGCACGCTCGACCTCGCCCGCCTGCGCACCCTGGTGCTCGACGAGGCCGACCGCATGACGGACATGGGGTTCTACGACGAGATCGCGGCCATCGTGCGCGAGTGCCCCGCGCATCGCCAGACCCTGCTGTTCTCCGCGACGTATCCGGACGACATTCGCGCCGCCACCGCGCGCTTCCTGCGCGATCCGCTCGAGGTCGCCGTCGACACGGCGCACGCGCCGGCCCGCATCGAACAGCGCTTCTACGAGATCGCCTTCGACGGCCGCGTGGATGCCGTCGCGCGCCTGCTGCGCCATCACCGGCCCGGTTCCGCGATCGCGTTCTGCAACACGAAGGCGCGCTGCCGCGAAGTCGCGGACGCCCTGCGCGAACAGGGCTTTTCCGCACTCGCACTGTATGGCGAGATGGAACAGCGCGAGCGCGACGAGACGCTCGTCCGCTTCGCCAACCGCAGCTGCGCGGTGCTCGTCGCCACCGATGTGGCCGCGCGCGGCATCGACATCGCGGGGCTGGAGGCCGTCCTCAACGTCGACGTGTCCAAGGATCCGGAAGTGCACGTGCACCGCGTCGGCCGCACGGGACGCGCGGGTGCGAACGGCCTCGCGCTGTCGCTGTGCGCGCCGAACGAAAAGCGCTGGGTCAAGCTGATCGAGGACGCGCAGGGCTTCACGGCCGAGTGGCATGCACTCGACGAACTGGATGACGACGACGGCGCGGTCGACCCCGCGCCGATGATCACGTTGTGCGTATCCGGCGGCAAGAAGGACAAGCTGCGGCCGGGCGACCTGCTGGGCGCCCTCACCGGCGACGCGGGCCTGATGAAGGAGCAGGTCGGCAAGATCGCCATCTTCGAATTCGTCAGTTACGTCGCGCTCGACCGCCGGGTCGCGCAGCAGGCGTTCGACCGGCTGAACGACGGCAATCCGCTGGGCCCGGAATTCGGCACCATCAAAGGCCGTAACTTCAAGATGCGTTTCATCGACGACTGACGGTCGCGCAGCGCAACCTCGCGCGCCTGTAACAGTTGTAACAGGCGCGCACGGTTGAGTTGTACTCGGGCACCGGTGCTACAAATCTGGCATGATTTTGCCAAGCCCATGCCTTAGCAAAATGACCAGCCTAACTACCATCGGACCGGAGCAGCAGCACCTCGAAGGCCGCACCGTCAGGGACATCGTCGAGTACAGTCCCGAACAGGTCAACGAAGTCTGGTGCCGCAAGATCTTCCGCCAGATCCTGCAGTCGCTCGAACTGCAGTACGCGATGCACATGCCGCATCGCGCCATCACGCCCGACACGATCGTGTTCCACGAGAATGGCGAGCCGCTGCTGATCCCCACCGACGTCGGCCCGCCGGAAGCGCAGGAGGCCGAGGACCTGAACGCGCTGGCCCGCATCATCCACTACGCCATCACCCGCGAGCTCGCCCCCACGGGCCCGCTGGCCGGCCGGGCGGAAGGCTATGGCGATTCACTGGTCAATGCCGTCGACCGCTGCATGGATCCGGATCCGGCGCGCCGTCCGCAAAGCATCGAACAATTGCGCGACCTGCTCGGCATCGTGCCGCTCGGGCCGCCCGTCGGCGCCGCGGTGGCGTCGCACATGACGCCGCCGGCGCCGCCCGATACGCCGGCACCCGACCTGGGTCCCGCAGACGTGCCGCCCGCAGCCGTGCCGCCCGCGTTCATGCAGACGGCCGAGCGGCCGCGCAGGAGCTGGAACCTGAACCGCTGGCAACGCTGGGCCGTCGCGGCCGGCGGCGGCGCCGTCCTCATCGCCCTGGCGCTCGCCATGTTCGCGGAAATGCGCGATTCCGGCTCGTTCGACCACGTCGTGCTCACGTTGCCGCAACAGGCCGATCGACCATCCGCCGCGACCGGCGCCGCAGCCGCGGGCGCACTGGACAGCAGCGAGGGCTATGTCGTACCGGATACGCCGGCATCGAGCCCGGCAGCCATGCCGCAAGCACCCATCGCCGCTACCCAGGCCCAACCCGCGCAGGACACCCGCCTGCCCGGCGTCGTCGTCACGCCGAACGGCAATGTCTACAAGCTGCAGATCCAGCCGTGGGGCGTCGTCTACGTGGACGACGTCGACCGCGGCGTCAGTCCGCCCGTCAAGCGCCTCGTACTGGCGCCCGGCCGCCACACGATCCGGGTAACGAACCCGAACTTCCACGACCGCGTGCTCGAGGTCGACACGGCGAGCGGCGACGGCCAGATCTCCGTCGACTTCACGGCGGAACCCCGATGACACACGACCGGAGACCGATGAACGCCCACCGCTTCGCCCACGCCATCCTGCTGGCCGCGACGGCCGCCCTGCTCGGCGGTTGCGCCGACTTTCCCCTCTTCGACAAGAAGCCGGCACGCAGCCCCAGCCACCCAAAGGCGACCTCGAACGTGGAACGGGACACCCCGGCCGTACGCGAAGCCCCGGCGCGGCCGAAAGAAAAGCCGCGCGACCGCGACGACGCGCCCGCGCCCAGCGCGGGCCTGCAGGAAGGCATCCGGCTGTACAACGACGGCGACTACAACGGCGCGATCCGGCGCCTGTCCGCGCGCGACGTGAACAACGGCCCCCTCGCCACGCGCCTTACGGCCCTGAAATACATGGCGTTCAGCTATTGCGTGACGTCGCGGCCCGGCCCGTGCCGCCAGGCGTTCGACCGCGCGCTGCGCCTCGACCCGTCGTTCGACCTGGCACCGGGCGAGCACGGCCACCCGCTATGGGGCCCCGTCTTCACGAAAGCCAAGCAGGCGGCGACGCCCCGCTGAAACGTGAGCACGCTGCCGGCCCATTGCGATCGCCCGCTGGCCGACAGTACGCCGGCGAGCGGCCACGCCGACCACCCCCGCCTCGTCCTCGCCACTTCGATCCTCGCGAGCAGCCTCGCCTTCATCGACGGCTCCGTCGTCAACGTGGGCCTGTCCGCCATCGGCCGCGACCTGGGCGGTGCGGGCGCGGACCTGTCGTGGGTCGTGAGCGGCTATCTTCTCCCGTTGAGCTCGTTGCTGCTGCTGGGCGGCGCGGCCGGCGACCGCTACGGCCGGCGCCGCATCCTGCTCGCCGGCATCGCGACGTTCGCGCTGGCCTCGCTGCTGTGCGCGTGGGCGCCGCGGCTGTGGCTGCTCGTCGGCGGCCGCGTCCTGCAGGGCATCGGCGCGGCCTTCCTGCTGCCCAACAGTCTCGCCATCCTCGGCGCCACGTTCGACGGCAAGGCACGCGGCAAGGCGATCGGGATCTGGGCCGCGGCCGGCGCGGCGGCGGGTGCCGTCGGGCCATTGCTCGGCGGCTGGCTGATCGACACCGTCGGCTGGCGCGCGGTCTTCTATATCAACCTGCCCATCGCGGCGCTGGCGATGCTCCTCGGCTGGCGCTACGTGCGCGTGCCGCGCGGCGACAAGCCCGTCGCGCTCGATCCAGCCGGAGCGCTGCTGGCCAGCGTCGGCCTCGGCTGTTTGACGTGGGGACTGGCCGCCGCGTCGGCCGACAAGGGCGTGACGGCGGCGTCCGGCGGCGCGATGGCGGCCGGCGTGGCGGTCCTGCTCGGATTCCTGTGGGCCGAGCGGCGCGCGGGCGACAAGGCGATGCTCCCTTTGAAACTGTTCGGGTCGAGCAGCTTTTCCGGCCTGAACCTGATGACGTTCCTGCTCTACGGCGCCCTCGGCGCGCTGATGCTGCTCGTGCCGTTCGTGCTGATCCAGGCGCTGCAGTATTCGGCGAAGCAGGCGGGCGCGGCGCTGCTGCCGTTTCCCATCGTCCTCGCGATCGGCTCGCCGCTGATGGGCAAGGTGGCCGGCAGCCACGGGTCGCGGCTGCCGCTGGCCATTGGCGCGCTGATCGTGGCCGGTGGATTCCTGCTGGGCACGCGCATCGGCGACGGCGGCTATACGACGACCGTGCTGCCCACCATCCTCGTCATCGCCGTCGGCATGGCGTGCGTCGCGGCACCGCTGACGACGGCCGTGCTGTCGTCGGTGGACGCCGGTCACACGGGCGTCGCGTCCGGCTTCAACAGCGCCGTCGCGCGCGGCGGCGGGCTCATCGCGACGGCGCTGCTGGGCGTCGTGCTGACGGCGCAGGGCCGCGCATTGCTGGCGCCGTTCCACGCGGCGATGGCCGTGTGCGCCGCCTGCGCGCTGGCGGCGTCGGTCTGCGCGTTCGTCTGGGTCAGGCGCGAACGTTGACGGACGCGGGATACGTGGGCGCGCGGCGCCGCTGGCTCGCCTGCTCGTACGCATAGGCCATCGCGATCAGCGCCGCCTCGCTCCACGCGCCGCCGACGAACGACAGTCCGACGGGCAACCCGTGCACGAAGCCGGCCGGCACCGTCACGTGCGGGTAGCCGGCCACCGCCGCGGGCGACGAGAAGCTCGGGCCATCGTGGTCGCCGTTGATGTAATCCGTCAGCCAGCCCGTGCCGCCCGTCGGCGCGACGAGCGCGTCCAGCTTTTCCTCGCGCAGGATCTGGTCGATGCCCTCTTCGCGGCTGTAGCGGTGGTTGTTGACGAGCGCATCGCGGTAAGCCCCGGCATCGAGGCCCGGCCGGGCCGCCGCCGCGATCAGGTGTTCCTGGCCGAAGTGGCGGAGTTCCCGGGCGGCGTGCCTGTCGTTGAACGCGATCACGTCGGCCATCGTTTTCACGGGCGCATGCGGCGCGTAGCCGGCGAGGTACGCCTCCAGGTCGGGCCGGAATTCGGACAGCAGCACTTCCAGTTCCGTGTCGCCGTACTTGTCGACGTTGGGTACCTGCACGTCGACGAGCGTCGCGCCCTGCGCGCTCAGCACGGCCAGTTCGGCTTCGATCACGGCGTTCACGGCCGGATTGTTGAAGAAATTGCGCGCGACACCGATGCGGCGGCCGCGCAAGCCATCCGGGCGCAGGGCCGCGGCGAAATCGGCCGGCTTGCCCTGCATCGTGCCCGTGGCGGCATCGTCCGGGTCGGCACCGGCGATCGCGGCGAGCAGCAGTGCGGCGTCGGCCACGGTGCGCGTCATGGGGCCGGCCGTGTCCTGCGAATGCGCGATCGGGATGATGCCGCTGCGGCTGACGAGGCCCAGGGTCGGCTTGATGCCGACGATGCCGCAGATCGACGCCGGCGACACGATCGAGCCGTCCGTCTCCGTGCCGATGGCGAGCGTGGCGAGCGCGGCCGCCATCGCGGCGCCCGAACCGGAACTGGAACCGCTGGTGTTGCGGTCGAGCGCATACGGGTTGCGCGTCTGCCCGCCGCGGCCGCTCCAGCCGCTGACGGAATGCGTCGAGCGCATGTTCGCCCATTCGGACAGATTGGTCTTGCCGAGGATGACGGCGCCGGCCGTGCGCAGGCGTGCGGCGACGAACGCATCGCGCGCGGCGCGCACGCCGTCCAGCGCGAGCGAGCCGGCGCTCGTGCTCATCCTGTCGCCCGTCGCGATATTGTCCTTCAGCAGGACGGGAATGCCGTGCAGCGGGCCCCGCACCTTGCCGGCCTTGCGTTCGCGGTCGAGGTCGGTGGCGATCCGGACGGCGTCGGGATTCAGTTCGATGACGGCGTTCAGGCGCGGCCCGGCCCTGTCGACGGCGGCGATGCGCGCCAGGTAGCGCTGCACGAGCGACTTCGACGTCAGCTTGCCCGTTTCCATGAGCGCCTGCTGCTCGCGCACGCCGGCGTCCAGCACGGCATCGAGTTCCTTGCCGGCTGCCGGCGCGGTCATGCCGGCCGCGGTACTCGCCGCCAATCCCAGTCGAACGAAATCCCTGCGATCCATGCATCCCCCTCGAGAATGCTCCAGCATAACAGCATCTTGCTTATGTGACATGCACGCGTGTCGGACCCTGCGGACGAAAAAAAACGCTGCCCGATGGACAGCGTTTTTTTCGGAGAGTGCGTCGGCTTAGTTGCGGACGACTTTCTTGTACTCGGCGGTACGGGTGTCGATCTCGATCGTGTCGTCCTGGTTGACGAACAGCGGCACCTGGATGGTGAACTGCTTCGATTCGATGGCGTTCTCGAGCTTGGCTTCCTTCAGGACGTTGCCCGAGGTATTGCCCTTGACGGCCGGTTCCGTGTAGATGACCTTGCGCGCGATGGTGATCGGCAGTTCGACCGAGATGGCCTTGCCGTCGTAGAACACGGCTTCGCATTCCATACCGTCTTTCAGGTAGTTGATCGCGTCGCCCATGTTTTCTTCTTCGATTTCGTACTGGTTGTACTCTTCATCCATGAAGACGTACAGCGGGTCGGCGAAGTACGAGTAGGTCACCGGCTTCTTGTCCAGGACGACGACGTCGAACTTGTCGTCGCCGCGGAACACGTTTTCCAGCGGTGCGTTGGTGAGAAGATTCTTCATCTTCCACTTGTACGTGAAGCCCGTGCGGCTCGAGCCATTGACGTCGGAGCGCAGCACGATGAAAGGCTTGGCATCAACCATGATGATGTTGCCGACACGGATTTCTTTTGCGGGTTTCATAGGAGGGTTTTAACCTAAAAATGAGTTGCAGTAATCAAGCATGATACCATGTTCCTCGCCCGTCGCCTACCGCAGCGACCGGGCGAAATCCAGCAGGTTGCTCACCAGGTCGCCATTCGCCAACATCCGCGCCTGCCACTCGGCATCGCGTGAAAGTATCGTTGGCAAACTGGCTTGCAGCGATGTCCACAGGCCCGGCCAATCGGCTGGCTTTTCGCTTTCTACGCCATTCCAGCGCAGGGAAAAATCGATCAGGCTGTCCAGGTTCTCCGCGTACTTTTGCAGGAACGCGCGGAGTTTAACATGATGCAAGTTTTCATCTTGCGGATAAATGTGCCAGATGAACGGTCGGCCCGCCCATTGCGCGCGTACCCAGGAGTCCTCGCCGCGCACGAAGTTCACGTCGCACGACCACAGCACGCGGTCGTAGTCGTCCTGCGACAGGAACGGGATGGTGCGGACGGTGAGGTTGCCGTGCGTCGCCACCGCGCCGGCGCCGACGAACGCCGCCACCTGCTCGCGCGCGACGCCTTGCGGCACGAGACACGTGACGGGCGTCCCGCCGTCGCGCCACGCGGCGAACAGCGCCGCGACCGGCGCGTGCGGATAGCAAAACAGACTGACTGTCAGCGCGCTTGCCTCGTCCGTCGTCACGCCAAGTCGCGCGAGGAAATCGGCACGTGCCGCCCCGTCGGCCTGGAAGCGGTCGCGCGCGTCGAGCAGATCGCGTTCGCGCAGCAGGCCACCCGTCTTGTCCGTAAAACCCGGGAAGAAGAAATGCTTCGTCAGCTTCAGGCGCGGATGCATCGACGGCAGCGCGTGGCAGCCCTCGACCCACGCCTCGGCGCTGAGGCCTTCGTAATTGATCCACACGGGCCGGGGCTCGCGCTGCGCCATCGCGGCGATATAGCCCGGCGGGATGTCGACGCCGAAGAATTCGATGACGATGTCGGCCACATCAGGCGGCTCGCAGGTGCCGTCCTGGTCGCGCCAGTGCAGGACGCGCACGCCGTCCACGATCTGTTCAAAGGCATCGACATCGACGGCCGGCCAGATGCGGCGAAAACTGGCGAGATCATCGACCCACAGGGTCACCGCGATGCCATGCTCGCCGTGGAACTGCCGCGCGAGGCGCCAGCAGATGCCGATGTCGCCGAAGTTGTCGACCACCTTGCAGAAGATGGCGAGAGTCGTGGAGCGTTGATCGTTGTGCATGGTCGCGGACCCAAAGAAAAACCGGAGCACCTTTCCGCATGTGCGGGTGGTCTGCTCCGGTCTTTGACTGGCGTCCCCACGGGGATTCGAACCCCGGTACTCACCGTGAAAGGGTGATGTCCTAGGCCTCTAGACGATGGGGACCTAAAACTGCTTGGTTACCGATTGACTGCTTGCCGTATTCTTGGCGTCCCCACGGGGATTCGAACCCCGGTACTCACCGTGAAAGGGTGATGT
>CAMLMV010000073.1 GCA_946481275.1 uncultured Massilia sp.
TGTGGTCGGCGTCGATGTTGGTGATCACCTCGATCATCGGCGACAGGTTCAGGAACGACGCGTCCGACTCGTCGGCTTCCGCGACGATGTAGTCGCCCGTACCCAGTTTCGCGTTGGCGCCGGCGCTGTTCAGGCGCCCGCCGATGACGAACGTCGGATCGAGGCCGCCCTGCGCGAGCACGGAGGCGACGAGGCTCGTCGTCGTGGTCTTGCCGTGCGTGCCAGCGATGGCGATGCCGCGCTTCAGGCGCATCAGCTCACCCAGCATGATGGCGCGCGGGACGATGGGGACTTTCGCGGCGCGCGCGGCGACGACTTCGGGATTCGCTTCGTTGACGGCGGTCGAGGTGACGACGGCATCCGCGCCGGCGATGTTGTTCGCCGCGTGGCCGATGCGCACGTCCGCGCCCAGCTGCTGCAGGCGCTGGCTGGCCGCGTTCGACGCGAGGTCCGAGCCCGACACTTTATAGCCGAGGTTGAGCAGCACTTCCGCGATGCCGCTCATGCCGCTGCCGCCGATGCCGACGAAGTGAATGTGTTTGATCTTGTGTTTCATTGTCCGCCGTTCGCCAGTTCTTCAAGTACGCGCGCGATCGCCGCATTGGCGTCGCGCCTTCCCACCGCCTGCGCCGCCTCGGCCATCGCCAGGCAGTCGTCGCGCGTGGTGGTTTGCAGCAGCCTTGCCAGCTGCTGCGGATTCAGTTCGCCCTGCGGCAGGTGCACGGCCGCCTTCTGCCCCGCCATCCAGGTCGCGTTGTCGCGCTGGTGGCTCGTCGTGCTGGCGACGAACGGCACGAGCACGCTCGCGACGCCCGCTGCCGTCAGTTCCGACACGGTGATCGCACCCGCGCGGCAGATCACGAGGTCCGCGTTCGCGTACTCCGCCGCCATGTCGTCGATGAAGTCGACCACGTTGGCCTGCACGCCCGCCTGCGCGTATGCCGCGCGCAGCGCGTCGATGTTCTTCTTGCCCGACTGGTGGGTGACCGTCGGCCGCAGTCCTGCCGGGATCAGCGCCAGCGCGGCCGGCACGCTGTCGTTCAGCACCTTCGCGCCCAGGCTGCCGCCCACGACGAGGATGTTCAGCGGACCGGTACGGCCGGCGAAGCGGTGGCCCGGCGACGGCATCTCGAGGATTTCCTTGCGCACCGGGTTGCCCGTGACGACGGCTTTACCCGCCGCCTTGCCGAAATCGGCCGGGAAGCCGAACAGCACGCGCTGCGCGATCGGGGTCAGCGTCTTGTTCGACAGGAGCAGCGCGGCATCCGCGTTCACGAGCGCCAGCGGAATGCCGCGCGAACGCGCCATCATCCCGCCCGGCACCGTGACGTAGCCACCCATGCCCAGCACGACGTCCGGCTTGCGCAGCGCGAGATACTTGCGGCACGACGCGAAGCTGGCGACGAGCTTGAACGCGCCGGACACCGTGTGCGCAATGCCCTTGCCGCGCATGCCGGCGAAGTCGATCGAATCCATCTGGATGCCGTGCTTCGGCACGATGTCCTTTTCCATGCCGTGCATCGTGCCCAGCCACGAGACTTCCCAGCCGCGCTCGCGCATCGATTGCGCGATGGCGATGCCGGGGAAGATGTGGCCGCCCGTGCCGGCCGCCATGATCATGAGTCTCTTGGTCATTGCCGGCCTCCCCGCATCCGTACCCGGTTCTCGTAATCGATGCGCAGCAGGATCGCGAGGCCGACGCAGTTGAACAGCACGCCGGAACCGCCGTAGCTCATCAGCGGCAACGTCAGGCCCTTCGTGGGCAGCAGGCCCAGGTTCACGCCCATGTTGATGAACACCTGCACGCCGATCCAGATGCCGATGCCTTTCGCGGCGAGGCCGGCGAAGTGCTGTTCCAGCGCGATGGCCTGGCGGCCGATGTCGAAGGCGCGCTTGACGAGCCAGTAGAACAGGCCGATCACGACGAGCACGCCGACCAGGCCCAGTTCCTCGCCGATGACGGCCATGATGAAGTCCGTGTGCGCTTCCGGCAGGTAGTGCAGCTTTTCCACGCTGCCGCCGAGTCCCACGCCGAAGAACTCGCCGCGGCCGAACGCGATCAGCGAGTGCGTCAGCTGGTACGCCTTGTCCAGCGCATTGCCCTCTTCCCACGGATTCATGTACGCGAACATGCGCGCGCGGCGGAACGGCGACAGCGCGATGATGGTCGAGAACACGAGTACCAGGATGGCGCCGATGCCGCCGAACCAGATCATGTTGAAGCCGCCGAGGAACAGGATGCCCATCGAGATGCAGACGACGACGCCGAACGCGCCGAGGTCGGGTTCCAGCATCAGCAGCGCGCCAACGAGCGCCATCGCGGCGGCCATCGGCATGAAGCCTTTCGTCAGCTTGTGCATGTACTGCTGCTTGCGCACCGTGAAGTCGGCCGCATACAACACCGAAACGACCTTCATGATCTCGGACGGCTGCAGGTTGAAGATCTTCAGCGACAGCCAGCGCCGGGCGCCGTTGACGACCACGCCGACGCCGGGGATCAGCACCATCGCCAGCAGGACCAGGGTGGCGACGAACATCATGGGCGCGAAACGCTGCCACGTCGCGACGGGGATGCGGAAGACGAACAGGCCCGTCACCATCGAGATCGCGATGAACATGGCCTGGCGCACCAGGAAATAATTGTTCTTGCCGGCGAGGTAGGCGAACTTGGGCGAATCCGGCAGCGCGATCGATGCCGAGTACACCATCACCATCCCGAACAGCATCAGCAGCACGACGACCCACACGAGCGGCTGGTCGTATTCCATCATGCGCGACGGCCGTGCGCGCGTCGCGATGGCGCCGTTTCCCGCATCGCTGGCGCTGCCGCCGAACCGGAAGGGAATCTGGAAAGCCATCAGATCTCCTGTCCCTTCTCGAGCGCGATGTCGCGCACTTCGTCGATGAACACCTGCGCGCGGTGCGCGTAATTCGTGAACATGTCCAGGCTCGCGCATGCGGGCGAGAGCAGCACGACGTCGCCGGATTTCGCCAGGCCGCTCGCGCGGCGCACGGCGCTAGGCAAGTCCGGCAGCTCGAAGCACGGCACGCCGGTGGACGCCAGCGCGGCGCCGATGGCGGGGCCGTCGCGGCCGATCAGCAGGACGGCGCGCACGTAGCGCGAGCACGGACCCGCGAGCGGGCTGAAATCCTGGCCCTTGCCGTCGCCGCCCGCGATGAGCAGGATCTGGCGGTCCGTCCCGCCGAACGTCTTGCCCAGGCCTTCCAGCGCGGCGACCGTGGCACCCACGTTCGTGCCCTTGGAATCGTCGTAGTACTCGACGTTGTCGATGCCGGTGATCAGCTCCACGCGGTGCGGTTCGCCCTGGTATTCGCGCAGGCCGTGCAGCAGCGGCGCCAGCGGCAGGCCGCAAGCGCGGCACAGCGCCAGCGCGGCCAGCGCGTTGGAGGCGTTGTGCAGGCCGCGGATGCGCAGCGCGTCGGCGGGCATCAAGCGATTGACGATCACGTCGACGGGTTCGGCCGGCTCGTTCTTCTTTTTCTTCTTTTCGGGTTCTTCACCCGGATTCGCATTGGCCAGCCACAGCACGCCACGCTCGTTCACGAGGCCGAAGCTGCCCGGCGCATCCGGTTCGCCCGTGCCGAACGTCGTCACGTTCGCGCCCGGCGCCGTCATGCCCATCACGGTCGCGTCGTCGCGGTTCAGCACGCGGACCGTGTCGGCGCCGAAGATGCGGGCCTTGTCGGCGGCATAGGCGGCCATGCTGCCATGCCAGTCGAGGTGGTCCTGCGTGATGTTCAGGACGGTCGCGGCGTCCGGGTTCAGGCTGTACGTCGTGTGCAGCTGGAAGCTGGAGAGTTCCAGCACCCAGGCTTGCGGGAGTTCGTCTGCGTCGATCACTTCGCGCAGCACGTCCAGCGCGGCGGGGCTGATGTTGCCGGCGACCTTCGTCGTGAGGCCGGCGCGGCGGCACAGCAGGCCCGTAAGGCTCGTGACCGTCGTCTTGCCGTTCGTGCCCGTGATGGCGATGACTTTCGGCGCGTAGCCCCGCTCCGCCTTCAGGTTCGACAGCGCCTGCGCGAACAGCTCGATCTCGCCCCACACCGGCACGTGACGCTGGCTTGCTGCCGGCGCGATCTCGGCCAGTTCGCGGTCCGGGGCCAGGCCCGGGCTGACCGCGACGAAGTCCACGCCGTCCAGCAGGCTGGCCGCGAACGGGCCGGCGACGAAGTCCGCATCCGGCACCGCAGCGCGCAGCTGCGGCAGGCGCGCAGGTTCGGCACGCGTGTCGGCCACGCGCACGCGGGCGCCGCAGCGCGCGAGCCACAACGCGATCGCCAGGCCCGACTCGCCGAGCCCCAGTACCAGTGCGGTTTTGCCGTCGTAGTTCATATCAGCGCAGTTTGAGAGTCGAGATGCCGACCAGGACCAGGATCATCGTCACGATCCAGAAGCGCACGACGACCTTGGTCTCCTTCCAGCCCTTCTGTTCGAAATGGTGGTGCAGCGGCGCCATCAGGAACACGCGCCGCCCCTGCCCATACTTCTTTTTCGTGTACTTGAACCAGCTGACCTGGATGATCACGGACAGCGTCTCGGCGACGAACACGCCGCCCATGATGAACAGGACGATCTCCTGGCGCACGATGACGGCGATGGTGCCGAGCGCGCCGCCCAGCGCCAGCGCGCCCACGTCGCCCATGAACATCTGCGCGGGGTGCGCGTTATACCAGAGGAACGCAAGGCCCGCGCCCGCCATCGCACCGCAGAAGATCAGCAGTTCGCCGGCGCCCGGGATGTGCGGGATGAACAGGTATTTCGAATACGTCGCGTTACCGGTGAGATAAGCGAACAGGCCCAGCGCGCCGCCCACCATCACGGTCGGCATGATGGCGAGGCCGTCGAGGCCATCGGTGAAATTGACGGCGTTCGACGCGCCCACGATCACGCAATAGGTCAGCGCGATGAAGCCCCACACGCCCAGCGGATAGCTGATGGTCTTGAAGAACGGGACGATCAGGTCGGCCTTCGGCGGCAGGTCCATCGAGAAGCCGGACTGCACCCACGCGAAGAACAGCTGCCACACTTCCCACGGCGTCGCGGCCGACACGGAGAACGCGAGGTACAGCGACGACGTGATGCCGATCAGCGACATCCAGAAGTATTTTTCGCCCGAGCGCATGCCCTCGGGGTCCTTGTAGACGACCTTGCGGTAATCGTCGACCCAGCCGATGGCGCCGAAGCCCAGCGTGACGACGAGGACCGGCCAGATCAGGCGGTTCGACAGGTCGCACCACAGCAAGGTCGAGACGCCGATGGCGATCAGGACGAGCACGCCGCCCATGGTCGGGGTGCCGTGCTTGGACAGGTGGGTCTGCGGACCGTACGTGCGCACGGCCTGGCCGACCTTCATCTCGGTGAGCTTGCGGATCACGGCCGGGCCGCACAGCATGCCGATGCTGATCGCGGTGATGGTCGCGAACACGGCGCGGAACGTGATGTAGTTAAAAACGCGCAGCGGACCGAGATAGTCCTGAAAATATTGTGCGAGCCAAAGCAGCATAAGTCTAGTGGGCTTCCTTGCCGGTGTTGGTTGATGCGGTCAGGTGTTGGACCACGCGCTCCATCTTCATGAAGCGCGAGCCCTTCACCAACACAGTTGCGTCAGATTTGCTGCCCAGTTTTTGATCCAGTGCTGCCAATAATTCGTCGAACTGCTCGTAGTGTTGCGCTCCCGATCCGGCCATGTGGCGAGCCAGTTCGCCGGTCGCGAGCACGGCGTCGATGCCGCGGCTTGCGGCATAGGCACCGATTTCCTGGTGAAACTCAGGTCCTTGCGTGCCAACTTCTCCCATGTCGCCCAGCACGAGGATGCGCGGGGACGGGTATTGCGCGAGCACGTCGATGGCGGCGCGCACGGAGTCGGGGTTGGCGTTGTACGTATCGTCGATGATCGTGGCGCCGTTCGCGGCCTGCTTGCGCTGCAGGCGGCCGCTGACGGGCGCAAAGGCTTCCAGGCCGCGCACGATGGCGTCGACGGGTGTGCCCGCCGCGAGCGCGCAGGCGGTGGCGGCCAGCGCGTTGCGGACGTTGTGGACGCCGGCGGCGTTCAGTTTGATCGTGCAGCGTTCGACACCCTCGGTGACGGCGAGTTCGCTGCCGAATTCGGTCACCGTGTACGTCGCGCGCACGTCGCATGCATCGGAAAGGCCGAACGTCAGCACCTTGCGGTCCCCGGCCAGTCCGCGCCACAGGCCGGTGTACTCGTCATCGCCCGGGAACACGGCCACGCCGTCCGCCGGCAGCGCCTGCAGCACGGCGCCGTTCTCGCGCGCCACCGCTTCCACGGTGTGCATGAATTCCTGGTGCTCGCGCTGCGCGTTGTTGACGAGGGCGACGGTCGGCTCGGCGATGGCGGCCAGGCGCGCGATCTCGCCCGGGTGGTTCATGCCCAGTTCCACGACGGCGGCCTTGTGCGCGTCCGTGAGGCGCGTCACCGTCAGCGGCACGCCGATCTCGTTGTTCAAGTTGCCCTGCGTGGCCAGGCGGCCTTCCGCGCCATGGGCTGCCACGAGAATGGCCGAGATCATTTCCTTGACCGTCGTCTTGCCGTTGCTGCCCGTAACGCCGATGACGGGGATGGCGAAGCGGCGGCGCCAGAAGTTGCCGATGCGGCCCAGCGCCGCGAGCGTATCCGGCACGACGATGGCCGGCAGCGGATAGCGTTCGGGCAGGCGCTCGACGACGACGGCCGCCACCGGCTTGTCCGCGAGCTGGCCGAGGAAGTCGTGGGCATCGAAGCGGTCGCCGCGCAGGGCGACGAACAGCGACCCCGGCATCACCTGCCGGCTATCGGTCGACACACCCTGGAAGTACGCGTCGCGCGTGATGCGCGCGCCTTCGATGGATGCCAGCACTTGCTCGATCGAGCCACGAATCATCAGACGGTCCTCATCATGGTGAGCCGCGCGGTCAGTGCCAGCGCGGCATGGTCGGCGTCGGAAAACGGAATCTTCCGGCCCTTGATTTCCTGGTACGGCTCATGGCCCTTCCCCGCCAGCAGGATCACGTCCGGCTTCGCGGCATGCTTCACGGCCGACAGGATCGCGGCGGCGCGGTCCTCGATGGCCTGGTGCGTCGACGCCGGGTGGTGCGGATCCATGCCGGCCACGATCTGCTCGATGATGGCGCGCGGTTCCTCGCTGCGCGGGTTGTCGCTCGTGACGAGCACGTGCTCGGCCATCTGGGCGATGCGGCCCATCTGCGGACGCTTGCCCGGATCGCGGTCGCCGCCGCAGCCGAACACGCACCACAGCGCACCGCCGCGCTCCTGCGCGACCTGGCGCAGCGCTTCCAGCGTCTTTTCCAGCGCGTCCGGCGTGTGCGCGTAATCGATCACGACCATCGGCGCATCCTGGCCGCCCAGCTGCTGCATGCGGCCCGGCGCGGGCACGAGCGCCTCGACGGCGTCGAGCGCCGCGCGCAATTCGATGCCTTTCGCCAGCAGCGCGCCCAGCACGGCCAGCACGTTGCTCGCGTTGAAGTGGCCGACCATGTGCGTGCGCGCGACCGCGCTGCCGTACGGCGACTCGATGTGGAATTCGCTGCCGTTCGGGCGGCTGCGCAGGTTCGATGCGCGCAGCACCGCGACGCCGTCGAGAACGGGCTGCTCGTGCACGGCGCGCAGGGTGTAGCCGAGAACGGCCACTTCCGGGCGCACGCTGCGCAGGTGCCGCGCGATGCGCACGCCCGCCTCGTCGTCCAGGTTGACGACGGCCGTTTTCAGGCCCGGCCAGTCGAACAGCCGGCGCTTGGCGGCTTCGTACGCCGTCATGTCGCCGTGGTAGTCCAGGTGGTCGCGCGTGAGGTTCGTGAACACGGCCACGTCGAAATGCATGCCGGCCGTGCGGTGCTCGACGAGACCGATCGACGACACCTCGATCGCGAGCGACGTCGCGCCCGCGTCGCGCAGGCGCGCGAGTTCCGTCGCCAGCAGCACGGCGTCCGGCGTCGTGTAGCCGGTCGCGTCGAATTCCGGTTCCGCGCGGCCGCGCACGAGGCCCACGCCCAGGGTGCCGATGACGGCCGCGGTCTCGTTCAGGTGAGCCAGCGCCTGCGCCGTCCACAGCGCGCACGAGGTCTTGCCGTTCGTGCCCGTGACGCCGACGGTGAACATCGCGGCATCGGGCGCGCCGTAGTACGCGTGCGCGATCGGGCCGGCGTTCTTTTTCAGGTCCTGCGCCGCCAGGTGCGGCACATCCAGAGCGGAATCCCAGGTGAATTCGCGGTCGTCGTACACGACGGCGGCGGCACCGTTCTCGATGGCGGAGCGGATGAAGCGGCGGCCGTCGGCGGCCTCGCCCGGATAGGCGAAGAACACGTCGCCGCCGCGCACGCGGCGCGAGTCGGAAACGAGACGGCCGCCTGGTGCGGCGGCCCGTATCCATTCGATGATCTTTGGCGTCTCGGCCATCAATTACTCTCCTCGAAAGGATGTTCCGGAATGATGATGTCGGTGACCGTGGAGTCGGGCGGCACATTGGCGGCCCGTAGTGCATTCGCCGCCAGCGTCGCGAACGTCGGCGCCGCGACCGCGCCGCCGGTGTGGTACGGCCCCGATGCATCGTCGATCATCACGGCGATGACGAAGCGCGGGTTGCTCAACGGTGCAATGCCGACGAAGTTGCCGACGTAGTGCGTCTTCGAGTAGCGGCCGTTGACGACTTTCTGCGCCGTACCGGTCTTGCCGCCGACGCGGTAGCCGGCCACCTGGGCCTGCGGCGCCGTGCCTTGCGGGCTCACCACCGATTCCACCATCGTGCGCATCTGCGCCGCGGTCTTCGCCGAAATGATCTGCTGGCCGACCGGCTTGTCGGTCACCTTCTGGAACGACAGCGGGATGACGTCGCCGTCGCGCGCGAAGATCAGCCACGCATGCGCCAGCTGCAGCAGCGACATCGAGATCCCCTGGCCGAACGACATGTTGGCCTTGGCGACGATCGGCCACGATTTGTAGGGACGCACGCGGCCGGCCGCGGCGCCCGGAAAACCGTAGCGCGGCGCCTGGCCGAAGCCGACCTTGGTGAACATCTCCCACATCTCCTGGGCCGACAGCAGCTCGGAGATCTTGGTCGTGCCGATGTTGGACGATTTCTGGATGATCGTGGTGACGTCGATGACGCCGTGCGGATGCGTGTCGGTGATCGTGTGGCCGCCGGTCTGGTAGCGGCCGTTGCCCGTGTCGAACAGCGTGGTCGGCTTGATCAGGCCCTTGTCCAGCGCCAGCGCGACGGTGAACGGCTTCAACGTCGAACCCGGCTCGAAGGTATCGGTGATGACCCGGTTGCGCAGCTGCTCGCCGGTCAGGCGCGAGCGGTCGTTCGGGTTGTAGGTCGGCCAGTTGGCCAGTGCCAGCACTTCGCCCGTGTGCACGTCCAGCACGACGGCGGCGCCGGCCTTGGCGTGGAACTTCTCGACCGCATCCTTGATGCTGTTGAAGGCGATGTACTGCAGCTTGGAGTCGACCGACAACGTGATGTCCTTGCCGTCGTGCGGCTCGCGCGACAGGCCCACGTCCTCGACGATGCGGCCCAGGCGGTCCTTGATCACGCGCCGGCTGCCGGTCTGGCCCACGAGATTCTTCTGCTGCGCCAGTTCGATGCCTTCCTGGCCCACGTCCTCGACGTTCGTGAAGCCGACGATGTGCGCCATCACCTCGCCCTGCGGGTAATAGCGCTTGTATTCCTTACGCGTGTCGATGCCGTCGATGCCGAGCTTCTCGATCTTGGCGATGACGTCCATCTCCACCTGGCGCTTCAGGTAGACGAAGGTGCGGTCGGAATCGAGCTTCTTGAGCAGGTCGGCCTCGGGCATGTCGAGCAGTTGCGCCAGTTCGCGCAGCTTGGGACGCGGCGAATCCAGCACGTCCTCGGGGATCGCCCACACGGCCTTCACCGGCAGCGACGACGCGAGCACGATGCCGTTGCGGTCGAAGATCTTGCCACGCGTGGCCGGCAGTTCGAGCGTGCGCTCGTAGCGGCTCGCGCCCTGCTTCTGCAGGAAGCGGTTGGAAACGCCCTGCAGCCACATTGCGCGTCCGGCCAGCGCGAAGAAGGCGGCGAACAGCACGAACAGGACGACGCGCGAGCGCCAGTCCGGCAGGCGCACGGCCAGCACGGGGCTCTTGGAAAACGCCACGCCCTTGGCGGCGGCGACGCGGGATCCGTTGGTGCCGGCCTTCATTTACCGCCTTCCGTCAGGTATTGGGTACGCGCCGGGGACAGCGGTGCCATGTCCAGCTGCGAGCGCGCGATCTGCTCGATGCGCTCGTTCTTGCCGAGGGTGGATTGGTCGAGCTGGAGCTGCGCCCAGTCGATCTCGAGCTGGCGCTGCTGCTGTACCAGCTTTTCCTGGTCGATGAACAGGTGGCGCGCCTGGTAGCGCGCGTTCACGACCGACAGCGCGCAGCCGACGAGGAGCGCCGTCAGCACGACGTTGATCTTGCCCGTCATGCTTGAGCTCCCAGCCGTTCGGCCACGCGCAGGACCGCCGAGCGGGCGCGCGGATTGGCGCCCACTTCCACGTCGGAGGGTTTCGTCTTGCTGATCAACTTCATCAAGGGCTTGGGCAAATCGGCGGCGCGGATCGGCAACCGGCGGTCCGGCTGCTCGACCTTGGCCTTCGACGCCAGGAACTGCTTGACCATGCGGTCTTCCAGCGAGTGGAAGCTGATCACCGACAGGCGAGCGCCGGGCTTCAGCAGTTCGAAGGCGGCGTTCAGACCTGCTTCAAGGTCCTCAAGCTCTTGATTGATGAAAATCCGGATAGCCTGAAAGGTGCGGGTTGCCGGATCCTTGCCTTTCTCCCGGGTTTTGACCGCGTTTGCCACGATTGCGGCAAGCTGTCGTGTGCTTGAAATTGGTTCGACTGCCCGGCCAGCAACAATCGCCTTTGCAATCTGAAAAGCAAACCGTTCTTCCCCATAATCCCGAATCACCTTTTCCAGTTGTTTCTCCGGCACTTCGGCCAGCCAGGCGGCGGCGGAAATACCCCGTGTCGTATCCATCCGCATGTCCAGGGGACCATCGTTGCGGAAGCTGAACCCGCGGGTCGCATCGTCGACCTGGGGCGAGGAAATGCCCAGGTCCAGCAGGATGCCGTCGACCTGGTGCACGCCCCGTGCCGCCAGCGCTTCGCGCATCGTGGCGAAGCTGTCGTGCACGATCGAAAAGCGCGGATCGTTCATCTGTTCGGCCGTCGCGATCGCCTGGGGATCCTTGTCGAAACCGATCAGGCGTCCCTCGGGCGCCAGTTTCGACAGGATCAGCCGGCTATGACCGCCGCGGCCGAACGTGCCATCTATATATATGCCTGCCGTGCGTTCGCCTTCGAGGGCGAGTGCATCGACTGCTTCATCCAGCAGCACCGTACGATGCTGCAAACCGGGCACCGGCTGAGTCACATTCATGCGGCGCCTTAGAAGGAGAAATTGGAAAGGACATCGGGCATGCCACCCGCGACGGCTTGGGCCTCGTTTTCTGCCAGCCTGGCGGCGTCCCAGATCTCGAAATGGGTCCCCATCCCGAGCATCATCACTTCTTTCTCCAAACCAACTGCATTGCGCAGCTCGGGCGAAATGAGCACCCGACCCGCGCCGTCCATCTCGACATCGCAGGCGTTCCCCAGGAAAATGCGTTGCCACGCCCGTGCCGACATCGGCCAGGCGGCGATCTGTTCGCGATGTTCTTCCCACACCGGGCGCGGGAAGAACAACAGGCAACCATGCGGGTGTTTCGTGAGCGTCATACGGCCTTCACATTGCTGCATCAAGGCGTCACGATGCTTGGCCGGTATTGACATCCGTCCTTTGGCATCGAGATTGATCGCTGACGCGCCCTGAAACACGTTGTACCTAGTTTTGGAGAGTTATCAGTCTGATTATTTTTAGGCGCCGGGAGACCCACCGATCTCCCACAAAACTGCACTTTTTGCCACCGTTTCCCACTTTAGAGGAAGCGTTGTCTGTGGTCAAGCGAATTCACGTTTAGAAAACGGCGAAATTGCTAATGAAACCAATGACTTAGCGAACTTACTTGACGGAACCTCAAGTAAAAATGTTGAGCAAAATTAGGCACTTAGGTAAAACAATGCATGTGCCACCTCATCTGCACACATGTGTTTTACCCTTGATAAAAGACAAGACCTGACTATCGGTAGGTTGCCTTATGGCAACAGTGACAACGCGGCCGGAACGACGATTTCATCCCGTGCGCGTTAGAATGAAGACGAGGCGATCACCCCGGCCATTGCGGGCGAGCCTCGCAGTATAAGTGAGTCCGTACTACCGTGCAGGAGAACGCCATGAGCATTACTTTGGCCCGCAGTCGTGCCGTCTACGATCTCAATGAAGTACAGGGCGCGCTCGACCGTAGCCGCGGACGTTCGCCCGAGCTCGAAGCATTCTATGAGCGCATGCTCGAGACCGGCGCGGAACGTTTCGTCACCACCCCCTCTTCCATCGACGCCCTCGATCCGCTGTTCGAGGAATGTCCCAATTTCGACGAAGTGCTGGACGACCTCGCGCGCTACCTGCGCCTGGCCCATGTTGGCGACAAGGGATTCAACGTCATGCCGATCCTGCTGCTGGGCGGCCCGGGCGTGGGCAAGACCCATTTCGCCAAGCGGCTGGCGAAGGTCATGCACACGGACTGCGAGCTGATCAGCATGAACGCCCTGTCGGCCGGCTTCGTCATCACGGGCAGCTCGGCCAGCTGGCGCGGCGCCAAGTGCGGCAAGGTGGCTGAACGGCTCGTACGCGGACAGTTCGCGAACCCGGTGATCGTGCTGGATGAGGTGGAAAAGGCGACGGGCTCCTCGCAATCCGACCCGCTCGCGGCGCTGTATCAATTACTGGAACCGGAAACGGCCAGCGCCTTCCGCGACGAATTCATCGACGTCGACATCGACGCCTCGCAGATCTTCTGGGTACTGACGGCGAACTCCACCGAGGGCATCCCGCACCCGCTGCTGAACCGCATGGCCGTCTACGAAGTCCCGGCGCCGACGCCGGAACAGGCGGCCGGCATCGCGCAGCGCATGTATGCGGGGCTGCTGCGCGAGCTGAACCTGGCGGCGTTCGATCCGATGCTGGGCGACGTCGTGCTGGACAAGCTGGCGGGCGTGTCGCCGCGGGATTTGCGCAAGACTCTACTGGATGGGCTCGGGTATGCCGTGGCCGATGGCCGCGCGCATGTGAAGGTGGACGACATCCGCCTCAAGCCCACGCCGGGCAAGGGGCGGATCGGGTTTTAATTAGAACTCTTCCCACTCGTCGCCCGTGCCGGCGCCGGCCAGATGCCTGGCACGCGGCCGCTCTGTCGACGCCTTGGCCGGCGTCCTGGCCGGCGCGGCGGGTTTCTTGCTCACCGGCGGCGCAATGGCCGGCGCCGCCTGTTTCGGCTGCACGGCCGGTACCGGCACGGCCCGGTCGTGAGCACCGCCCAGCCTGAACACGGCGACCGTCTGCGACAGCTTGCCCGCCTGCTCCCGCAACTGCTCGGACGCCGCGGCCGCCTCTTCGACCAGCGCGGCATTCTGCTGCGTGGTCTGGTCCATCTGCGAGATCGCCAGCTGCACCTGCCCGATGCCGTCGGTCTGCTCCTGGCTGGCCGCGCTGATCTCGCCCATGATGTCCGCCACGCGGCGGATGCTCTCGACCACGTCCCGCATCGTCGTGCCGGCCTGGTCGACCAGCCTGCTGCCGGCGTCCGCCTTTTCGACGGAGTTGTCGATCAGCGCCTTGATTTCCTTCGCGGCCGCCGCGCTGCGCTGCGCCAGGTTGCGCACTTCGGACGCCACCACCGCAAAGCCCCTGCCCTGCTCGCCGGCGCGCGCCGCTTCGACGGCCGCGTTCAGCGCCAGGATATTGGTCTGGAAGGCGATGCCGTCGATGACCGCGATGATGTCGACGATCTTGCGCGCCGATTCATTGATCGCGCCCATGGTCTCGACCACTTCCGTCATCACCGCGCCGCCCTTCTCCGCCACTTCCGACGCGGACACGGCAAACTGGTTCGCCTGGCGCGCGTTATCCGCATTCTGCTTCACGGTCGACGTCAGCTCTTCCATCGACGACGCCGTCTCTTCCAGCGATGAGGCCTGCTCCTCGGTGCGCGACGACAGGTCGGCGTTGCCGGACGCGATCTGGTGCGACGCGGACGCGATGGTCTCGGTGCCGCTGCGCACCTCGCCGACGATGTTGACCAGCGCTTCGTTCATGTCGCGCAGGGCTTGCAGCAGCTGGCCGGTTTCGTCGGCGGAGTGCACCTCGATCCGTGCGCTCAGGTCGCCGGTGGCCACGGTGCGGGCCACGTCCACCGCCTGCCGCAGCGGCTGCGTGATCGACCGCGTGATCCAGATGGCCACGATCGTGCCGAGGACGAGCGCGACGGCCGCCAATCCCATCAGCCACGCGATCGTCGACCGGTAAGTCTCCTCGGCGCGCTGGCCGCTGTCGAGCACGCGCGCATCCTGAAATTTGATCAATTCCCGCACGGCGTCGAAATAGCTGCGCTGGTCCTTGCGGACCTGATTCAGCAGAAAGGCCGCGGCTTCCGGCTTTTTACCGGCGTCCATCATGTCGAGAAAGGCCTGCTGCGACGTGCGATACACCTCCCTGGCGTCCTGCACGGTTTTCAGCTTGATCCTGCCTTCGTCGGATTGGATCAGTGCCGCCAGCTTGTCGAGATTGGCAGTATTTTCCTGTCGGTTCTGGAGCACGGTCTGCCGTTCCCGCGCCACTTCTTCGGGTTTGTCCCACAGCAGCATATTGCGCATGGCGCGGGCATTGCGGTTCACGACATCGAGGCTTTCGTAGGCGAGGACCGTCTTCGGATAATCCTCGTCGACGATCTTCGACGTACCTTCGTTCAACAAGTGTAGGCTGGCAATGCCGAACCAGATGCATGCGCCCAGCAAAACGAGCAGCAGTCCGAATGCGCCGCCCAGCCGATTACCAATTTTCCAGTGTTTGATATTCATGCCGCCTTCCATTCGTCAGGACCAGTCGGCAGCATACATGATTGCAATAAAGCATTGTTTGATATCTGTCGATGTTGCCAATACGAAAATCTCAGGCAATGTCTCTCAGAACCGTTTCCCCCGTTTTCGGATTCGTCAGCGTGACATTCTCGAGCGCCTTGATGCGCCAGGCGCCGGCCTGCCGCGTCAGCACGGCAAGAATCAGGGTATCGACGGCGTGCGCACCGGCCGGATGCGCCGGACCGGCCGCGAGGCGGCTCCAGAAATGCACGACCGCCGCATCGGCGCCGATCGGGATCACGTCGATCAATTCGTTGTCGAGCGTGGAATCGCTGTAGACGGTGGCGTGGATCGGGACATGCATGTCGACGATGGCGTCGATGCCGCGCACGTAGCGGCCGAACCGGTTCACGAAGGTCGCGTCGTCGTGGAACAAGGTGCGCAAGGCTTCCATGTCATGGCGGTTCCAGACGGCCTGGAACGCGTGGGGTGCGTCTTCGGGGCGGGTCATGATGGTCATCGGGTTCTCATCGATATTTATTTGTGCATTTCAATGTCCAGCCGGACGGCGCGCCCGACAGGCTGCCGTGGCCGTACCAGCAGGACCACGATCGCGATCATCGCGACGACGCCCAACGCGGCCGTGCCGTGGACGGCCGCGAGCGCAGTGACCATGTCCGGCCAGCGTTCCGACAGCGGCACGAGCAGCGCGATGCCGATGGCGCTGCCCAGTTGCTGGCAGGTCGACGCTGCACCGGACGCGACGCCTTGCCGGTGGGCCGGGACGCCCATCGTCGCCGTGGCGAACATGATCGTGAACGTCATGCCCATACCCGCGCTGTACAACAACAGGCCCGGCAGCAGTCCGGCATAACCGCTCGCCCGTGCCATCGCCCAGGCCGTCAGCAGCATGCCGATGCCGCCCATTATCAGGCCGATCAGCAGGCCGTGCCGCGGCCCGAGACGACCGCCAACGCGGCCACCCAGCGACGACATCACGATGATGACGCAATACAGCGGTACGTAGGCAAGGCCGGCCTGCCACACCGGGAAGTGCAGCACGGATTGAAAATACATGGTCAGGAAATACAGCAGCGAGCCGAACGTGGCGCTGAACAGCAGGATCACGGCGAGACCGGGCGCCAGGCCCGGCGCCGCGAACAGGGACGGCGGGAGCAGCGGATCGCGCACGCGCCGTTCGATGGCGACGAATCCCGCCAGCAGCAGCACGGCAGCCAGGCCCGCCGCGAGGATGGGTGCCGCGCCCCAGCCATGCTCGGGCCCGCGCACTAGCACGTAGACGAGTAGCGTCATGCCAAGCGTACCCGCGAGCGCCCCGGCCGCATCGACGTCGCGCCGTCCGGTGCGCACTGCATCCGGCGCGATCACGAACAACGCGGCGAGCGCCCCGGCAACGACGAGCGGCACGTTGACGAGGAAGACGGCGCTCCAGCCGAACATCTCCGTCAGCAGGCCGCCGGCCAGCGCGCCCAGCGCCATGCCGCTGCCGCCCACGCCGGCCCAGACCGACAGGGCGAAATGCCGTTCACGTCCTTCCGCGAAGCTGACGGTAATGAGCGACAGCGTGGCCGGAAACAGCAGGGCCGCGCCGACGCCCTGCACGGCACGCGCCGCCAGCAGCAGTCCTGGCCCCGCCGCCAGGCCACCCGCGAGCGACGCGAGTCCGAACAGCGCGAAGCCGGCGACGAGCATCCTGCGCCGGCCGAACAGGTCGCACGCGCGGCCGCCGAGCAGCAGCAGCCCGCCATACGGAACGATGTACGCGCTGACCACCCATTGCAACGTCTGCGGCGTGAAGCCGAGGGCCGTGCGGATCGACGGCAGGGCCACGAAGACGATCGTGTAGTCGAGCGAGATGATGAGGTGGGAAAATGCCAGCAAGGCGAGCGCGGCGAGGTGGCGCCCGCGCGGCGCGGACGTCGATGATGTCGTGTCGGTCATGGGTTCCTCCTGTTGACACGGGCATTATCGAAGCGGCGCCGGCGCCTCCGCCATCATCGATTCTGCATGCCCCGGCCACGCGCGTGCAGGGCGGGCGCGTCAGGACGCCGTGCGCTCCAGCCGGGTCGGCAATTCCGCCGCCAGGAAATCGACGAGCGCGCGCAAGCGGACGTTCTCGCGCATGTCGGCGTGGAAGCCGAGGCGCAGGTCGAGTGCCGGATCGGACGCCGGAACCACGAGGCGGTGCAACTGCGCGAACGATTCGCCCAGCGGACGGGGTATGTGTCCGATCGCCTCCCCGGCCAGCGTCGCGGCCACGACCGTATGCATGTCGCCGGCCCGCAGTATGACGTGCGCATCGGGCAGCACCGCGCGGATCCATGCGTCGTGCAGGAAGACGTCCGCCTGCGGTTCGATCAACACCAGGCGGTGGCCGCGCCCCTGCTGCGCCGGGTCCGGCAGACCGTGGCGTTCGATATAGCCGGGCGCGGCGAACAGGCTGTAGGGAACGGTGGCGAGGCGGCGCTGGATGAGGTTGTCCTGTTCGATCCGGCGGAACGCCACGCTCAGGTCCGCCTCACGGGCCGCCAGATTGAAGTTGCGCTTTTCGTTGATGAGCCGCAGCGTCAACCCGGGGTGCTGCGCGCCGAAGCGTGCCAGCAGGGGCGCCACGAAGGCGGCGCCGAGCCAGTCGATGCTGGTAATCGTCAGCGCGCCTTCAAGGCCGTCCCCGGTCGCCGCCAGCTTGCGCAGTACACCTTGTGCTTCGGCATCCATGCGCTCCAGGCCAGCGAGCAGTCCGGCACAGGCGGCGGTCGGCACCATGCCGTACATGTCGCGGTCGAACAGCTGGATGGCGAGACGCCCTTCGATGGCGGCAACGCGGCGGCTCACGGTCGGCTGGGTCAGGCCGAGGACGCGCGCGGCACCGTTGAGCGAACCATGCCGCGCCACCGCGAGCAGGACGCGCAGGTCATCCCAGTCGGGACCGATCGTCATGTGTGCCATCCTCAGAAAATCGACGCCAGCAGCAAGCCTCGGCAGACCGCCACGTTGCTGAAAAAACCGTTCGCGGCGCCAACGCGCTCCCGTCCCGACAGGCGCCAGAAGTCGAGCAGGGTTACGCTGGCGCAGATCGTAAATGCGAGCAATGCAATCGCGCTGGCGTGGCGCGACGGCCGCCAGAGCAACCCCAGGCCGGCCACGATCTGCATGGCCGACCCGGCGGCAAGCATCGCCCGGGGCGCGGGCCAGCCGCGGACGGCCAGCATACTGCACATTTCACGGAAACGAAGAAAGTGAGCACAGCCCGCGCGTACGAAATTCAGGGCGATACACGCGAGCGCAACCATCGATACTGCGGACATGAGCATTCTCGAGAATGAGGAAAACCCGATTCTCGGGTCCGCCGCGCCCTGATGCCATCATCGATTTTGCATGCCCGGTCTGCGTGGTGCGCGGTCACACCGTCGCCATGTCCTCGACCCGCAAATAATTGACGAGTTCATCGCGCTCGAACGATCCATCCCACTGTCTTTCGCCGAGCAGTTGCGGCAATGCGCTGTGGGTCAGCAGCGCGTGGAATCTATCCTTGATGAGTTGCGGCCGGATATCCCGCACGCGCACCCGCGACACCTTGCGCGACAAATCCATGACGATCCCGAACAGGATCCAGTCGAGCTGTAGCAGCAGCATGCTGGCCGACTGGATCGCCCGCGGCGCGATGCTGGTTTCGTACAGGCGGGCGACCGACGATTGCCGCGCCCCGGCATCGTCGCCGGCATCTCCCGCCAATTCCTCCGGCCACCAGGCCAATACCTGCTTCAGCAGGCAGTCGAAATCGGCATGTTCAGGAAGGATGATTTGCCCGGCAAACATAAAAGAAAGGTAAGAAATATTACCGGGCAGTATATCGATGAAAGTGAACGAAAAGCTCTCACAATTTCACCATTGCTCTAAATCACACTATTTATATTGCAATAGGCGCCGCCGATTCCATGCCAGCGCATGGATGGGCGCTGCGAACGTTGCCAACTCCATTCATAGATAACGTTTTATGCATCGTAAAACGCCATCTATGAAAGTATTCATTGAACAAAGCATTCATAGATAAACGCTTACTTGCTGTAAGCCGTGTTCTTTGATAGTGTCAGCACATGCCCAAAAAACTCTCGAACGCCGACATGTGGCCGACGCTCGTCCAGGAACGCCTGGTCGAATGGGGCCGCAGCGTCAACGTGCAGCGCATGCAGCAGCGCATCACGGCCGCCGACCTGTGCCGGCGGCTCGGTATTTCCGAAGCCACGCTGCGGCGCCTGGAACGGGGTGATCCCGGCGTCGGCGCCGGTGCCTACCTGAATGCGCTGCTGACCCTGGGCATGGCGGATGAAGCCACGCCAGCCTTGAAACCCGAACTCTGGCGCAAGGCGCCGGGCAAGCGGGTCCGGCCAACGCGACAGGAGCAAGGGGCCGCGGCCGATGCCGATTATTTCTAAGCCGCTGTATGTGTACCTGCAGCGTCCGGACGACGGTGCGTGGGTCACCGTGGGCCGCTACGTGGCCAGCGCGCCCGGCGAAGGCACGTTCATGTATGCGCCGTCGTACGTCGACAGCGGACTCGCCTGGGCAATCGACCCCGTGAATCTGCCGTTCATACCCGGCATCCAGTACAGGACCCGGCATTACCAGGGATTGCACGACGTCTTGCGCGATGCGTGCCCGGATGCCTGGGGCCAGGCCTTGCTGCGGCGCGAATACAACCTGCCCGCCGACGCCCCGCCGCTGCACTACCTGATCAAGGCCGGCAATATCGATCGCTGGGGCGCGCTCGCCGTCGGGTCGACACCCCGGTTTTCCGGCGCGGCGTTGAACAGCCCACCCTTGCCCCTGCTCGACCAACTGGTCGAGGAACTGGCCGCGCTGGCGGAACACCGGCCGCCGGTCCGGCCGGCCATCCGGCGCCGGCTGGTGCAGACGGCCAGCGTCGGCGGCGCCCGTCCGAAAGCGACCGTACGCGATGACGCCGGCGCCTTCTGGCTGGTCAAGCCGCGGATGCACATGGACCCGGCCGACATCCCACGCCTCGAACACTTCGCCCGCGAATGGGGCGCGGCGAGCGGGCTGGATGTGGCGGAAACCATCCTGCATCCAGCTCCGGGAGGCCGCAGCGTCCTGCGCGTGCGCCGCTTCGATCGCGACGGCGACCGGCGCTTCATGTGCGTCAGCGCGGCGACGCTGCTGCAGGCGGAATATCCGGACAATCCGGCCCACACCGACCGCTGGAGTTACCCGCGCCTGGCCGAAGAACTGCGCCGGGTCGGCGCGCCGCCGGAGGATGGCATCGAACTGTTCGGCCGCATGGTCTTCAACGCCGTTTGCGGAAACGACGACGACCATGTGCGCAACCACGCGATCGTCCATGGGCGGGGCCGCAAGGGCTGGCGCCTCGCGCCGGCATTCGACGTCGTGCCGAATCCGGCAGAAACGCCGCGCCGGCTGGTCATGCAACTGTCCAGGAGTCGCTTCGACATCGCGCGGGACGCCGTCCTCGCCGATGCCGTCCGCTTCGGCTTCACAGGGCGCGACGCCTGCGCGGCGTATCTCGACACGCTGCTGGCGCGCATCGAGGCTGCGTTTCCGCTGGCCGCGGCATGGCTCACGGATGACTGGCGCGCGACGCTGCAGGCGCGGATGATCGAGAACCTCGCACGCCTGCGCGACCGCTAGAACCTACTCGTCCACCTTCGCATCCTCGCTCTTGGCCGCCTCCATCGCCTCCGGCTCGAGCACTTCCGCCGACTTGTTCATGCGGATGAACACGCCCCAGCCGGCCATCAGCAAGCCCGCGGCGACGAGCACCGACGCCGCATGCGGCAGCAGTTCCGGCTCTTCGTGCAGGGCCTTGAACGTGCCGACCAGGCCTTCGATCGACAGCGCGACCACGACGACGACCATGAAGCGCGACAGGTAGCGGCGCACGCGCGTGGGCGCGCTGATGTGGGCGTCGCGCACGACTTCTTCCTCGGTGATGGTCTGCGCGATCTGCAGCGAGACGACGGCGATGGCCAGCAGGCCGATCGCTTCGATGGCCATCTCGGCGCTTTCCGCCGCCTCGGCGCCAACCGCCTGCCAGCCGGTCTGCACGGCCAGCACCGTGATCAGCACGGACACGAGCACGAACAGGAAGCCGAGCACCGCGTGCGCGGTCGAAAAGAAGAACTTCAGGAATTTCAAGACGCCTCCCGCCGGAACGAATCGATGACAATATTGCATCGATTGTGCCCGAACCGCGCCGGCGCGGCCGCACGCGAGGCTCAAGCGTGGTCGGGCGCCGCCCACGCGCGCGCATGCGCGACCGCGCGCGACCAGCGCGCCATCATCTCGTCGCGCCGCGCGGCCGGCAGTTGCGGCTCGAACCGGCGCTCGCTCTTCCACTGCGCCGCGATCTCGTCGCGCGACGACCAGAAGCCGACGGCGAGGCCGGCGAGGTAGGCGGCGCCGAGGGCCGTCGTCTCCGTCACCCGCGGCCGCACGACGGGCACGCCCAGCAGGTCGGCCTGGAACTGCATCAGGAGGTCGTTGCGCGCCGCGCCGCCGTCCGCGCGCACTTCGTGCACGACGCAGTCGGCGTCCTTCCGCATGGCGGCCAGCAGCTCCGCGCTCTGGTAGGCGATGGCTTCGACGGCGGCGCGGGCGATGTGCGCGGCCGTCGTCCCGCGCGTCATGCCGACGATGGTGCCGCGCGCATACGCGTCCCAGTGCGGCGCGCCGAGGCCCACGAAGGCCGGCACGAGCATCACGCCGCCGCTGTCCGGCACCGACAGCGCGAGCGCCTCGACGTCGGCCGACTGCTTGATGATCCCGAGGCCGTCGCGCAGCCATTGCACGGTGGCGCCGCCCATGAACACGCTGCCTTCGAGCAGGTAGTCGGTGTGGTTGCCGACGGTCCAGCCGACGGTGGCCAACAGGCGGTTGTACGATTGGGGCGGCGTGTCGCCCGCGTGCATCAGCATGAAACAGCCGGTGCCATAGGTGTTCTTGACCATGCCGCGCCGGTGGCAGGCCTGGCCGAACGTGGCCGCCTGCTGGTCTCCAGCGATGCCCGCGATGGGAATCGCGCGGCCGAACCAGGCCGCGTCGGCCTCGGCGACGATGCCGGAACTGGGCACGACTTCCGGCAGCATAGCTGCCGGCACGCCGAACAGGGACAGCAGTTCCGGGTCCCAGCGCAGGCTGTTGATATTGAAGAGCATCGTGCGCGCGGCGTTGCTCGCGTCCGTGACGTGGCGCCCCGTCAACTTATACGTGAGCCAGCTGTCGACGGTGCCGAATGCCAGTTCTCCCCGCTCCGCGCGCGTGCGCGCCCCCGGCACGTGCGTGAGCAGCCATTGCAGCTTGGTCGCGGAAAAATAGGCATCCAGTTCGAGGCCCGTCTTGCGCTGGATGAGGGGCGCCTTGCCCGCCGCGCGCAGGTCGTCGCAGAGTTCGGCCGTGCGCCGGTCCTGCCAGACGATGGCGTGGCACAGCGGTTCGCCCGTGCGGCGGTCCCACACGACCGTCGTTTCCCGCTGGTTCGTGATGCCGATGGCGGCCACCTCGCCGGCATCGATGCCACTGTCGGCGAGCACGCGGCGCGCGCACGCGAGCTGGCTGTTCCAGATGTCGAGCGGGTCGTGCTCGACCCAGCCGGGCTGCGGGAAATGCTGGGGATATTCCTGCTGGGCGATGCGCACGACCTGACCCTGGCGGTCGAACAGGATGGCGCGCGAACTGGTGGTGCCCTGGTCGAGGGCAAGGATGTAGCTCATCATTGTCTCCCAGGTGCGTCGAATTATGTGTAAAGCAGGCCGATAGGCCGGATTCTGTGTAACGCCCTTGCGGACGCTATGACAGCCATTCCTCTAGGCGCCGAATTACTCCGGCGCTCAAGCTTCCTACCCGCACGCTCCGCGAGCCGCCTCAACGCGTGCCTATTTGGAATTGCTCCAGGTGGAGGTTACCGCGTTTCACCGTAACTTAATACGCTCGTCTCTGTGGCCCTATTCCTCGCCTTAT
>CAMLMV010000074.1 GCA_946481275.1 uncultured Massilia sp.
GCGAAACCGGTCCCCGTGAAGCAGGAACCCAGCGGCAAAAGTTAACTACGGTTAGCTTTGCGTAGGTCTTGGAGAACGGTTAGTCCAACACTACGATGGCAACCAGCCCGTTTCGGTGCAAACGCGTCCCGCCCGTCCGGTTCTGGTGCATGCCTGACATCACATGCAGAACATCGACATCTTGCCCCTCCATGACGACGCGGGCGACCGCCTGGCCGGACTCGGTCGCTGGCGGCTCGACCGCGCCGGCGGCACCATCGCGCTGTCGGCCGTGGCCGCATCCTTCTTCGGCACCGGCCGGCATCCCGATTGCCTCGCGCGCATCGAGCAGGAAGACCGGCACGTCGTGCGCGCCACCCTCGACCGCGTCAAGGCGGGCGGCACGGACGCCGAATGCGAATTCCGCGTACGCACGGACGGCCAGGGCCTGCGCTGGCTGCGCCTGCAGCAGATCGGCACGGCCGCCGCCGGCATCCTCGTCGACGTGACGGCCGCCCGGCAGGCCGCCGCGCGCGAACGGTTCAACTTCGCGCTCACGCAATACCTGGTGGGCACCGACAGCATCGACGACGCCGTCACCGGCATTTTGCAGCTCGTGTGCGAGGAGCTGGGCTGGGAATGGGGTGCATACTGGGCACTCGACGGGGCGCTCGACGACCGCACCGGCACGCTGCGCTGCCGTTATGCATGGCAGGCGCCGCGGCGGGCGCTGGCGCCGTTCCGGGCCGCGAGCGCGCGCCTGACGATGGCGCCCGGCGAAGGCCTGATCGGCACCGTCTGGGACACCGGCGAGGCCCGCTGGATCGAGGATGCGAGCGGCACGGCCGACCTGTTGCGGGCGGACGCCGCACGCGCGTGCGGCCTGCAGTCGGCGTACTTCTTCCCCGTGACGTTCGTCGCGTCGGACGCGTGCCTGATGCGGCCCGGCGTGCTGGAATTCTTCAGCGCGCAGCAGCGCCAGCCGGACGCGCAGCTGCCGGGCCTGGCCAAGTCGATCTCCGCGATGATCGCCCAGGCCGTCGAGCGCATGACGCAGCAGGAGCGCATCCGCGTGCGTGCGCAGACGGACGAGATGACGGGCCTGGCCAACCGCGCCCATTTCTACGACCAGCTCGACCGCCAGTGCCGCGACGCGCGCGCCGGGCAGACGTTCGGCGTGCTGTTCGTCGACCTCGACCAGTTCAAGCCCATCAACGACGCGTTCGGCCACGACGCCGGCAACGTGGTGCTGACGGCGTTCGCGGGACGCCTGCGCACGCTGGCGCCGCCCGGCTGGCGCATCGGCCGCCTGGGCGGCGACGAGTTCGCGCTGCTGTCGGCGCCCGGCGCGACGCCGCAGGAGCTGGAGCGCGTGGCCGAATCCGTGCTGGACGCCGCGCGGCGCCGCTTCGTCTACGGCGAGCACCGGCTCGCGGTGTCGGCCAGCATCGGCATCAGCACGTATCCCGACCACGGCGGCTGCACGCGCGAACTGCTGCACGCGGCCGATGCCGCCATGTATGCCAGCAAGAGAAACGGCCGCAACCTGGCCAGCCGCTTCAGCGGCGACGGCGCACCGGCCGACGCGGGCCATCGCATCGGCCTCCTGACCGACCTGCACGGCGCGATCCGGCGCGGCGAATTCTTCCTCGAGTACCAGCCGATCCGCACCAGCGGCGACATGGACATCGAGGCCCTCGAGGCGCTGATCCGCTGGCGCCGGCCGAACGGCGAGATCGTCCCGCCGAACGTGTTCATTCCGCTGGCGGAACAGAGCCGCCTGATCGTCGACATCGGCCGCTGGGTCGTGCGCCAGGCCTGCCACGACCTCGCCCGCCTGCGCGCGGCGGGGCTGACCGGCGTGCGCGTGCACGTCAACATGGCGGCCCCGGAATTCATCGACGCCGAACTGCCGGACCGGCTGACGGCCATCGCCGCGGCGGCCGGCGTCGATCCGCGCGGCATCTGCCTCGAACTGACGGAAGGCGTCGTGATGAAGCACGCGGACAAGTCCATCGCCATCATGCGCGAACTGCGCCGGCGCGGCTTCGGCATCGGCCTGGACGACTTCGGCATGGGCTATTCGTCGCTGTCGCTGCTGAAGAACCTGCCGATCGGCTCGCTCAAGATCGACCGGCTGTTCATGGCCGGCGTGCCGTACGACCGGAACGATTGCGCCATCGTGCGCTCGCTCCTCGACCTCGGCCGGCACATGAAGCTGACGGTGGTCGCGGAAGGCGTCGAGACCGACGCGCAGCTGGGCTACCTGCGCCAGTTCGGCTGTCCCCTCGTGCAGGGCTGGCTGCCGGGCCGGCCGGTGCCGCTGGAGCGCCTGTTCGACCTGATCGCGCAGCCGGAGGCGGCCTGAACGTGGCGGCGGCGCGTCATGTGCTGCCCAAAGGGCGGGAAAACCCCTAGAATAGTTGATCCACGGAATCAGCCACCCATCGGACCATCCTACTCATGGAAACCCTGCTCTTCGCCGCCCCGGCAACCCTCGCCGCGACCCTTGCCGCCGCCTTGTTCGGCCTGTTGATCGGCAGCTTCCTGAACGTGGTCGTATACCGCCTGCCCGTGATGGCGCAGCGCGAACTCGACAACTACATCGCGCACGAAGCGGGGAAAGACCTGCCGCACCCCGACCGCTTCAACCTGATGGTGCCGCGCTCCGCGTGCCCGCACTGCGGCCACCAGATCACGGCGCTGGAAAACATCCCCATCGTCAGCTGGCTGTTCCTGCGCGGGAAGTGCAGCGCGTGCAAGGCGCCGATTTCTCCCCGCTATCCGATCGTGGAAGCCGTCACGGGCCTGCTGTCGGCCGTGCTGATCTGGCATTTCGGCAGCGGCTGGCTGGGCCTCGCGAGCCTCGCGTTCGCGTACTTCCTCATCGCGATGACGTTGATCGACTACGACACGAAGACGCTGCCGGACGACCTCACGTACCCGCTGCTGTGGCTGGGCCTGCTCGTCAACCTGAACGGCACCATCGTCCCGCTGCGCGACGCCGTAATCGGCGCCATGGCCGGCTATCTGGCGCTGTGGACCGTGTACTGGCTGTTCAAGCTCGCCACCGGCAAGGAAGGCATGGGCTACGGCGACTTCAAGCTGCTCGCCGCGCTGGGCGCGTGGATGGGCTGGGCGATGCTGCCGACCATTATCATCATGTCGTCCGTCGTCGGCGCCATCGTCGGCATCTCGCTGATCGTGTTCGCCGGCCGCGACCGCAATAATCACATCCCCTTCGGACCTTATCTCGCCGCGGCTGGTATGATCGCACTCTTGTACGGAATACCACTCACCCGCTACGCGCAGGGTTTCTTGGTCTAGCCTCGCGGCCGGGCCCGAGGATCGCATGGAATCATCTTCCCGTTTTGCGGTTGGGCTCACCGGTGGCATCGGCTGCGGCAAGACGACCGTGGCCGACCTGTTCGCCGCGCGCGGCGCCGCCGTCATCGACACCGACCAGATCGCCCACGGCCTCACGGCCCCGCACGGCGCCGCGATGCCAGCGCTGGTCGCGGAATTCGGCCCGGACTACGCCACGCCGGACGGCGCCCTCGACCGCGCGAAGATGCGCACCCTCGTATTCTCCGACCCGGCCGCGCGCGCCCGCCTGGAAGGCATCCTGCACCCGAGAATTCGCGAAGCGACGGCCGCCGCGGCCCTGCTCGCGGGCGGCCCCTACACGATCTTCGTCGTACCCCTGCTGATCGAATCCGGCACGTGGCGCGAACGCGTCGCGCGCGTGCTCGCGATCGACTGCTCCGAAGCCACGCAGGTCGCGCGCGTGAAGGCGCGCAACGGCCTGGCGGAAGAACAGGTGCGCGCCATCATGGCGGCCCAGGTGACGCGGGCGCGCCGGCTGGAAGAAGCGGACGACGTGATCCTGAACGACGCCGGCGTCGACGCCCTGTTGCCGCAAGTGGAACGCTTGCACCGCTTTTATCTTGACGAAGCGGCAAGATTAACAGTGCCGTCAAGCCAGCGTTTGTAATTTTGTGCATCATGGTTCAGAATCACGAGGTTACTCGCCAGCCTACATTCAGGGGAATGAGAGGAATGACATTTTGATCGTCTACGAATACCCATTCAACGAGCGGATTCGCACGTTGTTGCGGCTGGAGGACCTGTACGAGAAGTTCAAATTCTTTGTAGCCCAGGAACATCCTCTGCAGCACCATGTCGCGCTCGCGACGATCTTCGACATGCTGGAAGTGGCGGGCCGCGCGGACCTGAAGTCCGACCTGCTGCAGGAACTCGAACGCCAGAAGCAGAGCCTGCTGGGCTACCGCAGCAATCCCGCCGTCGCCAGGGACATGCTCGACGCCGTGCTGGCCGAGCTCGACACGGTCAGCAACGCCCTCGTCAACGCCCAGGGCAAGACGGGCCAGAACGTGCGCGACAACGAATGGCTGATGAGCATCCGCGGCCGCACGATCATCCCCGGCGGCGCCTGCGAATTCGATCTGCCCTCCTACCATGCGTGGCAGCGGCGCCCGACCGAACAGCGGTACGCCGACATCATGAACTGGTTCGCCCCGCTGGCCCCGCTGTTCGAGGCGCTGGCCCTCGTGCTGCGCCTGCTGCGCAATTCCGGAGCGCCCGTCAAGTTGATCGCCTCGTCCGGCAGCTATCAGCAGATGCTGCAAGGTAAGGTGTACCAGATGCTGCGTCTGTCGGTGGACGAGTCGCTCGGCGCGATCCCCGAGATCTCCGCCAACAAGTACATGCTGTGGGTACGCTTCACGACCCAAGGCGGCGACCTGAAACCGAAGCCGCTGGAAGAAGACGTCCCGTTCGAACTCACCCTCTGCAATTTCTAGAAGCACACCATGACCGTCGTATCCTGCCCCACCTGCGGCAAGAAGGTCGAATGGAACCCGGAAAACAAATTCCGCCCATTCTGTTCCGAACGCTGCAAGCAAATCGACCTGGGCGCCTGGGCCGAAGAGAAGTACACGATCCCCGGCGCGCCGCCGGGCGACGCCGACGACGAATCCGTCTCGAAAGAATAAGGTCGCGTGAAGGCCGCCGCACTGGCGCTGGCCGCCATCCGCTTCTACCAGCGTTTCATCTCCCCGTACAAGGGCTATTCCCGCGCGCTGCGCGTGGCGACGGGCGGCGACAGCTGCTCGGCGTATGGCCACGCCGTCATCGCACGCTTCGGGCTGCGCCGAGGGCTGGGACTGCTCGACCGCCGCCTCGCGCTGTGCGGCCACGTGCACCGGCAGATGCCGCGCCAGTCCGCGCCCGTGCTCCATCCGCGCGCCCGGCGCCAGCAGGGATTCTGCGACGTGCCCTGCGACGGTCCCGGCCACTGCCATTTTCCGTGCGACGGCCACCACCACTGCGGCGGCGTGCCGCGGCATCTACCGTGCGACGCGTTCGATCTGTGCGATGTCTGCGACGGCTGCGATGCGTGGAAACGCTGGCGCGAGCGGCGCCGGCGGCGGCGTGACACGCGCGACCTGGATGCGGCGGCGGAGCGGATCAGGCGCCAGCGGGCCCCGCGTACCGCACCTGATCCAGCCACTCGAGCAACGGAATCGTCGCGGGCAGCAGAGGACTGACGGCATACGCGCCCTGCCACGCGAACGCCTGCCCTTCCAGGCTTTGCGGTTCGCCTTCCCACTCGCGGCTGATGTAGAAGTACAGCCGCACGTGCGCGTGTTCGTACACGTGTTCGACGCAGCACCAGGGCTCGGCCGAGATCACCTTCACGCCCAGCTCTTCGACGAATTCGCGCTGCAGCGCATGGAAGATGTCTTCCCCGGGCTCGACTTTACCGCCCGGGAATTCCCAGTAGCCGGCGTACGGCTTGCCGTCCGGGCGCTGGCCGAGCAGCACGTCGCCGTTCGGGCGCATCAGCACGCCCACGGCCACATCGACAGGCTTCTCAGACATCGATTTGTTCCTGTACCGGCGCGGGCGGCAGCTTGCCCGCGTAGTCCTTCGCGAACTGCCACGCGACGCGGCCCGAACGCGAGCCGCGGCCCAGCGCCCAGCGCAGCGCGTCGCCGCGCGCGGCCGCGATCTGCTCCGGCGTGCAGCCGAAGCTCGTGAGCCAGTGGCCGACGATGTCCAGGTAGTCGTCCTGCTTGAACGGATAGAACGACAGCCACAGGCCGAAGCGCTCGGACAGCGAGATCTTTTCCTCGACCGTCTCGGCCGGGTGCAGGTCGTCGTCGGCCACGTGCTTGTAGCCGGCGTTGTCCGAGAATTTTTCCGGCATCAGGTGACGGCGGTTCGACGTCGCGTAGATCAGCACGTTGTCCGACTGCGCGGAGATACTGCCGTCCAGCGCCACCTTCAGCGCCTTGTAGCCCGCTTCGCCCTCTTCGAAACTGAGGTCGTCGCAAAAGATCACGAAGCGCTCCGGCCGGCCCGCGACGAGGTCGACGATGTCCGGCAGGTCGGCCAGGTCGGCCTTGTCCACTTCGATCAGGCGCAGGCCCTGCGGCGCGAACTGGTTCAGGCACGCCTTGATCAGCGACGATTTGCCCGTGCCGCGCGCGCCCGTGAGCAGCACGTTGTTGGCGGGGCGCTTCGTCACGAACTGGCGCGTGTTCTGCTCGATCTGTTCTTTCTGCTGACCGATGTGCTGCAGGTCGTCCAGGCGGATGCTCGACGCATGATTGACCGCCTGCAGATACTTGATGTTGCCCGCGCCCGGGCGCTTGCGCCAGCGGTAGGCGTAACCGTGGCGGAAATCCGGATCGCGCGGCGCCGCGGGCGGCAATAACGCCTCCACGCGCGCCAGCAGGGCTTCGGCGCGGTGCAGGAAATTCTCCAGCTGGTTCATCGGGTCAGGAACGGTAGTCGGCGTTGATCGAGACGTAGTCGTGCGACAGGTCGCAGGTCCACACGGTGGCATCGGCCTCGCCGCGCGCGAGCACGACGCGCACGACGATCTCGGCCTTCTTCATCACGCGCTGGCCATCCTCTTCCTTGTAGTCCGGATTGCGGCCGCCGGCCTTGGCGACGAGGACGTCGTCCAGGTACAGGTCCAGCCTGGACGTATCCAGGTCGTCGACGCCCGCGTAGCCGATGGCGGCCAGGATACGGCCCAGGTTCGGGTCCGACGCGAAGAACGCGGTCTTCACGAGCGGCGAGTGGGCGATGGCGTAGGCGATCTTGCGGCACTCTTCCATGTCGCGGCCCTGCTCCACCGTGATCGTGATGAACTTGGTGGCGCCTTCGCCGTCGCGGATGATCTGCTGCGCCAGGTGGCGCGAGATGCCGGTGACGGCGTCGCGCAGCGCGGCGTAGTCCGCGCTGTCGGTCGAATCGACGACGAGCGAACCCGCGCCCGTGGCGACGAGGATGAACGAGTCGTTGGTCGACGTGTCGCCGTCGATGGTGATGCTGTTGAACGAGCGGTCGGCCGCGTACTTCACCAGTTCATCCAGCACCGGCTGCGCGACCTTGGCATCGAATGCGAGATAGCCCAGCATCGTCGCCATGTTCGGCTTGATCATGCCGGCGCCCTTGCTGATGCCGGTCATCGTGACCGTGTGGCCGCCGATCGTCGTCGTCAGCGACGCCGCCTTCGGCTGCGTGTCCGTCGTCATGATGGCTTCGGCCGCGTTGAACCAGTTGTCCGCCTTCAGGTTCGCGACGGCGGCCGGCAGGCCCGCGACGATCTTTTGCACGGGCAGCGGTTCCAGGATCACGCCGGTGGAGAACGGCAGCACCTGCTGCGCGTCGAGGCCCAGCAGGCGCGCCACTTCGGCGCACGTGGCCTGCGCGTTCTGCAGGCCCGGCTCGCCGGTACCCGCGTTCGCGTTGCCCGTGTTGACGACCAGCGCGCGGACCGGCTTGCCGCCCGACTTGACCGCCTCGAGATTCGCCTTGCTCACCTGGACCGGCGCCGCGCAGAAGCGGTTCTTCGTGAACACACCGGCGACGGTCGCCCCTTCGGCGAGCTTCATCACCAGCACATCCTTGCGGTTCGGCTTCTTGATGCCGGCTTCGGCGTAACCGAGTTCGATGCCGGCGACGGGTTTCAGTTCGGCGGCGACGGGCAGGGGGGAATTGACGGCCATGGCGTTCTCTAATGAAAAGATGGAAAGAAGGTCCGGTATTGTAACGCCTCATCGGCGAGTGCACGGGCAAGCGGCCCGTGTTAATACACGCTTAAGTTGACCACTTAATAATCGGCAACACTAGTAAGATGGCCCATCCACCGGAGGCGTAATGACCGACAACCAACGCGATGTACTCAGTGCCGGCTTCTCGCTGGCGATCGTCCTGTGCGCCCTGTTCGTGACGCAGCGCTTCATCCTGCCGCTGCTGTGGGCCGCGATCCTGTGCATCGCCACGTGGCCGCTGTACGTGCGCGTCCGGACGGCGCTCGGTGGACGCACGATCGTGGCGGCGGCCCTCGTCACGGTCATCGTCGCCATCGTATTCATCGCGCCGCTCGCGCTGGGCGTCACGTCGGCCGCGCGCCAGGCGCCCGCGCTGGCGCAGCTGGTCGCGAGCGCCAACACGGAAGGTCTCGCGGCGCCGGAATGGCTGCACCGCATCCCATTTGCCGGCGATGCGATCTACAACTGGTGGCTGGCCACGCTCGGCCAGCCGCACGGCCTCGCGCACCTGCTGCAGGACGGCTCCGTCGGCCGCATGCAGACCGCCAGCGAAGTGCTGAAGCGCGTCGGCAGCGGCGTCATGCACCGCCTCGTCGACATGCTGTTCGCCTTCCTGTGCCTGTTCTTCTTCTACAAGGACGGCGCCGCGCTGCAGCGCCAGACGAACGCCATCGGCGCGCACCTGATCGGCACGGCGCGCTGGACGCTGTTCTCGCTGAAGGTGCCCGTCGCCGTGCGCGCCACCGTCAACGGCCTCGTGCTCGTCGGCCTCGCGGAAGGCGTCCTGCTGGGCATCGGCTACCAGGTCGCGGGGCTGCCGTCGGCCGTGCTGTGGGCCGCCGCGACGGGCATCCTCGCCATCATCCCGTTCGGCGCCCCGCTCGCCTTCGGCGCCGCCGCCGCGCTGCTCGCATACCAGGGCGCGACGATCGCCGCGATCGCGATCCTCGCCTGGGGCGCCATCATCCTGTTCATCGCGGATCACTTCGTGCGGCCGGCGATGATCGGCAATGCGACGCAGCTGCCGTTCGTCGCCGTCCTGCTGGGCATCCTCGGCGGCGTCGAGACGCTGGGCCTCATCGGCCTGTTCGTCGGTCCCGTCGTGATGACCCTGTTCGTCACCCTGTGGCACGAGGCACGCGCGTTGCGCGAAGCACATACCGCTTGACCCTCACGTCACGTGAGGCCTGACCATGACTCCACGCTGAAGAACGGAGACGAACGATGCTGAAAGTAGGAGAGCTGGCCGCACTGGCCAACCTGACGGTGCGCACGCTGCACCACTACGACAGCATCGGCCTGCTCCGCCCTTCCGCGCGTTCCGATGCCGGCTACCGGCTCTACGACCGCGACGACGTGGCCCGCCTGCACCGCATCCAGGCCCTGCGCGCGTTCGGCCTGAGTCTCGCCGACATCGCCCTCACGCTGGACAGTCCGGCCGGCTCGCCGCTGGCGATCGTCGACCGCCAGCTGGAAGCGCTCGAAGTGCGCATGGCGGAAGCCAGGCGCCTGCGCGACCAGTTGCTGCGCGTGCGCACGCAGCTCGTGCAAGGCAGTGCGCCGGACCTGTCCACGTGGCTCACCACACTGGAGAACACCATGGACATGATGAACGTATACGAACGCTATTTCACCAAGGAGGAACTGGAGCGCCTGCCGATAGTCCGCAGCGACGCCGCGCAGGCGCAATGGCAGGCGATGGTCGAACAGGCACGCGGCCTGGTCGAATCGCAGGTGCCGCCGAACGCCGACGCCGCCAAGGCTTTTGCGCTGCGCTGGCTGCAGACCTTCGAGCGCGACACGGGCGGCGATGCGGCGCTGCAGGTGAAACTGAACGCGATGGTCGAACGCGAACTGGATGCCGTCGGCATGCCGGCGCAGGTATTCGACTACGTGAAGGCCGCCGTCGGCGAGCTGAAATTCGACACGTGGGCGAAGTACCTGCGGCCGGAAGTCCTCGACCGCATGCGCCGCCACGTCGCCGCGCGCGGCCACGAATGGACGCCGCTGATCGCGCAGGTGCAGGCCGAAATCAAGGCCGATCCCGAAGCAACGGGCGAGCGGGCACGCGACCTGGGACGCCAGTGGATGGCCCTGTTCCACGACATGGTCGGCACGAACCCGCAAGACGTCGACGCCTTCCGCAAGGCCACCGCGACGGAGCCCCTGCTGCGCATGGGATCGGGCATCGGCGACGCGACGCTGGCCTGGCTGCGCAAGGCGCTGAGCGCCTGAAGCAACACCGGGGTCAGAGCCCGATTCTTGGCAACAAAAAAGGCACCCGAGGGTGCCTTTTTTTGGGGGTTACGGCATCACGCCAGCTTGCCGTGGCAAGCCTTGAACT
This sequence comes from uncultured Massilia sp., assembly GCA_946481275.1. The sequence continues at coordinate 10,414 of CAMLMV010000074.1, forward strand.
TCTTGCCGCTGCCGCACGGGCACGGGTCGTTGCGGCCGACCTTCACGCCCATGTAGGTGGTGGCCGGATCGTCCGCCATCGCCGTCGTGCCCGGGGTCGCCGCAAGCGGCGCCATCAGTTCTTCCGGCGCGGCCGTCGGGTCGAAATCGGCGTGCTGGTAGTTGACGTTTTCCAGGTGCGCCGCAGCCGCCTGCATCGCCGCTTCCGCAGCCTCGACTTCCTCGCGGGTCTGGATGCGGACGGTCATGATGGTGCGGATGACTTCGTTCTTGATCTGGTCCAGCATGGCGCCGAACAGTTCGAACGCTTCGCGCTTGTATTCCTGCTTCGGGTTCTTTTGCGCATAGCCGCGCAGGTGGATACCCTGGCGCAGGTGGTCCAGCGCGGCCAGGTGCTCGCGCCAGTGCGTGTCGATGTTCTGCAGCATGACGTTGCGCTCGAAGCCGCCGAACGCTTCCTTGCCGACGATGCCGACCTTCGCTTCGTACGACGCTTCGGCCGCCGCCAGCACGCGCTCGAGGATGTCGTCGTCGTTCAGGTTCGGCTCGTCTTCCAGCATCTTCGCGAGCGGCACCGGCAGGGCCCATTCGTCGGCCAGCACGCGTTCCAGCGACGGGATGTCCCACTGCTCTTCCACCGACTCCGCCGGCACATGGGTGCGCACGACGTCGGTGAACACGCCGATGCGCAGCGATGCGATCAGCTCGGAGATGTCGGCCGCTTCCAGCAGTTCGTTACGCTGGGTGTAGATCACCTTGCGCTGGTCGTTGGCGACGTCGTCGTATTCCAGCAGCTGCTTGCGGATGTCGAAGTTGCGGGCCTCGACCTTGCGCTGCGCGCCTTCGATGGAGCGCGTGACCATGCCCGCTTCGATCGGTTCGCCTTCCGGCATCTTGAGGCGGTCCATCACGGCGCGCACGCGGTCGCCCGCGAAGATGCGCAGCAACGGGTCGTCCAGCGACAGGTAGAAGCGCGACGAACCCGGGTCGCCCTGGCGGCCCGAACGGCCGCGCAGCTGGTTGTCGACGCGGCGCGACTCGTGGCGCTCGGTGCCGATGATGTGCAGGCCGCCCTGCGCGACGACGTGGTCGTGCAGCGACTGCCATTCCTCGCGCAGCTTGGCCGACTGCTCGGCCTTCTGTTCCGGCGTCAGCGCCTCGTCGGCCTCGATGAACTGGATCTGCTTCTCGACGTTGCCGCCCAGGACGATGTCGGTACCGCGGCCGGCCATGTTGGTCGCGATGGTGATCATCTTCGGACGGCCCGCCTGCGCGATGATCTCCGCCTCGCGTGCGTGCTGCTTCGCGTTCAGCACGTTGTGCGGCAGCTTGGCCTGGTCCAGGATGCCGGACAGGAGTTCCGAGTTCTCGATCGACGTCGTGCCGACGAGGACCGGCTGGCCGCGCTCGTAGCAGTCGCGGATGTCGTTCAGCATCGCCTGGTATTTTTCCTGCGCCGTCTTGTACACCTGGTCCTGGCGGTCCTTGCGCTGCGACGGACGGTTCGGCGGGACGACGACGGTTTCCAGGCCGTAGATTTCCTGGAATTCGTACGCTTCCGTGTCCGCCGTACCGGTCATGCCGGACAGCTTGGCGTACATGCGGAAGTAGTTCTGGAAGGTGATCGAGGCCAGCGTCTGGTTCTCGTTCTGGATGCGCACGCCTTCCTTCGCCTCGACGGCCTGGTGCAGGCCGTCGGACCAGCGGCGGCCCGTCATCAGGCGGCCCGTGAATTCGTCGACGATCACGACTTCGTTGTTCTGCACGACGTAGTGCTGGTCCTTGTGGTACAGCACGTGCGCGCGCAGGGCGGCATACAGGTGGTGGATCAGCGTGATGTTGGCGGCGTCGTACAGCGAGGCGCCTTCCGGCAGCAGGCCCATCTTGGTCAGGATGGCCTCGGCCTTCTCGTGGCCGGCCTCGGTCAGCAGCACGGTGTGCGCCTTCTCGTCCTTCGTGTAGTCGCCCGGGACTTCGATCTTGCCCTTGCCGTCCGGGGTTTCCTCGCCGATCTGCAGGGTCAGCTGCGGCGGCAGCAGGTTCATCTTGTGGTACAGGTCGGTGTGGTTCTCGGCCTGGCCGGAAATGATCAGCGGGGTACGCGCTTCGTCGATCAGGATCGAGTCCACCTCGTCGACCACGGCGAAGTTCAGGCCACGCTGCACGCGCTCGCGCATCTCGTAGACCATGTTGTCGCGCAGGTAGTCGAAGCCGTATTCGTTGTTGGTACCGTACGTGATGTCGGAACCGTAGGCCTTCTGCTTGCTGTCGTGATCCATCTGGGACAGGTTCACGCCCGTCGTCAAACCGAGCCAGCCGTACAGGCGGCCCATCTGCTCGGCGTCGCGCTGGGCGAGGTAATCGTTGACCGTCACGACGTGCACGCCCTTGCCGGACAGCGCGTTCAGGTACACGGGCAGGGTCGCCATCAGCGTTTTACCCTCGCCGGTGCCCATCTCGGCGATCTTGCCGTAGTGGAGGACCATGCCGCCGATCAGCTGGACGTCGAAGTGGCGCATCTTCATGACGCGCTTGGCAGCTTCGCGGCAGACCGCGAAGGCCTCCACGAGGATGTCGTCCAGGGTGGCGCCCCCGGCCAGGCGTTGCTTGAATTCGTTTGTCTTTGCCTGGAGATCGGCATCGGACAGCGCTTCCATCTGCGGCTCGAGCGCGTTGATCTCGCGTACGGATTTTTGGTATTGCTTGAGCAGACGCTGGTTACGGCTGCCGAAAATCTTGGTCAGGAATGACATGCTGTGTTCTTCAAAAGTACGCCGCGAAAAAGGTCCGAGGAGCCCAGGATGATAGCAAAAACATATCTCCCCGAGAGCACCAATGGCAAAAAGCCACCGATTTTATCATGCGATCCGGCCACACTTGGGGGTCGCCCGGCGGATCACAAGTGCGGCTGGCAAAAAATGTTATCAAACTGCATTCGATTTCACACAAGGCGCACGATTCTTCGCGGCAGGGCCTGCGGCTGTGGTATGTTCCGAGCATGCAGTCTTCGAACAATCAGCGTCCCTTCCACATCTACGGCACCCGCGACCGCAAGACGTCGTTCGTGGCGACCGACTTCCTGCGCGCCAACGACCGGCTCGCCGCCCTGATGCCGACCGCCCTGCGCGTGGGCAACCTGCAGCGCGACGTCAAGGTGATCCTGCCGCCGATGTACGCCGGCTGCGACGTGCTGTCGTTCCAGGATGCCGTGCTGACCCTCGCCGTGCCCTCTTCCGCCGTCGCGGCCAAGCTCAAGCAGCAGCTGCCCAAGCTGCAGGCGGGTTTGCAGAAAAAGGGATGGCAGGTGGAGAACGTGCGCATCAAGATCCAGATGCGGCCGAACGTGCCCGTGCGCGAGGAGCTGAAGCCGTCCTCGCTGACCTTGCCGCCGACGGCGGTGGATGCGTTCGAGCAGTTGGGGGAGACGTTGCCGGAGACGCCGCAGAACGCGACGCTGATCGCGGCAATCAGGAGGCTGGCGGAGAGACGGAAGAAATAACGCCGACGCTTATTCGGCTGGTTACGTCAGCGCCCACTCCCGCTCCATCTGCGCCCCATACGACACCGGCGCCCGCTCCGGCGCATCGAAGGTGACGATCTCGTACGATTCCGGATGCGCCAGCAGCTCGCGCAGCAGCAGGTTGTTCAGGCCGTGGCCCGACTTGTGCGCCTCGTAGCTGGCCAGCAAGGGCGAGCCGACGAGGTACAAATCGCCGATCGCGTCGAGGATTTTATGGCGCACGAACTCGTCGTCGTAGCGCAGGCCGTCCGCATTCAGGATGCGGTACTCGTCCATCACGATCGCGTTTTCCAGCGAGCCGCCACGCGCCAGGCCCATGCCGCGCAGGCTTTCCACGTCCTGCATGAAGCCGAACGTGCGGGCACGCGCCACGTCGTGCACGTACGAGACCTTGCCGAAGTCGACGACGGCGCGCTGCGTCGTGCCGTCCACGGCCGGGTGGTTGAATTCGATGAAGAAGTCGAGCCTGAATCCGTCGTAGGGTGTGAGGCGCGCCCATTTCTCGTTGGCGCCGCTGCCCTGGCGGACTTCCACCGGTTTCAGGACGCGGATGAATTTCTTGGGCGCGGCCTGCTCCTGCACGCCCGCCTGCTGCAGCAGGAAGACGAACGACGACGCGGAACCGTCCATGATCGGAATCTCTTCGGCCGTGACGTCGACGTACAGGTTGTCGATGCCGAGGCCGGCACAGGCCGACATCAGGTGCTCGACGGTCGAGACGCGCGCATTGCCCTGCGTGAGCACCGACGCCATGCGCGTATCGCCCACGATATCGGCATTCGACGGGAACTCGACGATGGGGTCGAGATCCACACGGCGGAACACGATGCCCGTGTCGGCGGCCGCCGGACGCAGGGTCAGTTCGACCTTGGTGCCGGAGTGCAAGCCGACACCTGTCGTGCGCACCAGTTGCTTGATGGTTCGTTGTTTGAGCATCGTTCGATTATATCGTAGGGCTCCCGAGCCTGCCGGAGGCCCCCGCCGGGCGGTGGCAGGAACACCACGTTTTCACGGATGCTCGGCCTCCGCATGCGCGGTTTCGTGGCGGATCAGGTACAGGCCACTGCCGATGATGATGGCGGCACCCAATAAAGTGTATTCATCCGGCAAGGTTTTCCACATGAGCCAGTCGATGGCCACACCCCAGGCCAGCGCCGTGTACTCGAACGGCGCCACCACGGACGCCTCGCCGTGGCTGAACGCTTCCGTCAACGCCAACTGGCCGAAAAAGCCGCTGACGGCCAGCATCAGGATCAGCAACCAGTGCTCCGTCTGCACGGGCACCCACGCGGGCGCGGCCATGGGCGTCGCGCCGATCGCCATCAACACCATCAGCCAGAACATCATGTGTTCGCCCCGGTCCGTGCGCGCGAGCACGCGTCCGGCCACGGCCGACACGGCATAGCACACGGCCGCGGTCAGCACCGCGAGGCCGCCCAGGGAGAAAAAACCGGCGCCGGTCGGCCGCAGCACGACGAGCACGCCGGCCATGCCGACGCCGATCGCGATCCAGCGCGCGCCGTTTACGCGCTCGCCCAGCACGAACACGGACAGCGCCGTGATAAGGATCGGACCGACGAAGAAGATCGAATACGCCTCGGCCAGCGACAGCGTCTTGAGGCCGTACGTGAACAGGGCCAGCATCGCGATGCCGATGGCGCCGCGCAGCAGGTGCAGCGACCAGCGGATGCGCAGCAGCGAGCGCTGCCCGCCGCGCCAGAACAGGTAGGCGCCGACGAGCGGCAGCGCGGACAGCGCGCGGATCGACGCCACCTGCATCGCCGGGAAGTGCGCGGACAGGAGCTTCATCGTCATGTCCATGATGGAGAACATGGCGACGCAGACCAGCATCGCGCGGATGCTGCGCAGATTCCCCGCGAGCCGGCTCATGGACGATCTCTCAAAGCGGCATCTCCATGAACAGCGACAGGGGATCCTCCCGGTAATCGCCGAACGGCGCGCGGCGTTCGAAACCGAGGCGCTCGTACAGGCCGATGGCTTCGGGCTGATGAATGCCCGTCTCCAACCGCAGCACCGACAGGCCGGACATCCGCGCGAACATCACGAGGTGCTCGAGCAGCTTGCGGCCGGTGCCGAGGCCACGCCGGCGCTCATCGACAAACATGCGTTTGACTTCGCCATATTCCTGCTTGTTGACGAGCGCCGCGCACCCGACCGCCGCACCGTCCACGTCGCGTGCGACGAGGAACAGCACGTCGCCCTGCATGAGCGACGCGATGTCCATCAGGTGGTTGCTCTCGGCCGGATACAGCGCGGCGCAATACGCGTCGAGGCGCGCGAGCATGTCGCGCACCTCGGGCTGGTCCGGCGTTTCGGTGTTGATGATCAAGGGTCGATCAGCCCAGTTGCTTCAGGAGCGTCTCGGCCGACGACACGTCGAAACCGCCGCTTTCCACGTTGAGCTGCTTGACGACGCCATCCTGCACCAGCATCGAGTAGCGCTTCGAGCGCACGCCGAAGCCCTTGGCGACGAGGTCGAATTCCAGGCCCAGGGCCTTCGTGAACGTGGCGCTGCCGTCGGCCATCATGCGCACGATGCCGGTGGCCTTCTGGTCGCGGCCCCAGGCGCCCATCACGAACGCGTCGTTGACGGAGATGCACCAGATCTCGTCGACGCCCTTGTCTTTCAGCTGGTCGGCCAGCTGGATGTAGCCGGGCAGGTGCTGGGCCGAGCAGGTCGGCGTGAAGGCGCCGGGCAGGCCGAAGATGGCGATGGTCTTGCCCTTGACGAGGTCGGACACGTTGAACGAATTCGGACCGAGCGCGCAGCCTTCGGTTTCGACGTCGATGAATTCCTGCAGGGTGCCTTCGGGCAGGCGGTCGCCGATCTGGATCGTCATGGTGGTATTCCTTTCAAAGTTTCAGAACCCGCAAGTATGCCTGATCCGCCACATTTCGGCTTGGCGGGCACGGGGTGCCGACCCTGTGCCCACGCGGACGCTCAAAAAAACGAAAGGCCAGGCTGCTTGGAACAGCCTGGCCCCGCATCATGGAGCGCCGGTGGTCAGCCGGCGTTGGAGCGTGCTACTCAGTCGGCCTGCTTGCGCAGGAACGCCGGGATGTCGTAGGTCTCGACACCGTTGTTCTGCATCGCGCGCACCTGCTCGGAAGCCTGCTCGCGGCGCCACACGGCCGGCTGTTTCATGCCGTCCATCGCGCCGGCGCCGGTCGCCGACCCCATGGTCACGCCGGCCGTCACGCCCGGGGTGCCCGACATCATCGGGGCTCCGTACGTGCCGGTGCGCAGGACCTGCTGCGGCTGCACCAGCGAGATGTTGGCCTTGTTCTTGCCCAGGCCCGTCGCGACGACGGTCACGCGCAGTTCGTCGCCCATCTCGTCGTCGTAGGCGATGCCTTGTGCGATCGCGGCGTCCGGTGCCGCGAAGGCGCGCACGGCGGCCATGACTTCCTTGATCTCCTTGCCTTTCAGGCTGCGCGATGCGGTGACGTTCACCAGCACGCCCTTCGCGCCCGACAGGTCGATGCCGTCCAGCAGCGGCGAAGCGACGGCCTGTTCGGCGGCGATGCGTGCGCGGTCGACGCCCGACGCGGTCGCGGTACCCATCATGGCCTTGCCCTGCTCGCTCATGATGGTCTTCACGTCGTTGAAGTCGACGTTGATGTGGCCCGGGACGTTGATGATCTCGGCGATACCGGCGACGGCGTTGTTCAGCACATCGTCCGCATGCTTCATCCAGTCCAGCATCGATTCGTCTTCGTAGATGTCTTCCAGCTTTTCGTTCAGGATGACGATCAAGGAGTCGACGTGCTTGGTCAGTTCGTTCAGGCCGCTTTCTGCGACGTCCATGCACTTCTGGCCTTCGTACGAGAACGGCTTCGAGACGACGGCCACGGTCAGCGCGCCCAGGCTCTTGGCGACTTCCGCGACGATCGGCGCGGCGCCGGTCCCCGTGCCGCCACCCATGCCGGCGGCGATGAAGACCATGTGCGCACCGCGCAGCGCGTCTTCGATGCGCATGCGCGATTGCTCGGCCAGCTGGCGGCCGATTTCCGGACGCATGCCCGCACCCAGGCCGGACTCGCCGATCTGGATGATGTTGTGGGCGCCGGATGCGGCCAGCGCCTGGGCGTCGGTATTCGCCGCGATGAACTCCACGCCGGCGACGCCCTTGTTGATCATATGCTGGACCGCATTGCCACCCGCGCCGCCAACGCCGACGACCTTGATGACCGTGCCCAATGCTGCGTTATCGACCATATCGAACTCCATGATGAACTCCTAATCTCGATGAGCCGTTTCCAAGCCCGAATCCTCGCGGACATCGCCAGGACTCGAGATTGGAAACGCGCCACTATTTTAAAAATGTTTCGTGTCCGTTACCAAGCAAATCTGCTACTAGCTGTTACAACAACTCCGAAAAACCCGCCACGCGTTGCGTTTACGTTGTTCCCATCCTGGCTCACGCGCGCTGCGGTTCTCCGCCGCCTCAGAAATTCCCGAGGAACCACTCTTTCATTCGTTGCCACACTGCCTTCACCGACCCGTCCTGACGGGTGACGATGTGACCGCGCAGGTACTGTTTTTTCGCTTCCAGCAGCAGACCGAGGACCGTCGCGTAGCGCGGGCTGCGCACGACGTCCGCCAGTTGCCCCCGGTATTCCGGCGTGCCGAGGCGCGCCGGTTTCAGGAAGATGTCTTCCGCCATTTCGATCATGCCCGGCATGATCGACGAGCCGCCCGTCAGCACGATGCCCGACGAGAGCACGCCTTCGTAGCCGGACTCGCGCACGACCTGGTGCACCATCGCGAACAGTTCTTCCACGCGCGGCTCGATTACGGCAGCCAGCGCCTGGCGCGACAGCGCACGCGGACCGCGGTCGCCGAGGCCGGGCACTTCCAGCGACTCGCCCGGATCGGCCAGCACCTGCTTGGCCACGCCGTAGCGGATCTTGATCTCTTCCGCCTCGCCCGTCGGCGTGCGCAGCGCCATCGCGATGTCGCTCGTGATCTGGTCGCCGGCGATGGGGATCACGGCCGTGTGGCGGATCGCGCCATCGCTGAAGACCGCGATGTCGGTGGTGCCGCCGCCGATGTCGATCAGCACGACGCCCAGTTCCTTCTCGTCGTTCGTCAGCACGGAATCGGCCGACGCCATCGGCTGCAGGATCAGGTCCGAGACCTCGAGGCCGCAGCGGCGCACGCACTTTACAATATTCTGGACCGCGGACACCGCACCGGTGACGATGTGCACGCGCACCTCGAGCCGGATGCCGCTCATGCCGATCGGCTCGCGCACGTCTTCCTGGTTGTCGACGATGAATTCCTGCGGCACCGTGTGCAGCAGCTGCTGGTCGGTCGGGATGTTGACTGCCTTGGCCGTTTCGATCACGCGCGCCACGTCGGTGGCGGTGACTTCCTTGTCCTTGATGGCGACCATGCCGCTCGAGTTGAACGAGCGGATATGGCTGCCGGCGATCCCCGCGTACACGTTGCGGATCTTGCAGTCGGCCATCAGCTCGGCTTCCTCGAGCGCGCGCTGGATGGATTCGACGGTCGCTTCGATGTTGACGACAACGCCCTTCTTCAAACCCTTGGATTCGTGCTGGCCGAGTCCGATCACCTCGTGGCGCCCATCGGCCATCACCTCGGCCACCACCGCCACCACCTTCGAGGTACCGATGTCGAGGCCGACGATCAGGTTCTTCGCGTCTTTTGTCATGTTTGCTGTCGCCTGCTTAAATTAGATCTGCTTTGTAGTTTTGGTATTTGTTTTTTTCTTGACTGCCGCCTTCACGGGCTTGGTCGCATCCGCCGGCACGGTAAGTGCCGCCGAGGACAACGCCAGACCGTTCGGATAACGCATGTCGATCGTATCGATGCGCCCTTCCTGCAGTCTAGCCACCAGCTGGGGGTAAATGCTCACCAGCCGCTGCACGCGCCCTTGCAGCGTGTCCTTGTCCTTCTCGCGTCCCAACTCCACGCTCATGCCGTTGTTCAGCTTCACGGTCCAGGCGTAGCGGTTCGACAGGCTGATCGACTCCGGCATCAAGCGGATCGGCGCGAACCAGCGGCGCAACTCCGCGAAGCGCGTCAGCACTTCCTTCTCGCTGCCGGCGGGACCATCGAACGCAGGCAGTGCGTGGTCCTCGTCGGCCTCGGCCAGGTTGGCCGTGAACACGTCGCCCTTCACCGACAACAGCTTGCCGTCTTCGCCCCAGGTGCCGAGCGCCTCGTGCTCTTCCACCTGCACGATCAGCTGGTTCGGCCACTCGCGGCGCACGCTGGCCTTGCGCACCCACGGCACGGCCTCGAAGGTGGTGCGCACCTGTTCCAGGTCGCTCGTGAAGAAGTTACCGCTGATCTTCCCGAGCACCCCGTTACGCACCGTCAGCTCGTTCACGTGCTGCAAATCCAGCCCGTACATGCTCTCGACCCGCACCGCGCGCAACGTGAACATCGGGCGCTGCGACAGCCACCACAATCCCGACGCCACGCACGCGAGCACCACCAGCGCGGTGAGCGCGCTGGCGGTTGCGTTCAGAGCTCGCACGTCATGCCACATCTTTGCTTCCTTATCCCTTCTTGACCTGGCCTGCCTTCAGGCTGGCGGAGCGCAGGATGTCCACGCACAGGTCTTCGTAACTCGTGCCCTCGGCGCGCGCCGCCATCGGCACGAGCGAGTGCGTCGTCATGCCCGGCGACGTGTTCACCTCCAGCAGGAACGGTGCATTGTCCGACTCGCGCAGCAGCACGTCGATGCGGCTCCAGCCTTCGCAGCCGAGCGCGCGGTACGCGTTCACCACGTGCGCCTGGATCGCGGCCGTCGTCGCTGCGTCGAGCGGTGCCGGGCAGTGATATTTCGTGTCGTCCGTGAAGTACTTGTTCTGGTAGTCGTAATTGCCCTCGGGCGCGACGATCTCCACGATCGGCAGCGCGCGCGCGGTCGGGCCGCTGCCCAGCACCGGCACGGAGAATTCGCGGCCCTGGATGAACTGCTCGACCAGCACCACCTTGTCGTACTGGCGCGCCAGGTCGACGGCGGCTTGCAGGCCGGCCGCATCAAGCACCTTGGTGATGCCGATGGTGGAGCCTTCCAGCGGCGGCTTGACGATCAGCGGCAGGCCCAGTTCGGCCACGATCGCGTCCGCGTCGACGTTGGCGCCGGCGGCGATGGTGACGTAACGCGGCGTCGGCACGCCGGCCGCGAGCCACACGATCTTGGTCGTGACCTTGTCCATGCCGACGCTTGATGCCATCACGCCGCTGCCCGTGTACGGGATGCCCAGCAGTTCCAGCGCGCCCTGCAGGGTGCCGTCCTCGCCGTAGCGGCCGTGCAGCGCGATGAACACGCGGTCGAATTTTTCCGCGGCCAGTTCGGCCAGCGAGCGCTCGGCCGGGTCGAACGCATGCGCGTCGATACCCTTCGATTGCAGCGCCTGCAGCACGCCGCTGCCCGAGATCAGCGAAATCTCGCGCTCGGCGGACCGGCCGCCGAACAGCACGCCGACCTTGCCCAGGGCCTTCGCGTCGGTTTCAGTAATACTCACGATGCTACCTTTTGATTCGATGTCAGTTGATGGGGAACGCCGCCGATGGAGCCGGCGCCCATGGTGAGCACGACGTCGCCGTCGCGCGCCATCTTGAGGATCGTCGCCGGCATGTCGGCGATCGCTTCCACGAAAATCGGTTCGACCCCGCCGCCCGCGCGCAGCGCCCGCGCGAGCGCGCGGCCGTCCGCCGCCACGATCGGCGCCTCGCCGGCCGGATACACCTCCGCCAGCAGCAGCACGTCCGGCGCGGCCAGCACCTTGACGAAGTCCTCGAACAGGTCGCGGGTGCGGCTATAGCGGTGCGGCTGGAACGCCAGCACGAGGCGGCGGCCCGGGTACGCGGCGCGCGCGGCAGCCAGCGTCACCTGCGCTTCCACCGGGTGGTGGCCATAGTCGTCGACGAGGGTGAAGCTGCCGCCCTGCGGCAGTTCGATCTCGCCATGGCGCGTGAAGCGGCGGCCCACGCCGTTGAACTCGCGCAGGCCCTGCGCCGTCGCCTCGTCCGGCACGCCGATCTCGCGTGCGATCGCGATCGCGGAGCAGGCGTTCAGCACGTTGTGCATGCCCGGCTGGTTCAGCACGAAGTCCGTGTCCGGATAGCCCTGCTGGCGCACGGTGAAATGCATCTGGATGCCCTGGGCGCGCGCATTCAGGGCACGCACTTCCGCGTCTTCCGAGAAGCCGTAGGTCGTCACCGGTTTCGTTACCTGCGGCAGGATCGCACGCACGTTCGCGTCGTCGATGCACATCATGGCGCGGCCGTAGAACGGCAGGCGGTGCGTGAAGTTGACGAACGCGCCCTTCAGCTTCTCGAAGTCGTGCTCGTACGTGTCCATGTGGTCGGCGTCGATGTTGGTGATCACCTCGATCATCGGCGACAGGTTCAGGAA
>CAMLMV010000075.1 GCA_946481275.1 uncultured Massilia sp.
TGAGATTATGCAGTGCTTCGCTTAACTCGTCAACCCCTCGTTTTTCTGCAACACAAGCGGCGTTATCAAACTACCTAGCTCAACTACTTGATTTCGCTGAACTTTTCTTGCGCTGCGAAAGCAGGACGCGAACTATAGCAAAACGGATCGGGGGTATGCAAGGGGGCGACGGTAAGAATTTTCGAGTTGCTTCTGTGCTATCTTTGCCGGCTTCATCACCCCATGGAGCCCCCATGCGCATCGCCCCCACGACGAATCCCGATCTGTCCGCCGCCCTCGCCGCCGCCATCAATAACAAGACGAAGCCGCTCGGCAGCCTCGGCGCCCTCGAACGGCTGGCCAGCCGCCTGGGCCTGATCCAGGACACCGTCGCGCCCACGATCCGGCAGCCCGCCATCCTCGTGTTCGCCGGCGACCACGGCGTCGTCGCGGAAGGCATCTCCGCCTACCCGCAGGACGTCACGTGGCAGATGGTCGAGAACTTCCTCGCCCAGGGCGCCGCCATCAACGTGTTCGCCCGTCAGAACAATATCGACCTGCGCGTCGTCGATGCGGGCGTCAACCACGACTTTGGCACACGCCCCGGCCTCGTCGACCGCAAGGTAGCAAACGGCACGCGCAACTTCGCGCTGGAGCCGGCGATGACGCCAGAGCAGTGCGCGACCGCGCTGGAGCGCGGCGCCGCCCTCGCGGCCGACCTGCCGGGCAACGTGGTCGGCTTTGGCGAGATGGGCATCGGGAATACGACGGCGGCGGCAGCGCTGATGCACAAGCTGACGGGCATCCCCGTCGCGGACTGCGTCGGCGCCGGTACCGGACTGTCGCCGGATGGCGTGCTGCGCAAGCAGCGCGTGATCGAAGCGGCGGCCGAGCGCCATGCGGGCGTCGACGATCCCGTCGCCGTGCTGGCCACGTTCGGCGGCTTCGAGATCGCGATGATGGCCGGCGCCATGCTGAAGGCGGCCGCGCTGCGCAAGGTCCTGCTGATCGACGGCTTCATCGTCACGAGCGCCCTGCTCGTCGCGGCGCGCATCGAACCCGCGATCCTCGATTACTGCGTGTTCGCGCACTGCTCGGACGAATCGGGCCACCGCCGCATGCTGGACGCGCTCGGCGCCGAGCCGCTGCTGCAGCTGAACCTGCGCCTCGGCGAAGGCACGGGCGCCGCGCTGGCCCTGCCGCTGCTGCACGCGGCCGCGAACTTCCTGAACGAGATGGCGACCTTCGAATCGGCCAGCGTCAGCGAAAAATCCGCCTGATGCATCAAGTCCGCCTGTTCTTCATCGCCCTGCAGTTCTTCACGCGGCTGCCGATACCGGGCTGGGTCGGTTTCGAAGCCGCGTGGCTGCAGCATGCGTCGCGCTACTTCCCGCTCGTCGGCGTCGTCGTCGCGGCGATCGCGGCGGCTGTGTACTACGCGGCCGCGCTCGTGCTGCCCGCGCCCGTGGCGGCCGTGCTGTCGACCGCGGCGTCCATCTATATAACGGGCGCGTTCCATGAAGACGGCTTCGCCGACACGTGCGACGGCCTCGGTGGCGGCATGACGAAGGAACGGGCGCTGGAGATCATGAAGGATTCGCGCGTCGGTGCGTACGGCGCGATCGGTATCGTATGCATGCTGGCGACGAAGCTGTCCGCGCTGGCGATGCTGCCGCCGGGCGTGGCCGTGGCCGCGCTGTTCGTCGCGCATCCATTGTCGCGTCTTGCCGCGACGGCGCTGATCTGGAAACTGGACTACGTGCGCGGCGAAGGCAAGGCCAAGCCGCTCGCGCAGCAAATGACGAACGCGGAATTCGCGATCGCGGCGCTGACCTGCCTACTCCCCGCAGCTTGTATATTGGCCACCGACTCGATGACGCCGGCAGCCATGCTGGCCGCGATCATCGCTGCGACACTTGCCGCGCTGTGGCTGGGCCGTTTGTTCGTGCGCCGTCTCGGCGGCTACACGGGCGACTGCCTCGGCGCCGTCCAGCAGCTGGCTGAGGCGCTCATCTATGTTGCCGTGCTGGCCACGCTGGGCCACGGCGCCTGGAACGCATGACGCTGTACCTGGTCCGCCATCCGCAACCGGACGTCGCGCCCGGCCTGTGCTACGGCGCCAGCGACGTTCCGGTCACCGAGACGGAACTCGCGCGCGTGCACGCCAGGCTTGCCCTGCCGCGCGACCTGCCCGTCTACGCCAGCCCCCTGCAGCGCTGCGCCGTGCTCGCCGAACGCCTGGCACCAGGCCGCGTGACACTGGATGCGCGCCTGGCCGAAATGAATTTCGGCGCATGGGAGTTGCGCCCATGGTCGGACATCCCGCGCGCCGACGTCGACGCCTGGAACGCCGACCTGCTCCACTACCGCCCCGGCGGCGCGGAAAACGTGCTGGACGTCGCGGGCCGCGTGCAAGCCTTCGTCGCCGATTTGCGCGCACCGTCCGCGCTCATCATCTGCCACGCCGGCACGATCCGCCTGCTGGCGGCGCTGCACGGCGGGGCACCGCTCGAACAGGCCGCGCTCAACGCCGCGCAAACGCCGCATCGCATCGGCTACGGCCAGCTGGTCGTGCTGGGCGTATAATGTCGGCGTTTTGGTGCTCGCGCTCCTCTCTGGGGCGCAGTTAAACGGGAAACACGAAGCGCTCTTCAGACAAGCGCCAACGTGTGCTGCCCCCGCAACGGTAAGCAAGTGCCCGCACGCGTCCTGCGCGTGCGCGGCAACCGTCCCCACATACCACTGTGCATCCGCATGGGAAGGTCGGACGGCCATACTCGCCAGCCCGGATACCGGCCAAAAGGTGGAAGCGCACGGTCTGCCCCGCGCTTCTGTTCATCTGGCTGACGGGGACGTCGGCCGGTTGGTCCACACAATAAAAAGTCATGTCCTTTCCTGTTTCCCGGCAGGCAGCCGCGCTTTCGCTCGCATTCGCTGCCGCCGCATCGGTCCACGCCGATCCCATTCTTGACACCGTCATCGTCACCGCCAATCGCACGCCGCAGCGCGCCGAAGACGTCATCCCCGACACCGTCGTCATCTCCAGCGAAGACATCGCCCGCGCGGGCGCGGGCTCCGTCGCCGACGTGCTGCGCCGCCAGCGCGGCATCGAAATCTCGCGCAACGGCGGCGCCGGCACCAACACCACCGTGTTCCTGCGCGGCGCCAACAGCAACCAGGTCGTCGTGCTCGTCGACGGCGTGCGCATCGGCTCCGCCACCACGGGCGCGGCCTCGTGGAACGCGATCCCGTTGTCGTCCATCGACCACATCGAAATCGTCTACGGCCCCCTGAGCTCCCTGTACGGTGCGGATGCCATCGGCGGCGTCGTGCAGATCTTCACGAAGAAGAGCGCAGGCGCGCCCATGTTCAGCGCCAGCGCGGGCGGCGGCACGTACGGCACGAACCAGTACGACGCCAGCGTGCACGGCTCGACGGGCGGTGAACACAGCGTCACCTATGCGCTGTCCGGCGCGCGCGAAGAATCGGACGGCTTCTCGTCCACGCGTCCCGGCTCGTCGAGCTACAACCCCGATGACGACGGCTACACGCGCAACAGCGTCAACGGCCGCATCGCGCTGCGCCTGGCGGAAGGTCACGAGATCGGCGCGCAATTCATGCGGAGCCGCCTGAGCGCGCAATACGACAGCGGCAAGTCGGCCTTCGACACGCACAACATCCAGGAACTCGACAGCTATGCCGTGTTCCTGAACGACCGCTTCCTGCCGAACTGGCGCAGCAGCGTCCAGGTGGCGCGCTCGGAAGATAAGCTGGGCAGCTTCACGAGCACGGCGCCGTCCGGCATCTCGCAGCTGAACACGCGCCAGGACGAACTCACGTGGCAGAACACGTTCGACATCGCCGGCGACACGCTGCAGGTGCTGGCCGGCCACCGCAAGGAAAAGGTCCTGTCCAGCGCCATCAAGGACATCAACCGCACGCGCATCACGAACTCCGTCGCGGCGTCGTACGACCTGCGCCGCGGCAGCCACCTGCTGGACGTCAGCGCGCGCAACGACCATTCCGAATACGGCGGCAAGACAACGGGCGCCCTCGGCTACGGCTACGAATTCACGCAGGACCTGCGCGCCACGGCGAGCTACGGCACGAGCTTCCGCGCCCCCACATTCAACGAGTTGTACTACCCGGGCTATGGCCTGACGTCGAACAAGCCGGAACGGGGCCGCAACGCGGAAGTGGGCGTGCAGTACCGCGTGGCCGGCGTCGACCTGCAGGCGAACTACTACCGCAACCGCCTGACCGACATGATCGTCTCCGTCACGCCGTGTCCGGACCGCCCGAACGGCAGCTGCGCGTACAACGTCAACCACGCCCTGCTGGAAGGCCTGACGCTGGCGGCCGGCACACGCATCGGCAACCTGGACCTGCGCGCCAACGCCGACCTGCAGGATCCGCGCGACGAGACGACCGGCAAGCAGCTGGCCCGCCGCGCGCGCCGCCACGTCAGCGCCGCGGCCGACTACACCGCGGGTGCCGTGGAAACCGGAGTCGAGCTGCAGGCCTCCGGCCGGCGCTTCGACGATGCCGCCAACGCCAACCGCCTCGGCGGCTACGGCCTGCTGAACCTGTACACTACCTGGCACATGACGCGCGACTGGTCGCTGCTGGTCCGCCTCGACAACGCGGCCGACAAGCACTACGACCTGGCGCGCAACTATGGCACCTCCGGGCGCACCTGGTTCGCGGGTATCCAATATGGTAGCCACTGAGGGAGTCCGCTAACCACCATGTTCCGACGAGCCATGCACCCTGTTCCACCGCCACTGCGCCAGCGCGCCATTCCGATCATCGTCACGCTGCTGTGCGTGGCGGTCGCCAGCCTGCTCATCGCGGGCATGAGCGGATCGATCCCGGTCGCGCCGGCCGAGCTGCCGGATGCGGTGGCGCAGGTGCTGCGCGGCCGGCCGGAATCGCTGGCAGCAATGCTCGTCGAGCTGCGCGCGGGCCGCGCGCTGATGGCCTTCGTCACCGGCGGCGCGCTCGCGCTGGCCGGCGTCATGATGCAGGCGCTGCTGCGCAATCCGCTCGCCGACCCGTACGTGCTCGGCATCTCGGCCGGCGCGTCGGTCGGCGCGCTGTTCGCGCTCTTGCTGATGTGCGCGGCGGCCACCGTGGACGGCGCGGCGATGGCCGGCGCGGTGACGGTCGCCCTGCTGCTCTATCTGCTCGCGCGGCGCGACATGCGCAGCGGGGTCGCGGTGGAAGGCGGCACGTCGATGCTGCTGCTGACCGGCACGATCATGCAGGCGGCCAGCATGGCGCTCGTCACGCTGATGCTGTCGATCGCGCCGGAAGGCCGATTGCGCAGCATGGTGTTCTGGATGATCGGCGACCTGGCCGGCGCGCCGCTGCGCATCCTGCCCTGGATCGTGCTAGGGGCGGCACTGGTGTACGCGCTGCGCAATGCGCGGGCGATGAACATGCTCGCGCTGCACGCGGAGGCCGCCGCCACGCTGGGCGTGCGCGTCGGCGCCGTGCGCAAGGGCCTGTTCTTCGTGTCGGCCGTGCTGACGGCGAGCGCGGTGACGAGCGCCGGCGCCATCGGCTTCGTCGGGCTGATCGTGCCGCATGCCTGCCGCTTCGCGTTCGGCCCCGACCACCGCGTGCTCATCCCGGCCGCCGTGCTGGGCGGCGGCAGCCTGCTCGTGCTGTGCGATATCGTCGCGCGCACCGTCGTCGCGCCGACCCAGCTGCCCGTCGGCGCCATCACGGCGCTGATCGGCGCGCCCGTCTTCCTGTATCAACTGCACCGCCTGCACAAATGATGATCGCGACCCGACAACTGGAATTACGGGCCGGCGGCCGCGTGCTCGTGCAGCACCTGGACTGGGACGTCCATGCCGGCGAATGCTGGTCCATCATCGGCCGCAACGGCGCCGGCAAGAGCACCCTGCTGCGCACCGTGGCCGGCCTGCGCGCGCCCGAAGCCGGCACCGTCGCGCTGCACGACCGCCCGCTGTCCGCCTGGCCGCTGGAGGCGCTGGCGCGCGAACGCGCGTACCTGCCGCAGTCGCGCAGCGATGCTTTCGCGTACAGCGTGATGGAAACCGTGCTGTCCGCGCGCCACCCCTACCACGCCAACCATTACTGGGAGCAGAGCGACGACCACCACGCGGCCGTGAACGCGCTCGCGGCGATGGAAGTCGACCACCTCGCCACGCGCGACGTGCGCACCCTGTCCGGCGGCGAGCGCCAGCGCGTGGCCATCGCCGCGCTGCTCGCGCAGGACACGCCGCTGCTGTTGCTGGACGAGCCGGCGAACGCGCTCGACCTGGCGCACCAGGTGCGCACGATGTCGCTGCTGTCGCGCCTGTGCCGGCAAAGCGGCAAGACCATCGTGATGATCGGCCATGACCTGAACCTGGCACACAGTATCTCCACCCACGCCCTGCTGCTGATGGGCGACGGCCGCTGGCATGCCGGCACCGTCGACGACGCGCTGCAGGCACCGCTGCTGAGCAGCTATCTCGGCCACCCGATCGACGCGATCGAGAACAAGGGTCGCCGTATTTTCATTCCCCTGGAGGCCCCTCATGACTGAAATGACCCCTGAACAAACCGCGGAACTGAACGAGCGCCACCGCGCACGCATGGAGCGCAAGAAGGCCGTCATCGACGCCAAGATCGCCGCAGCCGACAAGAAGATCGGCATCATCATCGTCAACACCGGCAACGGCAAGGGCAAAAGTTCGAGCGCGTTCGGCATGGTCGCGCGCGCGCTCGGCCACGGCATGAAGGTGGGTGTCGTCCAGTTCATCAAGGGCGCGATGTCCACCGGCGAAGAGACGTTCCTGCGCCGCTTCCCCGACGACGTCAGTTTCCACGCGATGGGCGAAGGCTATACGTGGGAGACGCAGAACCGCGAGCGCGACATCGCCAGGGCCGAGGAAGCGTGGGAACAGGCGCGCCGCTTCCTGACCGATCCCGCCTATGGCCTCGTCGTGCTGGACGAACTGAACATCGCATTGAAATACCGCTACCTGGACGTGCACACGGTGATCGCCGACCTGCTCGACCGCCCGGAAATGCAGCACGTCGTCGTGACGGGCCGCGCGGCGCCGCCGGAGCTCATCGCGGTGGCCGACACCGTGACCGAAATGAATGTCGTCAAGCACGCCTTCAAGGCGGGCATCGCGGCGCAGGCCGGGACGGAGTGGTAATGGCCGCCGGCGCCCGCATGCTGCTGGTCGCGGCCATCGCGTCCGGCCAGGGCAAGACGACGATCACGGCCGCGCTGGCGCGCCGGCTGCGCCGCATGGGCCAGCGCGTGCACGTCTTCAAATGCGGTCCGGACTTCATCGACCCGATGGTCCTCGAACACGCGAGCCGCGCGAAGGTCCATACGCTCGACCTGTGGATGGTCGGGCTGGAACAGAGCCGCCAGCGCCTGGCCCGCGCCGCGCGTGAAGCGGACGTCGTGCTGGTCGAAGGCGTGATGGGCCTGTACGACGGTGATCCGTCCGCCGCCGACCTCGCGCGCGCATTCGACCTGCCCGTGCTGGCCGTGATCGACGCCTCCGCGATGGCGCAGACGGCCGGTGCCGTCGTGCTGGGCCTGCGCGACTACGGGCCCGTGCGCATGGCCGGCGTCGTCGCCAACCGAGTCGCCAGCGAAGGTCACGCGCGCATGGTGGCGGCCTCGCTGCGCGACATCCCGCTGCTCGCCACCCTGCCGAAGCAGGCGCGCCGGCTGCCGGAACGCCATCTCGGCCTCGTCGTGCCGGGCGAAGTCGCCGACATCGACGCCATCCTCGACGAACTGGCCGACCAGCTGCAGCTGGACGAGGCCCAGTGGAACGCCCTCGCGCCGCAGCTCCCGGACGAGGCCTTGCCGGAAGAACCGGTCGCGCCGCTGCTGGCCGGGATCACGGTGGCGATCGCGCGCGACGCCGCGTTCTGCTTCCTGTACCCGGCCAACGTCGACACGCTGGAAGCGCTGGGCGCGCGCATCATGTGGTTCTCGCCGCTGGCGGACGAGCCGGTGCCCGAGGATGCCGACGCCGTCTACCTGCCGGGCGGCTACCCGGAACTGCATGGGGAAGCGCTGGCGCGGGCCGGGCGCTGGCGCGAATCGATCCGCGCGGCGCATGCGGCCGGGCTGCCGATCCTCGCGGAATGCGGCGGCATGATGGTGCTGGCCGAATCGCTCGCGGACAAGGAAGGCCGCGACTGGCCGATGGCCGGCCTGCTGCCGGGCCGCGTGCTGATGCAGCAGCGCCTCGCGGGACTGGGGTCGCAGGGCCTGGCCACGAACGCCGGGCAGATGCGCGGCCACACCTTCCACTATTCGCGCCTGGAGACGCTGCTCGCGCCCGCCGCGTGGACCGTGAAGCATCCGTCCGGCGCACAGGGCGAAGCCGTGTACCGCGTCGGCTCGCTGACGGCGTCGTACTTCCACGCGTTCTTCGCCTCCAACCCGGCGGCCGTCGCGAGCCTGCTGCAGGGAGAGCTGGAATGAGCCGCACCCTCCTCCTCGGCGGCGCGCGGTCCGGCAAGAGCGGCCTCGCCGAACGCATCGCGCGCGAGTCCGGCAAGGACGTCGTCTACGTCGCGACGTCGTACGCGGGCGATGCCGAGATGTCGGCGCGGATCGAACATCATCGCGCGCGCCGGCCGGCCGGATGGAAGACGGTGGAAGAACCGACTTCCCTGGCGGCCACGTTGCGGATCTTGTGTGCGCCGGACCGCATCGTGCTCGTCGACTGCCTGACGTTGTGGCTCACGAACCTGATGTTTTCCACGCAGCGGGAATTTCCGGACGTCGGCCCGGTCGACCTGCCGCCGCTGTTCGTCGACGAACGTGCCGCGCTGCTCGACTGGCTGGACGCGACACCCGCCGGCGACGTCGTCTTCGTATCGAACGAAACCGGCATGGGCATCGTGCCCTACGGCGCCGTCTCGCGCGCGTTCGTGGACGAAGCGGGCCGCCTGAACCAGGACGTCGCTGCGCGCTGCGACCGCGTGCTGTTCGTCGCAGCCGGCCTGCCGCTCGTGCTGAAAGGCGGGCCATGCTGAGCGGGCTGGCGCCGGCGACGCTCGCGCTGGCACTCGTCGCCGGCGTGTTGCTGGACCTGTTGCTGGGCGAGGCGCGGCGCTGGCATCCGCTCGTCGGCTTCGGCCGGCTGGCGTCCGCGCTGGAGCGCCGGCTCAACGGGGGGCGTTCGCGCATCGCGCGCGGGCTGCTGGCGTGGATGCTCGCCGTGCTGCCGCTGTGCGCTTTGGCCTGGCTCGCGTGCGCTTACGCCGGCGCGGCCGTTCACGCGCTGCTGCTGTACCTGGGCATCGGCCTGCGCAGCCTGCGCGACCATACGTTGCCGATCCATGCGGCGCTCGCGCGCGGCGACCTCGATGCGGCGCGCGGCCTCACGTCGCGCATCGTCAGCCGCGACACGGAGCAGGCCAGCGAATCCGACCTCGCGAAGGCCGGCGCGGAATCGCTGCTCGAAAACGGCAACGACGCCGTGTTCGGCACGCTGTTCTGGTTCCTCGTCGGCGGCGGTGCGGGTGTCGTGCTGTTCCGCCTCGCGAACACGCTGGACGCCATGTGGGGCTACCGCAATGCGCGCTTCAACCTGTTCGGCCGCGTGGCCGCGCGCATCGACGATGTGCTGAACTACATCCCGGCGCGACTCACCGCCCTGTCGTACGTGCTGCTGGCGGAACGGGGACGGCTGCGCGCCTGGCGCTGCTGGCGTGCGCAGGCACCCGCGTGGAGCAGCCCGAACGCGGGGCCCGTGATGGCCAGCGGCGCCGGTGCGCTGGGCGTGCAGCTGGGCGGCGCGGCCGTGTACGACGGCGTGACGGAACAGCGGCCCCCGCTCGGCACCGGGCCCGACGCGTGCGCGGACGACATCCTGCGCGCCTGGCGCCTCGTGTGGCGCACGACCCTGCTGTGGGTCGCCGTGGCCGGCGGCGCGCTGTTTTTACTGGATGGAGCGATCCATGCTTGAACACGGCGGCAACCTGCGCGCGGCGCAGCAGCGCTTCGGCGGCACGGACTGGATCGACCTCTCCACCGGCATCAATCCACACGGCTATCCGGCGCCGGTGCCGGCACCGGATGCGTGGCACCGGCTGCCCGAACGGGATCCGGCCCTCGTGCGGGCGGCGTGCGACTACTACGGGGCGCCGCACCTGCTGCCGGTGGCGGGCACGCAGGCCGCGATCCAGGCCCTGCCGCGCCTGCGCGCCGAGCTGGCCGGGCCGGCGCGCGTGACGGTATCCGCGCCGTCGTATGCGGAACATGCCCATCACTGGGGGCGCCACGGCCACGTCCTGCGCCAGGCGGCATACGACGCGCTCGACGATGCCGTGGCCGGCAGCGACGTGGTGGTCGTCGTCAACCCGAACAATCCGACCGGCGCGACGGTGGCGCCGGACCACTTGCTGGCGTGGGCCGAACAACTCGGTGCACGCGGCGGCTGGCTCGTCGTCGATGAGGCGTTCGGCGACACGGCGCGGGCGCTCAGCGTCGCTGGCCGCGTCGACCGGCCCGGTCTCGTCGTACTGCGCTCCGTCGGCAAATTCTTCGGCCTGGCCGGTGTGCGGCTCGGCTTCGTCGGCGCGACAGGCGCGCTCCTCACGGCGCTGGACGACCTGCTCGGGCCGTGGGCCGTCAGCGGTCCGGCGCAGGAAATCGCGATCGCGGCCCTGCGCGACCATGGCTGGCAACAGGTCACGCAGACCCGCCTTGCGCGCGACGGCGCCCGCATGCATGCGCTGCTGGCCGACTACGGCATCGACGCGCACGGCACCCCGCTGTTCCACTGGTGGGCGGAACCGCGTGCCGAGGCTTTTCATGAACACATGGCGCGGCGCGCGATCTGGGTGCGGTTGTTTCCCGGTGCGGCGCGCGGCATCCGCGTCGGCCTGCCGGGGAACGAACCCGCATGGCGGCGCGTCGAACAAGCACTCCGGGAATGGAACGACACATGAAACAATCGATCATCGCAGCCGCGCTCCTGTGCGCGGCCAGCCTGCAGGCGCAGGCCGCCGTCAGCGTCAAGGACGACGCCGGCGCCACCGTCACCGTCGCGAAACCGGCCCAGCGCGTGATCTCGCTGGCGCCGCACGTCACCGAACTGCTGTTCGCGGCGGGCGGCGGCAGCCATGTCGTGGGCGTCGTCTCGTACAGCGACTTTCCGGAAGAAGCGAAAAAGATCCAGCAGATCGGCTCGAACCGCGAAGTCGACCTGGAACGCATCATGGCGCTGAAGCCCGACCTGGTCGTCGTCTGGCGCCACGGCAGTTCCGAGCGCCAGATCGAGATGGTGCAAAAGCTCGGCATCCCGATGTTCCACAGCGAGCCGCAAAAGCTGGAAGACATCGCGGACAATGTGCAGAAGCTCGGCCAGCTGATGGGCACCGAGGCCGTCGCCGGCCCGGCCGCCGCCAGCCTGCGCGGCAAGATCGCCGACCTGCGCGCCCGGTATGCGAAGCGCCCCATCGTGCGCAGTTTTTACCAGGTATGGGACAAGCCGCTGTACACGCTGAACGGCCGCCACATCGTCAGCGACGCGCTGCGCCTGTGCGGCGGCGAGAACATCTTCGACAAACTGCCCGTCACGGCGCCCGTCGTGTCGGTCGAAGCCGTGCTGCAGGAGAATCCGGAGGCGATCTTCGCCACCGCGGAAAAGAACTACGGCGGCGTGAGCCTCTGGAAGCCCTACGGGACACTCACCGCCGTCCGTAACAACAACCTGTTCACCATCGACGGCAACCTGCTCAACCGCTCAGGCCCGCGCATGATCGCGGGCGCTGCCCAGCTGTGCGAGAAGCTCGAACTGGCGCGCAGCCACCGCCCCAAATGAGCGGCTTCCCGTATTCCACCCTGATGGTGCAGGGCACGACGTCGGACGCCGGCAAGAGCACGCTCGTCGCGGCACTGTGCCGGCTGCTGGTGCGCCGCGGCGTGCGCGTAGCGCCGTTCAAGCCGCAGAACATGGCCCTGAACAGCGCCGTCACGAGCGACGGCGGCGAGATCGGCCGCGCCCAGGCATTGCAGGCCGTCGCCGCAGGCCTCGCGCCGCACACGGACATGAACCCGGTGCTGCTGAAACCATCGAGCGACACGGGCGCGCAAGTCGTGATCCACGGCCGCGTGCGCGCCGAGATGAATGCGCGCGACTACCACCAGTACAAGACAGTGGCAATGCAGGCCGTGCTGGAATCGCATGCGCGGCTGCGCGCGCAGTACGACGCGGTGATCGTGGAAGGCGCCGGCAGCCCGGCCGAGATCAACCTGCGCGACCGCGACATCGCCAACATGGGCTTCGCGGAAGCGGTCGATTGCCCGGTGATCCTCGTCGCCGACATCGACCGCGGCGGCGTGTTCGCCCACATCGTCGGCACGCTGGCCTGCCTGTCGGACAGCGAGCGCGCGCGCATCAAGGGCTTCGTCATCAACCGCTTCCGCGGCGACATCAAGCTGCTCGAACCCGGCCTCGATTGGCTGGAAGAACGGACGGGCAAGCCGGTGCTGGCCGTGCTGCCCTATCTGCACGGGCTGTATCTCGATGCCGAAGACGCGGTGCAGGCCGTCACGCCCGGCACCGGCGCGTTCCGCGTCGTCGTCCCCAGCTATCCGCGCATGAGCAACCACACGGATTTCGATGCGCTGCGCGTGCACCCCGACGTCGACCTGCGCTTCGTGCGCGAAGGCGAGCCCGTGCCGGACGCCGACCTCATCATCCTCCCGGGCAGCAAGAACACGCGCGGCGACCTCGCCTGGCTGCATGCGCAGGGCTGGCCGGACCGCATCCGCCGCCACCTGCGCTATGGCGGCAAGGTGATCGGCATCTGCGGGGGCTTCCAGATGCTGGGGTCCTGCGTCGACGATCCGCATGGCGTGGAAGGCATGCCCGGGCATTCCAAGGGCCTCGGCCTGCTGGGCCTGGGCACGACGCTGACGCGCCAGAAGCGCCTCGCCCAGGTAACCGGCCGCTGCGTGTTCGCGCCGGATGCGCTGCAGGCGGCCGTTGCCGGTTACGAGATCCACATGGGCGTGTCGACGGGCGATGCGTTGTCCCGCCCGGCGTTCGAGATCGACGGCCGGCCCGAGGGCGCCTGCTCGGACGACGGCCAGGTGCTGGGCACCTATCTGCACGGGCTGTTCGACCATGCCGATGCCTGCGCGGCGCTGCTGCGCTGGGCCGGGCTGCACAGTGCCCATGTCGTCGACACGGCGGCGCTGCGCGAGGCGAGCCTGGACCGGATCGCGGATGCGGCGGTGCCGTTGCTCGACCGGTTAATGACGCCGTGATTTTTCGCGCATATTGGCCATTCAAATTATGGTCAGTATGCGCAGCTCCAAGCTCTTTCCACTGATTTTCCGGCTTAAGCGTTTTTATTTCCGCCACTTCACAAATCGCAATGGCATTTGCCGAGAGTATCGCCTAGGATTACGATCGGCATATGATTGCCCTATGGCAACTTCGATATTTCGTACGGTTTGGAATAAACGCTTTATAAAGTCGCAATAACAATGAAAAGAAGTATATTTCGCAATATGGCCGAAAAGGTCGTATTCGCGCCAACGCGGCTGCAAGCCGCGGCGGTTGGCATCCTCGGCATGACGACCATCGGTGCATTTGCACAAACCATTCCGGTGACGGGGGGCGAAGCGCTCAGGAATATCGAGCGCAGCGTTCCCGCTGCGCCCATCAATTCCGCGAATGGTGCAAAAATCGAGATGCCGGAAACGCCGGCAATGGGCACGCACCAGAATAATGCACACGTGCACATAAACGGTTATCGCATTACCGGCAATACGGTATTCGACGCCGGCACGCTTCTCCCGCTTATCGCAGCGCGCACGGGCGATTTATCCTTGGACGAACTGCAGAAGATTGCCGATACGGTGGCGGCGTATTACCGCGATCGGGGTTATCTGCTGACGCTCGCGTATATCCCGGAACAGGAAATCGAGCAGGGAACGATTACGATCGCCGTCCTGGAAGGCCGGTACGACCGCATCGGGGTCGACAACCATGCACGGCTGGGCCAGGAACGGGCGCAGCGCATCCTCGCGCAGGCCATCTGCAAGGCCGACGACTGCGCGGGCGCGCTCATCCAGCGCCAACCGCTCGAGCGCGGACTGCTGCTGCTGAACGACACGCCCGGCGCCCATGCCGCCGCACAGCTGGCGCCGGGGCAGCGCATCGGCACCTCCCGGCTGGACGTGGACGTCGAGGGCGAGCCGCTCGCCACCGGCAGCGTGCAGCTGGATAACCTCGGCGGTTATTATTCCGGCTCGACCCGCGCGATCGGCACGGTCCAGCTGAACAGTCCCGCAGGCATCGGCGACCAGCTCACCGTGCAGGGCGTGGCCGCGGCGCATCGCGGCGACATGCGCTACGGGATGCTGGAATACGGCCTGCCGATCGGCTACAGCGGCCTGCGCGCCAGTGTGCGCGGTTCGCACCTGCGATACGAACTGGGCGGCCAGTATGCCGCCCTGGATGCGCACGGCACCGTCCGCAGCGGCGACGTGGCGCTCTCCTACCCCTTCATCCGCACGCTGTCCGCCAACCTGCACGGCGATCTGGCCTATGGCACGCGCACCTTCCGCGACGACATCGCCGGCCTGGCCACCCCGGCCGAACGGCGGCTCCGCAACCGCGTCGAGCTGGGCGTGGGCGGCGACTGGCGCGACGCGGCATTCGGCGCGCAGGCACTGACCACGCTGTCGGTACTCTATACGCGCGGCACCCTGGCGCTTGGTGATCCGGAGACGCAAGCGACGGACGCGGCGACCGCCCGCTCCGCAGGCCATTACAGCAAGTGGACGGTCAACTACGCGCTGCAACTGGCGTACGAACACTCGAGCATCAACCTGAAGATGGCCGCCCAGGGCACGGGCGACAACCTGGATTCGTATGAAAAGTTCGCGCTCGGCGGGCCGTATTCGGTCCGTGCCTACCCGAGCGGCGACACGCTTGCCGACAAGGCGGCGCTGGTCAGCATCGAATGGCGCCGCGCCCTGCCCTTCGCGTGGGGACGCGGACTGGAAGGCATGGTGTTCTACGACCGTGCCCGCGGCTCGCTCGACACCCGTCCGTGGACCGGCGGCGGCAACGTCGTGACGCTGGACGGCATCGGTGTCGGTGCGAATGTCCGCGTGACCGAACGCACCCTCGTGACCGGCACGCTCGCATTCCGCGGCGACCGGAAGATGACTGCGGCGCCGGATCGCGCCAGCCGGTTCAACGTCACGTTGAACACCGCCTTCTAAACGAATCGAGACTGGAGTAGCAAAGTGAATCGCAACAGATACCGCACGATTTTCAGCAAGCGCCTCGGCACGCTCGTGCCCGTGGCAGAATCCTGCAAGGCAAACGGTAAAGGTTCGGGCACGTCGGCCGAACGCGGCTTCGACGCCGCGCAGCCCGCGGACGCATCGAACGTCCCGGGCCGGTTGAAGACCGGGACCGCATGGATCCTCGCGGGCGCGGCCCTGTGGAGCGGCGCGGCATGGGCCGGGCCGTTGCCCACGGGCGGCGTCGTCACCGGCGGTACCGGGACGATCAGCCAGAACGGTACCACGCTGACCGTCAACCAGTCCAGCCAGTCGTTGACCGCCAACTGGCAAAGCTTCAGCATCGGCGCCGGCAACACGGTGGTGTTCAACCAGCCGAACGGCGCCTCGGTGGCACTGAACCGCATCGTCGGCAACGACGCGTCCGCGATCTACGGGAACCTGCAGGCGAATGGCCAGGTCTTCCTCGTCAATCCGAACGGTATCCTGTTCGCGCCGGGCTCGCAGGTCAGCGCGGGCGGCCTCGCCGCCTCCACGCTCGCCATCAGCGACGCCGATGCCGCGGCCGGCCGCTATCGCTTCACGCACGGCACCGGCGCGGGCAGCGTCGTGAACGAGGGACGGATCGACGCGGGCAGCGTCGTGTTCGCGGGCCCGCGCATCGTCAACAACGGCACCATCAGCACGCCCGGCGGCAGGACGACGTTCGCGGCCGGCGACCAGGTCACGGTCAGCCTGCTCGGCGGCCTGCTGACGGCGCAGGTGGACGCGGCCGCGGCCGGCGCGGAGATCGCCAACCACGGCCAGATCCTGGCCAACGGCGGCCGCGTGGACCTGCTGGCCGGCCGTGCGGACAGCGTCCTGGCGAGCCTGATCAACACCGACGGCGTGGTACAGGCCCGCGGCGTGCGCGAGGACGGCGGCCGGATCTTCCTCGACGGCGGCGCGGGCGGCACGGTCCATGTCGGCGGTACGCTCGACGCCGCGGCACCCGCGGCCGGCCGGGGCGGCGACGTGCACGTGCTGGGCGACCGCGTCACGCTGGGCGCGAGCGCCCGCATCGACGCGTCCGGGCCGGACGCGGGCGGCACGGTACTGGTCGGCGGCGATTACCAGGGCAAGAATCCCGCGATCCTGAATTCGCACAGCACGACCGTCGAACAGCGCGCGACCATCCATGCCGATGGCGCCGCGCAGGGCGGCCGCGTCATCGTCTGGTCCGACGGCGCCACGACGTTCGCGGGCGACGTCCGCGCCACTGGCAAGGGCTTTGCCGAAGTGTCGGGCAAGGGCACGCTCGGATTCTCGGGCAACGTGAACACGGGCGGCGGGACGCTGCTGCTCGATCCGGCCGCCATCACGATCCAGGCCGCCGCCGGCGATGGCGTGAACACCATCGGCGTCGGGCAGCTTGCCACGATGCTCGCCGCGAACGACGTCGTGCTCGATGCCAGCGGCAACATCACATGGAATAACGGCATCACCACCCTCGACTACAACGGCGTCGGCACGCGCACACTGACACTGCAGGCGGGCACCGACATCACCATCAAAGCGGTGATCAAGGACAGCGTGGCGGGCGGGGACAAGCTGAACCTCATCTTGAATGCCGACCGCAACGCGGACGGCATTGGCGCCATCAACTTAGCGACCGGGATCAACATCTCGACCTCGGGTGGCGATATCGTCCTGCGCGGCGGCAATGCGCCGCTCACTGCATTGCCGGCGTTTACCGATCCCGGCTACGCGGCCGCGCTCAGTGCGACGGCGGCGCATGGCATTTCGATCGGCCTGGGCACAGTGGACGCGGGCGGCGGGAACATCACGATGCGGGGCGAGGGCAAGGACACCAACTTCCCCGCAGGCATCCTCCTGAACAATAACAAGGTCAGGACAAGCGGCGCCGGCACGATCACGCTCGACGGCCTTGGCTATTCGGCCAGTACGGGGGGCGGCTACGGTGTGTGGCTGCACAGCACGAGCCCGCTCGTCTCCACGGTCGACGGCACAGTGAGCATCCAGGGCACTGGCCGCGGCACGGGCACCGGCACCGGCAACGCCGGCGTATTCGTGGACGGTGGCGCAGTCCAGGCGACGGGCAACGGCGACGTGATCGTCAACGGACTGGGCGGCGCCGGCGCCGATACCAACGACGGCGTCCTGGTGAACACGGGCCAGGTAAGCGTTTTCAACGGCAGCATGACGGTCAGCGGCACGGGGCGCGGCACGGGCATCGGGAACGACGGCATCGAGGTGTCCGGCGGCGCGGTCGTCGCAGCGACCGGCAGCGGCAACGTGAGCCTTGCAGGCGCCAGCACGGCGACCGGCGCCACCAACAATCGCGGCATCGTGGTATCGGCCGCCGCCGTCCGCAGCGCCGGCGGCACGCTCACGCTGCAAGGCAGCAGCGTCAATCCGGCGGCCGGCGCGGCGCTCAGTCTGGAATCGGCCGGCACCCTCGGCGGCGCGGGCCAGGCCGGCGCCGTCACGCTGACGGGCGACTCGATCAACCTGGCGAGCGGCCAGGTCGGCGGCACCGGCGCCTTGCTGCTGCAGCCGCTGACACCGTCCACGTCGATCGGCCTGGGCGACGGCGCCGGCGGCGTGTTCAACCTGGCCTCCAGCGCGCTCGGGACGATTCAGGACGGCTTCTCGTCGATCACGGTCGGCCGCGCCGACGGCAGCGGCGCCGTCGACGTGCGCACGGCGGGCTTCACCGACCCCGTCACGATCCGCACGCCGGCAGCCGGCGGCAGCATCGCCGTCAACGGCACGCTGTCGACGGGCACCGGCACGAGTCTCGGCAGCATCACGCTGCAAGCCGGCGGCACCGTCGCGCTGAACAACGGGACGATCGCCACCGACGATGCGCTCGCGCTGACGGGTGGCGCCTACGACGTCACCGGCTCGAGCACGCTGAACAGCAACACGCTGGCATTCGGCAACACGAACGGCATCGGCAACGCCGGGACGCTGACGCTGAACCAGGCGATCGACACGACGATTGGCAATGCCATCGGCGGCGTGGGTAGCCTGGTCAAGGCAGGCACCAACACCCTGGTCCTCACCGGTACCAACAGCTACGGCAGCACCACGATGATCAATGCGGGCACGCTGCAGGTCGGCGCCGGCGGCAGCACCGGCACGCTGGGCACGGGCGCCGTCACGAACAACGGCACGCTGGTGTTCAACCGCTCGGATGCGCTCAACGTGGCGAACCCGATCGGCGGCACCGGCAACCTGCTGCAGACGGGCACGGGCACGACGACGCTGGGCGGCATCAACACCTACTCGGGCTCCACGACCGTCACCGGCGGCGCGCTGCGCATCGGCGCCGACAACAACCTCGGCACGGGCGGCACGCTCACCCTGGACGGCGGCACGCTCGAAACGACGGCCAGCTTCGCGCTCAATCGCGGCATCACCCTCGGCACCGGCGGCGGCACGTTCGACGTCGATGGCGGCACCACGCTCACCGCTGCCGGCGTCATTGCCGGCACCGGCGCGCTGACGAAGGCCGATACCGGCACGCTGATCCTGACCGGCACCAACACGTATGGCGGCACCACGACCGTGAGCGGGGGCACGCTGCAAGTCGGCGCCGGCGGCACGAGCGGCACGCTGGGCACGGGCGCCGTCACGAACAATGGCGCGCTCGTGTTCAACCGCTCGGACAGCGTCACCGTCGCCGCACCGATCGGCGGCACAGGCAACGTGGCGCAGTCCGGCACGGGCACGACGGTCTTCACCGGTACCAACAGCTACGCTGGCACCACGACGATCAATGCGGGCACGCTGCAGGTCGGCGCCGGCGGCACGAGCGGCACGCTGGGCACGGGCGCCGTCACGAACAATGGCTCACTCGTATTCAACCGCTCGGACAATGTCACCGTCGCCGCACCGATCGGCGGCACAGGCAACGTGGCGCAGTCCGGCGCTGGCACGACGATTCTCGCAGGGGCCAACACCTACGGCGGTACCACGACGATCAATGCGGGTACGCTGCAGGTCGGCGCCGGCGGCACGAACGGCACGCTGGGCACGGGCGCCGTCACGAACAACGGCGCGCTCGTGTTCGACCGTTCGGATGCGCTCAACGTGGCGAATCCGATCGGCGGCACCGGCAACCTGCTGCAGACGGGCGCGGGCACGACGACGCTGGGCGGCATCAACACGTACTCGGGCTCCACGACCGTCACCGGCGGCGCGCTGCGCATCGGCGCCGACAACAACCTCGGCACGGGCGGCACGCTCACCCTGGACGGCGGCACGCTCGAAACGACGGCCAGCTTCGCGCTCAATCGCGGCATCACCCTCGGCACCGGCGGCGGCACGTTCGACGTCGATGGCGGCACCACGCTCACCGCTGCCGGCGTCATTGCCGGCACCGGCGCGCTGACGAAGGCCGATACCGGCACGCTGATCCTGACCGGCACCAACACGTATGGCGGTACCACGACCGTGAGCGGCGGCACGCTGCAGGTCGGCAACGGCGGCACGAACGGCACGCTGGGCACGGGCGCCGTCACGAACAACGGCTCGCTCGTATTCGACCGCTCGGACAACGTCACCGTCGCCAACGCGATCGGCGGCACGGGTACTCTGACCCAGTCCGGCACGGGCACGACGTTTCTCACGGGGGCCAACACGTACGGAGGCACCACGACGATCAATGCGGGCACGCTGCAGGTCGGCGCCGGCGGCAGCACCGGCACGCTGGGCACGGGCGCCGTCACGAACAACGGCACGCTGGTGTTCAACCGCTCGGATGCGCTCAACGTGGCGAACCCGATCGGCGGCACCGGCAACCTGCTGCAGACGGGCACGGGCACGACGACGCTGGGCGGCATCAACACCTACTCGGGCTCCACGACCGTCACCGGCGGCGCGCTGCGCATCGGCGCCGACAACAACCTCGGCACGGGCGGCACGCTCACCCTGGACGGCGGCACGCTCGAAACGACGGCCAGCTTCGCGCTCAATCGCGGCATCACCCTCGGCGCGGCGGGCGGCACACTCGACGTCGATGGCGGCACCACGCTCACCGCTGCCGGCGTCATCGCCGGCACCGGCGCGCTGACGAAGGCCGACGCCGGTACGCTGATCCTGACCGGCACCAACACGTATGGCGGCAGCACGACCGTGAGCGGAGGCACGCTGCAGGTCGGCGCCGGCGGCACGAGCGGCACGCTGGGCACGGGCACCGTCACGAACAATGGCTCGCTCGTATTCGACCGCTCGGACAACGTCACCATCGCCAATGCGATCGGCGGCATCGGCGACCTGACGCAGGCGGGTACGGGCACGGTCACCCTCACCGCCGACAACACGTACGGCGGTGCCACGACCGTGAACGCGGGCACGCTACAGGCCGGCAACGGCGGCGGCACCGGCATGATCGGCACGGGCGCCATCACGAACAATGGCACGCTCGTGTTCAACCGGTCGGACACCGTCACCGTCACCAACGACATTGCCGGCACAGGCAATGTGACGCAGTCAGGTGCCGGCACGGCGATCTTCACCGGTACCAACACGTACGGCGGCACCACGACGATCAATGCGGGCACGCTGCAGGTCGGCGCCGGCGGCACGAGCGGCACGCTGGGCACGGGCGCCGTCACGAACAATGGCGCGCTCGTATTCAACCGCTCGGACAGCGTCACCGTCGCCGCACCGATCGGCGGTACAGGCAACGTAACGCAGGCCGGCACGGGCACGACCATCCTCGCCGGCACCAACAGCTACGGCGGTACCACGACGATCAACGCGGGTACACTGCAGGTCGGTGCCGGCGGCACAAGCGGCACGCTGGGCACGGGCGCCGTCACGAACAACGGCACGCTGGTGATCAACCGCTCGGATGCGCTCAACGTGGCGAACCCGATGGGCGGCACCGGCAACCTGCTGCAGACGGGCGCGGGCACGACGACGCTGGGCGGCATCAACACGTACTCGGGCTCCACGACCGTCACCGGCGGCGCGCTGCGCATCGGCGCCGACAACAACCTCGGCACGGGCGGCACGCTCACCCTGGACGGCGGCACGCTCGAAACGACGGCCAGCTTCGCGCTCAATCGCGGCATCACCCTCGGCACCGGCGGCGGCACGTTCGACGTCGATGGCGGCACCACGCTCACCGCTGCCGGCGTCATTGCCGGCACCGGCGCGCTGACGAAGGCCGATGCCGGCACGCTGATCCTGACCGGCACCAACACCTACGGCGGTACCACGACCGTGAGCGGGGGCACGCTGCAAGTCGGCGCCGGCGGCACGAGCGGCACGCTGGGCACGGGCGCCGTCACGAACAATGGCGCGCTCGTATTCAACCGCTCGGACAGCGTCACCATCGCCAATGCGATCGGCGGTACAGGCAACGTGGCGCAGTCCGGCACGGGCACGACGGTCTTCACCGGTACCAACAGCTACGCTGGCACCACGACGATCAATGCGGGCACGCTGCAGGTCGGCGCCGGCGGCACGAGCGGCACGCTGGGCACGGGCGCCGTCACGAACAATGGCGCGCTCGTGTTCAACCGCTCGGACAGCGTCACCGTCGCCGCACCGATCGGCGGCACAGGCAACGTGGCGCAGTCCGGCACGGGCACGACCATCCTCGCCGGCACCAACAGCTATGCTGGCACCACGACCATCAATGCGGGCACGCTGCAGGTCGGCGCCGGCGGCACGAACGGCACGCTGGGCACGGGCGCCGTCA
>CAMLMV010000076.1 GCA_946481275.1 uncultured Massilia sp.
CAGAAACAAATATCCAATGAAAAAATGCCAATCAGCTTAACTGACTGGCATTAGGCGCAAGGCCTGGTTTCTCATGATGCCTGAACCGCGATTACTCGGCGGTCGGCGCGTCTTCAGCCGAGGTGACTTCCGGACGATCGACCAGCTCGACGAAGGCCATCGGGGCGTTGTCGCCAACGCGGAAGCCCATCTTCAGGATGCGGATGTAGCCGCCCGGACGCGCGTTGTAGCGCGGGCCGATTTCGGCGAACAGCTTCTGGACGATTTCGCGGTCGCGCAGACGGGCGAATGCCAGGCGCTTGTTGGCCAGCGTGTCGTTCTTGCCCAGGGTGATGATCGGCTCGACGACTTTGCGCAGTTCCTTGGCTTTCGGCAGGGTGGTCTTGATCGCTTCGTGACGCAGCAGCGAAACGGTCATGTTGCGCAGCATGGCGAGGCGGTGGGACGAGGTACGGTTCAGCTTGCGAAGGCCGTGACGGTGACGCATGGTATTTCCTTTCGAGTTAAGTTTAAATCCGAGCTCTTCGATCGCCTCCGTTGAGGCGCGGGCCGGTTAGCGATAAAACGCCCGGGACGACGTGTCCCGGGCGGGTACTGCAATCTTACTTTTCGAGGCCAGCCGGCGGCCAGTTCTCGAGTTTCATGCCGAGGGTCAGGCCACGGGAAGCCAGGACTTCCTTGATCTCGTTCAGCGACTTGCGGCCCAGGTTCGGCGTCTTCAGCAGTTCGTTTTCCGAACGCTGGATCAGGTCGCCGATGTAGTAGATGTTCTCGGCCTTCAGGCAGTTTGCCGAACGGACGGTCAGCTCCAGGTCGTCCACCGGACGCAGCAGGATCGGATCGACCAGCGGTGCACGCGACGGTGCTTCGGCGGCGGCTTCCGTGCCTTCCAGGGCGGCGAACACGTTCAGCTGGTCGACCAGGACGCGGGCCGACTGGCGGATCGCTTCTTCCGGCGTGATGACGCCGTTGGTCTCGATGTTGATGATCAGCTTGTCCAGGTCGGTACGCTGTTCGACACGGGCCGATT
The DNA here is from genome assembly GCA_946481275.1 of uncultured Massilia sp. The sequence goes on from CAMLMV010000076.1 coordinate 1,031, forward strand.
CCACGGCGTACGACACGCGGCGGACCGGCGAGAACGATGCGTCCAGGATGATGCGGCCGATGGTCTTGTTCGTGTCTTCCGACAGGCGGCGCACGTTACCCGGCACATAGCCGCGGCCTTTTTCGACCTTGATCTGCATGTCCAGCTTGCCGCCGGCGGTCAGGTGGGCGATCACGTGTTCCGGGTTGATCAGTTCCACGTCATGCGGCAGGTCGATGTCCGATGCCAGGACCGGGCCTTCGCCTTCCTTCTTCAGGGTCAGCGTCACGGAGTCGCGGTTGTGCACCTTGAACACGACGCCTTTCAGGTTCAGCAGCAGGTCGACGACGTCTTCCTGCACACCGTCCAGCGACGAGTACTCGTGCACGACGCCGGCGATCGTCACTTCGGTCGGCGCGTAGCCGATCATCGACGACAGCAGCACGCGGCGCAGCGCGTTACCCAGCGTGTGGCCATAACCACGTTCGAACGGTTCCATCACGACTTTCGCGTGGCCGGCGCCGAGCGTTTCGACATCGATAATACGTGGCTTCAACAAACTATTTTGCATGAGTGTCCTCTTCAATACCCTCGGCTCGTTACACCGATAAGGCTGATGGCATCAGTAGTAGAAACGCCTGCTTCTGTGAGCAGGCGGTAAAGCGAATTCGGTATTCGACAGAAAATGGAGCGGCGCACCGCTCCATTTGTCTATTAACGCGAGTACAGTTCGACGATCAGCGCTTCGTTGACGTCGGCAGCGATCTCGTTACGCTCCGGATAGGCGCGGAAGGTTGCTTCCATTTTCTTGGCATCGACCGACACCCAGCTCGGGAAGCCAACCTGCTCGGCCAGCGACAGGGCTTCGACGATACGGGTCTGCTTCTTGGCCTTTTCGCGGACGGCGATGACGTCGCCGGTCTTGACCTGGAACGAAGCGATGTTCACGACGTTGCCGTTCACGGTCAGGGCCTTGTGGCTGACCAGCTGGCGTGCTTCAGCGCGGGTCGAGCCGAAGCCCATGCGGTAGACGACGTTGTCCAGACGCGATTCCAGCAGCTTCAGCAGGGTCTCGCCGGTGTTGCCCTTGCGGCGCGACGCTTCGGCGAAGTAGCGGCGGAACTGACGTTCCAGCACGCCGTAGATACGCTTGACCTTCTGCTTTTCACGCAGCTGGTTGCCGTAGTCCGACGTACGCTGGCCCGACTTGACGCCGTGCTGGCCCGGCTTGACGTCCAGTTTGCACTTGGAGTCGAGCGAGCGGCGTGCGCTCTTCAGGAACAGGTCGGTGCCTTCACGGCGCGACAGTTTTGCTTTAGGTCCGATATAACGTGCCACGTTAAACTTCCTTTATTTTGATGATCACGCCCCGGATGTAGTCGAAAAGCGGCTACAACAGGCGCTAGTCCAGTTCTGCGATGAGACCGGACGTGGCTTACAAAAACCTCATGGCCAGGACGGCCCGAGGCGACAATAGCCGGGCAGTATAACCCATTTCTGGGTTAACTGCACCGGCGATTCTTTACACCACGGCGTGTGGCGCATCAATGCTGCGACAGGCGGCGAACCGCCCGGGCAACATTAGATACGACGACGCTTCGGCGGACGGCAGCCGTTGTGCGGAACCGGCGTCACGTCCTGGATCTCGGTGATCTTGATACCCAGGTTGTTCAGCGCGCGCACAGCCGATTCACGGCCCGGGCCCGGGCCCTTGATGCGCACTTCCAGGTTCTTCACGCCGTATTCCTGAGCAACCTTGCCAGCTGCTTCGGCTGCGACCTGAGCCGCGAACGGGGTCGATTTACGCGAACCCTTGAAGCCTGCGCCGCCGGACGTCGCCCACGACAGGGCATTGCCCTGACGATCGGTGATCGTGATGATGGTGTTGTTGAACGATGCGTGGACGTGTGCGATGCCTTCGGCGACGTTCTTTTTGACTTTCTTGCGGATGCGGGCTGCAGCCGCCGAGCTTTGTTGCTTAGCCATGGTCAGTTCCTAGATTATTTCTTGAGCGATTGAGCTGCCTTGCGCGGGCCCTTGCGGGTACGTGCATTGGTACGGGTGCGTTGACCGCGGACCGGCAGGCCCTTGCGGTGACGCATGCCGCGGTAGCAGCCCAGGTCCATCAGACGCTTGATGCTCATGGACAGCTCACGGCGCAGGTCGCCCTCAACCACGAACTTGCCGACTGCATCACGCAGCTTTTCCAGCTCGTTGTCGTCCAGGTCCTTGACCTTCTTGTTGGTCGCAACGCCGGTCGATTCGCAGATCTGCTTCGAGCGGGTACGGCCGATGCCATAGATCGCCGTCAGGCCGATGACGGTGTGCTGATGATTGGGGACGTTGACCCCTGCAATACGTGCCATTCGATATTCCTCGTATTAACCTTGACGCTGCTTGTGACGCGGCTCGACGCAGATCACACGGACCACGCCCTTGCGCTTGATGATCTTGCAGTTGCGGCAGATCCGCTTGACTGAAGCGTTAACTTTCATTTTGCACTCTCTTCCAGATTCGATAACTTGATTAGTTTTACTTGGTGCGGAACACGATGCGGGCCCGGGACAAGTCGTAAGGGGTCAGTTCCACCGTTACCTTGTCACCCGGAAGAATGCGGATGTAATTCATCCGCATTTTACCCGAGATATGTCCAAGCACCACGTGCCCGTTTTCCAGCTTCACGCGAAAGGTCGCGTTCGGGAGATTCTCGAGAATCTCCCCCTGCATTTGGATGACGTCGTCTTTTGCCATTCGGTCTATTCACTCCTGGGGGCGCCGGCCGCTCAACGCGACGGGATACCGCCCTTGAAATTTGCCTTGCGCAGCAGCGATTCATATTGCTGCGACATGACGTAGTTCTGCACCTGCGCCATGAAATCCATCGTGACGACCACGATGATCAGGAGCGAGGTTCCGCCGAAGTAGAAAGGTACTTTCCACTGGCTCTGGAAGAACTCCGGCACCAGGCACACCAGCGTGATATAGACCGCACCGGCCAGGGTCAGGCGCATCAGGATCTTGTCGATGTAGCGTGCGGTCTGCTCGCCCGGACGGATGCCCGGTACAAACGCGCCACTCTTCTTCAAGTTGTCCGCCGTTTCCTTGCTGTTGAATACCAGCGCCGTGTAGAAGAAGCAGAAGAACACGATGGCCACCGCATACAGCAACGCGTGGATCGGTTCGCCCGGGCTCAGCGAGGCAGCGAGGTCTTTCAGGAACCCGACGACGGGGCTGTTGACATCCTTGCCGCGCGTGAACCAGTCGACGATCGTGGCCGGGAACAGGATGATCGACGAAGCGAAGATCGGCGGGATCACACCAGCCATGTTCAGCTTCAGCGGCAGGTGGCTCGTCTGGCCACCATAAATCTTGTTACCGACCTGGCGTTTCGCGTAATTCACCAGGATCTTGCGCTGGCCGCGTTCGACGAACACGACAGCGTAAGTCACCACAGCTACCAGAATCACGATGATGATCGCGGAGAAGCTGCCAATCGAACCGTTCGACACCAGGGTGAACAAGCCACTCAGTGCGCCCGGCAGACCTGCTGCGATACCGGCAAAAATGATGATCGAGATACCGTTGCCAAGACCACGTTCGGTGATCTGCTCGCCCAGCCACATGAGGAACATGGTGCCGGTCAGCAGGGTCACGACGGTCACGAAGCGGAAGCCGATGCCCGGATCGAGCACGAGGCCTTGCTGCGCCTCGAGCGCGACGGCGATACCGAACGCCTGGAACAGAGCCAGCACGACCGTGAAGTAACGGGTGTACTGGGTGATCTTGCGGCGGCCGGCCTCGCCCTCTTTCTTCAGTGCCTCCATCTGCGGCGAGACGATCGACACCAGCTGCATGATGATCGAAGCCGAAATGTACGGCGTGATGCCAAGTGCGAACACGGCAAAACGAGACAGGGCACCACCGGAGAACATGTTGAACATGCCCAGGATGCCGCCCTCGTTCTGCTTGAACAGCTGGGCCATGGCGACCGGATCAATCCCGGGGACCGGGATATGAGCTCCGATACGGTACACGACCAATGCGCCAAGCAAGAACCACAACCGGCCCCAGGGGAAACCGGAAGCAGCGCTTTTACCAAGTTGTGAATTAGTCGCCAATTTTTGCTCCGATCAGGCAGCGGTCGCGTTTAGGCGACCGAACCGCCAGCTGCTTCGATCGCTGCTTTCGCGCCAGCGGTTGCCTTGATGCCTTTCAGGTTCACCGCTTTGGTGATTTCGCCCGACAGGATCACGCGCACGTCGCGAGCGACGACCGGCAGCACGCCGGCTTGCTTGAGCACCAGGACGTCGACGTCGGCGACGGCCAGGTTGTTCAGGTCCGACAGACGCACTTCAGCCTTGAACGTAGCGTTCAGCGACTTGAAGCCGCGCTTCGGCAGACGGCGCTGCAGAGGCATCTGACCGCCTTCGAAGCCGACTTTGTGGAAGCCGCCCGAACGCGATTTCTGACCCTTGTGGCCGCGGCCGGCGGTCTTGCCCAGGCCCGAGCCGATACCGCGACCGACGCGGCGCTTGGCGTGTTTCGCGCCTTCAGCGGGTTGGATGGTATTGAGTTGCATTATTTTCTCCGTTGACCAAGCCGCGGCTTAGTCGACAATTTTCACGAGGTAGTTGACCTTGTTGATCATGCCGCGGATCGCCGGGGTGTCCTGCAGCTCGGAAACCGAGTTGACACGACGCAGACCCAGACCGCGCACGGTGGCGCGGTGATCCTGGCGGGTACCGATCAGGCCTTTGACCAGCTTGACTTTGATGGTGTTTGCCATAATTGTTCCCCTTAACCCAGGATCTCTTCCACCGACTTGCCGCGCTTGGCAGCGATGTCGGCCGGAGTGCTCATTTTTGCCAGACCGTCGAGGGTCGCGCGAACCAGGTTGTACGGGTTCGACGAACCGGTCGACTTGGCGACGACGTCGGTCACGCCCATGACTTCGAAGATTGCGCGCATTGCGCCGCCTGCGATCACGCCGGTACCCGGCTTGGCCGGCGACATCATCACGTACGACGCGCCGTGGCGGCCGGTGACGCTGTGCTGCAGCGTGCCGTTCTTGAGGGGCACCTTGATCAGGTTGCGGCGGGCTTCTTCCATCGCTTTCTGCACGCCGACCGGAACTTCCTTCGACTTGCCCTTGCCCATGCCGATGCGGCCATCGCCGTCACCGACAACGGTCAGCGCTGCAAAACCCATGATACGACCACCCTTGACCACTTTGGTCACGCGGTTGATCGCGATCATTTTCTCGCGCATGCCATCATCCGGCTTGTCGCTTGCCATTTTCGCTTGCATTTTTGCCATGACGATTCTTCCTTAGAACTTCAGACCAGCTTCGCGCGCGGCTTCTGCCAGCGCCTTCACACGGCCGTGGTAACGGAAACCCGAACGGTCGAATGCGACTTCGGTGATCCCTGCTTTCAGTGCTTTCTCTGCGACGCGCTTGCCAACCAGTGCGGCTGCAGCGGCGTTGCCGCCCGCACCCGACTTGCCGCCCAGCTCGGCGCGCACTTCTGCTTCCAGCGTCGAAGCCGAAACCAGGACCTTCGCATCCGGGCTGATCAGGTTCGCATAGATGTGCAGGTTCGTGCGGTGCACCGACAGGCGGTTCACGCCCAACTGCGCGATCTTGATGCGGGTTTGGCGTCCGCGACGCAGACGCGATTCTTTCTTGTCCATCGTCAGCTCCGATTATTTCTTCTTGGTTTCTTTAAGCTTCACCACTTCGTCCGCATAACGGACACCCTTGCCTTTGTACGGCTCAGGCGAGCGGTAAGCGCGCACTTCTGCGGCAACCTGGCCGACCTTTTGACGGTCGATACCCTTGATCAGGATCTCGGTCGGGGTCGGGGTCGCTGCGGTGACGCCTTCCGGCATCGCGTGCAGGACCGGGTGCGAGAAGCCCAGCGACAGGTTCAGGGCGTTGCCTTGCACGGCGGCCTTGTAACCCACGCCGACCAGGGTCAGGCGCTTTTCGAAACCTTTGGTGACACCGGTCACCATGTTGTTCACCAGAGCACGCAGGGTGCCCGACATGGCGTTCGATTCGCGGGAATCGTCGATCACGTCGAACGACAGCGTGCCGTTGTTGTTTTCCACTTTGACCAGGCCGTTCAGCGGCTGGGTCAGGGTGCCCAGCGGGCCCTTGACGGTGATCGACGACGCGTTGATCGCGACATCGGTACCGGCCGGGACGGCGATTGGCATCTTAGCTACTCGAGACATCGTCTACTCCTTAAGCCACGTAGCAAATCACTTCGCCACCGACGCCGGTAGCACGTGCTTTGCGGTCGGTCATCACACCCTTCGGGGTCGAGACGATCGCCACGCCCAGGCCGTTCATGACCTGAGGGATCTCGTCTTTGCCCTTGTAGATGCGCAGGCCAGGACGGGAGACGCGCTCGATGCGCTCGATGACCGGACGGCCGACGTAGTACTTCAAACCGATTTTCAGTTCAGCCTTGCCACCTTCGGTGGACACGGCGTAATCTTCGATGTAACCCTCATCCTTCAGGACGTTGGCAATCGCAACCTTCAGCTTCGACGACGGCATTTCGACGGTGGTCTTCTGCACGCCTTGCGCGTTGCGAATACGGGTCAGCATATCGGCGATAGGATCGCTCATACTCATTGCTTGTTCTCCTATTACCAGCTAGCTTTGGTCATACCCGGGATTTCGCCTTTCATGGCGAATTCGCGGAGTTTGGTACGGGCCAGACCGAATTTACGGAAAGTGCCACGGGGACGGCCGGTCATGGCGCAGCGGTTACGCTGGCGGGTCGGCGCCGAGTTACGCGGCAGGGCCTGCAGCTTCAGGCGTGCTTCGTAACGCTCTTCTTCGGTCTTCGACTGGTCGTCGATGATTGCTTTCAGAGCGGCACGCTTTGCGGCGAATTTCTCCACCAGGTCTGCACGCTTCTGTTCGCGGTTAATCAGTGCAAGTTTTGCCATGTTCTTAGTTCCGGAACGGGAATTTGAATGCGGCGAGCAGCGCTTTGGCTTCTTCGTCGGTCTTAGCGGTCGTGGTGATCGAGATGTTCATGCCACGCAGCGCATCGATCTTGTCGTAATCGATTTCCGGGAAGATGATCTGCTCTTTGACGCCGATGTTGTAGTTGCCGCGACCATCGAACGATTTGCCGCTGACGCCACGGAAGTCACGCACGCGCGGCAGGGCCACGGTGATGAAACGGTCCAGGAATTCGTACATGCGGGCGCCACGCAGGGTCACCATCGTGCCGATCGGGTAGCCTTCGCGGATCTTGAAACCTGCGATTGCCTTGCGAGCCTTGGTCACGACCGGCTTCTGGCCAGCGATCTTCGTCAGGTCGCCGGTTGCGTGCTCGATGATCTTCTTGTCGGCGACAGCTTCCGACAGACCCATGTTCAGGGTGATCTTGGTCAGGCGCGGCACTTCCATCACCGACTTGTAACCGAATTTCTCGGTCAGTTCGGCAACGACTTTGTCTTTATAAACTTGTTGGAGACGGGCCATTTCTAATTACCCTTTCACTACTTCGCCGTTCGACTTGAAGACGCGGACTTTTTTGCCATCCACTTCTTTGAAGCCAACGCGATCAGCCTTGCCGGTCGCTGCATTGAACAGCGCGACGTTCGACACGTGAATCGGCATGGTCTTGTCGACGATACCACCAGTTACGCCGGTCATCGGGTTCGGCTTGACGGCCTTCTTGGCCACGTTCACGCCTTCGACGATGACGTGCTCAGCATCTACACGCTGCTGAACGACACCGCGCTTGCCTTTGTCTTTACCGGCCAGAACGATGACTTCGTCGTTTTTACGAATCTTATCCATTGCTGCTCCCTTACAGAACTTCAGGTGCCAGGGACACGATCTTCATGAACTTCTCGGTACGCAGTTCGCGCGTCACCGGTCCGAAGATGCGGGTACCGATCGGCTCCAGCTTGCTGTTCAGCAGGACGGCGGCATTGCCGTCGAACTTCACCAGGGAGCCGTCCTGGCGGCGCACACCTTTAGCGGTACGCACGACCACGGCGTTGTAGATTTCACCCTTCTTGACGCGGCCGCGCGGAGCAGCTTGCTTCACGGTGACCTTGATCACGTCGCCAATGCTGGCGTAACGGCGCTTGGAGCCGCCCAATACCTTGATGCACAGAACTTCTTTTGCACCGGTATTGTCGGCCACTTCGAGCCGGCTTTCGGTTTGAATCATGATATTTTCTTTCCCAACTTAAGCCGAAGAAACCCCACGGAAAACCGTAGGCCTGCGGTCAGTCTTGGTCCCGCCGTCCGCACTCATTGCAAGCGCGTACGTTTGGGTGATTGGACTTTCCAATGTTCGTTGCAGGCCGCAGTTACCGAAGGACAAACTGCGGCAACACATGAACGAAGCCCGCTAGTATTCCACATACCAGCGGGCCACGCAAGACAAATTTTAGAGGCGTTGTAACAACACCCCTTCAGGCATTACAGAACCGGAGCGACCTGCAGAACTTTGGTCAGGGTCCAAGCCTTCGTCTTCGAGATCGGGCGACCTTCCGCGATCTCGACGGTGTCGCCGATTTTCGCCTGGTTGGTCTCGTCGTGCGCGTGATACTTGTTCGAGCGCACGATGATCTTGCCGTACAGCGGGTGCTTGACGTGACGTTCGATCAGCACGGTCACCGTCTTGTCCATCTTGTCGGACACGACTTTGCCGACCAGCGTACGCTTCAGCGCCGTTTTAGTGGTGTCGTTCATTTGGCTTCCTTCTGGTTCATCACAGTCTTGACACGCGCGATATCGCGGCGCACCTTCTTGAGCTGGGCGGTGTTCGTCAGTTGCTGCGTAGCGATTTGCATGCGCAGGCCGAACTGTGCCTTCAGCAGCTCATTCAGCTCTTGTTGCAGAGCTGCCTGGTCCTTGCCGCGGAGTTCCGTTGCTTTCATTCTTAACTCCTGTTATTGACCGACTTGACGCACGACGAACGTCGTAGCCAGCGGCAGTTTGGCGGCAGCCAGACGGAAGGCTTCGCGCGCCAGTTCTTCAGCGACGCCGTCCATTTCGTACAGGACCTTGCCCGGCTGGATCTCGGCCACGTAGTACTCCGGATTACCTTTACCGTTACCCATACGGACTTCAGCCGGCTTGTTCGAGATCGGCTTGTCCGGGAAGATACGGATCCAGATACGGCCGCCACGCTTGATGTGACGGGTCATGGCACGACGTGCAGCTTCGATCTGGCGTGCGGTGATACGGCCGCGGGCAACTGCCTTCAGACCGAATTCGCCGAACGAGACCGCGGTGCCGCGGGTGTGCGAAATGCCGGTGTTGCGGCCTTTCTGCTCTTTACGATACTTTCTGCGGGATGGCTGCAGCATGCTTATTCTCCTGCTTTCTCAGCGGCCGGCTTGGCAGCACGGCGGCCTGCGGGTGCGGTACCTGGCTTGGCGCCCGGGCGGCCACGGCCAGCCGGTTTGCCGTCGTCACGACGCGGACCGCGCGGCTTTTTCTCGTCGGCCGGAACGTCGATCACCGGTGCTTCGCCGGTCGGCGAACGGTCACCCTTGTAGACCCAGACTTTCACGCCGATGATGCCGTACGTGGTCGAGGCTTCGCTGGTGCCGTAGTCGATATCGGCGCGCAGGGTGTGCAGGGGCACACGGCCTTCGCGGTACCATTCGGTACGTGCGATCTCGATGCCGTTCAGGCGGCCCGACGACATGATCTTGATGCCGACGGCGCCCAGGCGCATGGCGTTCTGCATGGCGCGCTTCATCGCGCGGCGGAACATGATGCGCTTTTCGAGCTGCTGGGCGATCGAATCGGCGATCAGCTGCGAGTCGATTTCCGGCTTGCGGATTTCTTCGATATTGACGTGCACGGGCACGCCCATGATCTTCGTCAGCGACGACTTCAGGACTTCGATGTCTTCGCCCTTCTTGCCGATGACGACGCCCGGACGCGACGAGTAGATCGTGAAGCGCGCGTTCTTGGCCGGACGCTCGATGACGATGCGGCCGACGGAGGCGTTCTTCAGTTTCTTCTTCAGGAAAGCGCGGGCTTCCAGGTCTTCCTTCAGCATGTCGGCAAAGTTGCCGTTGCCAGCGTACCAGCGCGATGCCCAGTTACGGGTGACCGCCAGGCGGAAGCCGGTTGGGTGGATTTTCTGACCCATCGTGTGACTCCTTAGTTACCGACAGTCACGAAGATGTGACAGGATTGTTTCGAAATGCGATCACCGCGGCCTTTGGCACGTGCCGTAAAGCGCTTGAGGATCGGGCCCTTTTCGACATAGATCTGAACCACTTTCAGTTCGTCGATGTCGGCACCATCGTTGTGCTCGGCGTTCGCGATTGCGGACTCCAGCACTTTCTTGATGATGGTCGCGCCTTTTTTCGGGCTGAACTGCAGGATGTTCAGCGCGGCGTCGACTTTCTTGCCGCGGATCAGATCGGCGACGAGGCGGCCTTTCTGTTCCGACAGGCGGACGCCTTTGAGGATAGCTTTAGTTTCCATTATTTCTTCGCCTTCTTGTCAGCGGCGTGGCCCTTGAACGTGCGGGTCAGGGCGAATTCGCCCAGCTTGTGACCCACCATGTTCTCGGACACGTACACCGGCACGTGCACTTTACCGTTGTGGACGGCGATCGTCAGACCGATGAAGTCCGGGGTGATCGTCGAGCGGCGCGACCAGGTTTTGACCGGCTTTTTGTCTTTGTTCGCTTGCGCGGCTTCGACTTTTTTCACCAGGTGGGCGTCAATGAACGGCCCTTTTTTCAATGAACGAGTCATGTCTTATCCTTATTTCTTGCCGCGGCGCGAGACGATCATCGACGACGTGCGCTTGTTCGAACGCGTCTTCTTGCCCTTCGTCTGCTGGCCCCATGGCGACACCGGGTGACGACCCGCAGCCGTACGACCTTCACCACCACCGTGCGGGTGGTCGATCGGGTTCATCACGACACCGCGAACGGTCGGGCGGACACCGCGCCAACGCATTGCACCGGCTTTACCGATCTTGCGCAGGTTGTGCTCGCCGTTGCCGACTTCGCCAACCGTTGCGCGGCACTCGATGTGCACGCGGCGCACTTCACCCGAGCGCAGGCGAACCTGGGCGTAGGTACCTTCGCGAGCCATCAGCACGACGCCGGCGCCTGCGGTACGGGCCATCTGGGCACCCTTACCCGGCAGCATTTCGACGCAGTGCATGGTGGTACCGACCGGGATGTTACGGATCGGCAGGCAGTTACCCGACTTGATCGGCGCTTCCGAGCCGTTCATGACGGTATCGCCCACAGCCATGCCTTTGGTGGCGATGATGTACGCGCGGAAACCGTCGGCGTAGCACACCAGAGCGATGTGCGCGCTGCGGTTCGGGTCGTATTCAATGCGCTCGACCTTGGCCGGGATACCGTCCTTGTTGCGCTTGAAGTCGACCACGCGGTAGTGGTGCTTGTGACCACCGCCGATGTGGCGGGTGGTGATGTGACCGTTGTTGTTACGGCCAGCGGTCTTCGATTTCTTCTCAACCAGGGCTGCGAACGGACGACCCTTGTACAGGTCGGCGTTCACAACCTTCACCATGCCGCGGCGGCCTGGGGAGGTTGGCTTCATCTTAACGAGTGCCATTATTTAGCCTCCTCGACAAAATTGATTTCCTGGCCCGGCTTCAGGGCCACGAAAGCGCGCTTGGTGTGGTTGCGGCGGCCGGTGAAACGGCCCGAACGCTTCTGCTTGCCTTCGCGGTTCACGGTCTGCACCGATTCCACTTCGACTTTGAACAGCAGCTCGACGGCGGCTTTGATTTCCGGCTTGGTCGCGTCCGGCAGGACCTTGAACACGATCTGTTCGTTCTTTTCCGCGACGAAGGTCGCCTTTTCGGAAATGACCGGAGCCAGCAGCACCTTCATCAGGCGCTCTTCGCTGAATTTGATTGCGGCGCTCATGCGTACATCTCCTCGATCTTGGCCAGAGCAGCTTTGGTGACCAGGACTTTCTTGTAGAACACCAGCGACATCGGGTCGGCGTGCTTCGGCTCGACAACCAGCACGTTCGGCAGGTTGCGCGATGCCAGCAGCAGGTTTTCATCGATGGTGTCGGTGATCACCAGGACCGAGTCCAGACCCATGCCCTGCAGCTTTTGCGACAGCAGCTTGGTCTTCGGTGCTTCGACGGTCAGGTTCTCGATGACGTTCAGGCGGTCTTCGCGGGCCAGCTGCGAGAAGATCGAGCAGATACCTGCGCGATGCATCTTCTTGTTGACCTTGTGCGAGAAGTTCTCGTCCGGCGAGTTCGGGAAGATACGACCACCACCGCGCCACAGCGGCGACGACGACATACCGGCACGAGCACGGCCCGTACCTTTTTGACGCCACGGCTTCTTGGTCGTGTGGGAGACTTCTTCACGATCCTTCTGCTTGCGGTTGCCGCTACGTGCGTTGGCAGCGTAGGCGACCACGATCTGGTGGATCAGGGCTTCGTTGTAGTCACGGCCGAACACGGTGTCGGCGGCGTTGACTGCGGCGCCAGCTTGGCCTTGCTCATTCAGGAGCTTCAGTTCCATCTCTTACGCTCCTTTCTTGGCTTTGACTTTGACTGCCGGCTTGACGATCACTTGACCGTTCTTGGCGCCAGGAACGGCACCCTTAACCAGCAGCAGTTGACGCTCGGCGTCGATACGGGCGATTTCCAGGTTCTGGGTCGTGACAGTGACGTCACCCATGTGACCGGTCATGCGCTTACCCGGGAACACGCGGCCCGGATCCTGTGCCATACCGATGGAACCCGGCACGTTGTGCGAACGCGAGTTACCGTGGGTGGCGCGGCCCGACGAGAAGTTGTAACGCTTGATGGTACCGGCGTAGCCTTTACCGATCGAGGTGCCTTGCACGTCGATCTTCTGGCCCACTTCGAACAGCGAGACGTTGACTGCGTCGCCAGCTTTGAAACCAGCGGCTTGAGCGGCTTCGACGCGGAATTCCTTCAGCATCGTGCCAGCTTCGACGCCAGCTTTGGCGTAGTGACCGGCAGCGGCCTTGTTCACGCGGGAAGCGCGACGTTGACCGAAGACGACCTGAACTGCGGCATAACCATCAGTTTCAGGAGTTTTGATTTGCGCAACACGGTTGTTCGACACGTCCAGCACGGTGACGGGGATCGAATCGCCGTCGTCCGTGAAGATGCGCATCATGCCAACCTTGCGACCGAGAAGGCCCAGGCTCATTTTTTCTCCATTCCCACCTACGATTGGGCGGGGCTAGTTGACTATCGGAAGTTTTAAAAAAACTTCCTCTTAAACGCGTGGACCGAAAAAAGATAGGCCCACACCGAAGCCGGCTAGTATAGCGCGCGCAACGGATAGACGCAACAGGAAAATGCGAAGCTGACGCGGCCTGTTGCGTTTTACGCTAGAGTCGTGGAGATCAGAGAATCCGTTCAAGCTGAACGGCACAGAAAAGACACCTTGGCATCTTTTCTCTACAGGCTCGGGGCCTGCGATATGGAGGAATTCTGGTGGGCGGTGCAGGATTCGAACCTGCGACCCCTTGGATGTCGACCAAGTATTCTAACCAGCTGAACTAACCGCCCGGGGAGCCGCATTATACGAGGATGTTTTAGCAAAGCGCAATACCCGTCCGAAAAAACTTGTGTGTCACACCTCCCCCGTACAATGTGACATCCCCGACAACGGAAAAGGATGATCGGATGAATGTAGTGTTTTTCGATAACACGACCCTGGCCTGGCTGACGGCCCTTGGCATCGCGGCCGGCGTCGCGCTGGCCCTGTACATCGCCAAGCGGCTGGGCGTCCACCACATGCGCAAGCTGGCCGAGCGCACGGAGACGCGGCTGGACGACATCGTCGTCGAAGCGCTCGACGGCACGCGGCTGCTGGCCATCGTCATCATGGGCCTGTTCGCGGGCAGCAAGTTCCTCATCTTGCCGCCGGAAGTGCACCTGTTCGCGACGCGGGTCGCCATCGTCACGGGCCTGATCCAGGCCGCCGTCTGGGGCCACCGCGCGCTGCGCGCCTGGCTGACGGATTATTACCAGAACCGCGCGGGCGACCCGGCGCGTGCCACGTCGGCGGCGGCCGTCGGCTTCATCGCGCAGACCGTGCTATGGACCGTGCTGCTGCTGATGGTGCTGGACAATCTCGGCGTCAACATCACGACCCTCGTCGCCTCGCTGGGGATCGGCGGTATCGCGGTGGCACTGGCGGTCCAGAACATCCTGGGCGATTTGTTCGCGTCGCTGTCCATCGTGCTCGACAAGCCCTTCGTCGTCGGTGACTTCATCATCGTCGACAAATACCTGGGCACCGTGGAATACGTGGGTTTGAAGACGACCCGGCTGCGCAGCCTGGGCGGCGAGCAGCTCGTGTTCTCGAACGCGGACCTGCTGAAGAGCCGCCTGCAGAACATGACGCGCATGAACCGGCGCCGCGTCGCGTTCACGGTCGCCGTCGCGTACGAGACGCCGACGGACAAGCTGCGCCAGATTCCGCCGCTGCTGACGGAACTCGTCAAGGCGCACGAAGGCGTGACGTTCGATCGCGCCCACTTTGCCGGCATGGTGGCGCCCGCGCTGAATTTCGACGTCGTGTACTGGGTGGAGTCGGCGGATTATGTCCGCTACATGGATATCCAGCAGGAGATCTATCTGCAGCTGATGGACCGTTTTGCGGCACTGGAGATCGAATTCGCGTTCCCGACGCAGCGGCTGCACCTGCACGATGCGCGCGAGGCGGCGCCGCCGGCACCGGCAGTCACCTGACGGCTCATTGCGGCCGGATTATTGTGGCGGCGCGGTCGACGCCCGCACGACGAGCGTACTGGCCAGCGCCCTGCTGCGCAGCGGCGCGTGTTCGCCACGGATGCGGTCGATCAGCAGTTCGATGGCAAGCTGCGCCATGTCGCGCTTGGGCGGGGCCACCGTCGTCAGCGGCGGCAGCGCATAACCGGCGCCGGCGATGTCGTCGTAGCCCACGACGGACAATTGCGCCGGCACGCGGACCCCAGCCGCACCGGCGGCGCACAGGCCGCCCAGCGCCATCAGGTCGCTTGTGACGAACACGGCGGTTGGCCGCTGCGCCCGCCCCAGCAGGCGCGTAAAGGCCGCGTGACCGCCCGCGCTCGTGAATTCCTCGTGCACGATGCCGTCCGGCGCCACGTTCAACCCCGCCTCCGCCATCGCGCGCATGAAGCCGCCGACGCGTTCGCGCGTGCGCGGCAGGTCGGCCGGGCCGGACACGCAGGCGATATCCCGGTGCCCCAGCTCGATCAGGTGACGCGTCGCCTCGTACCCGCCCTCTTCCTGGCCGGCCTGGACCAGGTCCGCATCGAGTCCCGGCAGCGCCCGCTCCAACTGGACGATCGGGACCGCTTCGTGGCGCAGCAGCAGATCCTGTTCGTCGTCCGCGCCGCTGGCGACGAGGACCAGGCCGTCGATGCGCTTTTCCATCAGCAGGCGCAGATAGGCCGCCTGCTTCTGCGCGCCGCCGTGCGCGTTGCACAGGATGATGTTGTAGCCGAGCTCGAACGCCGCGTCCTCGATCCAGCGGATCAGTTCGGCAAAATATGGGTTGGACGAGTTCGGCACGAGCACGCCGATGGTGTGGGTCTTGTCGTTCTTGAGGCTGCGGGCGACGGCGCTGGGAATGTAGCGCATCTCGTCGATGATGCCGAGCACGCGCTGGCGCACGTCGTCGCTGACGACGCGCGTGTTGTTGATCACGTGCGAGACCGTCGAGATCGACACCCCGGCGCGCTCCGCTACCTGTTTCATGGTCGCCATCGCTTCCTCCTGAGGCGCGATTATTACCGATGTGTTTCAGTAATTACAACTGCCGAAGCGCCGCGGCGAGCGCGTCGGGGCGGTCGACGTACAGGAAGACGCAGGCCAGGCCCTCGCGCGGCACGCCCCAGTGGGTCAGGCGCACGGGACAGTCATCATGCAAGATCAGGACGGTATTCGGCTTATCAAGAGGCGACGCGACGACCACGTCGATCGGTGCGATGCCGCGGTGGCGGCACCAAACCTGCACCGGTTCGTTCAACCGTTCGCAGGCGGCGATGGCGGCGCGCGGAATCGTGCCGTGGGTGCGCGCGCCGATGCGCAGATGCAGGCCGTCATCGTCGAGCACATGCAGTCCGGCACCCACCAGCCGGCGGTCGCCCAGCACCCACACGAGGCTGGACAGGCAGCTCACGAACATCAGCGCGTGCAGGATCCGGGCCGCGCCGGGGTCCTTGACGAGCAGCGGCACGATGGCCGCATCCAGCGGGATTTCCACGAAGATGCAAAACAGCGCGATCGCGACGCCGGTGCGATAGGCGCCCTGCCCGAGATAGCCGAACGTCGTGCCCGCGGGCGCGGCCCGCTGCGGCTTGCGCAGCAGCCAGTGCAGGAAACCGCGCCGCAGCGCCTGGTCAGTGCGGATGAGGCCGACGAGTTCCGGCGCCAGCCACGCGACGGGGAGGCTGTGCCAGCGCCGCGCCGCGAGCAACGTCCGCGTGCGCGCCAGGGCGTCCGGGAAGTGCACGAGGTCCTTCGCGACCAACATCGCCAGCGGCAGCGCGAACAGCAAGGGCTTCAGCGCATGGCTGAGCCAGGCGGGCAACACGGCCAGCACGATGGCAAGCGACACGAGCGTCAGCCATGCATTGCGGATCACGGTCGTCCATGGGGTACGGCGCAGGCGGAGCGGGAAGGCGGAGGTCATGGCGATTGTTATTGTTGTACTCACATCATCTTATCTGATATTTCTACGCAAAACGGTCGTGAAGAATTGTATACAGAGGAGGCACAAATACCTTGTTTTCTCTCTGTGAGACGGCAGATTCGCACGCTTCTTTGCTAGCAGAAACTGTATACAAATTCGTTGACAGTGCCGAAATGCGGCGGCATCATGATTTCACGACAAGCCGCCGCAGAGTGGCCCCAAGCATCGTGGAGACAGCGCTATCGGTTGCATCCGGACCCCGGATTGCCTGCCGTGGCCGACCGTCTCCACCGTCCGGAAATCATCGAACCACCGACGCAGTTCAGGACAACATTCGACGGAGACACACATGAACAATCTGCTGTACAAGGTAGACGACCGCCCTCCCCTCATCACCACGACCCTCCTCGCCGCCCAGCACATGCTTGCCGCCCTCGGCGGCATCATCGCCGTGCCGCTCGTCGTCGGCGCCATCCTCAAATTGCCCGCGGACCAGATCGTCGCGCTCGTCAATGCGGCGCTGCTGGGCTCGGGGATCGTCACGATCATCCAGTGCAAGGGCATCGGCCCGGTCGGCATCCGCCTGCCGTGCGTGATGGGCACGAGCTTCGCCTTCGTCGGCGCGGCCATCAGCATCGGTTTCGAGCATGGCGTGGCGGGCATCCTCGGCTCGTCGCTCGCCGGCTCCGTCGTCATGATCGTCGGCAGCTTCTTCATGCCGCAGATCCGCAAGCTGTTCCCGCACCAGGTGACGGCCGTCGTCGTCACGATGATCGGCCTGTCGCTCGTCCCCGTCGCCGTCGACTGGGCCGCGGGCGGCAAGGCGCCGGGCGCGGACTACGGCGCGCCCGCCAACCTGGGCATCGCGCTGTTCGTGCTGGCCATCGTCGTCGCCCTCGTCCAGTTCGGCAAGGGCATCATCTCCGCGTCCGCCATCGTGATCGGCATCGCGATCGGCTACGCCGTCTGCCTGGGTCTCGGCCTCGTCGATTTCTCGAGCGTGAACAAGGCCGCCGTGTTCGCGCTGCCGCAGCCGCTGCACTTCGGCATGAGCTTCCCGCCGAGCGGCATCCTCGCGATGGGCCTCGCCTACGTCGTCACGATGGTCGAAACGACCGGCACCTTCATGGCGCTGGGCGCCGCCACGGAAACGAAGATGCGCGGCAGCCTGCTCAAGCGCGGCGTGCTGTGCGACGGCGTCGGTTCCGCGTTCGCCTCGACGCTGGGCGCGCCGCCGATGTCGACGTTCGCGCAGAACGTGGGCGTGATCTCGCTGACCGGCGTCGCGAGCCGCCACGTCGTCGCGCTGACCGGCGTGATGCTGGCGCTGGCCGGCCTGTTCCCGGTGCTGGGCGCCGTCGTCGTCACGATCCCGCAGCCCGTGCTGGGCGGCGCCGGCCTCATGATGTTCGCGATGATCCTCACGGCCGGCGTGCAGATGCTGGGCAAGGTCGAGCACGACAAGCGCACGGGCCTCATCATCGCCGTCTCCATCGGCTGCGGCCTCGCCGTCAGCGTGCGTCCGGAACTGCTGGCCAAGCTGCCGCCGTTCGTCAACGAAATCTTCGGCTCGGGCATCAGCACGGGCGCCATCATGGCCGTCCTGCTGAACCTCGTGCTGCCGAACCGTCCCGTGGAAGTCCACGACGACGAAGAAGACGTCCCCCAGCCGCTCCTTGTAAAAGACCTGGAAGCGGTCTGACGTTCCCCGACATTGTTTCCGCAGTGCCCGCGCATTGTTTCCGCAGTGTTGAAATCTAAAAAGTGGAAAATCTATGAGCAAAACTCTCCTGATCAAGAATGCGCGCGTCCTCGTCACGATGGACGCGCACCGCCGCGAAATCGAAGACGGCGCCGTCTTCATCCGCGACAACGTGATCGAACGGGTGGGCACGACGGACGACCTCCCGGAAGCCGCCGACGAGGTGATCGACGCGGCCGGCCACGTCGTCATCCCCGGCCTCGTCAACACGCACCACCATATGTACCAGAGCCTCACGCGCGTCATCCCGGCCGCGCAGGACGGCGAGCTGTTCAACTGGCTGACGAATCTGTATCCAGTCTGGGCGAACCTGACTGGCGAGATGGTGCACGTGTCGACGCTCACGGCGATGGCGGAACTGATCCTGTCGGGCTGCACGACGAGCAGCGACCACCTGTACATCTACCCGAACGATTGCCGCCTCGACGACAGCATCGAAGCGGCGCACACCATCGGCATGCGCTTCCATGCGTCGCGCGGCGCGATGAGCGTGGGCCGTTCGAAAGGCGGCCTGCCGCCGGACAGCGTCGTGGAAGACGAAGCGGCGATCCTGAAGGACACGCAACGCCTGATCGAGACATACCACGACGCGTCGCGTCATGCGATGCAGCGGATCGTCGTGGCGCCCTGCTCGCCGTTCTCCGTATCGCGCGACCTGATGAAGGAAGCGGCGCTGCTGGCGCGGAGCCACGGCGTGTCGCTGCACACGCACCTCGCGGAAAACGTCAACGACATCGCCTACAGCCGCGAGAAATTCAACATGACGCCGGCCGAATACGCGGAAGACTGCGGGTGGGTTGGCCACGACGTGTGGCACGCGCACTACATCGTGATGTTCAAGCTGGATGGCGTCGGCTTCGCGGGCGCGCTGCACGACCCGGTGGCGGCGCTCGTGTTCTGCACGCCGGCCAATGTGAATCACAGCGTCATCAACGGCAAGGTCGTGGTGAAGGATGGGGTGCTGAGGACGGTCGACCTGCCCGTCGTGCTGGAACGGCACAACCGGCTGGCGGCGGAGCTGGCGCTGGAAGCGGCCTGACCGTCATCCAGCCTGATTGGCTGCCCACTGCCGGCGCGTGAGCCGGTACAGGCAGTGGAGCCGCAACGGGTGCCCCGGCGCGACGCCGGGGTGCTCGAACATTTCTCCCCGATGCGTCATGCCGATGCGCTGCATCACGGCCTGCGAGCGCACGTTCGGCAGCGCGGTGAACGATACGATCTCGTCGAGGCCCAGCGCAACGAATCCATATTCCAGCGCGGCGCGCGCCGCTTCCGACGCATAGCCCTGTCCCCAGTGGCCGGCGGCGAGGCGCCAGCCGATTTCCACGCACGGGCCGATCGGCAAGGGCACAGCCGGGATGCGCAGGCCCGTGAAGCCGATGAAATCGCCCGTCTCCCGTAATTCGACGGCCCAGAACCCGTAGCCCCGTTCCGCGATCTCGGCGCGCAGCCTGCCGGCGAACGTGTCGCTGGCGGCACGGTCGAGCGGCGCGGGAAAATGTTCCATCACGCGGGCGTCCGCGTTCATGCGCGCAAACGGTTCCAGGTCGGCGTCGCGCCACTGGCGCAGGCGCAAGCGTGCGGTATCGATCACGGTTCCTCCAAAAGACAACGGGCCGGTCCGCAAAGGCGGTACCGGCCCGGATCGCTGCGGCGCGCGCCGCGGCGGAAATACGATTACTGCAGCTTGATTTCGACGTCAACGCCAGCCGGCAGGTCCAGCTTCATCAGCGCGTCGACGGTCTTGTCGGTCGGGTCCACGATGTCCATCAGACGCTGGTGCGTACGGATTTCGAACTGGTCGCGCGAGGTCTTGTTGACGTGCGGGGAACGCAGCACGTCGAAGCGCTGGATGCGGGTCGGCAGCGGAACCGGGCCCTTGACGACTGCGCCGGTGCGCTTGGCGGTGTCGACGATTTCCAGGGCGGACTGGTCGATCAGCTTGTAGTCGAACGCTTTCAGGCGGATACGGATTTTCTGATTCGGAGCGGACATGCTATTTCCTTAAAAAAGAACGAACCGGCGCTTGGCCGGCAATCAATGTGTCAGGTACTGCGCGTACTGCGGAGGGGACGGCAGTATAACACCGTTTCACCCCTTACTGCACAAACAGGAGGGACAGAACTTCCGCTCTGCCCCTCCTGTTGTATTACGACTACTTAGATATCGCTAATTAGGCGATGATCTTGGCAACCACGCCGGCGCCGACGGTACGGCCGCCTTCGCGG
>CAMLMV010000077.1 GCA_946481275.1 uncultured Massilia sp.
AGTTCTGCAAGGCCATCATCGACGCGACCGCCGACCTGGCCTGCGCCTTCAAGCCGCAGATCGCGTACTTCGCCGCCCTCGGCGCGGAAGACCAGCTCGAAGCCATCTGCAAGTATCTGCGCGAGACCTATCCGCACATCCCGCTGATCCTGGACGCCAAGCGCGGCGACATCGGTGCGACTGCCCACCAGTACGCCCGCGAAGCGTTCGACCGCTATGGCGCCGACGCCGTCACCGTCAACCCGTACATGGGCTTCGATTCGGTCGAGCCTTACATGGCGTGGAAAGACCGCGGCGTGATCGTCCTGTGCCGCACGTCGAATGCGGGCGGTTCCGACCTGCAATTCCTCGACGTGGGCGGCCAGCCGCTGTACCAGCACGTGGCGCGTCTCGTCGCGGACAAGTGGAATAAAAACGGCCAGTGTGCCCTCGTCGTGGGCGCCACGTTCCCGGAAGAACTGGCCCAGGTACGCGCCATCGTCGGCGACATGCCGCTGCTCGTGCCGGGCATTGGCGCGCAGGGCGGCGACATCGAGGCGACGGTGAAATCGGGCCGTACGGCTGACGGCGCGGGCATGATGATCAATTCCTCGCGCGCCATCATTTACGCGCAGCCGCAGGGCGATGAAGATTTCGCGGCGGCCGCGCGCCGCGTGGCGCTCGAGACGCGCGACGCGATCAACCGCTACCGGGGCTGAACGGTCTCGCGCTGAAGCGCCAGGTAACGCATCCCGACCGCGAGCGCCGCGAAACCGGACGCGGCGGCAACGCCCAGCGCCCAGCGCGGCCCCGCGTGGTCGGCCACCCAGCCGACGATGGGCGCACCGATCGGCGTCGTGCCCAAGGCGATGCCGAGCCGCAAGGCCATCACGCGGCCGCGCATCGCGGGTTCGGTCGATAGCTGCAACAGGCTGTTCGACGTATTCGTGAACGTGAGGGCGGCCACGCCCGTCAGCGCCAGCGCCGCCGCGAACCACAGGTAGCCGGGCGCCACGGCCGCCAGCGCGCAGCCGACGCCGAACACCCCGGCCCCCACGACGAGCGCGCTGAACTGCGTGCGCTCGCGGCGCGCGGCGAGCAGGGCGCCGACGACGCTGCCGACGGCCATCGTCGACGACAGCAGGCTGTAGCCGCGCGCATCCGTGTGGAAGACCGAGACGGCCATGGTGCCGATGAAGATCGGGAAATTCAGGCCGAACGTGGCGATCAGGAACAGCATGCCCAGCAGCGCCATCAGGTCCGGCCGCCTCCACACGTAGTGCAGCCCATCCAGCATGCCGCGCCCGCCCGCGCCGCCGGACGCGCGCGGGTGCGCGTGCAGCTCGTCCTTGCGCAGCCACGCCAGCGACGCCAGCACCGCCACGTAGGAGAGTCCGTTGACAATGAACGCCCACCCCGTGCCGACGCCGGCGATCAGGAGGCCCGCCGCCGCGGGGCCGATCATGCGGGCGGCGTTGAACGACGTCGAATTCAGCGCGACCGCGTTCGGCAGGTCGGCGTCCCCGACGAGTTGCGCGACGAACGTCTGGCGCACGGGCGCGTCGAATGCCGAAGCACAGCCGAACAGGAAGGCGAACACGTACACATGCCACAGTGCGACGACGCCCGTGATCGTCATGACGCCCAGCACGAGCGCGAGCAGGCCCATCGCGGCCTGTGTGACCATCATGAGCTTGCGCTGGTCGACGTGATCGGCGGCCCAGCCCGTCCATGGCAGCAGCAGGAGTTGCGGGCCGAACTGCAGGGCCATCACGGTGCCGACGGCCGACGCGTTGTGGTGCGTCAGCCCGGTGAGCACGAGCCAGTCCTGGGCCGTGCGCTGCATCCACGTGCCCACGTTGGAGACGAGGGCGCCGATGGCCCACAAGCGGTAATTGAAGTTGCTTAGCGAGCGGAAGGCACGGGACATCAGGCGTTGAACGCCGGTATCAGTACCGGCTGGGGGCGATCATTTCCGCGTAATCATACAGGGCCCCGAGGATTTCCTCCGCGCGCTCGTCCGCCGTCTCGGACAGCGCGTCGATCTCCGCGAACAATTGATCGATCGTGCGCGCGCCCCCCGCGCCGTCGAACAGGCGCGCGGCGCGGTGGTCTTCCCACGCCTGCTGCTCGTCCTCGGCCAGCGTGTGCGGGAAGTTGCGGGCGCGGTAGCGGAACAGCAGGTGCGCCAGGCGCTCGTCCTCGAACGACGGGCGCAAGGCCGCCAGTTTCGGCGCAGCCTCGGCCCGCAGCGATTCCAGCCGGCGCCGGTCGCCGTTCGAGACGAAGCCGCCGTACAGGTCCTCGTCGACGTCGACGCCCGCCGCGACCGCTTCGCGCTGGAACACTTTCTGCCAGATGGCCGCCATGTCCGGCCCGCCCGCCGCGATGCGGGCGTGGGCGAGGCATTGCTCGACGTCGAGCTCCCAGCGCGCCGCCATCTGCGTGCTCAGGGTTTTCAGGTTACCGACCAGCATCGGCGACTTGTTCAGGTGCACGCTCTTGATGGGGAGGCGCGTCATGCCCTCGGGCATCTCGGCGGCGCGGGTGAACAGGCGCTGGCGGATCGTTTCGACGTCCAGGTTGAACAGTTCGGACGGATCGTGGCGGCAGTCCCACACGAGGATTTCGTTCTTGTTCGTCGGATGCGTGGCCAGCGGCCAGACGACGCCGAGGCAGCCGCGTTCGGCCGGGAACATGCCCGAGACGTGCAGGAAGGGCTGGCGCAGCGCGCGGTCCAGGTGCAGGCCCATCTGTTCGGCCACCTTGTCCTTGCGGCGCAGTTCCAGGCAGAAGTCGAACAGTTTCGGTTGCTTGCTGCGCAGCAGGCGCGCCAGCGCGATGGTGGCGCGCACGTCGGACAGCGCGTCGTGCGCGGCGTCGTGCACGAGGCCGTTGTCGCGCGTGAGGTGTTCGAGCCTGAAGCTGGGCCGGCCGTCGTCATGGCGCGGCCACGTGATGCCGTCCGGACGGAGCGCATACGCCATGCGGACGACGTCGAGCATGTCCCAGCGGCCGCAGCCGTTCTGCCACTCGCGCGCATACGGGTCCATCAGGTTACGCCACAGCAGGAAGCGCGTGACCTCGTCGTCGAAGCGGATCGTGTTGTAGCCGACGCCGATGGTGCCCGGCTCGGAAAACGCGGCGCAGATGCGGGCCGCGAATTCGTGCTCGGGCACGCCGTGTTCCAGGCAGTGCTGCGGCGTGATGCCGGTGATGAGGCAGGCCTGCGGGTCGGGCAGGTAGTCGGGCGCCGGCTGGCAATACAGCATGATCGGTTCGCCGATCTCGTTGAGGTCGGCGTCGGTGCGGATCGCGGCGAATTGCGCGGGGCGGTCGCGCCGCGGTTCCGCGCCGAAGGTTTCGTAGTCGTGCCAGAGGAAGGTGTGGGTGCTCATCGTGGCGCCATTCTAACTTGCAAGCATCGCACGGCCTAGCACCGGCTCAATCCGGCTTTGGGAACTTCAGGTGCCGATGCGGTCGCGGCCCGCTTCCTTGGCCCGGTACAGCGCGGCGTCGGCCGCCTCGATCAGGCTCCGTTCGTCCTGGCCGGCCAGCAGCGTGGCGACGCCGAACGAACCCGTGACGTGCGGCAGCGGCAGGCGCATGTCGTCGAACACGACGGCCTCGCGCATGCGCGCGCACAGGCGTTCGGCGACCGTCACGGCCTGCGCCTGCGGCGTGGCGGGCAGGATCGCCATCATCTCTTCGCCGCCGTAGCGCACGGCGAAATCGGTCGGGCGGAGGCCGGCGCGGATCACGCCGGCGGCCGCGCACAGGGCGGCGTCGCCCGCGATGTGGCCGTGCGTGTCGTTGAAGCGCTTGAAGTGGTCCAGGTCGATCATCACGAGCGACAGCGGCCCGTTGTCCTGGCGTGCGCGGGCGACCAGCTTGGGCAGCGCGTCGTTCAGCCAGGCGCGGTTGTACAGGCCCGTGAGGCCGTCGTTGAACGACAGCTGGCGGTAGAACTCGCCCAGCTTCTGGCGCCGGCGCAGGCGGGCGTTCGTCGCGCGGATGCGGAACGACAGCAGCCGCAGCAGGTTGCGCGCCACGCCGTTGTGCCCGTCGATCAATTGCCACACGCGGTCGGGTTCGATGACGAGCAGCTCGCTGTCTTCCAGCGCGACGATGGCGTCGAGGTTGGCGGCATCGTCCAGCACGGACTGTTCGCCCACGCTTTCGCCCGGCATGATGCGCTCGACATTGCCTTCGCCCAGGGCGCCTTCCACGGCGAGGCTGCCCGCGAGCAGGATGTAGAGGCGGGCGCGCAGGCCGTCCTCGAGCGCCTCGCCCTGCGGCAGCCGCACGAGCCGGCAATCGGCGAGCGCCTGCGCGACGGCGGGATCGTCGATGTCGCGAAAGAGCTGCAGGTCGCGGATACGGTAGGGGGATGCACCGAAGGTGCCGGTCACGATCATCGGATGGACTGCCAGGCGACAACTTATATTGACAACCTCGCATGATACCTGAACGAAACACCACCGCCGATGCCTGGCGCCGATAAACAACAGTTCATTGGACCGTTCGGCATGCGGGCGCCCGTTCCAGCGTGTCGATGAGGTACGTCCCGCAGGCGATGCCCGGCTGTTCGATCCAGCGCCAGGAGAGGGTGGACAGCGCCGTCGCGGCGCCCAGGACGCACAGGAATTCCACGACGCCGCCCGCATTGGAGCCGGCGAACCAGGCCGATGCACCGGACCAGGACAACGCGTCGAGCACGGCGAAATGCAGCAGGAAAATGCTGTAGCTGCGCTTGCCGAGCGCGATCGTGATGCGGTTGACGAACAGCCGCGCGGGCCGGTGCGCGAGCAGCAGTGCGGCGCCGGCAAAGAACGCGCCGGCGGCCGGGGTGCACACGGGCTGAGGGAGCCGCCACCAGCAGACGCCCGCGACGAGCATGCACAGTGCGGCGCCGGCGGCGACCCGCCGGTCCGTTGCGCCGGTCCGGAACGCCGCCCAGGCAACGACGCCGGCTGCGAAGACCGGCAGTTGCCCGAACAGGTTGAACCGGATGAAATTCCGCACGAGGTAGTGTTGCCCGGCCGGGTAGGCGAACAGGTGCGGCACGATGACGCCGTTGAGCGTGAACAGGACGAGGCTGGCCGCAAGGAACACGAGGGCCGACCGGGCCGATGCGAGGACCGGCAGGCACAGCGCCAGGATCGCATAGAACCCCATCTCGGCGGCGATCGACCAGCCGCCCGGCACGACGGCGTTAATCGTTTCCGGATGGAGTCCGTGCACGAACAGGATCGTGGCGACGATGCCCGGCGCATGGATGCCGTCCGGCGCCCAGTATCCCGGCGCCAGGCCGTGGATGGCGAGATACAGTGCGATCGCCAGGTAGAACATCGGTGCGACGCGGGCGAAGCGCCTGATCAGGAAATTGCGCAGCGGACGCGACTCATACCGGCTCCGGCGCGCCCACGACAGGCACAGCGTCAACGCGCTGACGACGAAGAACAGGTGAACGCCGGATGCGCCCAGGTTCATCGCCGTGCGCAGGAGGTCGCTGGGCGGCATCGCCTGGCGGCCGGTGTGGACGAGGACGACACCGGCGACGGCCAGGCCGCGCAGGGCGTCGATGAAGTCGTAGCGCGCGGACCCGTCCTTCACTCGACCAGCCCGTGCAGGATGGCGTACCGGACCAGGTCAGCATTGTTCATGAAGTTCATCTTCTGCATCAGGTGCGCCTTGTGCGTGCTGACCGTCTTGTTGCTGATCATGAGGTCCGCCGCGATGTCGTTCACGCTGTGCCCGCGCGCGAGCAGCGTGAGGATTTGTGCCTCGCGGCCGGACAATTGCTCGTGCAGGGGCGCGGCGCCGGGCTGGTCGATATCGAACACCAGCTGCTCGGCCAGCGCCGGGTCGATGAAGCGCCCGCCTGCGGCGGTCTTGCGGATGGCTGCGACGAGCATTTCCGGTTCGCTGTCCTTGGTCAGGTAGCCCGAGGCGCCGACTTTGAGCACCTGGCGCACGATCTGCGGCTCGTTGCGCATGCTCAGCACGAGGATCGGCAGGTCCGGGAAGAAGCTGCGCATGCGCGTGATGACGTCGATGCCGCTCATCCCCGGCATCGTCAGGTCCAGCAGGACGAGGTCGACCGGCGTATGGCGCAGTATGTCGAGCGCCTGCATGCCGTTGACGGCCTCGCCGGCCACGCCGATATCGTGCACCATGGCGAACAACTGCTTGAGGCCGCCGCGTACGATGGCGTGATCGTCGGCGATCAGGACGCGTATCATCGTGCCTCCTGCGGTCTGGCGGCCGGCAGGCGGACGAGCAGCGCCGTGCCTTCGCCCGGCATGCTGGCGATGGAAAACTCGCCACCCAGCATTTCGACGCGTTCGCGCATGCCCACCAGGCCGAACTTGTCCCGCTCGACGGTGTCCGGCGCGAAGCCGCAGCCGTCGTCGCGCACCTCGAGCATGCACTGGTCGTCGCGGGCCTGCAGGGTCATGCGGACCGAGCTGGCCCGCGCATGGCGCGTCACGTTCGTCAACGACTCCTGCGCGACGCGGAAGATCGCCAGCTCGACCCCGTCACCCAGCCCGAGCGACGGTTCCGGCGCGACCAGCTCGCAGTCGATGTCCGAGTGCGCGCGGAATTCCTTGACCAGCCATTCGAGCGCCGGCACGACGCCCATGTCGAGCGCGGCCGGCCGCAGGGCCGAGGAGACGCCGCGCACGACGCCGATGGTGCGGTCGAGCAGTTCGTTCATCCTGCCGACGTGGCGGGTCAGGGCGGGGTTGTCCTGGCCGAACTCGACGCGCAACAGCGCGATCTTCATGCGCAGCGCCGTGAGCGCCTGTCCCAGCTCGTCGTGCAGCTCGCGCGCGATGCGCATGCGTTCCTCTTCGCGCGCCCGCTCGCGGTGCGCGGCCAGTTCACGCACGCGCACGAGGGATTCTTCCAGCCGCTGCTCGCTCTCGCGCAGGGCGGCGGTGCGGTCGGCGACCTGCAGTTCGAGTCCCTCGCGGTACGCCTGCAGCTTGCGCTCGGCGACCTTGCGCTCCTCGATTTCGCGCTGCAGGCGTTCGTTGCGCTCGGCCAGCATGGTCTGCATCTCGCGCAGGTTCAGGTGGGTCCGGACGCGTGCGGTCACCTCGTCGATCTGGAACGGCTTGGTCACGTAATCGACGGCGCCCGACTTGAAGGCGGCGACCTTGCTCTCGATGTCGAGCAGGGCCGTCATGAAGATCACGGGAATGGCGCGTGTGCGCTCGTTCTGCTGCAGGCGCCGGCACACTTCGAAGCCGTCCATGCCGGGCAGCATGATGTCGAGCAGGATCAGGTCCGGATGCACGAACGTCGCGCGGCGCAACCCCTCCTCGCCGTCCTGCGCCACGACGACGCGTACGCCGTCGTGTTCCAGTCCCTTGGCGATCACGTCGAGATTGGCGGGTGTGTCGTCGACGATCAGGATAGTCGGCCGCCGCGGGTCCGGCGTGTCAATGCGCATCTGCTGCCTCATGAAAACGTTCGACCAAGGCCAGGATTGCCTTGGATTGATAGCTGCCAGCCAGTTCGACGAGCCGGTCCGCGAATGGATGGTAACGGTCGTCGAGGCTGGCCAGGTGCCGCGCATGGTCGACGATGTCGGCCATGTTGCCGACCATCGCCAGCCGGTACAGCAAGTCCATTTCATCCGGCGGCGGCGGCACCAGGTCGTCGGCGGGCTGGCGGCCGGCCGGCGGCGGACCGGCCGGGGCGTGGTCGATCACCGGCAGGTCCAGTTCGAACCAGAACCGGCTGCCCTGGTCGACGCGGCTCTCGACCCGGATGTCGCCCCCCATCAGGCGCACGAACTGGCTGCTGATGAACAGGCCCAGGCCTGTGCCGCCGAGCCTGCGCTGGTGGTCGCCCGCCTGCTCGAACGGCTCGAAGATCGTGCGGATCTGCCCGCTCTCGATGCCGATGCCGGTATCCTCGACCTCGAACAGCAGCCGGCCCGGCGGCGTGAAGCGCACGCGTAGGGACACGCTGCCGTGGTCGGTGAACTTGACGGCATTCGACAGCAGGTTGAGCAGGGCTTGCCGCAGGCGCTGCTCGTCGGCGCGGACGACGGCCGGCAGGTCCGGCGGCGGCGTGTACAGGAACGCAACCAGTTTGCGTTCGGCGCGCACGCGGACCATCTCGGCGATGGTGTCCAGGAATTCCGCCAGCGGTACGTCGGCCGGCGCGAGCGCCAGCTTGCCGGCTTCGATCTTGGCGGAGTCGAGGAAATCGTCGATCAGCATCATCAATTGCTCGCCGCTCTTCTGGATGACCAGCAGGCTGGCCGCCTGCTCCGCCTGCACCATGGCGTCGCGCTGCAGCAGCTGGGCATAGCCGAGGATGGCGTTCAGCGGCGTGCGCAATTCGTGGCTCATTTGCGTCAGGAATTCGCTGCGTTGCCGCGCCAGGCGTTGCAATTCCTCCGTGCGCGCCTGCACGCGTTGCTCGAGGCTGCCGTTCAATTCCTGCAGCTCGGCCTGCGACTGGCGCAATTTCTGGTTCGTCGCCGACAGCATGCGGTGCGATTTGCGCAGGCGCACCAGGAAATAGCTCGTGCCCACCAGGAAGGCGATGCAGGCGCCGAGCACGGTCCACGTCCAGCGTTGCCGCAATTCGCGCTGTTCCAGCTGGAACTCCTGCTGTTTGTTGCGCCGCGCCAGGTCGTCGATCGCGCGCTGCTTGGTCTCGGTCTCGAAGCGCTGCGCCAGTTCGAGCATGCGCGCGCCCGACTTTTCGACCGCCCCCTTGGCGGCCATGTCCACCGCCTCCATCGACATCTGGTAGGCGCGCCGGTGATCGCCGCGCGCGGCATAGACGCCGGCCAGGCGGCGCGCGCTCTCGCTCATGTACAGCGGGAAGTTGATTTCCCGGGCGATCCGGTAGGCGCTTTCGGCGTCGGCCCACGCCGGCGCCAGTTGCCCGCGCTGTTCGTTGGCCTTGCTGCGCGCGTTATACAAGAACCACAGGCCGATGCGGTTGTGCTGCTCGAGATAGATCGATTCGACCTCGTCGTACAGGGGCATGGCGGCGGCCATCGCCTTGCGGCTGCGCAGCCGTTCGGCCAGGTTCAGCATGCCGAAGCCGAGGCCCGTCGACGTGTGCACGGTGCGGAACATGTCGATGCCCTTGCGGATCTCCCCTTCGCCGCTGGACGGGTCGCCGAGGTCGCTCCTGGCGTTGCCCATGCCGATCAGCGCATAGCCTTCCAGCAGCTGCAATCCCGCGCCATGTGCCGTCTCGTACATCTTCGTGTAGTGTTCGAGCGCCTCCTTGCGGCGTCCGCTCAGGTCGTACGAGATGGCCATGCACTGGCGCGCGTAGGCCAGCTCGAGCGGGTCGGCGAAGCGCCGTGCCACTTCCATTTCGCGCATGCACAGCGTCACGGATTCGTCGAACTGGCCGATGCGGCGGTACATCATGGCCGTGCGCAGCATCGCCTCGCCCTGCAGGTCGCGCCGGTTCACGCCTTCCAGCACCGTCATGCTGCGCAGCGAGTACGTGACGATGTCGTCGACGCGGCCGCGGAAGATCGCGTTCACGGACAGGTTGAGATACGCCTCGGCCTGGCCGGCCCGGTCCTGGACCAGCAGGGCCAGCTGCAATGCCTGCTCCGCATGCACCTGGGCGTCGTCCGTCCGGGCCTGGTAGACCTCGGCGCGCGCCAGTGCGTTGAGTGCGCGCGCGCGGTCGACGGGCGTGGCGCCCAGCGGCACGTCTTCGGCCAGTTGCGTGGCGCGCCGGTAAGCTTCCTGCACATCGCGCTCGGCGAGCAGGCGCATCGTCTCGACCTGGCCGCGCCATTCCTGCAGGGTCA
Organism: uncultured Massilia sp.; assembly: GCA_946481275.1. The sequence goes on from CAMLMV010000077.1 coordinate 9,791, forward strand.
GCGCGCGGGCTGCGCCGCTCAACGCAAGGCAGGCAAGGAATACGAAGACATGGCGCGTCATGGTCCCGGACTCGTCGTTTCGGATGGGGGATGTGCCATGATAGCAGGCGCGGACGAGCTGGCCGCGGGCCGGGGGCTCGCCGTCCGCAGGACGGCATCGAGCGCCGCGCCCGGCATCGGCGCACCGAACAGGTATCCCTGCACGAAGCGGCAGCCGTGCGCCCTCAGGTAGTCGACCTGGGCCTGGGTCTCGACCCCTTCGGCGATCACCTGCAGCCGCAGCGCCGCGGCCATCGACAGGATCGCCTTGACCAGTTCGCTCTTGTCGGCGTCTTGCGGAATGTCGCTGACGAACGAGCGGTCGATCTTGATCTGGCTGACGGGAAAACGGTTGAGATAGCCGAGCGCCGAATACCCCGTGCCGAAGTCGTCGATCGAAATCATGAGGCCCATCGCGTGCAGGCGCTGGAGCATGCGCGCGACGTCATTGCTGTCTTCCAGCAGCAGGCCTTCGGTGATTTCCAGCTTCAGCCAGTCCGGCCGGCAGCCGGTGGCGGCCAGCACGCGCTCGACCGTCGCCGCGAAATCGTGCCGGATGAACTGGCGCGTGGAGACGTTGACGGAGACGGTGATCGGCCGCTCCAGCGTGCGGTTCCGGGTGACGACGGAGCGGCAGGCGGTGGCGAGTACCCATTCGCCGATCTCGACGATGAGGCCGGATTCTTCGGCGATCGGGATGAATTTGTCCGGCGCGACGAAGCCATGGCCCGGCCGGCACCAGCGCAGCAACGCCTCGACGCCGACGATGGCGCCGTCGCGCAAGTCGGTCTGCGGCTGGAAATACAGTTCGAGTTCGCCGTTGCGCACCGCCTTGTGCAGCGCGGCCGCCAGTTCGAGGCGTGTCGACGAGCGGGCCGTCAGTTCCGCCACGTAGAACTGGAAACTGTTCAGTCCTTCCCGCCGGGCGTGGTTCAGCGCGGATCCGGCGAAGCGGAACAACTCGTCGATGCCGATGCTGTCGTCCGGATACAGTGCGATGCCGATGCTGGCCGTGACGACGACCTCATGGCCGTCCAGGAGATAGGGCGCCGTCAGCGTATCGATGAGCCTGCGCGCGACGAGTCCGAAATCGTCCGGCCCGCGCATCCCGGGCGACAGCACGGCGAATTCGCCGCCGCCCAGCCGGGCCACCGTGTCGCTGGGGCGCATCTGGCATTGCAGCCGCATGCCCGCCTCGCACAACAGCGCATCGCCGGCGTCATGGCCGAACGAATCGTTGACTTCCTCGAGGTGGTCCAGGCCGACGATCATGAATCCGAACCGGTTCCCGGCGCGGGCGCCGTCGGCGATCGCCTGGCGCAGGCGGTCGGCCAGCAGCGTACGGTTCGGCAATCCGGTCAATGCGTCCAGCAGCGACAGCGTGCGGTGCTCCTCCTCGCGCCGGCGCAAATCGTCCTTCAGTGTGCGCTGCCGGAGGAACAGGGTGCGCAGCCTGAGCGCGTGACCGGCCAGCGCCACCGTGCCGGTCAGCCCGGCCGACAGCAACGACATCTCCAGCGCCGCGGTCCAGTCCAGGATGCCGTGGCGCCTGACCTGGAGCAGGAATACGACGAGTGCGCAGGCGAGCACGAGGGCGCTGCCGCCACCGAGCGCCAATAGCCTCATTTTCAGCGCGTCCGGCCTCCGCCCCGGCGCGGCCATCCGCATCGTCATGCCTGCCGCCATCTTCCCCCCACCCTCGTCCCGGTTCTTGTTTGTCTAATGATCATGCCGTAAGCTTGCCCGAGAATGCGGTGTATGGACATCGGGCGGTCTTGATTTTGGGGTAGTCCCGCAGGAAGGCGTCATCAGGAAATCCTGAGGGGTCTGCCGCCGTCACAAGCGCATCACGGCCACGACGGCGATCTGCCGGTCGTTGATCCACGCGGTCTGGGGCCGGGTCGGGACGCCGTAATAGGCCGAACGGACGGTGCGCAGCAGGTTCGTGCCTTCCAGCGACAGGCTGACGCGTTCGCCGAGGCGGACACTGAGCGACGCGTCGAGCCACCCGTAGCCGCGCATATAGACCGGCAACGAACCGACCCCCACGACGTTGGCATACCCGCTCAGGAACTTCGCGCGCCAGTTGTAGGCGATACGTGCCGACAGCGCATCCTTTTCGTACATGCCGACCAGGTTGACGGTGTGCCGGGAGAGATTCGGCAACGGCTGGCTGCCGCCGCTGTGCACGTAAGTGGCGTTGGCCTGCATGCCCAGTCCGTTCATCCACCCCGGCAGGGTGTCGAAGAACTGCTGGTAGCCGGCCTCCGCGCCCGCGATGCTGGCCGCGTTGCCGTTGCGCGGGCGGCTGACCTGGTAGACGGCGCCGTCATGCGTTTCCGGGTTGCTGACATTGGTGACGAAGCCGTCGACGTGCTTCAGGAACACCGTCGAATACAGCGAGGTCGTCCGATCGACGTAGCGTTCCACCGCCAGGTCCCAGTTCGTCGACCGGACCGCCTTCAGGTCCGGATTGCCGGCGTTGCCCTGGTTGAGCGACGGGTTCACGCTGTTCGGGGTGAGCGTCAGCGAGGGAGACAGCTGGTTGAAATCGGGATGCGTGATCGTCTTCGATGCCGCCGCGCGCAGGTAGAGGCCCTCGCGGAGGCGGTAGCGCAGGTTCGCGCTCGGCAGGATGTCGGTCGTGCCGCTGTCGACGTCGATGGGGACGATGGCGCCGGTGGCGGGCACGGTCCGCGAACCCGACACTTGTTCGCGGGTGTGGACGACGCGGAGTCCCGCGTTGCCGTCGAACGGCACGTCGCCGCCTTTGAACGTCGTCATCGCATACGCGGTGCGTGTGTCCTCGCGGATGTCCCACAGCGAGAGCGGATTGGCCGACGCCGGTACCCGCGCGGTGATGCCGAACGCGTTGCGCAGGCCGGTCGCATCGCGCGCCGGCGACAGGTCCGCCACGAGGAAGCTGCCGATGCCCGGTACGCCCTGGCCCGGGAAGAAATCGCTGTACGGGTTCGGCATCAGGTAACCCGGCCTGTCGGATCCCCTCAGCCCGTCGACGGCCGCATCGGCGACGATCTGGCCCGGCGCATTGCCGGCGCCGCGCCTGGCCAGGCGCACGCCCGCGGACACGGATGCAAGGAACGGATGCGCCATCCGCCAGGTACCGTCGAGCCGGGCGGCCGTCAGGCTGCCGTCGTACGGACGCGTGCGGTAGGCGACGTCGGTATAGCGGAAACTGGCCGGGTCGAGCAGGTTCGTGCCGGCGACGGCGGTGCCGGGAATCTTCGTCGACAGATCCTGCGTGAAGCTCGCGGCCGTGCCGGCAAGCGACGGGCCGGAGTAGAACAGGTAGTCGCTGGCCGACGTGCGGCTGAGATCGGCCGTGAGCGTCAGTGCGGCGCCGGTCCAGCGGCCGCCGACGGCGACCTGGCGCGTGCGGTCCGTCGTATCGCGCGCGAAGTTCAGCACGGACAACGGCGCGTTGGTCCACGTGATGCGTTCCAGGTCGCTCGTTCCGGGAAACAGGACCGGGCTGCCGGCGACGAACGTGGGTGCCGCCGCGATGTTGATCTGGCGCGAATCCTGGATCGTCTTGAATTGCGCGTAATTCCCTTCGGCGTACAGCTCGAGCGCCCGGTCCGGACGCCATTGCAGGACGAAGGAACCGGCATTGCGCTCGCGGTCGCCAACGCTCGTGGTTTCCGACGTGCCGTTCGGCACGACGACGCGCTGCCCGGGGACGACGTTGTCGCGCGTGACCGGATTGCCGGCCGACTTCTGGTCCTCGCGCCATGCGCGTTTCTGATGCGCCAGCGTCACGAGCAGGCCGATGTCGCCGCCGGCGATCCGGCGGCGGTCGCTCGCGAGGAAGGATAGCTGCGGCTGCGTGCGTCTGGCGAGGTCGCCGTGGATCATGCGGACCGCCCCGGCAACCTGGCGGCCGCTGAAGTCGAACGGACGGCGCGTGCGCAGGTCGATCGCGCCGCCGACGCCGCCTTCGAGCTGGTCCGCGGAAGACGTTTTGTAGACGTCGATGCCGGCCAGGAGCTCGGCGGGGATGTCCGCGAAATCGAGGTTGCGTCCTGTGCCCGCCGTGAAGACTTCACGGCCGTTGAGCGTCGTTTCCATCTGCGTGAGGCCGCGGATCGCCACGCCGGCGCCTTCGCCGCGGTCGCGCAGGATCTGCACGCCGGTAATGCGCTGCAGTGCGTCCGTGACGTTGATGTCGGGCAGCCGGGTGATGTCTTCGGCGACGACCGCGTCGACGATCCCGATCCGTTCGCGCTTGATGTCCTGGGCCGACATCAGGCTCGCGCGTTTGCCGTCCACACGGACGATGGGGGGCTGCGCGTCGGCGGCATCCTGCGCATGGACGTTGCCGAGCTGGGTCATGGCGACGGCCACGGCAATCCGGCATGCTTTGCATTGTATTTTCATCATAATATGATACCTGAGCGAAACAGCTCCGCGTCGATGCTTGGCGCCGATAAACAACAGTGTTTCAATGGCGGCATGAACACCGCACCCGATTTCCTCGTCGACGCCGTGGGCGTCCGCCATACCCCTGCACCGGATGCCCGCATCGTCTGCCTCGTGCCCTCCATCACCGAACTGCTGTGCGACCTGGGCCTGGCCGGCAAGCTCGTCGGCCGCACGGGCTTCTGCATCCACCCGCGCGACGTCGTCGCCGCCATCCCCAAGGTGGGCGGCACGAAGGACGTCAACATCGAGAAGATCCGCAAGCTCGCGCCCACGCACGTCGTCGTCAACATCGACGAGAACGAAAAGCCGACCGTGGAGAAACTCGCCGAGTTCGTGCCGCACGTCGTCGTCACGCATCCGAATATGCCGCGCGACAACGTGCAGCTGGCGCGGTTGATGGGCGGGATCTTTGGGGCGGAGGCCGCCGCCGCACGCTGGTGTGCGGCATTCGAGGCGGAGTATGCGGCGCTGCACGCCGCACCGAAAGGACCGGCGCGTACCGTGCTGTACTGCATCTGGCAGGACCCGTGGATGACGGTGTCGAAGGACACGTATATCGCGCACATGCTGGCCGAACTGGGCTGGCGCGTGCCGGACCTGGGCACGGACCGCTATCCGCGCTTTTCCTGGTCACAGGACCTCGTCGACGGGCTCGACGCCGTGCTGCTGTCGACCGAGCCCTACCGCTTCACGGAAGACCACGCGGACGCGCTGGAAAAGCAGCTGGGGATTCCCGTCTACCTCGTCGACGGCGAGATGATGTCGTGGTACGGCAGCCGGGCGCTCGCCGGGCTGCGTTATCTGCGGACGCTCGGGTAAAGCCGGGCGCCGCAACGGCGATCAGGAATTGCTCGTCAGGTTTTTATCGGATTCGGCGTCCACGGGCAGCGGTTCGCGCTTGTTCTTGTCGTTCAGGCGGCCAATGGCGCTGTCCAGTGCGCGCTTGAGCTTGCCGACGGCGCTCGTGATCGACTGCTGCAGGTTTTCCGCATGCGCATGCACGACGACGGGCGCATAGCCCGAGACGAGTGCTTCCATCATGCAGTGGTTGCTGCCGTCTTCGTGCTTTTCCTTGTTCTCGTTCGAGAGGTGCACGTCCACGCGGCGCACGTGGTCGCCGAAGCGGCCGATCGCTTCTTCGACCAGGGTGCGGACGCGTTCGTCGAGGCCCGAGTGGCGCTGGATGGTGTTGTCGGTGTTGACATTAACTTCCATAAACTCCTCCAAAAGTGGTCACATTTGCATCGATGTTACCCGCTCTGGAGAAAACCCGGCGTCCCGCACGCGCACTCAGGTGTTCACGAGGCTCGCCGCGATGTTCACGGACAGGCCGAGGATGACCAGGTTGAAGAAGAAGGCCAGCACGCAGTGGCCCAGCACGAGCTTGCGCATGGCGCGCGTCTTGACGGTCACGTCCGACGTCTGCACGGCGACCGACAAGGTGAACGAGAAGTACAGGAAGTCCCAGTAGTTCGGCTGCGTGTGCTGGTCGGGGAATTCCAGCGGCAGCGCGTGCTTGCTGGCGGTGTAGTAGATGTGCGCGTAGTGAAAACAATACATGACGCCGACCAGCAGCCAGGACCCGATCACGGTCAGCGCGGTGAACCCGTAGTGCAGCGCCTTCACGTGGTCCGACGCTTCCTTCATGTTCGCCAGCTCCGTCACGATGGCGTAGACGCTCAGGATCGCGCCGACGATGACGGCGCCCAGCACGGCGCCCCCGCTTTCGTCCTGTTTCTCGGCGATGGCGCGCACCCGGCTGTGGTCGGCGCGGAACATCGTCCACGCCATCGTCGGCAGATAGGTCCAGACGCCGCTGTTCCAGCCGATCAGGGCGCGCCGCAGGTCGCTGTCGTGTCCCATGTTGCGCTCCGGAACGAGGACCCCGACGATCACGCCGAGCATCAGCGCGCCGAGCAGATATGGGCGGCTGCGGATGAACCGTAACAGGAAGCCCGGCCGCTCCTCCATCACGTGGCTCCGGCCTTCGCCGCGCGCTCCGCTTCGTGATGCGGGAAGCGGTCCATGCGCGACAGCACGGGGAACAGCTTCATCCACGTGCCCGTGACGACGAGCGTGGCGACGCCGCCGAACACGATCGCGCGCACGAGGCCGAACCAGCTCGCCGTGAGGCCCGACTCGAATTCGCCCAGTTCGTTGGAGGCGCCGATGAACACCGCGTTCACGGCGCTGACGCGGCCGCGGATCTCGTCCGGCGTCTCGTACTGCACGAGCAGGTGGCGGATGTAGACGCTGACCATGTCGCCCGCGCCCAGCAGGAACAGCGCGACGAGGGCGACATAAAAGCTGTGCGTCAGGCCCATCGTCACGGTGGCCGCGCCGAACAGGGCGACGCCGCCGAACATCCACGCGCCGACCTTGCGCGTGATGGGCCAGAACGCGAGTGCGATCGAGCACAAGGTGGCGCCCGCGCCGGGCGCCGTCCGCAACAGGCCCAGGCTCGTCGGCCCCGCATGCAGCACGTCGTGCGCATACGCGGGCAGCAGGGCGGTGGCGCCGCCGAACAGCACGGCGAACAGGTCGAGCGAGATCGCGCCCAGCACGATCGGCCGCGACCACACGAAGCGCAGGCCTTCCAGCAGCGTGTGCCAGCTGACGGGGGCCTTGTTCATCGCCTGCGGGGCGCTCTTCGTGCCGGACATCAGCAGCACGGCGATGACGAGCAGGGTGCTCGACACGGCATACACGACGTTCGGCCCGAACACGTACAGCAGGCCGCCCACGACGGGACCGGCGATCACGGCCACCTGGAACGTGGACGAGCTCAGCGCCACGGCCTGCGAGAAATCCTTCGTGGAGACGAGGTTGCGCAGCACGGCCTGCGACGCCGGCTGCATGAAGGCGCGTGCGCTGCCGAACAGCACGAGTACGGCGTACACGGGCCACACGGTCTTGCTGCCGGACAGCGTGAACGCGACGAGCAGCAGGCTGCACAGCAGCTGCGTGGCCATGCACGCGATGACGATCTTGCGGCGGTCGTGCGTGTCGGCCACGTGGCCGGCCCACAGGATCAGGATAAGGAACGGGGCGAACTGGGCGAGGCCGATCAGGCCGAGGTCGAACAGGCTGTGCGTGATCTGGTAGACCTGCCAGCCGATGGCGACGCTCTGCATCTGGACGGCGAGCGTGCCGAGGAAGCGCGAGGAGAGATAGAACGAAACGTTACGGTTGCGCAGGACGGCAAGGCGCCCTGTCGAAGAAAGCACGGACATAGGTTGGGAGAGGGAGTGGCGGGAATGCAACCCTCATTGTGCCTGATGTCCGCGCAACGCGCTGTCTTGACTGCGGCGTTATTTCTTGACGAACCGGATCGCGAACTTGTCGTCCGGCGCGCCCTTCATTTCGAAGAACGGCTGCTCGCGCGGGTCGGACGGCGCGCGCAGGTAATCGCTGCGGGCGTCGACCTTGAAGCCGGCCTTCGTCACCTCGTCGACGACGGCGTCCTCGTCGATGCGGTGCAGCGTCTTCGTGGCCGACAGGCCGCTGCCCTTTTTGGCCGCGTTGTCGATGACGACGAGGTGGCCGCCCGGCTTGAGGGCGTCGTACAGGCGCTTGTTCAGCGCCGCGCGGTCGGCCGGCGTGTTGACGATGTCGTGGTACGACATGTTGATCGTGATGAGGTCCAGCGGCGGCGTGCCTTTCGGGACCGGATCGTTGAAGTCCGCCACGACGGCGTGCAGGTTCGGCAGCGTGGCCTGGCCCAGGCGCGCGTCCAGCCTGGCGTTCGGCTTGGCGTTCTGGGCCCAGACTTCGCCCTTGCTGCCCACGGCCGCCGCCAGCAGGGCCGCGGTGGCGCCGCCGCCGGAAGACACGTCGAGCACCTTCATGCCCGGCTTCACCTGGGCGAACGTGAGGAACTCGGCGGATTTGCGGTGTTCGTCGCCCTTGCGGTCGTCGTCGGTGCGCAGGGGGCTGGCGAGGACGGATTGCCAGTTGTTGCTCGCCTGGTCGGCAGCGTGGGCGGGGAGGGCACCCGAAAGGAGGGCTGTCGATGCGAGGGCGGCCGACAGCGCGAGCAGGACAGGGGCACGGCGGAGCGTCTTATACATGTTATTGGACCCTTTCTCGATTGGGAACCGGCCGGCGCGGCCGGGCAACCGGGAACATACTCCAAATTCTTGTCGAGATATACAGGAATCGCATCTGCATGTCTGCCCCGCCGGGGCATCAGGGCTGGGCCAGGTCCGCTTCCGTCGTGAAGGCGTCGGCGTAGAACTCGTCGGCCGGCAGGCCGCATTGCTCGACGTAGTCGCGCCGCGCGGAATCGACCATGATCGGCGCGCCGCACGCATACACCTGGTGGTTGGACAGGTCGGGAATGTCCTGCATCACCGCCGCGTGCACGAAGCCCGTGCGGCCCGTCCAGCCGTCTTCCGCCAGCGCGTCCGAGATGACCGGCACGTACGTGAAGTGCGGCAGCTCGCGCGCCCACTGTTCGCACAGCTCGTGCATGTACAGGTCCTGCGGCCGGCGTCCGCCCCAGTACAGGGCGACGGGACGTTCCGACTTCAGGTGGATCATGTGCTCGACAAGCGCCTTCACCGGCGCGAAGCCGGTGCCCGAGGCCAGCAGCACGATCGGCTTGTCGGAATCCTCGCGCAGGAAGAAGGTACCGAGCGGACCCTCGAACCGCAGGATGTCGCGTTCCTTCATCGTCGAGAAGACATGGTCCGTGAACACCCCGCCCGGGAGGTGGCGGATGTGCAGCTCGAGCGGGCCGCCCAGCGACGGCGCGCTGGCGATGCTGTAGGCGCGGCGTTTGCCGTCCTTGAGCATGAACTCGATGTACTGGCCGGCGCGGTAGGCGAGGGCTTCGTTGGCCGGCAGCTGCAAGGTGAGGATGGCGACGTCCGGCGCGGCGCGGCGGATGGCGGTGACGCGGGTCGGCATCTTGCGCACCGGGTACTCGCTGCTGCCGCCCACTTCGCGCGCTTCGATCACGACGTTGCCCTCGGGGACGGCACAGCACATCAGGGCGAGACCCTGCAGCTTTTCCTGGTCGGTCAGCGCGCGAGCCTGGTGCGGCTTGTGGTGGATCGTGCCTTCGATGACCTTGCCCTTGCAGGAACCGCAGGCGCCGTTCTTGCAACCGTACGGCAGGCCGATGCCGGAGCGGATCGCGGCCGCGAGCACGGTTTCGTCGGCCTCGCAGTCATAGTGGTGGCCGCTGGGCTGGACAGTGATCTGAAACGTCATACAATCCTCGAATGGATACAAAAAACAATGTCAGGTTCAATAAGCCGCGCCTCCTGATCGTGGGCTGCGGCGACGTCGGCATGCGTCTGCTGCCGCTGGTGCGTGAGCGTTTTCGCGTGTTCGCCGTGACGAGCCAGCCGGCCCGGTGCGCGGAACTGCGTGCGGCCGGTGCCACTCCCGTCGTGGCCGACCTCGACCGGCCGGGGACGATGAAGCGGCTGGCCGGACTGGCGCAGCGGGTCGTCCATCTTGCGCCGCCACAGCAGGATGGCGCGCTCGATTTGCGCACCCGCAATTTGACCGCCATTCTACCCGACGGCGCACGGGTGGTTTATGTCAGCACCACGGGCGTCTACGGCGACCGCGGCGGCGCGGCGACCCCCGAGACGACGCCCGTCGCCCCGCGCAACGCCCGGGCGCGGCGCCGCGTGGACGCGGAACGCGTGCTGCGCGCGTGGGCCGTGGCGAGTGGCGGCAAGGTGGCGATCCTGCGCGCGCCCGGCATCTATGCAAAGGACCGCCTGCCCATCGAACGGCTGCAGCGCGGCACGCCGGCGCTGGCGAGCGCGGACGACGTGTACACGAACCACATCCACGCGGACGACCTGGCCCGCCTGTGCGCGCTGGCGCTGTTCCGCGCGCGGCCGGGGCGCGTCTACAACGCGACCGACGATACGCGCATGAAAATGGGGGATTATTTCGATCTCGTGGCCGACACGTTCGGGCTCGCCCGGCCGCCGCGTCTCGCGCGTGCCGAGCTGGAGAAGGCGGTGTCGCCCATGCTGTTGTCGTTCATGTCGGAATCGCGCCAGCTGGACAACCGCCGCATCGGCACGGAGCTGCGGGCCCGGCTGCGCTATCCGCATGTCGGCGATGGCATAAGGGCGGCTTAAGCATTTCGCAACTAATCCATGTATCATTCGGGTACGCCGTAGAGCGACCACACAAAGAACTTATATTTCCCGAAACTGGCTGATTTTCCGTAACCCACTATGGGTTGTGGAGAATTTCCCATGGATGTCACAAGCGAAAGACGAACATGCCCATCAGACGCCTGCCCGAGGGCGCCGAGTACGACCCGAACCGGGTGCTCGACGCCATCATCAATAAACTCAAGCTCAAGAACGATGCCGCGCTGTCGCGCCTGCTGGAAGTGGCGCCGCCCGTGATCAGCAAGATCCGCCACAACACGCTGCCGATCGGCGCCACCATCCTGCTGCGCATGCACGAGGTGTCCGACTACAGCATCCGCGAGCTGCGCGCGCTGATGGTGCGGGCGGACGGCGCGGGCGTCGGCCTGGCCTGAGCCAAAAAAATCCGCCCCGGGGTACGGGGCGGATCGGGCTGCGCGGCCGGCGTCCGCTTGCCTCAGGCGGCCGATACGGACTGGGCGGCTGTCTGCGTCGGCTTGTTGTGTTTCCACGGGCCGGCGCACCAGGCGGTGCCGACGCTGATCGTGTCCACGGCGCGCTTGGTCACCATGTCGATGTGCGGTCCGGCGCACCAGGCCGTGGCGGCGTTGATCGTGTCCCCGGCACGCCTGGTCACCTTGTCGATGTGGGGGCCGGCGCACCAGGCGGTACCGGCATTGATCGTGTCCCCGGCACG
>CAMLMV010000078.1 GCA_946481275.1 uncultured Massilia sp.
GCCGATCCGGCGCTGCCGGCGCCGTCACAGCTCGCGCTGCGGCGCCAGCTGAACGAGATCAAGCGCGAACAATACCCCTGGATGCTTGACGTCACGAAAAACGCGCCGCAAATGGCGATCATCCAGTTAGGCGAGGCGTTCAAGAACTTCTTCGCGCATCGCGCACGCTACCCGAGGTTTCGCCGCAAAGGCGTCGACGATCGTTTCACCCTCACGAACGACCAGTTTCGCGTGGACGGCAAGCGCATTCACATCCCCAAGCTGGGCTGGTTACGCATGCGCGAAGCGTTACGCTTTAGCGGCCGCATCGTCTCGGCGACCGTTTCCCGCCACGCGGACCGATGGCATGTCAGCATCACTGTCGACGCAACCGAAGCATCCCCGCCACCAGCCGAAAACCAAGGTGGTGTGGTAGGGATCGATCTCGGCGTGTCGGCGCTGGCCACGCTGTCGACGGGCGAACAGTGGCCGGGCCCAAAGGCGCTGCGTTCGCTCCTCGACCGGCTGCGGCGGCTGTCGCGCTCGCTGTCGCGCAAGGTCAAGGGCTCCCGCAACCGGGACAGGGCGAAGCGGCGCCTGGCCCGGCTGCACGCGAGGATCGCCAGTCTGCGCCGCGACGGTTTGCACAAGCTCACGACCAGCGTCGCCCGGCGCTTTCATACGATCGGAATCGAGGACCTGAACGTGAAGGGCATGCTCGGGAACCGGTGCCTGGCACGTGCAATCGCGGACATGGGTTTTTATGAGCTACGCCGTCAGCTTGAATACAAGGCCGCATGGCGCGGCGGACATGTGGTCGTGGCCGACCGGTGGTACCCGAGCAGCAAGACGTGCTCGTGCTGCGGACATCGGCTGGAAGAGCTCGCGCTCGGGACGCGCAGTTGGACCTGTCCCGCGTGCGGGATACAGCACGACCGCGACGTCAACGCGGCCGTCAACCTGAAGAATATGGCGATGAGTTCCATCGCAACTGCCTGTGGAGGGATTGGCTCTGGCCCCGTGCATGCGCACGGGGCGAAACCGGTCCCCGTGAAGCAGGAACCCAGCGGCAAAAGTTAACTATGGTTAGCTTTGCGTAGGTCTTGGAGAACGGAAGGAAGCCTGAAAAAAAAGCCTGGCGTGCGCGCCAGGCCTTCGTAAGGCTTACTGCTTCGGCAGTCCGCCGAGCAGCGCCGCCAGCTTCGGCTTCGGCTTGCCCGATGCGGCCGGTGCCGCGGGCGCGTCCTTGCGCGGGGCCGCCGACGGTTCGTACGGCTTGAGGAACCACGGATCGATCTTGTCGCGGCGCGGCGCGCCGTAGCTGCGCGGGCCGCGGTCGGGACGTTCCGTGCGCTCGGCGCGCGGGTTGTCCGATTCGCGGCGGCCGCCACGACGCTCGGCCGGGCGCTCGCCGCGGTCGCCGCCGCGCGACGCGACAAAGCCCGTCAGTTCGCCACGCGTGATGGTCTGCTTGATCAGCTTCTCGATGTCGGCCAGCAGGCGCTCGTCCTTGTCCGAATACACGGACAGCGCATCGCCCGTGGCGCCGGCGCGGCCCGTGCGGCCGATGCGGTGCACGTAGTCCTCGGCGTTGTACGGCAGGTCGTAGTTGATCACGCACGGCAGGTCGGTGATGTCGAGGCCGCGCGCCGCGACGTCGGTCGCGACCAGCACGTCGATGTCGCCGTTCTTGAACGCGTCCAGCGCGGCGATGCGCTCCTGCTGCGTCTTGTCGCCGTGGATGGCGGAGGCCTTGATGCCGGCCTGCTCGAGGTAGCGCGCCAGGCGCGACGCGCCGATCTTGGTGTTCGAGAACACGAGGACCTGCTTCAGGTCGCGCGCGCGGATCAGGTGCTCGACGACGTTGCGCTTCTGCTCTTCGTCGACCTTGTACAGCACCTGGGTAATCGAGGTGTTCGTGGCGTTGCTGCGCGCGACTTCGATCGTCAGCGGGTCGTTCAGGAAGCTGGACGCCAGCTTCTTGATCTCCGGTGAGAACGTGGCCGAGAACATCAGGTTCTGGCGCTTCTTCGGCAGCAGGTTGATGATGCGCTGCAGGTCGGGCAGGAAGCCCATGTCGAGCATGCGGTCGGCTTCGTCCATCACGAGCATCTGGACCTGGGCCAGGCTGATGTTCTTCTGCTCCACGTGGTCGAGCAGGCGGCCCGGCGTGGCGATGACGATCTCGACGCCGCGGCGCAGGATCTCGGTCTGCGGCTTCATGTCCATGCCGCCGAAGACGACGGTGGAGCGCAGCGGCGTGTGCTGGGCGTAGGCCTTGACGTTCTCGGCGACCTGGATCGCCAGTTCGCGCGTCGGCGTCAGCACGAGGGCGCGCACGGCATGGCGCGCCGGCGACATGCTCGTGTTGGCATGCGGCAGCAGCAGCTGGATGATCGGCAGCGAGAAGCTCGCCGTCTTGCCGGTGCCGGTCTGGGCCGCGCCCATGACGTCGCGGCCCTGCAGGACGATGGGGATCGCCTTGGCCTGGATCGGGGTCGGATGGACATAGCCCTGGTCCGACAGCGCACGCTGGATCTCAGGCGCGAGGCCGAAATCGGCGAAGCGCACGGTCGGCGCGCCGCCAGCTTCAATAGTGGTCGGTGTTTCAGACATGTTTTCTTTCGGGCAATGAATCGTTGCGTTCTACGGCCGGGCTGCTGCCCTGGCTGGGCCAACGCGGGAAAACCGGGGTGACGGGACGCGCCTCGCGCGGGCTTGACCGGGAGCGGCGGCTTTGGCTGACGTAGAGAATCTAAATCGCGCTCAAGGTTACCTCAAATCCTACCCCCTGTATATGAAATCCGCGTTTTTGGGGGTGAATTGCAATATTTTTATGAGGTAATGAGCCCATGCTCGTCGAGCACGTCATGCAGCAGCTCCAGCCGGATCATCGGATTGTCCAGCATGAGCATGCTCTGCTTCTGGTGATTGGGCAGCGGCAGCAGCTCGCACCAGCGGTTGGCCACCCAGCCGCAATCGTCCAGGCGGAACGGCGGCTGCACGGGCCAGCGGCTCTGCGGTACGTCGTGCAGCGACGCCAGCACGCGGTCGAGCGCGTCGGCCGCGCCCTTCAGGTCGGACGGGATGCGCACGACATGGTCGTCTTCCAGCAATTCCGCCTCGGCGATCCACAGGCCGTTCGCGCGGCGCTCGCTTTCCAGCACGTTGAAACGCGCACCGCCACGGCACACCACCTGCAGCAGGCCCGGCGTGGATGCCGTCGTGTCCTGCACGGACGCCAGCGTGCCCGCGGGCGCGAACTTTTCCTGTCCCTGCGGCGTGCGCACTTCCTGGCCGTGCGTCAGCAGCACGACGCCGAACGGCTCGTCCTCCGTCAGGCAATGGCTGATCATGTCGAGGTAGCGTACCTCAAAGATCTGTAGCGGCAGCACGCCATCCGGAAACAGGACCGTACTGAGCGGGAACAGGGGTAACGTGATCGTGGCCATGCGCGCATGATGACAGATTCGCCGCGCGGGACGGAGCACGATTGCGCGTCCTGTCAGTCGCCCGGTCCGACGATCGGCAGGGTGCGCACGGCCTCGGCCAGCGCGCGCAGGCGCCACCCGAGACGCGCCCAGCCGGGATCGGGGTGATCCCCCACCCGCACCGTCACGGCATGGCCCGGCGCCGCGTCGCAGGCGTACACGTAGTCGCCGGACTGCTCGAACGGCAGGCGGAACGCATGGCCCGGCAGCACGAGCACCTGGCCGAACACGTGCGGCGCGCTGTCGCGGTTGTGCAGCAGCAGGACGTCGCGCACGCCCAGGGTCAGGCGCACCTCGGCCGGCACGACGCCATGCTCCCCGCGCAGGACGGCGGCGCCGCGCGGGAACACGAACGTGCGCTCGCGCGTCGGGTAGCGCACGGGTGCGAGCGCGGCCCACAGCAGGATGGCGACGAGCGCCAGCGCGGCGCCCCGGCGCACGCGCTGCAGCAGGCTCATCGTGGAGAAGTGGAAAGGCATCGGCTTGGCGTAAA
Source organism: uncultured Massilia sp. (assembly GCA_946481275.1). The sequence goes on from CAMLMV010000078.1 coordinate 3,964, forward strand.
ACGCCCATTGTAGCCGGACCGTTCGCCGCCCTGTTGTGCGCCGATTCCGGCCATACCCCGGTATCCTGTCATGACGGCGCGCTTGCCATGCCGGCAATGGACCATTGCCACCTTTTCCCTTGTCGAGTACAGCGTACTGCATTCATGCCGCGTCCAGACCCATCGCCCATCCCACCCAACCGATCTTCGCCGCGCAGCCCGGTCCACCTCCCCCTGCTCCTGGCCGCGCTCGCGTTCCTCGCCGCGCTGATCGTGACCTATATGGTGGCAGGCAACGCGCAGCGGACCGCCGCGGGCGAACTGGCAGGCAATTTCAATTTCCGCGCACGCGACATGGCGGCCAGCATCGACCGCCGCATGGACGTCTACGAGGAAGTGCTGCTGGCCACGTCCGGCTTCCTGCGCGGCTCGGTCGAGGTCGACCGCGCCGCGTTCGCCGAGTACTACGGGCTGCTGCGCCTGAACGAACACTTCCCCGGCATCGAGGCGCTGGGCATCGCCGCAATCATCCCGCCCGGCCGGCTCGACGCGCACGTCGCGGCCATGCGTGCCGAGGGCTTCCGCGACTATGCGGTCAAGCCACCCGGGCCGCGTCCCGTGATCACGTCGATCACCCGCATCGAACCGTTCTCCGGGCGCAACCTGCGCGCCTTCGGCTACGACATGTTCAGCGAGCCGTCACGGCGCACGGCGATGGAGCAGGCGCGCGATACCGGGCACGCGGCCGCCACCGGCAAGGTCGTGCTGGTGCAGGAAGGCGGTAATGGCGGCCAGCCCGGCTTCCTGATGTACGTGCCGGTGTACGAGGCCGGCCTGACGCACGACTCGCTCCTGGCCCGGCGCGCCGCCATCGCCGGCTGGGTGTATGCGCCGTTCCGCATGAACGACCTGATGCGCGGACTGGGCGGCGAGCACGCGGGCGACCTGCAGGTCGAGATCTACGACGGCCTGGCGCCCACCGCGGACGCCCTGCTCTACCGGTCGTCCGGCGCCGGCCCCGCCGGCCGCAAGCCGCTGCTGAGCTACCAGACGACGGTCGACAGCGCCGGCCGCACGTGGACCGTCGTCGTGCACTCGGCGCCCCGGTTCGAGGCATCGCTCGACCGCCGTACGACGATCGCGATCGCGCTCGCCGGCGTCGGCCTGGGCATGCTGCTGGCGCTCGTCGTGTGGCTGCTGGCCTCGGAGCGCCGCCGCGCGCTGCAGCTGGCGCAGGGGATGACGGTGGAACTGCGCGCGTCGCGCGACCGCATCGACGCCGAACGCGAGCGCGTGCGCCTGATCCTGCAGACGGCGTACGACGCCTTCATCGCCATCGCGCCGGACGGCCGCGTCACGGACTGGAACCTGCGGGCCTGCCAGCTGTTCGGCTGGCGCGAAGACGAGGCCATCGGACGCGACGTCCTCGACCTGCTCGTGCCCGCGCCGGAGCGCGAGGAATGGCGGGAGTGCCTGGCGCACTTCGCGCAGAGCGGCGCCTGCGCGATGCTGACGGGCCCCACGGAAACGACCGCGCTGACGCGCGATGGCCCCGCGATCCCGGTGGAGGTCGCGATCACGCCGCTGGCAACGAAGCATGGTTACGGCATCACGGCGTTCGTGCGCGACATCCGCCCGCGCAAGGAGGCGGCGGAACGGGAGCAGCAACGCCAGCAACGGCTGGAGGAAGCGCGCGCCGCGCTGCTGCGCTCGCAGAAGCTGGAAGCCGTGGGCAAGCTGACGGGCGGCGTGGCGCACGACTTCAACAACATCCTGCACATCATCAGCGCCAACGTCCAGCTGATGCTGCGCAGCGACGACAACGGCCGCAAGCGCCTCCTGAACATCCTCGACGCCGTCGAACGGGGCAAGAAGCTGGCCGCCCAGCTGCTCGCCTTCGCGCGCCGCCAGCCGCTGCACCCGAGCGTCGTCAACCTGGCGCAGCTCATCGAACGCATGGACACGCTGCTACACCGCGCCGTCGGCGACAGCGTCGCGATCCGCATGAACATCCCGTCCGACCTGTGGAACGTCCTCGTCGATCCGAACCAGCTGGAGAACGTGCTGCTGAACCTCGTGATCAACGCGCGCGACGCGATGGAGGGCGGCGGCAATGTCACCATCGCGCTGGCCAACGTGACGATCGACCCGGCCGACCAGCTGGCCTACCCCGGCATCCGCCCCGGCGAATTCGTCACGATCGCCGTCAGCGACGCGGGCAGCGGCATGCCGCCCGACGTGATGGAGCGCGCCTTCGAACCGTTCTTCACGACCAAGCCCGAGGGCAAGGGCACGGGCCTGGGCCTGTCGATGGCGCACGGCTTCGTCAAGCAGAGCGGCGGCCATATCCGCCTGGCGAGCAAGGAAGGAGAAGGCACGACCGTCACGATCTACCTGCCGCGCGCCCTGCAGGACACGCCCGATCCCGCCTTCACGCCCGTACCGCACTGAGTATCACCACCGCAGGAGTTTGATTGAGCACTACCGACCACCACCACGCCGACGCCCTCGACGCCGCACCGCGCGCGCCGGGCTTCGACCAGTCCGTCGCCTTCCTCGCCGAAGGCTACGAATTCATGCCGCGCCGCTACGCGGCCCTGGGCAGCGACATGTTCGCCACGCGGCTGATGCTGCGCCGCGCCCTGTGCGTACGGGGCGAGGACGCGGGCCGCATGTTCTATCAACCCGGCCGCTTCACGCGCCGCCACGCGCTGCCGGCGACGACGATGGCCCTGCTGCAGGACTTCGGCAGCGTGATGGCGCTGGACGGCGAAGCGCACAGGAAGCGCAAGGCCATGCTGATGTCGCTGTTCGGGCCTTTGGAACGGCAGCGCCTCGTCGGCCTGGCCGCGGCCGAATGGCGCGCGCGCTTCGCGCAGTGGGCGGGCGAGCAGCACGTCGTCGTGCACGACGCCGCGCAGGAAGTGCTGTGCCGCGCCGTGTGCCATTGGGCCGGGATCCCGGTCAGCGCCGAGGACGCGCGGGAGCGCACGCGCGAATTCGCGCGGATGATCGCCGGCGCCGGTTCGGCCGGCCCGCGCAACTGGCGCGGCCACCTCGCGCGCGCGCGCACCGAGCAATGGGCCCGCGCCCTCGTCGACGCCGTGCGCGCCGGCCAGGTCCAGCCGCCGTTCGACAGTCCGCTGAACGTGATCGCGCGCCACCGCGACGCCGACGGGGAACTCATGCACCGCAAGCACGCGGGCGTGGAACTCATCAACCTGCTGCGTCCGACGGTGGCCGTGGCGCGCTACATCGCCTTTGCCCTGCTGGCGCTGCACGAGCACCCGCAAGCGCGCGCACGCATCGCGTCGGGCGACGACGCGTACACGACGTGGTTCATGCAGGAAGTGCGGCGCTACTACCCGTTCATCCCGGCGATGGGCGGCCGCGCCCTGCACGCCTTCGACTGGCGCGGGATGCATGTGAAGAAAGGGACGTGGGTGCTGTTCGACCTGTACGGCACGAACCACCACCCCGCGATCTGGGGCGACCCCGAGGTATTCAGGCCGGAGCGTTTCGACCGCTGGCAGAGCAGCGGCTTCGATTTCGTGCCGCACGGCGGCGGCGACCACTACTCGGGCCACCGCTGCCCGGGCGAATCCGTCACGGGCGACCTGGTGAAGTCGGCCCTGCAGCTGTTCGCCGGCGAGGTCGCCTACGACGTGCCGCCGCAGGACCTGACGGTCGGCATGCGCCGGATTCCGACGTTGCCGGCGAGCGGGTTCGTGATCAAGAACGTGCGCGCAGCCGGTTAGCGGACCAGGCGCCCATCCAGCACGCGCACGCGCTCCCCGTTGCGGAAGCGCGGCGCGCCCTTCTCCGTGAAGGTGCGGTAACCGCCGGCCGCCATCTTCACGCGCACGTCCGTATAGGTTTCCGCCTTCATGTTGCGCTCGATGCGGTTGCCGGCATAGGCGCCGCCCACCGCGCCCGCCACCGTGGCGAGCGTGCGGCCGTTGCCGCTGCCCACCTGGTTGCCCAGCAGGCCGCCGACGACGGCACCGCCCACGCCGCCGACGCCGCTGGCGCGCTCGGGTTCACGCTTGTACGTATGGTTCGAGACGACCGTGGCGCAGTTGCGGCATTGCGCTTCGGCGCGCGGATGATGGTCGGGTGCGGCCTGGGCCGCGAATGGCGCGGCACTGGCGGCGAGGACGGCGGCGACGAGAGCGGCGCGGGCGGTGTGACGGATCGAAAATGCTTGCATGGTATTCCCCTTACATATCGTTGTAACAAACATGTGTACAGAGTAACGTTCATGCCCCGATGTGGAAAGATTTAAACAGTATCAATTGCAAGTGAGTGTAACCGCCCATTTTTGGTGCAATATGGAATGATGCTTGCCATAAATACGGTATTCTGTCTTTTTGATGCAACTTTTCGGTGCCACATTGCGAAAGTTTCTCTATAGTACTGACATGTGATTATTTGAAACAATTTACAGAAGACGGGTCGTTACCGCCGGCCTTTGTCATCCCATGTCCACGTCCATGTCGTCACGTACCCTGCCCGTCATCGTCTGCACCGCCGTGCTGGCCTGCCACGCCGCGGCGTTCGCCCGTGCGGACGCCGAGACCGGCGACATCCGCTCGCTGAGCACGATCCCCCTCGAGGAACTGATGCAGATGCGGGTCGTGACGGCCGCGTCGAAATTCGCCCAGCCGATCAGCGACGCGCCGTCGTCCGTGGTCGTGCTCACGGCCTCCGACATCCGCGACTTCGGCTGGCGCACGCTGGCCGACGCGCTGGCCACGCTGCCCGGCCTGTACGTGACGAACGACCGGAACTACACGTACCTGGGCGCGCGCGGCTTCCTCCGTCCGGGCGACTACAACAGCCGCTTCCTGCTGCTGGTCGACGGCATGCGCATCAACGACGCCGTGTACGACCAGGCCCTCATCGGCACCGAGGGCCTGATCGACATGGACATGGTCAAGCGCATCGAATTCGTGCCCGGCCCCGGCTCGGCCGTGTACGGCTCGAACGCGCTGTTCGGCGTGATCAACGTCGTCACGCGCGACGGCAGCGGCCTGTCCGGCGTCCAGGGCGCCATCACCGCGGCCGGCCAGGGCGAGCGCAAGGCCCGCACCAGCTACGGCTGGCACGGCCAGAACGGCGCCGACCTGCTGCTGTCCGCCAGCGCCTTCAACCGCACGGGCCGCGACCTGTATTACGCGGAATTCGACACGCCCGAGACCAATGGCGGCGTCTCCCGCCACCTCGACTGGGACCGCGCCCAGAATTTCCTCGTCAAGGGGAGTTACGGCGGCGCGACGCTGTCGGCCAGCCACGTCGCGCGCACCAAGGGGATCCCGACCGCATCCTTCAGCGCCGTCTTCAATGCGCCGAACCAGACCCGCGACACGCAAACGATCATCGGCCTGGCGTGGAACCGCCAGCTCGCACCGGCGCTGGCGCTCGCGGTCCAGCTGCAGTTGGGCCAGGCCGATTACCGGGGCCCGGGCTGGTATCCGGACGCCGAGGGCATGCCCCGCCTGAACATCGACGGCGCCCACGCGCGCTGGTACGAGGCGAGCGCGCACGCGACCCTGACGAACCTGCCGGGCCAGAAGATCGTGATCGGCGCGGAGCTGGGACGCGATGCCCACCGCGACCAGTACAACTACAACGACCTGCCCTACGAATTGCTGCTGCAGGACCACCGCGACGCGCTGCGCCGCGCCGTGTTCGTGGAAGACGAGATCCGCCTGCCGGCCGGCTTCCTCGTCAATGCCGGCGTGCGCTACGACGACCGCGAAGACCCGGACATGCATCGTTTCAGTCCGCGCGTGGCCGTCGTGTACAAGGCGACCCCAAGCGACACCGTCAAGCTGATCGCAGGCAGCGCCTTCCGCGCGGCCAACGCCTACGAGATGTATTACGCGCTGCCGGAGGTGGCCGGCGGCCTGCTCCCCAACCCGAACCTGCGCCCGGAAAAGATCGCGACGCGCGAGCTGGTGCTGGAACACGTGCTCGCGGGCGGCGGCCACGCCACGCTGTCCCTGTTCCGCTACGCGGTGGACGACCTGATCAGCCAGCAGATCGACCCGGCCACGGGCATGCTCATCTTCCGCAACATCGATCATGCCGATGCCCGCGGCCTGGAGGCCGCGCTCGACCGCGACTTCGGCGCCGTGCGCCTGCGCGCCAGCTATTCCTGGCAGCTGGCACGCGGCAACGGCGGCGCGCCCCTGATCGATTCGCCGCGTCACCTGGCCAAGGCCAACCTCACGGCGCCGCTGGGCTGGCGCGGCGGCCGCGTCGGGGCCGAGCTGCTGTGCAGCGGCCAGCGCCTGGCCGACCAGGGCGCGGCCGGCGGCTACTGCGTCGCCAACGTCACGCTCTCCGCGCTGCGGCTGCTGCCGCGCACCGAGCTGTCGCTCTCCGCCTACAACGCCACCGGCAAGCGCTATGCCGACGTGGCCGGCCCCGCCTTCGTGCAGACCGCACTCGCGCGCGAGGGCCGCACGCTGGCCGCGAAACTCGACTGGCGGTTCTGACGATGGTCCGCGCCCTCACTATCCTGGCGATTGCAACCGGCCTGGGCCTGACGGCCGGCATGTGCCGCGCCCAGGTCGAAGGCAAGGACCTGAAGGCGGCGTACATCTTCAACTTCGCGATGTTCACGACCTGGCCGGATGCCGCCGCCAAGGGGCCGCTGTTCGTGTGCGCGAATCCGGACAACCCGCTCTGGCCCGGGCTGAGCGCCCTGAACGGCAAGCCGGTCAACGGCCGGCCCTGGACCGTGACGGAACTCGCGCATCCGAAAGCCGCGCGCTGCGACATCGCCGTGCTGGCGCGCTCGATGGAGCGGCCGGCAACGCTGGCGATGGGCGTGCTCGTCGTACGCGACGGCGCCGGCAGCAAGGCCGCCATCACGCTCGTCGAGGACGATGAACACATCCGCTTCGACATCGACACGCAGGAAGCGGCGAAGAGCGGCCTGCGCTTTTCTTCCCACCTGCTGCGCCTGGCGAGAAACGTACTATGAACCCGACGACCGCGCGCCGCCCCGGAGAACTGAGCCGCATGCTCGGCATGGGCCAGCTGCTGGCCGCGGCCGCCGTGCTCGGCGTGGCCTGCTGCATCCTGCTCGCTTACCAGTTCGTCGCGCTGCGCCGCAATCTCACCGACGACCTCACCGTGCAGGCCGCGATCATCGCCGACAACGTGGCGGCCACATTGATGTTCCACGACCAGGACGCGGCGCACGAGATGCTGCGCTCGTTCCGCCACTCGTCGTTCCTCGCCGCCGCCACGGTGTACGACCGCCAGGACGTCGAATTCGCCGCCTACCGCAACGGCGCCGTCGACGAGACGCCGTCGCTGCTGCGCGACTGGACGCTGTTTACGCCGCTCTCGGTCGCGCGCCCCATCCGCTACCGCGGCATGGCACTGGGCCGGGTCGTGCTGACGGCCGACACGGTCGGCATCCGCAACGGCCTGCTGCGCTACGGCGCCCTGCTGGCCCTGGCCTCGCTGGGCGCGCTGGTGACGACGTCGGTGCTCACGCGCCGCACCAAGGCACGCATGCGCCGCGCCGAATCGCAGCTGAAGCACCTGGCCTACACGGACACGGTGACCGACCTGCCGAACCGCCGCTGCACCTACGAGGCGCTGGAACTCGAAATCGCCATGCGCACCGAAGGGGGCGGCCGCATCGGCCTGCTCTTGATCGACCTCGACAACTTCAAGGTCGTCAACGACACGGCCGGCCACGCGGCCGGCGACCGCCTGCTGCAGCAGGTGGCGAGCAGGCTGCGGGCGACGGCGCGCCCCAGCGACCGCATCGGCCGCATCGGCGGCGACGAATTTGCCGTCATCGTCGCGCCGCTCGACGATGCGGCCGAACTGGAACGCGTGGGCCAGCGCATCGTGGCCGGCCTGCGCCAGCCGCTGCAGGTCGAGGGCCTGGAAGTGATGCCGACGGCCAGCATCGGCGCCTGCGTATTCCCGGACGACGCGCACACGATGAGCGAACTGCTCAGCAACGCCGACGCCGCCCTGTACCGCGCCAAGGGCAAGGGCCGCGACACGGTGGCCGTGTTCGAGCGCGAGATGATCCTCGCCACGCAGCGCCGCGCGCGCCTGGAACGCGACCTGCGCCGCCACCTCGAGGCCGGCCTGCTGGAACTGTGCTACCAGCCGCAATACGCCTGCGGCTCGCGCAAGATGGTCGGCGTGGAAGCGCTGCTGCGCTGGCCGCATCCCGAGCAGGGGTATATCTCGCCCGCCGAGTTCATCCCCATCGCCGAGGAAAGCGGCTTGATCGTCGAAGTCGGCAAGTGGGTGCTGGACCGCGCCTGCCGCGACGCCGTCGCGCTGTACCGCCAGACCGGCACGTGGCTCAGCATGGCCGTCAACGTCTCCGCGCGCCAGTTGCGCGACAAGGATTTCATCGGCGTCGTCGAACGCACGCTGGCGCAGACGGGCCTGCCGCCGGACCGGCTGGAACTGGAGCTCACGGAAAGCATGCTGATGGAAGACCTGGACGGCGCCATCGGCTTCATGCACAACGTGCGCGCGCTGGGCGTGCGCCTGTCGATCGACGACTTCGGCACCGGCTATTCGTCGCTCGCCTACCTGCAGACCTTCCCGATCAACCACCTCAAGATCGACCGCAGCTTCGTGCGCCTGCTGCCCACGTCCGGCACGACGATCGCCGGCGCCGTGATCGCCCTCGCCCACGGTTTCAATCTCACCGTGGTGGCCGAAGGCGTCGAGGAGCCCGAGCAGTTCGAATGGCTGCGCCAGGCCGGCTGCGACTACGTGCAGGGCTATCTGCTGGCGCGCCCGCTGCCGCTGGCGGCGCTGCGGGCGCGTGTGCTCGAGGAACGGGTGCCGGCGGCCTAAGCCGCGCTCAATCCGGCGCGGGCACGTCCACGATCAGGCGCGGATCGAGCACCCGGATCCGCGGCTCGGGGCAGTGCCCGGCCCTCTCCACATGGTGCAACGCGCAGCGCCCGCACAGGGCACACTGCGCGACCTGCGCGTCGTTATACGGATAGTAGCGCGGCGCGATGGGCGCATCCGCCGACCAGTACGTCGTGCCATGCGGGTGATACTCGGCGTACGTGGCCACGTCGTCCAGGTCGTCGAAGACCGTGCCCACCGTGCGCAGGTGCGACTCCGGAAAATCGACCGGCACGCGCGTCCATTCCCGGTAGCTGTCGATGGCGCAGGCGCACGGTTGCGTCACGGCGGCCGATGCGTCGGCGAGCGATTTCAGTTCATCCACGGTCATTGATGACTCCATTACGGCGGGTCTGATTTCGGCAACAAACCGTGCCGAACATCAAGCCTTACGGCGTCCGCGCGACGATGGTATCTTGTCGAAGCAGTCCTAGGGAACTCTTTAAGGAGAACACACGATGGCAGCGAAAAAGATCCTGTTGTTGACCGGCGATTTTGCGGAAGATTACGAAACCATGGTGCCGTTCCAGGCACTGCTGGCGGTGGGCCACACGGTGCACGCCGTCTGCCCCGGCAAGAAAAAGGGCGACAAGGTCAAGACCGCGATCCACGATTTCGAAGGCGACCAGACCTATACGGAAAAGCCCGGCCACCAGTTCGCGCTGAACGCCGATTTCGCCGAAGCGAGCGCCGACGACTACGACGCCCTCGTGATCGCGGGCGGCCGCGCGCCCGAGTACCTGCGCCTCGATCCGCAGGTGATCGCGCTCGTGCGCGGCTTCGCCCACGCCGGCAAGCCGATCGCCGCCGTCTGCCACGGTGCCCAGCTGCTGGCGGCCGCCGACGTCATCCGCGGCAAGCGCGTGTCGGCCTATCCCGCCTGCGCGCCGGAAGTCAAGCTGGCCGGCGGAGAATATGCCGACATCCCGGTCGACCAGGCCGTCACCGACGGCAACCTCGTCACCGCCCCGGCCTGGCCCGCGCATCCGCAATGGATCGCGCAATTCCTCAAGCGGCTCGGGACCGAGATCGCGCTGTGACCCGGGAGCCTGGCGCCCGTCAGTGCGCCAGGTTCTTGTCGAGGAAGGCTTCGACGCGCTTCCAGAAATCGACGCTGTCCGCCTCCTGGCGCCAGCCGTGGCCTTCCTCCGGATAGACGACGTACTCGACGTTGGGATTCTTCGCGATGACGGCGTCGTGCATCTTTGCCGCGTGCACGACCGGCACGCGCCGGTCCTGCGCCCCGTGCGCCATCAGCAGGGGCTGGCGGATACGGCCCGCCTGCGCCAGCGGCGACACGTCGGCGAAGGCCGCCTGATTCTTGAGCACGTCGCCGATCAGCGTCTTCATGTCGTAGCGGCGCGCATCCTCGGACATATCGCTCTGTGCCGCCGTGAACAGCAGTTCGATGTCGGTCACGCCGGCCCATTCCACGCCGGCACGGAACACGTCGGGATTGCGCACGAGACCCATCAGCGTCGCGTAGCCGCCATAGCTGGCGCCCATGATGCCGATGCGTTTGGGATCGGCCCAGCCCTGCTTGACGGCCCAGGCAGCCGCGTCGACGAGGTCATCCTGCATCGCCCGCCCCCACTGCTGCCAACCCGCCTGGAACAACGCGCTCCCGAAGCCCGTACTGCCGCGGAATTCCGGCTGCAGCACGACGTAGCCGCGCGACGCCAGGAACTGCGCCCGCTCATCCCATTCCCACGACCCGCCCCGCACCCACGGGCCGCCATGCACGAGCACGATGGCCGGCCGCGGTCCGTCGGCCTTGTCCGGCGGCATGGTCACGTAGACGGGAATCTGCAGGCCGTCGCGCGCCGCATAGCGGAAGAAATCGCGCTTGCCCATCTGCCTGGGATTGATGTCCGGATGGCTGCTGCCCAGCCCGACGATATGGCCGTCGCCCGGCGTGTACAGGAAATACGTGGGCGGCATGCGGTCGGACATGGCGACGACGGCGACGGCGGCCGGATTGCGGCAATCGTTCGCGCAACTGATGTGGTTGCTCGAGCCCGGCAACAAGGCATCGATCTTTTTCTGGATGCCTTGCATGGTCGGGTCGAGCCAGGCCGTCGAGAACGCATCCGCTTCGAAGTGTACGCCGAGGATTTTCTTTGCCACGTAATCCTGCTCCAGGCTGCCCGTGAAATCGAAGCCGTCGATGTCGACGAACGGTTCCTTGTCGAGGGTTTTCCTGTTCAGGTCGAAAGCGAACAGGGCCGTGCGGCCCTTGTAGCCGGCCCGCACGTACAGCGTGTTCCGGTTATCGAACATCAGCGGCATGAACATCCCGTCCTGCAGGCAATCGCGATTGCTGATCTCGCTCCACGGCCCCGCCGCGTCGGCGCGGTAGTACACGATGCACCGTCCCTTGCCGCCGGCGATGGCGATGCGCGGCTGGTCCGCCGCATCGAACAGCCACCGCTTCACCAGTTCCGGCTGCGGCCCCTGCACCATGTCGGCAAGCAGGCGCGAGCGCGTGTTCAGGCGATACGGATGCACGGATTGCGGTTGCCGGTCGACGTTATTCCAGCTGAGCTTGCCGACGATGATGTCGTCGGAGCCGTCATGCGTCACGCCCAGGAACATGTAATCGGCCGTCAGCACCCGGTCCTTGATCAGCGATCCGAGTTTTTGCTGTTCGTGCGTCCAGTTTCCCGAAATGAGGTGCGTCAGGTGCGTGCCGTCGCGGTCGACGGCGAACTGGTCGTAATTGCCTTCGAATTCGATCTTCACATTCTTCAGCGTGAACGTCAGGCGGTTGTCGTTGACCCAGCGGACAGCCTCGAGACGCGCGCTCTCGAACGTCGTGATGGTGTTGACCTTTTTCAGGTCCGCCGTCTCGCGCACGACGAGCGCCTGCTGGCCGCCGTCCAGGCGGTTCAGGAGCGCGACGTAGCGCCCGCTCGGGGAGAGCTTGACGAAATCGACGTCGGGATGGCGGAAAAAGCTTTCGACGGAAGGCCGGTCGGCGGCCTGGACGGCAACGTGCGCAGCCAGCAGCGGCACGGCCGCGCACACGGAGAGCAGGAAACGCGATAGTCGATTCATGACGGCAACTGTTGAAATGACAATCGCCTATCGTTGCCCCTAGTGCAACATTTGTCAATATAGAATCTTTAACTTACGTAAATGTAATGCGGCGTCAGGCTACCTCGGCGGTCGCAACCATGTCGGCCGGGATGTGCGCGCATACGCGGTCGCGGCCGCTCTGCTTGGCGCGATACAGCTCCTCGTCGGCATGTTTGATGACCACGCCGACTTCATCGCGCTCGTGATGCTGCGCCACGCCGAACGAGGCCGTGACGTGCAGGCCCGCCGGCCACGCCTGCTGGTGCAGCGCGCGGCGCAGGTTTTCCGCGAGGGTCCGTCCCTGGTGCACGTTGGTCATTGGACAGACGATGAGAAATTCCTCGCCGCCCCAGCGCACGAGGCGGTCCGACGAGCGGATGCAGGACGCGACGACGTTGGCGAACTTGCGCAGGACATCGTCGCCCACGTCGTGGCCATGCGTGTCGTTGATCGATTTAAAATGGTCGATGTCGATGAAGATCACGGCCATCGGATCGGCCAGCAAGCTTGACGTACTCATCAGCGCCGCACGCAGGCCTTGCCGGTTCAGCGCGCCCGTGAGCGGATCGATGTGCGCCTGCCCGGCCAGGTCGCGCGCCTCGAGTTCGAGTGCCTTGTTGACCTCCTTGAGCAATGTGATGGCCGTCTCCCGGTCCTTTAATTCCGTACGCAACGACAGCGTGACGGCCACCAGCCAGCCGACCGCGCACAGGATCCAGGCGCTCACTAGTCCCATCAACAATGTATTCAGGGCGATTGCTTTGCCGTGCAACTGCAGTCGGCGCAACGTGAACACGTGCTCACCGTCCTTGCCGTCGCCCCTGATCAGCAATTCGACGCGCGCGACATTGTCGACATTGACGGCCGCGTGCTCCATCGACGGCTTGACCATGTCCTTCCACCACGGAGCCACAGCGAACCATTTGAGCGGAATCAGCAACTTGCCGTCGGCCGGCAAATCGAGCTTATCGACCTGGTGGACCTTGAAGGTTTCCCACTGGTCGAGCCGCGTCAACCCTTCCTCGACCTGGGCCAGGGCCAGACTGAAGCCCGGGTTCCCGGTTCCGGCATAGTGTCCGTCAATGGTCATGTAATCGAACTTTGACATGTCCATACCCACATTCCCCTTGAGTAAATTGAACGTGAGTTTGCAATACGGCCATCCGTACTTCGGGACGATATGACAATGAACGACCAGGTCGCGCCCTTTCTTTTCAATCGACCCGACCGAAGCGCCGCCTTCGCCGCTGCTGCTGCGGTCATCCTCGGTCCAGACCGGGAAATGATCGCCGGTCAGCTCGACCACCGTCTCCATGCCGACGCGCTGCCAGGTGATCAGAACGATCGTCAGCAGCAGCAGTCCACCGAACACGTAACGGGCATATCCGACGATACGGGCTAACGGCTGGAGCGAGGCGATGGACGCGGACATCATCGATACACGCAAGCGACGTCAGGCCGCCTCGGCGTTCGCAATCATGTCGGCCGGGATGTGCGCGCATACGCGGTCGCGGCCGCCCTGCTTGGCGCGATACAGCTCTTCGTCGGCATGTTTGATGACGACGCCGACTTCATCGCGCTCGTGATGCTGCGCCACGCCGAACGAGGCCGTGACGTGCAGGCCCGCCGGCCACGTCTGCTGGTGCAGCGCATGGCGCAGGTTTTCCGCGAGAATCCGCCCTTGGTACACATTGGTCATCGGACAGACGATGAGGAATTCTTCGCCGCCCCAGCGCACGAGGCGATCCGACGAGCGGATACCGGACGCGATGACATTGGCGAACTTGCGCAGGACGTCGTCGCCCACGTCGTGGCCATGCGTGTCGTTGATCGATTTGAAGTGGTCGATGTCGATGAAGACCATTGCCATCGGATCGGTCAGCAGGCTCGACGTGCTCATCAGCGCCGCACGCAGGCCCTGCCGGTTCAGCACGCCCGTGAGCGGATCGATGTGCGCCTGCCCGGCCAGGTCGCGCGCCTCGAGCTCCAGGGCCTTGTTGACCGTCCTGAGCAGCGCGACGGCCGCCCGGCTGTCCGCAAGTTGCGTGCGCAGCGACAGCGTGAGAATCGCCAGCCAGCCGACCGCGCACGACACCCATGCGGCCACGATCCACATCAGCAGCGTGTCGCGGCTGATCATCTTGCCGTGCAGGCGCAGGGCGTGCAGGGTGAACACGTGCTCGCCTTCCTTGCCACCGCCATTGATCATCAATTCCGCGCGCGCGACGTTGTCGACATTGACCACGGAATGCGCCAGCGTCGGCTTTGTCATGTCCTTCCACCACTGCGCCACGCCAAACCACTTGATCGGTATCACGAAGACTTTGCCATCGGGCGGCAGGTCGAGCGCATCGATCTGGTTGATCTTGTAGGTTTGCCACTGGTCGAGGTGGGTCAGCCCTTCTTCGATATCCGCAAGCACCAGGCCGAATTTCGACGACCCTGGCCCTGCATATCGCCCCTCGATGGTCAGGAAGTCGAAACGGGACATGTCCATGCCCGTCTCCCCCTTGAGGAAATTGAAACTCAACTTACAGTACGGCCATGGGCTCTTCGACGAGATATGGCAGTGCACGATGAGGTCCCGCCCCTTGCGCTCGAGCGAGGCCACGGAAGCGCCACCGCCTGACCGGTCATCCTCTACCCACAGCGGAAAGCGATCCCCGGTCACCTCGACAACCTTTTCCATGCCATAGCGCTGCCATACCAGCAGGACGACCGTAACGAACAGCAAGCCCGCGAAGACATAGCGGGCATAGCCGAGGAGCCGGACGAGGGGCTGCAGCGAGGTTTCAGTGGAGGACACCGACATGGTGAGTTTCTTAGAGATTCTTGCGATACAGCAAGATACCTCACCGTTTAGGTGCATGCAACAAATCTGAAAAGCAGTGTTGCCATTCGGTATCAATTGGTGCGAATGGCGAACAAATTGTGTGACGCCGTGTCGACGACCGGCAATGACGAGCCGTTCTCCAAGACCTATGCAAAACTAACCGTAGTTAACTTTTGCCGCTGGGTTCCTGCTTCACGGGGACCGG
>CAMLMV010000079.1 GCA_946481275.1 uncultured Massilia sp.
ACGCCTGTCAGGCACGAGCACGGTCAGCAAGACGGCTCGGGGCAGGAAGAGAACGTTGCGCACTTGTGTGCACGTTTTCGATAGCAGCGCATCGTATCAGGCGCGCGCCCATTTCGACAACGTCCTTCCGATACGGGCGCGGAATGCCTGCACCTGGTGCGGTGCGAGCGACTCGGCCCGGTACAGCGACAGCATCCCGAACCGGCACTGCGGCGCGCACGTCCCCAGCAGCGCCGTCCTGAGCACGCGTTTTACCGGCTGGCGCAGGATGAACCGGTCGACCCACCACGGCGAGCCGAGCGAGGTGATCGCCACGGCATGCCGCAGCTTGTCCAGGCGCGGCCTGATCGGACCCAGGTCGCTGGCGTGGTCGTACGCGACACAGGGCGCCCACACGCGGTCGAACCAGCCCTTGAGCATTGCCGGGAAACCGAACCACCAGGTCGGGAATACAAGCACGAGCGCCTCGGCGGCCTGCAGTTTCTCCACGTGCGCCCGGGTGGCGGCAGGATCGAACGCCGGGCCGTAATAGCTGGTCCGCTCCGCCGCCGTCAACGCGGGCGCGAAGCCCGCGGCATACAGGTCTTCGACGATCACGTCGTGGCCGTGGGCGGTCAAGGTGGAGATGGCGTGCTGCGCCAGCGTGCGGCACAGGCTGTCATGGACGGGGTGGGCGATCACGACGAGACACTTCATGCACGCTCCCCCAGTCCGAGATCGTCCGCCGCTTCCTTGCGCAGCATGAACTTCTGGATCTTCCCCGTCACCGTCATCGGAAAGCCGTCCACGAAACGGATATAGCGCGGGATCTTGTAGTGTGCGATCTGCCCCTGGCAAAAGGCCCGGATCTCGTCCGCATCGGCGTGTTCGCCCGGCCGCAGCACGATGCAAGCGCACAGCTCCTCGCCGTATTTCGGATCGGGCACGCCCACGCACTGCACGTCCAGCACCTTCGGGTGGCGGTATAGGAACTCTTCGACCTCGCGCGGGTAGATGTTTTCGCCGCCGCGGATCACCATGTCCTTCGCGCGGCCCACGATGCGGCAATAGCCGTCCGAGTCCAGCGTGGCGAGGTCGCCCGTGTGCATCCACCCGGCCGGGTCGATCGCCTCGCGCGTGCGCGCGTCGTCGCCCCAGTAGCCGAGCATCACCGAGTAGCCGCGCGTGAGCAGCTCGCCCGTTTCCCCGCGCGGGACGACCTTGCCGTCCGTGTCGACGATCTTGACTTCCAGGTGCGGGTGGATGCGCCCGACCGTGCCCACGCGGCACGCGAGCGGATCGTCGACGGCCGTCTGGAAGCTGACGGGCGACGTCTCCGTCATGCCGTAGGCGATCGTGATCTCGTCCATGTGCATCTGGCGGATCACGCGCTGCATGACTTCCATGGGGCAGGGCGAGCCGGCCATGATCCCCGTGCGCAGGCTGCCCAGGTCGAACGATGCGAACTCGGGATGGTCCAGCATCGCGATGAACATCGTCGGCACGCCGTGCAGCGCCGTGCAGCGCTCGGCCTGCACGGTCGCGAGCACCGCGCCCGCGTCGAAGCCTTCGCCCGGATAGACCATCGCCGCGCCGTGCGTCATGCAGGCGAGGTTCCCCAGCACCATGCCGAAGCAGTGGTACAGGGGGACGGGGATGCACAGGCGGTCGCGTTCCGTCAGCCGCATCGCCTCGCCGATGAAGAAGCCGTTGTTCAGGATGTTGTGGTGCGTGAGCGTGGCGCCCTTCGGCGCGCCCGTCGTGCCGGACGTGAACTGGATGTTGACCGGATCGTCGAACTGCAAGGTGCGCGCCACTTCGTGCAGGCGCGCCATATCGGCGGGGCCCGCGCATTGCGCCACCGTGTCGAAGTCCAGCATGCCCGGCGTCGACGCCTGCCCCAGGCGGATCACGTGCCGGAGTTCCGGCAGCTTTGCGCTGCGCAGTTCGCCGGGGGCGGCGCCGTCCAGTTCCGGCACGAGGTCGCGCAGCATGCCCAGGTAGTCGCTCGATTTGAAGCCGGGCGCGAGGATCAGCGCGCGGCAACCTACTTTGGCCAGCGCATATTCCAGCTCGGCGCGGCGGTAGGCCGGGTTGATGTTGACCATGACGAGGCCGGCCTTGGCGGTGGCGAACTGCGTGAGCACCCATTCCGCGCGGTTCTGCGACCAGATGCCGATGCGGTCGCCGGGATTGAGGCCCAGGCCCAGCAGGCCGGCCGCGAGCCGGTCGGCCCGTTCGCGCAACTGGCGCCAGCTCCAGCGCACGCACTGGTGCGGGATGACGAGCGCATCGCGGTCGCCGTAGCGCTCCGCGATGCGGTCGAGGTGGGCGCCGATCGTGTCGCCGATGAGGGGGAGCGAATGCGCTCCGTGGACGTAGCTCGCTTGCATGTCTCTCTCCTGTTTCGACACAGTGTAGCGTGTGTTGCGAGCTCTTATTATCGAAAAAATCGATCATAGCTCATAAAACAACTCGTTTTTCTTCCTGCCCCGCAGCGACCATAATGCTTTCCATGGAAACGCGCTTTCGATACCAGGCCGGTAAGACGGCAGAGTCCGGGTAGCGCAAGGTGTTCGAACGGTTCGAACGCCGGAATTGACAATCACAAGGAGAACATCATGCTGAAAGTACGTAAAAGCGCGGACCGCGGTGTCGCCAGTTTCGGTTGGCTGCGCTCGCAGCACACCTTCTCGTTCGGCCACTATTACGATCCGGCGCACATGAACGTCGGCCCGCTGCGGGTGATCAACGAAGACCGCGTGGCCCCGGGCCGCGGCTTCGATCCGCACAGCCACAAGAACATGGAGATCATCTCTTACGTGCTGGACGGCGCGCTGGAGCACAAGGACAGCATGGGCAACGGTTCGGTCCTGCGCCATGGCGACGTGCAGCGCATGAGCGCCGGCACCGGCGTCACGCACAGCGAGTACAACCACTCGGCGACGGAACCCGTGCACTTCCTGCAGATCTGGGTGATCCCGGCCGAAGCGGGCGGCGAGCCGGGCTACGAAGAGAAGCACTTCGACACGGACAGCAAACGCGGCAAGCTGCGCCTGATCGCGTCGAACGACGGCCGCGACGGTTCCGTGTCGCTGCGCCAGGACGCCGCCATCTACGCGACGATCCTCGACCGCGACGAGCGCGCCGACCATGCGCTGCTGCCGGGCCGCCAGGCCTACGTGCAGGTGGCGCGGGGCAGCCTGACCGTGAACGGCTGCGCGCTGGAAGCAGGCGACGCCGTCCAGATCAGCGAAGAGGCCGTCGTGGCGCTGTCGGATGCAAAGGATGCGGAAGTGCTGCTGTTCGACCTGCCGGTCTGAACCTGCTGAACGATGAACGAGTCAAACGCAACGATATTCAAGGAGAGCATCATGGAAACCACTAAACTCTACCCCGTCGGCCGCGCCCTGGTGGGCGCCCTGTTCCTGGCATCGGGCATCAACAAGATCATCGGCTTCGGCTACGTGGCCGGGTGGATGAACAGCCTGGGCATCCCCGCGGCCGGGTTGCTGCTGGCGGGCGCGATCCTGCTCGAGGTCGGCGGCGGCCTGGCGCTGGTCACCGGGATCCAGGCGAAGTATGCGGCGCTGGCGCTCGCGCTGTTCACGGTGCCCGTCACCCTGATCTTCCACGGCTTCTGGCATGCGGATGCGGCTGAGTTCCAGAACCAGCTGAACCACTTCCTGAAGAACGTGGCGATCTTCGGCGGCCTGCTGGCCCTGTTCGACGCGGAACGCCAGCGCGCGACGAGTGCCGCACGAGTGAACGTCCTGCGCAGCCGCGCGGCCTGAGACGAGTACAATCTGTCCGCGACCTGGCGTACACGGGTGGCGGACATCCACGCAAACGAAAGAGACGAGGAGAACGAGCCATGGAAGTGACGACGCATCGCGGCACGGGGCCGCTGCAGCAGGTGATCGAGATCGGCAAGCACCGCATCCTGACGGACGTGAAGCCGGAATTCGGCGGCGAGGACAGCGGCCCGGAGCCGCACGACATCCTGGCCGCCGCGCTGGCGGCCTGCACGACGCTGACCGTGAGCCTGTACGCCAAGCGCAAGGGCTACCCGCTGGACGAAGTGAAAGTCTCGATCAAACATGGCCAGGAAGGCGCGGCCTACGGCCTGCACCGCACGATCGAATACGTCGGCGCGCTCGACGACGAGACGAAGGCCCGGCTGACCGACATCGCCAACAAATGCCCGGTGCACAAGACCTTGTCCGGGACCATCCAGATCACCACGGAGGCACGCTGACATGGACGCCTTTGAACACGAGAGCCTGGAAACCATCATCGTCCCCCGCACGCACGACCTGGGCGGCGGCTTCGAAGTGCGGCGCGCGCTGCCGCACAAGGACCGGCGCATGGTAGGGCCATTCGTCTTCCTCGACCAGATGGGACCGCACGTGTTTCACGCGGGCGAAGGCATCGACGTGCGGCCGCATCCGCACATCGGCCTGGCCACCGTGACGTACCTGCTGGATGGCCAGATCCGCCACCGCGACAGCCTCGGCACCGTGCAGGACATCAAGCCGGGCGAAGTGAACTGGATGACGGCCGGGAAGGGCATCGTCCACTCCGAGCGCACCGGTCCGGACGTGCGCGCCGCCGGCTCCACCCTGTTCGGCCTGCAGTGCTGGGTGGCGCTGCCCAAGGCGAAGGAAGAATGCGATCCCGCCTTTGCGCACATCGGCTCGCAGGAGCTGCCGATCCTCGACGGCGACGGCGCCACCGCCCGCATCATCGCCGGCAGCTATTTCGGCAAGCGCTCGCCCGTGCCCGTGCAATCGCCGCTGTTCTACGTCGACCTGGCGCTGCAGCCGGGCGCGCGCCTGACGATGCCGGCCGAGTATCCGGAACAGGCGCTGTACGTGGTCGACGGCACGCTCGACCTGGGCCGCGACGGCCGCTTCGAACAGGGCCAGCTGCTCGTGCTGAAACCGGGTGCGACCGTTACCCTGGCGGCGACCGAGAACCGGGGCGCCCGCGTGATGCTGCTGGGCGGCGAGCCGATGGATGGCCCGCGCTACCTGACGTGGAATTTCGTGTCGTCGTCAGCCGACCGCATCGAGCAGGCGAAGGAAGACTGGAAAGCGCAGCGCTTCCCGCAGGTTCCGGGTGAGACGGAGTTCATTCCGCTGCCCGATTTGCCGGGCCGACCGGTGCGTTATCCATAAACTTAGCCCTGAGCGTCCGCGCTGCGTGGCAGCGGCACCGCATGGCGCCGCTCGTCCGGGCGCGTGAGCACCCGCATCGCAATCTCGAAGGGCACGCCCAGCGACGCCAGTGCGCGCGCGGGCGAGCGGTTCTGTTCCTGGGCCTCGTGGATCGTTGACTCGATCATGAGGGCGGTCTTGTAGTCGCTTCGTCGTTCCATCGTTCGATGCTAACACGAAGGCGGCAACCCCGGCCGGAAGACAGGTGTGCCGTCGATTACGATCCGCTAACCTGCGCCCGTCGAAAACTGAAGAAAGACATCATGACCATGACTCGTTACGCCCTGGCCGCGGCGGGCTTCCTCACGGCCGGCGCCGCCTTCGCGCAGGCCGACCTGATCCTCACGAACGGCAAGATCGCCACGATGGCGAAAGAAGGCGAGTTCGTGCAGGCCATCGCCGTCAGGGACGGCAAGGTGCTCGCGACCGGCAGCAATGCGAAGGTACTGAAACTGAAGCGCGCACACACGCAGGTGATCGATGCGCACGGCCGCACCGTGATCCCCGGCCTGAACGACTCGCACCTGCACGTGATCCGCGAAGGCCTGAACTACAACATGGAGTTGCGCTGGGACGGCGTGACGTCGCTGAAGCGCGCGCTGGAGATGCTGAAGGAGCAGGCCGCGCGCACGCCGGACGGCCAGTGGGTGAAGGTCGTGGGCGGCTGGAACGAATGGCAGTTCGAGGAAAAACGCCTGCCCACACTGGAAGAGATCAATGCCGCCGTGCCGGACAAGCCCGTGTTCATCCTGTACCTGTACGGCCTCGGCTTCCTCAACAAGAAGGGCATCGAGACGCTGGGCTACGACAGAAACACGAAGTACAAGGACGGCGAAGTGGAGCTCGATGCGAACGGCCGGCCGACCGGCAAGCTGATCGCGAAGCCGAACGCGCTGATCCTGTATTCGACGCTCGCGAAGACGAACAAGCTGGGGCACGACGACCAGGTCAACTCCACCCTGCAGTTCTACCGCGAACTGAACCGCTTGGGCGTGACGAGCGCGATCGACGCGGGCGGCGGCTTCCAGAACTACCCGGACGACTACGGCGTGTCGCTCGAACTGGCGAAGCAGGGCAAGCTGACCGTGCGCACCGCGTATTACCTGTTCGCGCAGAAGGCGGGCAAGGAACTGGAAGACTTCCAGCGCTGGCTGACCATGACGCATCCGAAGAAGAACGACCACATGCTGTACCCGAACGGTTTTTCGGCCGAGGGCGCGGGCGAAAACCTCGTCGCCAGCGCGGCCGACTTCGAGAACTTCCTGGAGCCCCGCCCGGACCTGCCGGCATCGATGGAAAACGACCTGGAACCCGTCGTGTCGCTGCTCGTGAAGAACCGCTGGCCGTTCCGCCTGCACGCGACGTATGGCGAGAGCATCGCGCGCGACCTCGACGTCATCGAAAAGGTCAATGCGCAGACGCCGCTGAAGGGCCTGCGCTTCATCATCGACCACGGCGAGACCGTCACCGACGCCGACCTTGCGCGCATCAAAAAGCTGGGCGGCGGCATCGCCGTGCAGGACCGCATGCACTTCCAGGGCGAATCGTACTGGAAGCGCTATGGCGAGCAGACGCGCCAGATGCCGCCGATCCGCAAGATGCTCGCGCAGGGCGTCCCCGTCGGCCTGGGCACGGACGGCACGCGCGTCTCCAGCTACAACCCGTGGCCTTCGGTGTACTGGGCCGTCACGGGCAAGACGGCCGGCGGCTTGCAGATCTGGCAGGACGGCGACCGCCTGTCGCGCTACGAGGCGCTGAAGCTGATCACGACGGGTTCCGCGTGGATGAGCGGCGAGGAGAAAGTAAAAGGCACGCTCAAGAAGGGCCAGTACGCCGACTTCGTCGTGCTGCCGCGGGATTACTTCGGCATGGATGCGGAGGGCATCAAGCGGCTGGAGAGCGTGCTCACGGTCGTGGGCGGCAAGGTCGTCTACGGCGCGGGTGACTATGCGCCGCTGGCACCGAAAGCGCTGCCGGTGTCGCCGGCGTGGAGCCCCGTCGCCGCTTACGGCGGCTACCAGAACCGGTAAGCTTCACGCTTTCAACGCTTCGATCAACGCGCGCAATCCCGCCGGCTGGTGCTTGCGGCTGGGGAAATACAGGTACAGGTTCTCCTCGACGGCGGTCCAGTCGTCGAGGCAGAACTGGAGCCGGCCGGCGCGGATGTACGGTGCCGCGCGGTCGCGCCAGACGAACGCCAGCCCCAGGCCGCGTGCAGCCGCGTCGGCCATCAATTCCTGGCTGTCCAGCGTGAGAGGGCCGTCGACCTCGACCTCGACGCGCTCGCCGTCCTGCGCGAATTCCCAATGGTAGATCGTCCCGCTCGGGAAGGCGTAGCGGATGCAGGTGTGGTCGCGCAATGCATGCGGCGTGGCCGGCTTCCCGTGGCGCGCGAAGTAGTCCGGTGCGCCGACGACCATCATCCGGAACGTCGGCTTGATCCGGACGGCCACCATGTCCTGCGACAGGCGTTCGCCCAGGCGGATCCCGGCGTCGAACCCCTCCGCGACGATATCGACGAGACGATCCGTCGCGACCACGTCCAGCTTCAGGCCGGGATTCCGCGTCAGGAGCAGTTCCATCACATCGCCGAGCACGTACGGCGCGAGCGAGTTCGGGACGTTGAGCCTGACCGTGCCGAACGGCGTCGCGCGAAACGTATTCAGCTCGTCGACGGCGGTGCGCATCTCGGACAGCGCCGGAGCCAGGCGCGCGAACAGCGTTTCGCCCGCCTCGGTCAGGGACACGCTGCGGGTCGTGCGGTGGAACAGCCGCACGCCCACGCGGCTTTCGAGGCTGCGTACCGCATGGCTGATCGCGGACGGCGTCGTGCCCCGTTCGACTGCCGCCTGGCGGAAGCTCAAGTGCCTTGCCACCGCGGCGAATACCGCGAGTTCGGCCAGTTCGGCATTTTCCATTGGTGAATCCCATTCATTAACCTATGCGGAATAGGATACTTTATCGGCTTAATCCTCACATCCATAATCGGTGCTCCCACTACCGATCATGGAGAAACGCATGAACACCGCAATGACATTCCCAACCCTGTCCGGCAAGGTCGCCCTGGTCACGGGCGCAAGCTCCGGCATCGGCCGGGCGACGGCCATCGAGCTGGCCCGCCGCGGCGCCACGGTGGTCGCCAGCGCGCGCCGCCGTCCCGAACTGGATGCACTCGTGGACGAGATCCGGCGCGCAGGCCATGAAGCGCTGGCCATCGTCGCCGACGTCAACGTGGAGCAGGACGTGATCGACCTCGTCGCGCAGGCCGTCGCGCGCTACGGCCGTCTCGACGTCGCCTTCAACAACGCCGGCACGGAAGGAGGATTTTCGCCGTTCGTCGAGCAGTCGAACGAGGTCTACGACACGATCTTCAACGCCAACGTCCGCGGCGTCTTCTGGTCGATGAAGCACGAGGCGAAGGCGATGCTGGCGCAGGGCGGCGGTACCATCATCAACAATGCGTCGATGGGCGGCGTCATCGGCTTCGCCAACGCGGCCCTGTACATCGCCAGCAAGCATGCGGTGCTCGGCCTGACCAAGACCGCGGCGATCGAGTGGTTCAGGCAGGGCGTGCGCGTCAACGCGGTCAATCCCGGCATCATCGACACGCCATTCCAGGACCGCGTCTGGCCGAGCGCCGAGGCAAAGGATGCCTTTGCGGCGGCGACGGTGCCCGGACGCGCGGGCTCGCCGGAAGAGGTTGCCGCCGCCGTCGCATTCCTCGCGTCGGACGACGCGGCATTCGTCTCGGGCCACGGCCTGCTCGTGGACGGCGGCTATACGGTCGCCTGATGGCCCCCCAGCGCGGCGCGGGCTTCCTCGACCGTCTCCGCGAGGAAGTCGGCGACGGCGCGCACCCGGCTCGACGCGGCGAGATCCGCATGCATCACGAGCCAGACGCCGTCGCTGAACACGTCGCCCGGCGCCAGCACGCGCTGGAGCGCCGGATCGTCGACGAGGAAGTCCGGGATGATCGCGAGGCCGAGTCCCGCGCGCGCGGCCGCGATCTGCGCGCGCA
Source organism: uncultured Massilia sp. (assembly GCA_946481275.1). The sequence continues at coordinate 9,217 of CAMLMV010000079.1, forward strand.
GCGTGGACACGGCCAGCACGACGTGCGCATCCGGCGCGCGCTTCGCGAGCCATTGCGCGGCCGGCAGGTGCGCGTGGGCCTCGTCCCACGTGATCATGGCGCGGCCGGCCAGCGGATCGGCGGCGGGCGCGGGGTGCCGGGCGAGATAGTCGCGGTGCCCGTACACGCCGTACGACATCGCGCCAAGCCGGCGTGCCTTCAGGTTGCCGCGGCTGGGGCGGACGAGGCGCAGCGCGAGGTCGGCGTCGCGCCGGCCAAGCTCCACGGCGGCGGTCGTGGTGACGATTTCCAGGCGCAGCTGCGGATGACGCGCAACGAAGCGGGGCAGGGCGGGGACCACGAGGTCCGATGCGAGATTGTCCGACGTGGCCAGGCGGACCATGCCCGACACGCCGGGACTGAGGCCGGACGCGCCCCGTTCGAACGCGAGCATGTTGTCTTCGACGGCCTCCGCGCGCCCGAGCAGTTCGCGGCCTTCGTCCGTCAGGTAGTAGCCCGACTGATGGCGCGCGAACAGGCGCGTGGCGAGCCGCGCTTCCAGTTCGGCGATGCGCCGGCTGACGGTCGACTGGCTCACGCGCAGCACGTCCGCGGCGCGCGTCAGGCTCCCGCCGCGCGCCACTTCGAGAAAGTATTTAAGATCGTTCCAGTCCAAAGCGTTTTCCATTTTTGGAAAATGATCCGCCGATTATTGGTGTTTTCTTTGCAAGGCGCAACGCTTACATTGTCTCCATGCCGCGAACCGCGGCGTTTTCCAAATAAGGATGAAGAACATGCTGACGACTCGACAACTGGGATCCCAAGGACTGCAAGTCTCCGCCATCGGCCTGGGTTGCATGGGCATGAGCCACGCCTACGGCACGCCGGACGACGCGGAATCGATCGCGACGATCCACCGCGCCATCGACCTGGGCTGCACCTTCTTCGATACGGCGGAGGTCTACGGCCCGTTCACGAACGAGGAATTGCTGGGCCGCGCGCTGGAAGGCCGGCGCAACGAGGTGCAGATCGCGACCAAGTTCGGCTTCATCATCGGCAAGGGCCATTTCGCCGGCGCCGACAGCCGCCCGGAACACATCCGCGAGGTGGTCGAAGCGTCGCTGAAGCGCCTGCGCACGGACCGCATCGACCTGCTGTACCAGCACCGCGTGGATCCGAACGTGCCGATCGAGGACGTGGCGGGCACCGTGAAAGACCTGATCCGCGAAGGGAAGGTGCTGCACTTCGGCCTGTCGGAAGCGGGCGTCGCGACGATCCGCCGTGCGCACGCCGTGCAGCCCGTGTCGGCGCTGCAGAGCGAGTACTCGATCTGGGAGCGCAACCTCGACGCCGACGTGCTGCCCGTGCTGCGCGAACTGGGCATCGGCCTGGTGCCGTTCAGCCCCCTTGGCCGAGGCTTCCTGACCGGCACGGCGAAGCGCGCCGAGGACTATCCGGCCGACGACTTCCGCGCCCAGAACGACCCGCGCCTGCAGGGCGGGAATTTCGACCGCAACCTCGCCATCGCCGACCTGGTGAAGGAGATCGCGGCGCGCCACGATGCGTTGCCGGGGCAGGTGGCGCTGGCGTGGCTGCTGGCGCAGGGGGATGACATCGTGCCGATTCCCGGGACCAAGCGCCGTACCTACCTCGAGCAGAATCTCGCCGCGGCCGATCTCCGGCTGGATGAGGACGACCTGCGCCGGCTCGATGGGGCGCTTGAGCAGATCGGCGTGGCGGGGGCGCGGTATAACGAGAAGGCGATGGCGATGGTGGATCGTTGATGGGGACGCGGATTACCTGACCGTGATCGGAGCGTTCCCCGTCGCGTAGTGCAGGTTCTCGACTGGCACCCCGGCACGCTGGCTTGCGTAGATGACTTTGGCGACGCCCGCGTAGTACTCGGCCTTCACCGGTTCGATCACGAGCGCGACGTTCGGATTGTGCTGCAAGGCCGATCTGAGCGCGTCGACCAGTTCGGCATTACCGGTCAGCAGGCGTCCATCGATGCAGATCGTCTCGTTGTCGGCGACCCGCACCTGCAGCCGGTCATCCATGGCGCTCGACCCGGTTCGTGCCATCCGTCGGTTCCAGCCGGCAGTTGTCGAGCGAAGGATTGACGGCATCGACCGGCCCATACCACTGGTAGACGCCCACGAAGCCGCCGGTGCGGAGGATCCAGATTTTCTTCGTGGCGCGGTCCATGACAATGGTGTGGTGGAAGCCGTCGGCCACGTTGCTCGCATCCGGCATGCGCACGCGGACGAACGGCCCGCCATGGGTCGTGTCGGGCGCCGCGGACTCCGGGACCGCGGTGCTGAAACCCGCGAACGAGATGCCGTAGCGAGATGCCAGGGATTCGGACAGCGGGCAGGCGAACGCTTGCGCCGACAACAGGCTCGTCAGGGTGGCCAACATCATATGCTTCATCGCGGTATCCAATCGGTGCGTTTGCGTTTGCCCCAACAACGATATCAGTTCGACGCCGCCAGAGGTACGCACATTCTCACCTTCAAGTCTACAATGAACGGCACCGTCACCGGAGGGTCTGGTCATGCACGCCTGCGTCAAACGTTGTGCCTTGTTCGCCTGTTCATTGCTGGTCGCATGTGCCGCGAACACGCGCGGTCCGGCCCTGGACGACTATGTCATGCAAGGCATGGCACGTACCCATGCCCAGGGCCTGGCCGTTGCGGTCATCGACAACGGCAAGGTCACGAGGATCGGCACGTGGGGCAAGCGGAACGCCAGGGGCGATCCCCTGACGCCTGACACGGTGATGTACGGCGCCTCGCTGACAAAATCCGTGTTCGCCTACACGGTGATGCAGCTGGTGGAAGAGGGCAAGCTGGGTCTCGACACGTCGATCGCCGCCTACTTGCCCAAGCCATTGCCCGACTACACCGGCGAAGCCAGGAAATATGCGGCGTGGGACGGGCTCGCGGGCGACGAACGCTGGCGCAAGCTCACGCCGCGCATCCTGCTGACGCATAGCGCCGGCTTTTCCAATTTCGGTTTCCTCGAGCCGGACGGCAAGCTGAGATTTCACTTCGATCCCGGCACGCGCTATGCGTATTCCGGCGACGGCATGATCCTCCTGCAATTCGTGATCGAGCGGGGCCTCGGCCTCGACCTTGGCAAGGAAATGCAGAGACGCGTATTCGATCGCCTTGGCATGACGAACACGGGCATGACGTGGCGGCCGGAATTTGCCGCCAATCTGGCCGATGGCTGGAAGGAAGACGGCACCGTCGAGCCGCATGACGAACGCAGCAAGACAAGGGCGGCCGGCTCGATGGACACGACGATCACCGATTTCGCCCGGTTTGCGGCCGCTTATGTCAGCGGAGAAGGCTTGGCGCCGGCGTCGCGCCGGGAACTGACCCGGCCCCAGCTGCCAATCGAAACCGCTTCGCAGTTCCCGTCGCTGCAGCCGCTTGCCGCGCCGGAAAAGCGTCACCGGAACCTGGCCGCGGGGCTGGGCGTCGTGACCTTCGTCGGCCCGCAAGGTCCCGGCTTTCAAAAGGGTGGCCACAACGATTCGACAGGCAATACCTGGGTTTGTCTGGAGGCGCACAAGCGCTGCGTCGTCATCCTGTCGAACGATGTCCGTGCCGAGGCATTGTTTCCCGGGATCGTAAAAATCGTTCTTGGTGAAACCGGTATGCCGTGGAGCTGGGAATATGGCGCTTCAAGTTGGGCGAGGCCATAGCGTGCCGTATTCGAGGGGGCGTCACAGACTGATTCTCGTCTCGAGGAATTCGAGGTACTTCGGATCGTCTTCCATGAAGATATCGATCCCGCCACCCATATACGCCCGCGTCAACTCGTCGGCTGCTTTGTCGAACTCGTCGTGCTCAAAGTAAAGCTGCCCGAGCCGCAAGTGAATATAAGGGTTGCCCAGTCCCTTGGGGCATTGCACAGCGTTATAAAAACACTTGAATGCCTTGTCGAAGTTCTGCGAGCGGAAGTGTACATCGCCAAGTGCAACATAGATCCACGTTGCCGCTTCCCACTGCTGAAGTTCACCCGGCAGCAGCTTCAGCGCGGCGATGTATTTTTGTTTGGCGTCCTCCGGCCTCCCGGCCGACGCCAGCGCATCGCCCTCCTTGCAGAGTTTGGCGATCCGCTCATGCACCGTGCCGATCCGCTTCCTCGAGAAAGATACCGACCCACGCATCCAGCACACCCCAGAAATCGACCGGCTCGGGATTCTCGGGATCTTCGTGCCACCAGATGACGCCCATGGCTTCGCCATTGCCCACGCAATTCAGGCACAGGTAATCGCCGGCGCCGTTGTGGAATACGGCCACGGTTCGGGTGATATCGATGGGCAGGGCGCGCGCGGTGGCGTCGTCGATGTCGAACTTGTCGTCGGACAGGAATGCCCAATCCTCGACCGGCAACGGTCCCATCGAATTCGCCGGCAGGAAGGTCCAGCCATCGTGCAACTGCGTGTAGAAGTCGCGGAATTTGGCGGGCACCCAGTCCCAGATCTGGCGCAGGCGCTCCGGCACTTCAGCGATCGGGGCGCGGCCGCGATAAAAGTTCAGGTCGTCGCCGCCGACGGTGTAGAGATACAGCAGCGACAACGTATCGTCCTGTTCGCGCATCACGTACAGGCGCTTCAGCATCGTCCGCAGGAAGTCCTGGACGCTGGGCCACTCCGTGGCAAAGTCGCTCCATTCCGTGAGCAGCGCGAGCCTGCGCCCGTGTTCCTGCTCGTCGATGAAGCGCAGCCACTGCACGGGCACGGCCGGATCCGCTTCCGCTTCGGCCGGCGTGGCCATCAATGCGGCCGGTTGCACGAACTTCTGCAATTCATCCAGTACCGCGTTCTTGTCGAATTCTGTTGTCATCGCTTTGTCTTCTCAGTGATTGCCTGCGCACGCTAGCCGCCGCCCAGGAGATTATAAATCTGCTGTTGCAGCTCGGCCGCCATGTCGACCTCTTTCTGCATCATCTCCTGCCGGAATGCCGGGTCCACGGCAATGCCGCCTTTCTTGTATTCGGTCCATTCGGCGAACGATTTCGCGCCTTTCGACGTATTCGCCGTTTCGCTCAGGCCGATGAAGTTGCGGGGATTGTTCAGCACCGCGAGCTGGTCTTCCTGCGACAGCCGGGCGAATCCTTCCATTTCCGTGATCTGCTTCATCGACACGATATGGTCGGCGTGCAGCGGCTTCGTGACCGTCAGGCCGGGGAGTGCACGATCGGGCATCGGCAAGGTCACGCCTTCGTTGACCTGTTTCTGGATCGCGGAACTCGGCGTCTTGGAACGCAGGCGCGCGTACGTCGATGCCGAGACGCGTGGCGGCGGTTCCACCGGCGGCGTGACCGGCGGCTCGGCGGTCGTCGCAGGCGGGCGCAGCGAGACGCGAACGTTCCCGCCGTTCATGCCCAGCGTGCCCGGTTCGACCGATACCTGGACCCGCTGCGCAAACTCCCACGCCCCGGGCGCCGCCTTCGCCCCCAGATATCCGCCCAGGAAGCTGCCCGCGATCGCCGACCACTTCTGGCCGTCGCTGCCTTCGCCGAACATCTTGCCGCCGACCCAGCCGCCGCCGATCCCGCCCGCGAACGCGCCGACGAGGCCACCCACCGCGATCACGGGCCCGGCGAGCACGATCGCCGAGCCGACGCCCACGACCAGCAGCGACGCATGCACCCAGCCCGGCACGAGGTTCTCCGGATTGATCGTGTCGGTCTGCGCCGTCCCGCCGCCGATGTAGACGTTATTCGATCCTTTCGTGATGACGGCGCTGCATCCGGTCTTGTCGTCCACGCGCGCGGCCGGCATGCCGTTGATGTAGACCTGGCCGCTGCCCGTCGCGATCGGTATCGGCCCCGGATGCTTGGCGCACATGACCTTGTCGACGTGCGCGCGTGCGGCGGCGATGCCGTTGACGAAGACGTTGGACGAGCCGGTCATGGCGATGGCGCCGGTGACTTCCTTGGCGGCGAAGCTCATCGTGCTCATCGCCTCGCCCAGGCCCGCGCCCATGGCCGCGCCCGCGCCGACGACGGCCACCGCCGCCAGGCCGCCCGTGCCGACGATCGCCACCCCGGCCACCGCAATGGCCGCGCCGATGAGCAGGCCTTTTAAAAGCCAGCTCATGGTCGGGCTGTGCCCGATCGGGTCGCCCAGCCGTGCCGCCGCCGGCATCTAGCGCTCCGCGACCCGGTCTTGCGCGACCCGATCGAGATGCGCGCGCACCTCCGTCAGACTGTAGAACGGCACGGACGACGAACTGGCCTGGATGTACTGGGCCAGGTGCAGCCGTTCGCCCAGTGCCGGGCCCGGCGGCTCCGCCGTGCGCTCCAGCTTGACCGTGCCGGAAGGCCGCAGCAGCGACAGCCCGCCGTTCGTGCGGGAGACGTTTGCCTGCAGGCGCGTGCCCTCTGCGTCATAGAATTCCCAGTGGTCCTGGTTGACGTCGCGCGCCGACAGCTTGCTGCCCGCCTCGTGCCTGTCCGCGAACACGTGCAGGGTCTTGCGCGGCTCGGACAGGGCGAAGATCGTCGGCAGGGCGGGGGACTGGGCAGGGGCCGGCCCGTCCTGCGCCTGCGGCAGCGGGCGGCGCAGCCTGATGCTGTCGACGATCGCGTCGAATGCCGCATTCCACTCGTCGCTGAACTCGCGCAGGCACGTCGCCGCCATCAGCATCGCCTCGATGGTGCCCGGCTTGCTGCCCTGGACCAGCGTGATGACCTGGCGCTGGTGCATGAAGCCCGCCTCGTTGCGCCAGCTGTAGGCCAGTTCCAGCGCCGGCGCGCCATCCACCGTGCGTTCCGTCATCGCCTTCAGCTGGAAGCGGGGCAGTGCGCGCGTCAGTTCCTTCGTCAGGCGCTCGCCGAACTGGTCCAGTCGTTCTTCGGGCTTGACGTCCGCGTGCGAGACGACGACGGTGAACTCGCTGGGACCATCGTCGCGCAAGGTGAACATGTGCATCGTCTTGTCCTTCAGCTGCGCGGGCAGTTCGAAGGTGGCGTGGTTGGCGTGGTACATGGCGCGCTCGCTCATTTGCTCATTTATTTATTCAGGTCGATCCGGCTGCCCATCACGGCGACGTTCACGCCCTGGATCAGGATCGTGCCGTCGGCCTGCAGCACGATCTTGCTGCTGCCGACTTCCAGCGTGATGTCGGTGTTGGCCTTCAGGCGGATGTGCTCCGTCTGCGACGTCAGCTCGATGTTCTGCTTCGCGGTCTGGTGCAGGTGGGCGTTCTGCGCCACCAGTTCGATGTTGGTCTTGGCTGTCGCGTGGATGTAGTCGTCCTCGGCGGTCAGCTCGATGTTGGTCTTGGCCGTGTCGTGGATGTGGCCCGTCTGCGCCGTCGTCACGATGTACTGCTTGACCGTGTTGGTCTGGTAGCCCGTGCTGACGGTGTTGGTCTGGTGCGGTCCGTTGACGACCGTCGCCTGCGTGTTCTGGACGGTCGTGACCATATCCTTCTGCGAGTGGATATTGATCAGTTCCTTGCCCTTGCTGTCATGGATCACCATCTCGCAGAAGCCGCCGCCGCCGGGTGTCGAGCGGCTCTTGAAACCCATCATGTGGGCGCCGTCCGGCAGGCCGTACGGGACCGGCTGGTCGGCATTGAACAGGCGCCCCGTGCAGACGGGGCGGTCCGGATCGCCCTCGAGGTAGTCGATGATCACTTCCTGCCCGATGCGGGGGACCGAAATCGTGCCCCAGCCGCGTCCCGCCCACGGCTGCGAGACGCGGATCCAGCACGAGCTGCGTTCGTCGCGGCGGCCGTAGCGGTCCCAGTGGAACTGCACCTTGATGCGGCCATACT
>CAMLMV010000080.1 GCA_946481275.1 uncultured Massilia sp.
AGAAGATGCACTTGGTCAGGTCGATGTCGTAGCGCGTCGTGCGGCGGGTGCCGTCTTCGCGCTGCGCCGATTCGATCGTGATGGCCATCGCCGGGCACACGGCTTCGCACAGCTTGCACGCGATGCAGCGCTCTTCCCCGTTCGGGTAGCGGCGCAGCGCATGCAGGCCGCGGAAGCGCGGCGAGATGGGGGTCTTTTCTTCCGGGTACTGGACCGTGATCTTGCGCGAGAACGCGTACTTGCCGGTCAGGGCCAGACCTTTAATCAGCTCGGACAGCATCAGGCTGCCGAGAATCTCTTTAACTCGTGTCATTTTGTGTGCTTCCTTACTTCCAGATGTTCCACGGCGTCTGCATCCAGCCAGCCACCAGCACCAGCCAGATCAGGGTCAGCGGAATGAACACTTTCCAGCCGAGACGCATGATCTGGTCATAGCGGTAGCGCGGGAACGTGCCGCGGACCCAGATGAACAGCGAGACGATCAGGAACATCTTCGCGAACAGCCAGAAGAAGCCGCCGATGGCGCCGAATTCCAGGAACGAGAACGGTGCGGCCCAGCCGCCCAGGAACATGATCGCTGCCAGCGTGCCGACGAGGATCATGTTGGCGTATTCGGCCAGCATGAACATCGCGTACGACATGCCCGAGTATTCGACCATGTGGCCGGCCACGATTTCCGATTCGCCTTCCACCACGTCGAACGGGTGGCGGTTGCACTCGGCCAGGCCGGACGTGATGTAGATGACGAACAGCGGCAGCAGCGGCAGCCAGTTCCACGACAGGAAGTTCACGCCGTGCTCGGCGAACATGCCGCGGGTCTGCGAAGCGACGATGTCCGAGAAGTTCAGCGAACCCGACACCATCAGCACGACGACCATCACGAAGCCCATCGGGATTTCGTACGAGATCATCTGGGCCGAGGCGCGCATCGCACCCATGAACGAGTACTTCGAGTTGGCCGACCAGCCGGCGATGATGATGCCGTACACCTCCATCGACGTGATCGCCAGCAGCAGCAGCAGGCCGGCGTTCACGTTGGCGAGGGCCGCTTCCGGGCCGAACGGGATGACGGACCATGCGGCCAGTGCCGGCATGATGGTCATCAGCGGGCCGATCACGAACAGGCTCGCGGTGGCTTTCGCCGGGATCACGATTTCCTTCAGCAGCAGCTTCAGGGCATCCGAGATCGGCTGCAGCAGGCCGCCGGGGCCCACGCGGTTCGGGCCGATACGGATGTGGATCCAGCCGATCAGCTTGCGCTCCCACAGCACGAGATAGGCCACGAGGCCCATCAGCGGCAGCAGGACGACGACGATTTTCAGCAGCGTCCACACGAGCGGCCAGGCCGTCGTGCCGAGCAGGCTCGCGCCGCTGCTGTTCAGGTTGTTGATCATGTCAGGTACCGACATTTTGCTTGGGCTCCCCTGCTTTTATGCTTTAGCTACGTTGATCGGACCGAACATGTCGCCCAGTACCGAAGTCGATTCGTGGGCGGCCGCGACGCGCACGACGTTCGCCGGCAGGCGTGCGTCGATATTGGCCGTCAGCACGACACTGCCCTGCCCTTGCGATACCGTGACCTGGTCGCCGGCGTTGACGCCCAGCTTTTCAGCCAGGGCTGCCGAGATGGTCGCCAGCGGCGCCTGGCCGTCGGCCGTGCGCAGCAGCGGTTCGGAACGGCGTGCGACGGCGTCGGCGAAGTGGATCGGCACGTCGGCCAGGCGCTCCAGCTGCTCACCGTTGCCGAAGAAAGCGCCCGTAGGTGCAATCTTGGTCTGGTTGTTCAGCTTTGCGGACAGGTCCACGGTGCCTTTGCCCAGCGCTTCGTCGCGGATCGTTTCCGAGTTCTCGTAGTCGAAGCCTTGCAGGCCCAGCAGGTTGCCCAGCACGCGCAGCACTTTCCAGGCCGGACGGGTCTCGCCCAGCGGCTTGACGGTGCCGTTGAAGCTCTGTGCGCGGCCTTCGCAGTTGACGAACGTGCCGGCGGTCTCGCTGAACGGCGAGATCGGCAGCAGCACGTCGGCGTAGTCGGTGCCGTGCTTGAACGCGGACATCGCGACGACCATCTCGGCGCCCTTCAGCGCCTTGATGGCTTGCGCCGGGTTGGCGGCGTCGACTTCCGGCTCGGCGTTCAGCAGCACGTAGGCTTTCTTCGGCTGCGCGAACAGGTTTGCGGCATTCTTCGACGTGGCGTTGACCAGGTAGCCGCCGACGGTGTTGGCAGCGTCGACGAAGTAACCGAACTTGGCGCCCGTCTCGGCAGCGATCCATTCCGCGACGGCGTGCAGCTTCGATGCCTGCGGGTGGTACATCGCGGCATTGCCCAGCAGGACAGCGCCCGGTACGTCAGCGGCGTTTTCCACGACCAGCGTGGCGGCGACAGCCTTGGCGGCGTCGCCGGCGGTCACGCCTTCGAAACCGGCCGGCGCGGCGATGCCCTTGGCGGCAGCGACGGCGACGGCGATTTCCGTCAGCGCGGCCAGCCAGTCGCTCGGTGCGGCGATGATGCGGTTCGCGGTCGGGATCAGGTTGTCGTCAGCCGAGCCATGAACGATCGACAGCTTGGCGCCCGACTTGACGGCGGCGCGCAGGCGCGTCGCGGCCAACGGGTGGTCCTTGCGCAGGAACGAGCCGACGACCAGCACGCGCGACAGCGTCGACAGGTCGGCGATCGGCATGCCCAGGTGCGGGACGACCTTACCGTCCAGCGCGAAATCGGTCTGACGCAGGCGGAAGTCGACGTTCTCGATGCCGAAGCCACGCATGGCTTTCTGCAGCAGGAACAGTTCTTCGACCGTCGAGTGCGCGGTGCCGATGGCAGCGATGGAATCGGCGCCGTGCTCGTGGCGGATGTTGCGCAGGCCGTGGGCGACGTATTCCAGCGCCGTCTGCCAGTCGGTCTCGATCCACTTGCCGTCCTGCTTGATCATCGGCTGCGTGAGGCGCGACGCGTTGTCCAGCGCTTCGTACGAGAAGCGGTCCTTGTCGGAGATCCAGCACTCGTTGATGCTCTCGTTTTCCAGCGGGAGTACGCGCATCACTTTACCGCCCTTGACCTGGACGATCAGGTTCGAGCCGAGCGAATCGTGCGGCGACACCGAACGGCGGCGCTGCAGTTCCCACGGACGTGCGGAATAGCGGAACGGCTTCGACGTGAGTGCACCGACCGGGCACAGGTCGATCATGTTGCCCGACACTTCCGAGTCCACGGACTTGCCGACGAACGTCGTGATTTCCGAGTGCTCGCCGCGGCCGACCATGCCGAATTCCATCACGCCGGCCACTTCCTGGCCGAAGCGCACGCAGCGGGTGCACTGGATGCAGCGGCTCATCTCTTCCATCGAGATCAGCGGGCCGGCTTCCTTCGGTGCCACGACGCGTTTTTCTTCCGCGTAGCGCGATTCGCCCTTGCCGTAGCCGACTGCGAGATCCTGCAGCTGGCACTCCCCGCCCTGGTCGCAGATCGGGCAATCCAGCGGGTGGTTAATCAGCAGGAATTCCATGACGGATTTCTGCGCCTGCACGGCCTTGTCGCTGTGCGTGCGCACGATCATGCCCGGCGAGACCGGGGTGGCGCAGGCGGGCAGCGGCTTCGGCGCTTTTTCCACTTCCACGAGGCACATGCGGCAGTTGGCCGCGATCGACAGCTTCTTGTGGTAGCAGAAGTGCGGGATGTAGCTTCCCAGTTTGTTTGCGGCGTCCATCACCATCGAACCCGGTGGGACTTCGACTTTCTTGCCGTCTAATTCGATTTCAACCATTTGATCGTTACCTGACCCGGTTTAGAGGTAAGTCGGCACCAGGCAGTGCTTGTGCTCGACGTGATATTCAAATTCTTCGCGGAAGTTCTTGATCATGGCGCGGACCGGCATCGCGGCGGCATCGCCCAGTGCGCAGATGGTGCGGCCCTGGATGTTGTCGGCGATCGAGTTCAGCATGTCCATGTCTTCCGGACGACCCTGGCCATGTTCGATGCGGTGGACCATGCGGTACATCCAGCCCGTACCTTCACGGCACGGCGTGCACTGGCCGCACGATTCTTCGTAGTAGAAGTAGGACAGGCGCAGCAGCGACTTGACCATGCAGCGGGTCTCGTCCATGACGATCACGGCGCCCGAACCCAGCATCGAACCGGCCTTGGCGATCGAGTCGTAGTCCAGGTCGGTCTGCATCATGACGTCGCCGCGCACGACCGGTGCCGACGAACCGCCCGGGATGACGGCCTTGATCTTCTTGCCGCCGCGCATGCCGCCGGCCAGCTCCATCAGCTTGGCGAACGGGGTGCCCAGCGGGACTTCGTAGTTGCCCGGACGCTCGACGTCACCGGAGATCGAGAAGATCTTCGTGCCGCCGTTGTTCGGCTTGCCCAGCGCCATGTACTCGGCGGCGCCCAGGTTCAGGATGAACGGGACGGCTGCGAACGTTTCCGTGTTGTTGATCGTGGTCGGCTTGCCGTACAGGCCGAACGAGGCCGGGAACGGCGGCTTGAAGCGGGGCTGGCCCTTCTTGCCTTCCAGCGATTCCAGCAGCGCGGTTTCTTCGCCGCAGATGTAGGCACCGTAGCCATGGTGGGCGTGCAGCTGGAAGCTGAAGTCCGAACCCATGATCTTGTCGCCCAGGAAGCCGGCGGCGCGCGCCTCTTCCAGCGCTTCTTCAAAGCGCAGGTATTCCTGGAAGATCTCGCCGTGGATGTAGTTGTAGCCCACGGTGATGCCCATCGCGTACGCACCGATGGCCATGCCTTCGATCAGCGCGTGCGGGTTGTAGCGGATGATGTCGCGGTCCTTGAACGTGCCCGGTTCGCCTTCGTCGGTGTTGCAGACGAGGTATTTCTGGCCCGGGAACTGGCGCGGCATGAAGCTCCACTTCAGGCCGGTCGGGAAGCCCGCGCCGCCGCGGCCGCGCAGGCCGGACGTCTTCAGGTCGGCGATGATCGCCTCGGGCGTGATCTTCTCTTCCAGGATGCGGCGCAGCGCGGAATAGCCGCCGCGCTTGACGTAGTCTTCCAGGTGCCAGTTGTCGCCGTTCAGATCCTTCAGGATCAGCGGATTGATGTGGCGGTCGTGCAGGCTGGTCATTTGTTCAGTTCCTCCAGCAGGGCGTCGATCTTCTCGTCCGACATGAACGAGCACATGCGGTGGTTATTCACCAGCATGACCGGCGCGTCGCCGCAGGCGCCCATGCACTCGCCTTCCAGCAGGGTGAACTGGCCGTCTTCGGTCGTGTCGCGGAAATTGATGCCCAGGGCATCCTTGATACGCTGGGCGGCGCGCTCGCCACCCGACAGGGCGCACGGCAGGTTGGTGCACACGGTGATCTTGTGCTTGCCGACCGGCTTGATGTTGTACATGTTGTAGAAGGTGGCCACTTCCTGCACGGCGATGGCGGGCATGCCGATGTAGTCGGCCACTTCCTGCATCGTTTCCGGCGACAGCCAGCCCTTTTCGACTTGCGCGTGGGCCAGCGAGGCCATCACGGCCGACTGGCGCTGGTCGGCCGGATACTTGGCCAACTCGCGGTCGATTTTTTTCAAGCACTGCTCAGATAACATAATCTTTTCTACCCTTCTTATCGGTCGATCGAGCCGAACACGATGTCCTGCGTACCGATGATGGTCACGGCGTCGGCGATCATGTGACCGCGCGCCATTTCATCGAGTGATTGCAGGTGGACATAGTCCGGGGTGCGGATCTTCAGGCGGTACGGCTTGTTGGCGCCGTCCGAGACGATATAAATGCCGAACTCGCCCTTCGGATGTTCGACCGCTGCGTAGGCCTCGCCCGGCGGGACGTGGAAGCCTTCGGTGAACAGCTTGAAGTGGTGGATCAGCGATTCCATGTTGGTCTTCATGTCCACGCGCGACGGCGGGGCGACCTTGTGGTTGTTCGTCATGACCGGACCCGGGTTGGCCTTCAGCCAGGCGACGCACTGCTTGATGATGCGGTTGGCCTGGCGCATTTCTTCGATGCGCACGAGGTAACGGTCATACGAGTCGCCGTTGGTGCCGACCGGCACGTCGAATTCGACCTTGTCGTAGGCGGCGTAAGGCTGGACCTTGCGCAGGTCCCAGGCGATGCCCGAACCGCGCAGCATCGGGCCCGAGAAGCCCATGCCCATCGCGTCTTCCGGCGTCACGACGCCGATGCCGACGGTACGCTGTTTCCAGATACGGTTGTCGGTCAGCAGGGTCTCGTATTCGTCGACATAGCCGTCGAAGCGCTTCGTGAACGATTCGATGAAATCCAGCACGGAGCCGTGGCGGGTTTCGTTCAGTTCGTCGATGGCCTTCTTGCTGCGCAGCGGCGATTCGCGGTGCTTCGGCATCACGTCCGGCAGGTCGCGGTACACGCCGCCCGGGCGGTAGTAGGCCGCGTGCATGCGCGCGCCCGACACGGCTTCATAGACGTCGAACAGGTCTTCGCGGTCGCGGAACGCGTACAGGAACGGCCCCATCGCACCGATGTCCAGCGCGTGCGCGCCCAGCCACATCAGGTGGTTCAGGATACGGGTGATCTCGTCGAACATCGTGCGGATGTACTGCGCACGGATCGGGACTTCGATGCCCAGCAGCTTCTCGATGGCCAGCACGTAGCCGTGCTCGTTGCACATCATCGAGACGTAGTCGAGGCGGTCCATGTACGGCACGGACTGCAGGTAGGTGCGGGTCTCGGCCAGTTTCTCGGTGCCGCGGTGCAGCAGGCCGATGTGGGGGTCGGCACGCTGGATGACCTCGCCGTCCAGTTCCAGCACGAGACGCAGCACGCCGTGCGCTGCCGGGTGCTGCGGACCAAAGTTCAGGGTGTAATTCTTAAGCTCAGCCATTATTTCATCCCGTAGGTTTCTTCGCGGATCACGCGCGGAATGTTCTCGCGCGGCTCGATCGTCACGGGTTGGTAGATCACGCGTTTCTGCTCGGGGTCGTAACGCATCTCGACGTAGCCCGAGATCGGGAAGTCCTTGCGGAACGGGTGGCCGATGAAGCCGTAGTCGGTGAGGATGCGGCGCAGATCGCCGTGGCCTTCGAACAGGATGCCGAACAGGTCGAACGCTTCACGCTCGAACCAGTTGGCGTTGCGCCAGACGCTCGTGACGGAGTCGACCAGCGGCATGTCGTCGTCCGGGCAGAACACGCGGACGCGCACGCGCCAGTTGTGCTCGATCGACAGCAGGTGCGACACGACCGCGAAACGCAAACCGTCCCACGTGCCTTCGCCGTAGGACGAGTAGTCGACGCCGCACAGGTCGACGAGTTCCTGGAAACGCAGCGCGGGATCGTCGCGCAGCTTTTGCATGGAGGCCAGGTAGTCACTGGCCTTCACCACTACCGTTACTTCGCCCAGCGCCACGGTAATGGCAGCGCCCTCGCCCAGAGCATTCTTCAGGGCGAGTTCGAGGGCTTCGATTTTTGTCGTCATGGTTGAAACCGGCTTGGATTATCGCGCGATGGTATTGGTGCGCTGGATCTTATTCTGGAGCTGGATGATGCCGTACAACAGGGCCTCGGCGGTCGGCGGGCAGCCCGGGACGTAGACGTCGACCGGAACGATGCGGTCGCAGCCGCGCACGACGGAGTACGAGTAGTGGTAGTAGCCGCCGCCGTTGGCGCACGAACCCATCGAGATGACCCAGCGCGGCTCGGCCATCTGGTCGTACACCTTGCGCAGTGCCGGCGCCATCTTGTTGCACAGGGTACCGGCCACGATCATCACGTCGGACTGGCGCGGCGACGGGCGGAACACAACGCCGAAACGGTCGAGGTCATAGCGCGCGGCACCCGCGTGCATCATCTCGACCGCACAGCAAGCCAGGCCAAACGTCATGGGCCACATCGACCCGGTACGCGCCCAGTTGATCAGTTTGTCGGCTGTGGTAGTGACAAAACCTTCGTTTAAAACGCCTTCAATAGCCATGGCTTATTCCCAATCAAGGGCACCTTTCTTCCAGATGTACCAGAACCCGACGATGAATTCGACGATGAACACCATCATCGTGAGGAATCCAGGCAGGCCCAGTTCGCGCATCGAAACGCCCCATGGGAAGAAGAATGCCGTTTCCAGATCAAACAAAATAAACAGGATCGCGACCAGGTAGTACCGGACGTCGAACTTCATGCGCGCGTCTTCGAAGGCTTCGAAGCCGCATTCATACGGAGAGAGCTTGGCGGGGTCGGGGCGATGCGGACCGACGACACGGCCCAACACCTGCGATGCGACGCCGACGACGGTGCCGATCACGATGAAGAGTAAGACGGGGAAGTAGTTCTCGAGGTTCACGATGAAGCCTTAGTTGAACGATCGGTTGAAAAAACACTGCAGGGGCTGCAGTACCGCATCGCGCAATCCTGGCTATTGGCCTACACCAGGATCGTACGACTGGAGACTCTCAATCACCTGTTCCGCGTTGCCGATCCCGACCTTCGAGGCTCGCCGCACGTTCGTACGACCGGGCTTCTCGGGCCAGAAGGGCCGCCGCAGGGGACGGTTCTTCAAAGCCTCCGACAGATCCTCGTAAAAAAGCCAGCTAGTGCTAACGAGCGGAAGCTCATGCGCCCTAGCTGGCTTCTTGTATCTTGGTGCCGACGGCGAGACTCGAACTCGCACAGCTTTCGCCACTACCCCCTCAAGATAGCGTGTCTACCAATTTCACCACGTCGGCTGGAGACCAGTATTCTACTCTGACTTAGCAGCATTTTTCAATGCTCAAATTGCGCTAAACCAAGAAAAAATACTCTTTTTCTCAACTTTTTAAAACTAGTGTTTACGGCGAGCCGAGTTGAGAGTCCGGTCGCCGGCGCTGGCGGACCGAAGCCCGCAGAATGTTACACCACCCTGCTCGCGCTTGCAGGAAGTGGCCGCGCCGCAAAATTACTTGGCGGGCGCGGGTGCCGGCGCTGCCGGTGCAGCTGCCGGCACGTCTTGCGTGGCCGACGGTGCGGCAGGCGCTGCGGACGGAGCCGGTGCCGTGACCGGAACGGCATCGCCTGCGCCGGCCGGAACCTTGGCCGCCGGGACGGTCACGCGTTCCATCACGCCGCCGCCGACACTCGCGTGCGGACGGTTGGTGCCGAAGTACGCGAGGCCCAGCGTCGACGCGAAGAAGATCGCGGCAGCGAAGGCCGTCGATTTCGACAGGAAGTTCGACGAACCGCTGGCGCCGAACAGGCTGCCGGACGCGCCGGAACCGAAGGCGGCGCCCATGTCGGCACCCTTGCCGTGCTGGACGAGCACGAGACCGATGATGGCCAGCGCGGAGATGACCTGTACGACGACGACCAGATTGAACAACACGTTCATTGTTTATTCCATTCCAAGGTTGAAACTACGTTACTAAAAACGACTTCCTCGCCTGGATGGAATATCCAACCCGGCGTATTCAGGCCGCGTGAATGATGGCAAGAAAATCTTCCGCCTTCAAGGCCGCGCCGCCGATCAGCCCGCCATCGATGTCCGGCTGGACCAGCAATTCTTTCGCATTCTCCGGCTTCATGCTGCCGCCATACAGGATAGTCACGCTCTCGGCCGCCTCGGCATTACGAGCCCTCAGCTGCGCGCGCAATTGCGCGTGCACTTCCTGCGCCATCGCCGGCGTCGCATTCCTGCCGGTGCCGATGGCCCACACGGGTTCATAGGCCACGACGATCTTCGCCACCGATGCCGCGTCGAGCGCTTCCAGCACCGCGTCGAGCTGGGCGCCGACCACCTGCGCCGTCTCGCCCGCTTCGCGCTGCTCCAGCGTTTCGCCGACGCACACGATCGGGGTCATCCCTTCGGCCAGCACCGCCAGCGCCTTCTTCGCCACCAGCGCACTGTCTTCGCGGTGGTAGGCGCGGCGCTCGGAGTGGCCGACGATCACGTAGCGGCAACCGAACTCGGTCAGCATCTTTGCGCAGACTTCGCCGGTGTACGCGCCGAACGCGTGCATCGACACATCCTGCGCGCCCCATGCGACCGGCGTACCGGCCAGCACGTCTTCGCACTGCTGCAGGAACGGCGTCGGCACGCAGACCGCACAGGATGCGGACGCGCCGTGGAGTCCGGCGACGATCCCCTTCAGCAACGCTTCATTGGCCGCTCGGCTGCCATTCATCTTCCAGTTGCCTACGATGAGTTTGGCACGCATTACAGCCTCACGGTCAAATAACCCGTTATTGTAACGGGCGTTGAAAAGCCGGTCAAACCGGGCCTGGCATGGTTGTTCAGTCGCTTATTCATTGAATTTTTCATGGTGTATTCAGTGATCGGCGACCCGCAGCATGATCTTGCCGACGTGCGCACTGCTTTCCATCAGCGCGTGCGCGGCCGCCGCTTCCCCGAGCGCGAACGTCCTGTAGATGACGGGTTTGATCTGGCCGGCTGCCAGCAGCGGCCACACGCGCTCGCGCAGTTCGCGCGCGATCTGCGCCTTGAACGCCACCGGGCGCGGGCGCAGGGTGGAACCCGTGATCGTCAGGCGGCGGCGCAGCACCTGGCCCAGGTCGACGTTGGCCTTTGCCCCGCCCAGCAGGGCGATGATGACGATGCGGCCGTCGTCCGCGAGGCACGAGACCTCGCGCGCCACGTAGTCGCCGCCGACCATGTCGAGCACGACGTCGACGCCCTTCCCTCCCGTCAGTTCCTTGACGATGGGCGCGAAGTCCTCGGTCTTGTAGTTGATGGCGCGCTCGGCGCCCAGGTCTTCGCACGCACGGCATTTGTCGGCGCTGCCGGCCGTCGCGAACACGCGGTGGCCCAGCGCCTTCGCCAGCTGGATCGCCGTGGTCCCGATACCGGAGCTGCCGCCCTGCACGAGCAAGGTCTCGCCTTCGCCCAGTGCGCCGCGCTGGAACACGTTGCTCCACACGGTGAAGAACGTTTCAGGCAGCGCGGCCGCCTCGAGCGGGCTCAGGCCTGGCGGCACCGGCAGGCATTGCGCGAGCGGCGCCGCGCAGTACTCGGCATAGCCGCCGCCCTGCACGAGGGCGCAGACGAGGTCGCCTTTGTTGAATCCGCTGTCGCCGAGGTCGCCGTCGACGATCTCGCCGGCCACCTCGAGACCCGGCAGGTCGGACGCGCCGGGCGGGACGGGATACTGGCCCAGCCGCTGGAACACGTCGGGCCGGTTGACGCCGGCCGCGTGAACGCGGATGAGCACCTCACCCGGTTTCAATTGCGGAACGGGGCGCTCGCACGGCTTGAGCACCTCCGGCCCGCCAGGTTGGACAATTTCTATTGCACGCATGGCATACCCTAGTTAAATGATGAGCAATGGTACTCCATCGGACCGGATCGCCCAAGCATGCTGCGCCAGAAAATGGCTGCTATCGCTAACAATGAGCAAGAAAATGCTCATTTGACGGCTGAATGTAGTAAATTTACTGCCAAAGTGCTAGATCGTGTAGTAGCGGGTCGGGCGCCCGTCTACTTGGCCAGAACAACTTCGACGCCACGCGATTCGAGAGCTTCGTTGGCAGCGACCACGCTTGATCAACTTTCTGAACGCCGCCCCCCCCGATACCGCCACCAAAGATGAGCCCGCAGCGTCTCTTGAGCCAGTTCTTTTGACAGGGTCAACGCTCCAAGAAGCTTATAGCCACAGATCTGCCGGCTTCGAATATCCCCGCTTGGAGTTTCTATTCACGAGGGGCACGGGGCCGCGTGGGCGTTTTTTAGCACTTCCATTTACGCCCACTCCACAGTGCAACTCTTTGCGCAATTTAGTTAATTCGGCCTCAATTTGATCGCCCCGCCCCTGAACGCCGGCGTGCACTTTTTCAACTTTATGCATTCAAACATTTTTTACAAGTTTTTTAACTACAAGTGTCCGAAAGAATAAGGTTGCCTCATAACGCCAGCACGGCAATTGTAAGCATTCATCCTTGACCTCTGAAGTGCCCGAATACGGCAGTCCAGCCGCGTCTATTGCCAACGCCGAGAAATTAATGGGCTTTATCAGTTTATGTCCATGTCCGGACCATCATCAACCTTGAGAACACGCCACGCAGGAATCGATGCAACTCCCTCCGGGAGTTCGCCTCGTCGTGACATTGTGAGCATTTTTCACGTCGGCAAGATGCTATATTTAAAAAATATGCCGACAGATGAGCGAAAATGAAAGCAAAATGAAAGCTTAATGCGTATCCGCTGGCGCACTTGCCGGACGCCGGTGAATTGTCTTCGAGGATGGTGTCATCGGAACACTTTTGAAAACCTATGTTCAAACCACGAAATATCTTCCCCAACCATCAAATGCACCAGAGCTTAAGACTGATAGTCGCCTTGGCGGGGGCACTCCTCATCGTCGGTGCGCTATTTTGCCTATTGGCGCCATCACATCCCGGAGCGATAAGCAATCTCGACGATTCCTGGGTTGTGAAAGAAAACCGCAACGGTCCAGTAATAGGCCATCTGGGGGGCGTGCCGGTGGCGATTCCCCAGCCCTATGCGCGTTTTGTGGAGTACGACGGCGACCCGCACTTCATGGAGCGACGCAAAGGGCCGCCGCCCAAGCGCACTTACCAGTCTGGCCTGGCGAGCTTCGGCTTCGAAATCCGCTATCCAGACATGGCCGCGCTGACGGATCAAACCGAGCCGCAAAAGAAGACGGAGACGATTTACACGAGTACATGGATGGACGTGGGCATACATGCCAACTCCATTTATGGCGGGGATACGGCTTTGGAGGCATACATTCGCGCCAATGTCTACCGCAAGAATCCGTACCCGCCATATCGATATGAAAAGCTGCCCGAACAAGTCTATGGCTTGACCGGATATACGCCGATCGGATTTGACATATCCAAGCGCAGCGGAACGGGCACTCCTTATGGTGACATGAATATCTACTTCCACCGCACTCCAGACGGCACGGCGGATGCATACATCGAATGCAGTAATGTCGAGCACGCCGCAGCACCTTGCGAGCTCAAGTTCAACACCTTGCCAGAAATGCGCATGCAGGTGGACGTCCACTTCCGTAAGGGACTGCTGCCTCATTGGCAGGAAATTCGCTCCTCGGTCAAGCAAGTCATCCTGGGATTCCGCGTGAATCCGTCCAACGCCAGCCCGTCGGCGCCAGCAATCCAACCACAAAAATAATTTCACATGCCGAACAGTCTTTCGATCGTCCAGATCCAGCAATTGCAAACCACACTCGCCGGCGGCGACATTAACGGCGTCTATACCTATTTGAGCCAGCAAGGCTATAACTACGCTGGCTGGGCCGGCGGGGTCGCCGCTGGAAATACCATCTCTGGCGTGGCTGCACTCGAATTCATGAAGGGTACGGCATTGATGGGCGCGGGCGGACCTGAATGCCAAGTCCTCAGCGCGGAAAGAATCCAGAGCATCAAGAGTGACATGGCGGATGCGTACTTGAAGACACTATTGGCCATTGCGAACGACTCTGCCAATAATGGCCATGTCGACCGCGATATCAACGCCGACGAGGTCTGGAACTTCCACAAGGACGTATTTAAGAAGAACGGCCTCAGCATCGATAACTGGACCCTGAACGCTCCTTTTTTGATCATCCAGAAACTGGAAGGCGAACAGGGGCTCGACAACTACTGGCGCTTCATGCGCGACACTAAGGGGGCCGACTCCTACGACGCCATTGTCGCCAATCTGGGCACGCTGGCCTTCATGCACAAGCAAACCACCTCAAGTGATCCGGCAATCCGCGCCATGGCCAACGCTTGGCTGCAAAACGTGCCGGGCGTCTACGACTGGAACCAGATCGAAAAAACCTTGAGCAATGCCATGGCCGCGTGGGGCGCAAATTTATCAGGCCTACCAAGGCTGAACGGCGATTACGAAGGGCTGGGAACCTTAATTATCAATCTTCAGGACGAATTCCACACCGCCGAGGTCACCCGCAGTCCGCTGATTCTGGACCTCAACGGTAATGGCGTTGACACGATCAGCAAAACCGCCGCGATCCACTTCGACCACGACGGCAACCATTTCGCCGAGACTACCGGCTGGGTCGGCAAGGACGATGGCCTGCTGGTATGGGATAGAAACGGCAATGGCCAGGTTGACGATGGCAGCGAACTGTTTGGCAACAATACGAACCTGGCGGCGGGTGGTAAAGCAGCCAACGGCTTTGCCGCGTTAGCCGATCTCGATAGCAATCATGACGGCAAAATCGATGCGAACGATACGGCATTCAATCAGCTACGGGTTTGGAAAGACGGCGACAGCAATGCGGTGGTATCGAGCGGTGAACTATTGACACTGGCCGACGCGGACGTACGGAGCATCGGAACGGGTTTCACGACCCAAAATGTGACCGACGCTCAGGGTAACCAGCATTTGCAGGCGGGGCAATACACCCGCACCGACGGTACAACGCGTGCCATCGAGGATGCTTGGTTTGCCGCCGATACGGCGCGCACGGTTGAGCAGGATCCTGTAGCCGTCAATGCCACTATTGCGGCACTGCCGGATCTGCAAGGATTCGGCAACGTATACAGCTTGCACCAAGCGATGGCGCGCGACGCGACTGGCCGGCTGCAATCGCTGGTCGCCAGCTTTACGAAGGAAACCAATGCCGACGCAAGGGCGGCCATCATGACAACGCTGATGTACGCTTGGGCAGGCGTTGAAGGAGTTGATCCTGCAAGCAGGGCCGCTACGCAAATTTATGGCAACGCGATTGGTGATGCACGCAAGCTGGCAACACTCGAAGCATTCCTTGGCGAAGACTATCTGGGCACTTGGTGCTGGGGCGCACGTGATCCCAATCCGCACGGGCACGCGGCACCGATTCTAATCAAGGCGTTCGACCAGTTGATGGAGCATTTTTCGGCCCAATTGATGGCGCAAACGCAGTTCAAAACTTTGTATGACGGTATCGGCCTAACGTGGAACACGACGACATCATCCTTCGATATCGACGTCACACATGTGGTCGCGTTGCTGCAAAGCAAATACGCAGAAGACCCCACGAACAGTGCCGCGTTGATGAATGAGTTTGGACGGGATCTGAGGTCGATGGATGATTTTGGTGTTCAGACATTGACTGCGCTCAGCCAAAAGGGCGATACCGCCGGGACTGGATTTGCACTGCAGCTATCACAAATTGGATGGGAGCAGACGACAGGCAATAACGCTGACAATACGCTTTATGGCAACACGGACCATTACAACAATATGTCGGGCGTGGCTGGCAACGATCATCTTTATGGAAAGAACCTCGATGACATTCTTGATGGTGGCAGTGGAGATGACTGGCTTTTCGGTGACCTCGGCAATGACGTTATCAAGGGTGGGACCGGCAATGATTACCAGGTTGGAGGGGGCGGGAACGACACCTATTTCTTCAACCCGGGTGACGGGCAAGACACAATCATCGAGTACGCCAACGAAGGCGTGGACATCCTACAGATCGGCGCCGGATTGAATAGCACGAGCACACAACTTTCGCGCGAAATCATGGATTTGGTACTGAATTTTAGTGCGACCGATTCAGTCCGAATTGTGGGCTACTTTAATAAAAATGCTGTCGAAAAAATCCAGTTCGCCGACGGTACCAATTGGGACTATCAAACCGTTGTCGGCAAATTGGTCTACAACGGCACCGCCGGCAACGACACCCTGACCGGCTTGTCGGATGCGCCAAACGTCATCAATGGTGCGGCTGGCAATGACACGATCAGTGGCGGCAGCCAGACCGATGTACTCAACGGCGGAGACGACAATGATGTAATCACCGCCGGTAGCGGCAACGCCACTTTGACAGGCGGCACTGGTGCCGACACGCTCAATGCCAGCATGGGGATCGACACCTTCGTCTTCAACCAGGGCGACGGACAGGATGTGATCTACGAATTGGCGTCGCCTTACAAAACCGGCGGCAAGAACCTGGACGTGCTGCAGTTGGGTGCTGGCTTGCTGGCGTCGGCGACGCAGGTGACACGCGGCACGGGCAACAAGAGCAGTGATCTGACGCTGGTGTTCGACAACGGCGATCAGATCACCCTGAACAATTATTTCAGCAGTAGTTACCGTGTGCAGACCATCCAGTTCGCCGACGGCACCAAGTGGGACTATCAAACCGTTGCCGGCAAATTGGTCTACAACGGCACCGCCGGCAACGATACCCTGGCCGGCCTGTCGGATGCGCCAAACTCCATCAATGGCGCGGACGGCAATGACACCATCACGGCCGGTAATCTCAACGACACCCTGGCCGGTGGCACCGGTAACGACACGCTCAATGCCAGTGCAGGGATCGACACCTTCGTCTTCAATCAGGGCGACGGCCAGGATGTGATCTACGAATTGGCGTCGCCTTACAAAACCGGCGGCAAGAACCTGG
>CAMLMV010000081.1 GCA_946481275.1 uncultured Massilia sp.
ATGGCTTCCGGGAAGATCATGTCGGCGCCCGCCTCCACGCACGCCACCGCGCGCTCCACGGCCTTGTCGAGACCCTCGACGGCCAGCGCGTCCGTGCGCGCCATGATGACGAAGTCGTCGTCCGTGCGCGCATCGACGGCGGCCTTCACGCGGTCGACCATCTCGCCCTGGGTGACGATTTCCTTGCCCGGACGGTGGCCGCAGCGCTTGGCGCCGACCTGGTCCTCGATGTGGCAGGCGCCCGCGCCGGCCTTGATCAGCGAGCGCACGGTCCGCGCGACGTTGAAGGCGGACGCGCCGAAGCCCGTGTCGATGTCGACGAGCAGCGGCAGGTCGCACACGTCCGTGATGCGGCGCACGTCGATCAGCACGTCTTCGAGACCGGAGATGCCGAGGTCCGGCAGGCCCAGCGACCCGGCCGCGACGCCGCCGCCCGACAGGTAGATCGCGCGATAGCCGGCCCGCTTGGCGAGCAGCGCGTGGTTGGCGTTGATGGCGCCGATGACCTGCAACGGATGTTCTTCCTGGACGGCCTGGCGGAATTTGGCGCCGGCGGATTGTTGGCTCATGTCCTACCCTTTCCTGATGCGTTCTGTGATGGTGGCACATGGGTTTGCAAGGTCCGTGCCAGTCACCCGGCACCGCAGACAGCCCGGATATTCAAGGACTTGGGTGATTTGCCCGGCCATGGCATGTTTCATCGCGTTTCAAAATGAAACACCGTTGACACATGAAAGGAAACTGAACAGACTGCGCGC
Organism: uncultured Massilia sp.; assembly: GCA_946481275.1. The sequence goes on from CAMLMV010000081.1 coordinate 759, forward strand.
ACGCTACCCACAACGACGGAGACCACGATGTTCGAACGCTCATCCAGGCTGTGCGCCGCGCTGCTGGCCGGCCTGTCCATCACCACGCTCGCGCATGCCGCCGGCCCGGACAGCCGCGCGGAAGCCGTAAAAATCATCGCCGACATGCGCCGCATCGTCACGCCGCAAGGCATCGAACAGACGCGGGCCGTGCGCATCGGCGGAATCGACCAGTGGATCAGCGTGCGCGGCACGGACCGGCGCAATCCCTTGCTGCTGTTCCTGCACGGCGGCCCCGGTTACGTCGCGATGCCGACGAGCTGGTATTTCCAGCGCGGCTGGGAAGAATATTTCACGGTCGTGCAATGGGACCAGCGCGGCGCCGGCAAGACGTATGCCGCCAACGATCCCGCGAAGGTCGCGCCCACGATGACGCGCGCGCGCATGCTGGACGACGCCGAGGAGATGGTCGCGTTCCTGCGCAAGGAATTCGGCAAGGACCGCATCTTCGTGCTCGGCCACTCGTGAGGTTCATCGCTGGGCATCCAGCTCGCGCAGCGCCATCCGGACTGGCTGCACGCGTACGTCGGCATCGGCCAGGTGACGGATGCGATGGAGAGCGAACGGCGCGGCTGGCAATACACGATGGAGGCGGCGCGCAAGGAGGGCAACGAGGACGCCATTCGCGACCTGGAATCCATCGCGCCCTACGCCGCGCCGGGCAGGCCGCTCGTGCTGAAGGACCTGTACCTGCAGCGCAAATGGCTCGCGCGCTATGGCGGGGCCGTGTACGGCCGGACCGGGTTCGATGCGGAATCCGCAGCCGCGAAGCTGGCGCCGGAATACACGGATGCCGACCTGAAGACCATGTGGGAGGGCACGGAATTCTCATCGAGCCGCATGCTGACGGACGTGCTCACGCAGGATTTCAGCGTCTACACGACCTTCCGCTGCCCCATCGTCATCTTCAACGGCCGCCACGACTACAACGTGTCGGCGTCGGCCACGGCGGAATGGTTTGCCAAAGTGAAGGCGCCTTCGAAACAGCTCGTGTGGTTCGAGGATGCCGCGCACGAGATCTTCAACGAGGAGCCGGGCAAGACGCTCGTGTCGCTCGTGAAGTATGCGCGGCCGTTCGCCGAGAAGGCCGGCGACGTGGCGCCATAAAAGAAAAAACCCGCACGCGGGTGCGTGCGGGTTCGTTGGATCAAGCTGCGATCAGTGTGCCGCTCAGTGTGCGGACGCTGCGGCAGCGCCGATACCGGTCTCCGAACGCACTTCCTGTGCTTCGTAGCCGGCCTTGTCGATGGCGGCACGCGGGCTCTTGTCGGTGACCGAGAACAGCCACACGCCGACGAAGCCGACGGTCATCGAGAACAGCGCCGGCGACGTGTACGGGAAGATCTCGTGCGCATTGTGGAACACGTCGACCCACACGGATTTCGACAGCAGCGTCAGGATGACGGCGGTGGCCAGGCCCAGGAAGCCGCCCACGGTCGCGCCGCGGGTGGTGCACTTGCTCCACAGGACGGACATGAACAGCACCGGGAAGTTGGCCGAAGCCGCGATCGCGAAGGCCAGCGAGACCATGAAGGCCACGTTGATCGTCTCGAACACATAGCCCAGGAAGACGGCGACGATGCCCAGGCAGATCGTGGTGATCTTCGACACGCGCAGTTCGCTGCCCGGCGCCGGCTGGCCCTTCTTGATGACGGTGGCGTACAGGTCGTGCGACACGGCCGAGGCGCCGGACAGCGTCAGGCCGGCCACGACGGCCAGGATGGTTGCGAATGCCACGGCCGAGATGAAGCCGAGGAAGACGTCGCCGCCGACGGCGCTCGCCAGGTGCACGGCCGCCATGTTGTTACCGCCCAGCAGTTTGCCGGCAGCGTCCTTGAACCCCGGGTTCGTACCGACCAGCACGATTGCGCCGAAGCCGATGATGAAGGTCAGGATGTAGAAGTAGCCGATCCAGGTGGTTGCCCACAGCACCGACTTGCGCGCTTCCTTGGCGCTCGGGACGGTGAAGAAACGCATCAGGATGTGCGGCAGGCCGGCGGTACCGAACATCAGCGCCATGCCGAACGAGATGCCGGAGATCGGATCCTTGATGAAGCCGCCCGGGCCCATGATCGCGTCTTTCTTGCTGTGCACTTCGACGGCCTTGGCGAACAGCGCTTCCGGGCTGAAGTTGTACATGGCCAGCACGGAGAACGCCATGAACGAGGCGCCTGCCAGCAGCATGACGGCCTTGATGATCTGCACCCAGGTCGTCGCGGTCATGCCGCCGAACAGCACGTAGACCATCATCAGCACGCCGACGAGCACGACGGCGATGCCGTAGTCCAGGCCGAACAGCAGCTTGATCAGCTGGCCGGCGCCGACCATCTGCGCGATCAGGTAGAACAGCACGGTGACGAGCGTGCCCGAGGCGGCGAACATGCGCACCGGCTTCTGGGCGAAGCGGTAGGCGGCCACGTCGGCGAACGTGAAGCGGCCCAGGTTGCGCAGGCGCTCGGCCATCAGGAACGTGATGACGGGCCAGCCGACGAGGAAGCCGATCGCATAGATCAGGCCGTCGAAGCCGTTTGCGAACACGGCGGCGGAAATGCCGAGGAACGACGCGGCCGACATGTAGTCGCCGGCGATGGCGAGACCGTTCTGGAAGCCGGTGATGCCACCGCCGGCCGTGTAGAAGTCGGAGGCGGAACGGGTGCGGCCGGCGGCCCACTTGGTAATGAACAGGGTCAGGATCACGAACACGGCGAACATCGTGATCGCGGTCCAGTTGGTGGCCTGTTTCTGGGCCTGGCCCAGGTCGGGCGCGGCGATGACGGCGCCGGCGGCGGCCAGCAGCGCCGCGGCGGCGGCACTCTTCATGAGGGTCGTGTTCTTCATGCGCGCACCTTTTCCTTGCCGGAGGCGGCGTTACGCTGGATGGCGTCCGTCAGCGCGTCGAATTCGCTGTTGGCGCGGCGCACATAGATGCCGGTGACCGCGATGGTGAACAGGATCACGAACAGACCCAGTGGCACGCCCCACGACATGACGCCGGCGCCGATCTTGGACGCCATGAACTGCTTGTCGAAGGCGTTGAGCAGCGTGAAACCGTAATACACGATCATCACGGCCCAGGTCAGCAACCAGCCGTAGCTGGAGCGCGATTTGACGAGCTTTTGGTAATTCGGGTCTGCTTTGACCCGCTGGACGATGTCATCTTCCACTTTTGTCTCCAATCTTCTAGTAATGCGCCGCTCAGGTTGACGGGCTGGTATCGATCCTAAGTGGGCCGCCTTACCCGATTCTTACGGCTCGCGGAAATGTTTGCGGTCTCATGTTTCATGGTGAAACCAAGTTGAAACACAAGTTGCACGTTGCGGTACACTTGCAACATGAGTTACCCCACCCGTCCCGCGCCCGCGCCGGACCAGGGCCCCGGCAAGCCCGTCATCTGGACGGTCTCCGTGTCGCGCCTGTCCGACCTGTTCCGCCACATCACGCCCGAATACGACCACCTGGCCCAGATCGAACCGCTGAACCTGGGCTTCGACGAGGCCGCGCGCCACATCCGCGAGCGCATGGCGACGGAACACTGTGACGTCGTGATCGCGGCCGGCTCCAACGCGGCCTATCTGAAAGGACGCGTGTCGGTGCCGGTCGTCGTCGCGACGGCGAGCGGCTTCGACGTCATGCAGGCCCTCGCGCGCGCGCGGCGGATGTCCGCGCGCATCGGCCTCGTCCATTACCAGCGGCCCGTGGCGGAGCTCGCCGAGTTCGCGGCCACGTTCGGCCTCGCCGTCGAGCAGCGCACCTACGTCACGGAAGACGACGCGCGCGCCAGCATCGCCGAGCTGAAGTCGGCCGGGGTCGAGGTGATCGTGGGTGCCGGCCTGATCACCGACCTGGCCGAGGAAGCGGGCCTCAAGACGGTGTTCGTCTACTCGCTGGACTCCATCCGGCGCGCGTTCGACGACGCCCTCGAGATGGCGCGCCTGACCCGGCTCGAAAGCGGACGCGGACGGCGCGTGGCCGCCACCGACAGCCGGCGCGCGCGCCGCGGCCTCGCCGACCTGCGTGGAGACTCCCCCGCGATGGAACGGCTGCGCCAGACCGTCGTGCTGTACGCACGCTCGCCGGCGACGGTGCTGATCCAGGGCGAGACGGGCAGCGGCAAGGAACTCGTCGCCCAGGCCATCCACCGCGAGAGCCCGCGCCGGGGCGCGAACCGGCCGTTCATCGCCGTCAACTGCGGCGCGATCGCCGAATCGCTATTGGAATCGGAACTGTTCGGCCACGAGGAAGGCGCGTTCACCGGCGCGCGCCGCGGCGGCCACGCGGGCCTGTTCGAGGCGGCGGACGGCGGCACCCTGTTCCTCGACGAGATCGGCGAAATGCCGCTCGCGCTGCAGACGCGCCTGCTGCGCGTGCTCGAGGAGCGCGAAGTGATGCGCGTGGGCGGCACGCGGCCGGTGCCCATCGACGTGCGCGTGGTCAGCGCCACGCACTGCGACCTGGAAGCGAGAGTCCGCGAGGGGCGCTTCCGCGCCGACCTGTTCTATCGCCTGGCCGTGCTGCGCCTGTCCCTGCCCCCGCTGCGCGCCCGTCCCGAGGACGTGCCGCAACTGGCCGAATGGGCGCTGAAGAACGCCCTCGCCGCGCTGAGCGCCCGGCCCCATCCGAACCTGGCGGCCGAGATCGCGGCCTGCGCCCCGCTGCTGCAGGCCTATGCCTGGCCGGGCAACGTGCGCGAGCTGCGCAACCTGATGGAACGCCTGGCGCTGTTCCTGGCGGCCGAGCCGCTGCAGGCGCTGACGCCCGCGTTTTTATTGTCGGTGGCGCCGGAACTGGGGACGCTGCCTGCCGTGACCGCGGTCGCGCCGCCGATGCAGCCCCGGGAAAGCCTGGCCGACGTGCTGGCGCGGTTCGACGGCCAGCGCGACGCGGCGGCGCGCTACCTCGGCATCAGCCGCACGACCTTGTGGCGGAGATTAAAAGCCGGAAACTAAGCGCGCCCGATGCGCTAGTGCGCCGAGCCCGCATTTATCACGAGCTCAACAGTTTTTCCAGCCGCACGATTAGTTTGTTTGAACAATGTCAAACGTATATACAACAGTGTTAAATTTTGTTTGATTGTTCGCATGATTTCTACGAGCATGGTTGCCGGGCTTTTGTTACATCCGTAGCAAGTTCCGGATGTGGCGGCGGCCTGTCACAACAAACGCTGCACAACAGCAATAACGAAGCCTACGGAGAAATCACATGAGCAGGAATTTGTTAAAGATGGCTGTCGGCGCCGCCGTGCTGGCCATGTCCATGTCCACCCAAGCCGCCAGCAACAACGGCATCGTCGTCTCGGTCGCGCCCGAGAAGGCATCGATGGGCAAGAGCGATGACGTGGTCGTGAAGGTCACCTTCACCAACACCTCGGGCAGCCCGCAATACGTGCTGAAGTCGCGCACACCGTTCGAAGGCGTCGGCGCGCCGCTGTTCGAAGTCACGCGCGACGGCCAGCCGGTGCGCTACGTGGGCAAGATCGTCAAGCGCGCCGCGCCGACCGCCGCCGACTATTACCTGCTCAAGCCCGGCGCCTCCTACACCGCCAGGGTGGAGCTGTCCGCCCTGTACGACATGGCTACCACGGGCGACTACGCGGTGCGCTACCACGCCGCTTCGCCGCAGCTGTTCGCCGGCGGCGGCCTGGTCGCCAACGTGACCGCGATGAGTGCAGGCGCCCAGGACAGCGGCAAGCATGGCGGCGAGCTGCAGTCGGACACCGCCTCGATGTGGATCGACGGCCCCCGTCCGCGCGGCTCGCGCGAAGAGACCAGGTCGCTGGCCGAGATGCAGGCCGCCGCCGGCATGGTGACGGCGGCCGGCCTGTCCACCACCAGCTGCTCGTCCTCGCAGCAAAGCACCATCGCCTCGGCGCTGAGCGCGGCCCAGACCTACGCCAACAACGCCGACGCCTACATGGCCAGGACCACGATGGGCTCGCGCTACACCAAGTGGTTCGGCACGGTGAACAGCACCCGCGTGTCGACCGTCCGCTCGCACTTCGCGAACATCAAGAGCACGCTGGCGACCAAGCCGATCAACGTGAACTGCGGCTGCACCGACACTTCCTACGCCTACGTGTATCCGAACCAGCCTTACACGATCTACGTGTGCAAGGCCTTCTGGAGCGCGCCGTTGACCGGTACCGACTCCAAGGCCGGTACCCTGATCCATGAAACCAGCCACTTCACCGTGGTGGCCGGCACCGACGACTGGGCCTACGGCCAGTCCGCCGCGGCCAGCCTGGCGATCAGCAATCCGTCGCAGGCGATCGACAACGCCGACTCGCACGAATACTTCAGCGAGAACAATCCGGCGCTGAATTAAGGCCACCATTGGAGAATACGATGAGAAAAGATCTGCTGAAACTCGCCGCAGGCGCCGCCGCGCTGGCCGTATCGCTGTCTGCCCTGTCCGCCCACGCCGCACCCGGCAACGGCAATGGCGTGGTCGTCTCGGTCGCACCGGAAAAGACCTCGTTGGGCAAGAGCGACGACGTGGTGGTCAAGGTCACCTTCACCAATACCTCGGGCAGCCCGCAGTACGTGCTGAAGTCGCGCACGCCTTTCGAGGAGATCGAGGCGCCGCTGTTCGAGATCACCCGCGACGGCCAGCCGGTACGCTACCTGGGTGCGATCGCCAAACGCGGCGCGCCCACCGCCGCCGACTACTTCGTGCTCAAGCCCGGCGCGTCCTACACGGCAAAGGTCGAGCTGTCGGCGCTGTACGACATGGCCACTACCGGCGACTATGCGATCCGCTACCGGATCGGCAACGGCAGTGGCAAGGCCGGCGACGAGCTGAAGTCCGAGGCCGCCAGCGTCTGGATCGACGGCGTCCGTCCGCGCGGCTCGAACGAGGAGACCAGGTCGCTGGCCGAGATGCAGGCCCAGGCCGGCATGGTGACGACGGCGGGCGGCGCCCTCTCCTTCAACAAGTGCACGGCCTCGCAGCAAGCCGACATCACCAACGCCGTATCAAGCGCGCTGGCCATGGCGACCGACGGCGACGCCTACATGGCCAAGGGCACGATGGGTACGCGCTACACCAAGTGGTTCGGCGCCGTCGACAACGCCCGCGTGGCGACCGTCAAGTCCCACTTCGCGGCGATCAAGGACGCCTTCGCCACCAAGCCGATCACGGTCGATTGCGGCTGCAAGAAGACCTACTACGCCTATGTGTATCCGACCCAGCCCTACACCATCCACGTGTGCAAGGCCTTCTGGAGCGCGCCGATGACCGGCACCGATTCGAAAGGCGGCACCCTGGTGCACGAGATGAGCCACTTCAACGTGGTGGCAGGCACCGACGACTGGGTGTACGGCCAGTCGGGCGCGGCCAGCCTGGCGGTCAGCAATCCGTCGCAGGCGATCGACAACGCCGACTCGCACGAGTACTTCGGCGAGAATACGCCGGCGCTTCAATAAGCCCGCAAGCGTGGACATTTGCGGCCGGTGGCCTCGAATGTCCACGTTCAGCGTCCCGTATGACTGAACGTCACCGGCCCGGTCGACAGTTCGGCCGCGGATTCCAGCTGGCGCACGTCCGCGAGCACCGCCCCCTGGTAGCGGATCACATAGGTGTGCGTGCCCGGCTCGAAGGCATAGGCCCGCGTGATGTCGATGGTGTGCGTCCGGGCCGAGTGCGGCGGCAGCTCGACGTAGTCGTCCAGCGTCAGGGCCGCGCGCTTGACCATGCGGCCCGTGTAGGGCAACTCGGCGCCGCCCGGATGCCGGCGCAGATCAAACACGCGCCGCGACAGTTCGGAATCGGCGGCGATCTCGCACGGCAGGCCGATCCGGTGCCCGCCGCGGTTTTCGATCTTGATCGTCACCAGCACCTTGTCATGCCTGGCGTCGACGCTCAGGCTCGCATGCACGTTCATCAATCGTTCTCCATCGGCGCCCGCAGCCGCGGCCGTCACGGCCCACAGCGCGGCGCCCAGCATCGTTCGTCGTCGCATTCACAGCTCCTGTCGGGATGGGACGATTCTACTACCGGCTGCGGGAACGGATGGTCGTGGCGACACGCCCTTGGGCTGACCAGTGTACGTCCTCGTTGCTCTGACGACAACAACAGGTATTGTGACGCGCTCTGAACCGCCATCCACCACGCGTACGTCGGGCCCGCCTTAATGCGGGCCAACCCACACGCGCGTGAAAAACCGTATTATTATTTTTTTACTACGGCCTGGTGCCCGACCGGTGCCAGCTTTCCCGATGCGCCGCCCATGAGGTAGCGCACCGCCCGTCCGCACGGAGGCAATATGCAAGACTTGTCGCAAGCTGCACTGTTTTCGCTGATCGGCAACACCCCCATGGTGGAAGTCACCCGCATGGACACGGGCCCCTGCCGCCTGTTCCTCAAGCTCGAATCCCAGAACCCCGGCGGCTCCATCAAGGACCGCGTCGGCCGCGCCATGATCGAGGCGGCGGAACGCGACGGCCGCCTGCAGCCCGGCGGCACCGTCGTCGAGGCCACGGCCGGCAACACGGGCCTCGGCCTCGCGCTCGTCGCGCGCATCAAGGGCTACCGCGTCGTGCTCGTCGTGCCGGACAAGATGGCGTCCGAAAAAATCCTGCACCTGAAGGCGCTCGGCGCCGAGATCCACCTGACCCGCTCCGACGTCGGCAAGGGTCACCCCGAGTACTACCAGGACTACGCGGCGCGGCTCGCGCGCGAGATCCCCGGCGCCTGGTTCGCCGACCAGTTCAACAATCCCGCCAACCCGACCGCGCACGAAACCACCACCGCGCCCGAGATCTGGGACCAGATGCGCCATGAGCTGGACGCCATCGTCGTGGGCGTCGGCTCGTCCGGCACGTTGACGGGCCTGTCGCGCTTTTTCGCGCGCGTGCAGCCGGACCTGGAATTCGTGCTGGCCGATCCGCAGGGGTCGATCCTGGCCGACTACATCAAGACGGGCAAGGCCAGCGACGTCTCCGGCTCCTGGGCCGTCGAGGGCATCGGCGAGGATTTCATCCCGTCCATCGCCGACATGTCGCGCGTGAAGACGGCCTATTCGATCACCGACGAGGAAAGCTTCAACACGGCGCGCGAACTGCTGCGCCAGGAAGGCATCCTGGCCGGATCGTCGACCGGCACCCTGCTCGCGGCCGCGCTGCGTTACTGCCGCGCGCAGACGACGCCCAAGCGCGTCGTGACCTTCGTGTGCGACACGGGCACGCGCTACCTGACCAAGGTGTACAGCGACGGCTGGATGGTCGACCAGGGCCTGCTGCACCGTCCCCGCATGGGCGACCTGCGCGACCTGATCGGCCGCCGCTTCGACGACGGCGAAGTCATCACCGTGTCCCCGACCGATACCCTGCTGACGGCCTTCAACCGCATGCGCAGCGCCGATCTCGCGCAAATGCCCGTCATCGACAAGGGCAAGCTCGTGGGCCTGATCGACGAATCGGACCTGCTGCTGCACGTGACGAGCGACCGGGAACACTTCAAGGCGCCGGTCTCCGGTACGATGACGTCCGACCTGCAAACGCTGGCGCCCTCCGCGAACATGCAACAGCTGCGCGACATCCTCGACCGCGGCCTCACCGCCGTCATCGTCGACGGCGACCGTTTCTACGGGCTGATCACCCGCTTCGACCTTCTCAACCATCTGCGCAGGACACTCACGTGAGCCACCAAGACGACAACCATCGACGCCACATCGCCACGCGCGTCATCCACGGCGGCCAGGCGCCCGACCCGACGACGGGCGCCGTGATGCCGCCCATTTACGCGACGTCGACCTTTGCCCAGGAAAGCCCGGGCGTGCACAAGGGCCTCGACTACGGCCGCTCGCACAACCCGACCCGCTGGGCGCTGGAGCGCTGCGTGGCCGACATCGAAAGCGGCGGCGCCGCGTACGCGTTCGCGTCCGGCCTCGCGGCCATCGCGGCCGTGCTCGAACTGCTGCCGGCCGGCTCGCACATCGTGGCCGGCGACGACATGTACGGCGGCACCTACCGCCTCTTCGAACGCGTGCGCCGTGCCAGCGCCGGCCACGATTTCACGTATGTCGACCTGACGGATCCGCTCGCGCTCGCGAGCGCGCTGCGGCCGGAAACGAAGATGGTGTGGGTGGAGACGCCGACGAACCCGATGCTCAAGCTGGCCGACCTGCACGCGATCGCGCAGCTGTGCCGCGAGCGCGGCGTGATGACGGTGTGCGACAACACGTTCGCGAGCCCCATCAACCAGCGCCCGCTGGAACTGGGCATCGACATCGTCGTGCACTCGACGACGAAGTACATGAACGGCCACTCGGACGTCATCGGCGGCATCGCCGTCGTGGGCGGCCACGCGCACCAGCAGGCATGGCGCGAGCGCCTCGGCTTCATCCAGAACGCCGTGGGCGCCATCCAGGGACCGTTCGACAGTTTTCTCGTCCTCCGCGGGATCAAGACGCTGGCCTTGCGCGTGGAACGCAGCAACAGCAACGCGCTCGACCTGGCGCAGTGGCTGCAGGGCCAGGCCAGGGTACGGCACGTCTACTACCCTGGCCTCGCGTCGCACCCGCAGCATGAACTGGCACGGCGCCAGATGCACGGCTACGGCGGCATCATTTCCATCGACCTCGACACGGACATCGCCGGCGCGCGCCGCTTCCTGGAACAGTGCGAGATCTTCACGCTGGCCGAGAGCCTCGGCGGCGTCGAGAGCCTGATCGAGCATCCGGCCATCATGACGCATGCGACCATTCCGGCGGACCAGCGGGCCAGGTTGGGGATCGGCGACGGGTTGATCCGTCTGTCCGTCGGGATCGAGCACGTGGAGGACCAGCGCGCGGACCTGGCGCGGGCGCTGGCGGCGATCTAGGCCCAGGCCGGTGCCGGCAGCGCGAGGCCTTCCCCGGCCGCGCTGTCGTCGACGAGGACGCGACGCGCAACCTCGTTCCCGCGCACGCGGAACGTGGACACGACGTCCGTCAACTCCTCCGCCTGCGCGCGCATCGTGGCCGCCGCGGCCGCCGCCTGCTCGACCATCGCGGCGTTCTGCTGCGTCGCTTCGTCCATCTCGGCGACGACGCCGCGCACGCGCGCGATGCCGGCCGCCTGTTCCGAGCTGGCGCCGTCGATCGCGTGCAGCAGGTCGGCCACCTGCTGCACGCGGTCGAGGATCTCGCGCATCGTGTCGCCCGCCGCGCAGGCGATGCCGGCACCGGACGCGATGGCGAGCGTCGACTCGCCGATCAGGTTCTTGATCTCCTTCGCCGCCGCTGCGGAATGCTGGGCCAGGTTGCGCACCTCGCCCGCGACCACCGCGAAGCCGCGGCCCTGCTCGCCCGCACGCGCCGCCTCGACGGCCGCGTTCAGCGCGAGGATATTCGTCTGGAACGCGATCCCATCGATCATCGCCGTGATGTCGCCGATGCGTGCGGCCGACTGGCGGATCGTCTCCATGCGCTCGACCATCTGCCCGACGGCGCCGGCACCGTCCTTGGCGACACCCGATGCGGCCAGCGCGAGCCCGTTCGCGTCGTGGGCGTTGACGTGGTTCTGTTCGACGGCCTCGGTCAGGTCGGCCATCGCCTGCACGGTCGCATGCAGGCTGCGCGCCTGCGCTTCCGTGCGGTGCGACAGGTCGCGGTTGCCGGCCGCGATCTCGGCCGACGCGCCGTCGATCATGCGGGCGCTGTCCAGCACTTTCACGACGGTGGCCGATACGCCGTCCGTCATGTGGTTCAGCGCGTCGAACAGGCGGCCGATCTCGTCGCCGCGGGCATGCTCGATGGTGGCGGAAAGGTCGCCCGTCGCGACGCGCTCGGCCAGCACGACGGCATCCTGCAGCGGCGTCACGATGCTGCGCGTGAGCAGCCAGCCGGCGGCGCAGCCGACGAGCAGCGCGGCGACGCCGAACGCGGGCAGCAGCACGCGGCTGAGGGCGAACGCCTGCGCGGACGTGGCGGCCAGCGCATGCGCCTCGCGGGTCTGCCAGGCCAGCAGCGCGTCGAGGGCCTGCGTGTAGGCGTCGAAGGTCGTGGCCAGCTCGCCGGACGCCAGTTGCTCGACCTCCTGCGTCTTGCCGAAGTCCTTCGCCTGGAACACCTGCTTGCGCACGTTCAGGTAGGCGGCCTTGCGCTGCGCGACGGCGTCGACCAGCGCGCGCTCGTCCGGCACGGCCGGTAGCGCGCCCAGCTTCGCCTCGAGCGCGGCCGCGTTCTTTTCGCCCTGCTGGAGCATGGCCTGGAAGTAGTCGCCCGCTTCCAGGCTGTCGCTGCGGGCGATGGCGACGGCGCGCACGCCGTTCAGGCGCGTCGCGCCCAGCAGCTCGGCCGTCAGCTGTTGACGCGCCAGTTTATTGTTGACGAGGTCGTTCGTGATGGCGTCGGCGGCGTGCATGCGCCACAACGCGACGAGGGAAATGATGACGATGGCGAGGGACACCACGGCAAAGGCGCCGATGATCTTGGTGCCGGTGGAAAGCTGTGCGAGTCGCATGGGTGTGTCCGGAAGAGAGGGATGCGACCGATGATACAAATGCCGTATGACAACAAAATGACGATGTGTGACACCTACGCATTCTTTTGTGACATGCGCATGACGAAAAAAAGCCCGCACGAGGCGGGCTTTCGTTGCAGCGATCGGGGATCGCTTATTCTATCTCGACGGTCTCGACGGGCTCCGGCGGCGGCGGGACGTCGCCCTCCGGGAACTCGAGGAACACGTCGTCCTTCTCGTTCAGGTCGACCGTGACACGGCCGCCGTTCACGAGACGGCCGAACAGCAGTTCGTCGGCCAGCGCCTTGCGGATCATGTCCTGGATCAGGCGCGACATCGGACGGGCACCCATCAGCGGGTCGAAACCTTTCTTCGCGAGGAACTTGCGCAGTTTCTCGGTGAAGACGGCTTCCACCTTCTTCTCGTGCAGCTGCTCTTCCAGCTGCATCAGGAACTTGTCCACGACGCGCAGGATAATGTCCTCGTCCAGCGCGCGGAAGCTGATGATCGCATCCAGGCGGTTGCGGAACTCCGGCGTGAACATGCGCTTGATGTCGGCCATCTCGTCGCCCTGCGCCTTCGAATCCACGAAGCCCACCGAACGCTTGGTCAGGCTTTCCGCACCTGCATTCGTGGTCATGATGATGATCACGTTGCGGAAGTCCGCCTTGCGGCCGTTGTTGTCGGTCAGCGTGCCATGGTCCATCACCTGCAGCAGGATGTTGAAGATGTCCGGATGGGCCTTCTCGATCTCGTCCAGCAGCAGCACCGCATGCGGCTTCTTGGTGATGGCCTCGGTCAGCAGGCCGCCCTGGTCGAAGCCGACGTAGCCCGGCGGCGCACCGATCAGGCGCGACACGGCGTGACGCTCCATGTACTCGGACATGTCGAAACGCACCAGCTCGATGCCGAGGATGAACGCCAGCTGCTTCGCGACTTCCGTCTTGCCGACGCCGGTCGGACCGGAGAACAGGAACGAACCGATCGGCTTGTCCTGCTTGCCGAGGCCGGCGCGGGCCATCTTGATCGCGGCCGACAGCGCTTCGATGGCCGGGTCTTGCCCGAACACGACGTTACGCAGGTCGCGGTCGATGGTCTGCAGCTTGCTGCGGTCGTCCTGGTTGACGGTCTGCGGAGGAATCCGCGCGATCTTCGCGATGATGTCCTCGATCTCGGTCTTGCCGATGGTCTTCTTCTGCTTCGATTTCGGCAGCACGCGCTGGGCCGCACCCGCTTCGTCGATCACGTCGATCGCCTTGTCAGGCAGGTGACGGTCGTTGATGAAGCGAGCAGCGAGCTCGGCCGCGGTCGAGAGCGCCGACGCCGAATACTTCACGCCGTGGTGCTCTTCGAAGCGCGACTTGAGGCCGCGCAGGATCTGCACGGTCTGCTCGATCGACGGCTCGTTCACGTCCACTTTCTGGAAGCGGCGGCTCAAAGCGTGATCCTTCTCGAACACGCCGCGGAATTCCGTGAACGTGGTCGCACCGATGCACTTCAGCTGGCCGTTCGCGAGGGCCGGCTTGAGCAGGTTCGACGCGTCGAGCGTGCCGCCCGATGCGGAACCGGCGCCGATGATCGTGTGGATCTCGTCGATGAACAGGATGCCGTTCGGCGTGTCCTTGAGCTGCTTCAACACCGCCTTCAGGCGCTGCTCGAAGTCGCCGCGGTACTTGGTGCCGGCCAGCAGCGCGCCCATGTCCAGCGAATACACGACGGCATTCTGCAGGATCTCGGGCACGTCTTCCTGGACGATGCGCCATGCCAGGCCTTCCGCGATCGCGGTCTTGCCGACGCCGGCCTCGCCCACGAGCAGCGGATTGTTCTTGCGGCGGCGGCACAGGATCTGGATCACGCGATCCACTTCCTCTTCGCGTCCGATCAGCGGATCGATGCGGCCGTCGGCGGCAGCCTTGTTCAGGTTCGTGGTGAACTGATCCAGCGGGCTTTCCTTGGTCTGGCCTTCGACCTGCGCTTCTTCGACGCCTTCCGACGCCTTCTGGCTGTCGATCTGCTGGTCCTTGCGTACGCCGTGCGAGATGAAATTGACCACGTCGAGACGGGTCACGCCCTGCTGGTGCAGGTAGTAAACGGCATGCGAGTCCTTCTCGCCGAAGATCGCCACGAGCACGTTCGCGCCGGTGACTTCCTTCTTGCCGTTCGACGCCGACTGGACGTGCATGATCGCGCGCTGGATCACGCGCTGGAAGCCCAGCGTCGGTTGGGTGTCGACTTCGCCGGTACCCGGCACGGTCGGAGTGTTATCGCCGATGAAATTCGTCAAGGTCTTACGCAGGTCTTCGATATTGACCGCGCACGCACGCAGGACTTCAGCGGCCGACGGGTTGTCGAGCAGCGCCAGCAGCAGGTGTTCGACCGTGATGAACTCGTGCCGAGCCTGCCGCGCTTCGACAAAGGCCATGTGTAGAGATACTTCCAATTCCTGCGCAATCATACTTCCTCCATCACGCACTGCAGGGGATGGCCTGCCTTGCGCGCATGCGTTAATACAAACTCCACTTTGGTACACGCTATATCTTTGGAAAACACGCCGCACACCCCTTTACCATGGCGGTGTACAGAAAGCATGATCTGCGTCGCCGTCTCGCGATCCTTGTTGAAGTACTCCTGAATGATGGCGACCACGAACTCCATCGGCGTGTAGTCGTCATTGAGCAACGCCACCTGATACAACGGAGGTGGCTTGACTGTCTGCCGCTCCAGCAGCTGTTCGGTATCGTGCTTGGTTGCCATAGGGGTATTCTAAATTGCTTTCGATCTTCGTGTGTGCGGAAACTAACGCTCAGGGTAATCCCATTTGCTTTTCATCTTACGCGTTTTCCGGTTGGTGCGCAGATGGCGGTTCGATTGCCAAAATCAAGAGCTTGATTTTCAGCCACTATGGAAATTTTTACAACGCGTGTTCAAAACCGCTTGACTTACAGGATTCTTGCGCCAACAATGCAGTTATTGACATGTACTTATGTACTTGTTGATAAGAAGTGAGCAGGCTGAGGAGGGGGCAAGAAGCTTCTTGCTTTTATGGCTCGTGTGATTTGTT
>CAMLMV010000082.1 GCA_946481275.1 uncultured Massilia sp.
GCAGCACCATCAGGTTCTGCACGGTTTCCTTGCCCAGGTAGTGGTCGATGCGGTAGATCTGCGATTCGGCGAAGTGACGGCCGACGTCTTCGTTGATGGCGATCGCGGACGCGAGGTCCGTGCCCAGCGGCTTTTCCAGCACGACGCGGGCATTGGCGTCGACGAGGTTGCTGGCGGCCAGCTTGTCGCAGATGGTCGTGAACAGCGACGGCGCGGTCGACAGGTAGAACACGCGCTGGGCGCCGGCTCGCGAGGCCTGCGCGAGGGCCGAGAAGTCCGGCGCGGCCTGCACGTCCAGCCGGACGTACTCGAGCAGTTTGAGGAAGCCGTCCCAGGTTTTCTCGTTGAAGTTGCTGGCCGCAATGAACGAGCGCGAGTTCGTCTCGATGTGGGCGAGGTAGGCTTCGCGGTTGAAGTCCTGGCGACCGGTGGACAGGATGCGTGTCGTCGGCGGCAGATTGCCGTGCAGGAAGGCCATGTACAGGGCCGGCAGCAGCTTGCGCATGGCAAGGTCGCCCATGCCGCCGAAGATGATCATGTCGAGGGGGAGGCCGTTGTCTGCTTCAGTCGAGTGGGTCTGCATGTTGTTCTGGATCTTGAAGTTGAGGTGGTTGCCGGCGGCGCGTGCGGCGTCATCCCGGTGGGGATGCGGCCGGGCCGGGCAGGGCGGTACGGTTGCGTTGCGCAGCTCCCGCGGTCGGGGCGGCATGCGTGCGGCTTGTGGACGCCGGAAGCGCCGGCTTGTGGCCGGGCGGCGGCGCCGTCGGGGATGGCGTCAACGGGGGCGCGCCAAAGGCCGTCCGCGCGCGTCGGGCGCTGCGGTCGCGGTCCGCGTGGCGGCGTTGTGGTGTCCCGGTGGTGGCCATGTCAGCTCGTAGTCGATGCACGATCGGTATCCGGAACCCGGCAGTGGCGCGGATTGCGGCCGTGCACGTGTTCCTGGAACAGGGGATTGTACACTGGGCCGGCGCCCGTGCCGGGAATGGGCCGCGAGGGCCGCACCGGGTGCGCCGAGGCTATATCAAAAACCGATAGCAAATGGCGAATAAATGATGGGCGCGGCATGTCGCGGCGCGTTACGATGATGACTCGTGCGGTGGCGTGGTGGCCATCAGCACGGCCTCGACTTACTTACTCTCGATATCACTTCAGGGCGCCCGCGTGGCGCCCTTTTTTTTTGGCGCGAGGCCTGCAAATTCGGGGTCAGAGCACATTTCCGATCAATGTCTCGACGTGCAGAGAGCTGCGTCGCCCAGCGGACAGGGGCGGCGTACGGTAGGCACGCGAAGGCATGGGGGGCCACCCCGTTTTCGATCAATTTCTTGAATTCGGGCTCTGACCCCGGTGTTTGGAAAATGCTTCAGGGCCAGTGCGCGAAAAAGTGCTCTGACCCCGAATTTCAGGCGCTCTCGCGTTCGACGATGGTGAAGCCGATGTCGCGCACGACCTCGGGGATGGGCCTGCCCGCGATGCGGTCGATGATGAATTGCGCCGCGATCTGGCCCATCTTGCGGCCGTCCAGGTGGACCGTCGTGAGGGCGGGATACGTTTCGGCCGCGAACGGCTGGTCGCCGAGGCCGACGACCGCCAGCCTGCCGGGAATGTCGATGCCGAGCTTGTGCGCTTCCGTGAGCACGCCCAGTGCGACCATGTCAGAGCTGCAGAACACGGCGTCGATGTCGGGATGGTCCGCCAGCAGCGCGCGCAGTCCCGCGCGCCCGCCTGCCGCCGTGCCCGGCGCGGAGATCGTGTGGAAGGGGATGATGCCGTCCGGGCCCTGCATGTCCAGCCGCACGGCCGCCTGCACGAAGGAGCGGTTGCGGCGCTGGGCCCGTTCGTCCGACGCGCTGATCACGGCCACGCGGCGCCGTCCGCGCTGGTACAGGAATTCGGCCACGGCCTGGCCGATGTCCTCGTGCGAAAAACCGACCAGCATGTCGGCCGGCGTGGGCGTCAGGTCCCATGTTTCGACGAGCGGAATGGCGCTCGCCTGCAGCCGGCGCCGGCCCTGCGCCGAGCGCATGATGCCGGCGAGGACGATGCCGTCCGGCCGGCGCCCGATGATCGCTTCCAGCAGTTCGTCCTCGCGCGAGTTCTCGTACCCCGACTGCCCCAGGATCAGCTGGTAGCCGGCGGCGGCCAGGCTCTCCGTCAATGCCTGGACCGTATCGATGAAGACGGAGCCCGCGATGGTCGGGAGGATCGCCGCGACCATGCGGCTCTTCGTCGACGCCAGGCTGCCCGCCAGCAGGTTCGGCACATAACCCGTCCGCTCGATCGCGGCGCGCACTTTCTGCACGAGGTCGGGCGACACCTTTTCCGGCGAGTTCAGCACCCGCGACACCGTGATCGGCGCCACGCCGGCAACGCGCGCCACGTCGACGAGCGTGAGGCCGCCTTTGGTGCGCCGGGTCCGCTTGGGCGGTTCGACCGGCGCGTTCATGCGGCCTCCGGGCAGCCCGGGCGGGCGCCGCGGCGGTTACGTTTCTGGAACTTCTGAAAATCCGTCATGTCTTTAATTGCGATCTCCCATTTTGAAATGGATCGCGTATCGAAATAAATGTTATGGACTCTAAATGCTGGACCGGATAGCGACAAGATACCACTGCATTCCCTTACCGATGCGAAATGGGATCGGATAAATGTTTTCTTCAGTGATTTAAAAATTTAATTGATTGCGCTACCAAAGTGGATCGCCGATTGGGGCTGTTGCATTTAAGCGAAATAGAGGAGAAACGGAGCTTTCCAGAAGCAGGATCGACTTCTTTGATAGCGCTACCTCAGCTATCCTTGAATCATACGGCCGAGTTCGTGTGTTGAACGTCGGGGATCTTGTGCTCATTTGCGAACATCGGCACCGCGGTGCCGGTGCGGGTGTGGCCTGCTGGCGGCGTCCCCGGGGACTGGGCGGCCTTTTGTATCGTGTTCCATTCGGTGGCGTTGCGGGCGCAATACGATTTGACGGTGTAGCCGAACTGGCTGTTGCGGATATCGTACGAATTGCTGAGCTATCAATATTCAGCATACTTTATTGTAAATAAGGCATACCTTCGATGTTAGCGTGCAACAGTGATGTTATGAGGTTTGACAAAAATCACAGTAAATATCTACACTCATGAAAACGATTACAAGACCATAACGACTACATCGCCAACGCAATCAATAAAGCGTGGAGACAAGAATGCCGACCTCATCCAGCTGTCCTCATTCGTTCCGATCCGGGCGCCATTCCCGATCCGTTCCGACCGTCGTTCCGGCAACGCCGCGTTACCTCGCAGCGTAAATCTCAGACCGTTTTCGCGGCCGCCGCAGGGCGACCGCTTCATCCGCCGTCGTAACCAGCTCCGCCGTGAAGCGGAGCATCAAACAGAGAGCACAGGAGACACCATGATTCGATTCAAGAGAACCGCGATCGCTGTGGCAGCCGGTCAGATCGCACTGCTCGCCAGCGGCTATGCGCTGGCACAGACCGAAGCGGGCCAGAGCGCTTCCGGTTCCAACGTCGTCGTCGTGACGGGCCAGCGCGCCGCGCTGCAGTCCGCACAGAAGATCAAGCAGAATTCGGATGAGATCGTCGATTCGATCGTCGCCGACGACATCGGCAAGCTGCCGGACCGTTCGGTCACCGAGGTGCTGCAGCGCGTGGTCGGCGTGACGATCGACCGCACGATGTCGAAGGGCGACCCGGAACACTACTCGGTCGAAGGTTCGGGCGTGAACGTGCGCGGCTTGTCGTACGTCCGCTCGGAACTGAACGGCCGCGACTCGTTCTCCGCGAACGGCGGCCGTTCGCTGAACTTCGAAGATGTGCCGCCCGAGCTGATGGCCGGCGTGGACGTCTACAAGAACCCGTCGGCCGAGCAGATCGAGGGCGCCGTCGGCGGTCTCGTCAACCTGCGCACGGCGATGCCGTTCGACTTCAAGGGCCGCAAGCTGGCCGTGTCGCTGGAAGACACGTACTCCGAACTGAAGCGCGGCAAGCGCCAGCCGTCCGCTTCGTTCATGTTCTCGGACCGCTGGAAGACGGGCTTCGGCGAGATCGGCGCCCTCGTCGACTTCGCGTATTCCGAAAGCGGCACCCGTACCGACGCGTTCCAGGTCGAGCCGTACTACCCGCGCAGCGACGTCGTGGCCGGCAAGACCGTGTGGATCCCGAAGGGTTCGCAATGGCGCACGCTGGAATTCGACCGCAAGCGCCGGGGTACCTACGGCGCGCTGCAGTGGAAGAAGGACAGCACGCTGAGCTCCTCGCTCACGTTCTTCAAGTCGCGCTACAAGATGCATTGGGACGAGCAGGCGATCTTCGCCCAGTCCAGCCCTTACAATATCCAGGTCAGCAAGGATGCGACGTTCAATTCGAAAGGCGCGCTGCTGACCGGCACGCTGACCGACCCGGCCGACGGCGGCATCAACTTCGGCGGCGACACGCGCTCGGCCGACCGCACGTCGGAAACGACGGACGTGTCGTGGAACCTGCGCTGGCGTCCGAACGACCGCTGGACCATCAGCACGGACCTGCAGCGCATCCGCGCCACGACCAGCAGCTTCGACTCGACCGTGGCCACCGGCGTGCAGATGCCCAGCGAGACGATCGACCTGCGCGGCGACGTGCCGACGCTGTCGTTCACGGACGCCGACCGTGCCTACCTCGCGAACCCCAACAATTACTACTGGGCGTTCACGATGGAACACCAGGACCGCAGCAAGGCCGGCGAATGGGCATGGCGCACGGACGCGAAGTACGACTTCGACCACCCGGTGCTGCGCGACATCCGCTTCGGCGTCCGCCTGACGGACCGCGATTCGCGCAACGAGAACTCGAACCCGAGCTACAACTGGGCCGCCATCACCCAGACGTGGCAGGTCGGTCCGACCAACACGCTGTCGAGCCTCGCGTACCTGGGCGATCCGCGCTTCAACAACCAGGTGCAGGTCCACTCGTTCAACAACTTCTTCAACAACAACACGTCGGTGCCGGCACTGGTCTTCCCGGCCGTCGCGCTGGCCACCGGCTATCCGGGTTCGTACGCCCAGCTGCACACGTATCCGAACATGCTGTGCAATAACGGCACCAACAATTGCACGTCGTGGAACCCGGCCACGTTCGGCACCGATCCGGCCGGCGTCAACGACCAGAAGGAGAAGACCGGCGCGCTGTACTCGCAACTGCGCTTCGGCTTCGACGACCTGAAGTACCCGGTCGACGGCAATATCGGCCTGCGCTACGTGAAGACCGACATGACGGCACACGGCTACACCGTGTTCACCCCGAGCACGTCGACGGGCGCCGGCATCCCGCAGTTCACGGCGTTCTCCCAGAAGCAGGACTTCAGCAACAGCTACAACAACGTGCTGCCCAGCCTGAACCTGCGCATGAAGGCGAGCGACGCGCTGCAGTTCCGCTTCGGCCTGTCGACCGGCATCTCGCGCCCGGACTTCAGCGACCTGCAGGGCTACACGACGCTGTCGCAGAACGTGGACAACTCGAGCGGCCTGATCACTTACACGGGTAACGGCACCGGTAACCCGAACCTGCGTCCGGTCCGTTCGCACCAGGTGGACCTGACGGCCGAATGGTATTTCGCCAAGACCGGTTCGCTGACTTTCGGCCTGTTCAACAAGCAGCTGAAGGACGTCATCATCAAACAATCGTACGGCTATGACCTGGCGGACAATACCGGCAAGTCGTACACGTTCACGACCACGGGTCCGGTGAACGGCGCGGACGGCCATGCGCGCGGCGCGGAGATCGCGTTCCAGCAGTACTTCGACTTCCTGCCGGGCTGGTTGTCGGGCTTCGGCGTCCAGGCGAACTACACGTACGTGGACAGCAAGACGTCGCTGCACCAGCCGGTCCACTCCGTGTACTGCACGGGCGGCAACCTGGCGACGAACTTCAACCTGAACCTGAACGGCTGCGACACCAACGGCACCACGTTCGGCGACTTGCCGCTGATCGGCCTGTCGCGCCAGTCGTACAACCTGGCGCTGATGTATGACCAGGGCAAGATCTCGGCGCGCCTGGCCTGGAACTGGCGTTCGAAGAACCTGCAGAACGTGAACGTCAACGGCACCAACGGCGGCGACGGCACCGACAGCAACCCGGCCAGCCCGACCTTCGGCCAGCACAACGTGGCCTGGGCGCTGCCGACGTGGGCGGACGGCTACGGCCAGCTGGACGGCTCGATCTTCTACAACGTGTCGGACAGGCTGTCGATCGGCCTGGAAGCGCAGAACCTGACGGACTCCAAGGCGCGCCAGCTCATGCAGCAGAGCACGGGCTTCATGGGCCGCGCATGGTTCGTGTCGGGTCCGCGTTATACGGCCAAGATGCGTTACAGCTTCTAAGCCAGCTTCTGCGTGGGCTCGGGGAGCCCACCCTACGAATATTCGACAGCGTAGGGTGGGCACCCCGTGCCCACGTAGTACGTTACAGTCCCTCCAGTCCCAGTTCTTTCGCATGCGCCCGCAGGAACGCCACCTGCGCCGCGCGCGTATCCGGCCCGCCGTAGGGCAGCAGGGTCCACTGCTCGGACGCCTGCATGTGCCGGCCCGGCGCCAGCGTCACGTACGGCGCGTGCACCTCCATCTCCATCAATCCCTTCTCGGGCGCTTCCGGCTGCCAGTCGTTGTACAACTCGATCTGGCCCTGGTCCGGATGGATGGCCGTGCGCGGCTGGTGCGCGAACTGGATCACCAGCACCTGGCCTTTATAAAAACCCGCCATCCAGCCGCTTGAGGGCTGCAGCAGCATCTTGCCGTTGCGGTGCGGCTGGCCTTTGCCCGCCGGGTAGGCGTCCAGCGAGAACAGGCCGTCGGCCAGCGTCCACGTGAGCGGCACCATGTCCGGCTTCGGTTCGATGGCCTGCTGGCGCACGTCCTCGCGGCGCGCGACGGGCACGTACACGCGCGTGTCCCCGTGGGCACGCGTGTTGAACCAGATGTCCCACGCCACCTGCGTCTTGCGCGTGTTGGCCGCGTCGACGTCCAGGCGCAGGCTGTGCGGCTTGCCCGGCACGAGGCTGTAGCGTTTCACCAGCTGCAGGCCGTTCACGGGGCTGGCCGGGCTCGCGAGCGTGACGGCGTCCGGGCGCTTGTCCTCGACCTTGTAGCGGGCGAGGCTCAGCCACGGATCGGGCGGCCAGGGCAGGCCGGAACGCGCCGGGTTCACGTCCTGGTGCGACCACCATTCCTTCTGCGGGCCGACCCAGATCTCGTGGCCGAGCCAGCCGACGTTCTCGGTGGTCGGCTTGATGTCGGCATGCGGATCGCCGGCCGCCAGGTCCGCCTTGAGGAAGTTGGGTTGCCCCGCCAGCGCGAACGACAGCAGCCGGCCGCCGATGGCGTCGGTGACGGTCGCGCGTACGCTGCCGGTGTCGAGGGTGTGGACGGGAATGTCGGCTGCCTGTGCGGCAGCGGTAAGGGCACAAGACAGGGCGAGCGCCGTAGCGGTTTTCTTTGGAGTGGGCATAAGCTGTCGGGCTGGGTGTGAAATCGGTTTCAGCCCGACAGCTTAGCAAAGAATCACCCCGGCGGGGCGACCGATGCGCCTTCGATCCCGTGACGCTTCAACGCGTCCGCCACGAAGCCGCCCGCCTTCATCTCTTCGACGAACGCGGCGAGGTACGAAGCCGCCTCCTCGCCGCGCGACTTCGGCACGCCCATTGCCTGCTGGATGACCATGAAGCGGCCATCCAGCAGGCGCAGGCCGGGCTTCCCGCGCGCGTCCGCTTCCAGCTGCTGGCGCACGCCGGCAGCCACGTCGGCGCCCTGTTCGAGGAACGTCGGCACGACGGCGGGCGAGGAGGGCGCACGCACGATCTGCGCCTGCCGCAGCTCTCGGGTCAGGAACAGGTCGTACGCACTGCCCTTGCCGACGACGACGCGGTGCGCCGCCCGGTCGACGTCCTCGTTGGCGCGGATGGGGGACTCCTCCTTCACGAGGTAGCTGCCCTCGATCAGCACGTACGGCGCCGTGAACGCGATGCCGGCGCCGCGCGCGGGATCGATGGCGAAGAAGCCGATGTCCGCGCGTTCGCCGGCGACGGCATCCACCGACTTGCCGGCCGTGTCGACGACGACGAGTTCCAGGTCCACGCCGAGCCGCCGCGCGAATTCGCGGGCGAGATCGACAGACACGCCCCCCGCGCCGCCTTCACCCGCGGCATGCGCGAGGATCGGGTTGCCCAGGTTGATCGCGGCGCGCAGCCTGCCGGTCGGTGTGAAGGTCATGCCTCGGCCACAGCCAGCGCCGTCATGTTCACGATGCGGCGCACGGTCGCGCTGGGGCTCAGGATGTGCACGGATTTCGCCGCGCCCAGCAGGATCGGGCCGACCGTCACGCCCTTGCCCGACGTGACCTTCAGCACGTTGAACAGGATGTTGGCGGCATCCAGCGACGGCATCACGAGCAGGTTGGCGCTGCCCGTGAAGTCGCTGTCGGGCTGGTACAGGCGGCGGATGTCTTCCGACAGCGCGGCGTCGCCATGCACTTCGCCGAGCACCGGCAGCTCCGGCGCCGATTGCGCCAGCAGGGCGCGCGCGTCGCGCATGCGCTGCGCGGACGGGCGCTGCGACGAGCCGAAGATCGAGTGCGACACGAGCGCCGCCTTCGGCTCCAGGCCGAAGTGGCGCATCTCGGTCGCCGCCAGCTTCGTGATCGCGGCCAGCTCCTGCGCCGACGGATTGTCGTTGACGTACGTGTCGGTGATGAACAGGGTCATCTTGTCCAGCACGAGCGCGTTCATCGCGGCCAGCACGTCCGCGCCCGGCGCGAGGCCGATCTCGTTCTTCACGTGCGCCAGGTGGCTGTCGTAGCTGCCCGTCATGCCGCAGATGAGCGAGTCGGCCTGGCCCGCGTTCAGCAGGCGCGCGCCCTGCAAGGTGGTGTCGCCTTCCGCCTCGACGAGCGTGTAGTCGACGCCCGCCTTCAGGCGCAGGCCGGACTGCTTGATGGCCTTCTCGACGTCGGCCGCGCGACCGATCAGCACCGGCTTGGCGATGCCCTCGTCGACGACCGTCTGCACGGCGCGCAGCACGCGCGGCTCGCTGCCGTCCGCGAACGCGACGCGCTTCGGCGCGGCCTTGGCCTTCGCGAACACGGGCTTCATGAAGAAGCCGGTGTGGTAGATCATCTCGCCCAGCTTGTCGCGGTAGGCGTCCATGTCGGCGATCGGACGCGTGGCCACGCCCGACGCTTCCGCGGCTTTTGCCACGGCCGGTGCGATGGCGGCCATCAGGCGCGGGTCGAACGGTTTCGGGATGATGTAGTCGGGGCCGAAATTCAGGTCCTGGCCCGCGTACGCGGCGGCAACGGCGTCATTCGCTTCCGCCTCGGCCAGGTCGGCGATCGCGCTCACGCACGCGAGCTTCATCTCGTCGGTGATGCGGGTCGCGCCGCAATCGAGCGCGCCGCGGAAGATGTACGGGAAGCACAGCACGTTGTTGACCTGGTTCGGATAGTCCGAACGGCCGGTCGCGATGATGCAGTCCGGACGCGCGGCCTTCGCCACTTCCGGACGGATCTCCGGCTCCGGGTTCGCGAGCGCCAGGATGATGGGGCGGTCGGCCATCGTCCTGACCATGTCGGCGGTCAGCACGCCGGCCGTCGAGCAGCCGAGGAACACGTCGGCGCCGTCGACGATGTCCGCCAGCGTGCGCGCGTCGGTCTGCTGCGCGTACCTGGCCTTGTTCGCTTCCATGTTCGCTTCGCGGCCCTGCCAGATCACGCCCTTCGAGTCGGTGACCCAGACGTTCTGCTGTTTGATACCCAGGCTCACCATCATGTCGAGGCAGGCGATGGCCGCCGCGCCCGCACCGGACGCCACCAGTTTCACCTGGCCGATGTCCTTGCCGACGACCTTCAGCGCGTTGAGGAGTGCGGCGCTGGAGATGATGGCGGTGCCGTGCTGGTCGTCGTGGAAGACGGGGATGTTCATCCGTTCGCGCAGCTTCTTCTCGATGTAGAAGCACTCGGGCGCCTTGATGTCTTCCAGGTTGATGCCGCCGACGGTCGGCTCCAGCATCGCGATCGCGTCGACCAGTTTATCGGGGTCGTTCTCGGCCAGTTCCAGGTCGAACACGTCGACGCCGGCAAATTTCTTGAACAGGCAGCCTTTGCCTTCCATGACGGGCTTCGAGGCCAGCGGGCCGATGTTGCCCAGGCCGAGCACCGCGGTGCCGTTCGAGATCACGGCGACGAGGTTGCCGCGCGAGGTGTAATCGGCGGCGGTGGCGGGGTCCGCGGCGATTTCCTCGCAGGCGTAGGCGACGCCGGGCGAATAGGCAAGCGACAGGTCGCGCTGGTTCGACAGGGGTTTCGTGGCGACGACCTCGATCTTCCCGCGTACCGGACTGCGGTGGTACTCGAGCGCGTCGGCGCGCAACTGGGTGTCTTTAGCCTCGTTCAGGCTGCTTTCGGTACTCATGATTTCTCCTATGCCGCTTTGCGCGGACGATGTTATGGATTCGTTGCGGCCATCCGGCGCACGGCAGGGACCGTGCGGGGAGGCAGGCCGGGACATCCGCCGCGCCCGATTCGGCGGCGGGTGGTGGTGCGCCTCCGTTGCCCGCACGGCGTGGTGGCCGGGGCTGTGCGCGCGCTCCTGGCGCGGGCGCGGACGGGGCGCCGTGTCCACGGCGATACGCGATCATACGTGATCGCGGGCGATGTTGCCTACTTCGCCAGATATTCCGTATATCACTGTGGCCTGAACATGCGGAACAGTTGCTCCGGACCGACCTCGAAATAGTCGGCGGGGCCGCCGCCGCGCAGGATGTGGCCGGCGCGTGCCGTGTCGTAGACGCCGTCCTTCAGGAGTGTCCGGGCTATGTGCACGCCGACGACTTCGCCCAGCACGAGCCAGCTCGGCGCCGGCTGCCCGTCCGCGCCCTGCAGGCGGATGAGCTGGGTGAGTTTGCATTCGAACGAGACCGGGGCTTCGAGCACGCGCGGCACGTCCACGAGACGCGACGCGGCGGGCGTGAGGCCGGCCAGCGCGAACTCGTCGACGTCGGGCGGGACCATCGCGCAGGTGGCGTTCATGCGGTCGGCGAGGGCGCGCGTGGCCAGGTTCCAGCAGAACCGTCCCGTTTCCTCGACGTTGCGGACGGTGTCCTTGTAGCCGATGCTGGCGAAGCCGACGATCGGGGGCGTGTAGTTGAACGCGTTGAAGAAGCTGTACGGCGCGAGGTTCAGGACGCCGGCGCGGCTCCTGGTCGAGATCCAGCCGATGGGGCGGGGCCCGACGATGGCGTTGAAGGGATCGTGCGGCAGGCCGTGGCCGGCGCGCGGTTCGTAGAAATGGATGTCGTTCATGCAAGTACGATACCGCATCGGCGTCATCCGTGCAGGCGACGTCTATCTGCAACTAACCGACCGTGTGCGGTACCCAACAAGCAGGGTGGGCACATCGTGCCCACGCGTTCAGCCGGCAAATGCGATCTCCGGCACCCCGGTTACCCCAGGGCGTACCATCAGCACGGCGCCCGCCAACGCATCATCCTCATGCCCCGGCTGCACGATCGACGTGATCAGCAGGGTATCCAGATCCGGCCCGCCAAAGCACGGCATCGACGGCTTCGCCACCGGCAGCGCGAGTTCCCGATCCAGCTTCCCCGCCGGCGTGAACCGAAGCAGGCTGGCCCCATCATTCCCCGCGACCCAGTAACAGCCATCGCTGTCCATCGCCGCACCATCCGGCCGGCCCGCATACGCCACCATGTCGACGAGCAGGCGCCGGTTGTGCGGTACTCCCGCGTCGACGTCGTAGTCGAAGGTCCACACGCGCCGGCGTGTCGGGTGCGAATCGGACAGGTACATCGTGCGTCCGTCGGGCGACCACGCGAGGCCGTTCTGCGTGACGAGGCCGGACACGAGCGGCGCGGACAGGCCCTTGCCGTCGTAGCGGTACAGCCGCCCGATCGGCAGCGCGGCCGCCATGTCCATCCACATCGTGCCGCTCCAGAAGCGGCCTTGCCGGTCCGTGCGGCCGTCGTTGAAGCGCATGCCGGGCGCCAGTTCGGGCGGTGCGGCGAGGCGTTCCGCGCGGACGCTCCCGTCCTCCTGCAGGTCGACGGCGAAGATGCCCGTCTCCATGCCCGCGATCAGGCCGCCCCGGGCGCGCGGCGCGATGCAGGCGACCATCTCGGCGGCCGTCCAGTGGCGCGTCGCCCCCGATGCATGGTCCAGGCGCCAGATGCGGCGGGCGGGGATGTCGACCCAGTACCAGGCCTGTTCCTCCGCGTGCCAGACGGGGCTCTCGCCCACGGCGCAGCTGACGCCGTGGACACGTTCGACGATCGCTTCAGGCATGCGCCAGCTCCTCCGGCAGGCGGACCATGTCCTGCGTCGGCACGAGCACCTTCATGATGCCCCACGCGGCGAGATAGGCCAGCGCGCAGAACGCGAACATGATCATGTAGCCCGTCTGGATCTTGCCTTGCGCGCCGTAGTAGTCGAACAGCATGCCGCCGATCTTGGTCACGAGCACGCCGCCGATGCCGCCCGCGAGGCCGCCGATACCGACGACGGAGGCCACGCAATGGCGCGGGAACAGGTCCGACGTGATCGTCAGCACGTTGGCGGACCACGCCTGGTGGGCAGACGCGCCGATGCCGATCAGGATCACGGGCACCCAGTAGCCCAGGTGGCCCAGCGGCTGCGCCAGCAGCACGACGAGCGGGAAGAACGCGATCAGCAGCATGGCCTTCATGCGGCTGTCGTACGGGGCGGCGCCTTTGCGCATGAAGCGCGACGGGAGCGCGCCGCCGCCGATGCTGCCGACCATCGTCATGCTGTACAGGACGGCCAGCGGCAGCACGAGGTCGGACGTCGCCATGCCGTACTTGTCGGTCAGGTATTTCGGGAGCCAGAACAGGAAGAACCACCACACGCCGTCCGTCATGAATTTGCCGACGACGAAGGCCCACGTCTGGCGCAGGCCGAGCAAGGTGCGCCAGCCTGGTGCCGGACCGGTCGCGGCGACGGGCGCGGTGGCGACGTCGTCGCTGCGGATGTACTCGAGCTCCGCGCGCGACAGGCGGCGCTGGCGTGCCGGCTCGTCGAACAGGAAGACCCAGAACACGACCCACAGGAAGCCGACGGCGCCGATCCAGATGAACGCGGCCTGCCAGCCCCAGATCGCCGCGAGCACCGGCACCGTCAGCGGCGCCAGGATCGCGCCGATGTTGGCGCCGGAATTGAAGATGCCTGTCGCGAAGGAGCGCTCGGACTTGGGAAAGTATTCCGCCGTCGCGCGGATCGCGGCCGGGAAGTTGCCCGCCTCGCCGATCGCGAGGATCGTGCGCGCGATGATGAAGCCGATGACGGACGCCGGCACGGCGAGGCCGAGCAGCGATTTCAGGCCGTTGCCCAGTTCGATCGAATAGGCGTGGGCGACAGCGCCAGCGGACCACACGACGATGGCGAGGACGTACGCGGTCTTGGTGCCCAGGCGGTCGACGATGCGGCCCGCGAACAGCAGGGCGATCGCGTACATGAACTGGAAGGCGGCGGCGATGTTGGCGTAGTCCGTGTTGGACCAGCCGAATTCTTTCGACAGCGACGGCGCGAGAAGGCTCAGCACCTGGCGGTCGAGGTAGTTGACGGTGGTGGCGAAGAACAGCAGGGCGCAGATGGTCCACCGGTAGTTGCCGCCGGCGGGCCGGGCGGCGGGGCTGGCGACTGCGGCGTCGCCGGTGCGGTTGCGGGTCATGGTCAGGCCTTATGTTTGATTATGCTGACGGTCGCGCGGCCGGCGTCTCCTCCGGCCGCAACGGTCTACTTCATGATCATTTCGCGAGCTGCAGCGTGCCGTCGACCATGCGCGCGAGGCCCAGCGGGTTGTCGTCGCGCAGGGCTTCCGGCAGCAGCTCGGCCGGCACGTCCTGGTAGCACACCGGGCGCAGGAAGCGCTCGATGGCGGTCGCGCCGACGGACGTCGTGCGGCTGTCCGACGTGGCCGGGAACGGGCCGCCATGCACCATGGCGTGCGACACTTCGACGCCGGTCGGGAAGCCGTTGAACAGCACGCGGCCGGCCTTGCGCTCCAGCGTCGGCAGCAGGCTGCCGGCCAGTTCGCGGTCGGCGGCGGTGGCGTGCACGGTCGCCGTCAGCTGGCCTTCCAGGTGGCGCGCCACGGCCAGCATCTCCGCTTCGTCGCGGCACGTGATGATCAGCGACGCCGGGCCGAAGATCTCTTCGTCCAGCGCCGGGCTGGCGATGTACGTGGCGGCGTCGCAGGCGTACAGCGCGGCCTGCGCGGCGCAGCCGGTGCCTTGGGCGCTGCCCTGGCCGACCAGTTGCACGCCTTCGATGCCCGAGCGGCGGCCGACGGCGTCGACATAGGCCTGGTGGATGCCCGCGGTGAGCATCGTGCCCGCGCCCTTGGCGGCCAGCGCATCGGCGGCGGCGGCGCGGAATGCGTCGAGATCCTTGCCGGCGAGGGCGATGACGAGGCCCGGGTTCGTGCAGAACTGGCCGACGCCCAGCGTGAGCGAATCGACGAATGCGCCGGCCAGCTTCGCGCCGCCCGCGGCGAGGGCGCCCGGCAGCATGAACACTGGATTGATGCTGCTCATCTCGGCGTAGACGGGGATCGGTTCCTTGCGGGCGTTCGCCGTGCGCACGAGGGCGAGGCCGCCCTGGCGCGAGCCGGTGAAGCCGACGGCCTTGATGGCCGGGTGCGCGGCCAGCGCCTGGCCGGCCACGCGGCCTTCGCCGATCAGCATCGAGAACACGCCGTCCGGCATGCCGCAGTCTTCGGCGGCCCGGCGCACCGCCTTGCCGACCAGTTCCGACGTGCCGAGGTGGGCGCTGTGCGCCTTCACGACGACGGGGCAGCCGGCCGCCAGCGCGGACGCGGTGTCGCCGCCGGCGACGGAGAATGCGAGCGGGAAGTTCGAGGCGCCAAAGACTGCCACGGGGCCCAGCGGGATCTTGCGCATGCGCAGGTCGGAACGGGGCGGCGTGCGCTGGGGCAGGGCGGAATCGAGCGTCGCTTCGAGGAAGACCCCGTCGCGCACGACCTTGGCGAACAGGCGCAGCTGGTTGCACGTGCGACCGCGCTCGCCTTCCAGGCGGGCCGTCGGCAGGCCGGATTCGGCGGACGCGCGTTCGATCAGCGCGGGGCCGATGTCCATGATGCGGTCGGCGATGGTTTCCAGGAAGCGGGCGCGCAGTTCCAGCGGCAGGTTGCGGTACGTGTCAAAGGCCTGTTCCGCGAGCGTGCACGCGGCGACGACGTCGTCTTCCGTCGCGAGGCCGAATTCCGGCTCCATCTGGGCACGGGTGGCCGGGTTGAAGGCGCGCGTGGTGCCGGCGCTGCCGCGTACGGCGCGGCGGCCGATGATCATTTCACCTTGAATCGTCATGTTTTCTCCTTGCTGGTGTCGTTCTTTTTATTTTATTGGGCGCCCTGGGCGACGATCAGCTTGTGCAGCATGTCGCATTCTTCCGCCGTCAGGTCGGTCAGCGGCGCGCGCACCGGGCCGCCGTCGTGGCCGACGAGGCGGGCGCCCGCCTTCACGATCGACACGGCGTAGCCGGCCTTGCGGTTGCGGATCGCCAGGTACGGCAGGAAGAATTCGTCCAGCAGGCGGTTCGTCGTCGCGTGGTCGTCCTTCGCGATCGCGTGGTAGAACTCCATCGCAAGCTTCGGCATGAAGTTGAAGACGGCCGACGAGTACACCGGCACGCCCAGCGCCTTGTAGGCCGCGGCGTAGACTTCCGCCGTCGGCAGGCCGCCCAGGTAGCTGAAACGGTCGCCCATGCGGCGCCAGATCGACACCATCAGCTCGATGTCGCCGATGCCGTCCTTGAAGCCGATCAGGTTCGGGCAGC
>CAMLMV010000083.1 GCA_946481275.1 uncultured Massilia sp.
GAATCCGTTGTAGCTCTTGCTGCCGTCAGGTCAATGCCTTAAGTGACTGGCATTAACCGTATAGGTGGCTTTTCTTTATCGTCCAAACGCCAGAATCACGCCGTCTGCTTTTCATCCCGCAGCTCGCGCCGCAGGATCTTGCCGACGTTCGTCTTGGGCAGGCTCTCGCGGAACTCGACGTACTTGGGCCGCTTGTAGCCCGTCAGCTGCTCCTTGCAGAAGGCCAGCAGGTCGTCCTTGGTCAACGTCTTGTCCTTCTTGACGACGTACAGCTTGACGGCCTCGCCCGAATGCTGGTCCGGCACGCCCACGCATGCCACTTCCAGCACGCCCGGGTGCGCGGCGACGACGTCTTCCACTTCGTTCGGGTACACGTTGAAGCCGGAGACGAGGATCATGTCCTTCTTGCGGTCGACGATCTTGACGGCGCCGGTGGCGTTCATCACGCCGATGTCGCCGGTCTTGAAGAAGCCGTCGCGCGTCATGACCTTCGCCGTCTCGTCCGGACGCTGCCAGTAGCCGGCCATCACCTGCGGGCCGCGCACGGCGATCTCGCCGGCCGTGCCGAACGGGACTTCGTTGTCGGATTCGTCGATGATGCGCAGCTCCGTCGACGGCAGCGGATAGCCGATGGTGCCCGTGAATTCGGTGATGTCGCAGCGGTTGGCGGCGACCACCGGCGACGTCTCCGACAGGCCGTAGCCTTCGACGATCGGCGCGCCCGTCACCGTGAGCCACTTGTCGGCCACGGCCTTCTGCACGGCCATGCCGCCGCCCGGGCACACCTTCAGGCCGGAGAAATCCAGGCTCGCGAAGTCCGGATGGTTCAGCAGGCCGTTGTACAGCGTGTTCACGGCCGGGAAGACGTTCATGCGGACCTTCCTGAGCTCCTTGATGAAGCCGCCGATGTCGCGCGGGTTCGGGATCAGGAGGTTCGTGCCGCCCGCGCGCAGGCCCATCAGGGCGCACACGGTCAGCGCATAGATGTGGTACAGCGGCAGCGCGCACACGAACAGCGGCGTCTCGCCGGCCGGGATCTTCGCCAGCGTCGGCGCGAACCACGCTTCGTTCTGCAGCACGTTGGCGATCACGTTCCTGTGCTTCAGCACCGCGCCCTTCGACACGCCCGTGGTGCCGCCCGTGTACTGCAGGAATGCGACGTCTTCATGGCCGCACTCGACGCTCTTGCGCGACAGGCGCGCGCCTTCGGCCAGCATGCGCTTGAACGGCACGGCGGACGGCAGCGACCACGCCGGCACCATCTTCTTGACGGTGCGGACGACGAAGTTGACGAGCAGCCCCTTCACGCCCAGCAGGTCGCCCATGGTGGCGACGATGACGTGCTTGAGCTTCGTGTTGTGCGCCACTTCGGCGACGGTGTGCGCGAAGTTTTCCAGCACGACGATGGCTTCCGCGCCCGAATCGTTCAGCTGGTGCTGCAGCTCGCGCGCCGTGTACAGCGGGTTGACGTTGACGATGGTGTAGCCGGCGCGCAGGATGGCGGCCATCGCCACCGGATACTGCAGCACGTTCGGCAGCATGATCGCCACGCGCGCGCCCGGCGCCAGGCCCTTCTGCTGCAGCCACGCAGCCATCGCGCCGGACAACTTGTCCAGCTCCGCGAACGTCATGGACTTGCCCATGCACGCAAAGGCGTCGCGGTTGGCGTACTTGCGGAAGGAATCCTCCAGCAGGTGCGTGAGGGAGCGGTACTGCGTCCAGTCGATCTCGGCCGGCACGCCCGCCTCGTACGACTTCAGCCAGAATTTGTCCATGTCATTGCCTCGCTTATTCTCAATCATATAAATCGTATGCGCAAAAAAACCGCCCGGCAAACGGGCGGTTCATGCTCGCTGCCCTTGACGCTACGCCGCCTGCTTTTCCTCGCGCAGCGCGCGGCGCAGGATCTTGCCGACGTTCGTCTTCGGCAGCTCGGTGCGGAATTCGATGTACTTGGGCTTCTTGTAACCGGTGAGCTCGCGCTTGCAGTACTCCATCAGCTGCTCGGCCGTCAGGTTCGGATCCTTGCGCACGACGAACACTTTCACGGCTTCGCCGGAATGCTCGTCCGGCACGCCGACCACGGCGCATTCCAGCACGCCCGGATGCGCGGCGATCACCGCTTCCAGTTCGTTCGGGTACACGTTGAAGCCCGACACGAGGATCATGTCCTTCTTGCGGTCGACGATCTTCACATAGCCGTTGTCGTCCATGATGCCCACGTCGCCCGACTTGAAGAAGCCATCCGCCGTCATGACCTTCGCCGTCTCGTCCGGAAGGTTCCAGTAGCCGGCCATCACCTGCGGACCGCGGATCGCGATCTCGCCGATGCTGCCGACCGGCAGCGGGCGGCCGTCGTCGTCGACGATGGCGATGTCCGTCGACGGCACCGGCAGCCCGATCGTGCCGGTGAAACCGGGGACGTCGCAGCGGTTGCACGTGGCCACGGGCGACGTCTCCGACAGGCCGTAGCCTTCGATGATGTTGGTGCCCGTGAGCGCCTTCCACTTGTCGTTGACGGCCTGCTGCACGGCCATGCCGCCGCCATTGGAAACCTTCAGCGCGCTGAAGTCGACGTCCTTGAAATCGGGGTGGTTCACCAGCGCGTTGTACAAGGTGTTCACGGCCGGGAGCATGTTGATGCGGTACTTCTTGAGCTCCTTGATGAACCCGGGGATGTCGCGCGGGTTCGGGATCAGGATATTCAGCGCGCCCACGCGCATGCCCCACAGCGCGCACGCCGTCAGCGCGAAGATGTGGTACAGCGGCAGCGCGCACACGATAGTCGGGAATTCGACGAGCGGCGGCTGGCTCATCGCCGGCTTCGACCACGCCTCCGTCTGCAGGATGTTGGCGATGACGTTGCGGTGCGTGAGCGTCGCGCCCTTCGACACGCCCGTCGTGCCGCCCGTGTATTGCAGGAACGCGACGTCGCTGTTCTTCAGCTGCGCCGGCTGGAACGGCATCTTCGCGCCCTGCGCCAGCGCGTCCTTGAAGCGCACCATGTGCGGGATCGTAAAGTCCGGCACCATCTTCTTGACGTTGCGGACGACGAAGTTGACGAGCATGCCCTTGGCACCGCCCAGCAGCTCGCCCATGCTGGCCACGACGACGTGGCGCACCAGCGTTTTACTCAGCACCTGCTCGACCGTGTGCGCAAAGTTCTCGAGCACGATGATGGCTTCGCTGCCGGAATCCTTCAGCTGGTGTTCCAGTTCGCGCGGCGTGTACAGCGGATTGACGTTGACGACGGTATAGCCCGCGCGCAGGATGGCGGCCAGCGCCACCGGGTATTGCAGCACGTTCGGCATCATCACCGCGACGCGCGCGCCCGGCTTCATCCCGCGGCTCTGCAGCCAGGCCGCCAGGCGCTTCGACATGTTGTCCAGTTCCGCGTAGGTGAGGAACTTGTCCATGCAGACGTACGCGTTATTCGCCGCATACTTGCGGAACGATTCCTCCAGCATTTGCACCAGCGAACCATACTGGTCGGGATCGATTTCCGCCGGCACGCCGGGCGGGTAAGCCTTGAGCCAAATCTTGTCCATCGGTGCCTCTGTCTCCAGTATCGTTATCGTTCTGAGCGCGGCCCAAAAAAAATCGCACGGTCGTGCTGATATTATTAAACAAGATGCTATCGGGCAGCGCGCGTGGACGCAAGCACTTTTGCGCTTTTCGAACAACGACTCTATCGGGTACCTCGAAAAACCGTCGCGAGCGGCCGCAGTGTCGTTCGAGACGCGCAGCTGTACGAAGAGTACAGCGAGCATCGCAGGACGACAATGCAACGCGCAGCAGGTTTTTCGACGTACCCTATCGACGTTTGACCAAAATGGCTATGGACGTATTTCGCTGCGCTGCACCATCAACGGCGCCGCCATGAGCGGCGGCACCAGGGCGTTCAGCACGCGGTGACGGTCGGCACGGTCCATGTCGGCCAGCTTTTTAACGGCGTTATAAAATTTCGGGAAGCTGCCCTCGCGTTGCAACAGCGCACGGAACGCGGGCACGAAATCCTCGTAGGTCGCGATCGATGCCAGGTGGGCGTTCGACAACGGCTGCTCGAAGAACCGATCATACCCCGCATAACCGCCCCAGTTGCCCTTCAAGACCTGGTATTCGTCCTTGAGCTCTTGGAACAAACGCGCCTTGACGGCCCGCTTCTGGGCATCGCTGCGGTCGACGAGCGCGTAATTCTGCTCGAGCGCCTTGCGGTACTTCATCAGCAAGCCGAGGAAATCCTTCTTGCGGCTCCGGTAGCGCGCGTAGGCGTCGCGCATCTGCTGGTTGCCGAAGCGTTCCATCCAGCGCTCGACGCCGACCTCTTCCACCGTCGACGCGAACGATTCGTTGAATTGCGAATCGCCCTGCACGTACACGATCTGGTGCGCCAGTTCGTGGAAGATCATGCGGGCCAGTTCTCCGTCCGGGTAGTTGATGAACGTGGAGATCAGCGGATCGCTGAACCAGCCCAAGGTCGAATACGCGGCCACGCCGCCGACCTCGACGTCGTCGCCCGCGTCGCGCAATTCCTTCGCGTACGATTCTGCCGCCGCCTTGCTGTAATAGCCGCGGTAATTCACGCAGCCGGCGACGGGGAAGCACCATTGCAGGGGCCGCAGCGACAGCTCGGGCGTGGCGACGACGTTCCACAACACGTATTGCCGCTTCAGCGCCGCGTAGTTTTTGTAACTGTTGTTGTCGGGCAAAGCCATTTCGGCAACTGCGAAGCGGCGGATCTGGCGCGCCGTCTCGAGGCGATGGCGCAGTTTGGTACTGGTGCCGGGGTCGGCGATCCAGTCGTCGATCGGACGGGCGTCCGACAGGAGTTCAAGCTGCCCTTGGGCCGCCTGGGTGTAGTAGTTCAGCGTGGAGCAGCTGGCCAGCAGCCCCGCTGCCGTGCCGGCGATGAGCACGGGGCGGAGCCACGGGGTAATCCGTGTGAGTTTCATATTTCCAGATCATGGTGCGGCCTTTTCAACCTGCACCAGCGTGTCGTAAAAGGTGGGCGCCCGGCCCATGTCGGTCAGGCGCTGACTGGTGACTTCGTTGGCGTTCTTGCCGTCGCTGGCGAGCTTCTTCCACCAGATCGACAGGCCGACGACGAGGCCGGCCCGCGCCTTGGCGGTGACCCGGGCGCGCGCGACGAAGGCGCCCCGGTCGTTGAAGATGCGCACCATCTCGCCGTCTTCGATGCCGCGTGAAGCAGCGTCGGCGGGATGGATGTCCAGGTGAGGTTCACCTTCCGTTGCGCGGAGGCTCTGGACATTGACAAAGGTTGAGTTGAGGAAGTTCCTGGCCGGCGGAGAAATCATCGCCAACGGATATTTCTCTGCCAGTTCGGGGTTGGAGGCGACCGACTCGTAGTTCGGAATATAGGTCGGCAGCGGATCGAGGCCGTCGGCCTCCATCGATGCCGAATAAAACTCGCACTTGCCGGACGGCGTGGGGAAACCGCCTTCGGCGAACGGCGCGGCCGGCATGTTCAGCTTTTGCCAGCCCGTGCGCTTCAGCGACGACCAGTCGAAGTGCACGGCGCGCTCGTGTTTCGTGTCGAAGGCCTGGGCGGCCAGTTCGTCGTCCGTCTCGTCGAAGACCGGGTCGTTCATGCCCATGCGCTTCGCGATCAGGCGGAAGATTTCCGTGTTCGGCTTCGATTCGCCCAGCGGGGCAATCGCCGCATTATTCGCCATCATGTACAAATGGCCATACGCGAGGTGCGCGTCGACGTGTTCCAGTTGCGTGGTGGCCGGCAGCAGGATGTCCGCGTAGTCGGCGGTATCGGTCTGGAAGTGTTCCAGCACCACGGTGAACAGGTCTTCGCGCTCGAAGCCGCGCTGCACCTGCGCCGAATCCGGCGCGATCGCGAGCGGGTTCGCGTTGTACACGATGACGGCTTCGATCTTCGGGCCGAAGTCGGGCGACGCGTCCTTCTGCAGGTCGGTGCCGATCGTGTTCATGTTGATCGTGCGCGGGAGCTTGCCGCGCAACAGGTCCGGGCGTTGCAGGACGGTCTTGTTGGCTGGGAACGTGCCCGACGTCGACAGCTGCACGCCGCCGGCCGCATGGCGCCACGCGCCCACGAGCGCGGGCAGGCACGCGATGGTGCGCACGGCCATGCCGCCGCCGTGCACGCGCTGCAGCCCGTAGTTCATGCGGATCGCGACCGGTTCGCCCGCGCGCGCCGTGCGGCCGTATGCGCGGGCCAGGTCGACGACTTCTTCCACCGTGATGCCGCAGGTTGCAGCCGTACGCTCCGGCGTCCATTCGGCCACGCGGTCCTTCAGTTGCGCGAAGCCGAACGTGTATTTCTCGATGTAGTCGTGGTCGAGCAGGTTCTCCTTCACGAGAACGTGCATCATGCCCAGCGCCAGCGCGGCGTCCGTGCCGGGCATCAGCGCGATGTGCTGGTGGCATTTCTCTGCGGTCAGCGAGCGATACGGATCGATGGCGATCAGCTTCGCGCCGCGGCGCTTGGCTTCCTGCAAACGCGTCCACAGATGCAGGTTCGACGCGATGGGATTGCCGCCCCAGATCAAGACCAGCTTCGCATCCTGGAACTGTTCGGTATCCGTGCCGATCGAACCACCGATCGTGTATTTGTAGCCCGTGGCACCGGCGTTCGCGCACACGGTGCGGTCGAGCAGGGAAGCCCCCAGCGTGTTGAAGAAGCGCATGGCCATCGCCTCGCCCTGCACGAGGCCCATCGTGCCGCAATAGCTGTACGGCAGGATCGCCTGCGGGTCGCGCGCGGCGATGGGTTGCAGGCGGGATGCAATCTCGTCGAGCGCCTGCTCCCACGTGATGCGTTCGAACTTGCCCTCTCCCTTTTTGCCGGTGCGGCGCATCGGGTACAACAGGCGGTCGGGGTGATAGGTGCGTTCGACGTAGCGCGAGACCTTGGTGCACAGCACACCGGCCGTCGTCGGATGATCCGGATCGCCCTTGACCTCCGTGGCCACGCCGTCCTCCACGGTCACGAGCAGCGCGCAGGTATCGGGGCAGTCATGCGGGCAGGCGCCGCGGACGATGGTCTTGGTCATCGGATTCATCCAGAAAAACGTCGATAAACCAGTACTTTATACGATTCCGGTGGCAGCCGTGGGGGCTCTGGCCTTCCGCATGATGGAAGGGCTACAATAGTTCAATAGATGCATGCCTACGAGGCATCACAGCATACGGAGAGAAACAATGAGACTGGTCGAACCTATTCTCGCTTACCAATCCGAGCTCGAAACGATCCGGCGCGACATCCACGCCCATCCCGAACTCTGCTACGAAGAACAACGCACGGCCGACGTGGTGGCCGCGCGCCTCACCGAATGGGGCATCCCCATCGTCCGCGGGCTGGGCGTGACGGGTGTCGTCGGCATCATCAAGAACGGCACCTCGGACCGCGCCATCGGGCTGCGTGCCGACATGGACGCCCTGCCGATGCAGGAACTCAACACATTTGATCACGCGTCGCGCCACGCCGGCAAGATGCATGCTTGTGGTCATGACGGGCACACAACGATGCTGTTGGGTGCAGCCCACTATCTGTCGCAGAACCGCAACTTCGACGGTACCGTGTACCTGATCTTCCAGCCGGCCGAAGAAGGCGGCGCCGGCGCGCGCCGCATGATGGACGACGGTTTGTTCGAACGTTTTCCGATGGAAGCCGTGTACGGCATGCACAACTGGCCGGGCATCAAGGCGGGCAGCTTCGGCGTCGTCGCGGGGCCGATGATGGCATCCAGTAACGAGTTCCGCGTCGTCGTCAAAGGCAAGGGCGCGCACGCCGCGCAACCGCACCGCGGCATCGATCCGGTGATGGTCGCCGTGCAGATCGCGCAAGCCTGGCAGACGATCATCTCGCGCGAAAAGAACCCGCTCGATACGGCCGTGCTGTCGATCACGCAGATCCACGCCGGCAGCGCCACCAACGTCATCCCGGACGAAGCCGTCATGATCGGCACCGTGCGCACGTTCTCCACAAGCGTGCTGGACCTGATCGAGCGGCGCATGAACGAGATCGCGAACGGCCTCGCGGCCAGCTTCGGCGCCACCGTCGATTTCTCGTTCAAGCGCAACTACCCGCCCCTCATCAACCATCCGGAACAGACGGCGTTCGCCATCGAAGCGATGCGCGCCGTGGTGGGTGCGGAGAATGTCGACACGAACGTCGAACCGACGATGGGTGCCGAGGACTTCGCGTTCATGCTGCAGGAAAAACCGGGCTGCTATGTCTTCATCGGCAACGGCGACGGCGATCATCGAAGCCGCGGCCACGGCCTCGGACCGTGCCAGCTGCACAACGGCAGCTACGACTTCAACGACCACCTGCTGCCGATCGGCGCCAGCTTCTGGGCGCGACTGGTCGAGATGAGCCTTACAGCCCCAGCTCCTTCAACACGGCTTCCTTGAGGTCCTGCGCTTCGGGGCTGGACATCTTGCGCGGATGCGGGATGTTCACCTCGAAGGTGGCCTGGATCGTCGTGGGCCGCGGCGACAGCACGACGATGCGGTCCGCCAGGTGCACGGCTTCCTCGACGTCGTGCGTGATCAGCAGGACCGTGTGGCGCTCCTCCTCCAGGATGCGCAGCAGTTCCATGCGCATCTTGAGGTTCATGAGCGCGTCGAGCGCGGAGAACGGCTCGTCCATGTAGAGGATCTCGGGCTTCATCACGAGCGCCCGCGCGATCTCCACGCGTTTCAGCATGCCGCCGGACAGTTCGTGCGGATAGCTTTTTTCGAAACCTTTCAATCCCACCATCGCCGTGTAGTGGTCGGCGAGTTCCGCCTTCTCGGCCTCGCTGATGCCGTCCAGGCCGAACATCAGGTTCTGCTGCACCGTGAGCCACGGGAACACGGAACCGTGCTGGGAAATGAGGATGCCCTTCGGGCTCGGACCGTGCCGCACCTGGCCGTCGATCAGGACGCGGCCTTCGTCCGGTTGATCGAAGCCGCACAGCATCTTCATCAACGTCGATTTGCCGCAGCCGGACGGACCGACGATGGCGACGAATTCGCCGTCGCGGATCGTGAGGCTGATGCCGCCGACGACCGGCAGCGTGCCCTTGCGCGTGTCGAAGCTTCTGCGGATGTCGTCGACGACGATCTTGTCCGCGACCTTGTAGTTCACCTTAGCGTCCATAACGCCACCTTACCGATTTGAGACGTTCCAGGAGACGGGTGATCCCGTCCAGCATGAGACCGATGATGCCGATGATGATCATGGCGGCGATGACCAGGTCGTAGCGGTTGCCCGCGTTGCGCGAATCCATGATCAGGTAGCCGAGGCCCGAGCGCAGCGCGATCATTTCCGCCGCCACGACGACCAGCCACGCGACACCCAGCGTGATGCGCATGCCCACGATGATCTCGGGCAGCACGGCGGGGATGATCACCTGGCGATACAGCTTGGCGCGCGAGACGCCGAAGTTCTCCGCCGCGCGCAGGTAGCGCCGTTCGATCGTGTGCACGCCGGCCGCGGTCTGCACGATCATCGGGAACACGGATGCAATGAAGATCAGGAAGATCGGCGACGCGTTACCCACGCCGAACCACAGGATCGCGAGCGGGATCCACGCGATCGGAGAGATCGGACGCAGCAGCTGGAACAGCGGATTCAGCGTGACCCAGGCCCCCTCCATGCGGCCGATCCAGAGGCCCAGCGGAATGGCGACGGCGATCGCCAGCAAAAAGCCGGTACCGACGCGCATCAGCGAGGAGCCGATGTGGTCCCACAGCGTACCGTCCTGCACGAGTTCCCACGTGCCCGTGACGACCTGCCCCGGCGTCGGGAAGATCGCGCTGTTGGTCTGGACGACGATGACCCACCAGACCGCGATCAGCAATGCCAGCACGATGGCAGGTGCGATGATCCGCGCCCGCTTCCGTGCAAAAAAACTCTTCTTTTTCACAGCGTCTTGTCTCCCTCTTATGGTTGCATCCAATGTCGTGTGCGCCACACAAGCCGGCGCCAGCCCGCATCGGGCGCCGGATCGACGACGATGCGCATCTGCCCGCTCGCGTGCGCCGTGCATTCGAATTGCACATCCCCCGCGACGCCGAACGGCATC
The DNA here is from genome assembly GCA_946481275.1 of uncultured Massilia sp. The sequence goes on from CAMLMV010000083.1 coordinate 10,065, forward strand.
CTGAAACTCTGCCCCGGCATGATCAGGACGGGGCCGAACGTCTGCGGCACGTTGTCGAGATTCTTCAGTACGAGGATGTCCTTCACGCCCAGCGTGAGCCGGATCGACGTCGGCAGGATCTCGACCTTGTCGCCCGACGCGCGCCGCGCGTACGTCCCCGCGGGAATCTCGAACAGCTGCTCGCGCGAGCCGGCGGGGATCGGCGCATACATGGCCCACAGCGTGGCCCACAGCGCCGCGATGGCCAGCGCCGCCGCGGCCAGCATCGGGATGCGGGAACGTGTCATTGATTCAGCAGGACGCGCACGTCGTGCACGACGTCATCCACCGCGCGGCCGTACGGACTCAATGCGCGCAGCTTGCCGGACCGGTCGATCAGGTAGACGAAGGACGAATGATTGAAACCGTAATTGGCACCGCTGCCCGTCCTGGTGGACGTGACGCCGTATTCCTTGCGCACCTCGGCCAATTGCGCCGCAGGGCCGGTCGCGCCCACGAATGTCGGATCGAATGCCGTCAGATAGGCGCGCATGCGCTCCGCCGTGTCGCGCTCCGGATCGACGGTCACGTAGACGACCTGGAAGCCCTTGCCCTGCGCACCCAGCTTCGTTTTCACGGCCGCGAGTTCCGCAAGCGTCGTCGGGCAGACGGCCGGGCAGGATGTAAAGCCAAAACCCAGCGCCACGACCTTGCCGCGGTAATCGGACAGTTTAAGTGGCTTGCCGGTCGAACCCTGCAGCGTGAAATCGGGCGCCATGCGGGGCGGTGAGAATTCACCGGATTTCAAGGCGTCCGCGCTCGCGGCCAATGGCAAGGCAAACAGCAGTGCTGCGGCGAGGCGTTTCATAGCGTGATCGTGACGGGGCGGACGGCCTTGAAGAAGCTCTCGTCCACGTACTGGTTGAACTGGATGGGCTTCTTCAGCGTGCCCGCATCCAGCGACATCTGCATCAATTCGTCGAATTCCTTCGGGATGATGCGCAGGTCGCCATACGTGACGCGGTCGCTCGGATTCGTCATCACGAATTTCAGGATCTTCGGATCCTGGTTGAAGTATTTCTTGGTCGCGGCAATCGCGATGGCGCGGTCGCGGTGCGCGGCATCCGCATCCATCCAGCTGCCGGCCGCCTGGACGTAATTGACGAGGTCCTGCACGGCGGCGCGGTTATTCGCGATCAGGTCTTCACGCACGGTGAGCACGCAGCAGATGTAATTCGGCCATTCGTTGCGCGTCATGCGCAGCGGGGTCGCGTAACCGGCCATCTGGGCGGAAGCGCCGAACGGCTCGCCCGTGCAATAGGCATCGATGGCTTTCGCATACAGGGCGGCCGGCATGTCCGGCGGGGGCATCTCGACCAGTTCGACGTCCTTGATGCTCATGCCCTCTGCCGCCAGCATCTTGCGCAGGAAGAGCAGGTCGACGGCGAAACGGCTCGGAATGGCGACGCGCTTGCCCTGCAGGTCGCGGAATTTTTTGTAGCCGGCATCCGTGCGCACCATGATGACGGCGCCGGAACGGTGGCCCAGCGACACGACCTTGACGGGGATATTGCTGGACACGAGGTCCATGACCATTGGCGCCAGCACGTAGGCCGCCTGGATACGGCCCGACATCAGCGATTCCTTCAGTTCGGGGAAGCCGCTGTATTTGCTGTACTCGAAGCCGAGCGGGTTCGCCGGCTTGGTTGCGGCGATCTCGGCCTCTTTTGCGGCACACGCGACGGGCAGGGTCAGGTTGCACGTCACCGGCAAGCCGCCGACCACCAACGATGCGCTTTTCTTCTCCGACGAACACGCCGTGAGAAAGGATGGCAAAGCCATTGCCGACGCCAGTTTCAACAGCTGCCGCCGCGTGCGGAAGCTGCTTTCCAGATTATCCATGCCGCCCCTGTCCTCTCCGTGGATTACGTAACGACGTAATACCTCTGAGAATTATACGGACTTGTATTGATAGCGCAAACGTTATGGCATTTTGTCTGGTCCGCTGCCCAGCCGCTTGCCGGGATTCATCCGCTCCAGCGCGATGAGGCCGGCCGCATGGTCGGCGGACGGGATGTCGCCCGCGATGCTGTCGAACTGCCGCGTCACCAGTTCCGTCACGGGCAAGGTGACGCCGGCGTTGCTGGCTGCCGCCAGGATATTGCGCTGGTCCTTCAACTGCGTCTTGACCTGGCCGCCGGGCATGAAATTCCGCTCCAGCATGCGCTGGCCATGCACTTCCAGTACGCGGCTGCCGGCAAAGCCGCCGCGGATCGCCTCGCGCACGGCAGCCGGATCGGCACCGGCCGCTTCCGCCAGCAGCAGCGCTTCCGCGACAACGTTGATCGTCGCGCCGACGATCAACTGGTTGCACAGCTTGGCCACCTGGCCGCTGCCGACGGGACCGACGGCTTTCGGCGAGCCCATCACGCGCAGTACGGGCTCGGCCTGGGCATAGTCGGCCGCGTCGGCGCCGGCCATGATCGCGAGCTGCCCCGCTTCCGCGCCGCCCACGCCGCCGGACACGGGCGCATCGACGAAACGGCAGCCGGCCTGGCGCAGGCGCGCGGCGAAATTCACGGCTTCGTCCTGGCGCGTGGAGCTCATGTCGATCCACAGCATGCCTTGAGTAAGTGCCGGCAGGGCATCGTCGATGACCTGGCCGACGATCGGCCCCGCTTCCAGGATCGAGATCACGATGTCGGCACCGCGCACGGCATCCATCAGGTCGGCATGCGGTTGGGCCCCCGTATCGCGCAGCGCCTCGGCCTTGGCGGCCGTGCGGTTCCACACGCGCAGGGGATAGCCGGCCTGCGCCAGCCGGGTCGCCATCGGCTTGCCCATCAGGCCGATGCCGAGAAATGCCACGGTCGGTAACGTCATTGCGTCCTCTCGATTATCCATTGACCATATTGTAACAATTAGCAGGTCGACCACGCCCTTCCAACGACCTAGCTACAATAGCGGTTTGGCCGTGACTGTTGCTTGCACGGCTCCCATTCACAGCAAAGGCAATGTTCTCCATGAAAAAAATGATGCGTTCCGTGGCCGCCGTGGCCGCGTTGTCGGCCGCAGCGGCGGGCCATGCCGCCGACGGTTATTTCGATTCGTCGTCGGTGGAAGCCGGCGGCGGCGAACACGTGCAGGTCGTCCGTCTCGCGGTCCAGAAAGACTGGAACAAGAACTGGCTGCCGACCAGCGGCTACCACCTGAACGGCTACTGGGACGCGAACGTCGCCTACTGGCGCGCCAACCAGTGGCTCGACCAGCAGGGCAACACGAAGGACCTGGCCGTCGTCGGCATCACGCCGGTGTTCCGCTGGGAAGCCGACAACAAGCTGGGCTTCTATGCCGACGCCGGCATCGGCGCAGCCGTCTTCTCGAGCGTGTACCGCAACACGCACCGCCAGCTGTCGACCGCGTTCGAATTCGCCGACCACGTGGGCGTCGGCTACGTCTTCGCCAATAAATGGGAACTGGGCGCGCGCCTGCAGCACTACTCGAACGGCGGCATCAAGAAACCGAACGGCGGCGTGAACCTGCTGCTGCTGAAGGCGGCCTACCACTACTGACCTGGTTGCGACTCGGTTATCGGATTTATGTAAGAATTTATCCGATGACCGATACCGACACCATCAAACGCTATCTGCCGTGGCTGGTGGCAACTGCCCTGTTCATGGAGCAGCTCGACGCCACCATCGTCAACACCGCAGTCCCCAGCATCGCGGCCAGCCTGCAAGTCACGCCGCTCAGCCTCAAATCCGTCGTCACCAGTTACATCCTCAGCCTGGCCGTGGGCATCCCGGTGAGCGGGTGGATGGCCGACCGCTTCGGCACTCGCCGCGTGTTCTTCACGGCGATCGCGATCTTCACGGTGGCGTCCGTGCTGTGCGGACTGTCGCTGAACGCACCCATGATGGTCGCGGCCCGCCTGTTGCAAGGCCTCGGCGGCGCGATGATGATGCCGGTGGGACGCCTGTCGATCATCCGCACGTTTCCCAAGAACGAGTTGCTGGGCGCGATGAACTTCGTGATCCTGCCGGCGCTGATCGGACCACTGCTGGGCCCGACCGTCGGCGGCCTGATCGTGCACTGGGTTTCATGGCGCGCCATCTTCTTCGTCAACGTGCCCGTCGGGCTGCTCGCCCTGTACCTCGTCTGGCGCCACATGCCGGACTACCACGGGGCCGAGCCGCGTCCGCTGGACGTGATCGGGCTGATCCTGTTCAGCTCGGGTACGGCGATCCTGTCCTGGCTGCTGGAAGTCTTCGGCGAACACACGCTCGACCCCATGACGGCCGGCCTGATGCTGGCGCTCTCCATCGCCCTGCTGGCCGCCTACGTCTGGCATGCGAACGAGGCCCAGTTCCCGCTGCTGCGCCTCGCATTGTTCAAGGTGCGCACGTTCCGCATCTCGGTGCTGGGCGGCTTCATCACGCGCCTCGGCATCGGCGGCCTGCCCTTCCTGTTGCCGCTGCTGTACCAGCTGGGCCTCAAGCTCGCGCCGTGGCAGTCGGGCCTGTTGATGATGCCGACGGCCGCCGCCGCGATGGGCATGAAGCTGATCGCACCGAAAGTCCTTGCACGCTTCGGCTACCGCCAGGTACTCATGTTCAACACGATCTGCATCGGCCTGACGATCGGCCTGTTCGCGCTCGTCGACGCATCCACGCCGTGGTACGCCATCGCCGGCATCGGCTTGCTGCAGGGCTTTTTCAATTCGCTGCAATTCTCGAGCATGAACACGCTCGCGTATGCCGATGTGGAATCGAAAGACTCCAGCATGGCCAGCACGATCGCATCGTCGTTCCAGCAGCTGTCGATGAGCTTCGGCCTCGCCGCCGGGTCGATCGTGACGGCCTGGTTCCTGGGCCGCGTGCCGCAGACGGACCAGGTGATGGTCACCAGGGCGCTGCACCACGCGTTCATCACGCTGGCCGTGATGACGATGCTGTCGTCCCTCGTTTTCGCGCGCCTGCGCCGTGACGACGGCGAGAGCATCACGAAGAGCAAGACGGCGACGGCCGTGGCGCAGGATCCGGCGCCGCTGTCCCAAGCCTGAATTGCCGCAATGAACCTGGAAAGCAAAAAGCCCGCTCAGTGCATACTGAGCGGGCTTTTCTTAATAACTAGCCT
>CAMLMV010000084.1 GCA_946481275.1 uncultured Massilia sp.
CTGCACGCGGGTGTTCATCTCGATGAAGTAGAACTCGCCGTTCTCGTACAGGAATTCGAACGTGCCGGCGCCGCGGTAGCCGATCTTGCGGCAGGCTTCGGCGCAGCGGTCGCCGATCTTCTCGATCAGCTTGCGCGGGATGCCCGGTGCCGGCGCTTCCTCGATGACCTTCTGGTGACGGCGCTGCATGGAGCAGTCGCGCTCGCCCAGCCAGACGGCCTGCTTGTGTTCGTCGGCGAGGACCTGGATTTCCACGTGGCGCGGATTCTCCAGGTATTTCTCCATATAGACTTCGGGATTGCCGAACGCGGTGCCGGCTTCCGTCTTGGTCATCGCGACGGCGTTCAGCAGGGCGGCTTCCGTGTGCACGACGCGCATGCCGCGGCCGCCGCCGCCGCCGGCGGCCTTGATGATGACCGGGTAGCCAACGCGGCGCGCGGTCTGGATGATCTCTTTCGGATCGTCGGGCAGGGCGCCGTCCGAACCGGGCACGCAGGGCACGCCGGCGCGGATCATCGCCTGCTTGGCCGAGACCTTGTCGCCCATCAGGCGGATCGATTCGGGACGGGGACCGATGAAGACGAAGCCCGATTTTTCGACGCGTTCGGCGAAGTCGGCGTTTTCCGACAGGAAGCCGTAGCCGGGGTGGATCGCTTCGGCGTCCGTGACTTCCGCCGCGCTGATGATCGCCGGCATGCTCAGGTAGCTTTGCGCCGACGGGGCCGGGCCGATGCAGACGGACTCGTCGGCCAGCTTCACGTACTTGGCGTCCTTGTCCGCCTCGGAGTGCACGACGACCGTCTTGATACCCATCTCGCGGCAGGCGCGCTGGATACGCAACGCGATTTCACCACGGTTGGCGATAAGAATTTTTTCAAACATGGTAAGTTCGGTGTTTCTTTGAGTGCCGGCAGCGTGCCGGGAGGGCGCGGTCGGACGACCGCGCCGGAGACGTTTAGCCGATCACGAACAGCGGCTGGCCGAATTCGACGGGCTGGCCGTTTTCCACCAGGATCTTGGTGACGGTGCCGGAGAGATCGGCATCGATTTCATTCAGGAGCTTCATCGCTTCGATGATGCACAGGGTATCGCCTTCCTTCACGGTCGAACCCACTTCGACGAACGCCGGGGCGCCCGGTGCCGAGGAGCGGTAGAACGTGCCGACCATCGGCGACTTGACGACGTGGCCGGTCGGTTCGGCCGGTGCGGCCGGGGCTGCTGCCGCGGGCGCGGCGGCCGGCGCCGACACGGCCGGTGCCGAGTATTGCTGGACGCCTTGCTGCGGCACCATGACCACCTGATTCTGCGGGATTGCCGAGGACTTGACGATGCGGACCTTGCTTTCGCCTTCGGTCACTTCGAGTTCGGCGATATCCGACTCGGCGACGAGGTCGATCAGTGTCTTGAGTTTTCTTAGATCCATGTGAAACCCCTTGGAATTATTTGTTTAAGAGCATACGGCGCGTCGGCGGTAGGTACTTACGCGCGAATGCGTGAAGTTGACGTAGATTAACGTTGTTTCAGCGCGAAGTCGATGGCAAAGCGATATCCATCCGCTCCCAGCCCGCAGATCGTGCCCAGCGCGATCGCCGACAGGAAAGAGTGGTGCCGGAACTCCTCGCGCTTGTAAATATTAGAGATGTGCACTTCCACGAACGGAATGTCCACCCCGGCCAGCGCATCGCGCAGCGCCACGCTGGTATGGGTCAATCCGCCCGGGTTGATGATGATCGCGTCCACGCCTTCCTGGCGTGCGGCGTGAATGCGGTCGATCAGCGCGCCTTCATGGTTGCTTTGGAAACAGACAATCTCCGCCCCGGCTTCCCGTGCCTGGGCGGTGGCGGCCTGCTCGATGTCGGCCAGCGTCGTCGCGCCGTACACCGCAGGCTCACGTGTCCCCAACAAATTCAAATTAGGGCCATTGAGCAGCAGTAGCTTTTTCGCCATATTCAACCGTCTGTTTGCCCGAAAGACAGGCATTTTGCCGCCAACGTTACGTGTTGGCAAGCGATAAAAAGAAGTCGGAAAATAAGTGAACGACCGTTCACCTGAACTACAACTTGGCCAGGTCGGCGCGCACCTGATCGAACTTCAGACGGCCCAGGTAAGTCTTGCGGACCTGCCCATCTGCGCCGATCAGCACCGTAAATGGCAGCCCGCCGTTCGCGTTGCCGAGGCCGCGCGCGAGGTCGGTGCCACCCATGCCGCCTACGTACAATGGGTAGGAAATCTTGATTTTGCGGGCAAACTCGGCGAGATTCGTGGGGGAATCAATGCCGATGCCGATCACATTGAAATGCTTGCCCCCGTCCCTGGCTGCCAGTTCCGACAGTTCCGGCATCTCCGACACGCACGGCGCGCACCACGACGCCCAGAAGTTCACGAGCAGCGGCTTGCCCTTCCACTGGGCGAGCGGCTGCGGCTTGCCGGCCAGGTCGTTCAGCGACGTTGCATACAGATTCGTCACCGCGGTATGCGGGCGGCCGTCGGTGGGCGTATAAGTGGTCGTCAGCGGACCCTTGGCATCCTGCTTGACGCCGGCGATGGCGCCGAGGACGGTGAAGGCGGCGGCCAGGATCACATAGCCGGCCAGGTGTTTCTTATTCATCTTGTTCGAGAGAGTCGTTATTCATCAAAGTACGGAGCGTGGCGGCATCCGCGCGCTGCAGGCTGCCGTCCGCGCGGGGTTTCAGCGCACCGCGTAAATCGTTCATGTCATACAGCTCGGCGTGCACCATTTCTTTTTGCCACGTAAAGCTTACCGTTTCCACCGGATCGTGGCGTCCCCCTTTGAAGTGGGGAGTTTCCGAAATCTCGATATTGACGTTGCGGTTCAACAGCCAGATTTCGACATCTTTCGCGCTGTCGGCAAATAATTGCAGGTGGATGTCGTCATGTTCGCCCGCCGTTCCGTTCAAAACCGCACCGGTAATATATGGGCGGAACTCGGCCAATTGTTCCATGACTTCCAGCGCCGCGCTGCGCATGTGCTGCAATCGCGCGGCCTGGGCCGGGCCATGGAACAGCGCCTGGTAGCGGCGCACCTCGTCTTCGACTTGCAGATTATCCGGCAGATAATTCGGGGAAGGGCGGTCGACGCCGAGCACCTGGCGGGCCGCCTTGGCCTTGGCCGTCGAGTAATCGGCCCCATCCTGGGCGATCATGCGGGCGGCCGTCGCGGCGATGCGTGCACGCACCTGTTGTAGGTCGTCATTTAAATTGGGCATCATGTCCGAGATCATACTCTTGAAAGGAAAATGGCATCGCGTCGGGTAGAATCGCGTATTCGCTATTACAGAGATCCCTTCGGCACGTCATGCACATCCATATCCTCGGCATCTGCGGCACCTTCATGGGCGGCCTCGCGGTGCTGGCCAAAGAGGCCGGCCACCGCGTCACCGGGTGCGACGCCAACGTCTACCCTCCGATGAGCACCCAGCTCGAAGCCCAGGGCATCGAGCTGATCCAGGGTTACGGGCCCGAACAGGTGAGCCTGAACCCGGACCTGTACGTCGTCGGCAACGTGATGACGCGCGGGAATCCGCTCGTCGAGGAAATCCTGAACCGCGGCCTGCCGTACGTCTCCGGCCCGCAATGGATTGGCGACCACATTCTCCGTAATAAATGGGTGCTCGCCGTCGCGGGCACGCACGGCAAGACGACGACGACGTCGATGCTGGCGTGGATCCTGGAAGATGCCGGCTATTCGCCGGGATTCCTGATCGGCGGCGTGCCGCTGAACTTCGGCGTGTCGGCCCGCCTGTCGGGCGAAACGGATTCGGATTTCTTCGTGATCGAGGCGGACGAGTACGACACGGCCTTCTTCGACAAGCGTTCGAAGTTCGTGCACTACCACGCCAAGACCGCGGTATTGAACAACCTCGAATACGATCACGCCGACATCTTCCCCGATATCGGCGCCATCGAGACCCAGTTCCACCACCTCGTGCGCACCGTGCCCGGTGTCGGCCGCATCGTCGTGAACGGCGACGAAGCGTCGCTGGCGCGCGTCCTGAAGCGCGGCTGCTGGAGCGAGAAGGAAAGTTTCGGCGGTTCCGAAGGCGTGGACTGGAGCCTCGTCGAGCATCCGGGCGGTTCCAGCTTCGACGTCTTTTTTAAAGGCGACAAGCAGGGCACCGTCCACTGGGACCTGACCGGCCACCACAACCGCAGCAACGCCATGGCCGCCATCGCGGCCGCGCGCCACGTCGGCGTGCCGCCCGCGCAGGCGATCGATTCGCTGGCCCGCTTCCAGAACGTCAAGCGGCGCATGGAAGTGCGCGGCGTCGTGAACGGCGTGACCGTGTATGACGACTTCGCCCACCATCCGACGGCGATCGCGACGACCGTCGGCGGCTTGCGCCAGAAGATCGGCACGAGTGGCAGGATTCTGGCCGTGCTGGAACCGCGCTCGAACACGATGAAGCTGGGCGCGATGAAAGATGCGCTGCCGGGCAGCCTGAAGGATGCGGACCTCGTGTTCGGCTTCGGCAGCCAGCAGGCGCTGGGCTGGTCGCTGGCCGACGCCCTGAAACCGCTGGGGGCCAACGCGCACAGCTTCGACCAGCTCGACTACATGGTGCAGGCGATCGTCCAGGCCGCGCAGCCGGGCGACCACATCCTCGTGATGAGCAACGGCGGCTTCGGCGGCGTGCACCAGAAGCTGCTGGAGGCGATGGCGGCATGAGCGGCGCCTCGCACCTTCTCTATCTGCACGGCTTCCGCTCGTCCCCGCGCTCGTTCAAGGCGCGCGTGGTGCAGCAGCGGATGGAAGCGGCCGGCCGCGCCGGCGACCTGACCTGCCCGCAACTGCCGGCCTCGCCGAAGGCCGCGATGGACCTCGTGCTCACGCTGGTCGAGCGCTACTCGGGCAATCTCGCGATCATCGGCTCCTCGCTGGGCGGCTTCTACGCCACCTGGCTGGCGGAGCGCTTCGGTTGCCGCGCCGCGCTGATCAATCCGGCCGTCGATCCTTTGAAAGACCTGGACAGGCACGTCGGCATCACGACCGAGTGGCATACCGGCGAGCCGTTCGAATTCAAGCGCGAGTACATCGATGAACTGGCCGCATTGAAAGTCGGGACCATCACCCGGCCGGCGCGCTATTTCCTGCTGGCCGCCACGGGCGACGAGGTGTTGGACTACCGCGACATGGTTGCGCATTACGCGGGCGCGCACCAGCACGTCATCCAGGGCAGCGACCACGCGGTGTCGGAATTCGAGCAGTATGTCGATGAGGTGTTGGCCTTCTGCGGAGTACAAGGCGCTGCCGGATCGGACCATCGTCAGTGAGGCCGGCGTCGCTGCGCCGGGCCCGCTGGCTGGCGCATCCGGACGGCACGGGCGCGCCGGCCGCCATGCGCGACTGGCTGACGACGCCGGGCTCCCTGACGGCGCGCCTGATCGCGCACAGCCGGCACTTCCGGGTACAGAAACTGCGCCAGGCGGGCAATGTCTGCCTGGCGGACGAGGCCGGCGCGATCGGCCTGGCGCGGCCCCAGCGCGTGTGGGAGCGCGAAGTGCTGCTGCGCTGCGACGGCCAGCCGGTCGTGTACGGCCACACCGTCGTGCCGATGAGTGCCAGCGCGAGCGACTGGCCCCTGTTTTCGGCGCTGGGCGAACGGTCGCTCGGCACCACGCTGTTTTACGATCCGCGGGTCACGCGCGGCGCGCTGGAATTCGCGCGGCTGCGTCCCGGCCATCCGCTGCTGGCCCGCGTGCATGCCGCGCTGGGCCGGAATGAGCCGGCGCGCGACACTTATTTTGCGCGGCGCTGCGTGTATCGCCGCCGCCAGGGACTGCTGCTGGTCACCGAGATCTTCCTGCCCGAGGTGCTCGATCTCGAGGCGACCGCATTTAATATGAATACGAATACAAAATGAACTTATTTTTCGAAGAGTCCGGCGATTTCAAGGTCGGCACCGTGCTGTCGCAGGCGGGCGAGGCCTACCAGGTCGAAATGCCGAGCGGGAAACGTACCAAGGTCAAGGCGCGCGACGTGATGCTGCAGTTCGACAAGCCGGATCCCGCCACCCTGCTGGAGCAGGCAAAGGCCGTCGCGGCGGACGTCGATCTGGAATTCCTGTGGGAAGTCGCGGGCCAGGAAGAATTCGGGTTCGCCGAACTGGGCGCGGAATATTTCGGCCACGCGCCGCTGCCGTTCGAAGCGGCCGGCCTCGTGCTGGCGCTGCATGGCGCGCCGATCTACTTCTACAAGAAGGGCCGCGGCCGCTACAAGGCGGCGCCGGAACAATCGCTGCGCGCGGCGCTGGCCGGCATCGAAAAGAAGAAGCAGCAGGCCATCGTCCAGGCCGCGTATGTCGAGGAACTGAAGGCCGGCACGCTGCCGCAGGCGATGCAGCCGCTCGTCCAGCAACTGCTGTTCAAGCCGGACAAGAACAGCATCGAATATAAGGCCCTCGAGACGGCGGCCGACGAGCTGCAGACGACGGCGCCGCGCCTGATGCTGTCCACGGGCGGCATCGCGTCGGCCAAAGAGCTGCACATGGGCCGCTTCCTGTTCGAACACTTCCCGCGCGGCGCCGGCTTCCCCCCGGTCGCCGTGCCGACCCCGCCGGCCGACCTGCCGCTGGCGAACGTGGCCGCGTTCTCGATCGACGACGTGACGACGACCGAGATCGACGACGCATTCTCCGTCGAGAAGCTCGATGACGGCACCGTCCGCGTGGGCATCCACATCGCGGCGCCGGGCCTGGGCATCCGCCCGGACGACGCCATCGACAAGATCGCCCGCGCGCGCATGTCGACCGTGTATATGCCGGGCGACAAGATCACGATGCTGCCGGACGACGTCGTCGACGCCTACACGCTGGCCGAGGGCAACGACTGCCCGGCGTTGTCGCTGTATGCCGTGCTGGATCCGGCCACGTGGACCGTGATCTCGACGACGACCCGCGCCGAGCGCGTGCCCGTCAAGAACAACCTGCGCCACAACGACCTCGACGACGTCGTCAACGAGGAGACGCTGAACAACGGCGAAGGCGATTATCCGCACAAGATGGAACTGGGCCTGCTGTGGCAGTGGGCGCTGCAGCTGGAAGCGGGCCGCATGAAGAAGCGCGAAGCGTTCGGCCTGAAACCGGAGCAGGCGAACCGCGTCGACTTCAATTTCTACGTCGAGGACGACGTCGTCACGATCGTGCGCCGCAAGCGCGGCGCGCCGCTGGACAAGATCGTGGCCGAGCTGATGATCTTCGCGAACAGCACGTGGGGCAAGCTGCTGCACGACTGCGGCGTGCCGGGCATCTACCGCTCGCAGGGGCCGGGTGCCGGCGGCTGGGCGGCCAAGATGCAGGTGCGCATGGTCACGCACGCGGCGCCGCACCAGGGCCTCGGCGTCGATCAATACGCCTGGTCGACGTCGCCGCTGCGCCGCTACACGGACCTCGTGAACCAGTGGCAGATCCTCGCATGCGCGACGAACGGCGTGACGGCGCCGCTCGTCGCCCCGTTCAAGCACCGCGACGCGACGCTGTTCTCGATCGTCTCCGCGTTCGACGCCGCCTATTCCGCCTATAACGACTTCCAGCAGAACATGGAGCGTTACTGGTGCCTGCGCTGGCTGGCGCAGGAAAATGCGAAGCAGGTCGAGGCCGTCGTGCTGAAGGACGAGGTGCTGCGCCTCGTCGAGATCCCGCTCGTGATCCGCCTGCCGGGCATGCCGCAGGCGGCGCGCGGCGCGCAGGTCCGCCTGGACATCGTGCGCTGGGACGAGGTCGACCTGGCGCTGGAGGCGCGCCTCCTCGAAGTGGCGGCCGTGGCGCCGGAGGCGGCCGAGGAGCTGGGCCTGGACGAGGAAGAAGACACGGGCGAGGCGGCGGCGGCGGAAGCGGCCGAAGCCGAGGGTGCGGTCGCCGTGACCGATCCGGAGACGCAGACCGACGTCACGGGCGAACAGGCCGCATGATGTGTGACTGATACCGATCGTTGATACGTCGACAAGATCTTGTTGCGTTAGTGGTTACGTCAGCGGTCGGGTCTTTCCGCAAGGCTCGCAAATCGGCCGGCCTGCACGGTAGAATGGGGAGTTCCATGACCCCAACCGTCCCACCCCGCAGCGCGTGAACACCCTCCGACACAACCGTCCCCTGATGATCGCCATCGCCTGTTCGGTGCTGGCGCACGCCTCCCTGCTGGCGGTCCGCTTCGCCGCGCCGGATGCGTTTCGGCTGCAACCGGCCGATCCGGGCCTGGAGGTCATCCTGGTCAACGCGAAGCATGCGCGCGCGCCCGTCAAGGCGGACGCGCTGGCCCAGGCCAACCTGGACGGCGGCGGCAACGCCGATGCCGGCCGCGCCCAATCGCCGCTGCCGGACCTGCGCAAGGTCGAGAACGGCGACAGCATCAAGGCGCTGCAGCGCCGCATCGCCGAACTGGAACAGCAGCAGAAAAGCGTGCTGACGAAGATGCGCCAGTCGCAGTTCAACAGCGCCCCCGTCTCCGAGCAGACGAGGCCGGACCCCAGCCGCACCGGCGAGGACAACCTGGATTCCACCAAGGCCATCGCGCGCATGACGGCCGAGATCACCCAGCGCATCGCCGACGAGAACAAGCGCCCGAAGAAGACGTTCATCAGCCCCAGCACGCGCGAGGTCGGCTACGCCATGTATTACAAGGCGATGCAGAAGCGCGTCGAAGAAGTGGGTACGCTGAATTTCCCGCAGCAGAACGGCAAGAAGCTGTACGGCGAGCTGGTCGTCTACATCCCGATCTTCCAGGATGGGACGCTCTATGAAAAGGAAGGCGGACCGCGCATCGAACGCGGCTCCGGCAATCCGGCGCTGGACAAGGCCGCGCTGGCGATCGTGCGTCGCGCCGCGCCGTTCGGCAAATTCCCGGCCAATATGCGCTCGACCGACAAGGACGACCTCTGGATCGTCGTCACCCGCTTCAAGTTCACCCGCGAGGAAAAACTGCAGGCGGAACTGCGCGGCGAAGGATAACAGGAGACCCAATGACGGATAAATATTGCGTGATCGGTAACCCGATCGCCCACAGCAAATCGCCGGACATCCACGCCGCCTTCGCGGCCGCGACCGGCGAGGACATCTCGTACGAACGCTGCCTGGCGCCGCTGGACGGTTTTGCCGACACGGTCCGCGACCTCGCCGCGCAGGGCTACCGCGGCGCCAACGTGACGGTCCCGTTCAAGCTGGAAGCGGCCGCGCTGGCCACCCGGCTGGAAGAGCGGGCGCGCCTGGCGGGTGCCGTCAACACCTTGCGCTTCGAGGGCAACGAGATCGTCGGCGATAACACGGACGGGCCGGGCCTCGTGGCCGACATCGTGAAGAATGCCGGCGTGCCGCTCACCGGCAAGCGCATCCTGCTGCTGGGCGCGGGCGGCGCGGCGCGCGGCGTCATCCTGCCGTTCCTGAACGAGAAACCGGAAGCGATCGTGATCGCCAACCGCACGCGCGCGACGGCCGATGCGCTCGTCGACCACTTTGCCGGCCACGTGGCGTATGCGGGGCAGATCGGCGCCTGCGGCTTCGCCGATATCGCCGGCCCGTTCGACGTCGTCGTCAACGCCACGTCGGCGAGCCTGTCGGCCGATTTGCCGCCCGTGCCCGCGTCGGCCTTCCGCGCGGGCACGCTGGCACTGGACATGATGTACGGGAAAGAGCCGACGCCGTTCATGGCGTTCGCGGCAGCGCACGGCGCGACCGTGCGCGACGGTCTCGGCATGCTGGTCGAGCAGGCGGCGGAAGCGTTCTTCACCTGGCGCGGCGTGCGGCCGGAGACGTCGGCCCTGCTGTCCCGCATGCGCGCATCATGAGCGGCATCGGCACGCTCAAGGCGGGCGCCCCGGCGCGCGCAAAAACCGGCGGGCGGCGCTGGCTGAAGTGGATCATCCTCGGGCCGCTGCTGCTCGTCGTCCTGGTGCAGTTGTATTTCTTCGCGATGGTGTGCTGGTGGACGCAGTTCAACCCGTCGTCCACGAGCATGATGCGCCAGCAGCTGTCGGCGCTGCGCGAACAGAATCCGAACGCGAAGCTGGAGCAGGTGTGGGTGCCGTATTCCCGTATCTCGAACAACCTCAAGCGCGCCGTGATCGCGTCCGAGGACGCCAATTTCAGCGAGCATGACGGCGTCGACTGGGATGCGCTGGAAAAGGCGTACGAGCGCAACAACAAGAAGCACAGGGTCGTGGGCGGCGGCTCGACGATCACCCAGCAGCTGGCCAAGAACCTGTTCCTGTCCGGCTCGCGCAACTACCTGCGCAAGGGCCAGGAACTGGTCATCGCCTACATGCTGGAAGCGGTGATGGACAAGCAGCGCATCCTGGAAATCTACCTGAACGTGGTCGAATTCGGCCGCGGCGTGTTCGGCGCCGAGGCTGCCGCGCGCCACTATTTCCGCACGTCGGCCGCGAACCTGAACGCTGCCCAGGCCGCCCGCCTGGCCGTGATGCTGCCGAACCCGCGCTACTATGACCGCCACCGCGACACGAACTACCTCGCGCGCCGCACGGCGATCATCCAGCGCCGCATGAACGCGGCCGAACTGCCCTGATTCACAACGCCTGTTCCCATACAAGGCGCCAGGTCGTGCGCACGCGGTAGACCGTCGTGC
Source organism: uncultured Massilia sp. (assembly GCA_946481275.1). The sequence continues at coordinate 10,594 of CAMLMV010000084.1, forward strand.
GCGCGAGCGGGCTGGCGCCATCGTAGGCGACCCGTTCGCGATAGTCCCGGTGCAGCAGGTCCGCCACGGACAGCCGCAGCCGCGACGCCGCGTCGTGCTTCCACACCGCGTACAGGTCGAGCTGGCGCTTGATGCCGTCGTCGCTGGACAGCACGGCGCTCGTGCGGCCGGCCACCCGGCCACGGTAGCTCCAGGTCCCGCCCAGGTCGACGCGGGGGGCGCCGTAGTCGAGGCCGACGTTGCCGCTGTACGCCGGCTGTCCCTCGATACGGTTGTCCGGTCCCGGCACGCTGTCCACGTACGACCAGTTGCGCGCCAGGTTCACACGCGCCGCCAGCGGGCCCCGCGTCGCCTTGCCTTCGAATTCGATGCCGCGCACGGTCGCGCCGCCCAGGTTCTCCGGTGTGGAGGTCCACACGCCGTCGGCCAGGGAAGTGCGGAACAGCGTGACGTCGCGGATGCGCTTGTGGAACGCGCTGACGCTCACCATGCCGTCCTTGCCGATCGTGCGCTCCCAGGCGAGGTCGATGGCGAGCGCCAGTTCGGGCCGCAGGTTCGGGTTGCCCTGCTCGTCCGGGTTGGTGGCGCTGTTGTTGTTGTCGACCGTGTACCGGCGCGGCATCAACTGGATGATGTTCGGCGCCTTGTACGTCCGGCTGACGGCGAGGCGGAACTGGTCGCGCGTGCCCGCCGGCTTGAACAGCATTTGCAGGATCGGACTCCACGCGCCGGCGTGGACGTCGACCGCGGCGTGCGCATTGCCTTCTCCCGTCGTGCGCAGGTCTTCGCGGCGCAGGCCGACGTAGGCCGACCAGGCGTCGTCGATATCCCACTCGTCCTGTATGAAGAAGGCGCCGCGGGCGACGCCGGCACGGTAGTCCTCGTCGCTGGCCAGCAGCAGGGCATCGTCCGCATCCGTCTGGCGTTCGTGCCGGTATTCGCTGCGCCGCTTGCGGCCCAGTTCCCAGCCGGCCGCGAGCAGGTGGCCGCGCCACATGGGACGGCGCCAGCTGCCGTTGAACGTCCATTCGCGCTCGGTCGGGCCGGAGGCGACGCGATGGGTCTCGAGCAGGTCGTCGCGCAGGTCCATGCCGCGGTAGACGAAGCCGGCATCGCGCGTCGTGTAATAGCCGGACAGCTTGGCCGTCACGCGGGCGCCGCCGTCGAGCTTGCGGGTCCACGCCACGTCGGCATAGGCGTGCAGCGGATCGGCCGCGAAGCGCTGGACGGCATGCGGGAACGCCGTCGGGCTGCCGGTCTCGGTGGTCTCCGTCTCGCGCTTGGTGTTGTCGAAGCGGCGCTTGCGCACATAGCCCTGGGCGGTGACGGCGTCGTGGGCGTCCGGCTGCCAGGTCAGGCGCGGCGCCAGTTCCGCCAGCGCCTCGGTCTGGTGGTCGGACCAGGCGATGCGGCGCAGCAGGCCGGGATGGCTGCCCGCTTCCGTGGTGACGGCCGTGACGGGATTCTCGTTGTGCCTGAGCGTGGCGACCAGCGTATAGGCCAGCGCGCCCGCGCGGCCGCTGTGCTGGGCAACGAGCTGCGGCGCGAGATAGCCGTCCACGACGGCGCTGCCCGCCTTGATCTCGGTCGCGGCAGCGCCCCGGACCGGGCCGGCGCGGCGCAGGATCACGTTGATGGTGCCGGCCACGGCCTGGCTGGACGTCTCGGCGGTGGCGGTGCGCTGGATCTCGATGCGCTCGATGACGTCGGGACCGAGCGACTCCAGCGCGAAGCCGGCCGGTGCCGGCAAGCCGTTGAGCAGCAGCGCCACGTAGCCGCCGCCCATGCCGCGCATGCGGATCGCGGCGGCCTTGCCGGGGCTGGCGTCGACCGTGATGCCGGGTTGCCGTTTCAGCACGTCGGACAGCGTGCCGTCGCCGTGGCGCAGGATCTCGTCGCGGCCGACGACGATGGAGGTCGTGGTCGACTGCGCGCGCAGGGCATTCGCGTCCGCGCTGACGACCACCTGTTGCATGGGCGCGGTTTGCGCATGGGGGCCGGCCTGGACGGCCAGCAGCAGCGCGGCCGCGCCGCCGGATCGGATGATGTGCATGGATGGATTATTCGACAACCGCCGCGGCCGCGGGGCGGTCGAGGGACGAACGGACCGGACGACGGGACGAATTCGGGGTCAGAGCACATTTTTGTCAAAATTCGGGGTCAGAGCACATTTCGATCCCCAGCGCTCGGTCCCGCTTTTGCCGTTCATGCCGGTGCCTTAACGGTGCTTTCGTTGCGCTGATGCCTCAAACATGCCGCGTGGCCATTGCCACAAAAAGTGCTCTGACCCCGAATTTGCGGCGAAATTGGACCTGACCCCGAATTTGGGAATTTGCCAGGGAAAACGTGCGTTCGGACTGGCCGGCCTCAGGGCTTACAGGTACACTTGCGCTGTTTCCGAATCCGGCCGAGAAAGCAGCGCATGATCAACGTATTTGTCCTACAAAATGGCCGACTGAACCAGATACCCATCGCGTCGCGCGCCGATCTGGAGAACGCGCCTGCCGTCTGGGTCGACCTGCTCGACCCGACCGACGAGGAGCGCGCCTGGGTCAAGTCGACCTATGACGTGATCCTGCCCGGCGAGGACGAAGTCCAGGACATCGAGGCGTCCGCGCGCTATTACGAAGCGGAAAACGGCGACCTGCACCTGCGCACCGACTTCCTGCGCGAGGAAGAGGACGGACCGTCGCGCATCGTGACGGTCGCGTTCATCCTGGCCAAGAAGATCCTGTTCTCGGTCCACACGGACGACCTGCCCGTGTTCCGCCTCGTGCGCCTGCGCGCGCGCTCGCGGCCCGGCTCGATCGAGGACTACATGGACGTGCTGCTGGACCTGTACGCAACCGACGCCGAGTACTCGGCCGACGCGCTGGAAGGCATCTACGAGAGCCTGGAAGACGTCAGCCAGCGCGTGCTGCAGAAGGAATTCACCGACCAGGACGCGGCCTCCGCGCTGAATGCGATCGCCCACGAGGAAGACTTGAACGGCCGCATCCGCCGCAACATGATGGACACGCGCCGCGCGGTCAGCTTCCTGATGCGCGGCCGCCTGCTGAACGCGGACCAGTTCGAGGAGGCGCGCCAGATCCTGCGCGACATCGAATCGCTGGACGGCCACAC
>CAMLMV010000085.1 GCA_946481275.1 uncultured Massilia sp.
GAGTGCCTTGGCGGCGGCGCCAATGGAAAGAAGCTTGCTCATACTGCATAAGACTGCGCAGATTTGGCTAAGTTCCCGGCGAACTGATTAAACCCCTTTGCCGCGCGGTCGTGCACCACGGCGGCGCGGGGACGACGCAGTCGGTCATGCGGGCGGGCAAGCCGTCGATCGTCGTCGCCAACATCAGCGAGCAGGAGCATTGGGGCCGGGAATTGCGCCGCCTGGGCATCGCGGGCATGCCGGCGAAGCGGCGCAACGTGACGGCGGCGGCGCTGGCGCGACAGCTCCGTCACGTGCTGGGGGCACCGGCGATGGCGGCGCGGGCCACTGACGTCGCAGCCGCGATGAAGCGCGAGCATGGCGTCGACGCGGCGGTCGCGCTCGTCATGCAGACGTTCGCGCACCGGCACGTCACGGCAGCGTGATCGTCACATTGGCCGACCGCGGCGGCAGCTTGACGAGGTCGTTGTAGCTGACGAGCGCGCGATCCGTCTCGCGTCCCAGCGCGCTGCGGTAGCCCAGGTAGGCGCCCAGGCCGGCCAGCGCGAACACGCCGCACAGGACCCACAGCGACGTGTCGCTGCCGAGCTTGTGGACGATCTGGTCGGGCCGCTCCGCATGCGGCGCGAACGTGCGGCTCTTGCCGCGCATGCGGGCGATCTCGTCGCCCAGGCGCGCCGTCAGGTAGTTCAGCTTGTCCCGGCCGTCCAGCGCGAAGCGGCCCTGGAAGCCGAGCAGCAGGCACAGGTGATAGACCTCGAGCGCCTGCAGGTGCGCACTGCCCTTGGCGCGCAAGTCTTCCAGGCGCTGGAAGAAATGTTCGCCGGCCAGTTGGTCGCCGAACAGGCGCAGTTGCAGCGGGCGGGTCTCCCACGCCTCGCGGATGGCGTAGTCCGCGCCGAGGATGATCTCGTCGACGGCCGCGCAGAACGCGTATTTCGCGGCCGTTACGTCGTCTGCGGGGATGCCGAGCGATTTGGCGCTGCGGTCGACGTCGCCGAGGAAGCCCGTCATGCGGTCCGCGAAGGCGGCCTGGTCTTGCGGACCGCAACCGCTCTTGAGGAGGAACAGGGCGTAGAAACCCTCGTACATCAGGTCGACGAGGGAGGCGGGGGCGGTGCCGGCGGCGCCGCGTTGGGAGGGCGCGGCGCGCCGTTCGACGGGATGGTTCATGCTGCGATCGCAATCAGTTCGAGTTTGAGGTCACGGATGCCGTTCGGCACATAGATCGAGATGGCCTGCGCCTTGAGCATGCTGTCGTACAGCGCGCCGCGGTTCTCGAGCACGAAATACACCATGTCCGGCCGCACGGGCAGCGCGCTGGGCACCTGGGCCGCATGCGCCAGCTTTACGCCGGGCATGGCGGTCAGCACGAGCTTGTCGACGTCTTCGGGGGCGCCGATCTTGAAGCGCAGCGGGACGATGTCGACCAGCTGCAGCGCCGGCAGGTCGGCGGCCACGCCGAGGTACAGGGTCGTCTGGACATTGATCTTGCCGGAGTCGAGCGCGCCCAGGTGATACGAGGGCCGGTCGTTCGACAGCGCGATCGCGAAATAGCGCGACGAGATCACGGTGTCGAGCAGCTCGCGCAGGATGCCGTCGAGGCGGGCGAAGGCTGGTCCCGGATCCTGGTGCGCATAGGCCGGCAGGTCTTCCAGCCGGGCCGTGCGTGAAAACGTCATCAGCCCGCCGGCCAGCGACAGGAGTTCCTGGAACAGGCGTTCCGGATGGAGTTCCCGGTGGGCGAGGTAATGGGTCAGCGCCGCGTAGCCGGTGCTGACCGTATGCAGCAGCCAGAACGACGCGACGTCGCCGCCGCGCAGTTCGACGACGTGCCGGCCCGGTTCGCGGTAATGGCCGTACAACGCGTTCACCTTGGCCAGCAGTTTTTCCATCAGGCGCACGAGGCGCGCGTGCAGGCCGGAGGCGCCCGCGATCGACAGGCTCGGCGGCGTGAACGCCTGGTCGATCTCGAAGCCGCCCGTCGCCACGCGCTGCAGGCGCACGAGCGGAAAGCTGTCGTAGGCGTCGAGCGCGTCGAGTTCGGACACGAGGCGCACCGTGCGCGTGAGATAGGCCACGGGGGCTGGGGCGGCCTGGCTGAACAGGTCCAGGGTGTCGTGCTCGCGCTGGCCGAAGCGGACGTCCGGCCGCGCCGCGCCGCGCTCGGCGCAGTTGTCGCCATGCGGTTTCAGCACGGGCAGGGCGGCGTGGAACGTGATTGTCTGAACGTCGGGCGGCAGCTCGTCCAGGCGGACTTGCGCCGGCAGCGGATCCTGGTCCGGCGCGCGCACGAGGTCGCCGTCCGGGAAGATCAGCGCCAGCTCGGTCACGCGCAGCGTGTCGGCCTTGAGGGCGTCGGTATCGATGGCCAGCCTGCGCACGCCCCAGCAATAGGGGTGCAGGGCGCTGGCCGTCTCGTTCAGGCGCGCTTCGTGGTAGCGGTCCTGTTGCTGGAAGTGCTGGGGACGCAGGAACAGCCCTTCGCCCCATAAAACCTTCGCCGGAATGTTCATGAGCCTCCCTTCGCAAATCTCTAGCTTGCTGGAAACGTTGCGGCGCTTATTGACAGTGGACAAGAGACAAAGGCTTGGCGGCATTGGCGGCCGATAACGCGCAGGCGTGCAGGCCGATGGTCACGCCGGCGCCTTCGGCATCCGCGGCCGGGACGACGGCCCGCCAGGCATTGCCTGCCGGCGCGTGGAACAGGGCGACGACGCCGAGCCAGGGCGTGTCGCGCGCGAGCCGGTCGTTGACGTCGAGGCGCTGGCCCGGCACAAGCGTGACTTCCCTGGCCTCGACGAGGTCGGCGCCGAGGGCGTCGCGCTCGGCCTGCGGCGACAGGAAGGCGGCGTAGGGCGCCTGGTCGAACGCGCCGCGCTGGCGCAGCTTGTAGACCTTGACCAGCAGCGCCAGCGACTGGCCGCGGGCGTCGACGTTCAGGCGCGGCGCCGCATGCAGGTGCATGACGACGTTGCGCGGCGGCAGCTGGGACTCCGGCGCCGGCGCCGGCTTGCGCAGCCCGAGAGTGCCGCCGCCACAACCGCCGAGAAGGCAGGCGAACCACAACACGATCCACGTTCGTTTCATCGGTTTTCCTTGCATCTGATAAAGAGACAGGAAGATTTAACGGGATCGCCCGCCATGCACCCTGAGCAGGCGCAATACCGGCGCAACCGCGTCTTCGACGGGGCGCAATGAGGCAGCAAAGCTGCGTTGATGGTACGCAATTCTCCCCGGAAATCGTTCACCAATAATGGCGTCTGATTTCAACCCGGGAGAGCCAGATGACCTTCGAACGCCTGATGCCGCTTGCGGCGGTGCCCATCACATGTGTCATGTTGTTGTCGGCCTGCGCCAGTACCGCGCCGGCAGCGAGCCATGCCGGCAAGACGGCGCCGACGATGGCGAGCGCGATGGCCGAAGCGGATGCCGCCGTGCTGGCGGGCCAGAACGACAAGGCCTACGCGATCCTGAAGACCGCGGGTACCGCCTTCCCGACCGACAAGACGCCATGGGTGCGCATGGCCCAGATGCATTTCGACAGCACGAATTACGGCGAGGCGATCGTCGACGCACTGGAAGCCCTCGAGCGCGACCCGGAGGATACGCTGGCCAACAGCATCGTCGCCGTCAGCGGCCTGCGCGTGACGAGCAAGGCGCTGTCGGACCTGAGCCAGAAAAACAACCTTACCGGCAACGTGCGCACGGAGGCGCAGGACCTGGCCAAGCTGCTGCGCTCGAGCCTCAACGAAGACGTGCTGGTGCCGAACAACCGTCCCGCCGCACCGCGCGTGAAGGAGACGGTCAAGAAGGCCGTCGGTGCCGCGTCCGCCGCCCGTTCCACCGCATCGAGCGATCCGTTCGGCGCGCTCAAGTAATCCGTCCACAGCCCACTGGAGTCGACATGGCAAAGAATGAAAGCGTGCAGAAACGCCTGCAGAAAGTGCGCGCGCCGCGCGTGCAGATGACGTACGACGTCGAGATCGGCGACGCCATCGAGAACAAGGAGTTGCCGTTCGTCGTCGGCGTGCTGGGCGACTTCGGCTCGGATCCCGAGGCGGCGAAGAAGCGCCTGAAGGACCGCAAGTTCGTCAACGTCGACGCCGACAATTTCGACGAAGTGCTGGGCGGCGTCGCGCCCGCGACGAGCTTCCGCGTGGAGAACCACCTGTCGCCGGAAGGCGGCGAATTCGCCGTGCAGCTGCAGTTCAGGCAGATGGACGACTTCCGCCCGGAAGCCGTCGTGCAGCAGGTGGCGCCGCTGAAGGGCCTGCTGGAAGCGCGCGGCAAGCTGGCCGACCTGCGCAACAAGCTGGCCGGCAACGACAAGCTGGAAGACCTGCTCAGCGACGTGCTGTCGAACACGGAAAAACTCGGCAGTCTCCGCAAAGGCGGCAAGGGCGGCAAGGAGGAAGCATGAGCGCGATCCTCGAGACGGCGAACGCGGTACCGGCGCAGGCCGGTGAACTGGACATGTCCCTGCTCGACCAGATCGTCGAACAGAGCCGGGTAGCGAAATCGACCAGCGAACACGAACGGGCGCGCGACATCATCTCCGAACTCGTGACGCAGGTGATGGAAGGCACGATGGTCGTGTCGACGAACCTGTCGGCCACGATCGATGCGCGCCTGGCGGAGCTGGACCGGATGATCTCGGCCCAGCTGTCCGCGATCATGCACGCGCCGGAATTCCAGAAGCTGGAGCGCAGCTGGACCGGGCTGCACTACCTCGTCAAGAACACGGCGACGAGCAGCGGCCTGCAGGTGCGCATGCTCAACGCGAGCAAGCGCGAGCTCGTGAAAGATTTCCAGTCGGCGCTGGAGTTCGACCAGAGCACGCTGTTCAAGAAGGTGTACGAAGAAGAATTCGGCAGCTTCGGCGGCGCGCCGTACGGCACCCTGATCGGCGACTTCGAGATCACGCGCCAGCCCGAGGACATCTATTTTCTCGAGCAGATGTCGCACGTGGCCGCGGCCAGCCATGCGCCGTTCATCACGTCGGCGGGACCGGAACTGTTCGGCATCGAGAGCTTCGGCGACCTGGGCAAGCCGCGCGACCTGGCCAAGGTGTTCGACACCGTCGAATACGCGAAATGGAAGGCGTTCCGCGAATCGGAGGACTCTCGCTACGTCGGCCTGACCCTGCCGCGCTTCCTGGGCCGGCTGCCGTACAACCCGGCCGACGGCACCGCCACGGAAGGCTTTAATTATGTCGAGGACGTGGACGGCACCGATCACCAGAAATACCTGTGGTGTAACGCCGCCTACGCGTTCGCGACCAAGCTGACCAAGGCGTTCGAGGATTACGGCTGGTGCGCCGCCATCCGCGGCGTCGAAGGCGGCGGCCTGGTGGAAAACCTGCCCACGCACACGTTCAAGACGGACGAGGGCGAGATCGCGCTGAAATGCCCGACCGAGCTGGCGATCACGGACCGGCGCGAGAAGGAGTTGTCGGACCTGGGCTTCATCTCGCTCGTGCACTGCAAGAACACGTCGTATGCCGCGTTCTTCGGCGCGCAGTCGGCGCAGAAGGCGCGCAAGTACGCGAACGAGGCGGCCAATGCGAATGCGCTGCTGTCGTCGCAGCTGCAGTACATCTTCGCCGTGTCGCGCATCGCCCACTACATGAAGGCCATGATGCGCGACAAGATCGGCAGCTTCGCCGCCGCGTCGAACGTCGAGGACTACCTGAACCGCTGGCTCACGCAATACGTCCTCCTGGACGACAACGCGAGCCAGGAACAGAAGGCGCAATTCCCGCTGCGCGAAGCGAGCGTGCAGGTGGCCGAGGTGCCCGGGCGGCCGGGCGTGTACCGGGCCGTGTCGTTCCTGCGGCCCCATTTCCAGCTCGACGAATTGTCCGTTTCGCTCCGATTGGTCGCGGAGTTGCCGCAATCGACCAAGAACTGATTCTTTCAACAACCTGAACTGGAGTAGAACATGGCAATTGACGTGTACCTGCAAATCGACGGCATCAAGGGCGAATCGGCCGACGACAAGCACAAGGACTGGATCGAGTGCAAATCGGTCAACTGGGGCGTGACCCAGCCGAAGTCCGCGACAGCGTCGACGGGCGGCGGCCATACGGCCGAGCGCTGCGAGCACGAGGAGATCCAGATCGCCAAGCTGGCCGACCTGTCTTCGCCGCTGCTGCTGCAGACCTGCTCGTCGGGCAAGACCATCCCGAAGGCGAAATTCGAATTCATGCGCGCCGACGGGCAGGGCGAACGCGTCAAGTATTTCGAGATCGAGATCGAGAACGTGCTGATCGGCTCCGTCAAGCCGACGGTCGCGGAAGGCGATTTCCTGCACGAGAAGGTCGGCCTGAAATTCTCGAAGATCAAATGGAAGTACACCCAGCAAAAGATCGGCGGCGGCGCCGGCGGCAACACGTCGGGCGGCTGGGATCTCGCCACGAACCGGGTCGTCTGAATACGTCTTCCCCGCGTCTTCCGCGGCCTCCGGGCCGCGGTTTTTTTACTGCGATTTGAACGGGAGCAGCGATGACCGCCTATCTTCCCGGCCTGCTGGACCGCCTGATGGGCGAACGCGCCCACCCGGGGCGCGCCGGCGTCGAACAGCTCAAGGACAACGTCGCGCGCGACCTGGAAGCCCTGCTGAACGCCCGCGCCGGCATGCCGCCCGCGGCGTTCGACGCTTATCCGCTGGCGCGCGCGTCGATCCTGAACTACGGCCTGACCGATTTCGCCGCGTTCTGCCTGTCGAGCAGCGAAGACCGGGCCGCGATCTGCGCCTGCCTGAAGGAGGCGATCGAGCGCCACGAGCCGCGCCTGAAGAACGTCAGCGCCGTGCTGGCCCCCGGGCAGGGCGGCGTCAACCGCCTCGACTTCGTCATCAATGCGACCCTGCACGCCGGCCCGGGCGTCGAACCCGTCAATTTCAACGCCGTGCTGCAGCCATCCTCGCTGAACTATGCGATCAGCAAGGCCACCACCAAAAGGACATCGACATGGACATCAACCTGAAGACCCTGATCGCCAAGCTGAATGACGTCACGCGGTCGGCCGCCACGCGCGCGGCCGGCATCTGCGTCGGGCTCGGCCAGTACGAAGTCGACATCGAGCACCTGTTCCTCGCGCTGCTGGAGCAGCCCGGGAGCGACCTCGTGGTGGTGGCGCGCGCGGCCGACGTCAGCCTGACCGGCCTCGAATCCGACCTGCGCAAGGAAGTGGAGCGCCTGCCGTCGGGCAGCGCGCGCACGCCCGTGTTCTCGCGCCACCTGCCCGTGCTGTTCGAGCATGCCTGGCTGATCGCATCCCTCAGTACTGCTCACCTTGCATCCGGACAGCCGCAGGCCATCCGCAGCGGCCACCTGCTGCTCGCACTGCTGACGGAGCCCGGCCTCGCGCAACTGGCCCAGCGCGCGTCGCGCCATTTCGCCGGCTTTCCGCTCGACCGGCTGAAACACGATTTCGACAAGCTGACGCACGGTTCCGACGAAGCGCCGGCGGTGCTGGCCGCCGCGCCGTCGCCGTCCGCGGATCCCGTCACCGAATTGCAGGGGAGCGCACCCGGCAAGACGCCCGCGCTCGACCAGTACACGACCTGCCTGACGGCGCGCGCGCGCGAAGGCAGGCTCGATCCCGTGATCGGGCGCGATGCGGAAATCCGTCAAGTCATCGACATCCTCATGCGCCGGCGCCAGAACAACCCGATCCTGACGGGCGAGGCGGGCGTGGGCAAGACGGCCGTCGTGGAAGGCCTCGCGCTGCGCATCGCGCAAGGCGACGTGCCGGACGTATTGCGCGGCGTGGAGATCCACGTGCTGGACCTGGGCCTGCTGCAGGCCGGCGCCAGCGTCAAGGGCGAGTTCGAGAACCGCCTGAAGAACGTGATCGACGAGGTGAAGAAAAGCCTGCATCCGATCATCCTGTTCATCGACGAGGCGCACACGATGATCGGCGCGGGCGGCACGGCCGGCCAGAACGACGCGGCCAACCTGCTGAAGCCCGCATTGGCGCGGGGCGAGCTGCGCACCGTGGCGGCCACCACGTGGAGCGAGTACAAGAAATACTTCGAAAAGGATGCCGCGCTGGCGCGCCGGTTCCAGGTCGTGAAGGTCGAGGAACCGGACGAGGAGACGGCCAGCGCGATGCTGCGCGCGATGGCGCCGCTGATGGAGGCGCACTTCGGCGTGCGCATCTACGACGAGGCGATCGTGGAAGCCGTGCGCCTGTCGCACCGCTACATCAGCGGCCGCCAGCTGCCGGACAAGGCGGTCAGTGTGCTCGATACCGCGTGCGCCAAGGTCGCGCTGGGCCAGAAGGCGACGCCCGCCGTGCTGGAGGATTGCACGCGCGCGGTGGAGCGTCTCGACGCGCGCATCCAGGCCCTCGTGCGCGAGCAAAGCGCCGGGGCGGACCATGCCGCCGCGTTGACGGCCCTGCACGCGGATCGCGCGCAGGCGCTAGAAGAACAGGAGCGCCTGCGTGCGCGCTGGGATGCCGAGCAGGCGCTGTGCGCCGAGATCCACGCGATGCGCGCGCGGCTGGAAGCGGGGCAGGGCGACAGTCCCGCGCTGCGCGCGAAGATCGGGGAGCTGCATGCGCTGCAGGGCGAGACGCCGCTCGTGCCCGTGCAGGTCGACGGCCAGACGGTGGCCGCCATCGTCGCCGCGTGGACCGGCATTCCGCTCGGGCGCATGGTGAAGGACGAGATCCGCACCGTGATGAATTTGCAGGGTCTGCTGGACGAACGCATCCTCGGCCAGGGGCACGCCAGCGGCATCGTCGCCCAGCGCGTGCGCACGGCGCGCGCGAACCTCGAGGATCCGAACAAACCGAAAGGCGTGTTCCTGTTCGTCGGCACGTCCGGCGTCGGCAAGACGGAGACGGCGCTCGCCCTCGCCGACCTGCTGTACGGCGGCGAACGCAAGCTCGTCACGATCAACATGAGCGAATACCAGGAAGCGCACAGCGTCTCGGGCCTGAAAGGCTCGCCGCCGGGCTACGTCGGCTATGGCGAGGGCGGCGTGCTGACGGAAGCCGTGCGGCGCAATCCGTACAGCGTCGTGCTGCTGGACGAAGTGGAAAAGGCGCATGCCGACGTGCTCGAACTGTTTTTCCAGGTGTTCGACAAGGGCGTGCTCGACGATGCCGAGGGCCGGCAGATCGACTTCCGCAACACGATCATCATCCTGACGTCGAACGCAGCGTCGAGCCAGATCATGCAGGCCTGCCTGAACAAGGCGCCGGGCGAGCGCCCGACGCCGGACCAGTTGGCCGAACTCATCCGGCCCACCCTCATGAAGCATTTCAAGCCCGCGTTCCTCGGCCGCCTGACGGTGGTGCCGTTCTATCCGATCGACGACGCCGTCCTCGCCAACATCATCCGGCTCAAGCTGGAACGCATCAAGCAGCGCGTGGCCGTCAACCACAACGCCCGCTTCGAATACGACGACGCGCTCGTGGCGGCCGTGCTGGCGCGCTGCACGGAAGTCGATTCCGGTGCGCGCAACGTCGACACGATCCTCAATGGCACGCTGCTGCCCGAGATCGCGGACGCCGTGCTGGCGCGCATGGCGGAGGGCGGCGCGATCGGGCGCGTGAAAGTCGGCGCGACGAAGGCGGGCAAGATCAAATACGCCGTCGAACCGGCGTGAGGAGGACATCATGCTGAACCTGGAACGGTTGCTCGCGCCCGTCAGCGCGGACAGGCCCTGCGGCGACGACCTCGCGTTTTCCAGCGAGATCGACGCCATCGTGCGCGCGCGCCAGGCCGACGATCCGTCGCTGGAGCAGGGCGCCTGGGTCACGGAGCTGAAGGAGGCGGACTGGAAGTTCGTCGGCCGGGAATGCGCCCAATTGATCGAAAAGCGCAGCAAGGATTTGCAGCTGGCCGTCTGGCTGGCCGAAGCCAGCGTGCAGACGGCCGGCGTGCGCGCGCTGGCCGACAGCCTGTTGCTGACTGCGATGCTGTGCGAGCGTTACTGGGACGGGCTGTATCCGCTGCCGGACGAGGACGGCGTCGAGCGCCGCATCGGCAACCTCGCGTGGCTGGCGGCGCGCATCGCGCCGTGGCTGCGCGCCGTGCCGCTCACGGACGGGGCGGACGGTCACGCGCTGCGCGATTTCGACGCCGCGCGCATGCAGGGCGGCGACGCGCTGGCGAAGCTGGAAGGGGCGCGCCAGCGTACGTCGCAGACGTTTTATACGAACCTGATGCGCGACTGCGAACATTGCGCGGATGCGATCGAGCGGCTGGAAAAGAGTGTCGATGCGGCCGTCGGTGCGGACGGTCCGAGTTTCAGCGCCGCGCGCTCCGGGCTGGAAAGTCTCGTCCTGTTCATCAAGCCGGCATTGAAGGAAGCGGTGCCGGTTCCTGGCGACGTCGTCGTGGCAGTGCCGATGCAGACATCGGCGCAGGGAGGCCCGCTGCAATCGCGCGCCCAGGCGCTCGCCCAGTTGCGCGCGGTGGCCGACTACTTCCGCCGCACGGAGCCGCACAGCCCCGTCGCCTACCTGGCCGACAAGGCCGCGCACTGGGGCGAGCAACCGCTGCACGTGTGGCTGCGGTCGGTGGTGAAGGACGACGCGTCGTTCGCCCACATCGAAGAGATGCTGGGCGTGGGGACGCGGCCGTCCTGATTCAGTGCGGCGTCTGCGTCTGCGACTGCGACTGGGCGGCTTTCAGTTGCTCGGTCGCACGCGCGACCTGCTCCTCGACGCGGCGCATGGCTTCGCGCGTCGATTGCGTCACCTGTTCGTAGCCCTTGAACGCGTTCTCGATGGCGGCCTTGATGATCTCCACCGCGTTTTCCTGGCCCGGCTTGACGTTTTGCGTGACGTCGTAGATCAGGGCCGACAAGGTATTCTTCGCTTCGGCCAGGTGGGTGTCGGCGGCCTGCTCGAACTCGTTCTTGATGTCGCCGATGATGACCTTGAGCTGTTCGCCATAGGCCGTCGCTTCCGTCACGCCCGGCTGCACGCGCGCCGACAGGGCATCGATGGCCGCCTTCGGGTCCGGCGCCTGGCTGAACTGGCGGCTGGCCTCCAGCGTGTTTTCCATCGATTGCTTGGCGGTCGCCAGGTTCAGCGCCACCACCTGCTCGACGCCCTGCACGGCCTTGCTGGCGAGGGCGTTAAACGTCTGCATCTGCAGGTCGAACAGGGTCTTGGTGGCGTTTGCGAATTGCTCGGGGTTGTTGAACATCGATTTCTCCTCGGTTAGGGGACTACGGCGACCTTCGTGTTGCACACTCCTCTGGTGGATTATTTAGCAGGCAATGGTTTTTCGCAACGGGCGTCACGATAGGGCCCGTCGGCGCGCGCCCAGCCTTCGCCGAGCGGCGTCTGCGAGCAGACGATCGTGCCGGTGCTCTTGCTGCGCCAGTGGTACCAGGGCGCCGGGGCCGCGTTCAGGACGACGGGGCCGGCCAGCGCGATGGCGAACAGGATGAGGACAGTCTTCTTCATGGTTCGCCGAGCTTAACCGCTTGGCGCGGCAAGTCAAGCTGTCCCTTGAGCTTCCCATCGTGGGAAGGTGTATGCTGATGTCCATGAACGACACCTATTTCAACATCGGCGAGGCAGCGAAGGCATCCGGCGTGACGGCGAAGATGGTGCGTCATTACGAAGCTATCGGCCTGTTGCCGCCGGCGCGGCGCACGGAGGCGGGCTACCGGCTGTACGGCGGTGACGACGTGCGCATGCTGCAATTCATTCACCGCGGCCGCGCGCTGGGCTTTTCGCTGGACCAGATCGCGGATCTGCTGGCACTGTGGCGCGACAAGCACCGGGCCAGCGCCGACGTGCGCCGCCTTGCGCTCGAGCACATCGAAGAGCTGGACCGCAAGATCGCCGAGCTGGAAGCGATGAAGCGCACGCTGGCCAACCTGGCCAGTTCCTGCCACGGCGACGCCCGTTCCGATTGCCCCATCCTGGACGACCTGGCGGCCCACTGATGCATCCGGCTGGACCGGACTCGGGCATTGCGGTCTAATGGCTGACATGCCGCTCCGCCTGCCGCTCTCGACCTGCCTGATCGTACTCGCCATCCTTGTGCTGGTGGGCGCGGCCATCGTGTGGGCGATCGGCTCGAAGCTGATCGCGGTCGAGCCGCGTCCCGTGGCGCTGGCCGGCCCCGGCTTCGAGGACGTGCTGCTGCGCGCGGCGCCCGACCAGCGAGTCGTGGGTTCCTGGCTGCCCGGGCGAGGCCGCGGCGCCGTCCTGCTGCTGCACGGGATCCATGGCGACCGCCGCGACATGGCCGACCGTGCCCGTTTCCTGAACGCCCAGGGCTATGCCGTCCTGCTGATCGACCTGCCGGGCCAGGGCGCCAGCACGGCATCTTCCGTCACGTTCGGCCTGCGCGAGGCGGATGGCGTGCGGGCCGCCCTGGAGGAATTGCGGCGGCGGGCGCCGGGGCAGAGGATCGGCGTGATCGGCGTGTCGCTGGGTGCGGCGGCGCTCGTGCTGTGCCGCGATTGCCCGCCCGTCGATGCCGTCGTGCTGGAATCGATGTATCCGACGATCGAGGAAGCCGTTGCCAACCGCCTGCGCATGCGGCTGGGACCCGTGGGCGGGCCGCTGTCCGCGCTGCTGCTGTGGCAGTTGCCGCTGCGTCTCAGCATCCGGCCGGATGCGCTGCACCCGATCAAGTATGTGGCACAGGTGAAGGCGCCGGTGCTGATCGCGTCCGGCAGCGCCGACCTGCACACGACGCTGGCCGAAACGGAGCGCCTGTTCGCGGCGGCCGCGCAGCCAAAGGCGTTGTGGGTGGTGGAGGGCGCCGCGCACGTGAACCTGCATGCGTACGCGCCCGAGGAATACGAGCGGCGCATCGGCGCGTTCCTGGGGGCGCACCTGGGGCAGGTGTCCGTTACAAACGGACATTGAGATCAACGCAAAACGCCGCAATCCTTTTGCAAAGATTGCGGCGTTTTGCGCCGGATTTCCGGTGGCCTTTACGACCGGGTAGCTTTTGGTGCCCACGGAGGGACTCGAACCCCCACACCTCGCGGCACATGG
>CAMLMV010000086.1 GCA_946481275.1 uncultured Massilia sp.
TCGACGAGATCGACAAGGCCGACATCGAATTCCCGAACGACCTGCTGCGCGAACTGGACCGCATGGAGTTCTACGTGTACGAGACGCGCGAGATGGTCGTGGCGAAGCACCGCCCCCTCGTCATCATCACGTCGAACAACGAGAAGGACTTGCCGGACGCCTTCCTGCGCCGCTGCTTCTTCCACTACATCAAATTCCCCGACCGCGACACGATGGCGGAAATCGTGAAGGTCCACTACCCGACCTTGAAGGCCGACCTGCTGTCCGCCGCGCTGCAGAGTTTTTATGAGCTGCGCGACGTGCCGGGCCTGAAGAAAAAGCCGTCGACGTCGGAATTCCTCGACTGGCTGAAACTGCTGCTGGCCGAGGACATCCCGGCCGAAGTCCTGCGCAGCCAGGACGGCAAGACGATCGTGCCGCCGCTGGCCGGCGCCCTGCTCAAGAACGAGCAGGACGTGAGCCTGTTCGAGCGGCTGGTGGCGATGGCGAGGCACAACCGATGATCCAGGTCGCTCCCGTCACCCTCGAATTCAACGGCGTGCGCCTGGAGCCGCTCGGGCTGCACCACCTGGACGGCCTGCGCGCGGCAGCCGCGGACGGCGAACTGTGGAACCTGCGCATCACGTCCGTGCCGGAGCCGCAGGACACGGAAGCGTACATCCGCATGGGGCTGGAGACGCCGAACCGGGTCGCCTTCGCCGTCGTCGACGCGTCCAGCGACACCGTGATCGGCACGACCAGCTACCACGACATCATGCCCGCGATCGACCGCGTGGAGATCGGCTACACGTGGTATGCGAAAAGCCGCCAGCGCAGCCACGTCAACACGAGCTGCAAGCTCCTGCTGCTGTCGCACGCGTTCGACACGCTGGGCTGCGCCGTCGTCGGCCTGCGCACCGATAATTTCAACTACGCGTCGCAGGCCGCCATCGAGAGATTGGGCGCGAAGAAGGATGGCGTGCTGCGCCACCATGCGCCGCGCCGCGACGGGACCGTCCGCGACACGGTCATGTACAGCATCGTGCGCGGCGAGTGGCACGAGATCAAATCGCATCTGCACTACCGCCTCGTGCGCCACGCGGAGTAAGGGGCACGCGATGCTGATCGACTTCTTCTTCACCCTGCGCGACGCGAAGGTCCCCGTCACGATCAAGGAATTCCTCACGCTGCTGGAAGCGCTGCAGAAGCAGGTGATCGCGCCGTCGCTCGACGAGTTTTACTATCTCGCGCGCCTGACGCTGGTGAAGGACGAAGCCCATTTCGACAAGTTCGACCGCGCGTTCGGCGCCTTTTTCAAGGGCATCGAGACGGTGTTCGACACCAAAGCGGACATTCCGCTCGACTGGCTGATCAAACGGCTGGAGCGCGAGCTCACGCCCGAGCAGAAGGCGGAGTTGCAGAAGCTCGGCTACGACAAGCTGATGGACCGCCTGCAGGAACTCCTCAAGGAACAGAAGGAGCGCCACGAAGGCGGCAACAAGTGGATCGGCACGGGCGGCACGTCGCCGTTCGGCAACGGCGGCACCAATCCGGAAGGCATCCGGATCGGTGGCAAGGGCGGCAACCGCAGTGCCGTCAAAGTGTGGGACCAGCGCACCTACCGCGACTACGACGGCGAGCGCGAACTGGGCATCCGCAACATCAAGGTCGCGCTGCGCCGCCTGCGCCGCTTCGCGCGCCAGGGCGCGCCGGACGAGCTGGCGCTGGACGAGACGATCCGCTCCACCGCCAACAACGCCGGCTGGCTCGACATCAGGATGCAGCCGGAGCGGCGCAACCGCATCAAGGTGCTGATGCTGCTGGACGTGGGGGGCACGATGGACGACCACATCGAGCGCACGGAAGAACTGTTCTCGGCGGCGAAGGCCGAGTTCAAGCACATGGAGTTCTACTATTTCCACAACTGCGTCTACGACCACCTGTGGAAGAACAACCGCCGCCGCCACGCCGAGCGCTTTCCGACGTGGGACGTGCTGCGCACCTACCCGCCCGACACGCGCCTGATCTTCGTCGGCGACGCGACCATGAGCCCCTACGAAATCCTGGCGCCGGGCGGCTCCGTCGAATACGCCAACGAGGAACCGGGCGCGGAATGGCTCGCGCGGTTCTGCCACGCCTTCCCCAAATTCGCGTGGCTGAACCCGGAACCGGAACACCTGTGGCAGTACCGGCAGTCGATCGCCGTCATCCGGCAGATCATGGGCAACCGCATGTTCCCCGTGACGATCGATGGCCTGGAACGAGCCATGCGCCTGCTCAGCAAGTAATCACCGCACGCGTGCCGCCGCGCGCACGATCAAGAGACCGATGATGTCGATCCACAGGTGCACGAGCACCGCCGCGATCCAGCCGACGTACTCATAAATCAGGCCCAGCGCGACGCTGCCGCCGAACACGCCGGCCGCCTGCGCCAGCGTGGCGAAGTCGAGCCGGCGGAAGCGGTACGCCGGCGTGTGCGTGACCACGAAGATCAGCGACGTGATCCAGATGCCCAGCAGCGGCTGCAGCGCCGCGCGGAACAGCGTCTCCTCGCCGATGGCGGCGGCGAGCGCGATCCACAACGGATTCAGGCCGCGCAGGTCCAGGCGCGCATAGCTCGCGATCGTGTCGGTGGTCGACTTCGCCCGCGCCGTCAGGCGGAACATGACGTACGAGCCGACGGCGGCCAGCAATGCGAGACCCTGCCCGATCAGCAGCTGCCACAGCGGCGCCATCGGGCCGCCGAACGCGGCCAGCGGATCGCGCTGGCCGAACCAGATGATGGGCGCGGCCAGCATGCAGAACATCAGGCACGTGAGTACCTGGGCCGTCAGGCGGATCGGGGGGCGTGCGGCTGGCGCGGAGATCGATTGGGTCATGCGGCATTCTACCTTCCGCAATTCCTACATGTAATCGTGCGCACATCACCCTCTTGTAGAATCGGTCGCAGGTCATAACATTTTGACAAAGGAGAGGGCATGCAGGATTTTCTGGCTATCCTCACGAGCCTCGCCTGGCCCTTCGCGATCACGCTGGCCTGGCTGGTCGGCGAATTCGGGCAGCGCTGGACGGGCCTGCCGCGCATCAGCTTCTATGGCCTCGTCGGCTTCATCCTGGCCGCGCCCCAGCTCGGCGTGCTGCCGCTGCCGCCGTCGGGGGGCGGTACGACGCTTCTGCTGGCCGACGTCGGGTTCGGGTTGATCCTGTTCGAGCTGGGCTACCGCATCAACCTGCGCTGGCTGCGCACGAATCCGTGGATCGGCGTCACGGGCCTCGTCGAAGCGGGCCTCACCTTCATCGGCGTCTACCTCGTCGCGAACGCGTTCGGCGTGGCGTTGATCGACCGGCTGATGCTCGCGTCGCTGTCGATGGCGACGTCGCCCGCGACCGTGGTCCGCGTGATCAACGAACAGAGAAGCTCGGGCCAGGTGACGGAACGGGCGCTGCACCTGTGTGCGCTGAACTGCGTGCTGGCCGTGTTCGCGTTCAACGCCACCGTCGGCCTGTGGATCTTCCGCACGTTCGAGGACGTCGGCGACGCGCTGTGGAACAGCTTCGTCGTGCTGGGCGTCTCGGCCTTCACGGGCGCCGTGTTCGGCCTCGTCGTACCGGGCGTCCTGCGCCTGCTGGGCAAGCTGGCGCAGGATGCCACCGTCGCCTTCGCGCTGGCCGTGATCCTGCTCGTCGCGATCACGTACGCACTGGGCCTGTCGCCCGTCGTCGCGGCGCTCGCGTTCGGCCTGACGGCGCGCCACCGCCGCGTCGCATTCAGCCAGGCGCAGCGCAATTTCGGCGCGCTGGGCGAGCTGCTGACCGTCGTGCTGTTCGTGTTCGCGGCGTCCACGCTCGACTGGCGCCGCGTGTGGGCCGGCGCGGCGCTCGCCGTCGCGCTCGTGCTCGTGCGCCTGCTTGCCAAGACGGCAGGCGTGACGGCGTTCGCCCATTTGTCCGGCATCTCGTGGCGCAAGGGCGCGCTGACGGGCGTGGCGCTGACGCCGCTGTCCGTGTTCGTGATCCTGCTGATCGAGCATGCGCGCCACGCGGGCGTGCAGGTCGTCGAGGAGCTGCGCGCCGTGGCCGCCGTGACGATGCTGCTCGAAGTATTCGGTCCCATCATCCTGCAGCGCGCCCTCGTGTGGGCGCGCGAAGCGCCGGAGATCAACCATGCCTCTTGAACCCTTTGCCACCTCGGCACCGCTGACGTTCGGCGTGGAGCTGGAACTGCAGCTCGTCAGCCTGTCCGACTTCGACCTCACGCCGGCCAGCCCCGATCTGATGCACCTGCTGAAGCGCAAGCCGTTTCCCGGCAACGTCACGCCCGAGATCACGGAGAGCATGATCGAGATAAATTCGAGCGTGCAGACGGACTACCGCACGCTGCTGGCCGAGCTGCTGGAGATCCGCGACACGCTGGTCGCCGCCAGCGACGTGCTGAACATCGGCATCGCCGGCGGCGGCACGCATCCGTTCCAGCACTGGTCCGAACAGCGCATCTCGGCCAAGCCGCGCTACCAGGAATTGTCGGCGCTGTACGGCTACCTGGCCAAGCAGTTCACCGTGTTCGGCCAGCACGTGCACATCGGCTGCGCCAGCGGCGACGACGCGCTGTTCCTGCTGCACGCGCTGTCGCGCTATATCCCGCATTTCATCGCCCTGTCCGCGTCGTCGCCGTTCGTGCAGGGGCACGACAGCGGCTTCGATTCGGCGCGCCTGAATTCCGTCTCGGCGTTCCCGCTGAGCGGCCGCGCCCCGTTCACGCTCAGCTGGGCCGATTTCGCCGACGTCTATTTCGCCAAGATGGAGCGCACGCGCATCATCAGGAGCATGAAGGATTTTTACTGGGACCTGCGGCCGAAACCGGAATACGGCACGATCGAACTGCGCGTGTGCGACACGCCGCTGACGGTCGAACGGGCCGCCGCGCTCGCGGCCTACCTGCAGGCGCTGTGCCGCCACCTGCTGGAGCGGAAGGACGCGCCGCCGCTGGAGGACGACTACCTCGTCTACAACTACAACCGCTTCCAGGCCAGCCGCTTCGGCCTCGACGGCGTGATCACGCATCCGAAGACCTATGAACAGATCCCGCTGCGCGAGGACATCATCGCCACGCTGGACCTGATGGAACCGCATGCGCAGGCGCTGGGCAGCCTGGACGCGCTGCTGCACCTGGCCGCGACGGCCAGCGACGGCGGCGACGCGAGTTTTCTTCGTGGGCAGTACGAACGCCAGGGCAGTCCCGAGGGCATGGTGGATGCGGCGATCCGGCGCTTCCGCGGCCGTTAGAAAATTTTTTATGTTGCGTGTCGATCCGGTTGGCTCCCGTTCGTCGTAGGATCAGAGGGATGTCCTCTTCCACTTACGCCAAGGAGACCGATCATGTCCACGAATACCGTCGAGTTGCACCGCGTCCTGAAATCCACCGCCGACCGCGTCTACCGCGCGTTCGTCACGCCGGCGGCCGTCGCCAAATGGCTGCCGCCGCACGGCTTCACCTGCACCGTGCACGAGCAGGATGCCCGCGTCGGCGGCCGCTACCGGATGTCGTTCACGAATTTCACGACGGACGGCAGCCACTCGTTCGGCGGCGAATACCTCGAACTGGAACCGGGCAAGCGCCTCGTCTACACGGCCGAATTCAACGATCCCAACCTCCCCGGCCGCATGCAGACGACCGTGCAGCTGCGCGAGGTGTTCTGCGGCGTGGAGATCAAGATCAGGCAGGAAGGCATCCCGGCCGCGATTCCCGCCGAGATGTGCTACCTCGGCTGGCAGGAATCGCTGCAGCTGCTGGCGCAACTCGTCGAGCCGGAAATCAAGGAGTAACCAGGTCGGGCGGCACCTCGTCCCGCTCGTGCAGCCCGTAATCGCGCACGACGGCGGCCACGCGCAGGCGGTAGCCGGCAAAGAGACCGGCCCGCCCCGCCGCCTGCATGGCGCGATGCGCGGGCAAGGTGCGCCAGCGTTTTACCGCTTCCTCGTCGCGCCAGAACGACAGCGACAGCATCTTCTCCGGCCGCGCCAGCGAGGCGAAACGTTCGATGGAAATGAAGCCGTCGATCGCTTCCAGCTCGGGACGCAGCGCGGCAGCCGCGTCCAGGTAGTCCTGGCGCTTGCCGGGCGCCGGCTCCACTTCGAAGATCACGGCGATCATGCGACGTTCTCCAGGAACGTGCGTTCCTCGCGCAGGATGAAGCGTTTTTCGCGCGCAAACCGGAAGTTCGCCACCGCTTCGTCGTCTTGCTTCAGGCGCAGCCGATAGGCTTCGTAGTCGGCCAGGCTGTCGAAGCCGACGAGACCCCATGCCTCGTAATTGGTGCCTTCGTGCGGCAGGAAGTAGCCGAGCAGGCGGCCGCCCAGCCTTGGGATGATGCGGCCCCAGTTCTCGGCATACTCGCGGAAGGCGTCGCGCTGGATGGGGTCGATCTCGTAGCGGATGAAACACGTGATGGGCATGATGGCTCCTCGTAACGTTGAAGCCTCATGGTAGTTACTGGCCCTGCCCCGATGCTTCGGCTAAGATCGAACTATGAGAGACGGACCGAACATCGCGAACATCGCCGCCCTGATCGGCGACCAGGCGCGCGCCGAAGTGCTGAACGTGCTGATGAGCGGCATGGCGCTGACGGCGACGGAACTGGCCGACGCCGCCGGCGTCACGCGCCAGACGATCAGCACGCACCTGGCCAAGCTGCGCGAGGCGGGCCTGCTCGCCGTGGAGGCGCAGGGCCGGCACCGCTATTTCCGCATCGCCGACGCCGACGTCGCGCACCTGCTGGAATCCATGATGGGCATCGCGTTCGGCACGGGTGCCGTGCGCGTGCGCTCCAGTCCCCGCGAGCCGGCGCTGCGCAAGGCACGCGTCTGCTACGACCACCTGGCGGGCGAACTCGGGGTGCTCGTCTACGAAAGCCTGGCCCGGCGCGGCGCGTTCGCGCTGGATGCGGGCGGCGTCGCACTCACGGATGCGGGACGTTCAATCGTCGCGGCGCTCGGCATCGATCCGCTGCCGTCCGCCACGCGGCGGCCGCTGTGCCGCCATTGCCTGGACTGGAGCGAGCGCCGCCATCACCTCGCCGGCGCCCTCGGGACGGCCCTGCTGGACCGCTTCCAGCAACTGGGCTGGGCGCGCCGCGTGCCGGAGTCGCGCGTGCTCGCGTTCAGCGCGGACGGCGAAGCGGCTTTGCGTGCCTGGCTGGACTGAGTCAAGCCAACGACGGCCGGCCCTGCCCCAGGATGCGCGCCAGCAGCGGGCGCTTGGCGGGCGCCGGCAAGCCGCGGTCGACGAGGCCCGCCCATTTCACGCTCAGTTGTTCGCAGGTGGCGCGCAGTACCGGATCGGCATCCGGCAGGCGCGCCAGCGCATTCAGGTGGCGCTCGATCACCGAGGCCAGTTTCACGCACGGACCGTCGCCGCTCGCGCGGTCGCAGGCGTCCGCATTGTTCACCGTGTATTGCGACATCAGGTGCAGCAGCGCCGCCACGAGCAGTTCGTGGCGCGTGGTGCGCCGCCCGTCCGGCGTGTTCAGTTCGTCCAGCAGATCGTCGTCCATAAGGCCTCCTCGATTTAACTGAGAATGATTCTCGTTTCGATTATGGATCCGGACGGTGCTGGACGCAAGCGCAATCTGCTTATTGCCGGACCAGCGCCATGAACCCGGCCGCAACCAGCACCATGCCGCCGGCCGAGCCGTCGATCACCCGGCGCCGGGTGGCGCTGAGCCCGCGCCGTCCCACCCGGCCCAGCGCAAGGCACAGCGAGGCGTACACGACCGCGCACCAGAACATGAAGGCGGCCGACAGGACGACCGCCTGCAGGGTCGCGTTGCCGCCATGCCGGTCCATGAACTGGGGCAGGATGGCCACGTAGACCATCATCCCCTTCGGATTGAGCAGGGACGTGAGAAATCCCTTGCCGAGCTGGTTCGTCACCCGCCCTTGGGGTACGACCAGCGCGCCGGGGCGCAATGCGGCCCGGATCAGTTTCGAGGCCAGGTAGACCAGGTACGTGATACCGGCCCAGCGAATCGCCTCGAACAACATGGGCGACGCCGCCACGACGGCGGCGAGGCCGAGCGCGACGAGAAAGGAATGGACGCAGTAGCCGAGCAACACGCCCGCCGTGGCGCGCAGCCCGGCCGGCGTGCCGCCGGACATCGCTTGGGACGCAATGAACAGGATGTCCGGGCCAGGCGTGCACACGAGCGGCAGGACGGTCGCGGAAAACAGCAGGAGCGTATGTGTATTCATGACGACAGCGTACTGCGCCACGCCAAAAATGTGCTTCCTGACTCTTGTCAGAAAACGCGCATATCAGGGAACATCTTTCACATGGACGATTATGACCGAAAGATTCTTGCGGAACTACAGAAAGACGGGCGACTTTCTCTCACCGACCTGGCGGAACGCATCGGCTTGAGCCTGTCGCCGTGCCACCGGCGCGTGCGGGCACTGGAAGAGGCGGGGATCATCGCCGACTACCGGGCGACCATCGCTCCGGCGGCCGTCGGACTCAATTTCGCGGCCATCGTGTTCGTCACGCTGCGCGCGACCGACCGGGACAGCGTACGCGCCTTCGAAGAACGCGTGCCCGGTGTTCCCGAAATCATCCAGGCGCAGCGCCTGTTCGGCGACCCGGACTACATCCTGAACGTCATCACGACGGACCTGGAGGCGTACCAGAAACTGTGGGACGACAGCCTGTCGACCTTGCCGAACGTATTGCGGCTGACGTCGACGCTCGTGATGAAGAGCGTCGTCCAGGGCCGGCCCCTGCCGCTTTGATCAGAGACGTGTTTCGCGCGCCGCGCGCAGGAATTCGTCCAGCACCGGCGTGCAGTCGAGCAGGTCGCCGCCGGTGGCGCGGTGGAATTCCGGATGCCACTGCAGGCCCATCACGAACGGCGCGCGCTGGTAGCGGATCGCCTCGACGACGCCGTCCGGCTCGGACATCGCTTCCACGTGGATGTCGCGCCCCAGGTCCTTGACGGCCTGGTGGTGGATCGAGTTCACGACGGCGCGTTCGTGCTTGGGGAACATCTTGCGCAGTGACGACCCGTGCGGGAACACGATGGCATGGCGATGCGCGTCATAGATGTCGTGCACGTGGGGCTGGGCGCCGGGGATATTGGTCGCGACATCCTGGTGCAGCGTCCCGCCGAACGCGACGTTGATCAGCTGGCAACCGCGGCAGATGCCCAGCACGGGCTTGCCCGCGTCGACGAATTCGTGCAGCAGTTCCAGTTCGTAGACGTCGCGCGCGCGGTCGCCGCTCCATTCGGGCCGGGTCGGCGTTTCGGAATACGTCATCGGCGACACGTCCGCCCCGCCCTGCAGCACGAGGCCGTCCAGGTGGCGCGCGTAATGGCGCATCGTGATGTTGCTCGGGTGCAGGAGGCCATTCGTATTGACGGTCGGGACCATGAACACGAGCACGTCGCGCGACATCACCCATTGCGCGATCGATTCCTCGAGGTATTGCAGGTTCTTGCTGCGCAGGCCTTTCGCGCCCTCTTCCGGGTGAAAAATCCGCGCAGACACGCCAATGCGCAGCGTGCGGCGCATGAAGTCGCGATTGAACTTGTCGGCCAGGGCGCGCCAGCGCGAGCGCAGCACGCGGCCGGCCAGGTTCAGCGGCGTGTCGTCGGTACGCAGGTAGCGCGACGCGTTGCCACTCGCTCGCCGGTCGGGCACGCGCGGCGGCGGTCCGGCGTCCGTTGTCTCATTAGCCTGCTTGTCATTGTCCTCAGCCATGATCTCAATATATCCTTGCGACGGTCGCGCACGATTCGTTTTAAGAAAAATATCGTTTTAGTAATGAAATCCCCGCACCCACCCGCATATGCACAGGATGCCGGGATGCCGCAGACTTGGCAATCCGTGCAACGAACACTTGCAAACTTGCGCTTAACAGGCAAAAATACTGTATTTCCATACAGTTGTTTTGACCGCACAGCGCGCCCTGTCCCCTGGAACCCACCGCGTGAAGTCGCTTATTTTCCGCGCGACAAGATAGAATGCGCAGCATTCGAATGATTGAAGATCAAGCATGGCCACCAAGAAACCCGCACCCGATTACAGCGAATCATCCATCCGCGTCCTGAAAGGACTGGAGCCCGTCAAGCAGCGTCCGGGCATGTATACCCGCACCGAGAATCCGCTGCACATCATCCAGGAAGTGATCGACAACGCCTCGGACGAGGCGCTGGGCGGCCACTGCAAGAACATCGACGTGACGATGAACGCGGACGGTTCCATCACCGTCGAGGACGACGGCCGCGGCATCCCGGTCGGCCTGCACCCGGAAGAAGGCGTCTCGACCGTCGAGATCGTGTTCACCCGCCTGCACGCCGGCGGCAAGTTCGACAAGGGTTCGGGCGGCGCCTACGCGTTCTCGGGCGGCCTGCACGGCGTCGGCGTGTCCGTCACGAACGCGCTGTCCAAGCGCCTGGAAATTACCGTGTGGCGCAAGGACGACGACGGCAACGGCATGCACAAGCTCGTGTTCGCCGATGGCGACGTCATCGAGCCGCTGACCTCCGAGCCGTTCGAACGGGGCGGCAAGAAGAACGGCACGCGCGTCACCGCGTGGCCGGACGGTAAATACTTCGATTCGCCGAACATCCCGATGAGCGAGCTGCAGCGCCTGCTGCGCTCGAAGGCCGTGCTGCTGCCGGGCGTCACCGTCACGCTGACCAACGCCAAGACGGGCGACAAGCAGACCTGGCGCTACGACGAAGGCCTGCGCGGCTACCTGACGGAAGCGCTGGCGCAGACGGCGGGCGGCGGCCAGACCCTGATCCCGCTGTTCGAAGGCGCGCAATACGCGGCCGCCGGCGATGAAGGTTTCGCGGAAGGCGAAGGCGCGGCGTGGGTCGTCGCGTGGACGGAAGAAGGCGCCGTCGTGCGCGAATCGTACGTCAACCTGATCCCGACGCCGAGCGGCGGCACGCACGAATCCGGCCTGCGCGACGGCCTGTTCGGCGCCGTGAAGAACTTCGTCGAGATGCACTCGCTGCTGCCGAAGGGCGTCAAGCTGCTGCCGGAAGACGTGTTCGCGCGCGTCTCGTTCGTGCTGTCCGCGAAGGTACTGGACCCGCAATTCCAGGGCCAGACGAAGGAACGCCTGAACTCGCGCGACGCGGTGAAACTCGTGTCGACGTTCACCAAGCCGCCGCTCGAACTGTGGTTGAACCAGCACGTCGAATACGGCCGCAAGCTGGCGGAACTCGTCATCAAGCAGGCGCAGTCGCGCCTCCGTTCGCTGCAAAAAGTCGAGAAGAAGAAGTCGTCGGGCGTGGCCGTTTTGCCGGGCAAGCTGACCGATTGCGAATCGACGGACATCACCCGTAATGAACTGTTCCTCGTCGAGGGCGATTCGGCGGGCGGTTCCGCGAAGATGGGCCGCGACAAGGAATTCCAGGCGATCCTGCCGCTGCGCGGCAAGGTCCTGAACACGTGGGAAACGGACCGCGACCGCCTGTTCGCGAACAACGAGATCCACGACATCGCGGTGGCGATCGGCGTCGACCCGCACGGTCCGGACGACAGCCCGGACCTGTCGGGCCTGCGCTACGGGAAGATCTGCATCCTGTCCGATGCGGACGTGGACGGTTCGCACATCCAGGTCCTGCTGTTGACCCTCTTCTTCAAGCACTTCCCCGCCCTCTTCAAGAACGGCCACGTGTGCGTCGCGCGCCCGCCCTTGTACCGCGTGGACGTGCCGGCGCGCGGCAAGAAGCCGATCCAGAAGCTGTACGCGCTGGACGACGGCGAACTGCTCGCGATCGAGGACAAGCTCAAGAAGGAAGGCCTGAAGGAAGGCGTGTGGAGCATTTCCCGCTTCAAGGGCCTGGGCGAGATGAACGCCGAGCAGCTGTGGGAAACGACGATGAACCCGGACACCCGCCGCCTGCTGCCGGTGGCATTCGGCGACTACGGCCTGGCCGAATCGTCGGCGCGCTTCAACATGCTGATGGGTAAAGGCGAAGCCGCCGCCCGCCGCGCGTGGCTGGAAGAGCACGGGAACGAGACGGAAGCGGATATCTGACAGCCGCCGAACACGAACATAAAAGATCATGACGCAAGCAAGCCTCTTCGAACAAACCACTCCCCCCGGCGGCGGCGACGACGCCGAGACGCTGACCCTCTCGACCTTCGCCGAGCGCGCGTACCTGGACTATGCCGTCTCGGTCGTGAAAGGCCGCGCGCTGCCGGACGTCTCGGACGGCCAGAAACCCGTCCAGCGCCGCATCCTGTACTCGATGAACGAACTGGGTCTCGGCCCGACCGCGAAGCCGCGCAAGTCCGCGACCGTCGTCGGCGACGTGCTCGGTAAACTCCACCCGCACGGCGACCAGTCGGTCTACGACGCCCTCGTGCGCATGGCCCAGGACTTTTCGCTGCGCTATCCGCTGATCGACGGCCAGGGCAACTTCGGCTCGCGCGACGGCGACGGCGCCGCGG
>CAMLMV010000087.1 GCA_946481275.1 uncultured Massilia sp.
GCGGCGCCAATGGAAAGAAGCTTGCTCATACTGCATAAGACTGCGCAGATTTGGCGGAGTTCCCGGCGAACTGATTAAACCCATGCTAGCGAAAAGCGCGCCGTGGTGGCGCGCTAATGCATTGCAGCCGCAATCAAGCGGCGTCGGCTGTTACCGGCTCAACACCCGTCGGTATTGGTCTTGACCGTGGGAACGCCATTCCCGTTGTAAGTGTATTGCACGGAACATTGCGTGGGATTCGGCGCGCTCTCGATGCGCCATCCCGCGTCGCCGCCGGGCAGTTTATTGTTCCCAAAGCCGTAGAACGTATAGCCATCGACCTCGACCGCCGTGGATTTGAGATAGCAGCCGGTGTCCGGGACGGTCATGCCTTGCAGCACCGCGCCGATACCGTCGCACCACCGGTCGGGATAGCCGTTCCAGACACGGATCTGGGTGCCGTCCATATTAACGTTCGTCAAGTTCGCGATGGCGAGCGGCGTGCCCGCCCCGCGAATCGAGGTCAGTGACTTGACCAGCTTGATGCCCGTGTTGACGGAGCCGGCCAGCGCCTGGATCGACGCCTTGCGGCCATCCCCTCCGAGGTCGGCGAATTTCGGCAACGCGACCGCGGACAGGACGCCGAGGATGACGATGACGACGATCAGTTCGATCAGCGTGAAGCCGCGGGCCCGTGCGGCGTTGAGGGCGTTGATTCCGGTTGGGTGTCGATACATGGCGCGAGCTCGATATGAAGTCGGTTACATTCTTTTCCACGAAGAATTGTTTCAGTATATCAATACACGCGCCACATATCATCATATGGTTGGCAAACCGTTGTAACCTTGCGTCTATTCCGGCTTCGCCAGGCGCATTTTCGCCAGCGTCAGCGTCTCGTCCGCCCTGCCCCAGCCGCCGTCGGCGACTTCTTCCACCAGCACCATCGAATAGGGCCGGGCCTGCTCGCCGAAGTACTCGACGAACATCGCCGTCGTGCGGTGGATGATTTCTTCCTTGCGCGCCGCATCGACGACGCCTTCGGGAAACTTGAAGTTTGCGAATGGCATGATTGCTCCTTGAACGTGAATGGAGTCGACATTGTCGGCATTCGCCCCGGCGCGATAAACGTGAAGAAATGGCGAACTCTGTTCGGCTTCGCCCAACAATCACGCTTACAGGGCTGCGTCCAGCGCGAGCCGCAACGGCCCCGGCGTGATCCCCGTCCAGCGCTTGAACGAGCGGCGGAAATTGGCCGCGTCGTGGAAACCCAGGTAGGCCGCGGCCGCTTCGTTGTCGAGGCGGCGCGCCTGGAACAGCCACAGCGCGACGTGCGTGCGCACCTGGTCCAGCTCGGCCTGGAAATGCGTGTGGTGGCGCAGCAGCTGGCGTTTCAAGGTGGCCGGACTGACGCCGAAATCGAGGGCCGTTCGCTCCAGCGTGGGCGCGGCGCGCACGCGTTCCAGCAGGTAGTCGTACAGCGCGGCCAGCAGGCCCGGGGGCCGCCCGGCTTCCGCGGCGGCCGCCGCCTGCGCGAGGCCGGCCGCGATGCCGTTCCCGCGCGGCCAGGGACGGTCGAGCCAGGCCGCGTCGATCAGCATCGCGTCGAGCTGGCAATCGAAGCGCAGCGCGCTGCCCAGGTGCACGTGGTGCTGCTCGACGTGGCGCGGAGCCGCGCGGTTGAAGCAGAAGCGCCAAGGCAGCCGTTCCCCGCCGAGCCAGCGGCACAGCGCGACGACGGCCGTCATGTGCATCTCGACGAGCGCCGGGCGCAGGCCCGGGGCGCCGTGGCTGTCGACCCAGTACAGCAGTGCGACGTCGTCCCAGGTTTCCAGGCGCGGACGCAGCAAGGGGGTGAGGCGCGCGTGCCAGCCGCACAGCGTCTCGAGCAGCGCGCGCAGCGTGGGCGCCTGCACCAGCGCGTGGCTGGCCGCGCCGTCATGGCCGGGCAGCAGTTGCTGGCCCAGCATGAACGACGTGTCCGGACTGTCCAGCGCGCGCAGCAGGTTCGCGAGCAGGCGCAGGAGCTGGCTGGCGGACACCTGCGCGGCCGAGTCGAGGGAACCGGACAGGCCCGTGTCGCGCAACAGCGCGGCGGCGTCCGCATCGGCCGCGCGGCCGTATTCGAGCACGAGCGCCGGCTGCAGGTAGCCCGGGATCGACGGTTCGAACGCCGCGCGCCAGGCGATCACGCCGCGTCCATCCGGCGGCACAGGTCCGCCAGCAGGATCTCGGGGGGCCCGTCCGCGGGCGCGCAGTCGTGGCGCAGGCTGAGTGCCACGGGGCGTGCGCCGGCGTGATGGCGCATGGCGCCGACCATCGCGCACAGGTGGCGCGCGGCGGCCGCGGCGGCATCCACGGACAGGCCCGGCATCAGCACGGCGAAGCGGTCGCCCGCGTAGCGGCACAACAGGTCGTCGTTGCGCAGGTTCAGCAACAGCATGTGCGCGACGGCCTGCAGCGCGCGGTCGCCCTCCGCGCGGCCATGCTCGCGGTTGATGCGGTGGAAGCCGTCGATGTCGAGCAGGACGACGGTCCCCTCCGTGCGGCGCAGCTGTTCGCGCAGGTAGTCCGCGTCGGCCAGTTGCGTGACGCGGTCGAACGGCCGGTGGCTGCGGAACAGGCGCTCGCGCTTGCGCAGGTAGTCCGCCAGCAGGCCCTGTTCGCGGCGCCAGTAGTACAGCCCTGCCGTCAGCACGAGCATCCCGAACGGCACGAGGCCTTCCAGCGCGTTGTCCCACAGCGCGTCCTTGTCGATGCGCCAGAACTCGTCCAGGCAATCCGCCCACGACCCGAGCGTGATGCATGCGAGGCCCCCGGCCAGCAGCCGCGTCACGCGCCCGTCGGGCCGGCTCGCGAGCACGATCAGGCACCACACGAGCGCCATCAGCGCGGTGCCGCCCTCGTCGACGATGTCCATCCAGTGCCAGCTCGCGAACGGTTTATAAGCCCCGGCGGACGCGTACAGCGCGGCGAACGCGGCAAGCGCGCAGGCGAGGACGAGGAACGGACGGACGAAGGCAGGCATGGCGGTGCGGTAGCGAAAAATGACGGCCGAAGGTAGCGCGGGCGTGTGACAGGTCGATGACAGTGCACGGGTCTGAACGGCTCATGTCGCCCGCGCTTCCCGGGCGTCGTGGACGGTCTGCCCGCGAACGTGCCGGGTCAATTCGGCTCATTTCACGGTCGTACGGCCTTGCGCGGCGCCGGACGTCACCGACCCGTCATATTCGATGCCGAGAATGCGCCGCATTCCAACCGCGTCCCGACAGAACAACAATGCGACCTCTCGATCTTCCCAAGACTTTGACGGCCCTCGGCGCGGGCCTGCTCGCCGCCGGCGGCGTCCATGCGGCCGACACCGTCGTCGTCACCGGCCAGCGCGCCAGCCTCGCGCATGCCATCGCCGCCCAGGAAAAGGCCGACAACATCGTGTCCGTCGTCAGCAGCGACGACATCGGCGGCCTGCCGGACAAGAATGCCGCCGAGGCGCTGGCCCGCCTGCCGGGGGTCGCCGTGCAGCGCGACCAGGGCGAAGGCCGCTACGTCGTCGTGCGCGGACTCGACGCCGACTACAACAGCGTGACGATCAACGGCGCCACCGTGCCGTCGCCGGAAGCGTCGCGCCGCGCCGTCGCGCTGGACGTGCTGCCGGCGGGCCTGATCCGCGAACTGGCCGTCACCAAGACCCTCACGCCCGAACAGGACGCGAACGCGCTGGGCGGCAGCATCGACGTGAAAACGCTGTCCGCGTTCGACCTGCCGGGCCGCCTGCTCAGCGTGGGCACGGCCGCCAGCCACGACGACCTCACGCACCGGACCAGCCCTGCCGCCAACGCGCTGTGGGCGCAGCGCTTCGCGGGCGGGACGCTGGGCATCGCGGCCGGGCTGTCGGGCGAAAAGCGCAAGTTCGGCTCGGACAACGTGGAGACGGGCGGCGCGTGGAGCGGCGACCGCCTGTCCGGCTTCGAGCTGCGCGACTATGCTCCGGTGCGCACGCGCCGCGCGGGCGCGCTGAACGTCGACTGGCGTCCGGATGCCGGCACGAGCGTCGCGCTGCGCAGCTTCCTGTCGCGCTTCTCGGACGACGAGGTGCGCGACCGCCTCACCGTCGGCAACGTCAAGGGCGGCGCGCTGGCCGAGGGCACGACCGACACGGCGCGCGTGGAACGGCGCATCCGCCAGCGCAAGTACACGCAGGAGATCCGCTCCGTGAGCCTCGCCGCCGACCACCGCATCGACGCGTGGAAGGTCCATGCGGAAGCGGCCAGCACGCGCGCCAGCGAGGACACGCCGGAATCGCTGAACGACGGCCGGTTCCGCGGCACGTCCAGCTTCGCCGGCATCGGCTTCACGGACGGCGTACAGCCGCACCTGATCGCGCCCGCCGCCGTGTTCGACCCGGCCAGCTACGCGCTGAACGCCATCACGCTGCAGCAGCGCTATTCGTCCGACCGCACGAACCAGCTGCGCGTGGACCTCGCGCGCGACGTCGACGCGGGCGACTGGCGCGGCACCGTGAAATTCGGCGCCAAGGCGATCCGCCGCGACAAGGACAACGACACGAACCAGTGGGCGTACAACAGCGGCAAAACCGCGAGCGGCAATTACTGGGGGCCAGGCTCGACGTCGATGTCCGTGTTCACGAACAACGCCACGCTGGACTATGCGCTGGGCACGATCGGCGCCGCGCTCGATCCCGCGCTGATCCGCGCCCGCGTGGCGGGGCTCGACCGCGGCAAGGCCCTGCTGGCGGCCGAATCCGCGCTGAACGACTACGGCATGCGCGAAGACATCGATGCGGGCTATGTGCAGACGAGCCTCATGCGCGGCCCGTGGACGATCCTGGCCGGCGTGCGCGCCGAACGGACGCGCTTCACGGCCGACGGCAACGAAGTGGCCGGCAGCACGATCACGCCGCGCCACGCGGGCCGCGACACCACGAACTGGCTGCCCGGCGTGCAGGCCCGCTACGACATCGACCGCGCCACGAGCGTGCGTGCCGCGTGGACGAACGCCGTCGTGCGCGCCAACTTCAGCCAGCTGGCGCCCGGCATCAGCCTGGCCAGCGCCACCGAGGCGGCGATCGGCAACCCGGACCTGGCACCGCTCAAGGCCCACAATCTCGACGCCGGCATCGAGCGCATCCTGGGCAGCGGCGGCGTCGTGTCGGCCTATGCGTTCTACAAGGACATCCGCAACTTCACCTATGCCGCCAACCTCGCGGGCACGGGCCGCTGGGTGGGCTACACGACGGCGACGTCGTACGCGAACGGCGACGAAGCCGACGTGCGCGGTCTCGAACTGGCGTGGCAGCAGCCGCTGCGCATGCTGCCCGCGCCGTTCAACGGCCTGCTGGTCGGCGCCAACGCGACGCTCACGTCGTCCAGCGCCGACGTCAAGGGCCGTTCGATCCGCATGCCGGGCCAGGCGAAGCGCATGGCGAACCTGATGCTGGGCTACGAAGCGGGCCCGCTGTCCACGCGCATCGCCGTCAACTACAAATCGCCCTATCTGCTGGAGCTGGGCGGGGACGTGAACGACCCGCTGCAGGACCACATCGTCGACACGCAGAAGCAGGTCGACTTCTCGCTCGCCTGGCAACTGGGCAAGCGCTGGCAGCTGTCGTTCGACGCCGCCAACCTGAACAACGAAACCTATTACGTGTACCAGGGCGTGAAGGGCCACAACGTCCAGTACGAGCGCTACGGCCGCACGTACAAGATCGGCCTGAAAGCGAGCCTGTTCTGATGAAACACATCTTCCTGTATGCCGCATTTCTCGCCACGACGGCCCACGCCCAGGTCGCTCCGACTGCGCTGAACGGTGCGAACGAACTTGCCCCGCTGCCCGGCGGCGGCTGGCTCGCGCTGGACAAACACGCGCTGCGCCTCGTCGATGGCACCGGTCGTGAGCGCGCCAGCATCGCCATGCGTGGCCGCCAGTTCGACGTGCGCGGCAACCTGGCGCTCGTCGTCGATGCGAACGCCGAGCGCGCGGTCCCCGTCCGCATCGACGCGGCCGGCCTGCACGCCCTGCCCCCGCTGCCCGACACCGGCTTCGGCATCGAAGCGGCCTGCCTGTACCGCGACGCGCAACACCTCGACCACGCCTTCCTGATCGCGAAGGATGGCCAGGCGCAGCAATGGCTGCTGGGCGAGCCGGCCCGGCTCGTGCGCCACCTGGCGCTGCCGCCGCACGTGAAGCACTGCCGCGTGGACGATGCGGATGCGACGCTGTACGTGTCCGAGAGTGATCTCGGGCTGTGGGCCTACGACGCCGATCCGGAAAGCGCCGGCACCCGCGCGCCGGTCGCGCTGGCGGCGCCGTTCGGCAAGCTGGCCAAAGGGACCGGTGCCATCTCGGTGCTGCCCGGCGGCGTGGCGGCGCTCGATGGCAACGGCACGCTGCATGCATGGCGCCGCGCGGGCACCGGCTGGCGCGAACAGGCCGTGCTGCCGCTGGCCGCGCGCACGCTGGCGTCCGGCCCCCGCCTGCTCGCGCGCACGGACGCCGGCTGGAAAGATGCGGGCCTCGCGTGGAAGGCGGCGGCACCGAAGCAGGCCCCATTGCCCATCGTGCTGCCGCGCGCGCAGACGGCGCCCGTGGCGCGCGCGGGCGACGCGGCCGACGATCCCGCGCTCTGGATCCACCCGACGGACCCGGACGGCGCGCGCATCCTCGGCACGAACAAGAAACAGGGCCTGCTCGTGTACGACCTGTCGGGCCGCCAGACGCAGTTGCTGGAAGCGGGCCGCCTGAACAACGTGGACGTGCGCCAGGACCTCGCGTTCGGCGACGGCATGCGCTTCGATGTCGCCATGGCCACGCAGCGCGACGAGAACGCGATCGTGCTGTTCGCCATCGACGGCGCGGGTACCGTCACGGAAGCGGCGCGCCTGCCGACGACGCTGTCCGACATCTACGGCGCCTGCCTCCATCGCACGCCGCAGGGCGGGCTGGACGCGATCGTCAACGACAAGGACGGCCGCTTCCAGCAATACCGCATCACGCGCGTCGACGGCAGATTCGGCGCGGAGCTCGCGCGGAGCTGGCGTCTTGCAAGCCAGCCGGAAGGCTGCGTGGCGGACGAGCGCACCGGGCTGCTGTTCATGGGCGAGGAAAAGCGTGGCCTGTGGGTGGCGGAGGCCGATGCGGCAAAGCCGATGACGCCGCGCCTCGTGCTGCCGGTGGGCGGCCTGCTGCATGCGGACGTCGAAGGCATGGGCATCTATCACGGCAAGACGGGGAGCTGGGTCGTCGTATCGAGCCAGGGCAACGACAGCTACGTCGTGCTGGATGCCACGGCCCCGTTCACGGTGCGCGGCGCGTTCCGGATCGGCATCGATGCGGCGCGCGGTATCGACGGCACGTCCGAGACGGATGGACTGGACGTGACGTCCGCGCGGCTGGGCGGGCCGTATGGCAAAGGCCTGCTCGTCGTGCAGGATGGCCACAAGCGCCTGCCGGACGGGCCGCAGAACTTCAAGCTGGTCGCGTGGGAGGACGTGGCGAAGGCGCTCGGCCTGCAGGACTGACTCTTCACCCCGTTTGCGCTACCATACAGTCGAGAGCGACTCACGACGACTGCATGGAACTCGAACTGATCACGCGCCGCCCGGCCAAGCCCCATCTGGACAGTCCGCGCCTGCTGCTGGTACACGGCATCTGCGTGGGCGCCTGGGTGTGGGAGGAACACGTCATGCCGTGGTTCGCCGACGCGGGCTTCGAGGTGCATGCGCTCAGCCTGCGCGGCCATGGCGGCAGCGGCGGGCGCGAGCGCCTGGACGACTGGCGCCTGGCCGACTACACGGAGGACCTGCGGTCGGCCATCGCGCGGCTGGGCGACGGCCCGCTCGTCGTCGTCGGCCACTCGCTCGGCGGCGCCGTCGTGCAGGACTGGATCCGCTGCGGCGGCCACGCGGCCGGCGTCGCCCTGCTCGCGTCCGTACCGCCGTGGGGTCTCGCGTATTCGGCGTGGCAGATGATGCTGTCCTCGCCCGACCTGTTCCAGCAACTGGCGCGCCTCTCCTTCGCCGAACCGCGCACGCTCGACCCGGACATCATGCGCCGCCATCTGTTTTCCGACGACCTGCCGGAGGCCGACTATGCCCGCTTCGCGCGCCGCGTGCAGGGCGAGTCGCGCCACGTGGGCATCGAACTGCAGGGCTGGCGGCCGTTCGCGCCGATGCCCTGGCAAGCGCCGCCCGTGTTCGTGCTCGGCGGCCTGGACGACCGCTTCATCCGCCCCGACGCCGTGCGCGGCACCGCCACGTACTATGGCGTGAAACCGCAGCTCGTGCCGCGGCTGGCCCATGCGCTGATGCTCGATCCGTCCTGGGAAGACGCGGCCCGGCCGCTGCTGGACTGGATCCTGAAGCTGCCTGCATAATAAAAGCATGTCCCATCCGCTCGACAACATCTTCTGGAACTGCCTCGACGGCCCGCACCGCCACCTCTCCACCGGCACCGACTGCGCGCGCCGCTACGCGCCCGGGTTCTCGCCCATCGTCGGCTTTCCCGATCCGGAGCAGCCCGACTTTGCCGCGCTGCGTCCGTTCTGCACGCCCGGCGAGCAGTTCTATTGCGACGTCTGGTCCGGCCCCGCACCGGACGGCTGGCGCATCGAGGTCGATGCGAAGATGTTCCGCCTCGTGTGGGATGGGGGCCCGGGCCCGGCCGCCGATCCCGCACCGGACGCCCTGCCGCTGGGTCCCGCCCACGCGGACGAGGCGCTGGCGCTGGCCCGGCTGACGCGCCCCGGCCCGTTCGGCCCGCGCACGATCGGGATGGGTGCATATTTCGGCTGTTTCGACGACGGCCGCCTCGTCGCGATGGCCGGAGAACGCACGACGGCGGGCCCCTATCGCGAAATCAGCGGCGTCTGCACGCACCCGGACTACCAGGGCCGCGGCTATGCGAAGCGGCTGATGCAGAAGGTCATCCAGCGCCAGCTGGCGCGCGGCGAGATCCCGTTCCTGCACGTGATGAGCGCCAACCGGGCCGCCCACGACTTTTACCTGCGCATGGGCTTCCGCGATTATGGCGAGACGGTGGTGCGGGTCGTTACGCCCGTCTGAGTATTGTCTTTTTGCTGTCATCGAACGGTAGTTTTCGTTTGTTTTAATGCATGAGCGTGCCATCCCGGCACGATCCATCCCTATGGAGAGAGCTCAGCATGACAGACAAGAATATCTCGCCCTCGCGACGCAACCTGCTCAAGGGCATGGGCACCTTGCCATTCGTCGGCGCCTTCGCCGCCCTGCAGGCACGCGAGGCGCTGGCCGCCGGCGGCGCCAGCGCCCTGATCGACAGCCCGTACGGCCCCATCGCCCCCGTCAACGACCTGACCACCGGCCTGCCGCTGCTGCAGCTCCCTGCCGGTTTTACCTACAAGAGCTTCGGCTGGACGGGCGACACGATGACCGACGGGAAGCCGTGCCCCGCCGCGCACGACGGCATGGGGGTCGTCGTAGCGCGCAAGGTGGGCCGCAGCACGGAGCTCGTCCTGATCCGCAACCACGAGGCGCACGCCGTCAGCCCGAACAAGTTCATCAACGCGTTCGGCGCGTACGACACGGGCGCGAGCAGCCCCGGGGCCAGCACGGTGCTGGGC
The DNA here is from genome assembly GCA_946481275.1 of uncultured Massilia sp. The sequence continues at coordinate 9,593 of CAMLMV010000087.1, forward strand.
GGCGGCACGACGAATTTGCTGTTCCGCGACGGCGCCTGGGTCAGCGTGACCCCGAGCCTGGGCGGCACGGACGGCAACTGCGCCGGCGGCATCACGCCGTGGGGCACGTGGCTGTCGTGCGAGGAGATCGGCTCGGACAACGTCACGGCATCGGGCAAGAAGCACGGCTACGTGTTCGAAGTGGCGCCGGACACCACGCAGACCACGGGCCAGCCCATCGTCGGCATGGGCCGCTTCGCGCACGAGGCGGCGGCCGTCGATCCGGCCACGAGCATCGTCTACATGACGGAGGATTCGTCGGGCAAGTCGGGCTTCTACCGCTACATCCCGGACGACAAGAATGGCGGCTACGGCGCGCTGGCGCGCGGCGGCGTGCTGCAGATGGCACGGGTGAAAGGCACGCCGAACGCCAACGTGGCGGGCGCGCTGAAGGGCGACGCCTACGTGCTGGAATGGGTGCCCATCGCGAATCCGGACCAGAACCGCGGCAACGCGACGGGGCCGTCCGGCACGACGATCACCAACGCCGCCGGCCCGTTCGTGCAGGGCTGGCTGCAGGGCGCGCTGCGCATGAACCGCGGCGAAGGCATCTGGTACGCGCAGGGCAAGATGTACGTGATGGACACGTCGGGCGGTGCCGTCTCGCGCGGCGCGATCTGGGAACTGGACCTCGCCACGCAGGTCCTCCGCTGCATCTATTCGAGCCCGAACACGACGGTGGGCAACATGGGGGACAACCTCACGGTCAGCCCGCGCAACGCCATCCTGATCTGCGAGGACGCGTCCACGGCCACGACGGACACCTTCGGCTACGGCCAGCGCCTGATGGGCATCACGCAGGGCGGCGACGCCTACATCTTCGCCAAGAACAACGTGCAGCTGACGACGTCGCAGCTGAATGCGGCCGGCAAGCTGGATACGCTGGCCGGCGACCACCGCGGCAACGAGTTCGCGGGCGCCTGCTTCGACCCGACGGGCCGCTACCTGTTCGTGAACATCCAGACCCCGGGCATCACGTTCGCGATCTCCGGACCGTGGGCCAAGGGCCCGCTCTGATCCGCCATCGAAAGGAACCGATATGAACAACAAACTGATGGGCGCTTTCGCCCTGGCGGCCGCGCTGGCACTGCCGCAACTGTCCCAGGCCGCGATCCTTACCGGCACCACGGGCACGAATACGGTGACGGATTACAGCGGCGCGGGCCTGGCGTCGTTCGACCTCGACCTCGCCACGTTCACGCCGACCACGTTCAGCTTCGTGCTGGAAGCCGGCGACCTGGCGGGCCCCCTCGCCTTCAACGCGCTCGTGCGCAACGTGGCCGGCGCCGCGCTGGACGAATTCAGCTTCTCGTTGCACGGCATCGCCTTCTTCGCGGCCGGCAGCGTGACGCCGGCCTTCGGCACGGTCGGCGCGACGACGTCCGGCGCGCACACGGCGAACGTCGTGTTCAGCGCGCCGGAATGGGCCGAGTTCCAGTTCGGGAATGCGCTAGGCGCGCCGGGCGCCAGCGACTGGCTGCTGGATACGCAGGGCCTGCGCGCGGGCGACACGTTCACGATCACGGCCGCCACCGTGGCCGCGGCCGAGGTGCCGGAGCCGTCGACCGCATTGCTGGCGATGACGGCGCTGCTGGGGATGACGGCGGCGTACAGGCGCAAGCGCGGCTGACGTTGAACGCGCCGCCCTTGCGCGGGCGGCGCGTTACACCAGCCCGGTCACGTAATAAAACGCGATCACGAAGAACACCGCCGCCGTCTTGATGACGGTCACCGCAAAAATCTCGCGGTACGATTCCTTGTGCGTGAGCCCCGTCACCGCGAGCAGGGTGATGACGGCGCCGTTGTGCGGCAGCGTGTCCATGCCGCCGCTGGCCATCGACACCACGCGGTGCAGCACTTCCACCGGGATCTGCGCGGCCTGCGCGCCCTTGATGAACAGGTCCGACATCGCGGCCAGCGCGATGCTCATGCCGCCCGACGCGGAGCCCGTGATGCCGGCGAGGGAACTCACCGACACGGCCGCGTTCACCAGCGGGTTCGGAATGCTTTTCAATGCGTCGCTGACGACGATGAAGCCCGGCAGCGCCGCGATCACGCCGCCGAAGCCGTACTCCGACGCCGTGTTCATCGCGGCCAGCAGCGCGCCGCCGACGGCTGCCTTCGAGCCGTCCGCGAAACGGGCGCTCACGCGCCGGAACGCGGTGAGGATCACGACGACGATCCCCAGCAGCAGCGCCGCTTCCACCGCCCAGATCGCGACGACGGTCTTGATCGTGGCCGTCACCGGCGTGTGCACGCCCGGCAGGATCTCGGCCGGCACCGTGAACGAATCGCCATACCATTGCGGGATCATGCGCGTGAGGACGAAGTTGGCCACGCCGACCACGATGAGCGGCAGGATCGCCAGCGCCGGATGCGGCAGCGACGTCGCCTGCGTGCGTTCGGGCTCGTTGACGAGCGACGTGCCGTAGCCTTCGCCCCGCGCCAGCGCCGCGCGGCGGCGCCACTCCAGGTACGACAGGCCCACGACGATGATGAACAGCGAGCCGACGGTGCCCAGCACGGGCGCGGCCCACGACGTCGTCTTGAAGAATGTCGTCGGGATGATGTTCTGGATCTGCGGCGTGCCCGGCAGCGAATCCATCGTGAACGAGAACGCGCCCAGCGCGATGG
>CAMLMV010000088.1 GCA_946481275.1 uncultured Massilia sp.
TCCGGCAGGCGCGCCATCGTGCCGTCTTCCTTGATGATCTCGCAGATGACGGACGCCGGGGTCAGGCCCGCCATTTCCGTGAGGTCGCAGCCCGCTTCCGTATGACCGGCGCGCATCAGCACGCCGCCCTTGACGGCACGCAGCGGGAAGATGTGGCCCGGCTGGACGAGGTCTTCCGGCTTCGCATCCTTGGCCACCGCCACCTGGATGGTGCGCGCGCGGTCGGCCGCCGAGATGCCGGTCGTGACGCCTTCCGCCGCCTCGATCGAGACGGTGAAGTTGGTGCCGAACGACGTGCCGTTACGCGTCGTCATCATCGGCAGCTCGAGGCGGTCGCAGATCTCCTCGGACAGGGTCAGGCAGACGAGGCCGCGCGCATGACGAATCATGAAATTGATCGCCTCCGGCGTGACGTGCTCGGCGGCGAGCACCAGGTCGCCTTCGTTCTCGCGGTCTTCCTCGTCGACCAAAATGACCATGCGCCCGGCGCGCAGTTCGTCAACGATTTCCTGGGTGGTGGAGATGGGCATGTGGATTCCTCGAGAGTACGGACCGGCTGGTGCGGAAATCCGCTATTTTAAAGGATTTGCCCGTCCTCGGCCGTATCCCCGTCGGGGGGCCGCGCACTCTAGAGTCCCGCTACCACTGCCGCCGTCTCATTTCGTTGCATAATGACAACGACCCGCTTTGTCCGGCCTGCGTTACATCATGCTCATTTACAAGTCTGGCCTAAGTCGGGCAAGGTAGAATGATTTTTTCCCGTGCTGAGGACGTCGTCGCATGCTCATCCGTATCGCCCGCATCTCTTTCCTCGTCGCCGCCCTGCTCGTGCAGGGCCTGGCGCCGGGCGCGTCCCTGAAGCTGGACGATCCGCTGCCGGTCGGGGCCCAGGTCAAGGTCGGCAAGCTCGACAATGGCCTGACCTATTACATCCAGCGCAACCGCATGCCCGAGCACAAGCTGGAACTGCGCCTCGTCGTCAAGGCCGGCTCCATCCTCGAGGACGAGGACCAGCAGGGCCTGGCCCACTTCACCGAGCACATGGCCTTCAACGGCTCGCGCCATTTCAAGAAGCACGAGCTCGTCTCTTACCTGCAGTCGATCGGCGTGAAGTTCGGCGCCGACCTGAACGCCTACACGTCGTTCGACGAGACCGTCTACATCCTGCCCGTGCCGTCCGACCGCAAGGAAGACCTCGACAAAGCCTTCCTCGTGCTGGAAGACTGGGCCCACGGCCTCACGCTGACGGACGCGGACATCGACAAGGAACGCGACATCGTCCTCGAGGAAGCCCGTCTCGGCAAGGGCGCCGGCGACCGCATGCAGAAGGTCTTGATGCCGAAGATGTATAACGGTTCGCGCTATGCCGACCGCCTGCCGATCGGCCAGGAAGACGTCATCCGCAACTTCAAGCCGGAGACCCTGCGCCGTTTTTACAAGGACTGGTACCGCCCGGACCTGATGGCGGTCGTGGCCGTGGGCGACATCGACCCCGCCCAGGCCGAGAAATTGATCCGCCGTCACTTCGCCGGCCTGAAGAACCCCGCGCACGCACGTCCGCGCGAGTACGCCAGGATTCCCGCCCGCACGGACAACGAAGCACTCGTCGTTACCGACAAGGAAGCGGGCCCGGCCTCGATCCTGATCCGCTACCCGCTGCAGCCGTTCCACGAACGCGCCACCCTGCGCGGCTACCGCGAGCAACTCGTCGAAGCCCTGTTCGCGGGCATGCTGAACCAGCGCCTGCAGGAATTGTCGGCGCTGCCTTCGCCGCCGTTCATCGGCGCCAGCAGCGCCCTCTCGCGCCTGACGCCGCGCTACCGGTCGTACAACGCGATGGCCGCGCTCGGCATGAACGGCGCCACCGTCGCCATCGACGCCCTCGTGCAGGAAAACGAGCGCGCGCGCCGCTTCGGCTTCACGGCGGCCGAACTGGAGCGCATGAAGAAGACGATGATGCGCACTTATGAACGTGCATGGAACGAACGGGACAAGACCGATTCCGCCGTCCACGCCGCCGAACTGATGCGCAACTTCCTCGAAGGCGAATCGATTCCCGGCATCGATGCGGAATACCGCTACGTGAAGGAACTGGCGCCCGGCATCACGCTCGCGGAGATCAATGCGTATGCCGCCAAGACCATCCCGGCCGACTCCGGCAAGCTCGTGATCTACACGGGCTCGACCAAGACGGAAGGCGACGCGCCGATTCCCACCGGCGAGCAATTGCTGGCGGCCATTACGAACGCCGAAAAGCGCGACGTGAAGGCGCACGACGAAAAGGCCGTGGCCGCGCACCTGATGGACCAGCCGCCCGCGCCCGGCAAGATCGTCGACGAAAGCCGCGATGGGAGTCTTGGCCTCACGCGGCTGACCCTGTCGAACGGCGTCAAGGTGATCCTCAAGCCGACCACGTTCCGCAACGACCAGGTCCTGATGAGCGCCGCGCGCTTCGGCGGCCAGAGCCTGTTCGACGACAAGGACATGTTCAATGCCCGCTACGCCGACACCATCGTCGCCGCGATGGGCCTGAAGGATTTCTCGCCGCTGGACATGCGCAAGATCCTCGCCGGCAAGGCTGCCTCCGTGAGCGCGGGCCTGGGCAACAACACGGACGTCGTCGCGGGCACGGCGGGTGCCACCGACGTCGAGACGATGCTGCAGATGGTGTGGCTGAAGTTCGCCGGCGTGCGCCGCGACGAGGACCTGTACAAATCCTTCATCGGCAAGCAGATGGAACTGGCGCGCAACCGCCTGTCGCAGCCCGGCGCCCTGTTCGGCGACACCGTGCTCGCCACGCTGTACAACAACAACCCGCGCGCACCGCGCGCCCTGCGCCCGGAGGACATCAACAAGATCGACCTCGACCGCGCCATCTCCATCTACCGCCAGCGGTTCTCCAGCGCGAAAGACCTGACGTTCATCTTCGTCGGCAGTTTCGACGTGGCGGCCATCAAGCCGCTCGTGGCGACTTACCTCGGCAGCCTGCCCACGCCGGACATCCCGACCGCCTACCGCGACCTCGGCATCCGCCCCGTGACGGGCGTCGTCAAGCGCGAGATCAAGAGCGGCTCGGAAGACCGCAGCAACGTGTCGCTGACGTTCACGGGACCGGGCGAGGTCACGGAACTGGAAGAACTGCGCCTGTCCGCGCTGACGGAAGTGATGAACATCCGCATCATCGACGTGCTGCGCGAAAAACTGGGCCTGATCTACGGCGGCGGCATGGAAGCCTCGATGACGCGCATCCCGTACAGCCACTACACGATCGGCGTCCAGCTGCCGACGGGCCCGGACAACGTCGACAAGGTGCTGGCGGCAACGTTTGCGGAGATCGACCGCATGCGCAAGGAAGGCCCGACGCAGGAAGACCTGGACAAGGTCAAGACGAACTGGCTGCAGACCTACCGCAAGTCGCTGCAGGAAAACACGTACTGGCTGGCCGCCCTGCAGACCTCCCTGACGGAAGGGACCGACCCGGGCACCATCCTCACGTTCGACAAGGAAGTGCAGAACCTCACCGTGGACGACGTCAGGCGGGCGGCGCAGCGCTACCTGAACACGGACAATTACGTGCAGGTGGTGTTGAATCCGGAAACCAAGGCCGTCGCGGCCCAGGCGCGGAACGACACCGAGAAGAAGCCCAATAAATCGTGATCACCGCAGGTACTTGTTGAACCACGCGATCTCGCGGGCCCGCAGGTCGCGCTGGTGTTCCGGCTTGCGGAACGCGTGGCCCTCGCCGTCGTACACGAACAAGGTGGTCGGCACGCCCATCGCCTTCAGGCCGTGCCAGAACTCGAACGATTGCGCGGGCGGGCACTCGACGTCGCGCTCGCCCACGTAGATGAAGGTCGGCGTGCGCGCCGCCTTGATGGCTTCGATCGGCGATGCGGCGCGGTAGACCGCCGGATCGTCGTACATCGTCGCGCCGAAGAACGGCACCATCCACTGGTCGATGCCGTTCTGGCCGTAGTAGCTGATCCAGTTGGCGATGCCGGCGCCGGCCACGGCGGCCTTGAAGCGCTGGCTGTGCGTGACGCCCCACATCGTCATGAACCCGCCGTAGGAATGCCCCATCAGCCCGAGGCGGTTGCCGTCGACGGGCGCGCGGGCGAGGACGGCGTCGACGCCGGCCAGGATGTCGCGCCAGTCGCCGCCCCCGAAATCGCGCCGGTTCGCGCGCGTGAATGCCGCGCCCTGGCCATAGCTGCCGCGCGGGTTCGGCATGAAGACGAAATACCCTTCCTTCACGAGGTCGCGCACGAGCGGGTTGCCATTGTCGCCGGCCGCCACGTAGCGCGGCGACGCGGCTGCCGCCGGGCCGCCATGCACCTGCACGATCATCGGGTACGTGCGGCCCGCCTCCACGCTGCGCGGGCCCACCAGCCAGCCCTGCACGTCGAAACCTTCGTTGGTCCAGTTCACGCTGCGCGCGGAGACCTGCGGCGCGAAGCCGTCGTTGTCGCGGGTAATCGGCACCAGTTCCGGCAGGCGGCCGGCGACGATGCGCGGCGCGTGCTCGAAGTCTTCCGTCACCGCCGCGGCCACGCGGCCGTCCGCGCTGAACACGACCCGCCCGTCCCGTCCGGCCGACGTCGTGACAGGCGCCTGCCACAGCATGCGCGCGCTGCGTGCTTCGAGATCGATCGCGGCGATGCCGGCGTCGCTGCCGGCCAGCACGGACGCCAGCAACTCCTTGCCACGCCACGTGATGCCGTTGAACGATCCCTTGTAATTTGGCGTCACGTCGACCGGCTCGCCGCCTTCCAGCGGCACGGTGTACACATCGCCGCCGACGGAGCCGAAATCGCTCATCAGGCCGCCGATGAACGCGACCGTGCGGCCGTCCGGCGACACGTGCGGCATGTTCATCTGCATCTTCGGCGCCGCGATGATGCGCAGGCGCCCGCTGGCCGCGTCCACGTGGCCCAGTGTCGCGATCCACCAGTTGTTGTCGCCACTGCCCTTCGCGCTCGTGACGACGAAGCCCTTGCCGTCCGGCGTCCAGTCGTATTCGTAGATGAACGTATCGCTTGGCGACACGAGCCGATAATCGGAAAAATTCGCACCGCCGGCCGCGGATACGATCGCGATGCGCTGTTCGTCCTCTTCCTGCGCGAGGCCGATCTCGCCGACCTGGCGCGCGCCCGCCTCGACGGCCCCCGTCAGCTTCTTCGCACCGACCGTCGCGAGGAAGGCGACCTGGCGCCCGTCCGGCGACCATCGTACCGTTCCGGCCACGCCTTTGATGGTGGCCAGCGTCGTCACCCGGCCGTCGCGCACCAGCACGACGCCGGCGGTACCGGCCCTCGGGTCCGCGACGATGGCGGCCAGCGTCTTCTGGTCCGGCGCCCAGGCCAGCGACTCCAGGTGGCATTGCGCGCAATCGGCCTTTTGCCACGTCGATGCGATGCGGCCGGTGGCCGTGTCGCGCACGACGATGCGCGGCCCCGTCCTCGCTTCCCCCTCCACCGCCTCCACCGCCGCGATGCGCTCGCCGCTTGCCGTCATCGCGAGCGTGCGGTAGGTGCGCATGCCGGCCGGATCGGCATGTGCCAACCCTGCCGCGAGCAGCACGGCCAATGCCGCGCCGCGCGCGACGGTCCTGCCATCGAGGGAGATGTCTCGCGTCATGTCTCGTCCTTGTTGTCGTTGTGATGCCAACGTAAAGACGGACAGGCCGGCTACGCTGGCACGGAGGCCAGCAGGCAGTCTACGCCATCCGCTTAGGCCTTGGCGGCGCTGAGCATGCGTTCCACGTAGCGCGCGATGAGGTCGATCTCGAGATTGACCCTGGCGCCGGCACGCAGGTGCTTCAAGGTCGTGACGGCGATCGTGTGCGGGATCAGGTTGATCGAGAAGCGGCAGCACGCTTGACCCGCGCCGTCGATGTCTTCGACGCTATTGACGGTCAGCGACACGCCGTTCACGACGACGGACCCTTTATAGGCCAGGTACTTGCCCAGGTCGCGGGGCGCGTCGACGACGAGCTTCCACGACTCGCCCACCTGCTCGAAGCTGTGCACCTCACCGAGGCCGTCGACGTGACCAGAGACGAGGTGGCCGCCCAGGCGCTCGGCCAGGGTCAGCGCCTTTTCCAGGTTCACTTCGCCCGGCTGGTCGAGGCCCACGGTGCGGTTCAGGCTCTCGCGCGAGACGTCGACGGCGAAGGCGCTGTCCGTCTTCTCGACCACGGTCATGCAGGCGCCGTTGATGGCGATCGAGTCGCCCAGCGCGACGTCGGCCAGCGGCAGGCCGCCCGCGTCGATGTCCAGGCGCACGCCGGCATCCGCGCCGTCCGCGAGCGGGGTGACCGATTTGATGCTGCCGACGGCAGCGACGATTCCGGTGAACATGTTCTCTTCCTTTGTTTTGACTGTGTCGGTGTTACGCGTGGCGGTTCGGATCCTCGTCCCGCTCGAACCGCGCCAGGATGCGCAGGTCCGGCCCCACCTGGGCCACGCCGTGGAAATGCAGCGGCACCTTGTCGGCCAGGTGCGCGAGCGGCGGCAACGCGAACATGCCCTGCCCCGGCCCGACGAGGCTGGGCGCCAGGTAGACGAGCAGCTCGTCCACGCAGCCCTCGCGCACGAGCGACGCGTTCAGCTTGGAACCGGCTTCGACGTGCAGCTCGTTGATCTCGCGCCGCCCCAGTTCGCGCATCAGCGCCGGCAGGTCGACCTTGCCGCATGCGTTCGGCAACATGATGATCTCGTGCCCCAGCGCCTGCAGTGCCGCTTCCTTGTCCGCGTTCGGCACGGCGGCCACGATCCAGCAGGGTTCTCCGTGCAGGATGCATGCGTCGAGGTCGATGTCGAGGCGGCTGTCGACGATCACGCGGCGCGGCTGCAGCGGCGTGTCGATGCCGCGCACCGTCAGCTGCGGGTTGTCGACCTTGATCGTGCCGATGCCGGTCAGGATCGCGCTGGCGCGGGCGCGCCACGCGTGGCCGTCGGCCCTGGCCTCGGGGCTGGTGATCCACTGGCTTTCGCCGTTTTCCAGTGCCGTGACGCCGTCCAGGCTGGCCGCCGTCTTCAGGCGCACCCACGGCCGCCCGTGGCGCATGCGCGTGAAGAAGCCGATGTTCAATTCATGGGCCGGTTCGGCCAGCAGGCCCGCGCTGACCTCGATGCCGGCCGCTTCCAGCTGCGCCAGGCCCCGTCCGGCAACGAGCGGATTCGGGTCGACCATCGCCGCCACGACGCGGCCGAGCCCCGCCTGGATCAGTGCGTTGGAGCACGGCGGCGTGCGGCCGTAGTGGCTGCAGGGCTCCAGCGTGACGTAGGCGGTGGCGCCGCGCACGTCGTTGCCGCGCGCCTGGGCATCGCGCAACGCCTGGATCTCGGCATGGGCCTGCCCGGCGGCCTGCGTGTGGCCGGCGCCGATCACGGTGCCGTCGCGCACGATCACGCAGCCGATGCGCGGGTTGGGCGCGGTGATGTACATGCCCTTCGCCGCCCATTCCAGGGCCAGCGCCATGCCGTCGGTATCGCTCTGTATCTGCACTCTCGTTTCCGGTCTCGCTACGTTGTGTTGCATCAGGACGGTGCCGGCGCGCCGTCGCAACCCGCATCGCGCGCCGGATCGCAGACGCGCGCCCGGCCCAGCATGTTGATTTTAATACGGCGGATGTGCCCGCCATGAAACAGCGACACCGTTCCCCAGCGCGCCGCGGCGCTGTTACCGTCGGCGCAACTGCGTCCCGCGCCATTGTAGGCGATATAGTACGGCCGTGCGACATTCGTGAAAGCGAAGTCGATCGCAATGCCCGGCGCCAGCGGGCCGTGCTCCGCGATCAGCTCGCCCGCACCAGGTTGGCTGTCGCCGTCGCGGTCGCTGAGCACCTGCCAGCCCAGGCGCCAGTCGGCCCCGAGCGGGTCGCGCGGCACCACCTTGACGTGCCGCCCGCGCGCGAGCGCCTGCGCCCGCGCGAGGTCGATCGCCGCGAACAGGTCGCCGGTGGCCGCCTTCAACTGCTGCATGCGCACGAGATCGCGCAGGTCGGGCACGGCGATGGCCAGCACGATGGCGGACACGGCCACAACGATGCACAGTTCGGGCAGCGTCACCCCGTCCGCCCGCCGGGCGCACCTGTGCATGGATGTCACGGCCAACATCGCGCCTCCGGGTGCTCCGCGCCCTGGCGCCCGGTGCTGTCGAGCGTCAGCGCGCCGCAATCGGGATCGCGGAAGCGCGTGTCGACGCGGGCCGTCCCGGGACGGGCGCGGATCTCGACGCATTCCCGGATCTCGCGGTCGGGGCACGCATACGCGTCGAGCTCGTAAGCGCTGGCGGGCGCGCGGGAGCCCGACCACCACGTGAAACCGTCCGCGCCGGGCTCTTCCGCCGAGAACGCGACATACGTATGGTGCTGGAGGTGGTAGCGCTCCTGGCGCTGCATGGCGTCGATCAGCGCCACCTGCCCCTCGACGCGCCTGACCCGCACGGTGTAGCCGGCGTAGGACGGGTACGCGAGCGCGCCGAGGATGCAGACGATGGCCAGCACGATCATCAGTTCGACGAGCGTGAATCCCGCCTCATGGCCCGGCCCGCACGTGCAGCTCGTCCCAGTTCGCGATCTCGCGCCAGCCGATGCGGCCGGCCGGCAGCCGGCGATCGTGCGGCCGGGCAGGCAGCCGATCGCCGCTGCGGCCGCCGCCGTCGCTGGCGCCGCCGCTGCCGTGTGCATCCTGGTTGCCATCGTCATGCGCCTCATCGCCGTCCTCATCGCTCTCGTTTCCCTCTGCGCTTCCATGTCCGTGATCCCGTCCGGCGCCATCCGGCAGCGGTAACCGGACCAGCGACTGCAATACGACCCGTGTCGACGTCCGGGTCCCGAACCCGATGGCCGTGACGCGATAAAAGCTGCCCAGTTCCGCCGTGGCCCCCGCCGGCGCGATCCTTTCGATGACGTAGGCTGGCAGCCGCGCCGGCAACGCCCCTCGCCCCACCGCCAGGGCAGCGCCCGTGAACCGGCCGTAGGACACGAGCGCCGGGTTGCCGGCGTCCGCGAGATCGAGCGCCTGCCAAGCGGGCGGTGAGCGCGCACGGCACAGCCCCAGGTCGTCGGCGCCGTGCCCGCAGTCGTTCCCGAACGCGTGGCCGCCCGCCGGACCGAAGTGCGCGGCACGGTCCGGCGGCACGCCCGCCGCGCCGGCGATATCGTGTTCGGCGTCGCGCAGGGCGGCCTCGGCGGCCGCCCGCGCCACGTCGCGGTCGCGCTCGTTGCGCGCGGACGCCAACAGGACGAACGCGCCGCGCGCGACGGCCACGCCGATCACCATCGTCGCCAGCATCAGTGTCAGCGCGCAGACGAGGGCCAGTCCGCGCTCATGGGCGGGCGTTCTCATGATGGCGGCGCCGGCAACGCGACCGTGAACGTGAACAACCGCCGCTCGCGCCGCCGCAGGTCGGGCGTCATGGCCGATTCGGCCAGCGAACTCCCGGCGTCGGCGGCGCCCACGGCGTCCGCATGGCCGGCTCCCAGCAGGTCGAAGTACGCGCTGCCGGGGTCGATGCGCGTGGGACGGCTGCCGTGCAGCAGCAGGCCCACACGTACGCCGACGATGCGCTTCCAGTGCGTCCGCCGGTTGAACTCGGCTGGTGGCAGGGCGGCAAAGCCGGCGTCGAGGGCATCGATGGCCGTCGCGTTCACATAGCGGTTGGCGACGCCGTCCGGCGGATCGTCCGTATCCACGCCGTACAGGACCTGGAAGCCGTCCACGCCGCTCACCAGCGCATCGGAACTCCAGTGCGCGGCGCCGCGGTATTTGCAGCGCAGCTCGGCCTCGCCTTCGCCGTTGCGCGCCACGTAGAAGATGCTCCAGCCCTCCCCGCCCGCGGCGACCGGGAAGCCCGCGCAATCGACGGCGCTGTCGTCGCCGGGAAAGCGGACGGCCAGCACGTCGCTGCCGTTGACGGCGCCCGGCAGCGGCTCGTCGATACCTGCCGTGGCCCGGGCCAAGGTGCGCGCATCCAGCCCCGCGACGCGTGCGGGGGCGCTGTCCGCGGCGGGATCGGCGACCGTGCCGGGGTCGATGGCGCCGGCCAGGCGCACGGCGCGGCCGATGAGGTCGATGGCGAATCGTCCGCCATCCTCCACCGCGGCCGACTCGACCTGCGCCGCGTACGCGCCGTTCGCGAGCACGAGCAGGCGGCCGGCCATCAGCACGATGCCGAGGCCGATCGTCAGCGCCACCATCAACTCGGCCAGCGTCATGCCACGCTGGTGGATCGATGCGCTCATGGCGCCGCTCCCGCCAGCGGCATCATCAGCTTCGGCGCACCGGTCGCGCTGTCGCCTTGCGCGCGCCAGCCGAGCTTGACGACGATGGGCGCGCCGTCTTCCTCGTCGCAGGTCCAGGGCCATACGCCGGCCGCATCCGGCTCACCGGCGTCACGGCATACGCGGATGCGTCCACCGGGGAAACCGGCAGCCACGGCATCGGCTATCTCGAACGCATCGAAACGCGCCAGCTCATCCGCGTCGCAGTCCGTGTCCGCATAGCACAGCGCTGGCGCCGTCGGTGCGCCGCTGCCGGCGTCGTAATCGAGGTGGAAATAGGGATTGTCGGGCTGCGCCAGGGCACGGGGATTGGCGCGCATGCGCTCGGCCAGCGAGCGGGCCAGGCGGGTGGCGTCGGCCAGGCGCGCGGCGTCGCGGGCGGCGCGCACGGCCAGCGTCTGCAGCGCGGCCGCGCCGGCGATGCCGAGCGCCACCACGAACAGGGCGACGAGCACTTCGACCAGCGTGAATCCGGCGCCCACGCGCAATGGCGAACCCGACAGCGACCCCATCGACGACCTCCAGCGTTTCGTTGCAGAGAGCTGAAAAGGTAACAGTCGAGCTCCGGCAGGCCGTGTGACGACTCAACCGTGAGGAGGGAACTAAAAACGGTGAAAAATGACGCGCTTATTTGCGCGGCTGGCCCACTTCGGCGATGGCTTCCTGGAACTCGGCCAGGTCTTCGAAGTTCTTGTACACGGACGCGAAGCGGATGTAGGCGATCTTGTCGAGGCGCTTGAGTTCCTGCATCACCAGTTCGCCGACATAACCCGTATCGACTTCGCGCCGGCCGCTGGTGAGGAGTTTTTCTTCAATGGAGGCGACGGCGCGGTCGATGGCTTCGGCCGCCACGGGACGCTTGCGCAGCGCGAGCATCAGGCTGCCGCGCAGCTTGGAGGATTCGTATTCGGTACGGCTGCCGTTCTTCTTGACGATGAACGGCATCGAAAGCTCGATCCGTTCATACGTCGTGAAACGCTTGTCGCACGCGACGCAGCGGCGGCGGCGCCGGATGGCGTCGCCTTCCTCGGATACGCGGGTATCGAGGACCTGGGTGTCGTCATGCTGACAGAACGGACATTTCATGGGGTCGATAGGGGCGCCGCATGGGCGCCCCGCTGTCACATTACGCTTCGTAGACCGGGTATTTGTCGGTCAGCTGCTTCACCTCAAGCTTGACGCGCTCGATGGTTGCGGCGTCGTGCGGGTTGTCCAGCACGTCGGCGATCAGGTTGCCGACCTTGACGGCGTCTTCTTCCTTGAAGCCGCGGGTCGTGAAGGCCGGGCTGCCCAGGCGGATGCCGGACGTCACGAACGGCTTCTGCGGGTCGTTCGGGATGCCGTTCTTGTTGCAGGTCATGTGAGCCTGGCCCAGGATGGCTTCCGCTTCCTTGCCGGTGAGGCCTTTCGAACGCAGGTCGACGAGCATCACGTGCGCCTCGGTACGGCCCGAGACGATGCGCAGGCCGCGGGCGATCAGGGTCTCGGCCAGTGCCTTGGCGTTCTTGACGACCTGCTGCTGGTAGGCCTTGAATTCCGGCGACAGCGCTTCCTTGAAGGCGACCGCCTTACCGGCGATCACGTGCATCAGCGGACCGCCCTGGATGCCCGGGAAGATCGCGGAGTTGATGGCCTTCTCGTGCTCGGCCTTCATCAGGATGATGCCGCCGCGCGGGCCGCGCAGCGATTTGT
>CAMLMV010000089.1 GCA_946481275.1 uncultured Massilia sp.
GGCCTGCGACGCTTTAGCGAGATTTATATTCCGCTTCGCAAGTTGTCATTAACTCCGCGGATGCTACAAGTGGTATTTTACGCTGCTCCAAAAATTCTGGCACAGCAACTCGTCGGTTCTCTACCCTAAATCAACCAATGCTTGTCCTTTTGTTTCGGATTCTGTCGTTTTTGCCGCTACGCGCGCTGCACGCGCTCGGCGCCGCGCTCGGCTGGATTGTCTATCTCTTATCGCCGTCGCACCGCCGGCGCCTGCGCGCGAACCTCGAACAGGCCGGCTACGGCGGCCACTTGCGCGCCGCGATCGCCGAATCCGGCAAGGCCATCGCCGAGCTGCCCTTCGTCTGGTGTGCGCCGCAGGAACGCGTCACCCGCCACGTCACCATGGAAAACTGGGAACTGGTGCAGCGCCAGCTCGACGCCGGCCGCGGCATCGTCTTCCTCACGCCCCACCTGGGCTGTTTCGAACTGACGGCCCAGCAGGTCTCGCTGCGCGTCGAACTGACGGTCATGTACCGCCCGCCGCGCCAGAGCGCCCTGAAACCGCTCGTCGAAGGCGCCCGCGAGCGCCAGCACATGCACCTGGCACCCGCCAACCTGGCCGGCGTGCGCATGCTCGTCAAGGCGCTGCGGGGCGGCCAGCCCGTCGGGGTGCTGCCGGACCAGGTTCCGCAGGAAGGTGAAGGCGTGTGGGCGCCGTTCTTCGGCCGCGACGCCTATACGATGACCTTGCCCGCCAAGCTGGCCCAGCTGGGCAAGGCCGACATCCTGACCGTGTACGCGGAACGCCTGCCGCGCGGCCGCGGCTTCGCCATCCGCTTCGTCCCGTTCGAAGGGTCGCTCGACGGCGACGCGGCCCGGCAGGCCGCCGCCATCAACCGCCAGATGGAGAAGCTCATCGCCTTCTGCCCCGCCCAGTATTTCTGGAGTTATAACCGCTACAAGAAGCCGCAAGGCGTCGAAGCACCGCACCCCGAGACCGTCGCATGAGGTTCCTGATTTTCCTGTTATGGCTGCTGCACTTCCTGCCGCTGCCTGTCCTTGGCCGCATCGGCAACGCCGTCGGCTGGCTGATGTATTACGCGATCCCCAAGCGCCGCAAGATCGCCCTCGTCAACCTGCGCCTGTGCATGCCCGACCTGAGCGAAGCGGAGCGGGTCGATATCGCCAAACGCCATTTCATGGCCTATTCGCGCAGCATCCTGGAGCGCTCGCTGATCTGGTGGGCGCCGTTCGAACGCATCCAGCGCCTGATCGAGATCGTGCCGCACGTCCCGAAGGAGCAAATGGAAAGCGGCCCGACCATCGTGTTCTGCCCGCACTTCGTCTGCCTGGACGTGGCCGGCGTGGCGTCCCGCGTGGTGCCGCTGTCGACGATGTATTCGCCGCAAAAGAACAAGGCGTTCGACGATTTGTTGCGTTATGGCCGCGAACGTTACGGCCCCGTGCGCCTGTTCACGCGCAGCGACGGCATCAAGCCGATCATCCGCGCGCTACGCGAGGGCCTGCCTTACTTCATGCTGCCGGACATGGATTTCGGCGAGAAGGATGCCACCTTCGTTCCTTTCTTCAATGTCCCCGCGGCGACTTTGACCGCACTCGGCCGGCTGGCGGGTGCGACGGGCGCGAAGGTGATCCCGGTCGTGGCCACCTTCTTGCCCAACTACAAAGGTTATCGGGTAGAGTTCTATCCTGCATGGGAGGATTACCCGGGCGACGACATCATCGCCGCCACACGCCGCATGAACGCCTTCATCGAGGACCGCGTGCGCGAACATCCGGCCGAATATTTCTGGACCCATAAGCGCTTCAAGACCCGGCCGCCCGGCGAGCCCTCGTTCTACGATTAATGACAGATACCATGAAACTCAAGTTCACCAAGATGCACGGCGCCGGCAACGATTTCGTCGTGATCGACGCGATCAACCAGGACATCGATCTCGGCCCCGAGCAATGGCGCCGCCTGGCCGACCGCCGCTTCGGCGTCGGTGCCGACCAGATCCTGATCGTCGAGCGCCCGGTCACGGAAGGCAGCGACTTCCGCTACCGCATCTATAACAACGACGGCGGCGAAGTCGAGCAATGCGGCAACGGTTCGCGCGCGTTCGTCCGCTTCGTCAGCGACAAGGGCCTGACCGACAAGCGCAGCATCCGCGTCGAAACGATGAGCGGCATCATCACCCCGCGCCTGGAAGACGACGGCAGCATCACGGTGGACATGGGTGCCCCGATCCTGGAGCCAGGCCAGGTCCCGTTCGATGCGGCCGGCCTGGAAGGCGTCGCCGAAGGCCGCGACACGCTGTGGCCGATCACCGTCTCGAACAAGGGCCAGGAACAGACCGTGCTCGTGTCGACGGTGTCGATGGGCAATCCGCACGCGGTGCAGGTCGTGGCCGACGTCGACGCGGCCCCCGTCCTCGACACCGGCCCGCAGATCGAGCACCACCCGCGCTTCCCGCGCCGCGTGAATGCCGGCTTCCTGCAGATCGTGGACCGCGGCCATGTGAAGCTGCGCGTCTACGAACGCGGCGCCGGCGAGACGCTTGCCTGCGGCACCGGCGCCTGTGCCGCCGTCGTGGCCGGCATCCGGCGCGGCCTGCTGGACTCGCCCGTGCAGGTCCAGGCCCGCGGCGGCAAGCTGACCATCCATTGGGCCGGCGAAGGCCAGCCTGTTTATATGAGCGGTCCGGCCGAGACCGTGTTCGAAGGCGAAATCGAGATCTGAATCTGATTCAGGCGGCCAGCGAGTAGTCTCCGTCCGGCGCCGGAGACTCTTCCGGCTCCTCCGTCCCGGACTCCGCGGTCGCCATCTCCGGCAACAGGCTGCGCAGCCGGTACAGGCGCTGCCGATAATTCCCTTCCGGTCCCCCCGGACCGCAATCGACGTTCTCGAAGACGAGCGCCACGCGGTCGAGCAACTGGCGTTCCCGCACCGTTTCCACCGAGATCAGCCGGCGCCGGCTGCGTCCGTAGCTGGCGCGGATGTCGATCACGAGGCAATGGCCGCGGTCGGCGCTGCGCACATCCAGCAGCAGCGCTTCGGCCCGGCTCAGGCCGAAGGCCACCGCCAGTTCCAGGCGCGCGGCCAGCAGCGGATGGGCCACCAGGTCGCGCCCCGCGAGCCCGCCCAGGTCCGTCCAGGCGCCGGGCTGGCGCGGCGCCAGCTTGCGCAGCGCGGCGGCAGCCTTGGGACAAGCCTGCGCCGCCGCCTTCTGCAGCCAGAACAATGCACGCACGTCGTTGTTCTCGTTCTCGCGCCGCGCGCGCCACGCCGCGTTCCCGCATTCGAGCTGGGCATCGCGATACCCCATCTCCGCCGCGCGCTCCAGGTATTTCTGCGCTTCCACGACATTGCGCTGGGAGAATTCCGGCTTGATATAAATGCGCGACAAGGCGTACCAGGCTTCGGCCAGGCCCTGCTCGCCGGCCTGCGTCAGCCAGCGCACGGCCTTCTTGAAGTTGGCCGCGCCATGGCTGCCGGGAATCCGCTTGCCGTCCACCCGCATGCGCGCGCACCACAGGCCGAGCGCGAACTGGGCATGGCGGTCCTGTTCGGCCGCGGCGATTTCCCAGAACCGCAGCAATTCATCCTGGCCGACGTCGTGCGGCGCGTCGTTCGCGGCGACGAGCCGGGCGCAGCGCGACAGCAGCAGCACCTCGTCCGGCGCCAGGCGGGCGGCCGTGTTGTCCTGGGCGGCATCGGAACCGGCCAGGGCGCGCGCCAGCGGGAGCGCCCGCTCCAGCCAGGCGGACCAGCGGCCCGCGCTCCAGTCCTGTTCCAGCAGGGCGAACTGGGCGGCGCCGACGCCGCTGTCGGCCGCCTGGCGCAGCCAGCGCTGGCCCGCGGGGCTGGCCACGGGCGCACGGGCGACCGGCTCGTCCGTCTCGGGCGGCGCGGCGCCGTGCTCGCGCGCGAGCAGCCACTGCGCTTCCGGGAACCCGGCACGGGCCGCGTCTTCCAGCGCGCGCAAGGCCTTGGCGCGCTGGGCCGGCGTGCACTGGCCGTCGTTCAGCGCGCCCAGTACCAGCTGTGCATAGACGAGCCCGGCCCGCACGAGGCCGCCGTCGTACGCCAGCTCGTACCAGCCGGTGACCGGTTGCGGACTGTCACGCGCGAGATCGACCGGAATATGGTTTCCGATCAATTGCCATGCTTCATCGCAACCTTGCTGTGCGGCGCGGTCGAGCCAATGCAGGGCCGTGGGCAGGCTCTTCGGCAGCCCGGCGCTGCCGAACAGATAGAGCCGGCCCAGGGCCAGTTGCGATTCGACGCGCCCGGCACGCGCGCCGCGGATGACCGCAAGTTCTTCACGATTTGCCATCGTTCTTTTCTTGATGTTAGAGACGTCTAAGAAATGTACGCAGTTCCATGTCGCAAGCACAATGCACGAAGATGCGTGCAGATCGCCTGCGTTGCGCTACTGATGAGCTCATGTGGCGCGCACTGCGGTAACAATGGACGTCGGATGGGCCAGAGTCTAAAGCCGCGGCGATGCGATTCGGCTGCGATTCCAAAGGCCTTTGAGCCCGCACAAACCCTGCCGTGGTACGGGGAGAGAATGATGATGTTTGGAAACTTAAACGAGCCTTAAGGTGCGCCCGGTTTCCTGGCGTGGCCGTTTCGAAAATACAACAGCACGATTGGTTTTATTGGCTTTCGACCAAGTGCAACAGTCATAATTGACAAATCAGACAATCTTGACGCATTAAGCATTTAAGGTTCACACATCCGAGTGTTCAGCAACTAATAAAAATCTCAATGCTCTCTGGATTCCTTCGATTCACTTTTTAGGATAAAAATTAAGATGAAAAAAACCCTCGTGGCAGCCGCTCTGCTGGGCGCATTCGCCGGTGTGGCACAAGCTCAAACCGCCGTCCAAATCTACGGTAACATCGACGTCGGCATGGTCAAGCGTACCGACCAGACCCTGGCCATCGGCAAGCGTGCTTCCAACACCCTGGGCTTCAAGGGCACCGAAGATCTGGGCAACGGCCTGAAGGCACTGTTCCAAGTCGAAATGCGTTACGAGCCGGACACCGGCACCAACGAAAACAACGGCCGTCCGCTGTTCCAGGGCCAGACCCGCGTCGGCCTGCAGGGCGACTTCGGTATGATCCGTCTGGGCCGTGGCCTGACCCCGTTCCAGGAAATCGTCGGTTCGTTCGAACCGTGGCACGGCCTGCCGTCGCCGGCCGGTTTCTACACCGACATCTCGGTCGCCGGCTTCAACTCGGCTCCGCTGGACGTCGGCGGCAGCGGCCCGAACAACAACCGTATCTCGAACGCGATCTTCTATAACTCGCCGGTCGCCAATGGCTTCCAGGTGAACGCTTCGTGGGCCTCGAAAGAAGCCACCGGCGGCGGCGTGACCGGCGTCGGCGCTGGCGCCGCCACCTACGCTGCGGGCGCACAGGCTTCGGCCAACCCGTTCTCGATCGCTGGTACCTACAACAACGGTCCGGCCGCCGCGATGCTGGCTTACGAGCGCAACGCCGTCGAATCGAAGGTCTGGTCGGTCGCAGGTTCGTTCTCGGTGACCCCGGAACTGAAACTGATGGGTACCTACTCGCACCAGAACATGGAGCACACCAACACCCAGCGTCCGACCATCAAGGGTGCTGAAATCGGTGCGACCTACGCTGTGGGCCCGGGCAAGCTGCTGGCTGGCTTCGGTCTGAAGAAGCAGGAAGAAAACGTCCGCCTGCACGACCTGATCACCCGCCAGTACTCGCTGGGCTACGAGTACAGCCTGTCGAAGCGTACGTACCTTTACGTCGACGCGTCGCGCAAGACCAACGTCTTCAACCAGGCGACCGGCGCATCGGCTGCTACCCCGACCGTCAACCACTACGACATCGGCCTGAACCACTCGTTCTAAGCTGAGACTGCGGGGGCAACCCCGCCGTATCGCTCGAGCAAGGGCGGACCTGGGCAACCGGGTCCGCCCTTGGCTTTTGTGGCACAGTGCAGACAGGAAATCTGCGCCGACCCATTGCTGTCGGTTAAAATGAACTTGTCTACCCATCTCGCAAGCCGCACATGACCGCCGCAACACTGGATTCCGCCGCCATCGCCCAATACCTGCTCGACCATCCGCAGTTCTTCGTGGAGCACGCCGCCCTGCTGGGCGAAGTGAAACTGTCGAGTCCGCTTACGGGCCGTGCGGTCTCGTTGCAGGAACGCCAGATGGAAGTCATGCGCGACAAGTACCGCATCCTGGAACTGCGCATGTCCGAGCTGGTGCGCCACGCCGAGGAAAACGCGGCCATCGCCAACCGTTTCCACGGCTGGGCCCAGCAATTGCTGCGCACCCGCGTGCCGGGCGAGATCCCGGCCGCCGTCGCCGAGGGCCTCGTCAAGCATTTCATCGTGCCGCAAGCGACCTTGCGCCTGTGGAAGCTGGCGCCCGAGCATGCGGACACGTGGTACACGAACGGCGTCTCCGAGGACGTGCGCCTGTTCGCCAGCAGCCTGCGCGCGCCGTACTGCGGCCCGAACAAGGAATTCGAAGCGGTCGGCTGGCTGGATGGCGCGGACACCGTGCGCTCGACCGTCCTGCTGCCGCTGCGCGCGAACGGCAGCGCCTTCGGCCTGCTCGTGCTCGGCTCTCCCGATCCGGAACGCTTCAGCGCCGCGATGGCGACGGATTTCCTCGTCCACATCGGCGAGACGGCCAGCACCGCACTGGCTCCCCTGCTCGGCTGACATGGACACCCCGGCCGCCGACGACTGGACCGGCCGCTACCTGGCGGAGCTGAAAACGCAGCGCCAGCTGTCCGACCACACGATCGCCGCCTACCGCCGCGACCTGGCCGAACTGGCCCGGCTCACCGGCCAGGCCGACTGGGCAACGCTCACCCATTTCGACATCCGCCGCGTCACGGCGAAACTGCACGCCGAGGGCCAGAGCGCCGCGTCGATCGCGCGCAAGCTGTCCGGCTGGCGCGGCTTCTTCTACTGGCTGTCGCGCCAGCGCCCGCTGGCCGCCAACCCGGCCGACGGCGTGCGCGCGCCGCGCCGCCCCAAGCGGCTGCCGAAGGCACTGGCCGTCGACGATGCCGTCCAGCTGATGGAAAAGACGACGTCCGGCCACCCGGAACCGGCCGAGCTGTGCGACCGCGCCATGTTCGAACTGCTGTACTCGAGCGGCCTGCGGGTGTCCGAGCTGGCCGGGCTCGACGTCCACCACGTCCCGGCTTCGCTCGGCTGGCTGGACCTCGAAGCCCAGGAAGTCATCGTCACCGGCAAGGGCAACAAGATGCGCCGGGTGCCCGTGGGCGGTCCGGCACGCGCGGCGCTGGAAGCGTGGCTGGCCGTGCGTCCGCCGGCGCGCGACGGCAGCGCCGCGTTATTCCTGTCGGCGCGCGACACGCGCATCAGCCCCCGCGTCGTGCAGTACCGCCTGAAAGCCCATGCGCAAAAGGCCGGCATGCCGGTCCACGTGCACCCGCACGTGCTGCGCCACTCGTTCGCCTCGCACGTGCTGCAATCCTCGGGCGACCTGCGCGCCGTGCAGGAACTGCTGGGCCACGCCAGCATCACGTCGACCCAGATCTATACGTCGCTCGACTTCCAGCACCTCGCCGCCGTGTACGACAAGGCCCATCCGCGCGCAAAGCGCAAGTAGGTACGTCGCCCGCAGGCAAGCACGGCATGCCGGGTGGTGACGATTCGCAAATTCCGGCATAATCTTCCGATTCCCTGCGGCCGGAACGGCGCACACCATTGGACAGCGACATATGGAATTGATCCCAAGCACCATCCTGACCGGCTTCCTCGGCGCCGGCAAAACCACGTTGCTCAACCGCATCCTGCAGGAAGAGCACGGCCTGCGCATTGCCGTCATCGAAAACGAGTTTGGCCAGGAAAACATCGACAACGAGATCCTCGTGCAGGACTCGGGCGAGCAGATCGTCGAAATGAACAATGGCTGCATCTGCTGCACCGTGCGCGGCGACCTGATCGTCGCCCTGACGAACCTGGCGCGCAAGCGCGAGGCCGGCGAAATCAGCTTCGACCGCGTCGTCATCGAGACCACGGGCCTCGCCAATCCGGGCCCGGTGGCCCAGACGTTCTTCGTCGACGAGGAAGTCGGCGCGCACTACCTGCTCGATGCCGTCGTCACCGTCGTGGACGCCCGTCACGCCATGGACCAGCTGGACCGCCACGAGGAAGCCCAGCGCCAGGTCGGTTTCGCCGACAAGATCCTGCTGTCCAAGACCGACCTCGTGGACGCCGCCGCCGTCGAGGAACTGAAGGCGCGCATCCGCCGCATCAACCCGCGTGCCCCGATCAGCACGTCGGATTTCGGCCGCGCGCCGATCAGCGACGTGCTCGACCTGCGCGGCTTCAACCTGAACGACAAGCTGGAGCTGGACCCCGCCTTCCTCACGACGGAAGAGGCGCACGACCATGGTCACGATCATGACCACGACCACGTGCACACGGAAGCCTGCGACCACAGCCACGATCACCACCATGGCCACCACAGCGACGACATCGCCGCGTTCGTGTTCAAGAGCGAGCGCGCGTTCGACCCCGAACGGCTGGATCAATTCCTCGGCAGCATGGTCCAAGTGTTCGGACCGAACATGCTGCGTTACAAGGGCGTGCTGTCGAT
The DNA here is from genome assembly GCA_946481275.1 of uncultured Massilia sp. Next base: position 8,621 of record CAMLMV010000089.1, read on the forward strand.
GGCGGGCGCGGATCGCAAGGTCGTCTTCCAAGGCGTGCATCAAATCATGGGCAGCGACCTCGGTGCAAAGTGGGCGGATGGCGAATCGCGCGGCAGCAAGATGGTGTTTATTGGTAAAAATTTACCGAAAGATGTCTTTATTCGCGGATTGGAACAGTGTTTGGTATAAACTACCCCGGTTCTATGGTGCTCCCATGCACCCTGTGGTTGAACGACTGAACAACGGTCACGGCAGCTGACCCGGCGCGCACACCGAAGCAATGGTAACCGCTGAGTTAGCTGATAAAATGGAAACTCTGTCGTATCAAAGGTAAGTGAAGTCATGACTAAAACAACGAAACCGAATACCGTTGCGCAGCCCGAAGAACGCCTCCTGACGGAAGAAGAAATTCGGGCCATGAGCGACGACGACTACATGAACCCGGCCCAGCTGGCGTTCTTCAAGAACCGCCTGCAGGAGCTCGAAAAGGAACTGCTGAAAAACGCCGGCGAAACGACGGAACACCTGCGTGAAACGGTACTCGTTCCCGATCCGGCCGACCGCGCCACCATCGAGGAAGAGCATGCGCTCGAGCTGCGCACCCGCGACCGCGAGCGCAAGCTGCTCAAGAAGGTCCAGCAATCGCTGGCCGCGATCGAGTCCGGCGAATACGGCTGGTGCGAGGAAACCGGTGAACCGATCGGCATCCCCCGCCTGATCGCCCGTCCGACCGCGACGCTGTCGCTGGAAGCCCAGCAGCGCCGCGAGCTGAAGCAGAAACTGTACGGTGACTGATCGTCGTACGCTCCGATGAAAAAGCATGCGCCCGCCGCATGCTTTTTTGTTTTTAGGGCCGATATTGGCTCTGGGTTCGTGCGCATGAATTATTTCCTATCAGATACACTTGTGGGATGGGGCTCTTCGATTTCCTGAAGAAAAAAGGCGACGCACCGCCGGTGGGTGCGGATGTCCGCTCGCGCCCGGACGGTCCGCTCGTGGCCGGCCCCGTCACGCGCCTGGCGCTCGATACCGAGGCGGAACGCGAACGCCAGCGTGAAATCGCCCGCGCCACTGCGGCCAAGATCGACGCGATCGAACTGGAGATGACCTCCGCCATCTTCGACGACGATGCCTGGGCCGGCAACCGGCGCCCTCCGGCCGCGGCCGTACCCGACCAGAACACGGACATCCTGCCGGATCACGATGAAGTGCCGGACGCGGCCGCTGCCCCGTCCAGCGCCCCGGTCGTCGAGGAAGCGGCGATCCTGTACGCCAATGACCAGCTCGACGCCGCGGCCTTCCTGCTGCGCACCAGCGTGCGCGACCAGGGCGGCGAACGCCTGCCATGGTGGATGCTGTTCGACCTGGTCCAGATCATGGGCCTCGAACACGAGTTCGAAAGCATCGCGATCGACTACGCCAGCCGGTTCGAGACGTCGCCTCCCACCTATCGCCCCCTCGCGGCCACGTCGCACGCGCCGGACCACCAGTTTGCCGGAGCGATCCCGACGGCCACCCTGTCCGGCCGCCTGGACGACGGCCCGCTCGCCGGCGCGCAACTCGCCCGCGCCACCGCGCCGGGTCCGCTCGTCCGGTTCGAATTCCAGGCGATCACCGCGGTGACGCCGCCGGGCTGCGCCCTGCTGCTGGAATCCCTGCAAACCCTGCGCAAGGCGGGACGCGAACTGGTGCTGGCGGGCGCAGACCACCTCGTCGCGGTGCTGCGCCCGATGCTGGCGATCGGCGACCGCGGCGCCGGCGAAGCGCCCTGGCTGCTGCTGCTGGAACTGCTGCTGCTGACGAACCGCGAAAAGGATTTCGAGGAAACCGCCATGGATTATTGCGTCACCTTCGAAGTGTCGCCGCCGTCGTTCGAAGCCCCCCGACACGCTGCGACGAGCCTGGCGGCCGGTCCGGCGACGGCCGGCGACCGCTTCCTGCTGCCCGCCATGATCCAGGGCGACAGCGCGCCGCTGCTGGCCGCCATTGCCGGCCACGCGGCGCGCCATCCGGCTCTCGTGCTGGACGGGTCCCGGCTCGCACGCATCGATTACGCGGCCGCGAACGCCCTCGCCGCCCATCTGCGCACCCTGGCCCAGGACGGGCGCGAGGTCGTGCTGCGCGACCTGAACCATCTCGTTGCCGCTTTGCTGCGCCTGCTCGGCGTCGGCGACCAGGTCCGTCTGTACGCCCATAAGTACTGAGACCGCCGGATACGGTTCAGTCTTGCAATTTCATATCGCACCCCCACTTGCGGTGAGCAGATCAACCACGAGGCAAATATGGAACAATTTCACGGCACGACGATCGTCAGCGTAAGGCGCGGCAACCAGGTCGCGCTCGGTGGCGATGGACAAGTCACCTTGGGCAACGTCGTCATGAAGGGCTCGGCGCGCAAGGTGCGCAAGCTCTACCAGAACAAGGTGCTGTGCGGCTTTGCCGGCGGCACGGCCGACGCCTTCACCCTGCTCGACCGCTTCGAAGCGAAACTGGAAAAACACCAGGGCAATCTGCTGCGCGCCTCGGTCGAACTGGCCAAGGACTGGCGCACCGACCGCGTGCTGCGCCGCCTGGAGGCCATGCTGCTGGTGGCCGACCGCGAAAAGACCCTGATCATCACCGGCAACGGCGACGTGCTCGAACCGGAAGACGGCATCGGCGCGATCGGCTCGGGCGGCATCTACGCCCAGTCGGCCGCCAAGGCCCTGCAGGAAAACACGGATCTCGCCCCGGCCGACGTGGTCAAGAAAGCGCTGACCATCGCAGGCGAGCTGTGCATCTACACGAACATGTCGCACATCATCGAGACGCTGGAATAACGGCCTCTCCCGCACGAAAGTATTCATGAGCACAATTATGAACATGACCCCGTCCGAAATCGTCTCGGAACTCGACAAGCACGTCGTCGGCCAAGGCAAGGCCAAGCGCGCCGTGTCGATCGCGCTGCGCAACCGCTGGCGCCGCCAGCAGGTCGAGGAACCGCTGCGCCACGAGATCACCCCGAAGAACATCCTCATGATCGGCCCGACGGGCGTCGGCAAGACCGAGATCGCCCGCCGCCTGGCCAAGCTGGCCGACGCACCGTTCATCAAGGTCGAGGCGACCAAGTTCACCGAGGTCGGCTATGTCGGCCGCG
>CAMLMV010000090.1 GCA_946481275.1 uncultured Massilia sp.
GCCGCCAGCGTTCAATCTGAGCCAGGATCAAACTCTTCAGTTTAATCTCTGTTTTGTCACTTTCGTGACATGTCGCTCACTCAAAATACTGACTGTATTTCTTGTGAACATTTGATAATTTAAGCATTCAGTATCACCGAAGCGATACTGGCACTTCATCAAACGCCCACACTTATCGACTGTTTATTGTTAAAGAACTGTGTTCGGTACTGCCTTGCTGCGTTTGCGAATCGTTTTGTTCGTCAGCAGCAGAGGAATGAGATTATGCAGCACTTCGCTTAACTCGTCAACCCCTCGTCTGTTTTGTTGCGCCGTCGTTTCCGACTCATTTCATGCGCTGCAAAACAGGACGCGCACTATAACAACCCCCGTGCCCTTATGCAAGCACCGTTGCAATAGTGCGACTTCCCCGCATCCATCACCTAATTGACGTTTAAGCAATAATCGCGAATACTGAACTAGAAACTATACCAATCCGCCCGAAGGACACCGGTGACCCTCGACGCCAACCAGATCCTGGCTCTCGCGCCCGATCCCGCCTCGGCCAAGGCCGGCAGCCAGTTGGCGACGCCACGGAACTGGTCCAATCTCGGCACGAGCGACAGTGCCCTGTGGGGCGAATGCCAGGGCAGCGGCAAGACACCCTATCGCACCCAGATCGACCTCGGCGGCCCCGCCTTCAAATGCACGTGCCCCAGCCGCAAGTTCCCCTGCAAGCACGGCCTCGGCCTGTATCTGCTGCGCGCCGCCGAGCCCTCCCTGTTCGACCTGGCGGAGACGCCGGCATGGGTCAGCGACTGGCTGCAGGGTCGCCAGTCGCGCCAGGAAAAGAAGGCGCCCCCGAAAGACGCCGGTCCCGAAGCGGCAGCCCAAGCCCGCAAGCGTGAGGAAAAACGCGAAGACAAAGTGACTGCGGGCCTGGCGGACCTGCAGACGTGGCTGCACGACCTGGCGCGCGAAGGCCTCGCCTCCGTGCGCTCGCGCGGCCAGGGGTTCTGGGATGCGATCGCCGCGCGCATGGCCGATGCCCAGGCGGCCCCGGTCGCACGCCGCCTGCGCCGCGCGGGCAGCATGCTGTACCAGTCGGGCCTGCGCAATGCCGAAAGCCTCGTCGCGAACGAACTCGCGTCTCTATACCTGCTGGTCCAGGCGTGGCAGCGCATCGACCAGCTGACGCCCGCGCTGCAGGCCGACGTCCGCGCCCTTCTCGGGTGGACGATGAGCCAGGACGAGGTGCTGCACCAGTTTCCCGTCACGGACCGGTGGCACGTGCTCGCCCAATGCACGTTCGACGACGACCGCCTGCGTGTGCGCTCGACCTGGCTGCTGGGCGCCGCGACCGGACGCTGGGCGCTGCACATGCAGTATGCGGTGGGCACGCAGGGTTTCGAACAGCAGCTCGCGCCGGGCACGATGTTCGACGGCGACCTGTGCTTCTATCCGAGCGCGTGGCCGCTGCGTGCGCAGATCCGGCGCCAGGACGACGTGCGGCCGCTGTCGGCCATCGCCGAGCCGTCCAGCCTCGACACCCTGCAGGACAAATATGCGGACGCCCTCGCCGCCCAGCCCTTCCTCGAGCGCCAGCCGGTGCTGCTCGGCGGCCTCGTGCCGGATGCTGCGGACCACGGCATCGTGCGCGATGCACTGGGCCGCCGCATCGCGCTGCATCCATCCTTCCGCCACCCGCTGCACCTGCTGGCCCTGTCCGGCGGCCACCCGCTCATCGTCTGCGGCGAATGGGATGGGCGCATGCTGCTGCCGCTCGCCGTCTGGCACGATGGACGGATCCATAACATCGACAGCGACTTCCCATGAACGACGACGCGCGCCAGCTGCAGCAGCTGCTAAAAATCGGGATGGCCCGCGCGGGCCGTCCACCCGCTGCACCTCCCGCGCCGCTCGATGCGCTGCTGCCGCACGATGCCGCGGCCGTGCCGGAAGCGGCGCTGTGGTTGTCGCTCGGCGCCCTCGACCTGTGGGAACGCAGCGGCTACGCAGCGCCCGATCAACCGGCGGTCACGCCGGCGCCCGCCGCGCCGGACACGCTGCGTCCCTGCCCACGCCGTGCGCAAGCCGTCATGACCCTGCTGCTACGCGGTCTGCATCCGGCCGGCCTGGAAGCGGAGTGGCTCCGGCTGCTGCACCGGTACGGCGGTTACGTGCCCGCGCACATGCTGCCCAAGCTGCTCGATGCCGCCACGCGCCAGCCGGCGCTGCGTCCCCCGCTGCTGCCCGTGCTGGGCGAGCGGGGACATTGGCTCGCGCGCCTGCAGGCGGAGTGGAACTGGGCCGTGGACACCGATGCGGACGCAACATCGTGGGAGACGGGCACGCCGGAACAACGCGTGACCGCGCTGCGTGACTGGCGTACGCGCGACCCGCAGTCCGCGCTGGCCCTACTTGCCGTCGGACTGGGCCCGGACGATGAAGCCTTTCTCGAAGCGGCGCTCGACGACCGCCGCAAGGAAGTGCGCGCCGCGGCCCAGCGTGTGCTCGCGCGCCTGCCCGGATCGCGGCTGGCGCAACGCATGGAGGGCCGGGTGCTGCCGCTGCTGCGGCTCGAATCCGACCGCATCGAGCTGACCCTGCCGGCGACGCTGGACGCGGCCATGCGGCGCGACGGCATCGGCGCCACGCCGCATCACGGCATGGGCGAAAAAGCCGGGTGGGTCGTCGACATGCTGGCCGCCGTCGATCCGCACGTATGGGAGCGTCAGTTCGAGCGCGCGCCGCAGGCCTGCCTCGAACTCGCCGGGCACGGCGAATTCGCCGCCGTGTTCGTGCGCGGCTGGGCGCTGGCCGTGCAGCGCCAGGACGGTGTACGCGCATGGATGCGCGACTTCCTCATCTGGTCGGTCGGCGCCCGCCCATCCCTGCGCGAGGCCGTGCCCGACAGCCTGTTCGACGTCGCCGCCGCGCACGTCGCACAAGACGACGCACTGTTCGACGCCCTGGCCGGCAAGTGGATCGGCGACGGCTTCCCGATGCGCCTGCTGACGCGCCTCGCCGGCGGCGCACCGCACGCATGGTCCGCGGACATGAGTCTGCGCGCGCTGGAGCGGCTGCGCACGTCGATGCTGCCGCTGCCCGACATGGGCCACCCCTGGCTCGTGCGCCAGATGCTGTCCAGCCTCGCCCTCGTGCTCGACCCGGCAACCACCGTCGCGCAGGAAGTCGACCTGCGCGCGGCCTGGCAGCCCGATGCCGAATGGACCAATGCCGTCGACGACTTCTTCGATCTCGTGCGCCTGCGCCACGAGATGACCCTTTCATTCCAGGAGCCAGCATGACCGCCACCTCTTCCGTCCTCCGCCAGCATGCCGAGCAGCAGTACGCCGACGAGCTGGACGCGCTGATCGCCGTCGATACGCGCCAGCGCCCGCCCCGCTGGAAGATGTCGCCGTGGGCCGTCTCCACGTACCTGCTGGGCGGCGAACTGGAAAACGGCGCGACGGTCAGCGCCAAGTACATCGGCAATCCGCGCGTGATCGAGATCGCCGTCGCCACGCTCGCCACCGACCGCGCCCTGCTGCTGCTGGGCGTGCCGGGCACGGCGAAATCGTGGGTGTCCGAACACCTTGCCGCCGCAATCAGCGGCGACTCCACGCTCGTCGTGCACGGCACCGCCGGCACCAGCGAGGAAGCCGTGCGCTATGGCTGGAACTATGCGCAGCTGCTGGCCAAGGGCCCGTCGCAGGACGCCGTCGTCCCGAGCCCCGTGATGCGCGCCATGCGCACGGGCCGCATCGCCCGCATCGAGGAACTCACGCGCATGCCTGGCGAGGTGCAGGACAGCCTGATCTCGATCCTGTCCGAGAAGGTCTTGCCGATTGCGGAACTGGACGACGAGGTGCTGGCCGAAAAGGGCTTCAACATCATCGCCACCGCGAATGACCGCGACCGCGGCGTCAACGAGCTGTCCAGCGCCTTGAAACGCCGCTTCAACACCGTCGTGCTGCCGCCGCCGCGCACGGCCGACGAGGAAGTGCGCATCGTCGAGACACGCGTGGCCAGCATCGGCCGCGCGCTCGAACTGCCGGCCGAGACGCCGGCGCTGGAAGAGATCCGCCGCATCGTCACCGTGTTCCGCGAGCTGCGCGAAGGCGTCACCAGCGACGGCAAGACGAAGCTGAAGGTCCCCAGCGCCAGCATGAGCACGGCCGAGGCGATCTCCGTCGTCACGCACGGCCTGTCGCTGGCGGCGCACTTCGGCGACGGCGTGCTGCGCGGTGCGGACCTCGCGGCCGGGATGGTCGGGGCGATCGTCAAGGATCCGCTGCAGGACCGCGTGGCGATGCTCGAATACCTGGAAACCGTCGTCAAGGAACGCGACGGCTGGAAGGACTTGTACCGCGCCTGCCGCGACGTCATGGCATGAGCGTCCACCTGTTCGGCGTCCGCCACCACGGCCCCGGTTGCGCGCGCAGCCTGGGCGAGGCCTTGCTGGCGCTGGCGCCGGACTGCATCCTCGTCGAAGGTCCGCCGGAAGCGGACGCGCTTGCGTCCTTTGCCGGCCATGCGGACCTGGTGCCGCCCGTGGCCCTGCTGCTGTACGCGCCGGCCGATCCGCAGCGCGCGGTGTTCTATCCGTTCGCCGAGTATTCGCCGGAATGGCAGGCGCTCCGCTACGCGAGCGAACATGGCGTGATGCTGCGCTTCTGCGACCTGCCGCAGGCCTACCGCTTTCCCCTGCGCGCCGCGGACGACAAAAAGGACGACATCCAGGAAGACCCGCTGCGCTGGCTCGCCCGCGCGGCCGGCTACGGCGACACGGAAACGTGGTGGGACCACCTCGTCGAACAGCGCGGCGACAGCCTGGACCTGTTCGCCGCCATCGCCGAAATGATGACGGCGCTGCGGGGCGAAGCGGGCCCGCCGTCCGACGACGTCGAAATAAAACGCGAAGCGTGGATGCGCACGGCGATCCGCCAGGCCGTCAAGGAAGGCCGCGAGCGCATCGCCGTCGTATGCGGCGCGTGGCACGTGCCGGCCCTCGCGGCCATGCCCAGCGCGAAGAGCGACGCGGATCTGCTGAAAGGCCTGGCGAAGGAAAAGATCGCGGCCACGTGGGTACCGTGGACGCACGGCCGCCTCACGTTCGCCAGCGGCTACGGCGCGGGCGTGACGGCGCCCGGCTGGTATCGCCACCTGTGGCGCCATCGCGAGCGCGCCGGCCTGCACTGGCTGACGGAAGTCGCGATGCTGCTCCGCAAGCACGACCTCGACGCGTCGTCCGCGCACGTGATCGAGGCCGCGCGCCTGGCCGATACGCTGGCCGCGCTGCGCGACCGTCCACGTCCGGGCCTGGACGAATTGATGGAGGCCGTGCGCGCCGTGTTCTGCTACGACAGCGACGCGCCGCTGCGCCTGATCCGGCGCGAGCTGCTCGTCGACGAGGCGCTGGGCACCGTCCCGGACGACGTGCCGGCCGTGCCGCTCGCGCAGGACGTGGCCGCGCAGCAGAAGCGTCTGCGCATGCCCGTGCGGGCGGACATGACGGAACTCGACCTCGACCTGCGCCAGCCGGCTCACCTGGAAAAGAGCGTGCTGGTGCACCGCCTTTCCCTGCTGGGCGTGCCGTGGGGCCGCTTGCTCCCGGTGCGCGGCCGCACGGGCACCTTCCACGAACAATGGCAGCTCGCGTGGGAGCCGGAATTCGCCGTCGACCTGATCGCGGCCAGCCGCTGGGGCGCGACGCTGGAAAGCGCCGCGACGGCGCTGGCGGCCGACCGCGCGGCGCAGGCGCACCTGCTCCCCGAGCTCACGCGGCTGATGGAGACGATCCTGCTGGCCGACCTGCGCGCGGCCGTCGCTCCGCTGATGGCGCGCATCCAGGAAGTGGGCACGTTGACGCCCGACGTCGGACTGCTGCTGGCGGCGCTGCCGTCGCTCGTCAACGTGCTGCGCTACGGCAGCGCGCGCAATGTCGACACGCAGGCGCTGGGAAGCGTCGTCGACGGCCTCGTGGCGCGCGCGTGCATCGCGCTGCCGTACGGGCTGCGCGGCGTCGCGGACGATGCGGCCGCCGCGCTGCTGGGCCAGATCATCGCGGCCGACCAGGCCGTGCGCCTGCTGCAGAACGAAACGCACGCGGCGGCCTGGTTCGACGCGCTGGAAGCCGGCGCGACGAGCGATTTGTCGCATCCGCTGCTGGCGGGACGGTGCGGGCGCATCCTCACCGAGCAGGGACGCTGGGACAGCGAGCGCGCCGCGCGCCAGCTCGCGCTGCGCTGTTCGCCGACAGTCGCGCCGCTCGTTACCGCGCACTGGCTCGAAGGTTTTTTACAAGGGAGCGGCGCGCTGCTCGCGCACAGCGACCCGCTGTGGAACATCGTGAACGGCTGGCTGCTTGCGCAGCCGGACCACGTCTTCACGGAGCTGCTGCCGCTGCTGCGCCGCACGGTCGCCACGTTCAGCGCACCGGAGCGGCGCGAACTGGGTCAGCGCGCGGCGCAGGCGGGCGGCGCGGTCGCGCACGCGGCGCCGTCGATCGCCATCGATCCGGCGCGTGCGCGGCGCGTGCTGCCCATCCTGCACACGCTGTTTGGAACACGGGAGGCTTTGCATGACGAATGAACAGGAAGCGGCGCGCCGCTGGCGCCTCGTGCTGGGCCAGGATGCGGGCGAATCGCTCACGCTGGGCGGCGCCGATGCCGCCATCGACGCGGCACTCGACGCGCTGTACGGCGCCGGTCCGGACACGCGCAGCGGCGGCCTGGGAGGATCGGCGCCGCGCGTGGCGCGCTGGCTGGGCGACATCCGCCAGTACTTCCCGTCCAGCGTCGTGCAGGTGATGCAGAAGGATGCGTTCGACCGCCTCGGCCTGCAGCAGATGCTGTGCGAACCGGAGATGCTGGCGGCCGTCGAACCGGACGTGCACCTCGTCGCCACGCTCCTCAGCCTGAACCGCGTCCTGCCGAACAAGACGCGCGCGACGGCCCGCGCGGTCGTCGCGAAGGTCGTCGAGGAACTGGAAAAGAAGCTGTCCACGCCGATGCGCCAGGCGGTGTCCGGAAGCCTGAACCGGGCCGCGCGCAACCTGCGGCCGCGCCACCAGGACATCGACTGGCTGCGCACCATCCGCGCCAACCTGCGGCACTATCAGCCGGACTACCGGACGATCATCCCCGAGACGCGCATCGGGTTCGGCCGGCGCGGGCGTTCGCTGCGCGACATCGTCTTGTGCGTGGACCAGAGCGGGTCGATGGCGCCGTCCGTCGTGTACGCGAGCGTGTTCGCGGCGGTCCTCGCCAGCATCAAGGCGGTGACGACGTCGGTGGTCGTGTTCGACACGGCCGTCGTCGACCTGACGCCCCTGCTGCACGATCCGGTCGAGGTCCTGTTCGGCACGCAGCTGGGCGGCGGCACCGACATCAACCGCGCGCTCGCATATTGCCAGGGCCTCGTCACGCGGCCGCAGGACACGATCTTCGTCCTGATCAGCGACTTGTACGAGGGCGGCAACAATGCGGAGATGCTGCGGCGCGCGGCGAGCCTTGTCGGCAGCGGCGCGCAGGTGATATCCCTGCTCGCGCTGGACGACAGCGGCGCCCCTTCATACGACCGCAACAATGCGGCGAAGCTGGCGGCGATGGGCATCCCCTGCTTCGCCTGCACGCCCGACCTGTTCCCCGACCTGATGGCGGCGGCGATCCAGCGGCACAGCCTCGAACAGTGGGCATCGCAGGCGGGCATCGTCCACGCGTAACGGCGTGCTTCAATCGTGCGGGCGGTTGAACACAGCCGTGTTTGGCGCTACTGTCATCCCATGGACGATCAAGCTTCTCAACAAGAAAAGAACCACCGAGCAATGCGCGACATCATCGAAGAAGCGCGCTGCATTCTCCCAGGCCTGCAAGCGGTGTTCGGTTTCCAGACGATCGCCGTGTTCAACGAACGTTTCAACGACCTCGCACTGTACGCACAGGCGTGCCACATGGCCGGCCTCGCCTTGATGGTGATCGCGATGGCGCTCCTCATGACGCCAGCCGTGTATTACCGCGCCCAGCACGGCTACGCGACGTCGCACATGGTCAAGGTATCGCGCAAAGCCATCCGGGGTGCGTTGATGCCACTGGCTGTTGGGCTGTCGCTCGACATGTTGACGGTCGTGTCGCTTGCAACCGACATGCTCTCGCTCAGTATCGCGGCCGCGGTTGCCTCGCTCCTCCTCTTTGTGGGACTCTGGTACCTCATTCCGCGCCGTGACCCGGTCCAGGTCGGCGAACCGCAATCCTGACGCCGGCGTTGTTGCGGCCGTGTTGTGTGAGGCGCCGAACAGATGAGGGCGCTTGCACCCGGATAATGCTCCTGTGTCCACGGCATCGTGGACAAGGATTTTACGAACTGGGCGACACTGGCCTACCTTCAAGTTCCGATATCGGGGGGAGCACAGACGGTGGCGAGTGTTTGCCCAGCCGTTCACGCAGCGGCGACGCGACGATCGCGCGCCTGCTGTGACGGCTGGAAGCGGTGCAACCGCAGGCGTTTGCCGATGTCGAAGCCTGTAGCGTTTCGACTCCATGGAGGCAAGCATGAGCCTGACATTGACCTCGGCCGACTTCACGCCCGGCGGTCCCATCCCCGCCATCCGCACGTGCGACGGCGCGAACACGTCGCCCGCGCTGGCGTGGTCCGGCGTTCCACCCGACACCCGCAGTCTCGTCCTCATCATCGACGACCCGGACGCCCCCGATCCCGCGGCCCCGAAAATGACGTGGGTGCACTGGGTCCTCTACAACCTGCCGCCGCAATCGAACCATCTACCCGCCGGGATACGCGAAGCGGAACTGCCGCGCGGCACGCAAACCGGCCTGAACGACTTCAAGAACACGCGCTACGGCGGGCCATGTCCCCCCATCGGACGGCACCGCTACGTGCATAAACTGTATGCGCTCGACACGGTGCTGCCCGACCTGCGTCACCCGACCAAGCCCCAGCTGGAAAAGGCGATGCAGGGACACGTGAAGGCGCAGGCGGAACTGATCGGCACGTATCAGCGCGGTCACTGATCCGCGCGGATGAAATCGATGAAGGCGCGCAGCGGCGCCGGGACGAGCCTGCGTCCCGGATAGTAGAGATATGGACCGGAAAAGGACGGCCACCACGGTTCCAGCACCGGCTCGAGCTGGCCGCGGTCGATATACGGGCGCAGCCAGTCTTCGAACAGGTAGACGATGCCCGTGCCGGCGACGGCCGCATCGATCTTCAGGTCGAGGGCGCCGCCTACCTGGACGAGCAATTGTCCGGGCGGGTCGATCGTGATCGTCTCGCCGTCGCGCTCGAACGTCCAGCGGATGACCGCGCCGCTGGCGAAGCGTGCGCGCATGCAGGCGTGGTCCAGCAGGTCGCGCGGATGCTGTGGGCGGCCGCGCCGGTCGAGGTAGTCCGGCGCCGCGGCCGCGGCCATGCGCTGGACCCGCGGGCCGATGGGCACGGCGACCATGTCCTGCTCGAGCTTTTCCTCGTAGCGGATGCCGGCATCGCAACCGGCCGCGAGCACGTCGACGAAGCTCTCGTCCGCGATCACTTCCAGGCGGATCTCGGGATACGCGGCGAGGAAGCGCGGCACGATGGACGGCAGGACGAGCCGGGCCGCGCTCATCGGTACATTGAGCTTGAGGGTGCCGGTAGGCGTATCGCGAAAACCATTGACCACGTCGAGCGCACTCTCGACTTCGTTGAGCACGGGGTCCAGGCGCGCGAGCAGGCTGCGCCCCGCTTCCGTCGGCACGACGCTGCGCGTGGTGCGGTTGAGCAGGCGCACGCCGAGCTTCGCTTCGAGACGCCGTACCGCATCGCTGAGACCGGACGCGCTGCCGCTCGTGGCCCGCGCCGCGTCACGGAAGCCGCCGGCACGCGCGACGGCGACAAAGGCGGACAAATCGCCGAGATCGACTTTCATGTGCTTTTCATTGTTCGTTTTAGCGTACAACCCATGCGGATTATGCCGGATTGTCCTGAGATCGTCGTGGGCTTATCGTGAATGCACTGTTCACCATTTATTCAAGGAGCCTCATGTCTACCACTTACCAACTCGGCGACCGCACCGTCCGGCGCCTCGGCTATGGCGCCATGCAACTGGCCGGTCCCGGCGTCTTCGGTCCGCCGCGGGATCGGGACGCTGCGCTCGCCGTGCTGCGCGATGCGGTGGCGCTCGGCGTCAACCACATCGACACGTCGGATTTCTACGGTCCCCATGTCACCAATCAACTGATCCGGGAAGCGCTGCATCCGTATCCGGACGACCTCGTCATTGTGACCAAGATTGGCGCGCGTCGTGATGCCCAGGGCGCGTGGCTGCCGGCCACGTCGGCGGAGGAACTGCGCCAGGCCGTGCACGACAATCTGCGCAATCTCGGCCTGGACGTGCTGGAGGTGGTCAATTTCCGCAGCATGTTGGACGTCCATGGTCCGGCGGAAGGATCGCTCGAAGAACAGGTGACGGCACTGGCGGAACTGCGCGAAGAAGGTCTCATCAAGCACGTCGGCCTGAGCAATGTGACGCTGAAACAGGTCGAAGACGCGCGGCGCATCGTACCGATCGCGTGCGTGCAGAACATGTACAACCTCGTGCACCGCAATGACGACGCGATGATCGATGCGCTGGCGCGTGACGGCATTCCGTACGTGCCGTTCTTCCCGTTGGGTGGCTTTTCGCCGCTGCAGTCGGATGCGCTGTCGGCCGTTGCAGCCGAGCTCGATGCGACGCCGATGCAGGTCGCGATCGCGTGGTTGTTGCAGCGATCGCCGAACATCCTGCTGATCCCGGGGACGTCGTCGAGTGCGCACCTGCGCGAGAACCTGAAGGCGGCGGATCTCGTGTTGTCTTCGGATGTGCTGGCGAAGCTCGAGCGGATCTAGAAAGCAAAAAGCCCGCTCAAGATCACTTGAACGGACTTTTCTAATAACTAGCCTGACGATAACCTACTTTCACACTGGTTGCAGCACTAT
>CAMLMV010000091.1 GCA_946481275.1 uncultured Massilia sp.
TGGATGTCGCGCACGCGCTCGTCGCCCAGCTGCGAATCGCGCAGGCGCGAGACGGCGTCGTATTCGTACAGGCCCTGCTGGGCCTTGGTCGTCGACTTGATGTGCCACTGCAGCAGGGGCATGTCCAGCGCGGCCGCGACCTCTTCGGCCAGCATCGTCTTGCCGGTGCCGGGTTCGCCCTTGATCAGCAGGGGGCGGGCGAGGGTGAGGGCGGCGTTGACCGCCAGTTTCAGGTCGGCGGTGGCGACATAGTTGTCGCTGCCTTCGAAGCGTCGGGGTGCGTGCATGGGCCTGGGCAGATCATGTGGAAATGCCATCGAGTATATGCCAGAACGCCGAGGCGGGCGGGACGTCCATGCTGCGCTGCCCAATGGACTCGACTATATTCTTCGGATAGAATCGATTGGATCGTGGCAAAAATGCCATTGCAGTTGCAGTACCGGGGGTCTAGAAAACCTGCTGCCGCCGCACGGGTCGCAAGGCGCCCTATCGATTCAACCCAACGATAGGTCATCCATGAAAATTTCAACCGCATTACTCGTGCTAGCCGCCGGCGCCTCGATGGCCGGCACGGCCAGCGCAGCCGACATCGTCGGCAATCCCAAGGCAGCACCCAACAAGATCGAGCAGTGTATCGGGTGCCACGGCATCCCCGAGTACAAGGGCACGTTCCCTGAAGTCTATCGCGTACCGAAGATCGGCGGCCAGTCGGCGAAGTACATCGAAGCCGCGCTGCAGGCCTATAAAAAAGGCGACCGCAACCATCCGTCCATGCGTGGTATCGCGGCCAGCCTGTCCGACCAGGACATCGCCGATATCGCCGCGTATTATTCGCAACAGACCCCGTCCAGGTAAGGAGCGCGCCATGAACAAACTGATCGTCGCGCTGACCCTGGGCGCCGCCACGCTGGCCCTGTCCGGCCAGGCGCTGGCTTCCGGCAATGCCGCCAACGGCGCCGAACTGGCGAAAAAATACAACTGCGCGTCCTGCCACGGCGCCGACTACAAGACCCCGATCGATCCCAGCTATCCGAAGCTGGCTGGCCAGCATGCCGACTACCTCGTGCATGCGCTGGTCGCGTACAAGCGCGGCAACAAAGCCGCCAACGGTCGCAACAACCCGATCATGGCCGGCATGGCCCAGCCGCTGTCCGACCGCGACATGGCCGACATCGCCGCCTACCTGGAAAGCCTGCCCGCGGCACTCGTCACGAAGCGCTGATCCGCACGGGCCGTTACAATAACGGCCCATCCGGATTGTCTGGAATCCCTCCTGCCGCGTGCCGGCCGGAGGGATTTGTCTTTTGGAGCCCCGCCTTGTCCGACGTATCCCCTTCCCACATCAAGACCAATGTATTGAGCGGCCTGACGGTCGCGCTGGCGCTGGTCCCGGAGGCCATCGCCTTCGCCCTCGTGGCCCACGTGTCGCCGCTGACCGGCCTGTATGCCGCCGTGCTGGTCTCGTTCATCACCTCCGCGTTCGGCGGCCGGCCCGGCATGATTTCCGGCGCGGCCGGCGCGCTGGCGGTCGTCATGGTCGCGCTGGTCGTCCAGCATGGCGCGCAATACCTGTTCGCCGCCATCGTGCTGATGGGCGTGCTGCAGATGCTGTTCGCGGCCGCGCGGCTGGGTAAATTCATCCGCATGGTGCCGCATCCCGTGATGCTGGGCTTCGTCAACGGCCTGGCCATCGTGATCTTCGTCGCGCAGTTCGAACACTTCAAGGCGGGCGGCGGCTGGATGGCGGGGCCGCAGTTGTGGACGATGCTGGGCCTCGTCGCGCTGACGATGGCGATCATCTACGTCACCCCGCGCCTCACGAAAGCCGTGCCGGCCACGCTGGTCGGCATCCTCGCCGTCGCACTGCTCGCGCACTTTGCGGGCATCGAGACGAAGACGGTGGGCGACCTCGGCTCCATCGCGGGCGGCCTGCCGGCGTTCCGCGTGCCGGACGTGCCGTTCGACCTGCAGACCTTGAAAATCGTGTTCCCGTACTCGCTCGTGCTGGCGGGCGTGGGCCTGATCGAGACGCTGCTGACATTGACCCTGATCGACGAGATCACGGACACCCGCGGCCAGCCGAACCGCGAAAGCCTCGCGCAGGGCGTCGCGAACGTCGTCACCGGCTTCTTCGGCGGCATGGGCGGCTGCGCGATGATCGGCCAGAGCATGATCAACGTGGGCAATGGCGCGCGCGGGCGCCTGTCCGGCATCTGCGCGTCGCTGTTCCTGCTGTCGTTCATCCTGTTCGGCGCGAGCGTGATCGAGCAGATTCCGCTCGCCGCGCTGATCGGCGTGATGTTCGTCGTGTGCGAAAAAACCTTCGAATGGGGCACGTTCCGCCTGTTCGGCAAGGTACCGCGCGCCGACGCGCTCGTGATCGTGCTGGTGGCCGGGGTGACGCTCATCTTCAACCTGGCGACCGCCGTGCTGGTGGGCGTGATCGTGTCGGCGCTGGTGTTCGCGTGGCAGCACGCGAAGCAGATCCGCGTCGCGACGGCGCACGATGCGAACGGCTGGAAGGTGTATGAACTGGAGGGGACGCTGTTCTTCGCGTCGGTGGCCGGCTTCCAGGCGCTGTTCACGCCGAAGGACGACCCGCAGGACGTCGTCGTCGAGTTCCGCCGCGCGCGCGTGGCGGACCACTCGGCGATCCAGGCCATCGACGGCCTGGCGGAACGCTACCGCGCCCTCGGCAAGCGCCTGCATCTGCGTCACCTGAGCCCGGACTGCCGCGCGCTGCTCGAGCGCGCGAAGGACATGATCGAGGTGAACCTGCCGGAAGACCCGCGCTACCGCGTGGCCGACGACAAGCTGGACTGATCAGCGGACGCGCTTGCGCACGCACTCCACGTACGCGTCGGTATCCGGCTGCGTGCCGTGGCGCTGCGCCGACCAGATCATCTCGCCCAGGCATTCCATGATGCCGTGGTGGGCCTCGTGCTCGCCCACGCGCGCGGCCAGCGCCTCGTAGGCGGCGCGGATGCCGCGCGGCTGGTCGATCGATACCTGTTCCGTGATCGACAGGTGCATCGACAGGTGCAGGAACGGATTCGGCTTGCCGCCTTCGACGGAATAGTCGCGCGCCACCGCCGCATCCGCGTCCGTCAGCTCGTCGTGATATTCGGGATGTTGTTCGATCCAGTCGGCGGCGATGGCGTCCATCGGGGTCAGGATCTCGCCGGCGCGGCGCTTGCGCAAGGCCTCGCAAAAGAAGCGGCGGACGTCGTTGGAGGAAGGTGTGAACATGGCGCCATTGTAGCGCGATGGCGCACACCCTGCCCGCGCGGTCACGGGTCCGGCAGTTCCAGCTCGAGCGTGCCGTGCCAGGGCACCTGCTGCCAGCGCGCGTTCAATTCAAGGACCGCGTCGAACATCCGCCGGCCCGCGTCCGCGGGGAGTGCCGGCACGCTGCGGCCGCGTCCCGTGCACGCCGTACGCACGCCTTCGTCGAACATCGCGGCGTCGAACGTGCCGCTCCACAGCTGCGCCTGCAGGCTCTCGACGACGGCTTCCGCATGGATGGCCTGGTCCACCAGCGCCGCATTGCCCGGGTCGTGCGCCTGCTCCATCGCGGGGCCGATGTCGACGCCCGCCGCGATCATGCCAAAGAAGGCGTGGCGCCAGCCGAGCGTGGACTCGACGACGTAGTGCACGAGGTCGTGCGGCAGGATACCCTGGCGCGGCATCGCGCAGCCGGTCGTGCTGCCGTCGCGGCGCACGCAGAGCAGGTCGTCGTATTTATCGGTGCGGCCGCGGCGGATGACGATCAGTTTCATTTCTTTTCGGAGGCACTCCGGTTGGCATTGGCGCTGTCGGATCTGCATTCGTTCTTCCAGGCGTCCAGCAGGGACGCAGCCCGTGCCTGATCGCCGTGAGCATCATACCAGTCGCTCATGTATTCCCTGGCCGTGCAGGTGAGTACGTGGCGAAGGCTGTTCGCAGGCCACGCGCTGGAGCGCGGCTCATGGCGCGGTCCCGACGGAAGAGACGACAGGGGCCGGCGGGGCGCACTGCGCGTGTGCCGTGGACTCGAACGCAGCGGCCTGGGTCTTGTCGCCCTGGGCGGCGTACCATTCGCTGATGTATGTGCCGGCCTGGCAAGTGCGCTGGCGCGCCAGCTGCGGGTCTTTGCCCGCTTGTGCCAGTACGTCGGCCGCGTTCAGTTTGCCGAGATAAAAACGGGCGATCGGCACCGGCCATTCGTCGTCGGTCTGCTTGTCCAGGCTGGCCGCGAGTTCGTTGCGCGCCAGGTCGCGCTCGCCGTTTGCCACCCGGGCGTTGTACAGCCACAGTGCGGCGGCGCGATCCGCAGGCGCTTGGTCGAGTGCCGTGCGCAGCAGGGGAATCGCTTGCGCGGCGTGTCCAGCCAGCATCTCCTGCCTTCCAAGCTCCAGGCTGGCGGACGGTTGGCCCAGCGCTGCGGCCTTCTTCAGCCACATGGCGGACTGGGCCTGATCCTGCTTGACGCCGTCGCCGGCGCCATACTGCCGCGCGAGCCTGAATTGGGCATCGGCATTGCCGTTCACCGCTTCCAGCAGCACCCAGGTGGGTACACCGGGCGTGTGTTCGAACACGGTGCCGCCGACATAGCCGAAATACAGCTTGCCTTGCCTGACGGCGAAGAGCACCCGGTGCGTCCGCAGGAAATCGCGTCCCAGATGAAGTTCGGCGCGTTGCCGACGCTGCGTATCGATGACGTCGATCCGGCCACCCTGGATCACCTCCTCTCCGATCGCCAGCGTCGTCAGCGGAACGTTCCAGCGCGGCGTCCGAGGGTTCCGGCTGTCGCCGGCGCTGGCCAGCTGCACGGCGCCCGGTCCCGCGACGTCGATACCCACGCGCCGGGCGGCGTCCAGTTCGATGAAGCTGCGTTCGGCACCGGAGTCGAGGACCGCATCGACTTCCTTACCGTCGAGCAGAGCCGTGAAGTGCGGGTTCCAGCGCCTGTCGTGGCGCGCATCGACCGGCACGACGACCGTGTCTTGCGCCCACGGGCGCAATGTCACGCCGTCGCAATGGCTGGAGCGGAACAAACGCATGCGCTTGGCCGGCAGGTCGAGTTCGACGTCGGACTGGAACAGGAATTGCGCGCCGAGGACCGCGTCCACCGACGACCCCGGGCCGTCGTCGAGGACATACAGCTTGGTGTTGTTGCCGGTACGGGCGGGACCGAACGAGAACTCTGCGACACGAGTCGTCCAGAGCGACGTAACGCGGTCCGCGCGCAGCGACAGGTTGCGCCGCATGGCGCCGTTCAACGTCAGGAACGTGCGGTCGGAATCGGTGTTGACCCCCATCACGGCAGGTTTGCCGTTGATGCTGCCGTCCACGGCCGGTACCAGGCCGGTGCCGACGTAGCGGACCGGATAGACGGCCGCTTCTTCAAACGTGCATTGCGCCGGTTCCTGCGCGTGGGCGGCCGACAGTGCGAGAAGGCAGGGCAAAGCACGCCACAGGCGGCGCAGACGGACTGGAATCATGGCTCATCGGGGAAATGGGAATGTCAAAAATTATACTAACAAATATTTCCCATTTGCAACAAAAAGCGGCGTCCACGTCCGCGCGTCATGGTCTGGCAGCCGTGGCCCGGGGCGCATTGCAATCGGCGCGCAGCGTCGCCTTCAGCGTATCGGCATGATCGTTATCGCCCTGCGCCGCATACCATTCCGCCATGTAGGCGTCCGCCATGCACGTGCGCGCATGCGTCAGTTTCGCGTCCTTGCCCGCCTCTTCCAGCAGGCGCGCCGCGTTGGTCCTGCCGAGGTAGAAGTCGGCGATCGGCGCGGGCCAGTCGTCTTCCTTCTGCTGTTTCAGCGCCGCTTCGAGTTCGGTCTTCGCCAGGTCCGCCTCGCCGTGGCGCACGCGCGCGATGTACAGCCACAGCGGGCCGAGACGGTCGGCCGGCAGCTGGCCGAGCGCACGCCTGAGTTGCGGGATCGCCGTGTCCACCTGCCCGGCCAGCATCTGCCGGCGGCCGCGCAGGAGGCTGGCGTTCGGCTGTCCCCCGTTGGCCGCCATGTCCAGCCAGACGCCGCCCTGGAGCGGGTCGCGCGGCACGCCGCGGCCGGTGTTGTAGATCTGGGCCAGCGCGTACTGGGCATCCGCATTGCCGCCGTCGGCCTCGGCGCGCATCCAGGGTTCCAGTCCCGTGCCGCGCGTAAACACGTCGCCGCCCAGGTAGGCGATGTACAGTTTTTCCTGGCTCATCGCGAACAGAACGCGGTGCGTGCGCAGGAAGTCCTGGCCCAGGTACACGTCGGCCGTGCGCGAGCCCTGCGAGTCGATGATGCCCAGTTCGACGTTGCTGATGCTCTCCTGGCCGATCTGCATGGTCTTGACCGGCGCGATCCAGTGCGGCGCGCGGTCGGAACCGATCCCGCCGGCGTCGCCCATGCGGACCGCGCCCGGGCCATTGACGTCGATGCCGGCCTTCTTCGCGGCGTCCAGCATCATGAAGCTGCGGTGCGCGCCGGAGTCGATTAGCGCGTCCATCTCCTTGCCGTTCACGACGACCGTGAAATGCGGGTTCGGGCTGCGGCCGTAGCTGCGTCCGAACGGCAGCACGACGGTGTCTTCCTTCCACAGGAACAGGTCCGTCTTGCGGCATTCGAGCGGGCGGTAGAATTTCATCCGCTTCGCGCGCAGGTCGAGCTCCAGGTCCGCCTGCAGCAGGAACGGGGCGCCGACGATGGCGTCGAAGTCCGGCGTGCCCGCGGTGCTGCCGATTACGGTCAGTTCGGGACGGCGGCCGGCGTGCGCCGGACCGATGGCGAAATCCTTCAGCCGTACCGCGTACAGGCGCGAGAGGCCCCCGAGTCCTTCGACGTAACGCCCCGTCATGGACAGGTTCAGGTCGCGCCGGGTCGCGGCGTTCATCGTCATGTGGGTCTGGTCGGAGCCCGTGTCGATCAGCATCGTGGCCGGGGTGCCGTTGATCGTGCCGTCGACCGCGGGCGCCAGGCTCTGGCCGACGTAGCGGATGGGCAGGCTGGCCACTTCCACGTACGTGCATTTGGGCGGCGTGTCCTCGGCGTGGACGTGCACGGAGGCACACAGCGCGGCCAGCAGGAAGGGGAGGGCACGGCAAATCGGCAAAGTCGGCATCATCATGGTGATGATTCTACTTCGCAATTTTGTAAAAATTACATTACCAAAATGTAAAAAAGGCAAAGACAACCGTTCGCACGGCTGCTCTGCCTTTGTTGTGTTGCTTCCGCGCTACTTGCGCAGATCACTCCTTGCGCGTTACACCCTGCTGCGCCAACACCATCTTGGAGCTGCCGGCCGCGTCGGCGATGGCCTTGCTGGCAGCCGCCACCGCCTTGCTGGCGTTGGCGCCAGTCGCCACGGCCTTGTTGCCGCCGTTGCTGTTGCCATTGCCGCCCTGGCTGCGCCGCTCGTGCGGCTGGCGCAGGTAGCGCGAGCTGTGGCGGCGTTCCCCGTTCGCGGGCCACGTGATGAAACGCGACAGTTCCTGCAAGGCGCGCTGGTACACGTCGCGCTTGAATTCGATGACCACGTCCAGCGGGACCCAGTAATCGTGCCAGCGCCAGGCGTCGAACTCGGGATGGTCGGTCAGGCGCAGGTTGACGTCGTTGTCGCGTGCCACCATGCGCAGCAGGAACCAGATCTGCTTCTGGCCGCGGTAGTGACCGCGCACTTCGCGCTTGATGAAGTGATCGGGCACTTCGTAGCGCAGCCAGTCGCGGGTCCGGCCCACGATCTTGACGTGCTCCTGGCGCAGGCCGATTTCTTCCTCGAGCTCGCGGTACATCGCCTGTTCCGGCGTCTCGCCGTATTTGATACCCCCTTGCGGAAATTGCCAAGAATGCTCACGCACCCGCTTGCCCCACCACACCTCGTTGTTGGCGTTCAGCAGGATGATGCCGACGTTGGGGCGAAACCCTTCACGATCGAGCATAATTCACCTCGAAACTTTCTGCCGGCCGATCCCTCTTACATTTTTACCTAGCAATCCAGATACGTTTGTCGTGCAACCTGCACAGGAACAACAGCATGCACCACGTGTTTAGGACCCATTTGTATAAAGATTGGATGCATCAGCCAGCTAATCCTTTAAAATTAGGTCGATTATAACCCTCTCTTTTTAAAAAGAATTCACCGATATGCGCGCCTCACGATTTTTTATTTCAACGCTCAAAGAAGCGCCCTCCGATGCCGAGATCGTCAGCCATAAACTGATGATGCGCGCCGGGATGATCAAGCGACTCGGCTCCGGCATCTACACGTACATGCCGCTGGGCCTGCGCGTCATCCGCAAGGTCGAGGGCATCATCCGCGAAGAGATGAACAAGGCAGGCGCGATCGAACTCTTGATGCCGCTCGTGCAACCGGCCGAGCTGTGGCAGGAGACGGGCCGCTGGGACAAGATGGGGCCGGAACTGCTGCGCCTCAAGGATCGCCACGGCCGCGACTTCGCGCTGCAGCCGACCTCGGAAGAAGTCGTGACCGACGTCGTGCGCACGGAAGTCAAGTCGTACCGCCAGCTGCCGTTGAACTTCTATCACATCCAGACCAAGTTCCGCGACGAGCGCCGTCCCCGCTTCGGCCTGATGCGCGGCCGCGAATTCACGATGAAGGACGCGTACTCGTTCGACCGTGACGTCGAAGGCATGCAGAAGTCCTACGAGACGATGTTCGACGCCTACGTCAGCATCTTCAACCGCTTCGGCCTGAAATTCCGCGCGGTGGCGGCCGACAACGGCGCCATCGGCGGCACGGGCTCGCACGAATTCCACGTGATCGCCAGCACCGGCGAGGACGCGCTGGTCTACTGCCCGAACTCCGACTTCGCCGCGAACATGGAAGCGGCCGAGGCGCTGCCGCTGAGCGCCCAGCGCGGCGCCGCGACGCAGCCGCTGACGAAGGTTTCCACGCCGAAGACGACCAAGTGCGAAGACGTGGCCAAGCTGCTCGGCATCGGCCTGGACCAGACCGTCAAATCGATCGCGCTGACGGTCGAGAAGGACGTCGACGGCAAACAGGTCAAGGAAAACTGGCTGCTGCTGCTGCGCGGCGACCATGAACTGAACGAAGTCAAGGTCACGAAAGTGCCGGGCCTGAAGGACTTCCGCTTCGCCAGCGAAGCCGAGATCCTGGAAGCCTACGGCACCGTGCCGGGCTACCTCGGCCCCATCGGCACGAAGCAGCCGGTGAACGTCGTCGCCGACCGCACCGTCGCCAACATGGCCGACTTCGTGTGCGGCGCAAACGAGGCCGAATACCACCTGACGGGCGCCAACTGGGGCCGCGACGTGGCGGAACCCGTCGTCGCCGACCTGCGCAACGTCGTCGAAGGCGACGCGTCGCCGGACGGCAAAGGCACGCTCGCGATCGAGCGCGGCATCGAAGTGGGCCACGTGTTCCAGCTGGGTACCGCGTACTCCGCCGCGATGAACTGCGTCTACCTGGACGAGAAGGGCCAGCCGGCCCCGATGCAGATGGGCTGTTACGGCATCGGCGTGACCCGCATCCTGGGCGCCGCCATCGAACAGAATTTCGACGACAAGGGCATCATCTGGCCGGACGCCATCGCGCCGTTCGAGCTGGTGCTGTGCCCGATGGGC
>CAMLMV010000092.1 GCA_946481275.1 uncultured Massilia sp.
GGCCAGTTCCGGGACGCACGCGACCAGCAGCGCGGCGACGAGCAGCGCGGCGTGGTGCTGCTGGACGGGGCGCGCCGGCCGCGCGGGGCAGGCACGGCGGGGGCGCGGGGGGGACCGGGTGAGGGGGGGTGGGGGTGTGGGCCCTGGGGCTCGGGCGCTACACAATTCAAAATAAGCTTTCCAACTGTGGGGGGGGGGGGGGGGGGGGCCCCCGCGCTCAGGTGTTGAGCTCCCTCTTAATTGAATTCACCGACGCGAACGATCTTGAGCGCGTTCGTACCGCCGACCTGGCCCATCGGCTCGCCCCACGTGACGACGATCGTGTCGCCCTTCTTGACGATGCCATTGGCCACCAGCAAGTCTTCCGCCTGTTTCAGGACGGCACTGCTGTCGCCGCGCTGCGTCAGGTGGTACGCATGCACGTTACGATACAACGCAACCTTGCGTTGGGTGGTGACGCTTGGCGTCAGGGCGAAGATCGGGGTGTCGACGCGGTGACGGCTCATCCACAGCGCGGTCGAACCGGACTCGGTCAGCGCCACGATCGCCTTCACGCGCAGGTGGTGCGCGGTGAACAGCGCGCCGTACGCGATCGACTGGTCGATGCGGGTGAACTGCACGTTCAGGAAGTCGGCTTCCAGCTTGTTGTATTCGGAACGTTCCGCTTCGACGCAGATCGCGGACATCATCTCGACCGTCTCGACCGGCCACTTGCCGGCGGCGGTCTCGGCCGATGCCATCACGGCGTCGGTGCCGTCCAGCACGGCGTTGGCGACGTCCGACACTTCGGCGCGGGTCGGCACGGCGTTGACGATCATCGACTCCATCATCTGGGTGGCGGTGATCGCCAGCTTGTTGCAATCGCGCGCCATGCGGATCATGCGCTTCTGCAGCGCCGGCACGGCCGCGTTGCCCACTTCGACGGCGAGGTCGCCGCGGGCGACCATGATGCCGTCGGACGCGTCCAGGATCTCCTGCAGCACGGGAATCGCTTCCGCGCGCTCGATCTTCGCGATCATCATCGGCTTGTGGCCGAACGGTTCGCCGGCGATGTTCGCCAGCTGGCGTGCCATTTCCATGTCGGTCGCCGTTTTCGGGAACGAGATGGCCAGATAATCGGCCTGGAAGGTCATCGCCGTCTTGATGTCTTCCATGTCCTTCGCGGTCAGCGCCGGCGCCGTCAGGCCGCCGCCCATGCGGTTGATGCCCTTGTTGTTGGACAGGTCGCCGCCGACCTTGACGATGGTGTGGATCTCGCTGCCGGCCACGCGCTCGACGATCAGCACGATCAGGCCGTCGTTCAGCAGCAGCGTGTCGCCCGGACGGACGTCGTTCGGCAGTGCCTTGTAGTCGAGGCCGACGCGTTCCTGGTTGCCCAGCTCGCCGTTCTCGCCCCAGCGGGCGTCCAGGATGAAGCGGTCACCGTTGTTCAGCAGGATCTTGCCTTCTTCGAACTTGCCGACGCGAATCTTCGGGCCCTGCATGTCGGCCATGATCGCCACTTCGCGGCCGCACTCGGCCGCGGCGCGACGCACCAGGTTGGCACGGTCGATATGGTCCTGGGCGCGGCCGTGCGAGAAATTCAGACGCACGATGTCCACGCCCGCGCGGATCATGCGGACGAGCGTATCGAAGTCGGAGGAAGCGGGGCCGATGGTTGCGACGATCTTGGTACCACGAGACATTGATCTATCCTTGAAGTGAAAAGCGCAGCCCGTGGGCTGCGCCGGTGACCGTGAGGTGTTATTTCGCAGCGCTACGCTGCAGCAGGATCTCCACCGCCGGAAGCGTCTTACCTTCGAGGAACTCGAGGAAGGCGCCGCCGCCGGTCGAGATATAGCCGACTTGGTCGGCAATATTGTATTTTGCGATGGCAGCCAGGGTATCGCCGCCGCCCGCGATCGAGAAGGCTTTCGATGCGGCAATGGCCTGGGCCAGGGTCCTGGTGCCTTCGGCGAACTGGTCGAACTCGAACACGCCGACCGGGCCGTTCCACACGATGGTGCCGGCCTTGGCGATCTGTTCGGCGAGCTGGGCCGCGGTCTTCGGGCCGATGTCCAGGATCATGTCGTCGTCCGCCACATCCTTGACGTCCTTGACGGTCGCGGCGGCGGTCGGCGAAAACTCTTTCGCGCACACGACGTCCACCGGAATCGGCACGGTCGCGCCGCGGGCGGCCATCTTGTCGATGATGGTTTTCGCCTCGCCGACGAGGTCCGCTTCCGCGAGCGACTTGCCGATGTTCAGGCCCACGGCCTTCATGAACGTGTTGGCGATGCCGCCGCCGACGATCAGGTTGTCGACCTTGTCGGCCAGGCTCTGCAGGATCGACAGCTTGGTCGACACCTTGGAACCGGCGACGATCGCCAGCAGCGGACGCTGGGGCGCGCCCAGTGCCTTGCCCAGCGCGTCCAGCTCGGCCGCCAGCAGCGGACCGGCGGCAACCACGGGCGCGAACTTCGCGATGCCGTGCGTGGTCGCTTCGGCGCGGTGCGCGGTGCCGAATGCGTCGTTGACGTAGATGTCGCACAGCCTGGCCATCTTCTGCGCCAGCTCGTCCGAGTTCTTCTTTTCACCCTTGTTGACGCGGCAGTTTTCCAGCAGCACGACCTGGCCCGGCGCGACGTCGACGCCATCGACCCCGCTGTTTACCCAGTTTTGTTTCAGTTCGACCGGCAAGCCCAGCAGCTCGGACAGGCGCTTGGCGACCGGCGCCAGGCTGTCTTCCGGCTTGAACTCGCCCTCGGTCGGACGGCCCAGGTGCGACGTGACCATCACGGCCGCACCCGCGTCAAGCGCAGCGCGGATCGCGGGAACCGAAGCACGCACGCGCGTGTCTTCCGTAATGTTGCCGGCATCGTCCTGCGGAACGTTCAGGTCGGCACGGATGAAGACGCGCTTGCCTTTCAGCGCGTCTTGGTCGATCAGGTCTTGCAAGCGGGTGAAATTGAGAACGGCCATTGTCAACAATCTTGGGATGTTTAAAAAACGCTATTTTACCTTAGAGGCCGTTGTGGAAAACATCAGAAACACGCAGGGCAGTAAATACCACCATGCCGATAACGATCGTCTGCAACATGTTCCGCCGCCACAGGTAGTAGGCCAGCGCAACGATACCGGCCAGCAGTTTCGGGTTCGTGACGGCCAGCTCGATCTCGCCCTGCGGCCCCAGCATGAAGTCGGGCGCGACGATCGCGGCCAGCGCACAGGCCGGCGCATAGCGCAGCATTTCCTGCACGCGCCGGGGAATCGTCACGCGGTGGCCCACCATCCACAAGGCGCTGCGGGTGCACGCCGTGGCCACGCCCAGCACCACGATGACGGTCCAGATTTCCCAGTCAGCCATGGCGCACCTTGCGGCGACCGCGCGTTTCCTCGACGACGATGGCGGTGACCATGCCGACGACGACCGCGACCAGCAGCCCCAGCTTGTACGGCAGGCCATGCGCCAGTATGGACACGATGCCCGCCACCAGCACGCCGCACAGGGCCGCGCTGTTCATGACCAGGGGGACGAGGATGCACAGGATCGCGAGCGTGCCGGCAAAGCCCAGCTGCCATTCCGTCGGCACGGCGCTGCCCAGGAAGATGCCGATGAATGTGCCGGCCTGCCACGCGACCCAGCTCGGATACAGCAAGCCTTTCAGGAAGGACAGCTTGCCCCGTTCGGGCGCCGTGCGGGGATAGCGCTGCAGGAAGAGCGCGGTGGTCAGGTCACCGGAGATATGGCCGAGATAAAAACGCTGCAGCAGCGGCAACTTCGAGAAATGGGGGGCGAGCAGCGCGGAAAAGATGACGAACCGCAGATTGACGACGAAGGCGGTGGCGAAGATGACCCCGATGGGCGCGCCGGTGGCGATCAGCGGCAGCGACGCGAGCTGGGCCGAGCCGGAGTATACGATCAGCGTCATGGCGCTGGCCTGCAGCACGGTGAGGCCGCTCTTGACCATCGCGACCCCGACCACGATGCCCCAGGCGCCGAGGCCGAACAGCGTGGGCAGGCCGACCTGGAAACCTTCGCGCCAGGCGACGGGGTCGTGGCCGTCGACATCGTTGCCGCTCTCCATGCGTACCTCGCTCATGTCGCGTTCCTGCAACAAAAGCGGTCGACAAGCATGGCGGACGGGCGGCGTTCGAACATGAAACGAGGGCGTGAAAATGCGCGTAGATTTCTTTACAGGAAATTCTACTCGACAGTATTAAGATGTCTATTCTACCGGACCATTCCGGCAATCAGGTCGAATCCGTTAGAATCGTGGTTTTGGGAATGCCGTGTTTTCAATGTGATGGCGTCCCTTGCCTATTAGCTGACGGAGAAATGAATGAACGACAAGACCATCCCGGTCGTGGAACTGGAAGCCAAGGACCTGCCGGCCTATTGCCCGAACCCGGCCATGCCGCTGTGGTCGTCCCACCCGCGCGTCTTCCTGGACTTCGATCATGACGGCAACGCCAAGTGCCCGTACTGCGGCACCCAGTACCGCCTGAAGCCGGGCACCGTGCTGGCGCATCACTGATTCCCTTCTGTCCGAGAGCTTGCCGTGAACCAACTGGGCGCAGCAGGCTATCGGGCTCCGTGGTGGCTGCCGGGTGGCGACCTGCAGACGATTTATCCCGCCGTCTGCATCCGCAAGCCGGCCGTCGCCTACCGGCGCGAGCGCTGGAACACACCCTGCGGCCAGGATTTCATCGACGTCGACCTCGTCGACGGCGCTTCCCCTGCTTCTCCCTGCGTACTGCTGTTCCACGGCCTGGAAGGTTCGTCGGACAGCCATTACGCGCGGTCGCTGATGGCGGCCGCCAAGGCACGCGGCTGGCATGGCGCGATCCCGCATTTCCGCGGCTGCTCGGGCGAGCCGAACCGCGCACCCCGCTTCTACCACTCCGGCGACGCCGAAGAGCTCGACTGGATCATCCGCCGCCTGCGGTCCCGCTTTCCCGGTCCGTTCTACGTGGCCGGCGTCTCGCTGGGCGGCAATGCGTTGCTGCGCTGGCTCGGTGAACAGGGCCATGGCGCGGGCATCGTCGATGCCGCCGTGGCCGTCTCCGCCCCGCTCGACCTCGCGGCCGGCGGCGCCGCGCTGGCGTCCGGCTTCAACCGCCTGTACACACGAATGTTCCTGCAGACCCTGAAGCCCAAGGCACTGGCCAAGCTGGAACGCTTTCCCGGCCTGTTCGACCGCGACCGCCTGCTCGCCGCAAACGATTTATACAGTTTCGACAACGTCGTCACCGCCCCGCTGCACGGCTACCGCGACACGGACGATTACTGGCACCGCGCCAGCGCCCGCCACGTCCTGCACGAGATCACCGTGCCGACGCTCGTACTGAATGCGAAGAACGATCCGTTCCTGCCCGGCCGCCACCTGCCGCAAACGGCCGCGCCCGCGGTGACGCTGGAATATCCGGACACGGGCGGCCACGTCGGCTTTTCCGTCGGTCCCTTCCCCGGCCGCCTGGACTGGCTGCCGCACCGTATTCTTCACTTCTTCGATGGCACGGCCATGCGCGCGCCGGCACCCGCGCGGCTGTGCGAAGCTTGAATCCATGGACGACATCGTAAAACAGGCAATGGCCAAGTGGCCGAACGTGCCCTACTGCTACGGCTGGCTGGCACTGGACGCGCGCGGCGCCTGGCGCATGCGCGACGAAGCGGCCCAGCGCGCGGACGCTCCCGGCGACAAGCTGACGAATGCCGCGCTGGTCGGCTTCATCGCCCGCAATTATTTATCGGATGAGCGCGGCTGCTGGTATTTCCAGAACGGACCGCAGCGCGTGTACATCAACCTCGAGACGACGCCCTTCATCGCGCGCACGGATCCCGCGCACGGCTTCGTGCTGCACACGGGGCAGCCGCTGGGCGTGCCGGAGGAAGCGTTCATGACGGAGGCCGGCGGCATCGTGCTGCGTGCGGGCCGGACAGTGGCCCAGGTGGACGACCGCGACGCGGCGCAGTTGCTGCAGGCGTTCGAACTGGATGGCCGTCCTGCCGCGGACGAGGATGTAATGGCGTGGCTGGAAGGCGGCGCGGGAAACCTGGCCCTGCGCTGGCAGGACCGGCGCATCGCCGTCGGACGGTTGACGGCGGACGAGGTACCGGCGCGCTTCGGGTTCGTGCGGCGGCCCGCCCCGTGAATCACCGATCCTTGTCCTTCTTCTCTTTCTTCTCGTCCTTCTGGCGCTCGTTCAATTCGCGCTCGCGCGCATCGATCACGGCCTGGTCGTAGAACGACACATCCTTTGCCTTGCGCGCGAGATTGAGCTGGTCGACGGCCGCCGGCAGCGCCCCCGTCAGCACATACGATTCGGCCAGCGCCATGTGTTGCAGCGCGATTTTGCCCTGGGCCGCATACGTCTTGGCGAGCTGGTCGTAGAGCTTGGGCTCTTCGCGGTATTGCTGCACCTGGTCGCGCAGGAACTGGGCCGCCTTGTCCAGCTTGCCGTCCGCGATCAACGCGTCGGCGTACTGGCGCGCCAGCATGCGCGACAGCGGGAATTTCTGGTACGCCGCTTCCGCATCCTGGACGGCCTGGTGGACGACCTCGGGCGGCTGGCCCGGCGCCAGCTTGATCTCGGTGGCGAGGCCGGCGAACATGGCGCTGCCATCCGAGCCGCTGCGTTCGCTCGAAAAGACGCCGGGGCGCGGCTTCGTCGACGCCTTCGCCTTGTCGAGCCAGCTCTGCGCCCCTTTCAGGTCGCCCTGCCTCAGCGCGAGGAACGACAGGCCGTACATCGCCGCCGTCTGCTGCTGCGTGTTGGGCTGGGCCAGCTGGCTGTCGAACGCGGATTTCGCTTCGTCGCGGCCCTTCTGGCTTTCGTCCTGCAGCACGCGCGCACGGGCACGGACGAGGTGGAATTCGATGCTGTCCGGCCGGATGTGCATCACCTTCGGATTGTCGCCGATGCGCGACTGGATGTCGGCGATGCGCTCGCCCGTCAGCGGGTGGCTGCTGAGCCAGGCCGGCGCCTCGCCATAGACGCGCGTCGTGCTCTGCAGGCGCTTGAAGAACGCCACCATGCCCGACGTGTCGTAGCCGGCCGCGCGCATCGTCTGGAAGCCGACGCGGTCGGCCTCGCGCTCGGCGTCGCGGCTGAAATTCAGCTGGCGCTGGATGGCGAGACCCTGCCCGCCCATCATGACGCCCATGGCGGCATCGGCCCCGCCGCCCGCCTTGCCGACGAGCGCCGCCAGCAGCAGCGCGGCGAGCGGCAACAGCGCATCCTGCTTCTGCTGGCCGATCATGCGCGCGATGTGGCGCTGCTGCACGTGGCCGATCTCGTGCGACAGCACGGACGCCAGTTCCGACTCGCTCTGGGCCGAGATGATCAACTGCGAGTGCACGCCGATGAAGCCGCCGGGCAGCGCGAACGCGTTGATCATCGGATCGCGCACGGCAAAAAAGAAGAAATCGGCATTCGTCTCCCCGCGCGCGCCGGGCGCGTACGACACGAGGTTTTCGCCGAAGTTGTTCAGGAACTCGATGATCGCGTCGTCGTCCAGGTAATCGGGATCGCGCCGGATATCGTTCATGATCTCCTCGCCCAGCTTGCGCTCCAGGAAAGGCGACAAGTCGGCACGCGCGGTGTCGCCGAGCGTCGGCAACCCGGTCGTATCGGCGCTGCCGCGCAGGACGGGGACGGTAGGGGCGGCAAGCGCGCCGGCGGTGGCCACGACCAGGCCGGCGGCGGCGGCGACACGGCGCCACGGCCACCTTGGTGAAAGCTGCAACATCGCTGAAATCGGGTTAGGTTTCACGATGCTATGATAACCGCTTCCCGGCCGTTGCCGCTGCTGGGCCATACTTTGTTACTTCGTTCCCTCGACAACATGACAACATCCCCCGCCGACAGCCCACTGACCCACTTCGACGCCACCGGACAAGCCCACATGGTCGACGTCGGCGCCAAGGACGCGACCCACCGCATCGCCGTCGCCGCCGGCACCATCCGCATGCAGCCGGCCACCTTGGCACTGGTGACGTCGGGCTCGGCCAAGAAGGGCGACGTGCTGGGCGTGGCGCGCATCGCGGCCATCATGGCGGCCAAGCGGACGAGCGACCTCATCCCCCTGTGCCATCCGCTGGCCATCACCCGGGTCGCCGTCGATTTCGAGATCGACGAGGCGAACAACAGCGTGCATTGCCGGGCGCAGGTCGAAACGTATGGCAAGACCGGCGTCGAGATGGAAGCGCTCACTTCCGTGCAGGTCGGCCTGCTGACCATTTATGACATGTGCAAGGCGGCGGATCGGGGGATGGTCATGACCAATGTGCGTGTGCTGGAAAAGCATGGCGGCAAATCGGGCGACTGGACGGCAGAGCTTGATAAATGATTGATCCGATTGGAAAAACACTTATCGGTAGCTTGACCATGATTCTTCTGAGCCTGACATTAAGGCGACGGTTGCGGCAAGATGCGGCTGAAATTGTAGTGATAACGCAAGCGTCCGTCTGAAATGCAGTAGACGTAATGGTCGAGCGCTACACAAACAGGAAACGACAACAACACAATCGCCTTTTGCTCTGCCGACGTGAATTGCAATGTATACGGCTGCTCGTCGTTACATCGCAACCCTTCGTAAATTGAATAAATGGCCGACCACAGGGATTGCAATTGTGGGATTTCCAGATTCATCGCCGTGCATAGCGGTTTTAGCTTATCGCTAGTAAGCTGTTCAATCGATGCGAATGCAAATGATGACATCAAGATGTCGCGTGGCGTGTGACCGTTAGATGTCGGTTTGTCCAGAAGTTCTTCAAGGCGCGTCAGGTAAAAGCCTACGTCCTCTCTTGCGTTTTGAATATAGGCTTGGTCGTATGCGTGTTTGTTCGATTCTCCTTGCATCCGTGCCTGAACCATCACAACGCCGAATGCAAGCCACGCAAGGATAGGGCCGTACAGCCCTGACATAGCAGACCCCATCTCTGCCCATCGGGTGTGGTCGCTAGTTATGTGAAAGCCGAACTTGCTGATGTAGACGGCAATTGGCGCTATCAATATTGCAGAGATGGTAATCCCCCCGTTTTTAGAGCGCGCTAAAAGTAGAGGTTAAGCGGCAAGG
>CAMLMV010000093.1 GCA_946481275.1 uncultured Massilia sp.
GCCGGCGGACGCGACGTGCGCAGGTACAGCTGGAAGGCGCGCGAGATGCCGTCGTCCGTGAAGTACGGGTTCGTCTGCGCGAACGAGATCGTGCGGTTGTAGCGGCTCGTGTTCAGTTCGATGCCGACGGTGTTGCCGCTGCCGGCGAAGTTGGCCTGCGTGACGGACGCCGTGAAGGTGAATTTCTCCGCCTGCGAGAACGCGCCGCCGACCATGAAGTTACCGGTCGGCTTTTCGACGACGGCGATGTTCACGTCCACGGCATCGTTGGTGCCCTGCGCTTCCGGCGTCTCCACCGTCACGTCCTTGAAATAACCCATGCGGTCGACGCGGTCGCGCGACAGCTTTACCCGGTTCGGGTCGTACCACGAGCTCTCGAACTGGCGGAATTCGCGGCGGATCACTTCGTCGCGGGTGATCGTGTTGCCCGAGATGGTCATGTGGCGCACGTATGCGCGCTTGCCCGGGTCGACGAAGAACGTGAAGGCGACTTCGCGCTTCTCGCGGTTGATTTCCGGGTTCGCGGTGACGTTCGCGAACGCGTAGCCGAAGCTCGCGAGGCGGTCGGCGATGCGCTTGTTCGACGCTTCCTGCAGGTCGCCGGAATAGGTCTGGCCCGGCTTCAGCAGGATCAGGTTCTTGAGCTCCTGCTCGCGGCCGAACAGTTCGCCATCCATCTTGATGCCGGAGACGGTGTACTTCTCGCCTTCCGTGATGTTGATGGTGAGGTAGATGTCCTTCTTGTCCGGGGTGATCGAGACCTGCGTGGACTCGACGTTCACTTCCAGGTAGCCGTGATTCAGGTACCACGACTTGATGGTCTCCAGGTCGCCCGTCAGCTTCTGCTTCGAGTACTGGTCGGCCTTGGAGTACCACGTGAACCAGCCGGACGTGTTCAGTTGCAGCAGCTGGCGCAGTTCCTTGTCGGAGAAGGCCTTGTTGCCGACGATGTTGATCTGCCTGATCTTGGCGACGTCGCCCTCGTCCACGTTGAACATGACGTTCACGCGGTTACGCTCGATCGGGGTGACGGTCGTGGTGATCTTGACGCCGTACAGGCCGTGCGACAGGTACTGGCGCTTGAGTTCCTGCTCGGCGCGGTCGACGGAGGCCTTGTCGAAGATCTTGGTCTCGCCGACGCCGATGTCCTTCAGCGCCTTGACGAGCATGTCCTTTTCGAATTCCTTGGTGCCCGTGAAGTCGACGGACGCGATGGCCGGGCGTTCCTCGACCAGCACCACGAGCACGCCGTTCTCCTCTTCCAGGCGGATGTCCTTGAAGAAGCCGGTCGCGTACAGGGCCTTGATCGCCGTCGTGCCTTTTTCGTCGTCGAAGGTCTCGCCCACGCGCACCGGCAGATAGCTGAACACCGTGCCTGCCTCGGTCCGCTGGATGCCTTCGACCCGGATGTCCTTCACGACGAAGGGAGCGACGGCGGCGGCGTGACCGGCACACAGGGCCAGCACGGCTGCGCCGATCATGCTGCGACGGGAGGGCAAGGCAAAACGCGGCTGGGCAAAACGTTCGGGTTGTAAATTCATCGGTTAGATCAATGGGTCAGTCATTGGACAACGTTACGTGTTCTTCGCCGGTGCTTGTCCTGCTTGTTTCCTACTTATGCAGGACACTCCGATGCCCGCCGCAGGTGCGGCGTACAGTTCGGAGTGCCGTGTGTTCAGAGCAGTCGCACCAGGTCGTTGAAGACGGCAAGCGCCATCAGCATGAACAGCAGGCCGACCCCGGCACGCTGCGCGATCTCGCCGATCCGCGCGGGCAAGGGGCGCCCGGTCAAAACTTCCAGCGAATAATACAGCAAATGGCCACCGTCCAGAACGGGAATTGGTAACAGATTCATTACACCCAGGCTGATGGAGATGAAGGCGATGAACTCCAGGAACGGCTCCAGGCCAGAGCGGGCGGTCTGTCCGGCCACGTCCGCGATCGTGATCGGACCGGTTACATTTTTCAGCGAGACCTCGCCCACGATCATCTTCGCGATCATCTTGACGGTCATCGCGCTCGTCTCCCACGTGCGCTGCGCGCCCTTCGCGAGCGCGTCCAGCGGGGCTGCCTTCACGGTCACCATCTCGGGCGCCTGCGCGATCATCAGCTTCACCAGGCCCCGGCCCGACTGCGGGTCGCGGTCCGGCGTGAGGGGCAGCACGAGGTTCCCGGCGCCTCGCTGCACGCCCACCTGCAGGGTCTTGCCGGCCGCGCCGCGCACCGCTTCGATGAACGCGATGCCATCGGCGATGGGCTTGCCGTCGATCGAGGTCACGAGGTCGCCCTGGCGCAGGCCCGCGCGCGCGGCGGCGCCGTCCGGCAGCACCTTGTCGACGCCGGGCCGCGGGCGCCACAGCTGCAAGCCGAGGGCGCCCAGCACGTCGCTGTCCACGTCCAGGCTCGCCATGCGGTCCGCGGGCAGCACGGCGCGGTACGGTGCGCTGTTGACGCCCGGGCCACGCAGAGTCAGTTCGGCCGCGTGCTTGTCGATGGCCGCGCGCACGATCTCCCAGCGCAGCTCCGTCCACGTCTGCACGGGCTTGCCGTTGACGGCCGTGACGACGTCGCCGCCGCGCACGCCCGCCTTGTACACGGCGGACGCCTCCGGCATCGCGCGCAGGCGCGTGCCCGGCTCCTCTTTCCCGTGCATGAACAGCGCGCCCATGATGACGATGGCGAGGATGAAGTTGGCGATGGGGCCCGCCGCCACGATGGCGATGCGCTTCCACACGTTCTGGCGCGTGAATTCGCGCGGCAGGTCGGCGTCATTGGTCGGCGCGGTCGAGGGGTCGCGCGCGTCGAGCATCTTCACGTAGCCGCCGATGGGCAGCGCCGAGATCGCCCATTCCGTCTGGTCCGGACCGAAGCGGCGCGACCACACGATGCGCCCCATGCCGACCGAGAAGCGCAGCACCTTCACGCCGCACAGGCGCGCGACGACGTAGTGACCCAGTTCGTGAAAGATGATCAGCGGCCCCAGCGCCAGGAGGAATGCCAGCAGGGTTTGGATCAGGTTCATGACTATCTCCCGTGAGGGCCCGCGTTGTTCAAGCGCGCAGCGCGCTCACGATGATGCGCGCAGCGCATGCACGATGGATTCGGCCGCGTCGCGGGCACGCGCGTCCTGGGCCATCACGGCCTCGATGCTGGTCGCCTCGCCATGCGGGTTCTCGTCCATCACGCGCCGTACGACGCGGTCGATGTCGCGGAAGCCGATGCGGCGCTCCAGGAATGCTTGGACCGCGATTTCGTTCGCCGCGTTCAGCAATGCGGGCGCCGTACCGCCCGCGCGCAAGGCGTCGAAGGCGAGCGCGAGACACGGGAAGCGGTCGAAATCGGGCTTGTGGAATTGCAGTGCCGCGAACGTCGTCAGGTCGAGCTGGTCGACGCCGGACGCGATGCGTTCCGGGTACGCGAGCGCGTGGGCGATCGGCGTGCGCATGTCCGGGTTGCCCAGCTGTGCGAGCACGGAGCCGTCCACGTACGACACCATCGAGTGGATCACGCTTTGCGGGTGGATCACCACTTCGATCCTGTCGGCCGGGGCGCCGAACAGCCAGTGCGCCTCGATCACTTCGAGGCCCTTGTTCATCATGGTGGCGGAATCGACGGAGATCTTGCGGCCCATCGACCAGTTCGGATGCTTGCAGGCTTCTTCCGGCGTGACATGTTCCAAGGTCTCGACGGCGCGCTGCAGGAACGGGCCGCCGGAGGCCGTCAGCAGGATCTTCGCCACGCCGGACGCATCCGGCGAACGTCCATACGTCCCGGGCAACGACTGGAAAATGGCGTTGTGCTCGGAATCGATCGGGAGGAGCGTCGCCTTGTGCTCCTTGACGGCGTCCATGAACAGCTGGCCCGACATCACGAGCGCTTCCTTGTTCGCCAGCAGGACCTTCTTGCCCGCGCGCGCGGCCGCGAGCGTGGGCGCGAGGCCGGCGGCGCCGACGATGGCGGCCATCACCGTGTCCGTATCGGGGCTGGACGCGATCTCGCACAGCGCCGCTTCGCCGTGGGCGACATCGATCGGCAGCCCGGCCAGCAGGCCGCGCAGGCGCGCGGCAGCTTCCGGTGTGCCGACGACGGCGCGCTGCGGACGGAACACGCGGCATTGCGCGGCGAGCGCATCCACGCGCTCGTGCGCGGACAGCGCGTAGACACGGTATTTGTCGGGATGACGTGCCAGCACGTCGAGGGTCGAGACGCCGATCGAACCGGTGGCGCCAAGGATAGTGATGCTTTGCATGTTGCGTTCCATTGTCAAGGTCGTTCCAACATGGGCGAGTCTGCGGATGGCCAGCGCTGAGTCATTCTGGCACGACGCGCGAGGCGGCGGCGCGCCGCCCGCGTTGGAACGGCCTGGTGTCTTACAGCCGCGAACCGATCAGTGCGGCGAGCGGGAGCACGGGGATCAGGGCGTCGATGCGGTCCAGTACGCCGCCATGGCCGGGCAGCAGGTTGCTGCTGTCCTTCATGCCGGCGCGCCGCTTGAGCTGGGATTCGAACAGGTCGCCGACGATGCTGGCGGCCGTCATCAGCACGAGCACCAGGGCCAGCACCGGCCAGCCGTAGGTGTGCTGGACGCGCACGGCGAAGGTGTTCGCAAAGGCGTCGCCGCCGAACTGGACGGACAGGCAGCCCAGCACGAGCACGGCGATGCCGCCGCCGATCGCGCCTTCCCACGATTTGCCGGGCGAAATCGACGGCGCCAGCTTGTGCTTGCCGAACGCCTTGCCGGCGAAGTAGGCGCCGATGTCGGCCACCCACACGATCGCGAGCACGGACAGCAGGAACAGCGGCGAATGGGAATACAGGTCGACGATGGCGGCGAAGCAGCCGACGACGGCGAATGCATACACGAGCGACAGCAGGGTGTTCGCGGGCGTGCCCAGCGGCGGGAGGCCGATCTTCAGCGACGGCGCGAACCGGGCGATCCACAAGGCCACGCTCAACGCGGCCCAGAACGACAGGTTCGTGTGCCCCGTGAACACGGAGATCGCGAACACGGCGGCCCACACGAGGGCGATTACGTGGGCATTGTGCGTCTCCGGATTGAACAGGCGGAAGCATTCCCAGATGGCGGCACCGAAGAACACCGTCGCCACGACCGCGAACGCCGTGTAGTTGTTGAAGTAAAGGACTGGCAGCAAAATTGCCAGCAGCACGACGGCGGTAATGACGCGGGTTCTGAGCATCAGGTATCAGCCTTGTTTAGCCTTGTTGGCGACCTGTTCGCCGGTGCGGCCGAAGCGGCGCTCCCGGCTCTGGTAGGACGCGATCGCCGTGTCGAGCGAGTCGGGCGAAAAGTCCGGCCAGAAGGTGTCGGTGAAGTACAGCTCGGAATACGCGAGCTGCCACAGGAGGAAGTTCGAAATGCGCTCCTCGCCGCCGGTGCGGATGAACAGGTCCGGTTCCGGGGCATAGGCCATCGCCAGGTGCTCGGCCAGCATCTCTTCGGTGTACTCGGTCACGCCCGGGTTGGCCGCGACCATCTTGCCCGTCGCCTGCATGATGTCCCAGCGGCCGCCGTAGTTGGCGCACACGGTGACGGTCAGGCGGCTGTTGTTGGCGGTGCGGCGCTCGGCGTTGGCGATCATGTCCTGCAGCTTCGGAGAGAAACGCGACAGATCGCCCACGACCTTCAGGCGGATGTTATTCGCATGCATCTTCGACACTTCGCGCTCGAGCGCGGTGACGAACAGGCCCATCAGGTACGAGACTTCGTCGGCCGGACGGCGCCAGTTTTCCGACGAAAACGCGAACAGCGTCAGGTATTCCACGCCACGATCCACGCAGGCTTCGACGATCTTGCGCACGGCGTCCACGCCCTTGACGTGGCCGGCCACGCGGGGCAGCAGGCGTTTGGTCGCCCAGCGGCCGTTGCCGTCCATGATGATGGCGATGTGACGCGGCACCGAGGGCGCTTCGGGGACTGCGGTGGTCGAACTTTTGAAAATCATAAATCTGGCCAAATGGCGCACTGCGCACGAAACTGCAACAAAAGGTGGAACGGACCGGTCAGGCCTTGCCTGCCGGTCCGACGTCCACAACGATACCCGCGGCGCCGGGACGCCGCAATACGGATCAAACCGTCATGACTTCTTTTTCTTTTTCGGCAACCAGTTTATCGATGTCGACGACGGCCTTGTCGGTCATCTTCTGGACATCGTCCTGGGCACGGCGCTCGTCGTCTTCCGAGATCGCCTTGTCCTTGACCAGCTTCTTCAGCTGTTCGTTGGCATCACGGCGCACGTTGCGGACGGCGATTTTCGCATCTTCCGCTTCCGATTTGCACAGCTTGACCATTTCCTTGCGGCGCTCTTCCGTCAGCGCCGGGGTCGGCACGCGGACGAGTTCACCGAACGTCGACGGATTCAGGCCCAGGTCGGATTCGCGGATCGCCTTTTCGATGACGTTCAGCATCTTCTTCTCGTAGGGCTGGACACCGATCGTACGGGCGTCGATGAGGGTCAGGTTGGCGACCATCGGCAGCGCGGTCGGCGAACCGTAGTAGTCGACCATCACGTGGTCCAGGATGCCGGTGTGGGCGCGGCCGGTGCGAACCTTGGCCAGGTTGCCTCTCAGGGTCTCGATGGACTTCGCCATCTTGTCCTGGGCACTTTTTTTAACGTCAGCTACGGACATGCTGCTCTCCTGTATTTCTAACTATTGATTAAACGTGTACGAGTGTACCCTCGTCCTCGCCCATGATCACGCGCTTGAGCGCACCCGGCTTGACGATCGAGAACACCTTGATCGGCAGCTTCTGGTCGCGGCACAGGGCGAACGCGGTGGCGTCCATCACCTGCAGGTGCTTCGCGATCGCTTCGTCGAACGAGATCTGTTCGTAGCGGGTCGCGTGCGGATCCTTCTTCGGATCGGCAGTATATACGCCATCGACCTTGGTTGCCTTCAATACAATTTCGGCCGAGATTTCCGAACCGCGCAGTGCGGCTGCGGTGTCGGTGGTGAAGAAGGGGTTGCCGGTACCGGCTGCGAACACGACGACCTTGCCCTCTTCCAGGTATTGCAGCGCCTTCGGGCGCACGTACGGCTCGACCACCTGCTCGATGCCGATCGCCGACATCACGCGGGCGGTGATGCCCTGCTGGCGCATGGCGTCGGCCAGCGCGAGCGCATTCATCACGGTGGCCAGCATGCCCATGTAGTCGGCCGTCGCGCGGTCCATGCCCTGCGCGCCCGGCGCGACGCCGCGGAAGATGTTGCCGCCGCCAATCACCACTGCCAGTTCCACACCCAGCTTCGACACCTCCGCGACGTCGGCGACCATGCGTTCGATGGTGGCGCGGTTGATGCCGAACGGATCGTCGCCCATCAGCGCTTCGCCAGACAGTTTGAGGAGGACTCGTTGGTAGGCTGGTTTTGTCATGAATGGGGCTCCTGTGGTCATTGATTGTTTCTGCTGATTCGGTACTGCACCGGCGGGATCGCCGTCCGGTTGTAAAAACGGGCCTTGCGGCCCGTTCTCTTTATTACTGCTTGGCAGCAGCCATCTGGGCTGCCACTTCCGCTGCGAAGTCGTCGACTTTCTTCTCGATGCCTTCGCCGACCACGTACATCGTGAATGCTTTCACGGTGGTGTTGGCGGCCTTCAGCATCTGCTCGACGCTCTGCTTGTCGTTCTTCACGAATGCCTGGTTGAACAGCGACACTTCTTTCAGGTACTTCTGCACCGAACCGTCGATACGCTTGGCGACGATCTCGGCCGATTGCGGCTGCTTGCCTTCGGCGACGGCCTTGTCGGCGTCTTCCTTGGCTTTCAGCTGAGCAACCGAACGCTCTTTCTCGATCAGCTCGGCCGGCACTTGCTCTGCCGACAGGGAGACCGGCTTCATCGCGGCGATGTGCATCGCGACGTCTTTACCGACCTGCTCGTCCGCGCCGTCGTAGTCGACGATCACGCCGATGCGGTTGCCGTGCAGGTACGACGCCAGCTTGCCGGTGGTTTCGAAGCGCTGGAAGCGGCGAACGGTCATATTCTCGCCGATTTTGCCGATCAGTGCCGTACGCACGTCGTCGAAGGTCTTGCCGTCGACCGGCAGGGCGGCCAGGGCGGCGACGTCGGCCGGGTTGTTCTCGGCGACCAGCTTGGCAGCCAGGTTGGCCATGGCCATGAACTCGTCGTTCTTGGCGACGAAGTCGGTTTCGCTATTGATTTCGACCAGCGCGCCGACGTTGCCGGCGACGAAAGCCGTCACGACACCTTCAGCGGTGATACGGGCTGCCGCTTTCGATGCCTTGCCGCCCAGCTTGACGCGCAGGATCTCTTCGGCACGAGCCATGTCGCCTTCGGCTTCGTTCAGTGCCTTCTTGCATTCCATCATCGGTGCGTCGGTCTTGGCGCGCAGTTCGCCAACCATCGCTGCAGTAATCGCTGCCATGTTCATTCTCCTAAAAGTAGGAGCAAGCCGCCGTCTGCGACGTCTTGCATATTATTAATCTGTTCAGGAATTGCTTACAAAAAGGGGCGCTCGATCTTAGGCTCGGCGCCCCTTTACAGCTCAGCGGGCCGTGACCCGCGGGCAATTAAGCTTGCTCGGAAACTTCGACGAAGTCGTCAGCCGACTTGACCATCTCGGCGACTTCGTTGGTCGCGTTGGCGCGGCCTTCCAGGATCGCATCGGCGACGCCGCGTGCGTACAGGGTGATGGCCTTCGACGAGTCGTCGTTGCCCGGGATGACGTGCGAGACGCCTTCCGGCGAGTGGTTCGTGTCGACCACGCCGATGACCGGGATGCCCAGCTTGCCGGCTTCGGTGACGGCGCCCTTGTGGTAGCCGACGTCCACGACGAAGATCGCGTCCGGCACGCCCTGCAGGTCCTTGATGCCGCCGATCGATTTCTGCAGCTTTTCCAGTTCGCGCGAGAACATCAGCGCTTCTTTCTTGCTCATCTTCTCGACTTCGCCCGACTCGATGGCGGCTTCCATGTCCTTCAGGCGCTTGATCGAGGTCTTGATGGTCTTGAAGTTGGTCAGCATGCCGCCCAGCCAGC
>CAMLMV010000094.1 GCA_946481275.1 uncultured Massilia sp.
TTCGGTACTGCCTTGCTGCGCTTGCGAATCGTTTTGTTCGTCAGCAGCAGAGAAGCGAGATTATGCAGTGTTTCGCGATGTTCGTCAACTTCTTTTTTCGCTTCGTGCCGTCGATTTCCTCTGGATGTCGACCGTGCCGTGAAGCGGACGCGCAGTATAGCAACCGCCCTCCAACCCTGCAAGCTCGTCCGTAGCGAAAATCCGACTACGGCTGCGCACTCGCCGGCTGCCGCCGCAACTGTTCCGCATCCTTCAATGGCGGCGCGCCGAACAGTCGGCGATATTCCCTGCTAAATTGCGACGGGCTTTCATAGCCCACTTCATAGGCGACACTGGCCGCCTCGACGTCGCCGCTCATCAGCATCTTGCGCGCCTCGAGCAGCCGCACCTGCTTCTGATACTGCAAAGGACTCATCACGGTGGCCGCCTTGAACCGGCGATGCAGCACCGAAGGGCTCATATGTACCGTGCGTGCCAGCGCGTCGACGCTGAGGGGCTCGTTGTAATGCGTGCGGATCCATTGAATGGCCTCCCCCACCGCGCGCTCGCGCTGCCCGCCGACGATGCCCCGGCTCAGCGTCGCCCCACCCGGCGCAGTCACGAGGCGGTAGATCAGTTCCTGCTTGAGCAGGCGGCCCAGCACGGGCAGGTCGCGCGGACGGTCGAGCAGCCGCAGGAGGCGCACGAACACGTCGAGCAGGGCGTCGTCCGCGCGTTCGACCGTGATCGCGGGTGGGTCGGCGTCCGCCAGCGGCAGCTGCAGCCGCATCTCCAGCACGAACGCCGCCACTTCCTTCGGATCGATGTCGACGCGGATTCCGTAGTACGGCGCCTCCGCGCTCGCTTGAACCACCTGGCCGGACACGGGCAGCGCCACGCCCGCCTGTACAAAGCTTCCCGGACCGTAACGCAGCACCCGCTGGCCGACCAGCATCTCCTTCCCGCCCTGCACGAGCAGGCAGACGGACGGCGTCAGGATGCCGCGCCCGACGGGCGTCGGCGCGGGCCGACGGATGAGCCAGAGCCAGGGCAGGCCGGTTGCCAGGTCGAGGTCACCCGCATCCGCGCCGCGCATCGCATGCTCGACGAGGCCCAGGAGCTGCGTTTCAAAGTCCTTTGTCATGACCCATGATGGCTTTCGGTTCGAGATAGGTCTCCAGGCCGAAGACACCGAACTCGCGTCCCAGGCCGGACTGCTTGAAGCCGCCGAACGGGGCTTCCGGTGCATCATACAATCCATTCACGAACACGCGCCCTGCCTGAATGCCGGCCGCCACGCGATTCGCGCGCGCCAGGTCCGCGCCGAACACGTACGCGTGCAGACCATACGACGTGTCGTTGGCGATGGCGATGGCATCGTCGTCGTCGCGATACGGGATGATCGACAGGACCGGCCCGAAGATCTCGTCGCGCGCGATCGCCATGTCGTTGCGGACGTCGCCGAATACGGTCGGCCGCACGAAATAGCCGCGTTCCAGTCCATCCGGACGGCCCGGCCCACCCGCCAGCAGGGTCGCGCCCTCCTCGATCCCCTTGCGGATATAGTCCTGCACCCGCTTATACTGCTTGCGCGTGACCATCGGCCCCACGTTGACGCGCGGGTCGCTCGTCGGACCGACGACCAGGTCATCGAATGCACGCACCGCCAGTTCGTGCGCTTCGGCGACGCGGCTCGCCGGCACCAGCAGCCGCGTGCCTGCGATGCACGCCTGGCCGCTGTTCATCACCGCGGCCAGCGCCGCCAGCGGCATCGCTTTCGCGAAGTCGGCATCGTCGAGCAGCACGGTCGGCGATTTGCCGCCCAGTTCCAGGGTCACCCGTTTCATCGTGTCGACGGCGCCGCGCGCGATCGCCTTGCCGACGGCCGTCGAACCGGTGAACGAGATCTTGGCGATGTCCGGATGGCGCGTGATCTCCGCGCCGACGACGTCCCCACGGCCCGTGACGATATTGAAGACACCCGGCGGCAGCCCCGCGCCGTGCATCACGCGGGTGATGAGCTCCGTCTGCGCGGCACTCAGTTCGCTGGGCTTGATGACGGCCGTGCTGCCGGCGGCGATCGCCATCGACGGCTTGGTCGCGATGAAACCGATGTTCGCATTCCACGGCGTGATCAGGCCGACGACGCCGTGCGGCACCATCGTGACGCGCGCGCCGCCGACCTCGCGCTCGAACGCGTACCCGGCCAGCAGCCGGCGCGCGATCGCGAACGATGCGGCGGCGCGGCGCGCGGTGCCCGTTGCCATCGCCGTCGTGCCGCCGTATTCCGCGACCATGACGTCGACGATATCCTGTTCGGCGGCGGCCACGGCGTCGTGCAGGCGCTGCAGCCAGTCCATGCGTTCTTCCCGCGTCGTACGCGCCACGGCGGGAAGCGCCGCCTTCGCCGCGGCGATCGCGCGCTGCGCGTCGACTTCGTCGGCCAGGATCACGGTTGTCGTTTCGCGCTCGGTGGCCGGGTCGAGCAGGACGAGCGGTTCGCGTCCGTGCGAAGCGACGAACGCGCCGTTGATATAAATAGTATCGATGGTCTTCATGGCAGGACTCCTTGTGAACGATGGATTCATCATAGGAGTCCGGGCCCGCACGGCGGTAGCAGGATACTGACGAAGGATTGCCTGATCCTGCCGATCCGGCGCGGATCAGGCAGTCCGCACCAGCGCTTCGAACGCCTGCGCCGCGCGGCTGCGATAGCGCTCGCGATGCCGCAGCAGGAAGAAGTCGCGCGGCGGCAGGTCCACGCGCACCTTGGCGAGCAGGCCGGCCGCGATGTACGGCGCCGCGACCAGTTCCGACAACCCGGCCACGAAGCCGGCGCTCATGACGGCCGCGCGCACCGCTTCGTTGGACGGCAGGGTCAGCGCGACTTGCAGCGCGGCCAGGTCGGCACCCTGCGCCACCAGCATCTCTTCCAGTACGGAGCGGGTGCCCGATCCCGGCTCGCGCATGATCCAGAGTGCGGCTTGCAAATCAGCGGCGGTGAGCTTGCGCTTGCGTGCCCACGGATGGCCAGGCGCGACGACGATGGCCATGCGGTCCTGGCCGATGCGCTCGGCGACCAGCGCCCCATCGTCGACGCCGCCCTCCACGAGCCCGAGATCGGCCTGGCCGTCGCGCACGGCATCCGCGACGGACTGCGTATTGCCGACGTCCAGCCGCACGTCGATCT
This sequence comes from uncultured Massilia sp., assembly GCA_946481275.1. The sequence continues at coordinate 3,170 of CAMLMV010000094.1, forward strand.
GCGGATGCGTCTCGCGAAAACGCACGAGCAGCGGCGGCAGCCAGTAGCTGGCGATCGTCTGGCTGGCCTGCAAGGCGAGCGCACCACGCGCCAGCCCCGCCAGCTCGACGAGCACGCGTTCGGCGCCCGCCGCACGGGCCAGGGTGGCGCGGGCTTCGTCGATGAAGATGCGGCCGGCGGCATTCACTTCGATGCGCCGCCCGACGCGGTCGAACAACGGCGTGCCGTAACGCTCTTCCAGCGCGCGCAGCGATGCGCTGACGGCGGACGGCGTCAGCGCGAGGACGTCCGCAGCCTGCGTCAGATGCTGGCGCTCGGCGACGGCGACGAAGATGCGGAGCTGGTCGAGGGTCATCGTTCGATTTATCTGGATAATCTGTGCGAAATTTTAAGATGGACCGAACATTCCTGTCGAGCCGATACTGCGGGCTCGAACAAGGAGAACACCATGTACCACCCATTCCGCGCGCTCATACCCGGCATCCTGCTGAGTGCCGCCGTCACCGGCGCCGCTGTCCTGCTGGAGCGCGGCGAAACCGCCCTCTTCGGCCGGGCATGGCTGGAGAGCCTCGTCCTTGCCATCCTGCTGGGAAGCCTCGTGCGCACCGTCGCGACCATCCCCGCCGCATGCGAGGCCGGCGTGCGCTTTTCCGCCAAGGCCGTCCTCGAACTGGCCGTGATGCTGCTCGGCGCATCCGTCAGCGCGAGCGCGATTGCCGCGCACGGGTTGCCGCTGCTGGGTGGAATCGCGCTGTCGGTCGTCCTCGCGATCGCGTTCAGCTACACCGTCGGCCGGCTGCTGCGGCTGCCGCACGAGATGGCCGTGCTGGTCGCGTGCGGGAATTCGATCTGCGGGAACTCGGCCATCGCCGCCGTCGCGCCGGTCATCGATGCGCAGGGCAAGGACGTCGCGTCGTCGATCGCGTTCACGGCCGTGCTGGGCGTCGTCGTCGTGCTCGTGCTGCCCGTGCTCGACCGCGTCCTCGCGCTGACGCCGCTCCAGTACGGCATCTTCGCCGGCATGACGGTCTACGGCGTGCCGCAGGTGCTGGCCGCGGCGGCGCCCGTGTCGCAGGCGAGCCTGCAGATCGGGACGCTGGTAAAACTGGTGCGGGTACTGATGCTGGGACCCGTCGTGCTCGGGCTGTCGCTGTTCCGGCGCGACGGCGCGCGCCGCGCCTCGCTGCCCCTCGCGCAACTCGTCCCGTGGTTCATCGTCGGCTTCCTCGCCCTGATGACGCTACGGTCCATCGGTGCGCTGCCGGCCGTCGTACTCGAACCGGCACACGTCGCATCCGGATGGCTGACCAGCATGTCGATGGCGGCGCTGGGCCTCGGCGTCGACGCCCGCGCCGTACTGCGCGCGGGCGCCAAGGTGACGACGACCGTGGTCGTGTCGCTGGTCGGACTGGGCGCGATCAGTTGGGGGCTGGTTGCGCTGCTGGGGATCCGGTGACCGGATAGTACGGGCTTTCGCGCGGCCCGAGATAACTGGGCCGCAGCCCGCCGGCATCGACGACGAGGCGTTGCAGCACGAGGCCCGGATCGAGCGCCCAGAATTTCACGGTGTGGCGGCCGGGGCGCGCGACGCGATGCGTGGTCGTGAACTGCGCGACGCCGTCCGAGACGATCTTGCTCCAGTGCCGCTCGGAGGCGTCCGCATGGACGTTGACCACCTGCGGCGCCTCGTCGTCGATCGAGACGGCGTAGCGGAAGCCCTCGCCCGGCAGGAACTTGAGCGTCGGACCGAGGACGGCCTGCACTTTCAGGTCGCCGGCTGTGAACAGGCTCACCTCGTACTCGAGCCGCATCCCATCCGCGACCTTCAACGCGTCCGCCGTCACGGGCAAGGTACTCATGCCGGACAGCGTGCGGCCATAGCCGGGAATCCTGAGCCATTGCCGGCCGGCTGGCGCCAGCGCGCGGGTGTAATGCTCCGCCTCGATCGCCACGACGCCCTGCGTTTCCACATGGCCCCGCGCCGCATCGGGCGCCAGGTCGGCCGGCCGGTGCACCGGCACCTTGACTTCGACCTGCGCCTTGGCCGGACCGCTGATGGTCAGAGATGCCATCGTGGTGCCGACGGGGACGGCGTTCCAGTCCACGTCGACGACGATGCGCTGGTCCTTGCTCACGCGGCCCGCCTTGTGGCTGAGGCGAATCCACGGATGGCTCGTCGTGATGGCGTAGTCGAACGGCTGGGCGCTGCGGTTGAACAGCTCCAGGTGGCGCGGCTGTTTTTCGAAGACGTCCAGCGGCGGCAGCACGAGCTGGCGGATCGGGAAGACGGGCCAGGCGATGGCGTCGCCCTGCACCGCCACGCCCATCTGGTCGGACGGGTGAATGCCGTTCGGCGCCGCCAGCTGGCCGGGCGCGGGAACGCGCAGCTCCGACACGGCCGGCATCACGTCGCGGTAGGGCTGGTCCCAGGTGGAGTAGCCGAAGCGCGTCTGCGACATCATGTGATTCCATTTGCCGCCGCTGATCTCGCGCTGGTATTGATTTGCCAGATCCGCGTCGCGCTGGAACAGCTGGCGCACGCGCGCCGCCATGTCGTTCGTCGTCACACGCCCCTGGCGCGCGTACAGGCGATTGAGGCCGGTCGACACGTACATGTCGAGGGCATTGGCGGACGCGCGGACGGGATACTCCACGAGCTGGAAGTAGGCGTCGCGCATGTTCGCGGGCAGCGTGCGGCCGACGCGCATGGCTTCGTCGGCGAGCGCGTTGTAGTCCGCGACGACACGCGCCGCCTCATCGTAGTGGGTGAGGCTGTAGGTATCGGGCTCAAGCTGCTCCGGGCGCCGCCGCGCGTTGTAGCGCGTGTATTTATCGACGATGGACGCGATGTTCTCCGCGTGCGCCGCACCGAATTCGCGCGCGGCCCAATTACGCAGGTACTCGGGCAGCCGCTCCGCCGGCCACGCTTGCGGATTCCACGCATACGCCATGAAGAATTCGGTCGGCACTTCCATCGGCTTCAGGTCGCCCACGTTGACGACCCACAGCCGGTTCGCGCCGTACTCGTTCGCGAGATTCATCTGCTCCCACACCTTGGCGATCTGGGTCACGTTCAGCCATTTGTACGAACGTGGACCGCCGACGTAGTCGAAGTGGTAGTAGACGCCGGCGCCGCCGCTGCGCTTGCGTTCCTCAAGCGTTGGCAGACGGCGGATATTGCCCCAGTTGTCGTCGCACCAGAGCAGCAGCATGTCGTCCGGGACGCGCATGCCCTTTTCGTAATAGTCCTGAACTTCCTTATACAGCGCCCACAACTGCGGCACCTTCTCCGGTTCCTGCCCGAGCTCCTTCCTGATGATCGAACGCTGGTCGCGGACGATCTGCTGCAGCAGGTCGACGTTGGCGTCTTCCGACATCGGCTCGTCGCCGTCGCCGCGCATCGCCATCGTGATCACCTTTTCGTAATCGCGCGTGTTGCGCAGGCCCTGGGCCCAGAAGTCACGCAGGACGTCGCCGTTGCGATGGTAATCCCACGGTCCCTTGCCGTAGCGCTTCCACTCCTGCTGCGCCCTCATCATCGGTTCGTGGTGGGACGTGCCCATCACGATGCCCATCGTGTCGGCGAGCTTGCCGTTTTCCTTGTCGTCGTCATAGAACGACGAGTACCACATGGCCGGCCAGAGGTAGTTGGCGCGCATGCGGAGCATCAGCTCGAACAGCTTTTCGTAGAACTTGTGATTGAAGCCGCCGAAACGCTCCTTCGCCCAGTTGGTCAGCACGGGCGCCTCGTCGTTGAGGAACAGGCCGCGGTACTGGACGGTCGGCTTTTCCATGATGCGCGTACCGAGCGGCACGCTGAGCGAGCGGTGATGCGCGACCGGCACGTCGGCCCACCAGTACCACGGCGAGACGCCGATCTGTTCCGACAGCGTATAGATCCCGTAGATCGTGCCGCGCTTGTCGCTGCCGGCGATGACCAGCGCGCGCTGCACGCCGGGCATCGGGTCCGCGACGGCCTGGATGACGAAGCCTTCCCACTGGCCGGCCAGCGCGCGCGTGTCGATCTTGCCCTGTTGCGCGAGGCGGTCGATCAGGCCGTGGTGCCCGAGCGTGCCCACGATGATCACGTCGCCCGACGCCGCCGGACGGTCGACCTGCCACTGCGGGGTCTTGCCCGTCACGCTGCCGATGTCGCGCTGCAGGTCGCGCGCCGCGCGCAGCACGCCGGGATACTCATCCGTGCCGACGACGATGGGCGCGGCACGTCCGGCCTGGACCAGCGCCACGCCGGCCTTGCCCTCCGTGTCGACGAACCGCGCCGTGCCGATGGCGTGGACCTGGCCCACGATCAGCAATCCCGCCACTGCCGTCACAAGGCGCAGCCATAAATCCCTACTTGTACTTCGCTGCATGAACGTCTCCTCCGTTGAATGACCGACGGTCCCCGGATGTTATCTAACATTGCTTTATCGTTATTTTTGGTAGCGCAATCATCCGAGTCTACCGAGAGGCGGGGTGCAGGTCAAACGGCTGCTACACTTGGGTTTAGCCAATAAACAACAAAGGGGGCCTCATGCGCCAAGCCATCGTCCACATCGCCCTGGTCGTGCGCGACTACGACGAAGCCATCGATTTCTACGTTGGCAAACTCGGTTTCGACCTGCTGGACGATACGTACCAGCCGGCGCAGGACAAGCGCTGGGTCGTGGTGGCGCCGCCGGGCGGCACCGGCACCACCCTGCTGCTGGCCAAGGCATCGAAGCCGGAACAGGCGCCGTTCGTCGGCAACCAGGCCGGCGGCCGCGTATTCCTGTTCCTGAACACCGACGACTTCTGGCGCGATTACGAACGCCTGCGCGGACACGGCGTGCACTTCGTGCGCGAGCCAAAGGAAGAAGACTACGGCACGGTGGCGGTGTTCGAAGACCTGTACGGCAATCTGTGGGACTTGCTGCAGCTGCGGGCGGAACACCCGATTGCGCAGCGGCTGGTGAAGTAGAAAGCAAAAAGCCCGCTCAGTGCATACTGAGCGGGCTTTTCTAAT
>CAMLMV010000095.1 GCA_946481275.1 uncultured Massilia sp.
TGGTCACCTTGCCGATGTGGGGGCCGGCGCACCAGGCGGTACCGGCATTGATCGTGTCCCCGGCACGCCTGGTCACCTTGCCGATGTGGGGGCCGGCGCACCAGGCGGTACCGGCATTGATCGTGTCCCCGGCACGCCTGGTCACCTTGTCGATGTGGGGGCCGGCGCACCAGGCGGTACCGGCGCGCTGGGTCTCGTTGTCACCATGCGGACCGGCGCACCACGCCGTCTCGCTGTTCGCTGCTTCGACGCGGGCGCCTGGATAGGCTTCGCCGAACGTCGCCTCGTACAGGTCGCGCATGCGATCGCCGCTGTCCAGCCGGAACTGTTCATCCGCCTCGTCACCCATACCGACGTACGGGTAATGGTGCAGGAAGTAGCCGAATACCTGTTCGCAGTCCACGGCGTACTTCATGGTGTCGAGGATGTGGTAGTGCCAGAACGTGTCGACGTCGACCAGCGGTGCAGTGTCCTCTTCCGGGTACAGCTTCATCAGGCACAGGAAACGGCGGTACTCCTTCTCCACGGCATTGGCCTTTTCCAGGCTCCAGCCTTCGCCGGATTCCACGTGCATCAGCTTCGTCTTGATCGGTTCCAGGTCGAGTTGCGTCACGGCTTTGAACAGGTCGTTAGTGTTCATGGTCATCCTTTTAATATGGTTGAGTACTACTATCCCTAGTTTGTTTGTGCGGTGAATCGACTGCTGGAGAGCAATTTCCCTTGAGGCATGTGATGACATCTGGCAACACACGGTCAGATTTGCAGACGTGTCTTACACGTGCTCAATGTAGTTGATGCAATTCACCTAGTTATTGATATTTGTCAAAGAAACAACATTCGTTGCTCAATCCGCTACACATGATTTGAAAGACAAAGTAGGCCCCTGCAGGATGCACGCTCCTTCGACATGACGGGGAAGCAAACGGGAAACAGCGTCAGATAACGGCCGAGCCCAGACCGTGTTCCTGCTGGGGGAAGGCAAGTTCGGGGCCGCCGATGACGGGCGCCGACACCATCACGGTCGTGCCGCCGTCGGGTTCGCTGAAGACGGCGCAGGTGCCGCCGAGGATCACGATGCGCTCTTCGATGCCGACGAGGCCGAACGACCCGTACTTGTTGCGCCCGCCCGGCGGCAGGCCGCAACCGTTGTCGCGCACCGTCAGCGACAGCCAGCCGCCGCTCAGGCGCAGTTGCACCTTCACATGCGTCGCGTTGGCATGCCGGACGATGTTCGTGAGCGATTCCTGCAGGATGCGGAAAAAGGCCGTGGCGCAATGGTCGGGCAGGGCGATCTCGCCATGGTCATCCTCGATCTCGCATTGGATGCCGGTGCGCCGCTGGAACTGGTTGACCTGCCATTCGACCGCCGCGGAGAGTCCAAGGTCCAGCACGGTCGGGCGCAGGTCGTTGATGATCTGGCGCACGCTCTTGATCGTCGTGTCGATCTGCAGCAACGTGGCGCGGGCGCGCTTGTGCAGGTGGCTGTGCGTGCCCTTCGTGCGGCCGGCGAGCAGCTCGGCCTCGATGCGCAGCGCGAGCAGGCTCTGGCCGAGGTCGTCGTGGATCTCGCGCGCGATGCGCTTGCGTTCCATCTCCTTGATGTGGTATGCGTGGTCGGCCAGTCGTCGGAGTTTCTGGTGCGACAGCTGCAGCTTGGCCTGGCTCTCGCGCAGTTCGCTCGTCATCTCCTGCGCGAGCGCGAGGGCGGCGCGGCGCGACGACGTCAGGATGTGCAGCAGGGCGTACAGCAGGATCGAGCCGAGGAAGCCGAAGGCCATCATCAGCTTCGGGTAATACCCGTCGAAGTCGGTGTACAGCGCGGATTTTTGCACGCTGTAGGTGGTTTGCCACGGGCGGCCGTTGAAGTCGAGCGGAAGCGTCGTCGTGAACACGTCGTTACCGGCGTCGAGCGGCGGCGTCGGGTCGGCTGCCGTCCCCCGGCTGTCGAACAACGTGAGCGCCTTGCCCACCGTCTTGCGTCCATGAATGTCCATGCCCGGACCGATGTCGTACAGCGTCATGCGCAAGCCAGCGACCGGGACCTCGTCCATCACGCCATGCAACAACTTCCTGACGCTGAATGCAATGCCCAGAGAACCGTCATACGCGGCGCGACGCTCTTCGACCGTATCGACCGGCATGTCCTTCCGGTAGACGGGCATGCGCATGCCCAGGTAGTTATCGTTCGGACGCGACAATACCTGGATTGCCGTACCTGTGGAAAAAATCTTGCCGCTGTCGCGTTCCTCGAACAGCATGTTCCCGAAATAGCGGTTGGCCATCAGGTCGACACCGTAGTAGTGCGCCGCCGGCGGGACCGGCTCGACGAATGTGACGACGAGGTAGGAGGACCGGATGCCCGGCGGTACGATATCCGGATCGGACGGCTTGCCAAAGATGCGCGACACGTTCTTGCGCAGTTCCGCAACGTAGCCGTCGCGCTGCCCGTTGTTGATCGGAATGGCGTAATTGATGTAGTCGACCGCGGGGAAATTGCGCGGCACGTCGACGCCGCGTACAAACTCATGGAAGTTCTCGTGCGTCAGCACGTCGGTACTCTGGATCATGCTGACGGTCGAGCGCAACAAGTCCGTGTACGACTTCACGCGGACATTGATCACGCTTTGGGCATGTTTGGCATGGCTGACGAAACGGGCTTCGGCGTCGCTTTCGATGGAGCGGGCGGTCACGATGTACAACACGCTGCCGACCAGCGACGACAGCAACGCGCCGGCCCAGAACGAGAACCGGGTGACCGAAAAAGCGTCTCTCAGCGTCGTCGCCATGTAAGTACGTTTCCCACGATGGTTTCCGGCCTGGCCGGTTATGCATTGTTAATTTTTGTAAAATACTTGTCTTGCGTGCCGCGCGTACCTAGCAGTTCGAAGAGTTGTCGTTAGGAACAAATCACACCCTTTAGAGACGTGGCGCTGGAACGAAAAAGCCCGCTTCCGGGCGGGCAGGTTGCCGCGTTGCGCGGGCCGCAGGTAAAGGACGGCCCGCGTGGGACAAGTCGTCAGGCCGGCACCGCCTCTTGTCGGGTACGCGGCCCGGCGCAGTATGCCGTTTCCGCACGGGGGCCGGCGCAGTACGCCGTTTTCGCCCGGGGACCGGCGCAGTAGGCGGTCGCCGCCACGGCGCCTTCGCCACGCGCAGCTTGTGCCCTGACGCGCGGCCCGGCGCAGTAGGCTGTTTCCGCCCGCGGCCCGGCGCAGTAGGCCGTTTCCGCACGGGGACCGGCGCAGTACGCTGTTTCCGCGCGGGGGCCGGCGCAGTACGCTGTTTCCGCACGGGAGCCGGCGCAGTACGCCGTTTTCGCCCGGGGACCGGCGCAGTAGGCGGTCGCCGCCACGGCGCCTTCGCCACGCGCAGCTTGTGCCCTGACGCGCGGCCCGGCGCAGTAGGCTGTTTCCGCCCGCGGTCCGGCGCAGTAGGCCGTTTCCGCACGGGGGCCGGCACAGTAGGCGGCCAGCGCCTGGGTATCGTCTTCGTGCCCCGCCAGCTGCGCGGCTTCCGCCCCCGGATAGACCTCGCCGAACGTGGCTTCGTACAGTTCGCTCATGCGCTTGCCGCTGTCGAGGCGGAACTGCTCATCGTCCCCGCCGCGCATGCCGACGTACGGATAGTGGTGCAGGAAGTAGCCGAAGGCCTGTTCGCAGTCGGCGGCGTACTTCATGGTGTCGAGGATGTGGTAGTGCCAGAACGTGTCGACGTCGACCAGCGGTGCGGTGTCTTCTTCCGGGTACATCTTCATCAGGCACAGGAAGCGCCGGTATTCCTTTTCGACGGCATTGGCCTTTTCCAGGCTCCAGCCTTCGCCTGATTCCACGTGCATCAGTTTCGTCTTGATCGGTTCCAGGTCGAGTTGCATCACGGCGTTGAACAGGTCATTGGTGTTCATGGTCATCCTCATTATGAATGGTTATGTACAGCTATCCCTAGTTATGGTTTGTGCGGTGAATCGACTGCTGACGAACAACATTTCCTTGCGGCATGTGATGACATCGGGCAACACAGCGTCGGTTTTGCTGACGTGTCTTACACGTGATCAATGTAGTTGACGCAATTCGTTAATGTATTGATATTTGTCAAAGAAGCAACATTTGTTGTTCAAATGGCTATGCAATTGTTATAATGTAAGGTAGGCATACCCGGTTGGGATAATCGAAGGCAACATGAGACCCCGCGACCCGGTCGGGTGCGAGGTCGTGCAAGGTCAGGGTTGCGACAGAATCAGTTCAGGTCAGATCAGGGCGGAGCCTTGCCCATGCTCGAGTTGTGCATGGGCCGGGTGCGCAAGGGCACCCACGACGGGCGCCGACACCATCACGGTCGTGCCGCCGTCGGGTTCGCTGAAGACGGCGCAGGTGCCGCCGAGGATCACGATGCGCTCTTCGATGCCGACGAGGCCGAACGACCCGTACTTGTTGCGCCCGCCCGGCGGCAGGCCGCAACCGTTGTCGCGCACCGTCAGCGACAGCCAGCCGCCGCTCAGGCGCAGTTGCACCTTCACATGCGTCGCGTTGGCATGCCGGACGATGTTCGTGAGCGATTCCTGCAGGATGCGGAAAAAGGCCGTGGCGCAATGGTCGGGCAGGGCGATCTCGCCATGGTCATCCTCGATCTCGCATTGGATGCCGGTGCGCCGCTGGAACTGGTTGACCTGCCATTCGACCGCCGCGGAGAGTCCAAGGTCCAGCACGGTCGGGCGCAGGTCGTTGATGATCTGGCGCACGCTCTTGATCGTCGTGTCGATCTGCAGCAACGTGGCGCGGGCGCGCTTGTGCAGGTGGCTGTGCGTGCCCTTCGTGCGGCCGGCGAGCAGCTCGGCCTCGATGCGCAGCGCGAGCAGGCTCTGGCCGAGGTCGTCGTGGATCTCGCGCGCGATGCGCTTGCGTTCCATCTCCTTGATGTGGTATGCGTGGTCGGCCAGTCGTCGGAGTTTCTGGTGCGACAGCTGCAGCTTGGCCTGGCTCTCGCGCAGTTCGCTCGTCATCTCCTGCGCGAGCGCGAGGGCGGCGCGGCGCGACGACGTCAGGATGTGCAGCAGGGCGTACAGCAGGATCGAGCCGAGGAAGCCGAAGGCCATCATCAGCTTCGGATAATACGTGTCGAGTTCCGTGTACAGGGCGGCTTTCGGGGCCGAATAGATCGTTTGCCAGGTCCGGCCGTGGAAATCCAGCGAGAACGCCGTCGAAAACACGCTTTCGCCGGTGGCGAGCGGCGGCGTCGGATTGTTGTGGCTGCCCTGGCTGTCGAACAGCACGCGTGGCGTGCTTCCGGTCTCGTTGCCATGGATGTCCATCCCGGGACCGATGTCGTACAGCGTCATCCGCAATCCCTTGATCGGCACTTCGTCCATGACGCCATGCAGGAGCCTGGCAACGCTGAAGGCAATGCCGAGGGAGCCGACATAGGTGGCGCGGCGCCGTGCCACGGTATCCGGGTGGGTGCCGCTGGCGTAGATGGGCATGCGCATGCCAAGGTGGGTGTCGTTCGGCCGGGACAGCGCCTGGATCTGCGTGCCGGAGGCGTAGATGGTGCCTTCATCGCGCGACTTGTCCAGTTGCGTGCCGAAATACCGGTTCGCCATCAGGTCGATGCCGTAATGCCCGGGACTGACCAGGTCGGGTTCGATGTAGGAGACAACCAGATAAGAGGGCCGCCGGCCTGGCGGCGCGATGTCCAGCGGGACGGCAGACTGGCTGCGGTCCTGCATTTCTTTCCGCAGTTCCTCGATGAAGACGCTACGCCGTTCATCGGTGACATGGGCTGCGAAATTGAGGGAGTCGACCGCCGGGAAATTCCTGGCGAGGTTCAGACCGGCCACGTACACGTGCAGCTTGCGATGCGTGATGACGTCCACGCTCTGGAGCATGCTGCCGGTAGATTGCAGCAAATCATTGTAGGACTTGACGCGGACGCCAATCACACTCTCGGCATATTTCGTGTGATTGAGGAAGCGTTCATACGCATTGCTCTCGATCGAACGCGCGGTGACCACATACAGCACGCCACCGACCACCGTCGACAGCATGGCTCCGGTCCAGAACGAGAACCGCGTAACAGAAAATGCGTCTCTCAGCGTGATCGACATGAGGAACCGCAACGGCAGGTAATGTTGAATTATTTCAACTTACGCGCCTCGGGTGCGGGACGAACCTAGCAGATCGGGGAGTTGCCGACCCGGGACGACGCTGGGCTCCCAATGAAGCAAAGAAAAAGCCCGGTTCGTCGCCGAACCGGGCTTTTGCGCTAGATCAAAGGCTGGGTTACTTGCCCCAGCTGTCCTTGAGCGTCGTCACGCGGTTGAACACGGGTTTGCCCGGGACGGAGTCCACGCGGTCGGCGACGAAATAACCGTGGCGCTCGAACTGGAAGCGCTGGTCGGCCTCGGCCTTCGCGAGGCCTGGCTCCAGGTATGCGGTGACGGTTTCCAGCGCGTTCGGATTGAGCACGCTCATGAAATCCTTGCCGCCGCCGTCCGGTTGCGGATCGAGGAACAGGCGGTCGTACAGGCGCACCTCGGCTTCGAGCGCGTGGGTCGCACTGACCCAGGTGATGTTGCCCTTGACCTTGTAGTTGTCCGCGCCCGGCGTGCCCGATTTCGAGTCCGGGAAATAGTTCACGTGCACGGCGACGACGTTGCCGTTTTCGTCCTTGTCGAACCCGGTGCACTCGGTCACGAAGCCGTACTTCAGGCGCACGCGCGAGCCCGGCTTGTCGTCGATCGGCGGGTAGAAGCGGTGGTAGCCTTTGGACGGCACCTCCATGAAGTCTTCCTGCTCGATCCACAGCTCGCGCGAGAACGGGAACGAACGGGTGCCCCATTCCGGATGGTGCGGGTGGACGGGCGCGCTGCACTCGACCGTTTCGCCTTCCGGGAAGTTGTCGACGATGAGCTTCAGCGGACGCAGCACGGCCACGGCGCGCGGCGCCTTCGGGTCGAGGTCGTCGCGCAGCGCGCCTTCCAGCGTGCTCATGTCGATCCAGCCGTCGGCCTTGGACACGCCGATGCGCTCGCAGAACAGCTGGATGGATTCCGGCGTGTAGCCGCGGCGGCGCAGGCCGACGATCGTGGGCATGCGCGGATCGTCCCAGCCGTTCACGACGCCCTCGGTGACAAGCTGGCGCAGCTTGCGCTTCGAGGTGACGACGTAGGTCAGGTTCAGGCGCGCGAATTCGTACTGGCGCGGCACGGGGCGTTCGAAGAAGCCGCCTTCGGCCAGCGTGTCGACCAGCCAGTCGTAGAAGGGGCGGTGGTCCTGGAATTCCAGCGTGCACAGCGAATGCGTGATGTTTTCCAGCGCGTCCGAGATCGGGTGCGTGTAGTCGTACATCGGGTAGATGCACCACT
>CAMLMV010000096.1 GCA_946481275.1 uncultured Massilia sp.
CAACCAGTGTGAAAGTAGGTTATCGTCAGGCTAGTTATTAAGAAAAGCCCGCTCAAGTGATCTTGAGCGGGCTTTTTGCTTTTCGGCGCCCACAAGGGATGACAAATTCGTTCTCCTAAACGAAAATTTTTGCATCGTCATAGAAAAAAACTGCAGCACTGATACGCCATGAAGCCTGGCGGCGTTAAGCTTCCCTCACGAGACACCTGATGTAGGCAAGATGCAAAATTTCTATAAAAAAGCGCTTTATGCGCTCCTTCTGCTGCTGCTCGCGGACGCGTTGATCGCCTGCCTGTGCGTGTACCAAAGTTATCCATCCGCCGCGTTGATGCCGCCGGGAGGCGGGGCCCTGTACTGGCGCGCAGTCACGAAGACGGACGCGCCGGAGGGCGGTACCTCGACCATACGCGTCATCGAGACCGCCCAGCGATCACTCCGTTTCGACTTTCACCTCACGCGGGCGACGACGTATCCGTTCGTCTCGGCCGACATGTTGTTCGAGGACGGCGAGGGGAATGCCGTGCCGGTGGATTTGTCGAGATTCGACACCATCACGTTCACGGCCAAGTGCAATCCGATGAATGCCCTGATATTCGCCTTGCCGACATTCGACGCGGCCATCTCGAAGCCGGGCGACTACCTGACCTACCCGTCGCCGCTCACGTTTTTCTCCTGCAATGAGCGGGGTACGGACGTATCGCTGGACCTGACGCGGCTGACCATTCCGCAGTGGTGGTACGACAGGATGCATCTCGACCTGTCGCACCAGTCTTATCGACTGACCCAGGTAGCGAAATTCGTATTCGGCGTCAGCCAGCAGACCCCGCGCGATAAAGACAGCCGCGTGGAAATCAGTCATGTGACGCTGCATGGCCGCGATTATCGCTATCTCGTCGCGCTGGCGATCATCCTCGTGAGCAGCTGGTGTGCGTTTGCCGTCTGGTTCTTCCGTGCCCATGCGCGGGAGCTGGCTGCCAGCCTGGACACCAAGCTCAGGAAGGACTTGCCGCTCGTCGCCTATCGGCAGCTGACGCTCGAACCGTTCAAGGACAAGGAAAAGGCGGCCGTCCTGCGTTTCATCGCAACGAATTACACGAACCCCGACCTGGACCTGGACAGCGTCGCCGCCGGAACGGGCGCCAACCGCAACAAGGTCAATGAAGTGCTGAAGGGGGAGCTCGGCATGACGTTTACGGCGTACCTGAAAAAACTGCGGCTGACGGAATCGGCCCGCCTGCTCACCGAGACGCCCGTCGTGACTGTCGCCGAAGTCGCGTATTCCGTCGGTTACGCCAACGTCTCGTATTTCAACAAGCTGTTCAAGGAAGAATACGGCTGCACGCCCAAGGTGTTCAAAACCGTGGCCAGCACCGCGCAGCAGGAGCAGCACGACTCATAACAAATCCTGCATTTTTCGCTAAATCTTCCGCATTTGCGTTAATGAGACGGGGCTGGGCACCTTTATTCTTTTGTGGTCGAGAAACTTTTAAAGATCCAAAATGAAACTCATTGCAAAGATCGCCCTCGCCGTCGCTGCGCTGACCGGCTCTACCACGCTCCCGCTCGCGGCGCCCGTAGGCTGGCCCGGTCCCGGACAATTGTTTGTAGGCACTTGCTACCAGCCCGTCGACCGCACGCCCGACCAGATCCAGCGCGACATCGCGCTGATGAAGGAGGCCGGCTTCAACGTCGTCCGGATGGGCGACCTGTCCTGGGATTACTTCGAACCTGAAGACGGCAAGTTCAACTTCGCCGAATTCGACCGCATCGTGGATGCCATGCAGGCGAACGGCATCAAGGTGATCGTCGACATTCCCGGCACGCCGGCGCCGCTGTGGCTCCATCGCAAATACCCGGGCGTGAACCTCGTGAACGCACAGGGCGCGACCGTGCAGCCGGCCGAGCGCTACATGCTCGACATCAGCGATCCGGATTACCGTCGCCACGCCATCCGTCTGGCCGAGAAGCTGACGCAGCGCTATGGCAAGCATCCGGCCGTGCTTGCGATCGGCTTCGACAACGAGATCGGCAACACGTTCATGTCGTACTCGAAGGCGGACCGGACCCGCTTTGTCGCCTGGCTGAAGCGCAAGTACGGCACGCTGGATGCGCTGAACCAGGCGTGGGCGACCCAGCGCTGGTCGCGCCACCTGTCGTCGTGGGACGAGGTGGAGCTGCCGTATGCGGACGGCCCCGGTCCCGCCGAGCGCAACCTCGACCTGCGCCGCTTCTGGTCCGACAACACGATCGCGGTGCTGAAGGACCTCGAAGCCGTCCGCGTGAAGCATGCGCCGGACAAGCCGGCGATCTCGAACCTGTGGGACAGCGCCGGGCGCAAAGGCTTCGACTATCTGTCGACGTATCGCCAGTACGCGCATTACGGTGCGATGGGCTTTTATCCCGGCGATCCGATCGGATCAGGCTTTGAAGCAACGATGATGAAGGCCGGCTTCGACACGCCGATCTGGTTCAATGAATTCACCGCCGGCGGCCCGGGCTACTACGGCACGAAGGGGCGCTCGCGCATGTGGGCGCACTTCGGCCTGCTGCTCGGCGCACAGTCGGTGATGGCATGGACGTACAATTCCCACCTCGGCGGCGAGGAGCAAGCGTTGATGGGCCTGCTGGACCACGACAGCAAGCCGTCGTGGAAGCTGTGGGAGTTCGGCACGATCGCACGCGAGTTCAAGACGCTGCAGGCGCTGGGCTTCCCGCGCCACACCGAACCGCAGGTCGCGTTCGCGTATTCCTTCGACAGCCGCAACGCCTCGACGCCGCCGGGGCCGTCGAACACGATGCGCAACTACTTCACGATCCCGTACATGGACCAGATCCATAACGCGTTCGCGCCCATCTTCAACGACAACATCGACACGGCCGTCATTCACGTGGGCCACGACGACCTGCGGCGCTACAAGATGGTCGTGGTGGCGGCCGACGTCGTGATGGACAAGGCGAGTGCCGATGCGCTGCGCCGCTACGTGCAGGACGGCGGCACCGTCGTGATGACGGCATTCTCCGCGAAGCTCAGCGAGACCGGCCAGTGGTTCGACACCCCGCTGCCGGGCCGCCTCAGCGACGTGTTCGGCCTGCGCACGAGCGAGTTCTATAACGCCGACATGCCGCTCGACGTCGGCTTCGACGGCAAGACGGTGACCACGTCGACCAAGTTCTACGAAGTGCTGGAGCCGTCGACGGCGAAGGTCGTCGCCCGCCTGACGAACGTGCCGGACGCGCCGCCCGCGATCACCGAGAACCGCTACGGCAAGGGCAGGGCGATCTACGTCGCCACGGCCGCGCAGCGTCCCGTGATGCAGGCCTTGTACCGCAGCCTGTACGGGGAACTGGGCATCAAGCCGGGCCCCGCGACGCCGGAAGGCGTCTATGCCCGCGAGGTGGATGGCCGTACGCTGTACGTCAACACGACGACGCAACCGCAGGACGTGAAGTTCGACGGTATTGCCACCGGCGTGCTCGGTGGCCAGGCGTGGAACGGCACGCTGCGGCTCGCGCCCTTCGGCGCGGAACTGCTGCGTAAATAAGCGTCAAGCCGCTGCCGCCGCACGCTGCGCGTTGTCCCACAACCGGTCGTGCAGCGGCATCAGGATCACGTTACACACCGGCTCGAGCAGCGCCGCCATGCCGCCGAAGGCCACCGACCCGGTGGCGAAGTACAGCACGCCGAACGCCACGCCGGCGTGCATCACGGCCTGGCTGACTTTTTCGGCGCCGGCCAGCAGGTAGCGGCGCCGCCCGCTGGCCGCGTGCACGCGGCGCGCCCACGCCCGTTCGTGGAAAGGCAGCAGCAGGACGTTCAGCACCGGTTCGATCACCACGGCCAGTCCGCCGAGCGCAATCGACCCCGTGAATGCGTAGGCGATCGCGAAACCGATCGCCATGTGCGTGATGACCTGACTGCCTTTGCGTGCCGCTGCCATGTGAATCTCCCGTCAATCCGTTCCGTAAATGATATCGATTCTCATCTACGGAGGCCAATCGGATGATTCGAAGCCGTCGATAGACGGCCTCTATGGTCGACTCAGGGCGACAGTACCAGGCCGGCCGGCAACTTGAGACCCCCGGCAACGATCCGGTAGACGCCGTCGCCACCTGCCGCGCAGGCGTCCCGGTGCACGCCCTGGGCGCATTGCGGGACGGCTGGCTGGCGTTCGCCGTGGTCGCGGTTCAACGTCGCTTCCGCATGCGTGACACCGACTTCCCCGATATCCACGCCGGCGCGGATGACGCCCGTCGTGTCGGCGGCGAGGGCCAGCACATAGTTCGCGCCGCCGTTGCCATCGTCGATCTGCGCCTGGGGCATCAACGTCAGGTTCGTGCCGATGTTCGACGACGTGTATGCCTGCGAGAGACTCGTGAAGCTGTCGCCGGCCACCAGCGACCCGGTCACGACCGGCTTCCCGCTTGCGTCGCGCGTGCCGTCGTACACCTTGGTGCCCGGCACGGCCGTTACCGTGATCGGTCGCGGCGTGATGGTCCCGTTGTTCCCGGTGAGGCTCGGCGGCGCCAGATAGTAGTTGCCGGCATCCGCGCCGTGCAGCGCGATCCCGTTGATCCAGTAGCCGCGGTTCGTTCCCGCATTCCTGCTGCTGAACGCGCCGCTGGCGTCGACACCCACCGCGTCGCCCGCCAGCAAGCCGTCCAGGCCGACCGAGATCCCGGCCGCCGCCGTCGTGCCGTCGTAGACCTTCGACACGCCATTGGCTTGCGGCGTGAGCCGGACGCGGTTCACGGTCTGGACGCCGACAAAGTGCGTTCCGGTGAAGTTGTTGCCGGTGACGGTGGCGCCCGTGCCCGCCAGCGCGTAATTGCCCACCGCCAGTTGGCCGGCACCGCTACGGATCGTGCCTTGCGGCGTGACGGTGAAAGCGATGCCGCCGCCCATGCCGTCCAAGTACGTGTAGGTATTTCCGTCATGCGCGGTCTGCGTCAGCGTACGCAAGGTGGCCCCGTCCGCGTCCAGGTATTGCGCGCTCGTCACGACGTACGATGCCGGCGTGCCATAGTTGTTCTGGACGTTCTGAACGCGGACCAGCAGTTGTTGCGCCGGCAGGATCCGGAAATCGCCGTTGGCGTACGTGATCGCGTAGTTGCTGGACGTGTAGCCGCCTGGCACGAGCACGCCAGTGTAATTGCCTGCGGTGTTCGTGTCGGCATTGGAGCGCGTGATGCCCAGCGCGCCGTCCAGGTTCGTGGCGGATTCGCCGTTGACGAAGCCGTCGAAGCGCACGCCGTTGTAGCCCGGGCTATCGGACTGCGTGAGGAGTTTCGCATCGTCGTTCGCGCGAATCGTGAGCGCTGCCGGTGCGATGACGGCGCTGACGGGTTGAGGCGTGGCGACCGTGTAATCGCCGGCCAGACCCGCGACTTCGTTGTGCGCACCGACGCCGCTGCCGTTGCCGCTCGCCTTGCCCTTGAAATCGATCAGGCTGCCCGTGCCGCTGGCCACGATGTTGCGGGTGCCGGCATTGGGGTTGTCGAAGGCAAGCAGGATGCCGCCGACGCCGCTCGCGCTGTCGCCGCCGACGAACCCGGAAGGCGCGCCGAGCGTGGACATCGTTCCCGTCTGGCCGTCGTAGGTCTTGCCCTTGCCGTCGATATGCGCCGTGAGCTGGCGTGGCGTGATCGTGCCGCTGCCCGTGCCCGTCACGGTGCCGCCCGAGAAGCGTGCGACCGACCAGTTCGCGCCGTCTGCCGAGTAATGAATGTCGCTGGGCGCCTGGAAGGTTGCCGTGATGGTCCGGCTGCCCGCATGCGCACTGTCGAACGTGGCGTTGACCTGGGTGAGATCGCGGTAGGCGAGCAGATCGCCGTCGCCGGATGCCGCGACGGCGGCATTGCTCGCGTTGAGCGCGACCGTTGCGTCGACGAGCCCGTCATAGGCTTTGGTCGCCGCAAGGCCGCCGACACTCAGCGTGCCGGAGCCTTGCCGGTAGGCGTAATTGCGCGTGCCTGCCACGGCCCCGCCCGTATCGGCGGCGCTGGCATTGTAGGTCTTGTAGCGCGTGGGACCGGTGGCACCGCTGATCTTCGCTTCGTACGCGGCAGTGGTCGCATTGCCGGAGAAGATCGTCACCGTGCCGGTGGCGCTCGTGCCGATGTTGCTGGTGAGCGTGACGTCGCCACCGGCGGCCGTGCCCGCGGGCTGGTCGCGGCCTGCTGCCAGCAGGATGGTGCTGTTGGCGCCGGTCAGCGTGATCGCGCGGTCGATGTTCAGGTTCCCGCCGGCCAGCACGCTGACGTTGCCCGTGCCGGTGATGCCGCCGGCGGCCAGCGAGGCCAGGCTCGTCGCGTCGGCGCGGTCGAATACGAGGTCGCCGTTGTCGGTCACCGTACCAGCACCCAGCGTGCCCGTCGTGCCCTTGTTGCCCACCTTGAGCGTGCCGCCGCTGACGTTCGTCGTGCCGGCATACGTGTTGTTGCCGGTGAGGGCCAGCGTGCCGGCACCGGCCTTGGTCAGCGCGCCAGGGCCCGCGATGACGCCGCCATGGGTCAGCGTCGTGCCGCCATCGACGGCGAGCGCGCCGCCCGCCGCGCCGAGAGCGATGCCGCGGTCGAGCGTGAAGCTGGCCGTCGTCTCGACCGTGCCGCCGTCGAGTGCAAGTTGGCCGCCGGTGCCGAGATTGTTGTCGGCGCCGATGCGCAGCACGCCGCCGGTGACGGACGTCGGGCCCGAATACGTGTTGGCGCCGGCCAGCGTCGTCGTGCCCGTGCCCACCTGGGCCAAGTTGCCCGTGCCGCCGATCGTGTTGGCGACCTGGAGCGCATCCGCGCGGTCGAACACGAGCGCGCCATTGTTCGTGACGGCGCCCGTGCCCAGCGTGCCCTTGGTGCCGCCGGCGCCGACCTGCAGCGTGCCCGCGCGCACGGTCGTCGTGCCGACGTAAGTGTTGTCGGCGGCGAGGATGACCGTGCCGGTACCCGCCTGCGTCAGGCTGCCCGTGCCACCGACTGCGGCGCCTACGGTCAGGTTGTCCGAGCGGTTGAATACGAGCGCGCCATTGTTCGAGACGGCGCCTGCGCCCAGCGTGCCGTTCGTGCCGCCGGCGCCGACCTGCAGCGTACCCGCATTGATC
>CAMLMV010000097.1 GCA_946481275.1 uncultured Massilia sp.
CCAGGTCGATCAGCATCACGTGTTCCGCCACTTCCTTCGGATCGTTCAGCAGTTCGTGCGCCAGTTCGGCGTCGCGTTCCGGCGTCGAACCGCGCGGGCGGGTGCCGGCGATCGGGCGCAGCGTCACCTTGCGGCCGCCGTCGGCGTCCTTCTCGTTGCGCACCAGGATCTCGGGCGACGAACCCACGATCTGCATGTCGCCAAAGTTGTAGTAGTACATGTACGGCGACGGGTTCAGCGAGCGCAGCGAGCGGTACAGCGACAGCGGCGAATCCACGTACGGCTTGCGGATGCGCTGGCCGATCTGCACCTGCATCAGGTCGCCGGCCATCACGTATTCCTTCGCGACGGCGACGGCTTTTAAATAGTCTTCCTTGCTGAAGTCGCGCACGGCCTCGGTCCGTACGGAGCTCGACGTCACCGGCGCGTCCACGCTCCGGCGCAGCATCACGCGCAAGTCCTTCAGGCGCTGGCGGGCCTTGTTGTAGGCCTCGGGCTGGGACGGATCGGCATACACGATCAGGTACAGCTTGCCCGACAGGTTGTCGATCACCGCCAGCTCTTCCGTCACCATCAGCTGGATTTCCGGCAGGTCCAGTTCGTCGCGCGGCGCCGTGTGCGCCAGCTTCTTCTCGATGTGGCGCACGGTGTCGTAGCCGAAGTAGCCCGCGAGGCCGCCGAAGAAGCGGGGCAGGCCCGGGCGCAGCGCGACCTTGAAGCGCGATTGGTAGGCCTCGATGAAGTCGAGCGGATTGCCTTCGTGCGTCTCGATGACTTCCCCGTTCTTCTCGACCGTCGTGACGTTGCCGCGCGTGCGCAGCAGCGTCTTCGCCGGCAGGCCGATGAAGGAGTAGCGGCCGAAGCGCTCGCCGCCGACCACGGACTCGAGCAGGAACGTGTTCTTGCCGGCGTCCTGGCTCTGGGCCAGCTTCAGATACAGCGTGAGCGGGGTTTCGAGATCGGCAAATGCTTCCGCGATCAGGGGAATACGGTTATAGCCTTGCGTGGCGAGCGATTTGAATTCGAGTTCGGTCATGCTTTTCTCCGGGCCGCCCGCAGGAAGGGGAACGGGCGGCGATTTCTTCAAAAAACCTGCCGGTTTGAAGTGGCACGAGGCGTGCACCGGCAGCAATCAGCTTGGGTCAGATGGACCAGGATTGCCAGCGTCGCCACAGCCAGGCCTCATGGGCACCGGTTGGGTTGACGATGTGTTTTTTGGCGAAAAACATGGAGTAGATGGTTTAGGAGTTGGCTTTGTTATGAGCGCTGATCAGTTCAGCAGCTTCAAGTAGCGAACCAACTATACCATCGGAATTAATACTTTGCACAGGTTTTCCGTGGTTGTAGCCGTACGGGACCGACAGCACGAAACAACCGGCCGCGCGTGCGGCTTCGGCGTCG
Source organism: uncultured Massilia sp. (assembly GCA_946481275.1). The sequence continues at coordinate 1,402 of CAMLMV010000097.1, forward strand.
TTGCTGGAATCGCCGATCGCGACCACGTGCGCCGGCTCCACGTCGAAGTCGCGGCAGACCTGCAGCAGCGGCATCGGATCGGGTTTCTTGCGCGGGAACGAGTCGCCGCCGTAGACCAGCTCGAACCAGGGCGCGAGGCCCTTCTTCGCCAACAGCGGCTGGGTGAACGCGACGGGTTTATTGGTCACGCACGCGAGGCGCAGGCCCAGGTCCTTCAAAGCCTGCAAGCCTTCGGTCACGTGCGGATACAGGGTCGCGCGTTCGCCGTTGATGGCGAGGTAGTGGCGCTGGTAGGCGGCCATCGCATCGTCGAACACGGCGTCGATGCGGTCCGTGTCGAAGTCGAGGGCCAGCACGTCGCGGATCAGCTTTTCCGATCCCTTGCCGACCATCGGTTCGATGACCTGCTGGGTGATCGGCGCCAGGCCGAATTCCGCGCGCATGCCGTTCAGCGCGAGCTCGAAATCCGGCACGGTGTGCAGCATCGTGCCGTCCAGGTCGATGATGGCGGCCCGGATCGCCCCAGCGCCCGGACGCATCAGGCAGCCTTCTTCGCGACGGTGGCCAGCTCGGCGCGCATCGCGTCGATCACGGCTTTGTAGTCCGGCTTGCCGAAGATGGCGGAACCGGCCACGAAGGTGTCGGCGCCGGCTGCGGCGGCAGCGGCGATGTTGTCGGCCTTGATGCCGCCGTCGACCTCCAGCATGATGTCGCGGCCCGACTCGTCGATCATGCGGCGCGCGAGTGCGATCTTCTTCAGCGCTTCCGGGATGAACGACTGGCCGCCGAAGCCCGGGTTGACGGACATGATGAGGATCATGTCGATCTTGTCCATCACGTGGTCCAGGTGGTGCAGCGGCGTGCCCGGGTTGAACACGAGGCCGGCCTTGCAGCCGTTGTCGCGGATGAGCTGCAGGGTGCGGTCGATGTGTTCCGACGCTTCCGGGTGGAAGGTGATGATGTCGGCACCGGCCTTGGCGAAATCGGGGATGATGCGGTCGACCGGCTTGACCATCAGGTGGACGTCGATCGGCACCTGCACGTGCGGACGGATGGCCTGGCACACCAGCGGGCCAATGGTCAGGTTCGGGACATAATGGTTGTCCATCACGTCGAAGTGGATGATGTCGGCGCCGGCGGCGACGACGTTGCGCACTTCCTCGCCCAGGCGGGCGAAGTCGGCGGACAGGATGCTGGGAGCGATGCGGTAGGTGGTCATTGTGTGGCCGGGGTAGCTTTGGACAAAGCCAGCATTGTACGCCGACGTCGTGCTTTCGGCCGACGATGTATCATGTGGGCCACGCGCTCTTTTGCCAATTCAACAAGGAACACCATGCCCGCCTACGATTTCGAGATCACCGTCAGGACCCAATACCTGCCGGAGCAATCCCACCCGGAGCGGACGCAGCACGTGTTCACCTACACGATCACGATCAGGAACACGGGCACCGTCGCCGCCCAGCTGATCTCGCGCCACTGGGTGATCACGGACGCCAACAACCAGGTGCAGGAAGTGCGGGGCCTGGGCGTCGTCGGCCACCAGCCGCTGCTGCAGCCGGGCGAACAGTTCGAATACACGAGCGGCACCCAGATGGAAACGCCGCAGGGCTCGATGGTCGGCGAGTATTTCTTCGTCGCGGAGGACGGGCACCGCTTCGAGGTCAAGATTCCCGAATTCGTGCTGTCGCTGCCGCACGCATTGCATTAATCGGTTTGTATTAATCGTTTGTATCGTTGTTCCTCTGCTCGGGCTTACGGCCCGAGAACATCGTCCACCAGACGATGAACACCAGCAGGAACAAGGCCACGCCGGCCTCCAACATCAGTATCCACATCGCGCACCCCTATGTTTTCGACACGCCGCAGTGTACCCGCTTTATTGACCCTCGTCGCCTTGCTGGCGGCCTGTACGACGACACCGACCCCGCAGCCGCAGCCGCCCATCAAGCTGCCGCCGCCCGTCGGTCCCGTGCCCGTGCCGCCAACCCAGCCACCGGCGCAGCCGCAGCCGGCGCCGCCACCCGCGCCCCTGTTCACGCCCGTGACGTTCGACGCACTGCCGGGCTGGCAGCAGGACGACCTGCTCCAGGCCTGGCCCGCGTTCCAGGCCTCGTGCCGCGCGCTGGGCGCAAAGCCGGACTGGAAGGCGCCGTGCGCCGCCGGCAAGGTGGTCGACCCGGACGACGGCACGGCCATCCGCCAGTTCTTCGAGACGTATTTCGTGCCGAACCTCGTGCGCGCGCCCGACGGCGCCGACGCGGGCCTGATCACGGGCTATTACGAACCGATGCTGCGCGGCGCCCGCAAGCGCGGCGGCGCGTTCCAGACGCCTCTCTATAAAGTACCGGATGACCTGATCACCGTGGACCTGGCCAGCGTCTACCCGAGCCTGAAGGGCATGCGCCTGCGCGGGCGCCTCGTCGGCAAGACCGTCGTCCCGTACGCCACGCGCGCCGACATCGAGCGCGCGCGCATCCCCGGCAAGGAACTGGTGTGGGTCGACGACCCCGTGGAAGCATTCTTCCTCGAGGTGCAGGGCTCCGGCCGCGTGCAGCTGGACGACGGTGACACCGTGCGCATCGCCTACGCCGACCAGAACGGCCATCCGTACAAGGCGATCGGCCGCTGGCTGATCGACCAGGGCGAACTGAAACCGGCCGAGGCGACGGCGCAGGGCATCAAGGCGTGGATCGCCGCGCATCCGGAGCGCCGCCAGGAACTCCTCAACGTCAATCCGAGCTATGTCTTCTTCCGCGAAGAGCGCCTGCCCGATCCGAACGTGGGACCGAAAGGCGCCCTGGGCGTGCCGCTGACGCCCACGCGCTCCGTCGCCGTCGACCCGGCCTTCATCCCGCTCGGCGCGCCGCTGTTCCTGTCGACGACGGAACCGGCGGGCGACGTGCCGCTGCAGCGTCTCGTCATGGCGCAGGATACGGGCGGCGCCATCAAGGGTGCCGTGCGCGCGGACTTCTTCTTCGGCTTCGGCGGCCAGGCGGCCGACAACGCGGGCCGCATGAAGCAGCGCGGGCAGATCTGGGTGCTGCTGCCGCGACCTGCTCAGTGACGTATTTGATGTAAGCGCGTGCCGAACAGCGTGGTGAGCGTCAGCAGCAGGGCGCCCGCCGCGACGACCGTGAGGCCGCCGCGCACGCCGAGCCGCTCGGCCAGCGCACCGGCACCGGCCGCGCCGATCGGGGCCACGGCCACGGTCATGAAACGCATCGTCGATGTCATCCGGCCCAGCAGCGGGTCGGGCGTGACGCGCTGGCGCAGCGCGAGATAGGGCAGGAAGAACAGGGTGCCGCGGCAATCGAGACAGAACACGACGCCGGCATAGGCGGCCGCGGTGGCGGCGCGGCTGCCCAGCAGGTCGCGCGGGATCGTCGGCATCAGCATGAAGCCGAGGCCCGCGATGCCGGGACCGAGCAGGCGCGAGGCGGATTCCGTCGCGCCCAGCTTCGATTGCGCATCGATCAGGCCATCGCGGCCCACGAGGAACGTCAGGAAGATCTGTTCCGCGCTGCCGCCCACGACGAAGCCCGTTCCCAGCATGAACTGCACCGCATACAGCCAGTGCACGCTGAGCCACCCCTGCCACCACGCGAACGGCACGCTGGCGAGGCTCAGCGCGACCATCGCATCGCTGGCCAGCATCACGGGCAGGCGCCGGCTGCGGTCGAGCAGGACGCCCGTCGGCAGCGAGAACAGCAGGAACGGCAATGATCCGACGGCGGCCAGGGTGCCCATCTGGGCCGGCGTCGCGTGCAGCAGCAGGGCCGCGCAGATTGGCAGGGCCAGCAGCGTGATCTGGGCGCCGAAATTGGTCAGCGCGCTGCTGAACCAGAAACGGCGAAAGTCGGCATTGCGCAGCTGGCGGTCGGCGGCGAAGCTGCGGAGGAGGGGAGAGGGGGCACGCACCAATGATAACAAAGGCATGATTGCCGTATACGTCACTTTCGTCGTTCAGGCGCTACAATCTGGGCTCATCTTATTAAGGGGTGTCCCATGGAATATTCTGACCTGCTGATCGAACGCCACGACAAGGTGGTCGTGATCCGCCTGAACCGTCCGAAGGCGATGAACGCCCTCAACGACAACATGATGAACGAGCTGGGCGACGCGCTCTATCAATTCGACGCCGACCCGGCCGTCAACGTCATCATCCTGACCGGCAGCGACAAGGTGTTCGCCGCGGGCGCGGACATTGCCGCGATGGCCAATTACACGTATGCCGACACGTATCCGGGTAACTACATCGGCCGCAACTGGGAGCACATCCTGAACGTGCGCAAGCCGGTGATCGGCGTCGTGTCGGGCTACGCGCTGGGCGGCGGCTGCGAACTGGCGATGATGTGCGACTTCCTGATCGCCTCCGAGACCGCCAAGTTCGGCCAGCCGGAGATCAAGGTCGGCGTGACGCCGGGCGCAGGCGGCACGCAGCGCCTGCCGCGCGCGATCGGCAAGTCGAAGGCCATGGACATGCTGCTGACGGCGCGCATGATCGACGCGGCGGAAGCGGAGCGCACGGGGCTCGTGTCGCGCGTCGTGCCGGCCGACCTCGTGATGACCGTGGCGCTGGAAGTGGCGGAGACGATCGCGGCGATGCCGGTGTCGGTGGCCATGCAGATCAAGGACGCCGTCAACCGCGCGTTCGAGACGACGCTGACCGAAGGCGTACGTTATGAGCGCCGCTTCTTCCATGCGGGCTTCGGTACGCCCGCGCAGAAGGAGGGGATGGCCGCGTTCCTGGAAAAGCGCAAGCCGAACTTCGAAGGGATGTAATTTTTCCACAGGCCTTGCATGGGCGCGGGCGGGTTTGCTATAGTTCGCGTCCTGCTTCTGCAGCGCACGAAACCCAACAGTTTCAGCGCACTGTAGAAAACGAAGGAGTTGACGAGTTAAGCGAAACACTGCATAATCTCACTTCTCTGCTGCTGACGAACAAAACGATTCGCAAGCGCAGCAAGGCAGTACCGAATACGAAGCTCTTTAACAATAAACAGTCGATAAGTGTGGGCGTTTGATGAAGTGCCAGCAGTCGCGTAAGTGGCTGCTGAATGCTTAAATTATCAAATGTTCACGCAAAAGAAATACGTTGCTCAGCAATGAGTGACGGTCAGTATTTTGAGTGAGCGGCATGTCACGAAAGTGACAAAACAGGAATTAAACTGAAGAGTTTGATCCTGGCTCAGATTGAACGCTGGCGGCATGCTT
>CAMLMV010000098.1 GCA_946481275.1 uncultured Massilia sp.
GGCACGGTCTGCGCCAGCGCGATCCGGTGCAGCAAGGTGCCCAGGTCCTGCAGCGCGCCGTTGTACGACAGGCTGCGGCTGGCCATCTCGTCGGCGACGGCCATCAGGTCGGCGCCGTCCTGGTTCGCGAGCGCGTCGAGCAGGCGGACCAGGTAGGACTGGTCGAGCGCGCCCAGCATGCCCTGCACGGCGTCGAGCGTGACGGCGCCGGCAGCATAGGCGATGGCCTGGTCGGTCAGCGACAGCGCGTCGCGCATCGAACCGTGCGCGCCCTGCGCGAGCAGGCGCAGCGCGGGCTGCTCGAACGTCACGCCTTCCTGGCCGAGGATGTTTTCCAGGTGCCCCACGATGTGACCGGGCGGCATCTGCTTCAGGTTGAACTGCAGGCAGCGCGACAGCACGGTCACGGGAATCTTTTGCGGGTCCGTCGTCGCGAGGATGAATTTCACGTGCTCGGGCGGCTCTTCCAGCGTCTTCAGCATGGCGTTGAAGGCGTGGTTCGTGAGCATGTGCACCTCGTCGATCATGTAGACCTTGAAGCGCGCATTGCTCGGCGCGTAGACCGCCTGCTCCAGCAGCTGGGCCATCTCGTCGACGCCGCGGTTCGACGCGGCGTCCATCTCGACGTAGTCGACGAAGCGGCCGGCGTCGATCGCGCGGCACGGCTCGCACTGGCCGCACGGCTCGGCCGTGATCGACCCGTTGCCGTCCGGCCCGACGCAGTTGAGCGACTTGGCCAGGATGCGCGACAGCGTGGTCTTGCCCACCCCGCGCGTGCCGGTGAACAGATAGGCGTGGTGCAGCCGTCCGGTACGCAAGGCATGGGTCAGCGCACGCACGACGTGCTCCTGGCCAACCAGCGTTTCGAAGTTCCGGGGACGGTATTTGCGGGCGAGGACTTGATAGGACATACCGCGATTTTACCGTAGACCGGGCGAGGCGCGGCAACATTAGACGCTCGTCGGGAATTCCCCTACACTGATGTTTTTATTTCAATTGGGAAAAATGAAAAACACACTGCGCATCCCGCTGGTCTTCGCTTCCCTGCTGCTCGCCGTACAAGTCCATGCCGCCGAACGCGAATGGCTCCCGTACCGCAAGCTGGTCGACGTCATCAAGCTCGACAAGTTCGACGCCCTGCCCACGGCCGAGCGCGACAAGGTCATCCTGTACGCGAAGCTGGTGCCGGTGAACAAGGCAATATCTCCGCTGGATGCGGGCCTCGTCGTCGTGGACGGCGCCACCCGGACGCCTCTGCCGCTCGATGCCGGCGGCCGCGCACGCATGGCACTCAACAAGCAATGGATGGCCGACGACGCGCAGATCTGGACGAGCCTGCCCAAGGGCGAAAAGATGAGCATGGGTTTCGACCTGGGCGCCGTGCTGCCGGAGACGACGCAGTGGCGCTACGCGACCGTGATGGGCGCCATCCCCCAGACCAATGCCGCGATCGGCAAGGTGGCCGGCGCGCTGAGCCTGTTCGTGCCCACGATGAAATCGGTGATCTTCAAGTTCGACAAGCCGGCCCAGCTGACCATCAAGTCTGCCGGCGGCGACAAACGCTATGCCAGCGACGCGAAGAACCATGTCCGGCTCAAGCTCGACGACGCAATGCTGAAGGAAAACCCGCTGGTGGAGGTGTCGATGCGCCCGCTCGAAGCGGAGATCGACGAGTGAATTAGTAGGCGAGCCTGATCTGCGGCACTTGCGGTGAACGGCTTTGGCTGCTTCGTTCCCGACCTGACCAGGTAAACCATGCCACAATGCGCAGGGGCCCGCCAGCTCGCATTATAACCGCTTGCGGGCATGCCGGCAAACCATCGCCGGAATGCCCTGCGCGCACCCATATAAAGTACGTCACAACCCCAGCTGCTGCCAGATGCCGTCCACGCGCGCCTTCACTTCCGGCGTCATGACGATGGGCGTGCCCCACTCCCGATTCGTCTCCCCCGGCCATTTATTGGTGGCGTCGATCCCCATCTTGCTGCCCAGGCCGCTGATCGGCGACGCGAAGTCGAGATAGTCGATCGGCGTGTTGTCGACCATGACCGTGTCGCGGGTCGGGTCCACGCGGGTCGTGATGGCCCAGATCACTTCCTTCCAGTCGCGCACGTCGACGTCCTCGTCCACGACGACGATGAACTTCGTATACATGAACTGGCGCAGGAAACTCCACACGCCGAACATCACGCGCTTCGCGTGCCCGGCATACTGCTTCTTCATCTGCACGACAGCCATGCGGTAGCTGCAGCCTTCCGGCGGCAGGTAGAAATCCGTGATCTCCGTAAATTGCTTCTGCAGCAGGGGCACGAACACTTCGTTCAGCGCCACGCCCAGCACGGCCGGCTCGTCGGGCGGCTTGCCGGTATAGGTCGAGTGATAGATCGGGTCGCGCCGCATCGTGATGCGGTCGATCGTGAACACGGGGAACCAGTCCTGCTCGTTGTAATAGCCGGTGTGGTCGCCGTACGGCCCTTCCAGCGCATGCTCGAAGCCGGACGGATGGCTTTCATCTGGATAGATATGGCCCTCGAGCACGATCTCGGCCGACGCCGGCACGCGCAGCTCGCTGCCGATCGCCTTCGTCAGGACGGTCCGCTGGCCGCGCAGCAGGCCGGCGAACTGGTATTCGGACAGCGTGTCCGGCACGGGCGTCACCGCGCCCAGGATCGTGGCCGGGTCGGCGCCCAGCGCCACCGCCACCGGATACGGCTTGCCGGGGTTGGCGATGCAGTGCTCGCGGAAATCGAGCGCGCCGCCGCGGTGTGCGAGCCAGCGCATGATGACCTTGTTCGGCCCCAGGACCTGCTGGCGGTAGATGCCCAGGTTCTGGCGCTTCTTGTTCGGGCCTTTCGTGATCACGAGACCCCAGGTAATCAAAGGTGCGACGTCGCCCGGCCAGCAATGCTGGATCGGCAAACGCGCCAGGTCCACGTCGGCGCCTTCCCACACGATTTCCTGGCAGGGGGCGCCCTTCACTTCTTTCGGGGCCATGTCCCACACGGCCTTGACGAGCGAACCGAGGTCCATGATGTCCCGAAAACCCTTGGGCGGCTCGGGCTCCTTCAGGCGCGCCAGCACGTGGCCGATCTTGCGCAACTCGCCGACGTCGTCCGCGCCCATGCCCAACGCCACGCGGCGCGGCGTGCCGAACAGGTTGGCCAGCACGGGGATCGGATAGCGTTTCCCGGCCGCGTCGACCGGGTTTTCGAACAAGAGCGCGGGCCCGCCGGCGCGCAGCGTGCGGTCGCACACCTCCGTCATTTCAAGATTCGGTGAAATAGGCGCCGATACGCGCTTGAAGTCATCGTTTTCTTGCAACTTAGCAATAAAGTCCCGCAGATCAGAATAGTTCATTGAATTTTTAATTCTTTTTTACATCTTTTGAGGTGTGCTAACAATCGCCGGCAAGTGGTTGATTTGCCAAGGAATTGATGAGCTCTTGTACGTTCTTTAGATCCAAAAGTAATAGAACGCTTGAGTGCTAGTATTGACTTGATATAAACGAGCTTCTACAATCCGCCGTACAAATTGAGCCGGTCCCGTCCAGCACGTGATTTTATCCGGTCTCATTCTTTCACGGGGTCGGGGCCCCAGCGACATTTTAGGAGTGTTTTCACTGGGCGTCTGCCCAACCAACCCCGAGACAGTTGTTAGCTACTGGGCGCCTCCACTGCAGCGCTGCCCAGCTGAAGCAAGCAATGACGGCGTTCCTCGACCGCTGCGAGCGGCGACGGACGGTTTTCTGATGCACGGCATGAGTTCGTTCGAACGCTGCGCTCCTGCGCGGCGACGGGATGGCTTTTTCCGCGACAAAGGAGAGACGATGATCCATCGATTCATCGGCACGAGCGCAAGGCTCGTCCAACAGATGGCCAGCCAGCCAGTCACGTGGTCTTCCGTGATCAAAGCGGCACGCGGTGTCTTGACTACCGCACAACATACCTTGACCGTTTTCGGTCTTTCCGCAGTAGCAATGATTGCCCTGCTGTACAGCCGCCCCGATTTTGCAAAACGGGTGTCGGATTTCCTGAGCCCGCAACACGCCATGCCGGCGCAGGTTGCCACCGCCAATCCCGCGGTCCAGCTCGTCGCGGCGCGCGGCGCGGACGCCGTCGAGATCGCGAACGACGACAAGGCGGCGAACCGCCCCACCCGTCAGCAGAAGTACGTGACGGACTGGCTGTCGCGCCGCTACCGCGTGGCCGGCGACGCCGCCAACATGCTCGTCACGACCGCGTACAGCACGGCGCACGAGATCAAGCTGGACCCGCTGCTGATCCTGGCCGTGATGGCCATCGAGTCGGGCCTGAATCCGTTCGCGGAAAGCCCGATGGGCGCGCAGGGCCTGATGCAGGTGATGTCGAAGGTTCACAGCGACAAATTCGAGGAAGTCGGCGGCTCGCAGGCCGCCCTGAATCCGGTGGCCAACATCCGCGTCGGCGCCCTGATCCTGAAGGATTACGTGAAGCGTACGGGCTCCGTCGAAGGCGCCCTCAAGAGCTACGTCGGCGCTGCGGCGGCCGACGACGACTCCGGCTACGGCTCCAAGGTCCTGACCGAATACAAGCGCCTGAAGCAGGTCGCGAGCGGCAAGAACGTACCGATCTACTTCCCGCCGGCGTCGGCGCCCGCCCCGAGCACGACCCTGGCCCAGAAATCGGCCAGCGCGCCGGCCAAGCCGGACACCGCGTCGGTCGAAGCGGCCCACGGCAGCAACCAGACCGGCGAGACCGTCGCCGGACTCTGAGTCCAACCCTTACACTCCTTTCCTGGTCGAAAGCCACCGTCGGCGCAAGCTGCGGTGGCTTTCATTTTTGTCCCATGAAAAAAGCCGCCCCGGTCTCCCGGGGCGGCTTTCTCATTATATATAGCAGGTAACGGATCAGCGTCGCGCGTCCGCCGCCACTTCGTCCGGACGCAGCTTGCCGGCCAGGCGGTCGAGCACGCCGTTCACGTACTTGTGGCCATCGATACCGCCGAACGACTTGGTCAGTTCCACGGCTTCGTTGATCACGACGCGGTACGGGATCTCGATCAGGTTCTTCAGCTCGTACGCGCCGAGCAGCAGCACGGCGTGTTCGATCGGCGACAGTTCCGCGATCGGGCGGTCGACCGTCGGCGCGATCACCTCGCGCAGCTCCACCGACTGGGCGATGGTCCCATTCAGCAGTTCCGTGAAGTACTCGCCGTCGGCCTTGTCGAAGCCGTGCGCGCTGCGGATGTTGGTGACGACCGTGGAGGCCGGCTCATTGTTCAGCAACCATTGATACAGCCCCTGCAGTGCGAACTCGCGCGCGCGGTGGCGCGGCGTGCGGTTCTTGTTGGGATTGGCGTGCGATGTCTTGTCAGTCATGGTTGTACTCGATTTACTCTTCTTCGGCCTGCAGTTCTTCCAGGCCCAGCAGCAGGTTGGCCATCTCGACCGCGACGCGCGCCGCGTCCGTGCCCTTCTCGGCCATGCGGGCTTCCGCCTGCTCGTCGTTTTCCGTCGTCAGCACGGCGTTGGCGATCGGCATGCCGTAATCCAGGCCGATGCGGGTGATGCCGGCGCCCGACTCGTTCGACACGAGCTCGAAGTGGTAGGTTTCGCCGCGGATGACGGCGCCCAGCGCGATCAGCGAGTCGAATTGCTGCGTCTCGGCCATCTTTTGCAGGGCCAGCGGGATTTCCAGCGCGCCCGGGACAGTCACGTGCAGGATGTCCTCGTCGGCCACGCCCAGGTGCTTCAGTTCTGCCAGACATGCCGACAGCAGGCCATGGCCGACATCGGCATTGAAACGTGCCTGCACGATGCCGATGCGCAGGCCTTCACCTGCCAGATTGCTTTCAAAAGTTCCTACCGTCATGGCTATGCCTCTTGTTCTCTTGTTTCGTGAATTAATGGGTTAATGGTACCGCGTTATGCCGAGACGTCGCACCCGGGCTTGGCCAGGTAGCCGGTGACCTCCAGGTCGAAGCCGGCCATCGACGGCATCTTGCGCGGATTGGCCAGCAGCTTCATCTTGCGCACGCCGAGCTGGCGCAGGATCTGCGCGCCGATACCGTAGGTGCGCAGGTCCAGGTTGGCCGCGCGGCCGACCGGACGGGCCGGCTTGTCCTGGAACTGGGCGAACAGTTCGTCGGCCGTCTCGGCGCAGTCGAGCAGGACGATGACGCCCGCCTCCGCCTGCTGGACGGCTTGCATCGCGGCCGCGAGGTTCCACGAGTGCGACGTGGAGGCGCTGTCCAGCAGGTCGATGATGGACACCGGCTGGTGCACGCGCACGAGCGTCTCGCGGTCTTCCTGCGGGGCCCCGTGGACGAGCGCCAGGTGCGCCGAGCCGCTAGGCTTGTCGCGGAAGGCGACCAGCTTGAACTCGCCGTGCACGGTGGCCAGCGGACGCTCCGCCACGCGCTCGACGAGCGTCTCGTTCTGGCTGCGGTAATGGATCAGGTCGGCGATGGTGCCGATCTTGAGGTTGTGCTCCTGCGCGAATTCCAGCAGGTCCGGCAGGCGCGCCATCGTGCCGTCTTCCTTGATGATCTCGCAGATGACGGACG
>CAMLMV010000099.1 GCA_946481275.1 uncultured Massilia sp.
GTGCCAGCGAGTTGATCAGGCCGATGTTCGGGCCTTCAGGCGTTTCGATCGGGCAGACGCGGCCGTAGTGGGTCGGGTGCACGTCGCGGACTTCGAAGCCGGCGCGCTCGCGGGTCAGGCCGCCCGGGCCCAGTGCGGAGACACGGCGTTTGTGCGTGATTTCCGACAGCGGGTTCGTCTGGTCCATGAACTGCGACAGCTGCGACGAACCGAAGAATTCGCGGATCGCGGCCGAGATCGGCTTGCTGTTGATCAGGTCGTGCGGCATCAGGTTGTCCGCTTCGGCCTGGCCGAGGCGTTCCTTGACGGCGCGCTCCACGCGCACGAGGCCGGCGCGGAACTGGTTTTCGGCCAGTTCGCCCACGCAACGCACGCGGCGGTTACCCAGGTGGTCGATGTCGTCGACTTCGCCGCGGCCATTGCGCAGCTCGACCAGGATCTTGATCACCGCCAGGATGTCTTCGTTCGACAGGGTCATGTCGCCCGTCAGTTCGTCACGGCCGATGCGGCGGTTGAACTTCATGCGGCCGACGGCCGACAGGTCATAGCGTTCCGGGCTGTAGAACAGGCCGTGGAACAGCGCTTCCACCGATTCTTCGGTCGGCGGTTCGCCAGGACGCATCATGCGATAGATCGCCACGCGGGCCGCGGTCTGGTCGGCGGTGTCGTCGGTACGCAGCGTCTGCGAGATGTAGGCGCCCTGGTCCAGGTCGTTGGTGTACAGCGTCTGGATCGCGTCGATGTTGGCGTCGCGCAGCTTGCCCAGCAGCTCGTCGGTCAGCTCGTCGTTGGCGTTGGCGATGATCTCGCCCGTGTCGCCGTCGACGACGTTCTTCGCCAGCACGCGGCCGATCAGGTAGTCTTCCGGCACCGAGATGTGGGTAATGCCGGCGTTCTCGACGTCACGCACGTTCTTGGCGTTGATGCGCTTGTCTTTCGTCACGAGCGTCTTGCCGGTCTTCGGATCGACGATGTCGAAGCGCGCGACTTCACCGCGCAGGCGCTCGGCCACGAATTCCAGTTCCGCGCCTTCCGAGCGCAGGTTGAAGTTGTCGAACACGAAGAAGTTCGCGAGGATCTGCTCCGGCGTCATGCCGATGGCTTTCAGCAGGATCGTCACCGGCATCTTGCGGCGGCGGTCGACGCGGAAGAACAGGATGTCCTTCGGGTCGAACTCGAAGTCCAGCCACGAGCCGCGGTAAGGGATGATACGTGCCGAGAACAGCAGCTTGCCCGACGAGTGCGTCTTGCCGCGGTCGTGCTCGAAGAACACGCCCGGCGAACGGTGCAGCTGCGAGACGATCACGCGCTCGGTGCCGTTGATCACGAACGAACCATTGGCGGTCATGAGCGGCAGTTCGCCCATGTACACTTCCTGTTCCTTCATTTCCTTCACGACCGGCTTGGTCGGCGATTCCTTGTCCAGGATCACCAGGCGCACCTTCGCGCGCAGCGGCGACGCGAAGGTCAGGCCGCGTTGTTGGCATTCCTTGACGTCGAAAGCGGGGTCACCCAGCACGTAAGAGAGGAACTCGAGGCGCGCAAAACCGTTGTGCGACACGATCGGGAAAATGGAGGTGAAAGCCGATTGCAGACCTTCGTTCTTGCGTACGGAGGGCCCTGCATCCGCTTGCAGGAAATTCTCGTAAGACTCCAGCTGCGTAGCGAGGAGGTAGGGAACGTTGTGAACGTTGGCGCGCTTCGCGAACGACTTGCGAATGCGTTTCTTCTCAGTAAATGAGTAGTGCATGGACACTCCGTGAGTGACAGAAAGGATGAGAATTCAGGAATTGCCAGTGGTTAAGCCACCACATGCAAGGCCTCAAATCTCGCCGCATTCGGCCGGGTGATTGGGAACCGGTGCTGCTGTGTTACGATAATGCTGTGCTGCGGTGCTTCCAAAACAGGGGTACTGCATCTTTTGTCGTAGGGACGACAAAAGAGCCAAAGCCGCATACCCCACCTTCCAGCGGGGATCTGCGCGCTTTGACTCCGGCGCGGGGCGCTGATTCCAGCGCCCTTTGCATATGTATTACTTGAGCTCGGCCTTGGCGCCAGCTTCTTCCAGCTTCTTCTTGGCGGCTTCAGCGTCAGCTTTCGGCAGGGCTTCCTTGACAGTCTTCGGTGCGCCGTCGACCAGGTCCTTGGCTTCTTTCAGGCCCAGACCGGTGATTTCGCGGACGGCCTTGATGACGCCGACCTTGTTCGCGCCGACTTCAGCCAGCACGACGTTGAATTCGGTCTGCTCTTCAGCAGCCGGTGCACCAGCGGCGGCGCCGCCAGCTGCCGGAGCTGCCATTGCAGCTGCCGACACGCCGAATTTCTCTTCGAATGCCTTGACCAGGTCGTTCAGTTCCATGACCGACATTGCGCCAACTGCGTCCAGGAACTCTTCTTTGCTAATTGCCATTTGAAACTCCAAATATTTAATGTGTGATTAGTGCTTGAGCAAAAAGGCTTGCTTATTCTGCTGCAGCGGCTTCTGCCGGAGCTGCGGAACCTTCGCCTTTTTGTGCTGCGATTGCAGCCAGAACTCGTGCAAAGCCGGACACCGGAGCCTGCATGACGCCCAGCAGCTGGGCGATGAGGACTTCACGGCTCGGGATGCTTGCCAGCGCGGTGACGCCAGCGACATCCAGGTTCTTGCCAGCGTAGTTACCGCCCTTGACCACGAGCTTGTCGTTGGTCTTCGAGAAGTCGCTGATCACCTTGGCTGCTGCGACGGCGTCGTCCGAGATCGAGTAGATCAGCGGACCAACCATGGTCTCAGCCAGCGGTGCGAACTGGGTGCCTTCCACAGCGCGACGAGCCAGCGTGTTCTTCAGAACACGCAGGTACACGCCCTGCGAACGAGCATTTGCACGGAGTTTCGTCAGAGCACTAACCTGGATGCCACGGTACTCGGCGACGACGATGGTTTGCGCGGTTGCTACTTTCGCGCTAACTTCTTCGACGACGACCTTTTTGTCATTCAGATTAAGACCCACGGTCAATCTCCTTAAATGATGTGAGGGACGTCCCCCGCATCGGTTCGAACACGGCGTCCGAAGTTAAGAAGTACGACAAAGCATCGACTACAAAACTTGTTCGGGTTCGCCATCTGCGTTGGGTTGTCTTTTAACCTCCGGCTCGACTTCTGCCATCGGCCCAACGGTCTTTGATTGCCTGGCGGGGTTCAATCCGCCAGCCCAAAGATCCGCCTCACGATGTTCTGTGAGGACTTAATTCTTTGCTATTAAGCAGCCAGGGTAGCGTGATCGACACGCACGCCAGCGCCCATGGTCGACGAGATCGCGACCTTGCGCAGGTAGATACCCTTCGACGAAGCCGGCTTGGCCTTGTTCAGGGCGTCGATCAGCGCGACCAGGTTCGACTTCAGCTGTTCGTCGCTGAACGACTTGCGGCCGATCGTGGCGTGGATGATACCTGCCTTGTCGGTACGATACTGGACCTGACCGGCCTTGGCGTTGCGCACGGCGCCAGCCACGTCCGGGGTCACGGTGCCGACTTTCGGGTTCGGCATCAGGCCGCGCGGGCCCAGGATCTGACCCAGGGTACCGACGATACGCATGGTGTCCGGCGAAGCGATCACGACGTCGAACGGCATGTCGCCGGCCTTGACGCGTTCTGCCAGGTCTTCCATACCGACGATGTCGGCGCCGGCGGCTTTAGCCTGCTCGGCCTTTTCGCCCTGGGCGAAGACGGCGACGCGGACTTCCTTGCCGGTACCAGCCGGCAGGACGACGGAACCACGGACGACCTGGTCCGATTTCTTCGGATCCACGCCCAGTTGCACGGCGACGTCGATCGACTCGTTGAACTTGGCGGTTGCGAATTCTTTGACGATTGCGACGGCGTTGTCGAAAGCGTACGACTTGTTACGGTCGACCTTGGCTTTCATTTCTTTGACGCGCTTGGACAGCTTGGCCATATTAGATACCCTCCACCGTGATGCCCATCGAACGAGCCGAGCCGGCCACGACGCGCACAGCGGCGTCCAGGTCAGCGGCGGTCAGGTCCGGCTGCTTGATTTTTGCGATTTCTTCAGCTTGAGCACGGGTCAGCGTGCCGACCTTGTCGGTGTGCGGCTTGGCCGAACCTTTGGTAACGCCCGACAGCTTCTTGATCAGGTACGTTGCCGGCGGGGTCTTCATCTCGAAGGTGAACGACTTGTCCGCGAAGGCGGTGATCACGACCGGAATCGGCATGCCCGGTTCCATGCCTTGAGTCTTGGCATTGAAGGCCTTGCAGAATTCCATGATGTTCAGACCGCGCTGGCCGAGGGCCGGGCCGATCGGGGGGGACGGGTTTGCTTTACCAGCCGGCACTTGCAGCTTGATAAAACCGACGATTTTCTTTGCCATGATTGGCTCCTTTGTCGATTGAGTGGTAACGCTCCGCCTGTACCACTGTTTTTATCAGGCGGAGCTCCTCTTATCGGATTCCGCCTTGCTGCTGCGACGCTCCGATTCGGCGTTTTAGACTTTCTCTACCTGCCCGAACTCCAGTTCCACCGGAGTCGCGCGGCCGAAGATGGTGACAGACACACGCACCTTCGATTTTTCGTAGTTGACTTCTTCGACAGAGCCGTTGAAGTCGGTGAACGGGCCTTCCTTGATCCGCACCTGCTCGCCCACTTCGTACAGCACTTTGGGCCGCGGCTTCTCGACACCTTCCTGGACCTGCTGCATGATCTTGTCGATCTCGCGCGCCGGAATCGGGGTCGGCTTGTTGCTCTTGCCGCCGATGAAGCCGGTGACTTTCGGCGTGTTCTTCACGAGGTGCCAGGTCTCGTCGGTCATTTCCATCTCGACCAGCACATAACCCGGGAAGAAGCGACGCTCGGATACCGATTTGCTGCCGTTCTTGACTTCGACCACTTCTTCGGTCGGAACCAGGATGCGGCCAAACTGTTCCTGCATGCCGCCGCGCTCGATGCGATCGGTCAGGCCGCGCATCACGCTCTTCTCCATGCCGGAGTAGACATGCACGACGTACCAGCGCTTGTTGCTGACCGGAGTACTCAGCGGCGCACCAGCGTCTTGTGCCGGGACATCGCCCGGCACGTTATCTTGCTGCACGTTTTCGCTCATTATTGTTTCCACCCCAGGATCACGTCGTACATCAGGAATTCAAGAATCTTATCCGTGCCCCACAGGAAAATTGCCATCACCAGCACGAACCCGAACACCACGGCGGTGATCTGGGTCGCTTCCTTGCGGGTAGGCCATACAACCTTCTTCGTTTCACGTACGGATTCCTTCGCGAAGCTCAGGAAATCGCGGCCGGTCGCGGAAGTCCACAACAGCAGGACGGCAATAGCCAAACCAGCCACGAGTGCGCCTGCGCACATCAGGGCTGGTTTGTTCTGGCCTTTCAGAATGAAAAAGCCGACCACACCTGCAATCGTAGCAACCACTGCCAGCGCGACCTTGAACTTGTCGTTCGAGGTGCCGACGGTTTGCACGGATTGATTAGACATACTTAATTTACTTTCGGGTGCCTGGCACCGAATTCGGTGGCAGGGGCGGAGGGCATCGAACCCCCAACCTTCGGTTTTGGAGACCGACGCTCTGCCAATTGAGCTACGCCCCTACAAAAACTTCTAGTTGAATCGAGCATTATACGCTACTTGGGTATTTCGCGCAACACTCTATTGTTGGGCGGAACAGAATCGTTCCGCCCGGAGGTACTACAGATACTGCTTAGGCGATGATCTTGGCAACCACGCCGGCGCCGACGGTACGGCCGCCTTCGCGG
>CAMLMV010000100.1 GCA_946481275.1 uncultured Massilia sp.
GCCTTCGATCTCGTTGTCCTTCTGCGCCCACAGGTAGTACAGCACGCCGTTGTGGTTGAACGTGGTCGCGTCCAGGCAGAACGTGTCGATGCCCGTGTCGACCTGGCCCATGAATTCCCACGTGCCTTCGAGCGGATTCGCGTTCGTGTTGCGGATCGCGTACATGCGGTGCTGGAACAGCTTGTACTTGATCTCGCGGCTCGGCGCGGCGGCGAAATAGACATACCACGCGCCCATGTTGAAGTGCAGCTCCGGCGCCCAGATCAGTTCGCTGTAAGGGCCCGTATCCGGCTTGATCCACGCGTCGACGGTGGGCGCATTGGCCAGTTCCGCGATCGTCTTTGCGCGGCGCAGTTCGATGCGGTCGTATTGCGGGACCGATGCCGTGAAATAGTAATAGCCGTCCGTGTGTCTATAAATGTACGGGTCGGCGCGTTGCTCGATGAGGGGTTTCAGTACGGTGTCTTGCATGATGGTCTCGCTAAAGTGAATCACGCGCTGGCGCGGAGGTCTTCCTTGACTGTCGAATAGTATTCATCGCTGATGCGGTACTTGAACATCAGCGCGCCCATCAGGAAATGGAAGAAGCCGGGAATCACGGACAGCATCAGCGCGATGCCCTGCAGCGCCAGCGCGCCCTGCTCCTGGTTCGGCTGGTAATGGAAATAATTCAGCAGCAGGCCGACCATGCCGCCCGCGAGGCCCATGCCGGCCTTCTGCGCGACCGAGATGCCGCCGAACGCGAAGCCCGACACGCGCTTGCCCGTCTTGACCTGGCCGTAGTCGATGGTCTCGGCGATCGCGGACCAGAACACCGGCGCGTGCAGGTCGACGACGAGCGACAGCAGGAAGTACAGGAAGAAGGCCAGCGCCGTATCACCCGGCTTGACCAGGAAATAAATCATCACGGACAGCACCGCCACCAGCAGCTGCGTGTAGCGGAACAGTTTGACCTTGCAATAGAACTTGGTCACCCACGTCGACACGACCATCGCGATGATCGCGGCCGCGACGCCCGTCGACAGGAACGCGGACACGGTCTCCGTGTCGCCGTGCAGGTAATACTTCGCGTAATAGATCGCGACGGAGCCGCGGATCACGTAGCCGATGGTGCCCGTCACGCAGACGGCGCACAGGATCAGCCACTGGTCATTCTGTGCCAGCACCGCGATCTGTTCCATCAGCGGCTGGCGCTTCGTCTTGTAGACGACGCGTTCCGTCGTCGTGAAGAAGGTGAACAGGAACAGCACGACGCCCAGCAGCGCCATCAGGGCCATCGCCGCCTGGTAGCCGGCGGCCTGGTTGCCGTTGCCCCAGCGCTGCGCGAGGATCGGCACGACAATCGTGACCATGAATGCGCCGACTTTCGCCAGGAATAGCCGGTAGCCGTTGGCGGACAGGCGCTCCTGCGGGTCGCTCGTCAGGCCGCTGATCAGCGAGATATACGGCACGCCCACGCCCGACGTCATCAGCGTCATCAGGATGTACGTGGAATACGCCCACACGAGCTTGGCGTCATAGTTCCAGTCCGGCGTGCTGAACACGGCGTACACGGACAGGCCATACGGGATCGCGAGGAACAGGAAATAGGGCCGGTAGCGGCCCCAGCGGGACAGGAAACTGTCCGTCATCTGGCCGACGATCAGGTCGGAGATTGCGCCCACGATCTTGACGAGCACGAACAGCAGCGCGAGGTCGGTCGTCTTGAGTCCATAGACGTCCGTATAAAAGAAAGTGATGATCAGCATCATCGACGAGATCACCACGTTGAGCGCCATGTCGCCGGCGCCGAAGCCCACTTTTTCGAGAGTGGAAAGTTTCTGGGTTTGCATACGGACGTCCTTCCAAACGAACAGGGTGCTACGCGGTTTTTCCGAGCAGCACCCTCATTATTCCCTATTGATCAGAGCCCTGGGTCAATGTTTCCAACGGAGGGCAAAGCCGACGACCCGGTCATAACGGCGCACGTCACGCGGCAGCAGCGGCGTACCGTGGTAGTCGTGGTACTCCTGGTCCAGCAGGTTGCTGCCGTCCAAGGTTGCCGTCAGGTTTTCCGTGATCTTGTACGAGATCGAGGCATCCTGCGCACGCACGGACACGCTCGTCAAGAGACCGATGCCCATGAGTGCGGCGACGGTGCCGCGCAATGCGAAGGTGCGGGAAACGGGCGCAAAACGGCCCGCTGCGATGGGTTCCATACGTCTCCTGTTGCAATGTAAGTATTGTTATGGTTTCTGAAAGCATGGAAACGCTTTCAGAACTGGCATGCTTATCGGTAATGTTAGGCGCAACATCGAGAACGATCCAATCAATTTTTCGGTAACTTCGATATCGTTTTTTGTATGTGTAAAAGCAGGTAAAGGGACGTGACAACGATTTCACGTGGCACAATGCGAGGCTTCCAGACTTTTTTTTCATTTCCCATGCTGGCGACCTTTCCCACGTTCCGCGACCTCATCCTGGACACCGATCCGGATGCCATTGCGACGCCCGCGCAGATCCCCGAGGGCTTCCTGCTGGCGCGCGCCGGAACCATCAGCGCGCACTACATCCCGTTCGATTACGTGAACCGCGCGGCGCGGCTCGTCCTCGTCGGCATCTCGCCCGGGTTCGTGCAATGGAAGAACGCGGTGCGCGAGGCCCGGCGCCTGCAGGCGCAAGGCGCGGCGCAGGACGACGTGCTGCGGGCGGCCAAGTACACCGGCGCGTTTTCCGGCGCGATCCGCCCGAACCTCGTCGCCCTGCTCGACCACGTGGGCCTGCAGCGCTGGCTCGGCATCCCCAGCTGCGCGTCGCTGTTCGGAGAAAACGCCCACCTGATGCACGTGACGGCCGTGCTGCGCCACCCGATTTTCGTGAACGGAAAAAACTACAATGGCGCGTCCCCGAACATGCTGACGACGCCGCTGCTGCAGGCCCAGCTGCTCGACTATTTCGCGGCCGAAGCGGGCGCGCTGCCCGACGCGGTGGTCGTGCCGCTGGGCCCGAAGGTCGGCCTCGCGCTCGACTGGCTCGCGGCGCGCGGCGTGCTGGATGCCGGCCGCATCCTGCACGGCATACCGCACCCGTCCGGCGCCAACGCCGAGCGCATCGCCTACTTCCTCGGCCGCAAGGACAGGGCCGCGCTGTCGCGCCAGACGAACGGCGCGCAGATCGATGCGGACCGGCTGGCGCTGCGCGCGAAGATGGCGGATCTCGGCGTCGATTGACGCGGTGCGCATGGCGCGCGACGAGGATTCCGCGTGCCCGGTGCAGGCAATCTGAGCCACAGGCAACACCAAGCGGACACAGGTGTCTTTCGTGCTGCCCCCTTGCCTCACGCGGCGTTACACTGATAACGTCCAGGGCCAAGGTAGACGATCATGCAGAATTGTTCTCCTGAAGAAGTTCGCTCAATCCTCGATAAAATCGAACAGTTGCCCGTGCCGTTCTTCAAGCGCCTGATCGAGGCAAGCAACACGGGCATCATCATTTCCGACGCCAGCCTGCCGGACAATCCCATCGCCTACGTCAATCCCGCGTTCGAACGGGTAACGGGTTACGCGCTGTACGAAGTCGTCGGGCGCAACTGCCGCTTCCTGCAGCGCGACGACCGCGACCAGCCCGAGATCGCGCTGATCCGCCACTGCGTCGAGCACGCCGAGGTCTGCACGGCGCTGCTGCGCAACTACCGCAAGGACGGCAGCCTGTTCTGGAGCCGCATGCACCTGTTTCCCGTGCACGGGAATGGAACTGCCCCCACCCACTTCGTCGCTTTCCTGCAGGACGCAACGGAGGTCGTCGAAGCCCAGCAGGCGGCCGTGCAGGCGCGCGAACGCCTGAGTACCGTCCTGGAAAGCATTTCGGACGGCTGCCTGTCGCTCGACCGCGAATGGCGCTTCACGTACATCAACGCGCGCGGCGCGGCGTGGATCGAACGCAGCCAGGAAGACCTGATCGGCAAGAACATGTGGGACGAATTCCCGGAAGCCGTCGGCGGCCCGTTCTACGACGCCTACCAGCGCGCGATGCACGACCGCGAACCCGCGCGCTGCGAAAACTACTACGCCCCGCTGGGCCTCTGGCTCGAACTGCGCGCCTATCCGTCGCGCGAAGGCGTCACCGCGTTCTTCGCCGACGTCACCGAGCGCAAGGAGGCGGAGACGCGGCTCATGCACATGGCCACGCACGACAGCATGACGGGCCTGCACAACCGCTTCAGCTGCCTGCGCGCACTCGACGAGGCCCTGGCACGTTCCGTCGAGGACGAGCGCCCGGTGGGCGTCCTGTTCATCGACCTCGACCACTTCAAGGAAGTCAACGACGCCCATGGCCACCGCGCGGGCGACATGGCCCTGCAGGAGATCGGGCGGCGTCTCGGGAGCCTCGCCGCCCCCGGCATCACGGTCGCGCGCATCAGCGGCGACGAGTTCGTGGTCGTCCTCGAAGGCATGAACGCCGAGGGCGCGAAGGGCGTGGCCACCGCCATCCTGCAGCACCTGGCCACGCCCATCGCCGTCGACGGCCATTACGTGACGGTGGGCGGCAGCATCGGCATCGCGATCGGCAACGGCCGCGAGTACTCGGCCGACGAGCTGCTCAACAACGCGGACGCCGCCATGTACGAGGCCAAGGACAATGGCCGTCACACGTACGCCGTGTTCTCGACGACGGCGCGCCACCTGCTCAAGCAGCGCCTGGAACTGCGCCAGGACGTGTTCTCGGCCCTTGAACGGCGCCAGTTCGTGCTGTTCTACCAGCCGCAGGTCAGCGCCGCGAACGGCGCCGTCGTGGGCGCGGAGGCCCTGCTGCGCTGGGAACATCCGCGCCTCGGCCTGCTCGGCCCCGACCTGTTCCTGCCGATGCTGGAAGGCTCGCCCGCCATCACGGCCGTCGGCGCCTGGGTGTGCGAGGAAGCGTGCCGCCAGGCGCGCGAATGGGAATTGCTGGGCTACCGGCTGCGCATGGCGGTGAACGTCTCGCCGCGCCAGCTGATGGACGAAAACCTGCCGCCGCTGCTGACGAACCTCGTCACCCGCTACGACCTCGACCCCGAATGCATCAAGCTGGAAGTCACCGAGAGCATGCTGATGCAGGACATCGACAAGGCGGCGTCGGTGCTGCGCCTGCTGCAACGCGACGGCTTCCGCATCGCGCTCGACGACTTCGGCACGGGTTATTCGAACCTGTCGTACCTGCGCACGCTGCCGATCACCGCGATCAAGATCGACCGTTCGTTCGTGCGCGAGATCGAGCAGGACCGGCGCTGCCTGGATATCGTCAACGGCGTGATCGCCTTCGCCAAGTCGCTCAAGCTGGACGTGATCTGCGAAGGCATCGAGACGGAGCTGCAGAAGGAAGCGATCCGCTCGACGGGATGCGACGTCCTGCAGGGTTACCTGATCGGCAAGCCGATGCGGGCGGAGGATTTCAGGGCGCTGCTGCTGGCGCAGAAGACGGCGCCGAACCAGACCGATCCAGGTTGCCAGGCGTAGGCGGGGTTGCGACAGTTCGTTCGGAACTTAGTTAGCTTTCTGCGATCTTATGCAAAACAAGCAGGTTTGTTCG
>CAMLMV010000101.1 GCA_946481275.1 uncultured Massilia sp.
GTACTTGGCTACGAACCAAGGGGTCGTGGGTTCGATTCCTGCCAGCCGCACCAAGTTATATGGAAGGCCAGATCGTGAGATCTGGCCTTTTTCCATTGCTCGCTTCCATTGCTCGCTTCCATTTGCTGCTCCACATCCCATCATGTCCGGTCAGCTCATCATCCGCCCTCTCGATCCCCAGGACCTCGCCGGCTGGCGTCCGCTGTGGGATGGCTATAACGCCTTTTACGGACGCAGCGGCCCCACCGCCCTGCCCGAATCCATCACGCAAGTCACGTGGCACCGGTTCTTCGATCCCGCCGAGCCCGTCCACGCGCTGGTCGCGGAGGCGTCCGGCCGCATCGCCGGCCTCGCCCACTATATCTTTCATCGCAGCACGACGCGGCTGCATGACGTCTGTTATCTGCAAGACCTGTTCACCGCGCCGGACAGGCGCGGGCTCGGCGTCGGCAGGCAATTGATCGAAGGTGTGTACGACAAGGCGCGGGCGGCAGGCAGTTCGCGCGTGTACTGGCAGACGCACACGGACAATGCGGCGGGACGCGCGCTCTACGACAAGGTCGCCCGGCACCTGGGCTTCATCGTCTATGCGCACGAACTGTAAGCGCTTTGCCAAACTGGAAACCGCTGCTATAATGCGTGCCTCGGGCGGCTGTAGCTCAGCTGGATAGAGTACTTGGCTACGAACCAAGGGGTCGTGGGTTCGATTCCTGCCAGCCGCACCAGCTTATACGAAAGGCCAGATCGCAAGATCTGGCCTTTTTCATTTCCCGTTCCCCTCTTCCTCGTCCGGCTGCGCGGCCCCGACCCGGATGCCCCGCCGCGCGAGCGCCTCGCGCAGCAGGAATTCGATCTCCGCATTCACGCTGCGCAGATCGTTGGCGGCCAGCCGCTGCAGTTGCTCCCACAACGCGGGGTCGATGCGCAGCGGATAGGACTTCTTTCCGGGACTTGCCATCGATGCGCCGCCTCAGTTGTACAGGGTGCCGGCGTTGATGATGGGCTGCGCGTCGCGGTCGGAGCACAGCACGACCAGCAGATTGCTGACCATCGACGCCTTGCGTTCCGCGTCCAGCTCGACGATCTCGCGCTCGGCCAGGCCCTTCAGGGCATCTTCCACCATCGTGACGGCGCCGTGCACGATGCGGGCACGGGCGCTGATGATCGCCTGCGCCTGCTGGCGGCGCAGCATCACCTGGGCGATCTCGGGGGCGTAGGCCAGGTGCGTCAGCTTGGCGTCCAGCGTTTCGACGCCCGCCGCCTCGAAGCGCGCCGTCAGTTCCGCGCTGAGCGCATGGGCGACTTCCGCCGCGCCGCCGCGCAGGGTCGTTTCGCCCGGCGCGAGGTCCTCGCCTTCGTCGTAGGCGTACTGCGCAGCCAGGTGGCGCAGCGCCGCCTCGGCCTGCACGCTCACGTAGCGCTCGAAATCGTCGACCTCGAACAGCGCCTGGGCCGTATCGCGCACGCGCCACACGACGGCGGCCGCCAGTTCGACCGGATTGCCCCGCTTGTCGTTGACCTTCAGCGTGGACATGTTGAGGTTGCGCGCCCGCACCGTCAGCTTGCGCTTGCGGTACAGCGGGAACGCCCAGCGCAGGCCCTCGCCGCGGTCCGTGCCCACGTAGCGGCCGAACAGCGTCAGCACGGCCGTCTCGTTCGGCTGCAGCATGTACAGTCCCGCGCACACGAATATGCCGGCAAGGACGAGCGCGATGCCGGTCAGCGCCGCCCCGCCCGCCAGGCTGCCCAGGATGGACAGGTGGACCAGCCAGGCGCCGGCCAGGACGGCGAGGATGCCGCCAGCCGCGGCCAGGTAGCCATTCATCGAAGAGATCGGTATTTCCTGACGAGTGTGTGCAGACATGCGGGGTTCCATGAGGTTATATGAAAGTGATATCACTTTAAGATCACCTTTCTGGTTTGTCAAGCATGCGATTTTGTCATTCGGCGCAGGGCTGCTATAATGCGTGCCTAGGGCGGCTGTAGCTCAGCTGGATAGAGTACTTGGCTACGAACCAAGGGGTCGTGGGTTCGATTCCTGCCAGCCGCACCAACTCATTACGAATGGCTCATAAAACGCGTCGCGCTTTATGAGCCATTTTTCATTGATGCGTGCCGTTCTGCGACGTTTTCCGTCTTTTCTGTCTTTGCCGTTTCCTCCGACGCGCCCGTCTTGCCCCGCGCAATTCCACCGCGCAATATTTTCTGATATTGCAGCGCAGACTTTTCTCAGTCTGGCCAGAAATAAATATTCTACTCGGACGAGCTAACTCATCGTTTCGTTCTATATTTCTTTTGCTCAATTGATTGGGGTCAACTATTTCTGTCGAATAAATTTACACCGATATTTTTTAACCAGGAGTTTTTAAATTAATTCGCTGTAAAGACGCGATTTCAATTTTCTGGCACGGTCATTGCAACATTAAACATTGCATTACCGTTCATCTGAAACCAGGGAGAAATCATGTTCCGCACAAATCTTGTAAAAGCCAGCGTAGCCTGCTCCATTCTCTTCGCCGCACATGGCGCTTTTGCCACCACGGTATCGTGTACCAACCTATCGCCCGCCTACGATATTTCGGGCAAAGTCAGCAATACCAGTAATTGCGCGATTCTCTCGCCAATCAACGACAACCAGAATGACAACGATCTCGCCACCATCAATTCCGGCGGCTTCTTCAGCATCTCGAACTGGGTGTTCGACGGGAAGTACGACGACATGGACTCTTCCGGGGGCGACGACGACTCGGCACTGTTCAACTTCACCGGCAACAATGTCTCGGGTACGTACACCTATGTCGGCGGCTCCCCCGCACCGCAGGACGTGATGCTGATCTTCAAGGACGGCAACAACACCAACCTGGTCGGGTATCTGCTGAAGATGCCCTACGGCGGCACCTATTCGTCGCCGTTCATCGATCCGCCGTTTCCGCTGAATGGCGCCTCGACCGAGCACGATATCTCGCACATATCGGTGTATTACAGGAATGGCGACGGATCGGGCGATTCCGGCGGCGGCGAAGCCCCGGAACCCGCGACACTGGCGCTGGTCGGACTCGGCTTGCTCGGCATGGCCAAATTGCGCCGCAAAGACTGATTTTCTTTTTGCCGCATTCCCCGCTCATTTCAATGCCCACCACCCGGTGGGCTTTTTTTATTCCAGGCCCATGAAGCGCCGTTATTTGACTGCCAGTCCCTTTCCATCTTTATAATCGTTTCATTTTTTCCGAATCCCGATTTTTATCCGCGGATGCATTAACTTCATTATCACACCCATTTCACTTTCGATATTGAACTGTTGCGGAGGCGCAATTAGATCCGAATACGCCAACATTTTATTTCTGTTTGGCAGTACATTTATCTCCGGAAACGATTATGATTTCCCGAAACAGCTGAATGCTGCTTATTGAAAAGGGCAAAGCCTGCGAAAGCGGGTGACGCAAAGTCAACGGTCTAACGAGCTTCGGCTCCACGACGGCAGGACTGCCAGATGCCAGCTTTCGATACAGGCCCTCGCCTGTCGCGACAGAACGTCATTGCGCACGATCCTGCCAATTTTTATCTCAAGGAACGTACGTGATGAAGTCCGCACACACCTCCCCCAGCCTGCTGCCGATGTTGGTCGCCAGCGTCCTTTCCATCGGTGCCGCACACACCGCCCTCGCCGCGCAAGACGCCGGCTATGCGCGCGGCCGCATCCTGGTCGAGGCGCGCCCGGGTCTGTCGGACGCGGCCCTGGATCGTATCCTCAAGGAACACGGCGGCAAGCGCCGCAAGATCGGCCAGAGCCGCCTGCACATCGTCGACCTGCCGGCCAACGCGTCGGAAGTGGCCGTCGTCGCGAAGCTGGCGCGGCGTCCCGAACTCAAATTCGCGGAACTTGACCGCATCGTGCCGGCCGCGCTCGCCGTGACCGACCCGTACGCCGGCAGCGAGTGGCACCTGAACAAGATCGGCGCGACCAGCGCATGGGACAGCTCCCTCGGCCGCGGCGTGACGATCGCCGTGCTCGATTCGGGCGTGAACGTCAACCACCCCGATCTCAAGGACCGCCTCGTGTCGGGGTATAACGTCTATGGCGGCAACACCGACCTGACGGACGTCTGCGGGCACGGCACGGCCGTCGCCGGCACGGCGGCTGCCACGTCCAACAACGCAGCCGGCGTGGCCGGCATCGCGGGCGGAGCCAACATCATGCCCCTGCGCATCGCCTACAGCGACAGCACCGGATGCCACGCCTACTTCAGCACGATCGCCAGCGGCATCACGTATGCGGCCGACCATGGCGCGCGGATCGCGAACATCAGCTACACCGGCATCGCCGGCAGCGCCGCCATCCTCAGCGCAGCCCGCTACATGAACAGCAAGGGCGGTCTCGTGTTCGTTTCCGCCGGAAATAACAACGTCGACGAGAACGTCGTGCCCGATCCGGCGCTGGTCGTCGTGTCGGCGACCGACAGCAACGACGCCAAGGCCAGCTTCTCGAGCTGGGGCAGCTTCGTCACCATCGCGGCGCCGGGCACGAACATCTGGACGACGAACAATTCCCTCGGTTATTCGGCATGGAACGGCACGTCGTTCTCGGCGCCGGTCACCGCCGGCGTCGCCGCGCTGATGATGGCGGCCCGCCCCGATCTGGGCGGCGACACGATCCAGTCGCTTCTGTACTCGACGGCCGTCGATCTCGGCGCGGCCGGCCGCGATGCCGTGTTCGGGTATGGCCGCGTGGATGCCGCCGCCGCCCTGCGCGCCACCGTGGCGTACCAGCCGCCGGTGGACACGACCGCCCCGCTCGCATCGATCGCCGCGCCGCTGGCGAACAGCTCGGTGTCGGGCCTCGTCGGCGTCTCCGTCAATGCCGGCGACAACGTGGGCGTGGCACGCGTCGACCTGACGGTCAACGGCACCGTGGTGGCCACCGACACCGCCGCGCCGTACAGCTTCAGCTGGGACTCGACCGGCGTCGCCAACGGCATGGCCAGCGTGGTCGCCGTCGCCTATGATGCCGCCGGCAACGCCGGCCGGTCCGCCGCGGTCGCCGTCAACGTCGCCAATGCCGCGGCGACGGTCGGCAAGGATACGACGCCGCCTGTCGTCGCCATCGGCAATCCGGTGGCGGGTGTCGTCAACGGCAACGTCGCCGTCTCGGTCAACGCGACGGACGACGCGGGCGCCGCGGGCATCAAGACCACGCTCGTGATCGACGGCCAGACGAAGGCCCAGGGCACGGGCGGTACGCTCGGCTATAACTGGAACACGCGCAAGGCCGCCGCCGGCCAGCACACCATCACCGCCACGGCGCGCGATGCCGCGGGCAATACGAGCAGCACGTCGGTCACCGTGACGACGAAATGATCTCGTATTTGCCAAAAGGAAAAAGTCGGCTATAATGCCGGCCTCGGAGCGGCTGTAGCTCAGCTGGATAGAGTACTTGGCTACGAACCAAGGGGTCGTGG
>CAMLMV010000102.1 GCA_946481275.1 uncultured Massilia sp.
AGTTTAATCTCTGTTTTGTCACTTTCGTGACATGTCGCTCACTCAAAATACTGACCGTCACTCATTGCTGAGCAACGTATTTCTTTTGCGTGAACATTTGATAATTTAAGCATTCAGCAGCCACTTACGCGACTGCTGGCACTTCATCAAACGCCCACACTTATCGACTGTTTATTGTTAAAGAGCTTCGTATTCGGTACTGCCTTGCTGCGCTTGCGAATCGTTTTGTTCGTCAGCAGCAGAGAAGTGAGATTATGCAGTAGTTCGCCTAACTCGTCAACCCCTCGTCTGTTTTGTCGCGCCGTCGTTACCGACTGATTTTCATGCGCTGCAAAACAGGACGCGAACTATAGCAAAGGCTAGCCCCAATGCGCAAGGGGTTACGGCGCCAACTGTCCAAGAATCGAATACGCCGCCTCCACCCTCGCTGCGTTCGGGTAATTTTTATTGGCCAGCATGACGATCCCGACGCGCCGTTCCGGCACGAACAGTACATACGCACCAAATCCGCGCGTCGCGCCCGTCTTGTTGAAAAGCGTCCCACGCGGCGCGGCCTGGGACGGCTCCAGCCGGACAGCCGGATTCGGCTCGGCGCTCATCTTCGTGGAATTCCCCGCCTGTAGTGCAGCCAGCGTCACGGGCGCGCGGTACTGCTCCCATCCGAGCCCTTGCACGGTATCGCCGATGCGGAAGTAACCCGTATGCGTGCAATCGATGGCGCGCCGCATCGGGTCCGGCAAGCCGGTGGCGTCGATATTCAGCTGGACGAAGCGGATGATGTCGGCCGCGCTGGCTTTCACGCCGTACGCCTCCGCGTCAAACGGCCCGGGACTGACGCGCACCGGCCGGTTGGCCTTGTCGTAACCCCAGGCATAGTCGCCCATTGCACCGGCAGGCACGCGGATATGGCTGTGCTTCAGTCCCAGCGCGGGGAACAGCCGGCCTTCGACGGCATCGGCAAACCCTATGCCCAGCGCCCGGGCCGTCACATGCCCGAACAGGCCGAGACTGGGATTCGAATACCGGCGCAACGTGCCGGGTGCGGCGTCCGGCTGCCAGGCGCGGAAGTATGCGATCGTCTGGGCCTCCGTTTCGACGTCGTCGGGGAACTGCAGCGGCAGCCCGCCCGGCGTATAGGTGCCCAGTTCGAGCACGCTCGCACGGTCGATCGCGCTGCCCTTCAGCTGCGGGACATATTGGCCGGGGTGGTCGGCGAACGACAGCTTGCCGAGGCCCTGCGCGTAACAGGCCAACGTCGCCGTGATGGTCTTGCTGACGGAACCCAGTTCGAACAACGTGTTCTCCGTGACGGGCTTGTGCTCCTGCTTCGACGCCTCGCCGTAATTGAAGAACAGCGCCTGGCCGTCCACCGTGACGGCGACCGCCATGCCGGGCACGTCGTGCTGCGCCATCAGGGGCTGGATCGCGCGGTCGACGGCGGCGCGCACGGCGGTGGCGTCGACGGCGCCCGCCGTCAGCGGCAGCAACGACAGACATGCGATGGCGATGGATTTTGTGGACACAGCGTTCTCCGGATCGTTCATGAGGAGCACCAGTATAGGCAGGGACCTATACACGCCGACAGCGCGGCCATCCCGGCAAACCGGGCGTTCGTCACATTGCCGACTTCAGCGCGCCCAGGTAACGCTCGCTGACGGCGACCGTCGCGCCGCAACGCAGCGTGAGCCGGTAGCTGCCGTCGCCGACGGAATCCAGGCGCGCGATCTCGCCGCGCCTGACGATCGCGCCGCGGTGCACGCGCAGGAAGTCCTCGGGCGCGAGCAGGGTCTCGAGACGGTTGAGGGTGATGCGATGCAGGACCGTGCGCCCGGCCAGGTGCAGCTCGACGTAGTTCCCGGCCGATTCGATCCACAGGATGTCGGCCACGCGAATCTGCTCGATACGGCCGACGGAACGCACGTTGATCCGCTCCAGCCGGGCCGCCGTCTGGCCGGCGTCGACGTAATCGCGCAGCGCCGCGCCATAGGCTTCGCGCTGCCGCTGCCCCAGCATCGCGCCGATGCGCTCGACCGCCTGGGCCAGGCGCGCATCGTTGAGGGGCTTGAGCAGGTAGTCGAGTGCGTGCACCTCGAATGCGTCGATCGCGTGTTCGCTGTAGGCCGTCACGAACACGATGAGCGGCGGCGCGCTCGCGCGGCTGATCTCGCGCGCGAGCACGAGGCCCGATTCGGCCGGCATCTGGATGTCGAGGAAGATGACGTCGACGTCCTGTGCGGCCAGCACCGCGCGCGCGGCCGCGGTGCCGTCGCATTCGGCGACGAGCCGCCAGTCCGGATGCGCGGCCAGGGCCAGGCGCAGGTTCGAACGGCTGGGCAGCTCGTCGTCGACGATCAGGTAGCGCACCGGCATGTTCACTCCCGCGCCAGAGGCAGGCGGACTTGGGCCACGAAGCGGCCGTCCTGCAGATTCGTGCGCAGCGACGCGGTGGGATGCATGAGGCGCAGCCGTTCGCGCGTGTTTGCGAGGCCGAGTCCCGCGCCGGGATTGGGCGACGCCTGCGCGAGCGCGGGATTCGTCACGCGGATCGTGAGCGCCGCGCCATCGGATACGAAGGACAGGCGAATATCGCTTGGCCCGTTGTGGCAATCGAGATCGTGGCGCAACGCATTCTCGATGAGCGGCTGCAGCAGCAGCGGCGGACAATCGACGTCGTGCAGCAGCGCGTCGTCGCCATCGATGCGGACCTGCAGCCGGTCGCCGTAGCGCAGGCGCTGCAGGTCGAGGTAGTCGCGCACGAACTGCAGTTCGTCCGCCACGGTCGCCGTGTTGCGCACGCTGGCCGACAGCGCATAGCGCAGCAGGTCGCTCAGGCGGCCGATGCCGCCCAGGGCCAGGGTGCGGTCGCCCTCGCGCACGAGCGCGCTGATCGCGTTCAGCGCATTGAACAGGAAGTGCGGTTCGAACTGCGCGCGCAGGGCCAGCATGCGCTGCTCTTCCAGCGCGAGGCGCAGGTTCAGCATGTCGGTCTGGCTGCGCTGCCACGCCAACTCGCGCTCGCGCGCCTGCCGCCAGTAGTGGACCGCGAGGATGGCGGCGAACGTGCCCGTCGTTGAGAACCAGCCGACCAGCAGCATTTTCATCAGCAGCCGGCGCGCGTCGTCGATGCTCGCGATGTGCAGGTAGCCGCGCAGCCACGCCATGTACGTCCACTGCGCGGGCTGGAACACGAGCACGAGGCCCACGAACAGCAGGAACACGTTGCGCGGACGGGCAATCAATCCGGGCCAGCGCGCCAGTGCGATGCTCAGGCCCGCGCTCAGGACGATCAGCGGCACGGCGTACTCGATGAACCACGTCACCAGCAGCGACGGATAGTGGCTGTCCACGCCGAGGCGTAGATTGTCGCTGTAGGTCTGCAGGGCGCCCAGGGTGCTGATCGCCGTCCACAACAGCACGACGATGGCGATGGTTCGTACCGCGGGCGGTGTCGATGGCGGGGAAATGGCGTGCTGCGTCATCGGGGAAGTATAGCCTGCCGCCGGGCCGCGGCCGGCCGCTTCGTCACGTCGAAGCGGCGTTTCGTCACGGCGGCGTGTCCGTCGTGACGACATGGCCGCAGAATCGGCCACGCATCCTCTTTATCAACTCTCCAGCGAACCATGAAAAACACGATACGCCTGGCCGCCGCGCTCCTGCTCGGCGGCGTCTCCGCTTCCACTGTCGCCGGCATGACGGAGTGGCTCGCGCCGCAGGATCCGTTCCCCGTCTACGGCAACACGTACTACGTCGGCACGCACGGCATCGGCGCCGTGCTGATCACGTCGCCGGCAGGCCACATCCTCATCGATGGCGGCCCGCCTGGCGCGGCCGACCAGATCGCGGCGCACATCCGCGCGCTCGGCTTCAAGGTCGAAGACATCCGCTACATCCTGAATGGCCACGATCACTTCGACCACGCGGGCGGCATCGCGGCACTGCAAAAGATGAGCGGCGCCACGGTGCTGGGCAGTCCGGCTTCCGTCGCCGTGCTGAAGTCGGGCCAGCCGGACAAGCGGGACCCGCAATATCCCAACCTGATCCCGATGACACCCGTCGCCAACACGCGCGCCGTACGCGATGGCGAAGTGGTGACGCTCGGACCGCTCGCCGTCACGGCGCGCTTCACGCCGGGGCACACGCCGGGTGCCACCAGTTGGACGTGGCAATCGACCGAGGGCGGCAAGACGATGCGCGTGGTGTACGCGGACAGCGTTACCGCCATCGCCGCCGACGGCCGCAGTTTCAGCAGGAATCCGCTGTATCCGACGGCGCGGGCGGACGTCGAGCGTTCGATCGCCACGATCGAAGGACTCGAATGCGACGTGCTCGTGAGTGCGCATCCGGATTTCAGCGATGTATGGGAGCGGAAAGCGCGCGGGACGTTGGTCGATCGCGGCGCATGCCGCAAGTACGCGGAGGCCGGGCGGGCATGGCTGGCGAAGACGCTGGCGGCGGAAGAGCAACCATGACGGTGATCCGCAAGCTGCTGTTGGCGTGCTGCTTCGTGTCCAGCCTGGCCTCGGCCGCGACACCTTATGTGCTCGACGACACGGAAGTGCGCGACGTGCGCGCGGCCGCGCTGAACCGCGACTACCAGGTGTTCGTCGCGCTGCCGGATTCGTATCGTTCGTCGAACCGGCGGTATCCGGTGCTGTTCGTCGTCGACGCGAATTACGCCTTCCCGGTCGCGCGCGGCATCGCCCAGCGGCTGGCCAAGCATGCGGGCATGGAAGAGGTCATCGTCGTCGGCCTCTCGTATGCGAAGGGCGACAGTCCCGTGTACAGCCGGCGCCGCGACTACACGCCGTCGATGCCCCGCGGCCAGTATGCCTCCGATATGCCGGGACGCAGCGCCGCGTTCGGCGAGGCGCAGGCCTACGGCCGCTTCATCGCGGCCGACGTGTTCCCGCTGATCTCGGCGAACTACCGGGCCGACATGAGCCGCAAGATCTTTGCCGGCCATTCCTATGGCAGCCTGCTCGGCCTGCAAATGCTGCTGAGCGAACCGGCCACGTTCGACCACTACATCCTCGGCAGTCCATCGCTGTGGTTCGACCAGGGCGTGATGTTCGACCGCGAACAGGCGTATGCAAAGGGACACAAGGATATCCCGGCGTCCGTGTTCTTCGGTATCGGCGGCCGTGAAACGCTGGCCAGGGACCGGAAGCGGTCACGGTCGGAAGAGAATGCGGACATGGTCGCGGATGTATGCGACTTCGACGCGGCGCTGAAATCGCACCGTTATCCGAACCTGAAAATCCGGCTCGAAGTGTTTGCGGACGAGGATCATGCCAGCGTTTTTCCGCTGGTGCTGACCCACGGGTTGCGGGCGTATCTGAAGAAGGTGAAGTAGAAAGCAAAAAGCCCGCTCAGTGCATACTGAGCGGGCTTTTCTAAT
>CAMLMV010000103.1 GCA_946481275.1 uncultured Massilia sp.
GATCGACACGATGGCCGACGGCGGCTGCTTGTAGTTCATCGTGATGTCCGTAATGCTCACATTACGGATCGGCTGCCCTCTTTTTTGCACGTTTTTCACGGCTTCGGACATTGGAACACCTCCCTTAAAGCGTTTATTTATATTGATATCCGGACTACGCCGGGTTGCTCTTCGACGCTTGCCCAAAATCAAGGCATTGTAATCGCTGCAAGCGATTCATGCAGCAGCATAGATCTGCCACAAAAACAATTCAGGACAATTCGTTTTGATAATGATGCTTCGCGGTCAGATACAGCCCGCGCCGCAACTCCACCGCCTTGTCTCCATACGTAAACGACACCCGGTCCGCGCACAGCAGCGGCGTTCCTTCCGGCACTTTCAACGCCTGCGCCGTGGGCGCGTCCGCCGCCACCGCCCGGATCTTTTCGGACGCGCGGATCATGCGCGTGCCGAATTCCGATTCGAACAGTCCATACATCGGGCCCTTGTATTCCGCCAGGCGTTCGGCCGTCAGCCCCTTGAACAATTGCCCGGGCAACCAGAGTTCTTCCAGGATCGTCGGCGCGCCGCCGTCGCTCATCAGCCGTTTGATATAGACGACGGCGTCGCCCGATTTCAGGTCGAGCAGGCGCGCCACCTCGGCCGGCGCACGGATGCGCTTGACTTCGAGGTATTCGTGATCGAAATGCTGGGGGACGCCCTCGTCGGGCATCAGCTTGAGGAAACGGAAGTGCGCGCGCGCCTCGTTGTGCGTGGCAACGAACGTGCCTTTACCCTGGCGGCGCACGACGAGGTGCTCGGCCGCGAGCTCGTCGATGGCCTTGCGCACGGTGCCCTGGCTGACCTTGTAGCGGCCGGCCAGTTCGACTTCACTGGGGATCAGCTCGCCCGGCTTCCATTCGCCGGACTGCAAGCTCTGCGTGATGAGCGCCTTGATCTGCTGGTAAAGTGGAGAGAATGTGGGGGAAGGCGCCGCGCCGCCGACAGCGCTGCCGGCGCTCGTATTCGTGGCGCCATTGCTGTTCGGATTGGACGGGGCTGGGTTCATAGACAGCGATTTTTTCATAAATCCTATAGTCCGTCCAGTGGAGAAACCCTCGGATTATGTGTCTTATATAAGACATATGATATGAATTGACAGATGGAATGGCGCGGGAATACACTCGCGGTCGATCGAGCGTGGGCGCCCCGCCTGTCGGCAACCGTCGCACGCCCGGCCCGCGGGTAGTGCTTTTGGTATGATTGCAGTTTTCCCAAACTGGCGTATCCTCTGCGTCGCCCCGTTTTTCTTTCCCACTTTGGAGATTCATCATGGCTAAAACCCCTAAGCGCGTTGCCGTTACCGGCGCGGCCGGCCAGATCGGCTATTCCCTGCTGTTCCGCATCGCCAACGGCGACATGCTGGGCAAGGACCAGCCGGTCATTCTGCAGCTGCTCGAAATCGACAACGAAAAAGCACAGAAGGCGCTGAAAGGCGTCATGATGGAACTGGAAGACTGCGCATTCCCGCTGCTGGCCGGCATGACCGCCCACAGCGACCCGATGACCGCGTTCAAGGATGCGGACGTCGCCCTGCTGGTCGGCGCCCGTCCGCGCGGCCCGGGCATGGAGCGTAAAGACCTGCTGGAAGCCAACGCCCAGATCTTCACGGTGCAGGGCAAGGCGCTGGACGCCGTCGCGTCGCGCGACGTGAAAGTCCTGGTGGTCGGCAACCCGGCCAACACCAACGCCCACATCGCGATGAAATCGGCCCCGAACCTGCCGGCCAAGAACTTCACCGCCATGCTGCGCCTGGACCACAACCGCGCGCTGTCGCAAGTCGCTGCCAAGACCGGCAAGGCCGTCGGCGGCATCGAGAAGATGGTCGTCTGGGGCAACCACTCGCCGACCATGTATGCCGACTACCGCTTCGCCACGGTCGACGGCCAGTCGGTCAAGGACCTGATCAACGACCAGGAATGGAACGCCAACACGTTCCTGCCGACCGTCGGCAAGCGCGGCGCCGCCATCATCGACGCCCGCGGCGCGTCGTCGGCCGCTTCGGCCGCCAACGCCGCCATCGACCACGTGCGTGACTGGGTGCTGGGCACCAACGGCAAGTGGACCACGATGGGCGTGCCGTCGGACGGTTCGTACGGCATTCCGGAAGGCATCGTCTTCGGCTTCCCGGTGACCACCGAAAACGGCGAGTACAAGATCGTCCAGGGCCTGGAAATCGACGCGTTCTCGCAAGAACGCATCAACCTGACGCTGAACGAACTGAACGAAGAGCGCGCAGGCGTCGCTCACCTGCTGGGCCAGTAATGCCACAACGGCGGCGCGCAGGACGCGCCGCCGTTTTTTTCGGAACCACCATGCATCCTTCCGAGGTTTTATTCCAGGGCCAACGCCAGCCGCTGCTGCTCCCTGCCTGCGACCACTATGCCGGCAGCGAGAAGCTGATGCGCAAATCGATGGCCCTGCAACAAGAGCTTGGTCCCATTTTCGACATCACCTTCGACTGCGAGGACGGCGCCAGCGCCGGCGACGAGCGCGCGCACGCCGAGCTGGTCGCAGCACTGATCAATAGCGACGACAACCGCTTCAACCGCATCGGCGCCCGCCTGCACGACGTCGGCAGCCCCCACTTCGCGCAGGACGTCGAGATCATCGTCGGCGCCGCCGCGAAACGGCTCGCCTACGTCGTGCTGCCCAAGCCGAACAGCCTCGAAGACGTCGTGCGCGCGCAAGAGCTGGTCAACGAGGCCGCCGCAAAGGCAGGACGTGATTTCCTCCCGCTGCACGTCCTGATCGAAACGCACGGCGCCCTGCACGACGTGTACGCGATCGCCGCCCTGCCCCAGGTCGAATCGCTGTCCTTCGGCATCATGGATTTCGTCTCGGCGCACTTCGGCGCGGTACCGGCCGCCGCGATGCGTACGCCGGGTCAATTTACCCATCCCCTCGTCGTCCGCGCGAAGCTGGAGATGGTTGCGGCATGTCATGCGCATGACAAAGTCCCTTCGCATAATGTGACGACCGAGATCAAGGACAGCGCGGTCGTCGCCAACGACGCCCAGCGCGCCGCCGCCGAATTCGGCTTTACGCGCATGTGGAGCATCCACCCCGACCAGATCAAGCCGATCGTCAAGGCATTCACGCCGCGCCTCGCGGAAGTGAATGAAGCGACAAGCATCCTGACGGCGGCGATGGCCAAGGACTGGGGTCCGATCGCCCACGGTGGCCGCTTGCACGACCGCGCCAGCTACCGATATTATTGGACGGTGTTGCAGCGCGCGAAGCTGGCCGGCCTTGCGCTGCCGGATGCCGCGGCGGCACTCGTCAATCAACCGGAATCCATCTGATGGCCATCACTCTGAATCACATCGCAGCCGCCTGTGCCTTTGCGCTCGCGGCCGCCGGTCTTTGCGCAACGGCGACTGCCGCCGAAACCCATCCTAAAGCGACCAAAGTCCTGAAAGAAAAGGCAAAATCCTCCAAGCATAAAAAAGCGAAAAAAGAGGACACTAAGCAAGAGGTCGCAGACAACGAGCCCGAACCGGACATCACCGACACGACGATGGCCGAGTATTCTTGCGAGTTGAACAACAAAGTCACCATCTACCGCAACCTGATGGACGACAGCCACATCGCCCTGCGCTGGAAGAACCGCCTGCGCCTGATGGACAAGGTCGGCACCACCACGGGTGCGCAGCGCTACGAGAATGCGAAACTGGGCCTGGTCTGGATCGGCATCCCGTCGAAGGGCATCCTGCTCGATTCGAAGCAGAGCCGCCAGCTGGCCAACGAATGCAAGGACGCGGAGCAGGCCAAGCCGCCGGTGGTGGCCTCGGCGCCCGCCGAGCCGAAAAGCTGATTGAGTTGCAGGTAACAACAATATCCCCACAAAGGAGAAGTTAATGTCTCAGAACACGTTGAATACGCTGAAGGAATTCCCGCTCGCTGGGGGACAGTCCGGCCAGTTCCATTCCCTCCCGGCCCTCGCCGAATCGCTGGGCGTGAACCTGTCGCGCCTGCCGGTGTCGATCCGTATCGTCCTTGAGTCCGTGCTGCGCAACTGCGACGGCAAGAAGGTGACCGAAGAGCACGTCCGCCAGCTGGCGAACTGGGGCCCGACCGCCGCCCGCACCGAAGAGATCCCGTTCGTCGTCGCGCGCGTCGTGCTGCAGGACTTCACCGGCGTGCCGCTGCTGGCCGACCTGGCCGCGATGCGCAACGTGGCCGCCAAGACCGGCGCCGATCCGAAGAAGATCGAGCCGCTCGTCCCGGTGGACCTGGTCGTCGACCACTCGGTCACGATCGACCACTTCCGCACCCCGGACGCGCTCGACCTGAACATGAAGATCGAGTTCCAGCGCAATAACGAGCGCTACCAGTTCATGAAGTGGGGCATGCAGGCGTTCGACACGTTCGGCGT
>CAMLMV010000104.1 GCA_946481275.1 uncultured Massilia sp.
TGCCGTCGCGGCCGATGTCGGTGTAGATGATCGATTCGACGCCGTAGCCTTCGAACTTCTTGGCCAGGTCGATGACTTCGTGGCCGGACATCTTGCTCCAGCCGTCGGTCGCGACCTTGCCGTCCTTGGCGTCCAGGCCGACGATGATGCTGCCCGGGAAGGCGCCGCAGGCGTCGTGCAGGAAGCCCGGATTCTTGACGGCCGCGGTGCCCACGATGATGTAGGTGATGCCGTCGTCCAGGTAGCGCTCGATGGTGTCCAGGTCGCGGATGCCGCCACCCAGCTGGACCGGGATCTCATCCAGGTCGTTGTCTTCGGCG
The DNA here is from genome assembly GCA_946481275.1 of uncultured Massilia sp. The sequence goes on from CAMLMV010000104.1 coordinate 321, forward strand.
TACTCCTGCACGACTTGCAGGATCGACTTGATTGCCTCTTCGTTCTTCGGCTTGCCCGCGAACGCGCCGTTCAGATCGACCAGGTGCAGACGGCGCGCGCCTTTCTTCAGCCAGTGCAGCGCCATCTCGGCGGGATCTTCGGAAAACACGGTGGCGAGGTCCATATCGCCCTGTTTCAGGCGAACGCAGTGACCGTCTTTCAGGTCGATGGCGGGGATCAGCAGCATGGTCGGTATCGATTAGGTTAATGCCGGATAGACGGCGGAAATTACGGATTCCAGTGAACGAAATTCTTGTACAGTTGCAAGCCAGCAGCGGCGCTCTTTTCCGGGTGGAACTGGGTAGCGACGATGTTGTCTTTCGCGACGGCACAGCAGTACGGTGCGCCATAATCGGTCTCGCCGATCGTGTGCGCCGCGTTTTCCGGCACGGCGAAATAGCTGTGCACGAAATAGAAATAGCTGTTGTCGGCCACGCCGTTCCACAGCGGATGCGCGCGCGACTGGTGCACGCGGTTCCAGCCCATCTGCGGCACCTTGAAGCGCGAGCCGTCGGGCTGCAGCTTGCCGTCGAGCTGGAAGCGCACCACCTTGCCGGGCAACAGGCCCAGGCCGGGGACGTCGCCTTCCTCGCTCAGGTCGAACAGCATCTGCTCGCCCACGCACACCCCCATCACGGGACGGGTCCGGGTGGCGCGCAGCAGCGCCTCCTGGGCGCCGGACTCGCGCAGGCTCTGCATGCAATCGCGCATCGCGCCCTGGCCGGGCAGCACGACGCGGTCGGCGGCATCGATCACGGCCGGGTCGTTCGAAATTTGCACGTCGGCTTCGGGCGCGACCGCGCGCAGGGCCTGTGCCACCGAGCGCAGGTTGCCCACGCCATCGATCACAACAATCTTGTTCGTCATTCTGGAATCCGTGCGTTACAGGCTGCCCTTGGTGGACGGAATCGTGCCCGCGGCGCGCGCATCCAGTTCGGACGCCATGCGCAGCGCGCGGCCGAAGGCCTTGAAGACGGTCTCGCACTGGTGGTGCGCATTCACGCCGCGCAGGTTATCCACGTGCAGCGTCACGCCGGCGTGGTTGACGAAGCCGCGGAAGAACTCGATGGTCAAATCGACGTCGAAGCGGCCGATGGTCGCGCGGGTGAACGGCACATGCCATTCCAGGCCCGGGCGGCCGGAAAAGTCGATCACGACGCGCGACAGCGCCTCGTCCAGCGGGACGTAGGCGTGGCCGTAGCGGCGGATGCCTTTCTTGTCGCCGATGGCCTTGGCGACCGCCATGCCCAGCGTGATGCCCGTGTCCTCGACGGTGTGGTGGTCGTCGATGTGCAGGTCGCCGACGGCCTCGACTTCCAGGTCGATCAGGCCGTGGCGCGCGATCTGGTCCAGCATGTGGTCGAGGAACGGCACCCCGGTATTGAGTTTCTGGCGGCCGGTGCCGTCCAGGTTGAGCGCGACGCGGATCTGCGTTTCGCTCGTATTGCGCGTGATTTCTGCGGTGCGGGTCATTGCTAGGTGCTCGGCGGTGTTCAGGCTTGCAGCGAAGCCTTCAGGGCATTCAGGAATACGGAGTTTTCTTCCGGGGTGCTGACCGTCACACGGATGCAATTGGCCAGCAATTCGTGCATTCTACTCAAATTTTTAATCAACACCCGTTCTGCGAACAGTTTAGCGCAGGTCTTTTCCGCGTCCGGTACGCGCAAGGTGATGAAATTGGCACTCGACGGGAACACCGTCACGCCCGGCAGCGCGGCCATGGCGGCGGCCAGTTCGGTACGGGCTTCGTTCAGGCGCGCGGCCTGCTCGTCCAGCACTTCCACGTGGTCGAGCGCGAATTCGGCGGCCACCTGCGTCAATACGTTGACATTGTACGGCGGGCGTACCTTGTCGAACTGTTCCAGCAGCGCGGGCGCGGCGGCCAGGTAGCCCAGGCGGATGCCGGCCAGGCCCAGCTTCGACAGCGTGCGCATCACGACGAGGTTCGGATACTGCGGCAGCTTGTCCATGAAGCTCGTGCGGGCGAACGGGTGGTACGCCTCATCCGCGACGACGATGCCGTTCTCGCCCAGCGCGTCGATGATGGCGACCATGTCGGCCTCGTCGTACAGGTTGCCGGTCGGGTTGTTCGGGTACGCCAGGAACACGAGGCTCGGCTTGTGCTTGTCGATGGCGGCCAGCATGGCGGCACGGTCCAGCGAGAAGTCGGCTTTCAACGGCACGCCGACGAAGTCCATGCCTGCGAACTGGGCGGAGCGCTGGAACATCACGAACGCGGGGATCGGGGCCAGCACGACCGCGCGTTTATCCTGGCGCGCGGTCGCGGTGCACAGGATAGCGATGATCTCGTCGGAGCCGTTGCCGAGGATGACGTCGAACCCGGCCGGCACGCCCAGCTTGGCGCGGATGCGTTCCTTGATGCCCGCGTACGACGGCACCGGGTAGCGGTTCAGGACGGCGTCCGCCAGGCGCTGGGCCAGCTCGGCACGCAGCGGGTCGGGCAGCTGGTACGGGTTTTCCATCGCGTCCAGCTTGATGTAGCCGCTCGAATCCGGCACGTTGTAGATATGGCCGGCACGGACGTCTTCGCGGATCGTGTTGGCGATGAGGTTGTCGATGCTGGTCATGCTTGGTTCACTCCTTCGGTGGTGACGTCCGTACGGGCGCCTTTACGTTTTTTTGTGGCCGGCTGCGCGGGGGCGGATAAACGTTCCGCGATGGTCGCGCAGTAAGCGGGGTTCAGCTCGAAACCGGTGAAATGCCGGCCGAGGCGTTTGGCGGCCAGTGCCGTCGTGCCGCTGCCCATGAACGGGTCGAGCACGACGCCGCCCGGCGGGCACGACGCCTTGACCATGCGCTCGATGATCTCGAGCGGTTTCTGGGTCGGATGGTCGACCCGTTCCGCATGTTCGCGATGCAGGCGCGACACGCTCCACAGGTCCTTCGGGTTGTAACCCACTTCCAGCCACTTGGCGCCCACGAAGATCGAGCGCGATCGCGCCTTCTTCGTCTCGGCGTCGTACGGGATACGCACGGAGTCCAAGTCGAAATAATAATCCTTGCGCTTCACGAAGAAGCCGATGGTGTCGTGCACCGAGCTGAAGCTCCTGGTGCTGCCCCCCATCGAGGGGACGCGGCGGTCCCAGATGATCTCGTTCATCATCGTCATGCGCCGCTTGAGCATGACGAAGATCTCGGGCGCGAAGCGCCACGTGAGAAAGATGTACAGGCTGCCGTTGTCTTTCAGTTTCGGCAGCGCACAATCGATCCAGCGCTCGGTCCACGCGAGGTAATCCTCCACGCTCTGCTGGTCCGAGCCGTTGCCGTAATCCTTGCCGAGATTGTACGGCGGGTCCGTCAGGATCAGGTCGATGCTGCCGTCGGGGATGCGCGCCATGCCGTCGAGCGCATCCTCGCAGAAGACCTGATCGAGCCAGGCCGTCATGATTCCGGCTGAATCCTGAGTTCTGCGCTGCGCGCGTGCGCCTGCAGGCCCTCGCCGTACGCGAGTTCGGCCGCGACCTTGCCCAGCGTTTGCGCGCCGGCCTGCGACACGAACAGGATCGACGAGCGCTTCTGGAAGTCGTACACGCCCAGCGGCGACGAGAAACGCGCCGTGCGCGACGTCGGCAGCACGTGGTTCGGGCCGCAGCAATAATCGCCCAGCGATTCGGACGAGAAGCGGCCCAGGAACATCGCGCCGGCGTGACGGATTTTATCGGCCCACTGCTGCGGCTCCTCGGCGGAGATCTCCAGGTGCTCGGCCGCGATGGCGTTGGCGATCGCGCACGCTTCGTCCATGTCGCGCACCTTGATCAAGGCGCCGCGGTCCGTCATCGACGTGGCGATGGTCTCCTTGCGTGGCATCGTCGGCAGCAGTTTATGAATGCTCGCTTCGACCTGCGCGATGTAGTCGGCGTCGGGGCACAGCAGGATGGCCTGCGCCAGCTCGTCGTGCTCGGCCTGCGAGAACAGGTCCATCGC
>CAMLMV010000105.1 GCA_946481275.1 uncultured Massilia sp.
CGGCGCGGAACCCGACGGCTCCATCATCGACGCCGAAGGCGCGCTGTGGAACGCGCAGTGGGGCGCAGGGCGCGTGGTGCGCTACCTCCCGGATGGCCGCATCGACCGGATCGTGCGCGTCCCCGCACCGCAGCCTTCGTGCTGCGTGCTGCGCGAGGACACGCTGTACGTGACCAGCGCACGCGTCGGCCTCGATGCCACCGCGCTCGCCGCTTCGCCGTTGTCGGGCGGCGTGTTCGCGCATCGCACCGGGCGCGTACTGGCGCGCGGCGTGGACCGGGTGCGCCTGCCATGATCGCCGTCGACTGGGGGACCAGCAGCCTGCGCCTGTACCGGATGGCCGACGACGGCCAGGTACGCGAACGCCGCCGCAGCGACCAGGGCGTGCTGGCGTGCGCGGGCCGCTTCGGCGACGTGCTCGCGCAGGAAATCGCCGGCTGGGACGACACCGACATCCTGCTGTGCGGGATGGTGGGCGGCCGCGGCGGCTGGTACGAGATGCCGTACCTGTCCTGCCCGGCCGGCAACCATGCGCTGGCGCTGGGCATGCAGCGTTTCCATCCGCCGGGCTTCAATGGCCGCGCGCTATGGCTGGTGCCGGGCCTGCGCGACAGCGACTCGGACAGCGTGCCCGACGTCATGCGTGGCGAAGAGACGCAACTCGCGGCACTGCTCGACGCCCTGCCCGGCGGAACGCATGTCGTCTGCCTGCCGGGCACCCACAGCAAGTGGGTCACGGTGCGCGACGGCCGGGTGCACCGCATCGCCACCGCGATGACCGGCGAGCTGTTCGCGCTGCTGCGCCAGCACAGCATCCTCGGCCGGCTGATGCCGGCCGGCGACGTGCGCTTCGATGGTTACGCCTTCGACGCCGGACTGAAGCGCAGCGCCGACGCCGGTGGCCTGCTGCACCATCTGTTCGGCGTGCGCACGACGGGCCTGTTCCAGCAGTTCGCCGAGGCGGCGCTGCCGTCGTATCTCTCCGGCCTGCTGATCGGCCACGAGTTGCGCGCATCGGGCCTGCTCTCGCATGCGCCGCGTCCGGCCCAGGTGCACCTGATCGGCAACGACCGCCTGCTGGCCTCCTACGCGCACGCACTGACGACGCTGGGCGTCGGCGTGCAGCGCCATCCCGAAGACCTGTCCGCGCGCGGCCTGCATGCGCTGTGGGCACGGCGTACCGCGACCGCCCCCTACTAGAGGAAGACCGGATGCTGAAGCACTGCGCATGGATCCTGGCGGCATCGTTGATGGTCGGTCCCGCATGGGCGGGCGATGCGGTCTTCAGCGAAGTGCGTTACCACGGCGACGATGGCGGACCGCCGGTGGACGCGGACGAATACCGCAATCCGGTCGTCGCCGGCTTCTACCCCGATCCGTCCGCGATCCGCGTCGGCGACGATTTCTACCTGGTCACTTCCACGTTCGGCTACTTCCCAGGGCTCCCGGTCTTCCACAGCACCGATCTGGTGTCGTGGACGCAGGTCGGCAACGCGATCCACCGCCCCGGGCAGATCGACTACGGCGACAAGGAAGAACTGACCCGCGGCCTGTTCGCCGCCACCCTCGCCCATCACGACGGCACGTTCTACGTCGCCAACACCTGCTTCTACTGCGACCGCGGCAACTTCGTGGTCACGGCAAAGAATCCTGCCGGCCCCTGGTCGGACCCGATCTGGCTCGGCATCAGCGGCATCGATCCCTCGCTGTTCTTCGACGACGACGGCAGCGCGTGGATCGTGCACAACGACGTGCCCGACGGAAAGCTCCGCTACGACGGGCACCGCGCCATCTGGCTGCAACGCTTCGACTTCGGAACGCGCGAGCGCGTCGGCCAGCGCATCCTGCTGGTGGACGGCGGCGCCGATCCGGCCACGAACCCCGAACACGTCGAAGGCCCCCACGTCTTCAAGCACGACGGCTGGTACTACCTGACCGCTGCCGAGGGCGGCACCGGCGAGCAGCATGCGCAGATGGTATGGCGCAGCCGCGCGCTCACCGGCCCTTACCAGCCGTCCCCGTCGAATCCCGCGTTGACCCAGCGCGATCTCGACCCGAAGCGTGCCGATCCGGTGACCTCCACCGGCCACGCGCAGTTCGTGAAGCTCAAGGACGGCACGTGGTGGGCGGTGTTCCTCGCCACCCGCCCGTACCGCGGCAACCAGTACAACCTCGGCCGCGAAACCTTCCTGCTGCCCGTCACCTGGAAGGACGGCTGGCCGGTGATCCTGCCACGCGGCGAGCGCGTACCCATGGTCGCCAAGCGCCCCGACCTGCCGCGCAATCCGCAGCCGCTGCCGACCAGTGGACCGATGACGTGGACAGAGCGCTTCGACGCGCCCACGCTGCCGCTGGCGTGGATGACCCTGCATCCGCCGCAGCGCCGCTGGTACGCCACCGGCAAGCATGGCCTGACGATCACGCCGGGCACGATGCCGCTGGGCGCATTCGGCACCGCGCCGGGCCAGCCGTCGTACATCGCGCACCGCGTGCAGCATCACGCGGCCACGCTGGAAACCACGCTCGCCTCCTTCAAGCCCGCAACCGGCGAACTGGCGGGACTGGTGCTGCTGCAGAACGAGTACGGCCACTACGTGCTCGGCGTCGAACGCGATGCGCGCGGACTGGCGGTGTCGCTGTACCGGCGCAGCGGCCGCGAGGGCGCGAAGGGAGGCGATCGCCTGGCACGCATTCCGCTGGACGAAGGGCACGGCCCCGTGTCGCTGCGCTTCCGCGTCGACGGCCCGCGCCTGGACGCGTCGTACTCGCTGACCGCTGGCGACTGGAGGAGCGTCGCCACCGGCCTGGACGCCAGCCTGCTCAGCGTGGAGACGGCGGGCGGCTTCATCGGCAACACGTTCGGCCTCTACGCCGTGCGTCGCTGACCGCGCAGTCGCGGCGTCCGCATGCCAGGCACCTCGCGTCGTGCACTGTTCAAGGCCGGACTCGCCGGCCTGGCCACCTGGCCGCTGTCGTCGCGCGTGGCCGCCACCACAGCGTGCGCGCCTGCGCCGCCGGCGCACGCCACCGGCGTCGAAGGCCAACGCAAGGCCGACCTCGGCAACGGCACCTATCTCAACCCCATCGTCGCCGGCGATCGTCCCGACCCCACGATCCTCAGGGACGGCGACGACTACTACATGACGTTCTCGTCGTTCGACGCCTATCCCGGCCTGGTGATCTGGCACTCGACCGACCTCGTCGCCTGGACGCCGCTCGGCCCCGCGTTGCGCACGCAGGTGGGAACGGTGTGGGCCGTCGATCTCTGCAAGCACGGCGGTCGCTACTTCATCTACCTGCCGGCGCTGGCCAAAGACCAGGCATGGAAGATCCACGCGATCTGGGCCGACGACATCCGCGGACCGTGGAGCGCACCGGTGGACCTGCACATCGATGGCTGCATCGATCCGGGCCACGCCGTCGGCGAAGACGGGCGGCGTTACCTGTTCGTCAACGGCATCCGCAAGGTCCGCCTCACCGACGACGGCCTGGCGACCGACGGCGCTCTGGAGCACGCATACAGCCCGTGGCGCTATCCGGACGACTGGATCACCGAGAACTTCGCGCCCGAAGGCCCCAAGCTGACGCGGCGTGGCGACTGGTTCTACCTGGTCACCGCCGTCGGCGGCACGGCCGGCCCGGTCACCGGCCACATGGTGATCGCCGCGCGCTCGCGCTCGATCCACGGCCCGTGGGAGCACTGCCCGCACAATCCGCTCTTGCGCACGTTGAGTGATGCAGAGCCCTGGTGGTCGCGCGGCCACGCGACGCTGGTGGAGGGACCGGCCGGCGACAGCTGGATGGTCTACCACGGCTACGAGAACGGCTATCGCACGC
>CAMLMV010000106.1 GCA_946481275.1 uncultured Massilia sp.
CGCTTGATCGAGGTCTTGATGGTCTTGAAGTTGGTCAGCATGCCGCCCAGCCAGCGCTGGTCGACGTACGGCACACCGGCGCGCTGCGCTTCAGCGGCGATGATGTCGCGGGCCTGGCGCTTCGTGCCCACCAGCAGGATCGTGCCGCGGTTGGCGGCGATCTGCTTGATGGTCTTCATCGCATCCTGATACATCGCCATGGTCTTTTCCAGGTTGATGATGTGGATCTTGTTGCGATGACCGAAGATGAACGGGGCCATTTTCGGGTTCCAGAAACGGGTCTGGTGGCCGAAGTGAACACCGGCTTCCAGCATTTCGCGCATAGTGACAGACATTGTATTCTCCAGGGTTGGGTCTTGAATGACGGCCGGTACACCCGTTTCCGGGCACCCTTGTCGGCCGCATTCGCGATTTACATTCACAAATTGCTCGATACGGACACGAGCAACCCGAGATTCTAGCGGGATTTGACACGAATTTCAAGCTTGCGCACGCATGACGTTCGCAAAAGCGGCGACCGCCTCCGGCCCGGCGGCGTTATGAATCACATATAATGACCGGCACAGAACTTATTGCAGAACGGATCAATATGGCAATTTCCATCAAGACCCCGGAAGACATCGAGGGCATGCGCATCGCCGGCCGCCTCGGTGCCGAGGTGCTCGACTACATCACGCCCTTCGTCAAGGCGGGCGTGACCACCGGCGAACTGGACCGTCTGTGCCATGAATACATGGTCAATGTACAAGGCACCGTCCCTGCGCCGCTGAACTATGCGCCGCCGGGCTACCCGCCGTTCCCGAAAGCCGTCTGCACCTCCGTCAACGACGTGATCTGCCACGGCATTCCGGGCGACAAGGTCCTCAAGAATGGCGACGTGGTGAACATCGACGTCACCGTCATCACGAAGGATGGCTACCACGGCGACAACAGCCGCATGTTCTTCATCGGCGAGCCGTCGAAGCTGGCGCGCCGCCTGGCGGAGATCACCTACGAATGCATGTGGCTCGGGATTTCCAAGGTGAAACCGGGCGCGCACCTGGGCGATATCGGCCACGTGATCCAGCAGCATGCGGAAAACGCCGGCTACTCCGTGGTGCGCGAATTCTGCGGCCACGGCATCGGCAAGGTGTTCCACGAAGAACCGCAAGTGCTGCACTACGGCCGTCCGGGCACGGGCGAGGAACTGAAAGCCGGCATGATCTTCACGATCGAGCCGATGATCAACGCGGGCCGCCGCGAGATCCGCGAAATGCCGGACGGCTGGACCATCAAGACGAAGGACCGCAGCCTGTCGGCCCAGTGGGAACACATGATCCTCGTGACGGAGACGGGCTATGAAGTGCTGACGACGTCGGCCGGCACCCCGCCACCGCCCGCCATCGTCCAGCCGAAAGACACCGTCGCCGCCTGATCCACTCTTATGTCCACTGCCACCGCCACCCCGACGCAACCCCTGCAGCCGCTGCAGCTGAAACAACGCCTGAAAGCCGAGCGCCAGCTCGTCATCGCCGAGTTCCGCGAGAACGGCAAGCCGGAAAAACTGTTGCGCGGCCTGCGCCACAGCGTGGACGGCGTGCTGGCGGATGCGTGGCACGCGGCCGGCATGCCGCCCGACGCCGCGCTCGTGGGCGTGGGCGGCTACGGCCGCGGCGAGCTGTTTCCGAATTCCGACGTCGACCTCCTGATCCTGCTGGGCAGCCCGCCCGACGCGATCGCGCAGGCGAAGCTGGAAAACTTCGTGCAGCTGCTGTGGGACCTGGGCCTGGAGATCGGCCACAGCATCCGTACGGTGGACGAATGCATGACGGAGTCGGCCGCCGACATCACCGTGCAGACGAGCCTGCTGGAAGCCCGCCTCGTGACGGGCAACGAGACCGTCTTCAACGAGCTGCTGCGCCGCTACGACGAGGCGATGGACCCGCAGGCCTTCTTCCAGGCCAAGACGGCCGAGATGCGCCTGCGCCACGCGAAATACGAGTTCACGCCGTTCTCGCTGGAGCCGAACGTCAAGGAAAGCCCCGGCGCCCTGCGCGACCTGCAGGTGATCCTGTGGGTGGCCAAGGCGGCCGGCCTCGCGAATTCCTGGAGCCAGCTCGCGATCCGCGGCCTGATCACGCGCGAGGAAGCGCGCCAGCTGATGGAAAAGGAGCGCGCCTTCAAGGACATCCGCATCCGCCTGCACCTGCAGACGAACCGGCGCGAAGACCGCCTCGTGTTCGACGTGCAGACGGCCATCGCGGAAACGTTCGGCCTCGCGTCGACGGGCCAGGGTCTCGACGCGCGCCGCGCCAGCGAATACCTGATGCAGCGGTATTACTGGGCCGCGAAGACCGTGACCCAGCTGAACACGATCCTGCTGCAGAACATCGAGGCCTACCTGTTCCCGACGCCGTCGCAGCCGGTGCCGATCAACCCGCGCTTCAACGAAGTGGGCGGCTTCATCGACATCGCCGCCGACGACACGTTCGAGACGCTGCCTGCCGCCGTGCTGGAAATCTTCGTCCTGATGACGGAGCGCCCGGACATCAAGGGCATGACGGCGCGCACGATGCGCGCCCTGTGGCACGCGCGCACCCTCATCGACGACGCGTTCCGCGCCAACCCGCAGCACCGCGCCCTGTTCCTGCGCGTGCTGCAGGCACCCGTGGGCCTCGTGCACGCGCTGCGCCGCATGAACGACATGGGCATCCTCGGCCGCTACCTGCCGAACTTCCGGCGCATCATCGGCCAGATGCAGCACGACCTGTTCCACGTGTACACGGTCGACCAGCACATCATGATGGTCGTGCGCAACATGCGCCGCTTCACGATGACGGAGCACGCGCACGAATACCCGTTCTGCAGCCAGCTGATCGCCAATTTCCGCGACCGCTGGCTGCTGTACGTGGCCGCCCTCTTCCACGACATCGCCAAGGGCCGCGGCGGCGACCACTCGGAACTGGGCAAGGTCGACGCGCTGGAATTCTGCCGCGACCACGCGCTGTCCGGGGAAGACACGGAACTGGTCGTGTTCCTCGTCGAGCACCACCTGACGATGTCGGTGGTCGCGCAGAAGCAGGACCTGTCCGACCCGGACGTCATCCAGTCCTTCGCCCGCCTCGTGCGCGACGAGCGCCACCTGACCGCGCTGTACCTGCTGACGGTGGCCGACATCCGCGGCACGAGCCCGAAGGTGTGGAATGCGTGGAAGGCGAAGCTGCTGGAAGACCTGTACAAGATGACCCTGCGCGTGCTGGGCGGCGAGCCGC
>CAMLMV010000107.1 GCA_946481275.1 uncultured Massilia sp.
GGCCCGCCCTACGAACATCGGGCATCACGCATCGCGTGCAAGGACGACAAAGCGCGGCGCTCCGGCGATATCACCATCGCCGTCGCGCAGTTCGGCTAACAGTGCCCTCGGTGTGCGACCGGCGATGGCGTGGAAGTCAGCGATCAGGTGGGCCTGGTCGTAGTAGCCGGCGTCGGCGGCGATGGCAGCCCAGTGGGCGTCGCCACGCGATTGCGCGGCGCGCACGGCGGACGCGAAGCGCGTAAGGCGGGTGTAGGTCTTGGGGCTGAGGCCCAGCGTGTCGTGCAGCACGCGACGAAGATGGCGCTCGCTGACGCCCAGTTCGCGTGCGACATGGCCGACCGACGCGGACTGCAGACGTTCCAATGCGGCAGGCAGGAACGTCGGCGCGGCATGGCGCGTCGTGCGCCGCGCCGCACGCGCCGATACGGTGGCCTCCAGCAGCGCGCCGGCAGCCTGCATGTCGGCCACCTGCGCCAGTTGCTCGCGCAGGCGATGGACGTCGGGCGTTCCCCACAAGGCTTCCAGCGGTACCGGCGTGCCTTGCAACTCGGTGGCGGAGAGGCCCAGCGCGGCGTCGTAGGCGCCGGGCCGCAGGCGCGCGAGCACAGCGCGCTGTCCGCCGCGGATGAACTTGCGCTGCACCCGCGTGCGCGGTCCCATCGCATGCACGTCGACGCCGCCGGGCAGGGTCGGGCCGAAGCGTACGACGATCTGCGCTTCCACCTGTGGCATGGCGACGCGCTGTCGGTCGCGCGGATACTCGCTCAGCGTCATCGCCATGATCGGCGCCAGGTCGGCCGTGGGCGCGAATACAGGGGAGCGGGCGAGGACGGGGGACATGCGCTCATTGTGATCGCCTCGCCGGGCGCGCGGCAAACCGGGACACGATGGCCGTTTTTTCCAATGCGCAGCACGCCATGCCGCCTATCGTGGGCCGCATGAACATACTGATCACCGGCGCGACCGGAAAAGTGGGAAGCAGGCTGGCCAAACGGCTGGTGCAGCAGGGATACGTCGTGCGTGCCGTGGTGCGCGATGCCGCGCGTGCAGCCGAATTGCCCGATCACGGCATCCAGCTTGTCATCGGCGACCTGATGCAGCCCGCGTCGCTGGCGGCGGCCGTGCAGGGGGTGGAGGCGGTGGTGCATTGTGCGGCGTTCTTCCGCGGCGCCACGCCGGAGCAGGCACACGCGGTGAACAACCTGGGCACGCACCATCTGGCGCGCGCCGCCCGCAATGCGGGGGTGGGGCGCTTCGTGTTCACCAGTACCGGGCTGGTCTATGGCCCGAACGGGGGTGTCCCCGCGCACGAGGACGATGCGTGCGCGCCGCCGGATGCTTACCCGCAAAGCAAGTTTGCCGCCGAGCGTATGCTGCGGGACATCGACGGCCTGGATGTGCGCATCCTGCGGTTGCCGTTCGTCTACGGCGATGGGGATCCGCATATCGCCGACGTGGTGCCGTTCATGTGCACCTTTCCGCCGGCGCAGCGCATGTCCATCGGCCACCATACTGACGTGGCGCAGGCCGTGATACGCCTGCTGGCAGTGCCGTCACCTGCGCATGCCGTCTACAACGTGGCCGATGACGAAGCGCCGGACCTCGCCACCCTGTTCGCCGCCGTCGGTCATCCGCCGCCCGACGGCAGTACGCCGGAACGCGCGCAGGCGTTCGCGGCGGTGATGGACACGCAGCGCATCCGCGAGGACCTGGGCTTCAAGCCCTTGTTCCCGAGGCTGGCCGACGCGGTGGCGGCCGGGCAGGCGTGATCAATCTTCGTCCTGCGCCTCGCGGCCCTGCTGGCGGATCAGCGCCAGCTGGCGCGCGTCGTTGATCGCATCGCGCACGCCGTCGAGATCGACGCTGCGTTCGTCGGGGGTGAACTGGCCGGTCAGGGGGGTGTCCGGCAGCAGCATGCCGGCTTCGAACAGCTCCCACATCTCCTCGCCGTACCAGGTGTCGAGCAGTTCCGGCGCCCAGCGGCCGAGGGTGGCGGTGAGGTTGTTGACGTCGCGCAGCAGCATGCTGCGGGCGGTGTTGTTGCCGGCGGCGCTGACCACCTGCGGGAAGTCGATCACCACTGGGCCATCGGGGCCGACCAGCACGTTGTAAGCGGACAGGTCGCCGTGGATCAGGCCGCAGCACAGCATGCGCACCACCTGCCGCACGAGCACGGCGTGATACGCGCGGGCCTGTTCGGGTGTCAGTTCCACTTCGCCCAGGCGCGGGGCGGAGAAGCCCTCGGCGTCGGTGACCAGTTCCATCACCAGCACGCCGTGGAAGAAGCCATGAGGTTCCGGCACGCGCACGCCGGCTTCGCGCAGCTGGTACAGCGCGTCGACCTCGGCGTTCTTCCACTCGGCCTCCTGCTGCCTGCGGCCGTAGCGGCTGCTGGTGGCGATCGCGCGGGCCTCGCGGCTGCCGCGCGACTTGCGGCCTTCCTGGTACTGCGCGCGCTTCTGGAAGCTGCGCTGCGCCATGTCCTTGTAGACCTTCGCGCAACGCACGTCGTCGCCGGACCGCACCACGTAGACGGCCGCTTCCTTGCCGCTCTTGAGCGGGCGCAGGACCTCGTCGATGACGCCTTCGTCGATCAGCATCAGCAGGCTGGCAGGGGTCTTCACGAAGTCCTTGTGGGGTGCGGGCGCGCGGCCGAATCACGTGACGGCCGCGCAGTGTGCCCGAACGCGGCGTGGCGTGCAGGGGACGGCCGATGTCACGCGCAGGCGCCGACAGTGTCCCGCGTGGCCGGATGCCGACGCGTCGCCGATCACAACACCGGCCACCACATGAAGGCGATCGCCGCCGCACTGCCGGCGGCCGTGAG
>CAMLMV010000108.1 GCA_946481275.1 uncultured Massilia sp.
CCTGTCGAACGTGCCGCGCCTGCACGACGTGCGCACGATGCTGCGCCTGCTCGAACAGACCGGCCTGAAAGTTACGCAGGACGACGAGAACGTCGTGCTGAACGGCTCCGCCATCAACACCCTCGTCGCACCGTATGAACTGGTGAAGACGATGCGCGCGGCTATCCTCGTGCTGGGCCCGATGCTGGCGCGTTTCGGCGAAGCCAAGGTGTCGCTGCCGGGCGGCTGCGCGATCGGTTCGCGTCCGGTCGACCAGCACATCAAGGGCCTGCGCCAGATGGGCGCCGACATCACGATCGAGGGCGGCTACATCTTCGCCAAAGCGGCCCGCCTGAAGGGCGCCCGCATCCACACGGACATGATCACCGTGACCGGCACCGAGAACCTCCTGATGGCCGCCACCCTGGCCGACGGCGAGACGGTCCTGGAAAACGCCGCGCGCGAACCGGAAGTGACGGACCTCGCGAACATGCTCGTCGCGATGGGCGCGAAGATCGACGGCATCGGCACCGACCGCCTCGTGATCCAGGGCGTCGACAGCCTGCACGGCACCGAACACGCGGTGATCTCCGACCGCATCGAAGCGGCGACGTTCCTGTGCGCCGTGGCGGCGACGGGCGGCGACATCCGCATCACCCGCACCCGCACGGACATCTTCGACGCGGGCATCGACAAGCTGCGCGAAATGGGCCTGCAACTGACCATCGAAGGCGACAGCATCCGCGCGCGCATGGACGGCCGCCCGCAGCCGGTGTCGTTCCGTACCACGGAATACCCGGGCTTCCCGACCGACATGCAGGCCCAGTTCATGGCCGTGAACACGATCGCGAACGGCTCGAGCAAGGTCACCGAAACCATCTTCGAAAACCGCTTCATGCACGTGCAGGAAATGAACCGCCTGGGCGCGCAGATCTCCACCGAGGGCAACACGGCCTTCATCAAGGGCGTCGACCGCCTCGTCGGCGCGCCCGTGATGGCGACCGACCTGCGCGCCTCGGCTTCCCTCGTGATCGCCGGCCTGGCCGCCGAGGGCACGACCCTCGTCGACCGCATCTATCACCTCGATCGCGGCTACGACCGGATGGAGGCGAAGTTGTCGGCGGTGGGCGCGGACATCGTACGCATCAAGTAAAAGCACGCGCGCCGACCCGTGAACGGGCCCGGCGCCAGAACGACATTCACATGAACGACACTACTCGGGACAGCTCGCAGCTGATCCTCGCCCTCTCGAAGGGCCGCATCTTCGAAGACACGCTGCCGCTGCTGTCCGCGGCCGGCATCGAGGTGCTGGAAAATCCGGAAACCTCGCGCAAACTGATCCTCGCCACCAACGATCCCGGCATCCGCGTGCTGATCGTGCGCGCCAGCGACGTGCCGACCTATGTCCAGCATGGCGCCGCCGACTTCGGCGTGGCCGGCAAGGACGTGCTGCTCGAGCATGGCGGCGAAGGGCTGTACCAGCCGATCGACCTGCGCATCGCCTGCTGCCGCATGTCCGTGGCCGCCAACGCCGGCTTCGACTACGACAACGCCGTGCGCCAGGGCGCGCGCCTGCGCGTGGCCACCAAGTTCGTGCACACGGCGCGCGAGCACTTCGCCAAGAAGGGCGTGCACGTCGACCTGATCAAACTGTATGGTTCGATGGAGCTGGCGCCGCTGGTCGGCCTGTCCGACGCCATCGTCGACGTCGTGTCGACGGGCGGCACGCTGCGCGCCAACAACCTGGTCGAAGTCGAAAAGATCATGGAGATCTCGTCGCGCCTCGTCGTCAACCAGGCCGCGCTGAAACTCAAGCGCGAGCGCCTGCAACCGATCATCGACGCGTTCGAACGCGCGTCCAAGCAGCAGAAGTGCTAACGACCATGTCCATCACGATCCGCAAACTCGATTCCACCGCCGAAGGCTTCCAGCAGACCCTGAATACGCTGCTCGCGTTCGAAGCCGAGACCGACGACGCCATCGAATCGGCCGTCGCGAAGATCCTCGCCGACGTGAAGGCGCGCGGCGACGCCGCCGTGCTGGAATACACGAACAGGTTCGATCGCCTCCCGAACGGCGGCGCCACCAGCATGGCCGCGCTCGACGTCACGCAGGAAGAGCTGCAGGAAGCGTTGAATGCGCTGCCGGAAGCCCAGCGCGCCGCACTGCGCACGGCCGCGGAACGCATCCGCGTGTTCCACGAACGCCAGAAGCAGGAGCTGAACGGTTTTACGTACACGGAGCCGGACGGCACGGTGCTGGGCCAGCGCGTGACGCCGCTGGACCGCGTGGGCATCTACGTCCCCGGCGGCAAGGCCGCGTATCCGTCGTCCGTGCTGATGAACGCGATTCCCGCGCAGGTCGCGGGCGTGAAGGAAATCGTGATGGTCGTGCCGACGCCGGACGGCGTCAAGAACCGCATGGTGCTCGCGGCCGCCGCGATCGCTGGCGTGACCCGCGTGATCACGATCGGCGGCGCGCAAGCCGTCGGCGCGCTCGCGTACGGCACGGCGACCATTCCGCCGGTCGATAAAATTGTCGGCCCGGGCAATGCGTACGTCGCCGCCGCCAAGCGCCGCGTGTTCGGCACGGTCGGTATCGACATGATCGCGGGCCCGTCGGAAATCCTCGTGCTGTGCGACGGTACGACGGACCCGGACTGGGTCGCGATGGACCTGTTCTCGCAGGCCGAGCACGACGAGCTGGCGCAGGCCATCCTGC
>CAMLMV010000109.1 GCA_946481275.1 uncultured Massilia sp.
GGCACCGTCAACGTCTTCAAGTAACCCATCGCTTGCTCCTCGTTCGGGCGCGTGGGCACCCGGGTTCTGGGACCGGCATGCCGGTCCGCGGATCGATCAGTAGGTGGCCAGCTTCACCCGCAGCAACTGCGGGATGCCGGAGAAATTGAGGCCGTAGTCGGTCTGGTCGCCATTCCAGCGCCGCCGGAAGACCCACTTGCCATCGACGTAGGTGCCCTCGTCGACATAGTCGTAGATCTGCCGTGCGGCCACGGCCGGATCGGCGGCGGTGATGTTGATGCGCGCGTGTGCGCCGGCGACCAGGAACTCGTCCGGCCCCAGCTGCACCACCAGCGCACGACCGATGGGCTCCGGATTGCCGGGCGGCTCGCCCTGGAACCAGAACTGCGGCACGCCATAGGTGACCACCATGTTCCAGCGGTCGTCGATCTTCACCGTCTGCACGGCCTGGCCAGGCTGCTCGGCGGTACCGCGCACCTTGCCCTCGAAGCTGGCCTGCGCGATGACGCGCGCCGCCGGGCGTGCGATGGCGTAGTTCAGCGCGAACAGAGAGAGCGTTTCGGCGTCCACCCTCTTCGCGCCCAGCGGCCAGTTGGTGTAGTGCGAGAAGTCGATGCCGAACGGCGACCAGCCGATGGCCTGTTCGCCCAGCGCGGAGAAGAAATAGCGCGCGTATTCCTCGCGGTTGCCGGTCTCGGCGACGAACAGCGGATTGTCGGGGCGCGCGTAGCGGTCCAGCACCGTGGTGTAGTGCGTGTACTCGGGCATGTAGATGTCCGGCGCCAGCAGGTCGATGTGCGGCGCGGCGGCCTTGTACACGTCCAGCACGTTGTCGGTCGGTCCACCGCTGGCGTACTGCCCCGGCTGGCCGGGATTGAACGGTCCGCGCAGCGCGGCGTTGATGTACATCGGCAGCGGATAGACCGCCTTGCCCGCTTCGGCCACCTGGTCGATGTAGTGGGCGATATGCCAGGCGTGGAAATACTCGTCCGCGTCGGCGCCGAACACCTCGCGCCATGTGCCCGGCGACTTGCCGAGCTTCTTCAGCAGGGCGTCCGGCACCGGTCCTTCGAATACCTTCTGCGCCAGCGGCGAGAAATCGCGCACGCTGCCGTAGGTGCCGGGTTCGTTCTGCGGCTGCACCATGATGACGGTGCGCTGCGGGTCGGCCGCCTTCAGGTGCTGCATCAGGGCGACGAAGGCCTTGCGGTCGGCGTCCAGCGTGGCCTGTGCGTGCGGCGACAGCGAATTGAGCGTGCGGCCGTCGGCGGTGACCACGCGCGGGAAGCGGGTGTTGTCCAGCTTGACCCAGTCCGGCGCGTAGTTCGGGCTGTTGTTCTTCCAGGTGGCGAACCACAGCAGGATCAGGCGCACGTCCTTCTCGCGCGCCTGCTTCAGCAGCACATCGACGAAGGAGAAATCGAACGTGCCTTCCTTCGCTTCGACCTGCTCCCAGGCCACCGGCACCATCACCGTGTTCGGCTTGACCACGTCGATGGCGGGCCAGACGTCGTCCAGCGCCTGCGGCCAGTTGCTGGAGTTGTTGACCTGCGCGCCGAGGATGAGGAACGGCGCACCGTCCACCATCAGCGCATGGCGCCCGTCCTTGCTGACGATCCGCGGGATCGGTGTGGCACCGGCCGCATCGGCCGCTCCGTCGCCCTTCGTCGTGGCCGGCGCATCGCCTTTTCCGGTGGGTTGGCAGGCGGCCAGGCCGAGCAGCGCGACGAGCGAAAGCAGCAACAGGCGGCGGGGCATCATCGAAGGCATTCCGGGGTCACCACGCATCGGTACGGAAAGGCGAGGCAGGCAAGCTCGCCGCATTGATCAGGTCGGCGTCGGCCGGGTTGTCGGACCAGCCGTAGCGCAGCGCCACGGGCGACTTCACCGCGTCACTGCGCACGACGACGCGACCGTCGACGAGCGTGGCCTCGGCCGGATGGAAGACGCGATCGTCGCCGGCCAGCGCGAAGCCGTGCACACGCGTGCCGCCTCCACGCACCGCGAGCGCGCTACCGCCACCGTCGAAGGCGAGGGTCGCGACGCCGTCCGAGAACTGCGCCTGCGTATGGACCGGCCCGTGGTAGACCAGCGATTCACCGTACGCGACGTGCCGCGCTGCCAACGCAAGCCGCTTGCCGACATCCTGCTTGTTGAGCGGATGGATGTCGGTCGGATTGCCGATGTCGATGGTCACCACCTGCGCCGTGGCCGGCAACGACAGCGTGGCCGACTGCGATTCGCGCAGCACCGCCCACGGGCTCGTATCGCCCTGGTCGACGCCGGAAGAGAAGTTCGCCAGCTGCACCCACAGGAACGGCAGCCCGGGCGCCTGCCACTGGCGACGCCACTGCTGGATCAGCGCCGGGAACTGCGTGCGGTACTTGAGCGCCTCCGCCACCGTGTTCGCATTCGATTCGCCCTGGTACCAGATCACGCCGCGGATCGCGTACGGCTGCAGCGGATGGATCATCCGGTTGTAGAGCAGCGTGGGGTGCTGGTTCTTGTCGTCGACCAGCGCCACGGTCACGCGCGACGGGCGGAACGACCAGTCCGCCAACGGACGGGCATTGCCGCCCGCTGGCTGTACGAAGACCTCCGCCGGCTCGCCGTGGATGCCGCCGCCG